>UCJA01000005.1:64847-317284 GCA_900472675.1 Hyphomicrobiales bacterium
GAGGATGACGTTGTGGGTGGGGCTCCGTCACCGCTCCCACCCACGTCGCCAATGCATCCTACCCGCGCCAGCGCAGGAACACGGTCGCCAGCGGCGGGATCATCAGCGAGATGGAGTGATCCCTGCCATGGGCCGGCTGCGGTTCCGACCAGGTCTCGGTCTGGCCGAAGTTCGTACCGCCGTAGATCTCCGCGTCCGTGTTCAGCACGATCTCCCAGCGGCCTTCGTTCGGAACGCCAATCCGGTAGGTGTGGCGCGGCATGGGCGTCATGTTCGACACCACCAGCATCCGCGACGACTGGTCCTTGGCGCTGCGCAGCATGCCGTAGACACAGTTTTCCGCATCGTCGGAGACGGCCCACTCAAACCCCTCGGCATGGATATCGCTGAACTGCAGCGACGGCTCAGACACGTAGAGTGCGTTGAGGTCGCTGACGAGCCGCTGCATGCCCGCGTGTCCGGGCTGGTCGAGCAGATCCCAGACGACGGAGCCGTCATGGTTCCATTCGGTCACCTGGCCAAGCTCGCAGCCCATGAACAACAGCTTCTTGCCTGGGTGTCCCCACATGAAGCCGAAATAGGCGCGCAGATTGGCAAGCTTCTGCCAGGCGTCGCCGGGCATCTTGCCCAATAGCGAACCCTTGCCGTGCACCACTTCGTCGTGGCTGATCGGCAGCATGAAGCGCTCGGAATAGGCGTAGATCATTCCGAAGGTCATGCCGCCGTGGTGGTATTTGCGGTAGATCGGGTCGTCGGCCATGTAATGCAGCGTGTCGTGCATCCAGCCCATGTTCCACTTGAAGTCGAAGCCAAGGCCGCCCTGTTCCGGCGGTTCGGTCACGCCCGGCCAGGCGGTCGATTCTTCGGCCACGGTAAAGGCATGCGGGCAGCGCTCGTGCACGATGCTGTTCAGGTGCTTGAAGAACTCGACCGATTCCAGGTTCTCGCGGCCGCCGAACTGGTTGGGGATCCACTCGCCGGCATCACGGCTGTAGTCGCGGTAGAGCATGGAGGCGACCGCATCCACGCGCAGCGCATCGACGTGGTAATGCTCCAGCCATTCGAGCGCAGACGCGATCAGGAACCCCTTCACCTCGTTGCGGCCGAGGTTGTAGATCAGCGTGTTCCAGTCCTTGTGGAAGCCCTCGCGGGGATCCGCATGCTCGTAGAGCGCCGTGCCGTCGAACTGGGCAAGACCCCAGACGTCGGTCGGGAAGTGGGCCGGCACCCAGTCCAGGATGACGCCAATACCTGCCTGGTGGCAGCGGTCGACGAAATAGGCAAAATCTTCCGGCGTACCGTAGCGGCCGGTCGGCGCAAACAGGCCAAGCGGTTGATAGCCCCAGGAGCCGCCGAATGGATGCTCCATGATTGGCAGCATCTCGATATGCGTAAAGCCGAGGCTTTTCACATAGGGAACCAGTCGCTGGCTGAGTTCCACCCAGTCGAGCGAGCGGTTTTCTTCTTCCGGAATCCGTACCCAGGAACCGAGGTGGACCTCGTAAACGGAGATCGCTTCCTCGCCGAAGCGCACGCTCCGGTGGTCGCGCATCCATTCCTCGTCGCTCCAGCGGAATGGCTTGGAGGAGGCGACGATGGACGCCGTTGACGGAGCCGCTTCGCTCGCGCGAGCGACCGGGTCGGCCTTCTGCGCCAGCGTATTGCCGTTGGCGGCGATGATCTCGAACTTGTAGCGCTCGCCATGCGTAAGGCGCGGGAGAAACAGCTCCCAGATGCCCGCCTGAGCTCTGAGCCGCATCGGATGACGCCGGCCGTCCCAGGCATTGAAGTCGCCCACCACCGAGACACGCCGGGCATTCGGAGCCCACACGGCAAACCGGACGCCGGGAACGCCCTCGACATCCATCGGAATGGCGCCGAGCGTGCGGGCAAGATCGTAATGGGTGCCCTGGCCGATCAGGTGCAGGTCGAGATCGCCGAGCAGAGGTCCGAAGGAATAGGGGTCCTCCATCTCCTGTACGGCGTCCGGCCAGGAGATACGGTAGAAATAAGGGGCGGTGCTACCCGTCACACCGGCATAGAGCCCGCCTTCATGGATAAGCTCGAGCTCCGCGAGAAGCCTGCCCGTATCGGTCTCCACCACCTGCACGCCTGTGGCGCCCGGCAGCAGAACCCGCACGACCACGAGTTCGCCATACTGGTGCCGGCCAAGGATGGAGAAGGGGTCGCCATGACGCCCCTCCACCAGGGCTTGAAGCCCCTCCTGTACCGTACCGATCATCAGGTCGGAACGCTCGTATTTCATGAATGAGTCTCCAGAAGGCGGGACGCGATAGCCGAGAAGCCGGCAAGCGGAAGCGGGAGCCAGTGCGGGCGGCTGCGAACCTCGTAGGCGATCTCGTAGGCTGCCTTTTCCAGAAGGAAGAGATCGAGCACGCGGCTGCGCTCTTCTTCCGGAATATGCAGCTCGCTCGATCCGGCCGTTGCCTCGAAATAGGCTTCGAGGAAGGCGGGCTCGGCCATCGCCGTGAAGCGTGCAACCAGTTCGTCGTGGCGCTCGTCGGCCACTTCGCTGACCAGCTCGCGGTCGAGATCCGCGGAAGCGGCAAGATAGCTCAGCGAGCGCAGCAGGCCTGCCACGTCGCGCAGCGGGTTGGTCTTGGCACGCCGCTCGGAAAGATCGCGGGCCGGCTCGCCCTCGAAGTCGATGATGAAGGCATCGCTTTCCGCCACCAGGATCTGGCCCAGGTGGAAGTCGCCATGGTTGCGCGTCATCAGCGTGCCTTCAGCGGCGCTGGCGAAGCGTGCGGTCAGGTTCAGCAGTTCATCCTGCCGTTCCAGAAGCACGCGTGCCTCGCTGGCAGACCCTTCCTTCAGCTCGCCGATCATCTTTTCCAGCATCGCCAGGCTGACGGAAATCTGTCCGCGGACGGCCTCGCTCCAGGAGCGTGCGTCTTCGGCCGTCGCCCGGACGGGCTTGAAAGCCTCGTTCTCGGTCGGCTGGGCCAGCGCCACGTGCAGCTCGCCCAGACGCTTGCCGATCGTTGCGGCAAAGTTCACCAGCGGCTTGAAGTGCTCGTCGGCGGCTTCGCCTTCCAGGCTGTTGCCGATGATGTCGTCCATCGCGCGGCGCATGTTGCTCAGCATCCACGTCCAGGCATCGCCCTGGTTGCGGATTGCCTTCTGCGCGATAATCATCGTATAGCGGTCACCCTCCGGCGAGGTGCGGGCCACTTCGCCCAGCAGTTGCGCGGTGTTCTGGTAGCCAACCTCGGTGAGGTAGCGCGTCATCTCCACTTCCGGATGGATGCCCGGAAAGATGTGGCGGATGAGCTTGACCATGGCGAGATTGCCGAGGATCAGCGAGCTGTTGGACTGCTCGGCCGACAGCCAGGTGACCGGAAGATCGTCCGTCACCTTCAGCTCATCAAGCTGTTCGGTGCCAAGGAACTCGAGTGTTCCGGTGCGGCCCGAGATGACCGACCGTTCCGAGAGGCCCCGCAGAACGCCGCGGGCAAGGCCCTCCATGGCAAAGCCGTCCGTCAGGTAGCCGACGCGGCGACCCTGGCGGATACGGGCCATGGCCAGCTGCTGCGCCAGTGCGGACGGCTGCGTCTCGTCCCATGCAACCGCCATCGGCAGGAGATAGGTGTCGGTGCGGCCGCCAAGGTCAACTTCCAGCTCGGCGAGCAGGATGTTCTGTGCAAAGGCAATCGGCGTCGTCGCGGTAATCCGGGCGGATTTGACGATCTCGCCCTTGGAGCCGAACCAGCGCCGCTTGGTGAGATAGGCCGGCAGGATCTCGTTCGATAAGGTCGCGGAGAGCCGCGGGTCGTCGGCCACTTCCTGCAGGTCGCGGCGAATGACCATGGTCACCATGTCCTGCAACTGCTCCGGCGGCGCCATGCGCCAGGCCGGGCCGTCACTGTCGGCAGCCAGGTGGAACCAGAAGAAGCCATAGGGCGCGAGCGTCAGCAGATAGGTCAGCTGGCCGATCGGCGGGAAGGGCGACATGCCGGAGAGTTCGATCGGGATGCGTCCCTCGAACTGCGACAGGTCGAGCTCGACCGCCTGTGGCAGGCGCGACAGGTTGAAGACGCACAGGATCGTCTCGCCTTCGTATTCGCGCAGATAGGCAAGCATCTTGCGATTGCCGGGCGTCAGGAAGCGCTGCGTGCCACGACCAAAGGCGGCATGCTTGTTGCGCAGCGCCAACATGCGCCGGGTCCAGTTGAACAGCGAATGCGCGTCGGCAGACTGTGCCTCGACGTTGACTGCCTCGTAGCCGTAGAGCGGGTCCATGACCGGAGGCAGCACAAGCCGCGCCGGGTCGGCCTTGGAGAAGCCGCCGTTCCGGTCCGGAGACCACTGCATCGGCGTGCGCACGCCGTCGCGGTCACCGAGATAGATGTTGTCGCCCATGCCGATTTCGTCGCCATAGTAGAGAACCGGCGTGCCGGGCATCGACAAAAGCATTCCGTTCATCAGCTCGATGCGGCGACGGTCACGCTCCATCAGCGGTGCAAGACGGCGACGGATGCCGAGGTTGATACGCGCGCGGCGGTCGGCAGCATAGGTGTTCCAGAGGTAGTCACGTTCCTCGTCGGTCACCATTTCGAGCGTCAGCTCGTCGTGGTTGCGCAGGAAGATCGCCCACTGGCAGTTTTCCGGAATTTCCGGCGTCTGCCGCATGATGTCGGTGATCGGGAAGCGGTCTTCCTTAGCGATCGCCATGTACATGCGCGGCATCAGCGGGAAGTGGAATGCCATGTTGCATTCGTCGCCTTCGCCGAAATATTCGCGCGTGTCTTCCGGCCACTGGTTGGCTTCCGCCAGCAGCATCTTACCTGGATGGCTTTCATCGAGCGCAGCGCGGATCTTCTTCAGAATATCGTGGGTTTCCGAAAGGTTTTCGTTGTTCGTGCCTTCCCGCTCGATCAGGTAAGGGATGGCGTCGAGCCGGAAACCATCGATCCCCGTATCGGCCCAGAACCGCATCACGCCGAGCAGTTCTTCGAGAACCTTCGGGTTGTCGAAGTTGAGGTCCGGCTGGTGGGAGTAGAAGCGGTGCCAGTAGTAGGCGCCCGCAACCGGATCCCAGGTCCAGTTGGACTTTTCCGTATCGATAAAGATGATCCGGGTTTCCGGGAACTTTTGGTCCGTATCCGACCACACGTAGAAGTCACGCTCGGGCGAGCCGGCCGGCGCATTGCGCGCAGCCTGGAACCATGGGTGCTGGTCGGAGGTGTGGTTAATGACAAGCTCGATGATCACACGGATGCCACGGGCATGCGCCGCATCCACGAAGGCCTTAAACTCCTCGATCGTGCCGTAGTCGGAGCTGACATTGCCATAGTCGGCAATGTCGTAGCCGTCGTCGCGGCGCGGCGAGGGGAAGAAGGGCAACAGCCAGATGGCATTGGCTCCCAGCGCAGCAATATGGTCGAGCTTTTCGTGCAGGCCCTTGAAGTCGCCGATGCCGTCGCCGTTGGCGTCGAAGAACGACTTGATGTGCAGCTGGTAGATCACCGCATCCTTGTACCAGAGCGGATCGTTCTCCTTGCTCTCGACCTCGTTTTCGACCTGACTCTGGCCAACGGTCACCATGTTCATACTGCGTATCTCCTTAGCGGACGCGCCAGATCAGGAACGGCAAGCCGTTCAGCGGATCGAGCCTGATTCTTTGGGATTTGCCCGTGAGCGTGAAGCGATTGCCCCCGACAAGATCTTCCAGCTGAAGCGCGCCATCGTCCGGGAGGTTCCATGACCACAGCGGAATTTCGACATCCGCTTCCTGCGCATTGTACGGATCGAGGTTGATCGCGATCAGCAGGACGTTCTCTCGGCCGGGGCTGGCCTTCTCGAAGAACATGATGTTGTCGTTATAAGCGGTGAGCAGCTGCAGACCCAGGTGCGAGTGGAGCGCCGGGTTCTCGCGGCGGATCCGGTTCAGAAGGCCGATCTCACCCTTGATGTGTCCGGGACGGTCGTGATCCCAGGCAACGATCTCGTACTTCTCCGAGTCCGCATATTCCTTGCGCTTGGCATCCGGCCGGCCTTCGCACAGCTCGAAACCGTTATAGACGCCCCAGAGACCCGACAGCGTCGACGCAAGGGCGGCCCGGATGAGATACGCCTGGCGCGGCGCGTTCTGCAGGAAGTCCGGGTTGATGTCGTGCGTGTTGACGAAGAAGTGCGGCCGGAAGAATTCCTTAGGCTCTTCCGTGGTGATCTCGCGCATGTACTGCTCGAGTTCCCACTTGGCATTGCGCCAGGTGAAATAGGTGTAGGACTGCGAGAAGCCGACCTTTGCCAGGCGGTACATGACCTTCGGCTTGGTGAAGGCTTCCGACAGGAACACCACGTCCGGGTGGCGCCCACGGATATCGCCGATCAGCCACTCCCAGAACGGGAAGGGCTTGGTGTGCGGATTGTCGACGCGAAACAGCTTCACGCCACTATCGACCCAGGTCTGAACCACGTCACGCAGCTCGATCCACAGCGACGGAACGGCGTCCTTCGCATAGAAATCGACGTTGACGATGTCCTCGTATTTCTTGGGCGGATTTTCCGCGTAGCGGATGGTGCCGTCCGGGCGCCAGTCGAACCAGCCGGGATGGGCCTTCAGCCACGGATGGTCGGGCGAGGCCTGGATGGCGAGATCGAGCGCGATCTCCAGCCCTTGCGTCGCCGCTGCATCTACCAGACGGCGGAAGTCCTCGAACGTGCCGAGTTCCGGGTGGATCGCGTCATGTCCGCCATCTGCCGAACCGATCGCGTAAGGGCTGCCTGGATCCTGCGGACCGGCGCTCAGGCTGTTGTTGCGGCCCTTGCGGTTGGTCTTCCCGATCGGATGGATCGGCGTGAAATAGAGCACGTCGAAGCCCATCTCGGCGACGCGGGGTAGCTGCCCGATCACGTCGTCGAACGTGCCGTGACGCTTCGGATCGCCGCTCTGCGACCGCGGGAACACGCAGTACCAGCTGGCAAAGCCGGCCGCCTTGCGTTCCGCATCAACAGGAATGAGCTGCGAACGGACCCGGTGCGGCCGGCGATCGGCCAGCGCCATCAGTTCGGTCGTCTCAGGCGACAGCAGGATTTCGGTGCGCTCGGCGTCCTGCGCTGTCGTCAGCTGGTCGAACAGAGACTGCAGCCGGGTGCGGTTTTCTCCGGTGGCATGGTCGCGAGCATCGAGAACCAGCGCAATGCCTTCCTGCAGCTCCAGCCGCAGATCGAGCCGCGCTTCGTTCTTCTTCATCAGCTCGTAGCGGAAGATCTGGAACGGGTTGCGCCAGGCCTCGATTGCGAACTCATGCCGACCCATCCGGCGCAGGGTAAACTCCGCGCTCCAGCGGTCGTTGACGACCAGCTGCATGCGCTCTTCCTGCCAGTCGGCCTCGTCCGCGGCGCGCCACATCAGCACCGCGGCCAGCGGATCATGGCCATCGCCGAAGATGTCGGCTTCCGCCTTGACGGTTTCACCGACCACCCGCTTGACGACAAAACGTCCGTCGTCGACCGCCGGCGTGATCTTCTCGATCGCAAGCCGCGCGGAAGCGGCCGCCTCCGCAGCACTTGCGACAGGGACCGCGTCGAGGATTGCTGCCGAAGCCACGCCCTCGAAGATCCGCAGTTCGCCCGGCTTCAGGCTCAGCTGTCCGTCGAGAACTTCCTCCTGGGGCCGATCGACAGCGGTCAGCGGCAGGAAACCGGCGGCCGCATCGCGGACAAGGTTGAATGGCGCATTGATCGCCCGCCGCAGGTCGCGGTTCAGCACCACGACGCGAACCTTCTCGGAAGTGCGGATGTCTTCCCGGTCGGTCTGCAGCAGCGCCACCGCCGGCGTCTGGCTGGTGGAAATCACCTTCAGCGGCTGCCGCGCAAAGCCGGCCGTCGTCTTGTTGGTGGCAGCCGTCACCTGACGGATGTCGGACGACAGGTCGTAGGATCCCTGTTCCCTCAAGCCGCGCAGGCCAAGGCCGTCACCATGCAGGGGATCGAGCGGCGTCGTCGCTCCGAATTCGAAGCCCATCGGGATCATCAGCCCGCTGGTAAAGGTGGAGGCGAGCTTCAGTGCTCGAACGGCGCGGCGCTCAAGCACTTCGCAGCTGTCCGTGCCATGGCCGATCCGCTTGCCGAAAGGCGATTCAGGGAAGGCGACCTGATAGCCGAGCCCGCGCTGAACCTGGTACTCGTCCATGATCCAGCGTTCTTCCAGGTTCCACCAGGCGAGCGACGAAAAGCTTCCGTCAAAGCCCGCGCCCATCAGCGCCTTGCGATCCTCGAAAGCGGTGCCCGGCGTCCAGGCGAGGAAGCTCGTGTCGGGGGCAGCGCCGCGGGTCGCGATGATCAGGTCGTGCCAGGCTTCCGGCGCAAGGCGTCCGATCCCGAGGCAGCGGAAGCCGGCAATGCCGAGGCCCGCCAGACGGACCATCCGGGCACGCCACTCGTCGATGTGCCGTGCTTCGCCCATGAAGTCGACCGGGCGGCTGCTGCTTTCCGTCGGCGCAACGCGAGGGTCGGCAACGACCGGCGACGCATGGTCTGCATCCACCGCGACCCGGTCCACGACGAGGTCCAGCATCAGCTTGATGTCGTGTTCGGCAGCGGACGCGACGAGCGCCTTAATCCCCGCGTCGAGCGACGTGCCGAGGCCGTGGGCCGGATCCAGCTGGTCGAAGTCCTGTGTGACGAACACACTGGTGCTCTGCCCGCGCAGGAAAAGCGGCGCTGTCAGCACCGTGTCGAAGCCAAGGTCGCGGGCATGGGCGAAGACCTCGCTCCAAGCCTGCGGCCCCTTCAGCATCAGGGGGTTCACATAGTAGATTTGCGGTGGCACCTGCGTGAGCGAGTTCCGCGTGGAGAAATCTGGGCGCGTGTTCATCGTTCTGCCTTGCCGTGAGGAGTTGCATGGTAAATGTCGGGCGGGCGCGCTGGTTCCGCTGAAAAGGGTTCAGCGGCCGCGGAAAGGGTCGGGAGCACAGCCCGACAGGCGTGTCAGTTGCGCTGTATCCAGAAGCGCTGCAGCGATCCCTGCGCCCCTTCCACCGGATCGGAAGAAGGCAGCGGCAGCGCGGAAATGGCGTCGAACTGTTCGGAAGTAGGGGCTTCGGTCAGGATGTCTGCTCCCTGACCGGGAGGATAGGCGCCGACGACGAGGAAATCGCGGCTGGCGTCGATGCGCATGTGGCCCGTACCGGCCGGTAGCAGCAGGCAGTCTCCGGCGTTGACGCTAATTTCTCGCCCCGACGGTCCGCCGATCATCAGCCGGGCGCGGCCGGCCGCTATGCCCAGCACCTCGTGGCCCTGGCTATGATAGTGATGGTAGTCGAAAATGCCGTTGCGCCAGATGCCCTGCCAACCGGCATCCCGGAACAGCCGCTCGAATTCCTCGGCGGTTTCCGGACCCTCCGGGCATGCCTGATGATAAATTAGCACAGGCAGCTGCGGGTTGTTGGGTACCCAGTCGCTGGGCTCGAACAGAAAAGGCTCGACGGTCAGCCCGCTCGTCGGCTGTGTCGTTCCGTCCTCGCGTGAGGTGATTTTGACGCTGCGGTCCATGGGTGGCCCCCTGTCGATGCGTGAAAGCATCAAACAGGTTCACCGCCCGCATGGTTCCGCTAAAAGCTTGCGCCGCTTAGCAGATGACGGTCTCGGCGATCTTGATGCCGAAGCCTTCGAGGCCGACGTAATGGCGCTCGCTGCGGGTCAGAAGCTTGATCGAGGTGACCCCAAGATCCTTGAGAATCTGGGCACCGAGTCCGATCTCCAGCCACTCGCTGTCGCGCACCTGGGCCTCCGCATGGCTTTCCGTGCCTTGACCCTGGACCTGGCCCTGGCGGAGCTTGCGGCCGGTGTCCGTCTGGCCGACGCCGACAGAGCCCTCGCGCAGATAGATAATGACGCCCCGGCCTTCTTCCTCGATCTTTGCCATATAGCGATCGATCGAACGGCTGGAGCCGAACACGTCCTGCGTGACGTTTTCCAGATGCAGCCGCACCGGAATGTCCACGCCGTCGCGGATATCGCCGAAGATCACCGCCACGTGCTGCATCGGGTCCCAGGGCAGGGAATAGGCGTGCGCCTTGGCCTTGCCGTGGCCGGTCTGGATGTCGAAGCTGGACTGCAGCTCGATCAGCGTTTCCTTGCGCTGCCGGTAAGCGATGAGGTCGGCAACCGACAGGAGTTTCAGTTTGTGCTGGTTCGCGAAGTCGGCGACCTGCGGTCCGCGCATCACGGTTCCGTCGTCATTGACCAGTTCGCTGATCACGCCGATCGGCGGCAGGTTGGCGAGCCGGCAAAGGTCGACCGCGGCTTCCGTATGGCCAGACCGCATCAGCACGCCGCCCTCGCGCGAGATCAGCGGGAAGATATGGCCGGGCCGCACGAAATCCGCAGGGCCGGCGTTCGGATTGGCAAGGTTGCGCACCGTCAGCGTCCGGTCGTCCGCCGAGATCCCGGTCGTCGTGCCGTGCTTGAAGTCCACGGTCACCGTGAAGGCGGTCGTGTGGGCGCTGTCGTTTTCCGCCACCATGGCGTTGAGGTTGAGCCGCTTGGCTTCCTCCCGGGGCATGGGCGCACAGACGATGCCCGATGTGTGGCGTACGATGAAGGCCATCTTGTCGGGCGTGCAATGCACGGCAGCGACGATCAGGTCGCCCTCGTTCTCGCGATCGTCGTCATCGGTAACGACAACGATTTCACCGGCCTCGAAGGCTCGGATGGCGTCAACAACACGCTTCTGATCGTAGGGCATGGATGCTTTCCTAGCGGGTTCGACCGGTTTGGCCGCGGTCACGGAGATAATGATCGGCAATGGTACAGGCGACCATAGCCTCGCCGATGGGAACGGCGCGGATGCCGACGCAAGGGTCGTGGCGACCCTTGGTGCGAACTTCAACGTTATGGCCGTCAGCGTTGATCGACTGGCGCTCGGTCAGGATCGACGAGGTGGGCTTGATGGCAAAACGCGCGACGATCGGTTGGCCGGTGGCGATTCCGCCCAGGATGCCGCCCGCATGGTTGGACAGGAAGATCGGGCTGCCGTCATTGCCCATGCGCATTTCGTCCGCATTGTCCTCGCCGGAGAGCTCGGCCGAGGCAAAACCCTCGCCGATCTCGACGCCCTTGACGGCGTTGATCGACATCAGCCCGGAGGCGATGTCCTGGTCAAGCTTGGCATAGACCGGCGCACCGATACCGGCCGGCACGCCTTCGGCCACCACTTCCACAACGGCGCCGATTGAGGAGCCTGCCTTGCGGATGGAATCCAGATACTCTTCCCAGATGGGAACCATGGCCGGGTCGGGGCAGAAGAAGGGGTTGCGGTCGACCTCTGCCCAGTCCCAGTTGGCCCGGTTGATCTTGTGCTTGCCGATCTGCACCAGCGCGCCGCGCACCGTCAGATCAGGCACGACTTTGCGGGCGATCGCGCCGGCCGCCACGCGGGCCGCGGTCTCGCGCGCCGAGGAACGTCCGCCGCCGCGGTAGTCTCTGATGCCGTATTTCAGGTCGTAGGCGAAGTCCGCGTGCCCCGGCCGGTAGCTGCGGGCAATCTCGCCGTAATCCTTGGATCGCTGGTCGGTGTTCTCGATCAGCATGGAGATCGGCGTGCCGGTCGAGATCATCGTCTCGCCGTCAGCATCCATCATCACACCGGACAGCACCTTGACGATGTCGTCTTCCCGCCGCTGCGTCACGAAGCGCGACTGGCCTGGCTTGCGCTTGTCCATCCAGGCCTGGATCTCGGCAAGCGTAAAGCGCAGGCCGGGTGGGCACCCGTCGACCACGCAGCCGAGCGCCGGACCGTGGCTTTCGCCCCAGGTGGTGACGCGGAAAAGATGACCGAAGGAATTGTGCGACATCGACGACCGGACTGGCTTTAGCGGGGATTTCCCCGTCATTTTCTGACGTGGCTGTCATATGGAAAAGCCCGCCGGGCGACAAGCCCTTCTTGCAGGACGACAATCCCGTAGCGGTAAACGCTGCCTCGCCGGGCGAAAATTAGATCCTTTCGTTGCGGTGCGGCCCCGAGGTAGCAATGTCCGAACCTAAACGACGCTGTTGCCGGCGAGGACGGCTACCCTGGCCAGAACCCGACCAACGATGCCGTGCTCAAACGCACTGGCGAGCATGCCTTCATTGAAACGGTCGCCTCGGATCAGGGTGGTGAGGACGTGTGCGATCTCATCGACGTTCGCCGTCTCGATGCCACCCGGTTCCGAGGTGAGGCGTGCGTATCTCTTTCGCTCCTCATCGCCATGCCAGATGATGTCGCCCCGCACCCAGTTGCCCTGATAGGCAGCGGATACGAAACCCTGTGCGTCAGCCGAGAAAGCGAAGTATGGAAGCTGGGTCACGCCGTCGTTGGTCTGTCCGCCACCCCACGCGCCGAACTCGAAGTCTGGTTCGCCGAATTTAACGACGAAAGGCAGAAGCGGTGTGGGGTCGGGTGCTGGCAAGGATTACACTCCATCCCGCGGCTCAGTCTCCTGCAGCCGGCATGACGCAAGAGCGCCGATCACAGAGAGCTTGTTTGCTATCCAGGCTGTTGTAGAGGCGCAAGGGAAATCTGACCCTAGGCGGCGTGCCTCTTCCAGCCGCCGAGCGCCGCCGTGGTGAATTCCTGGAAGGGCAGGGGCCGTGCGAAGGCATAGCCCTGCAGATGGTCGCAACCCAGATCCCGCAGCATGGCCGCATGCTGCATGGTTTCCACGCCCTCAGCCACCGTCTCCACACCGAGCGACCGGGCGATGTCGATGATGGAGCGAACCATTGCGCGTTCCTGGGGCGAGTTGATGATCGGGATCACCAGCTGCCGGTCGATCTTCAGCCGCTTTGGTCGCAGTTTCAGCAGCGACACGATCGAGGTATGGCCGGTGCCGAAATCGTCGATCTCCACGTCGATGCCCAGCGCCTTGATGCGCTCCAGGTTTCCCGAGGCGGATCCCTCTTCGTCGTCGAGGAAGATCGATTCGACCAGTTCGAAGCAGATTTCCCCCGGCGGAATGGCAAGATTGGTCAGCATCTCGATCAGCCTCTCGTCGTGAAGACGCTTGGAGGACACGTTGACCGAGACCTTCGGCACGACGAGCCCCTTGGCGATCCAGCGCAGCTTGTCGTTCAGCACGGTCTCGAGAACCATGTGGTCGAGCGTGGCCGAGACGTTGAGATCGTCGGCAATCTTCAGAAACCGGTCGGGCGTCAGGTTGCCGTGCTGCGGATGGTTCCAGCGGATCAGCGCTTCCACGCCGGAAAGCTCGTTGGTGCGGGCGCTGAACTGCGGCTGGTACCAGGTCACGAATTCGCGAAGGTCGATCCCGGCCAGCAGCTCGTCTGCCGTCCGTTTGTGGGTGATGATCTCCGCCTGCAGGTTCTGTGTAAAGAATTCGTAGCGGTTGCGGCCCTGGCTCTTGGCCCGGTAGAGGGCGATATCCGCATTGACCAGCACCCGGCGCGCATCGATCGCATAGCCGCTTGCCTGGGCAATGCCGATCGATACGCCACAGCGACAGGAAAAACCCTCGAAGCTGATCGGCTCGTACAGCTCGCTGATAATCCGCTGCGCCAGCTGCGCCGTCTCTTCGGCGCTGGAATTGCCGATCACCACGATTACGAACTCGTCGCCGCCGATCCGTGCCACCAGGTCGCTGCCGCGCACGCTGCGGGCAAGTATCTGGGAGGCATGCACCAGCATGGCGTCGCCCGCTGCATGCCCCAGCGTGTCATTGATCTGCTTGAAGCGATCGAGGTCGAGATGCAGGATCGAGAACTTCTGCCGGTCCTTGTCGCTGGATCGTGACAGGAGATCCAGCTTGATGTCCAGCTTGCGGCGATTGGCCAGCATGGTCAGCGGGTCGTGCAGCGCATTGTGCTCGATCCGGCTCTTGGCAAGCTCCAGCTCCGCGTTCTTGGCGTCCGCCTCTTCCTTGGCGGCCTTCAGCTCCGCCGTCAGCAGGGCGTCCTTGGTCACGTCGAAGGCGATCCCGATCAGCTTTCGCGTGCCGGTCCGGTCGATCTGCAGCTTCCCGAAGGAGCGGATGTAGCGCAGCGTCCCGTCCGCCTGGGGCAGTCGCACCAGCAGCGGCTCCTCCGTGTTTCCATCCGCATAGCCCCCGGTGGCACGGGATGCGGCAGGACGGTCCTCGGGCAGCATCAGCTCCATCCACTGCGTGTGATCCACGGTGCCGTTGTCGAAGGGGATGCCATAGAGCTGGCACATGCGCTGGTCCCAGCGCTCGAGCCCCGTCTCGATGTCCACTTCCCATATGCCGCATCCGTACGAGCCAAGCGCCAGATCGAGCTTGTTGGACAGCTCCTCCAGCTCCTGCTCGCGGTGCGACAGCTCGTCCAGCGCCAGCTCCAGCTCGGCATTCTTGATCTCGGTGGTTTCCTTGGCGTTGCGCAGCGTCTGCGTCATCGTCACGTCGGCTGTCACGTCCCAGACGATGCCGGTCGTGCGCTTGGTGCCGTCGGCGGTCTTGAACGGTGCCCCGGCCGAGCGGATGTAGCGATAGCCGCCGTCCGGCCCGCTGACCCGGTAGGTCTCCGAGCTCGGCGCCCCGGTCCAGGTGCAGGAGAACACATGTGCTTCCGCAACCGCCCGGTCTTCCGGCACGATCGCCGCCAGCCAGTCTTCCATCCGGTTTCCGGAGGCGACCGTGCTGCCGTGCAGGCGCGCCGCGCGTTCGTCCCAATAGAGCGAATGGCCGTCCCCGGTGATCTCCCATATGCCGATGCTGGAAGCCTCCATCGCCAGGTTGAACCTTTGCGATAACTCCAGCAGCTTTGTCTCGCGCGCCTTGAGCTCGGTGATGTTGCCATTGCGCTGGGTGATCAGCGCGCTGACCATGAAGACCGGCGCAACGATGGACAGCGCCGCAAACAGGAGCGCCAGCCGGAACTGCATCTGCCCGGGTGGCACCTCGTCCCAGCCGTTGCGCGGCGCCGCCAGCAGATACCAGACGCCGCCCTTGACGGGCACCGACCAGCGAAGCGGCTGGCGGTCCTGGATGGTGTCGTCGCCGAGGAAGGCCAGATGTTCCGGCAGGTTCGCATCCTTGACCGCGATATCCAGCCAGTTGACGTTGATCTCGCCGTCGCGGCTGTTGCTGCTCGGTTGTTCGGTCGTGTCGAGAAGTCTTTGGGTGCTGACCATCGCCGTGATGGCACCCCAGACCGGCGCATCGTCTGCCTCCGAGACCCGTACCGGCACCACCAGCGTCACATGCTCGTCCTGCGTCCCCGTGATCACGGAAACGCGGTTGCGGTCGCCGACTGCCCGAAGGTCAGTCTTCAGCCGGGCAAGGTCGACACCATCCTGCACTCCGTTGCCGGCAGCCGAAAGCTCCGCCGGGCGGGCAACGATCGTCTGCAGCTCGAAATTAGGAGCAATGCCGAACAGGGTGATATCGGGGCGCGTTTCCAGGATGGAACCAACGGCGTGCCGTACGTGGTCGAGCTCGAACCCTGCATCCACGGACAGCGCATGCGCCAGTGATTCGCCTGCCGCGAAATCGCCCTCCATCTGGCGTGTCAGGCGGCGTGCAAGCATGCCACCGGTTTCCTCCGCCGTCGCCCGCAACTGGGCGTGATGGCGCTCCGTATTGCGTGCATCGAGCGAAACGGCAATCGCCGTCACGGCGAGCGCGATCATCAAGGCAGCTGCAGGAGGAAGGTTCGATCGGTCCAGGGCGAGGATGGTATTGAGGGGGAACCGAAGCCAGTTTTTGAATGCGGGCATCTTTTCCCGTTAACTCCTGTGACACTCGCCATAGTGTTAAAGACTGCGTGTTAATTTCCCCTTGACCCAGTCATCGCAATGTTAACGGATGAGAACTGACAGAAATACTTTTAATATCGGGAAACTATACCAGCCGATTATGGCCAGAAGTGTTGCAGACCTCGATTATGGTTAATAATCAGAGGATTACTTATACCGAAAATGTCACGCCCGCGGGCGATTTTCGCCACATTCGAGAGGCTATCCTTGCGTCGAAACAGAACACCTCCGACCGCTTCAAAGGCTCAGACCATGCGTATTCTCATCGCTGCGTTACTCGCCACCGCCAGCATCTTCTCGCCGCTCAATACCTGGGCGCAGAGTGCTGACATCGAAGCAACGATCAAGACGATCGACGTCAAGTCGATGAGCCTCACGCTTGACGACGGCAAGGTCTATAAGGTTCCGGAGGAATTCAATTTCGAAGGCCTGAAGGCAGGCGTCAAGGTGCTGGTCTTCTTCACCGTGGTCGATGGCAACCGCGTCGTCGACGATCTGCAGATCGTCCAGTAGATCAGGGTAGGGACCGCTAAAGCGTTCCCGTCAGTCGATCCAATCCAAGCGGCCATCCTCGGTATCGATGGCCAGAATTTTATCCTGGGGAATAGGCAGTTCGGCTGCCTCGCTGGTGTTGATGCCGCCGATCAGGCGAAACAGCGAACGGATCACGCCACCATGGCTGACCGTAATCGCCGGCCCTTCCAGAGACTGGAACCAGGCGCCGATCCGCCAGCTCAGGATCTCGTAGCTTTCGGCAGACGGTCCCGGCGGAATGAAGCTCCACTTGTCCGCAGATCTAGCCTTCACCTTGTCCGGCGCAACCGCGCGAACTTCCTTCAGCGTCTGGCCTTCCCAGTCACCGAAAGACACTTCCACCAGCCGGTCGTCGGTGCGGTAGTCGAGCGGATCGAGCCCCATCGCCTGGCGCAGGATCTGCATCGTCTCGCGCGTCCGCGACAGGGGGCTTGCGATAAAGCTGAAATCCTCGCCGGCGCCCACCAGACGCCGCATGGTCTCGCCGTTCCGGGCGGCCTGGGCACGCCCCGTATCGTTGAGCGGAATATCCTTCTGGCCCTGGAGACGCCGTTCGGCGTTCCAGTCGGTCTGGCCGTGGCGGATCACATAAAGGAGCACGACGACCTGCCCGTTGCGATCAGTCCTTGACCACCGAGATGTCCGGCGCGTCGACGGCCTTCATGCCGACGACATGGTAGCCGCTGTCGGCATGGTGCACTTCGCCTGTTACGGAACGGGACAGGTCGGAGAGCATATAGAGGCCCACATCGCCCACATCCTCGATCGTGACGGTACGGCGCAGCGGTGCGTTGTACTCGTTCCACTTGAGGATGTAGCGGAAATCGCCGATGCCGGAGGCCGCCAGCGTCTTGATCGGACCAGCGGAAATGGCGTTGACGCGGATGTTCTTCGGGCCGAGGTCGACCGCCAGATACTTCACGCTCGCTTCGAGTGCAGCCTTGGCAACACCCATCACGTTGTAGTTCGGCATGACCTTTTCGGCACCGTAATAGGTGAGGGTCAGCATCGAGCCGCCGTCGGTCATCAGCTTCTCCGCCCGGCGGGCAGCCGAGGTGAAGGAATAGACCGAGATCAGCATCGTCTTGGAAAAGTTGTCGGGCGTCGTGTCGATGTAGCGGCCTGTCAGCTCGTCCTTGTCGGAGAAACCGATCGCATGCACGAAGAAGTCGATCTTGCCCCAATGCTTCTCGAGGTTGCTGAAAACCTCGTCCACGGTTGCCTCGTCGGACACGTCGCAATGGCCTGCCATGAAGGCGCCGATTTCGGCAGCCAGCGGCTCTACCCGCTTCTTCAGCGCATCGCCCTGGTAGGTGAGAGCGATCTCTCCCCCTTGGGCGTGAATGGCCTTGGCAATGCCCCATGCGATGGAGCGATTGTTGGCGACACCCATGATGATGCCGCGTTTGCCTGCCATGAGGCCGGAAGCCTGAACCATTCTGCGTCCCCTAGAACTCGATGAACGATGCCTATGGCATAGGCAGCCAGCCTGTTCAAGCTAAGCCAGATCATCTCATGTAAGTGCTGGTAACAAAGGGTGCTTAGCGGCCGAAGCCGCTGTGTCCTGGATGTCCAGGCGGGAGGCAAGCAATCAGAGATAGAGGCCGTGCCGCATATGCCGCATCAGGTCGGTCACCTTCTGGTCCGGCTTCTCCCACAGGAGAATGCGCAGCTCGACGATCAGGTCGCCGCGTGCGTCGTCGTCCGTATGAAGGCCGAGGCCCTCGAGACGGATTGTCTGGTCCGATCCCGACCACGCCGGAATGACCACCTGACGGCTCCCGTCGAGCGTGTCCAGCGCCACTTCCGTGCCGAGCACCGCATCTTCGAGGGACACGGAGAGGGAGGTATGGATGTGGTAGCCGTCGAGGCGGTATTGCGCGTCCCGGGCAAGCTTCAGATTGACCAGAAGGTCGCCCTGCTTCATCTGCGGAACCTTGAGGCCCTGGCCCTTCAGCCGCACCACCTGTCCTTCCGTCATGCCCCGCTCCAGCGGCACCCGAACCTCGCGTTCATCGGCAAGCTTTACGGTCACCGTATTCTGCTGCAGGAGATCGGCGATCGTCACCGTGGTATCGACGGAGAGATCCGGCGCCTTCTCAGGGATAACCGTGGTGCCGCGGATGCGGCGCACCAGCGAGGCGATGAGGTCGACGGCAAGAGCCGGCAGCGGCTTGTTGTCGACGCTGTCGAAATGGTCGGCGCTCGCACCGGAAGCGCCGGCACTGCCGGCGTTTGGTCCGGCAGCGGCACCAGGGGCTGCAGCGGAAGCGGTATTGGCTGAGGCGGAAGCCGAGTTCGCTGCGGCCGTATCGGCACGCGGTGCGCTTTCAGATGTCCGGGCCGGCTCCCCGGGCTTTGCCTGGGTATCGGTCCCCGATCCGAAGATACGCTCGATGATGTCGTCGGCGACGTTGCCGGCTGCGCCGGAAGCGGAGGCAGTCTCGTCACGCGTGGTAGACTGGGCACCTGGGCTGGCAGCGGCATTTGCCTGGGCACGGCGGGCATTGGCCCGCGCCAGCTCTTCCATGATCTTTTCGGCATTGGCTTGCGCTGCCCGGGCGCGCTCGGCCTGCTGCCGTGCGTTTTCCCGCTGCTCCATAATGGTCTGCTGCTTGTCGGCTGCACGGTCGTAGCGGCTGCGCCGTACCGGATCCTTCAACAGCTCATAGGCCTGGCCCACTTCCGCGAAGCGTTCGCCGGCACCCGGATCGTCCTGGTTATGGTCGGGGTGAACGCTCTTGGCCTTGGTGCGCCAGGCTGCCTTGATCTCTCTGACGTCGGCGTTGCGTTTGACGCCAAGAAGGGAATACGGATCGCGCATCTCAGGACCACCGGTGAGCTTGGGCGGGGTCCGGCTAATCCCTGACCTCCCCATTTTCGACACAACTCTCACAACCGCGCGCTGGTTCCTCATGCCCCGGCGTCTGGTCGATCACTCGGGTACGAGGCTAAGGGCGAACTGCTGAATCAGTGGTTACAATGCCGATTACGCCGGGGGTTAAGGTAAACAAACTCCTTTTATTGCCGGTCGAAGGCCGTCAAAAGCCAGTCGCCGCCCTCGGTCAGGCAGGCCTGTCCGGAAAACATGGCAATGCCCTCGTAGGAATGGCGGGTGGTGGTAAAGGCGCGGCAGACATGACCCTGGTCCTTGGCCTCCCGAATGGAGGACACAACGCCGGCACTACCGGTCGCGGTATTGGCCCACGGCACGGGGGCAGCGCCCACCTTGGCGAGATCTGCGGACGTCACGGCATTGCGAACTGTGGCTTCGTCCGAAACCGTCGTGCCGGATTGGGCCTTGTTCTGCACGGAGCCTGTCGAGATGCGGTCGACCTTGTCGCCTCCAAACAGATCCATGCTGCTGGTGCAGCCGGAAAGGGAGACGCAACCGATGGCAGCCGCGGCGTGGATAAGGCTGCGGATGGACAAGGGCTTGCGGCTCTGCGACGTTATTACTGGTACCACCTTTTGTCCTGTCCGGTAAGAAGAGCGGGCAACGAGATCACTTCGGGAGTATTTTAGCTAATATGACTGTAACCGGGTTAATAAGCGGTGACTTTACCGAGCAGAGCGAGCCATTTGGCCTCTTTGGCGCGTGGCTAAAGGAGGCCGAGGCCAGCGAAATCAACGATCCCTCGGCGGTGGCCCTGGCGAGCGTGGACGAGCATGGTCTTCCCAATGTGCGCATGGTCCTTCTCAAGGGCTACGACGAGCGTGGTTTCGTGTTTTACACGAACTTCGAGAGCCAGAAGGGTACTGAAATCCTCGGCCAGAAGAAGGCGGCCATGTGCTTCCACTGGAAGTCGCTGCGTCGCCAGGTTCGCCTGCGCGGCGAGGTTGAAGTCGTCAGCAACGAAGAGGCCGACGCCTACTACGCCTCGCGCCCACGCGGCAGCCGGATTGGCGCCTGGGCCTCCAAGCAGTCGCGCCCGCTGGAAGGCCGTTTCGCGTTGGAAAAGTCGGTCGCCGAATACACCGCCCGCTACCCGATCGGCGACATTCCGCGTCCGCCCCACTGGAGCGGGTTCCGCATCAAGCCGCTGACGATCGAATTCTGGCACGACCGGCCGTTCCGCCTGCATGACCGGGTGGAGTTTCGCCGCGAGACGCCGGACGGCGCCTGGGAAAAGGTGCGCATGTACCCTTGAGCGGGTGCCTGCGGTCTAGCGGCTGAGCTTGAACGGAATGCCGGAGGCGAGCGCCGAGACATAGCGCGGCTGCTGGAACAGCCCGTTGAGCGAAATGCGGGGGAGGGCGGTCAGCCGCTGGAGATCGCTAGGCTGAAGCGTCCCCGGGCGGGTCGTCACGCCGATCCCAAGCCCCAGCTCCCGCGCCATCCTCTGGTCGCGCGCGCAGATCGCCTCGGGCGTACCATAGGGGTAGGCGATCGAGACCGGGCGCTCCCCGGTCAGCTCTGCCAGATAGTTGGCCGATTGCTGCATCTCGTCGCGCGCTGCCTCGGGCGAAAGCCTGGCAAGCGCCCGGTGGCTCACCGTATGGGCCCCGAAGTCGACGAGCGGATGGGCATGGAGCGCCTGCAACTCGTCCGGCGCCATGGTGAGATCCGCGGTGATCGTCAGCGGATCGATGCCATGCCGCCGCGCTAGCGCATCGATGCGGGCAACGGCCTCGGCTTCCTCGCCGCTGCGGACGAAGTGGGCAAACTTGTGGAAGGCTGCGCGTCGCTGCGGCGTGCTGTGGAGCGGGATCACGGTCTCGTCGCGACCATCGCCGAAATCGAAGCGGATCTCGCGCCCGGCGCCTAAAACCTCGGCCAACACCTCCCACCACAGCGTGTTCTGCCGCTCGGCAAAGCCACGGGCGACGAAAATGGTGAAGGGCACGTCATGCGCGGCAAACACCGGCAGCGCATGGTCCGCATTGTTGCGGTAGGCATCGTCCAGCGTAAAGGCGGCAAACGGCCGCTGCGAAGGCTCGGCCAGGCGCGCAGGCACCTCGGAAAGGGCGACGAAGTCGTAACCGTCTTGGACAAGCTGGCGAATCGCCGCGTCCAGAAACTCCGGCGTGATCTCCAGATGAAGGTTGGGTTCGAACGGGCGGGGCCGGTGCGGCCGCACGTGGTGCAGCGTAAAGATCGCGCCGCGGCCACGCGCTTGGGGCATCAGTCCTGCATAGGCAAGCATGGCAGAGACCTGCAGGCCGCCGGCCATCGCCCGCCGCCGCATGGTTTGCCGCAGAAATGCCGTCAGCCTTGCCCCAGTCCCCACGCCACCTAGCCCGATTAACCCTTGGCCGCGAACCTACCCGTCACCGGTTAAACCTTGCTGAAGAGGGGCTTGGTCGATCTGGATCGGATCAGAACCTGTTTTGGGCGCAGGCAGACAGCTCGTGCCCGCACAGGTCCTCAGCCGTTACGCCCTGGTGCCGCCCACGGTTACCTGATCCATGCGTAAATGCGGCTGGCCGACGCCGACCGGCACCCACTGGCCACCCTTGCCGCAGTTGCCGATGCCCGTGTCGAGCTTCATGTCGTTGCCGACCATCGAGACCCGCTTCATCGCATCCGGACCATTGCCGATCAGCATGGCGCCCTTGATCGCGGGGCCGATCTTGCCGTCCTCGATCATATAGGCCTCGGTGCATCCGAACACGAACTTGCCCGAGGTAATGTCCACCTGGCCGCCGCCGAAGGAGACGGCATAGATGCCCTTCTTCACGGACGCGATGATTTCGTCCGGCGCCTTGTCGCCCGATAGCATGAAGGTATTGGTCATCCGCGGCATGGGCACGCTGGAATAGCCCTGGCGACGGCCGTTGCCGGTGGGCTTCATCCCCATCAGCCGGGCGTTCTGCCGGTCCTGCATGTAGCCGACAAGCCGGCCGTTCTCAATCAGCACGTTATAGGCAGACGGCGTACCTTCGTCGTCGATGGTGAGAGACCCGCGGCGGCTGTCGATCGTCCCGTCGTCGACGACGGTGACGCCGGGTGCCGCCACCATCTCGCCAAGCAGCCCGGCAAAGGCCGAGGTCTTCTTGCGGTTGAAATCGCCTTCCAGTCCGTGTCCGACGGCCTCGTGCAGCATCACGCCCGGCCAGCCGGAGGCCAGCACCACGTCCATGGTGCCTGCCGGCGCATCGATGGCCGTCAGGTTCACCAGCGCCTGCCGCAACGCCTCGTCGGCGCCCGTCTGCCAGCTGTCGGTCGTCACGAAATCGCCAAAGCCGATGCGGCCGCCGGTCCCGAACGAGCCGGACTCCTGCCGGTCGCCGTCGCCAACCACGACCGAAATGTTGATGCGCGTCATCGGCCGGATGTCCTGCACCCGGTGCCCGTCGGCCCGCAGGATGTCGACCACCTGCCAGCTGGCGGAAATCGTCGCGGTCACCTGGCGGACTTTCGGATCCTTGTCGCGCAGATAGGCGTCGATTTCGCCCAGCAGCTTTGCCTTTGCCTCGAAGCTCGGGCTGCCGATCGGGTTCTCGTCGCCGTAGTATTTCTTATTTGTCCGCTGCGGGGCTGCCGCATAGGAACCGGAGTATCCGGCGGTCACCGCACGCACCGCGTCCGAGGCGCGCGACAGCGCCGCGGCCGAAAGCTCACCGGCATGCGCGTATCCAACTGCCTCGCCGGCGACCGAGCGCAGCCCAAAGCCCTGGTCGGTGTTGAAGGAACCGCCCTTGAGCCGCCCGTTGTCGAAGGTCAGCGATTCGGCCTGCGCATGCTCCACGAACAACTCGCCGTCGTCCGCGCCGGTCAGCGCCTCCGAAAGGATCGAGCGCAGCTTTGCCTCGTCGCAGTCGAACAGGTTCAAGAGGTCGGTGTTCATGCAGGGCTCCTTCGGGGCGGTACGGGATCCGGCAGGGGAGGCGGCACGGGATCCCGCTTCAGGCGGCGTGTTTCGAAGGATGTAGGTTTGCCGGCTCCAGGAAGCAAGCCGCTCAGGGCAGGGCGTCGTAGCCTTCGCCGAAGCCCGGAAGCTCGATCGGAATGCCGACGCGGTCCTGGTCGGCCGATTCGCGCAGCGCGAACACGGCATTCTTGCCGGCCCGCAGGATGCGCATCAACTCCTCGTCGATTTCCACTTCCACATAGCAGCCCTCGGAGAAGCAGCGTGTGAAATAGGCGCGGCCGATATTGTTGTTGTCGACGTAGAGCTCCATCCCATCCTTCAAGAGCACGCCGAGCGGCGCCAGGACGCGCAGGATCCGCGCCTTGCGATCGGCCGTCTTCAGCACGACCACCGAAAGCCCGACCTCCGGCCGGTCTTCGGCAATCACGTTCTGCATCAGGGCGCACTGGTCGGCGGAAGCACCAGCCGGCCGGTCGCAGATGATCGACCAGGCGCCATGGCTTTCCTTGACATTGCCCGGCGGCTGACCGGCCTGGCCCGGCTGCGGAATCGCTTGCGGAACCGGCTGGCCGTTCTCGCCCGTCTTCGGCGCGGGCCGTGCGGACGGCGCCAGCGGTGCGGGCTGGGTCGCGTTAGGTGTCGGCCGTGGCCCGGGCTGCTGCGCCGTGGCCGGAAGCGAAAGAGCTCCCGCAAGCGTCAGGGCTAGGCAGGCTGTAAAACGGTGGGGACGACCCATGAAAACCTCAGATGGACGAATCGGTGCGACTATTCTTGTCGCTGGGGAGGCGAAATGAAAGCCCCGCCGTCTTCCCAGCCGACTGCGGCGAAAATGGGACTTGAACACCGCGGGCCTTGAGTCACGCTTTGCCACCGTCAAAATCACTCGGGCGACGACAACCCGGCATCACTGTCCGGGCAGGATTGATCGGAAAACACAATGACTTGGCATGGCGCAAGCGCATATGGCACCGAAACTCCTCGATTGCGCACCTGTAAAGGCGCAAAATGCCGCATGATGGAAAACCGGCGGATATTGCGGCGGCCTGCAAACTGTGATTGAAGCAGGTGCTATAGCGTGGAATTTGCGTCGGGTTGGATGGAGCTTGGGCGCATGGGGAGAAATGTCGTGATAAATAGGGCTTCCGCAGTCTGGGCTGCGCTTCTCTGTCTGTTCTGTGTGTCCACAGCGCACGCGGACCAGCCGCGTCCGTGGCAGATGGACCTTCAGGCGCCGGCATCGCCGATCATGCACCAGATTCTCTGGTTCGAGCATTACACACTGTGGTTCATCATTCCGGTAACCCTGCTGGTGCTCGTGCTGTTGATCGTTGTGGGCGTCAAGTTCAGGGCGAGCCGCAACCCGGTCGCGTCGCGCACCAGCCACAACACGGTGATCGAGATCGTCTGGACGGTTGCTCCGGTGCTGATCCTGTTCTTCCTGGCGATCCCCTCGTTCAACCTGCTCACCAACCAGCTCGAACTGCCCGACGCGGACATGACCGTAAAGGCGACTGCCACCCAGTGGCAGTGGAACTACGAGTATGAAGGCGCTGCAAACCCCGTCGCCTTCGACAGCTATATGCTGAAGGACCAGGACCGCGCCGCCGCAGGCAAGGTCGATCTGGGGCGCTATCCGCGCCTGCTCGCCGTCGACAATGAACTGGTGCTGCCGATCAATAAGACGGTCCGCGTTCTCGTGACCGCCGCCCCGACCGATGTCATCCACGCCTTTGCGATGCCGGCCTTCGGCGTCAAGATCGATGCCGTTCCGGGCCGCCTCAACGAGACCTGGTTCAAGGCAGACAAGGAAGGCATGTTCTATGGACAGTGCTCCGAGCTCTGCGGCAAGGACCACTCCTTCATGCCGATCGCCATCCGCGTCGTCTCGCAGGAAAAGTACGACGCCTGGTTCGCGCAGGCCGCCACCGATCTGACCGGCGCCAACAAGGCGCTGATGGCATCGACCGATGGCCCCGCCGGCAATCTCGCCGTCGCTGCGAACGACATCAAGTAAGGAGGAGCGAGGACTATGGCTGGACATTCAACCCACGACGATCACGCTGATCACGCTCATGCCCGCACCTCTCACGACGATGCGCATGCCCATGATGATCATCATTCCCACACCCCGGGCTTTGCCGCCCGCTGGCTGTTCTCGACCAACCACAAGGACATCGGCACCCTCTACCTGATCTTCGCGATCATGGCGGGTCTGATCGGCGGCCTTCTCTCGGTCGCCATGCGCATGGAGCTGCAGGAGCCTGGCATCCAGATCTTCCACGGCCTGGCTTCGATGGTCTACGGCTACGAAGGCGATGCGGCGATCGACGCCGGCAAGCACATGTACAATGTCTTCACCACCGCCCACGCCCTGGTGATGATCTTCTTCATGGTCATGCCGGCCATGATCGGCGGTTTTGCCAACTGGATGGTGCCGATCATGATCGGCGCGCCGGACATGGCCTTCCCGCGCCTCAACAACATCTCCTTCTGGCTGATCGTGCCTGCCTTCCTCCTGCTCATCCTGTCCATGTTCGTGGAAGGCCCGGCAGGCGCATTTGGCGCGGGTGGCGGCTGGACCATGTATCCGCCGCTGTCGACCGTCGGCCATCCCGGCCCCGCAGTGGATCTCGCGATCTTCGCGCTCCACATTGCCGGTGCCTCGTCGATCCTCGGCGCGATCAACTTCATCACCACCATCCTCAACATGCGCGCTCCCGGCATGACGCTGCACAAGATGCCGCTGTTTGCCTGGTCCGTGCTGGTCACCGCCTTCCTGCTGCTGCTGTCGCTTCCGGTTCTGGCCGGCGCCATCACCATGGTGCTGACCGACCGCAACTTCGGCACCACCTTCTTCGCACCTGAAGGCGGCGGCGATCCGATCCTCTACCAGCACCTGTTCTGGTTCTTCGGTCACCCGGAAGTCTACATCCTGATCCTGCCCGGCTTCGGCATCGTCAGCCACATCGTTTCGACCTTCTCCAAGAAGCCGGTCTTCGGCTATCTTGGCATGGCCTACGCCATGGTCGCGATCGGTGCCGTCGGCTTCGTCGTCTGGGCTCACCACATGTACACGGTCGGCCTGTCGCTCGATGCGCAGCGCTACTTCGTGTTCGCAACCATGGTCATCGCGGTGCCGACCGGCATCAAGATCTTCTCCTGGATTGCCACCATGTGGGGCGGCTCGATCTCCTTCCGCACCCCGATGATCTGGGCGATCGGCTTCATCTTCCTGTTCACCGTCGGTGGTGTGACGGGCGTCCAGCTCGCCAACGCCGGCCTCGACCGCTCGCTGCATGACACCTACTACGTGGTTGCCCACTTCCACTACGTGCTGTCGCTCGGCGCCGTCTTCGCCATCTTCGCGGCCTGGTACTACTGGTTCCCGAAGATGTTCGGCTACATGTACAACGAGAAGATCGGCAACCTGCACTTCTGGGTCATGTTCATCGGCGTGAACCTCGTGTTCTTCCCGCAGCACTTCCTCGGGCTCGCCGGCATGCCGCGTCGCTACATCGACTATCCGGACGCCTTTGCCGGCTGGAACTACGTCTCCTCGATCGGCTCCTACGTCTCCTTCGTCGGCGTGCTGATCTTCCTTTACGGCATCTGGGAAGCCTTCGCGAAGAAGCGTGTCGCTGGCGACAATCCATGGGGCGAGGGTGCCACGACGCTCGAATGGCAGCTGTCGTCGCCACCGCCCTACCACCAGTGGGAGCAGCTGCCGCGGGTTCGCTGACGGCAAGCACAGGGAGGTGGCGCGACAAGCGCCATCTCCATCAGAGTTTTTAGGACAGGTTCATGACCGTAATCGACAATCACGACGCTCTCGGCACGGAGACAGGCTTCGGCCTCTCGGAAGCGAACGCCCGTGATTACTTCGAGCTGTTGAAGCCGCGGGTGATGTCTCTTGTGATCTTCACCGCCTTCGCCGGCCTGGTTCTGGCGCCGGGGCATATCAATCCCGTGCTGGCAGCCGTTTCCATCCTCTGCATCGCCGTCGGCGCCGGCGCCTCAGGCGCGCTCAACATGTGGTATGATGCCGATATCGATGCGGTCATGACCCGCACCGCCAAGCGGCCTATCCCCGACGGTCGCATCCAGCCGCAGGAGGCTCTTGCCTTCGGCCTGATCCTCTCCGTCTTCTCCGTCACCATCCTTGGCCTGGCGGTCAACTGGTTTGCGGCGGCCTTGCTCGCCTTCACTATCTTCTTCTATGCCGTCGTCTATACCGTGTGGCTGAAGCGCTCGACGCCGCAGAACATCGTGATCGGTGGAGCGTCGGGCGCTTTCCCGCCGATGATCGGCTGGGCCTGCGTCACAGGTGGTGTCTCGCTCGACAGCATCCTGCTCTTCCTGATCATCTTTCTGTGGACGCCGGCCCACTTCTGGGCACTGGCTCTCTTCAAGATGCGCGATTATGGCTCCGTCGGCGTTCCCATGATGCCGAACGTGGCGGGCGAAACCTCCACCAAGAACCAGATGATCGTCTATGCGGTGCTAACCGCCGTGATTGGCGTCGCCCCAAGCCTCACCGGCCTGGCCGGTCCGGCCTATGGCGTCTTTGCCGCCATCCTCGGCGCGATCTTCGTCTACTGTTCCATCACCGTGCGGCGCATGCCGGAAGGCGATGCCAAGATGCTGCCGGCCAAGAAGATGTTCGCATATTCGGTCTTCTACCTGTTTGCGATCTTCTCGGCCCTTCTGGCAGACCATCTGTCGCTGGGCGTCCTCGAACTCGTGCGAGGTGCGCTGTGATCGAGACAGTAAAGCTGAACGAAGCCCAGCGGAAGTCGCGCCGCAACCGCAACGTGGCGCTCGGCCTGGTGCTCGCAGCACTCGTCGTTCTCTTCTACCTCATCACTCTCGCCAAAATCGGCGGATACTGGAACTAGAGGCACGGATGTCGGATCACGATCAGCAGGGCCGGGCGGGCAGCGAGCAAGCGAAGCGGGCCGGCAATGGCGCGATCTTCGGCGGCTGCGTGGTCTTCGTCGCCGGCATGGTCGGCATGGCCTATGCCTCGGTTCCGCTCTACCGCCTGTTCTGCCAGGCGACCGGCTACAACGGCACCACCCAGCGCACCGAGCAGTATTCCCAGACCGTGCTCGACCGGAAGATCCAGGTGACCTTCGACGCCAACATCTCGCCTCGCCTGAACTGGGAGTTCAAGCCGGCCGCAAGCGTCGATCCGAAAATCGGTGAAACCGTGCAGATCGAATATTCGGCGACCAACCGGTCGCCCGTGCCGACCACCGGGCAGGCGGTTTTCAACGTCACGCCCATGGAAGCGGCCGTCTATTTCAACAAGGTCGAGTGTTTCTGCTTTACCGAGCAGACCCTCCAGCCGGGCCAATCGGTAAAGATGCCGGTGGTCTTCTTTGTCGATCCGGAGATCGTCAAGGCTGAGGAAACCCGCAACATCAAGACGATTACCTTGTCCTACAGCTTTTACCCGAGCCAGCCGTCGAGACCGGTGGCGGCTCTGCCGGAAGGCGTAAAGGCGGACAAGAGACTTTAGAGGCGCCGGCAACGGCGGAGAGGCATCACTGGGGGATTCTGACATGGCCGACGCGCATCAGAAAAATCACGACTACCATATCATCGATCCAAGCCCGTGGCCGATCTTGGCCTCCATCGGCGCCTTCGTCATCGCCTTCGGCGGCGTTGGCTTCATGCGCTATGTCCGCGGCTCAGAGTTCCACATCTTCGGGATGAACCTTGCCACGCCGTGGATCTTCTTTATCGGCCTCGCCATCATCATCTACACGATGATCGGCTGGTGGTCGGATACCATCAAGGAAGGCCAGTCCGGCGCTCATACCCGCGTCGTCGCGCTGCACCTGCGCTACGGCATGATCATGTTCATCGCTTCCGAAGTGATGTTCTTTGTCGCCTGGTTCTGGGCCTTCTTCGACGCCAGCCTGTTTGCAAACGAAGCCATCCAGGCCTCGCGCGTCCAGGCGCTCGGTGGCCAGTGGCCGCCGAAGGGCATCGAGGTTCTCGATCCCTGGCACCTGCCGATCTACAACACCGTGATCCTGCTGCTTTCCGGCACCTGCGTCACCTGGGCTCACCATGCTCTGCTGCACAACGACCGCAAGGGCCTGGTGACCGGCCTTGCGCTCACGGTCGCCCTCGGTGTGCTGTTCTCCTGCGTCCAGGCTTATGAATACGCCCACGCGCCGTTTGAATTCGCCAACTCCATCTATGGCGCGACCTTCTTCATGGCGACCGGCTTCCATGGCTTCCACGTTCTGGTCGGCACCATCTTCCTTCTGGTCTGCCTGATCCGCGCCATGAACGGCGGCTTCACCCAGACCCACCACTTCGGCTTCGAAGCCGCTGCCTGGTACTGGCATTTCGTCGACGTCGTCTGGCTCTTCCTCTTCTTCGCCATCTATATTTGGGGCGATTGGGGCGCGCCGCTCGCAGCCGGCTGATCGACGGTTGACGATGAATTGAAGGGCGGCGCAAGCCGCCCTTTTGCTTTGCCAGAACGTACCAAAATTGGTACATGTGTATCGGTGGGCACGGAGCTGAAAAAGATCATTGGTCGGTTCTACGCCGCAAGCAGCGGCCGGAAACCGGTTCGTGATTGGTTGATGGACCTCTCCCGGGAAGACCGCCGACAGATCGGGATCGACATCCAGCGTGTCGAGTTCGGATGGCCCCTCGGAATGCCCTATTGCCGCTCGCTTGGTCGGGACCTTTGGGAGGTCCGCAGCAATCTGCCGGGCGGACGAATAGCCCGCGTGATTTTCGTGATCCACGACGGTGAAATGGTGCTTTTGCACGGCTTCGAGAAGAAGACGCAGAAGACGCCCGGCCCGGATATCGACCTGGCCTTGAGAAGGAAGCGTGAGATAGAAGCATGACCGAGTTGAAGGGATATGTGGACCGAAGCGAAAGCTTCGATGATTTTCTCGAGGCGGATGGCCTGCTGCAGGATGCGGAAGCGATCGCCTTGAAGCAGGTCATCGCGGATCAGGTTCGACTGGCAATGGTGGAAAAGGGGTTGACCAAGAAAGCGATGGCGGAGCGCATGCAGTCGAGCCGACAGCAGCTTGACCGGCTCCTTGACCCCCAAAATCCTTCGGTGACCTTGCTGACGCTGCGGCGGGCGGCGGCAGCGGTCGGGCGAAGCCTCCGCATCGAGCTGGTGTAAATTGGCAGTGGATATCATTCCCCCTCATAGCCGCCTGAAAACGGTGGTGACGGCACTTCTCGTGCTGGTCTCGCTCGGCATCCTCCTGTCGCTCGGCACCTGGCAGGTGGAGCGGCTGCACTGGAAGGAAGGCCTGCTTGCCGATATTGCCGAGCGCCGCGCAGCCGCGCCGGTTCCTCTGGCCGAGGTCGAGGCCATGCAGGCCTCCGGCGCCGATATCGAATACCGCCGCGTCTCCCTCACCGGCACCTTCGACCACGCAAAAGAGCGGCACTTCTTTGCCACCTTCCAGGGCCAGCCGGGCTTCTACGTCTACACGCCGATGACCCTTGCGGACGGCCGCGTGCTCTTCGTCAACCGTGGCTTCGTACCCTATGACCTAAAGCCGGTGGATAAACGTGCGGAGGGCGAAGTCACAGGCCCGCAGACGATCGCCGGTTACGTGCGGGCGATGCTAGATGGCAAGCCGTCGTCGATCGTGCCGGACAATGATGTGCCGAAGAACATCTTCTACTGGAAGGACATCTGGACCATGGCATCGAGCACCGGCATCGACCGGGCCAAGCTCGTGCCGCTGTTTGTGGATGCCGACGCCTCAGTGAAAAACCCAGGCGGCTGGCCGTTGGGTGGCGTCACCCAGTTCGACCTTCCCAACAGCCATCTGCAGTATGCGGTCACCTGGTATGGCTTGGCGGCGGCGCTGTTGGTCGTGGTGGCCGGGGCCTGGTGGCGCCGTAGCCGCGATCGGCGCGCATAGGTCGCGCCACATTTTTCTTGGCGCAGCGGCCATGCCTCGCCTATATGGGGGCCATGCCCCTGCCTCACGCGGCCGACCTTTATGGAATGCGAATGAACGTCCAGGTGATGAAACCAGCCCTGAGCATCCGCCTCTGCGGCCCGCGCGGCTTCTGCGCCGGGGTCGATCGGGCAATCCAGATCGTCGTGCTGGCGCTGAAGGCCTATGGCGCCCCGGTCTATGTGCGCCACGAGATCGTCCACAATCGCTATGTGGTGGAAGGTCTGGAAGCCAAGGGCGCCGTCTTCGTCGAGGAACTCGACGAGATCCCCGCCGAGCATCGTTCGCAGCCGGTGGTGTTTTCGGCCCACGGCGTGCCGAAATCCGTGCCGGAGGATGCCGTCGCCCGTAAGCTCTTCTACCTTGATGCCACATGCCCGCTGGTCTCCAAGGTCCACAAGCAGGCCATGCGCCACCAGCGGCTGGGCCGCCACGTGGTGCTGATCGGCCATGCCGGCCACCCGGAAGTGATCGGCACCATGGGGCAACTGCCGCCCGGCAGCGTCTCGCTGGTCGAAACCGTGGATGATGTCGACCGCTACGAGCCTGTCGATCCGGACAATCTCGGCTATGTCACCCAGACGACGCTCTCGGTAGACGATACGGCAGGTGTCATCGCCAGGCTGCAGCAGCGCTTCCCGAACCTGACGGCGCCGGCCGCAGATTCGATCTGCTATGCGACCACCAACCGCCAGGAGGCAGTCAAGCAGGCGGCACCCGGCTGCGATCTCTTCATCATCGTCGGCGCACCGAATTCCTCCAATTCCAAGCGGCTGGTCGAAGTGGCGCTGCGGGCCGGCGCCACACGCTCCATCCTCGTGCAGCGTGCAGACGAGCTGGACTGGGCCGACATCGGGCATATCGGCACGCTCGGCCTCTCCGCCGGCGCCTCTGCACCGGAGGTCATCGTCGACGAGATCATCTCCGCCTTCAAGGAGCGCTTCGACGCCCGCATCGACCTCGCCATCACGACGGAAGAAAACGAGAATTTCCTCGTCAACCGCGAACTGCGCGGCGTGCCGCTGACTGCCGAAGACATGGCCTGGGTCAACGGGTAGAAGCGAGCGGCGCCGCCCGGCAGACTCACCCCCCTCTGCCCTGCCGGGCATCTCCCCCTCAAGGGGGGAGATCGAAACTGGATCAGTGCGGCGTCCTCCCATTGATCTCCCCCCTTGAGGGGGAGATGTCACAAAGTGACAGAGGGGGGTATACCTTGGCTTCGATGACCTCCGATTCTTGCAAACAGTGAGACCACCTTGGCCGTTTATACAGACATCACCGAAGACGATCTCAAGCGCTTCCTCGGCCAGTACGACGTGGGCGAGCTCACCTCCTACAAAGGTATCGCCGAGGGCGTCGAGAACTCGAACTTCCTTCTCCACACGAGCCGCGATCCGCTGATCCTGACGCTCTACGAGAAGCGCGTTGAAAAATCAGACCTGCCGTTCTTCCTCGGCCTGATGCAGCACCTGGCCTCCCGCGGCCTGTCCTGCCCCTTGCCTTTGCCGCGCCGTGACGGAGAACTGCTCGGCGAGCTGTCCGGGCGGCCGGCAGCGCTCATCTCATTCCTGGAAGGCATGTGGCTACGCAAGCCGGACGCCAGGCATTGCCGCGAAGTGGGCAAGGTGATGGCGCAGATGCATCTGGCCGGGGAGGGGTTTTCGATCCTGCGCGAAAACGCGCTCTCGCTCGAAGGCTGGCGCAGCCTCTGGGCAAAGGCCGCCGATCGCGCCGACGAGGTGGAGCAGGGCCTGCAGGAGGAGGTCTCCTCGGAGCTTGCGTTCCTTGGCGCCCACTGGCCGAAAAACCTGCCGGCCGGCGTCATCCATGCGGATCTCTTCCAGGACAATGTCTTCTTCCTCGGCGACGAACTCTCGGGCGTCATCGACTTCTATTTCGCCTGCAACGACCTCCTCGCCTATGATGTCTCGATCTGCCTCAACGCCTGGTGCTTCGAGAAAGATGGCGCCTTCAACGTCACCAAGGGCAAGGCCCTACTGGAAGGCTACCAGTCGGTCCGGCCGCTGTCAGAGGCGGAGATTGCAGCACTTCCGGTGCTGGCCCGCGGCTCTGCCCTGCGCTTCTTCCTGACCCGCCTCTACGACTGGTTGACGACGCCGGCGGGCGCCCTGGTCGTCAAGAAGGATCCGCTCGAATATCTGCGCAAGCTGCGCTTTCACCGGCAGGTCCTGTCGGTAACGGAATATGGGGTTGCCGCATGAAACAGGTCGACATCTTTACCGACGGCGCCTGCTCGGGAAATCCGGGCCCTGGCGGCTGGGGCGCCATCCTGCGCTATGGCGAGACGCAAAAGGAACTTTCCGGCGGAGAGGCCGATACGACCAACAACCGAATGGAACTGATGGCCGCCATCAGCGCCCTCAACGCGCTGACGAGCGCTTGCGAGGTCAACCTCCACACCGACAGCAAATATGTGATGGATGGCATCTCCAAGTGGATCTTCGGCTGGAAGAAGAACGGCTGGAAGACCGCCGACAAGAAGCCGGTCAAGAACGGCGAACTCTGGCAGCAGCTCGATGCAGCCAACCAGCGCCACAAGGTCAAGTGGAACTGGGTCAAGGGCCACGCCGGCCATCCGGAAAACGAGCGCGCCGACGAACTGGCGCGGCTCGGCATGGCACCATTCAAAAAGAGGTAGGCGACAGACCGACAAGGCTCCCCGTTGCGCTTTTTCGCCCGGCCACTATCTTCTGCGAAGACAAACCCCAAGAAGGCACCCCATGATCCAACACTGCGTTTTCATGCGCTTCAAGAACGCTTTCCAGCAGGCGGACAAGCAGGCGATCTACGATGAACTGGCGGGCCTGAAGGGTCAGCTGCCGGGCATCCTCGATGTAAAATGCGGCCCCAATGTCTCGCCCGAAGGCCTGAACGGCGGCTTCCTTGATGGCTTCATCGTCACCTTCGACAGCATCGAGGCGCGCGATGCCTATCTGCCTCATCCTTTGCATATCGCGGTGGCTGAAAAGATCGTTGCCGCCAGCGATGGCGGCGTCTCCGGCCTCATGGTCTTCGACCTGGCGGCCTGAGCACTCCGATTCCACGCAGCAAAAAGGCGCCACGTGGCGCCTTTTTTCGTGGGATTTTTCCGGGGATGCCCGCCCGTTCCTCCGCTGCCCGGGCACCTACCTTGCCTCCATCACCCCGGGCACCACCTCTCCGCCGTCATCCTCGGGCTTGACCCGAGGATCCAGCCGCCGGGCGTCGGCCAGGCAAGAGGCCCTTCACCCCCTCTCCAAACAACAAAAAAGGGGCGCCGCGAGGCACCCCTTCCAATCTTAATAAGCAGCGTGAAAACCCTAGAGCTGTTCGATCAGGGCTGCAGCGCCGGAAACCGTGGCCTGGCCCGGGTTGTCCTCGACGTTGAGCGATGTGACGACGCCGTTCTCTACCAGCATGGAATAGCGCTTGGAGCGCACGCCGAGCCCGCCGCCGGAAAGATCCGCATCGAGGCCCATCGCCTTGGTAAAGGCGCCGTCCCAGTCGGCCAGGAAGTGGATCTTGCCCATGCCGCCGGTCTGCTGCGCCCAGGCGCCCATCACGTGCCAGTCGTTGACGGAAACCACGGCCATGTCGTCGACGCCCTTGGCAAGGATCGCGTCGCGGTTTTCCAGAAAGCCGGGCAGGTGGTTCAGCGTGCAGGTCGGTGTGAAGGCGCCGGGAACGGCAAACAGCACGACCTTCTTGCCCTTGAACAGGCTGTCGGTCGAAACCTCGACCGGACCGTCGGCAGTCTTTTCCTTGAACGTCGCCTGGGGCAGTGTTTCGCCGATCTGGATGGTCATGGCAGTCTCCTCTGGGAGTGGGTGGACAAGGCTAAAAGTGTCGCCGGCACTATAGGCGCCGGCCCCGGCAACGCAAGATGAACGCCGTCAGTCGAAGGCGAGCGAGGTTTCCATGGCGCGGTCGCCGGCGATCGCCAGAATGCCCCAGCGCTTGCCCTTGATCTCGTAGCCCTTGGGCAGCTTGCCCACCGGCATCTCGAGCGTATAAGTCTCGCCCGATCGCTGGCCGTTGCGGCCGTCGAGCAGGATATGCCCCTGCGGCCCGGACACGATCACCTGCGGCACCACATGCACATCGCCGGGAAGCCTGAGCGTCAGCCGCAGCACGCGGCCGCCCTGGCCGATCGCATACTGGGTCACGGCAAAGCTGTCGGACGGCGCCTCGGGAAGCTTTGCCAGCGCGTCGTTGAGGATCATAGCCTCCTCCACCGGCGTTCCCCGCGCCGGCTGGACGGCAAGCGTGAAATCCGCCTGGAAGGGAATGCAGATGTTGCGGCAAAGGCCGATGAAGGCCGAAGCCGTCACGGTCACTGGTGCGCCTGCAGGCCTTGCCGTCAGATCGAAGGGGAAGGCGACGGCCTCGTCGTAGCCGATGTCGCGCAGCGCCCCGTTGTCGATCCGCTTGGGCACCGGGTAGGAAAGCCGGTCGAGCGTGATGCCGCTGTCGGCTGGAAAGGTGATCTGCGGCGGAATGCCCGTATCGCCGGGCTCCCGCCAATAGGTGATCCAGCCGGCCTTGGGCTCGATCTGCAGCGCCCCGCGGATGCGCCCGTCCGGCTCCGGCGGCATCACCACCAGCCGCATCCGACCACCCTCATTGGTGGCCCAGGCCGTCATGTCGGCCTGTGCCACGCCGGCACCGAGCGCGAGCCAGAAGGCCATCAGCGACAGACAGACCGGAAACAGGCCGGCAACCAGGCCGGAACGGCGGGATAGGACATGTTCGCTCATGCTGCTCGCATGTAGTGGATTGCGCTCTGCCGAGCCAGTCACTCTCGCGAGAGTTCGGCTCATTTTCGGTTGATTGATGAGGGCCACTGCCCCATCTTGGACGACAGAATGGTCCGGACCTTATTGTGCCGGAGCCAACGGGAGGCAGGATGGTTTTGTCGAGGCTGACCGACACACGCGAACGCGGCTTCTTGGATGGCCAGTTCCTGATTGCCATGCCCGGCATGCGCGACACCGATTTCGCCCGGAGCGTGGTTTACGTCTGTGCCCATTCGGCAGCCGGCGCCATGGGCTTTATCATCAACCGCCCCCAGGAGATCTCCTTCAGTGAAATCCTCCTCCACCTGAAGCTCGCCGACGAAAACGACGTGGTCATGCTGCCCGGCGCCACGCGCGATTTCCCGATTCTGGCCGGAGGGCCTGTCGAAACAGGGCGCGGCTTCGTGCTGCATTCGGATGATTTCAGCAGCTCGTCCTCCATTCCGGTCAGCGACGAAATCTCCCTGACGGCAACGCTCGATATCATCCGCGCCATCTGCGACGGTCGCGGCCCGGCCCGCGCCACCATGATGCTCGGCTATGCGGGGTGGGGCCCCGGCCAGTTGGAGATGGAGATGTCGAGCAACGGCTGGCTGAACTGCCCGGCCAGCGAAGAGCTGATCTTCGACTGCGCCATCGAGGCGAAATACGAACGCGCGCTCGCTTCCATGGGCATCGCTCCGGAAATGCTCTCGAGCGAGGCCGGCCACGCTTAACACGCGTTCGGACGGAACCAGCCGGCCAATTGTGCGTTTTCCTATCAGCAAGGCAATCAAGTCTTGAAACCAGGAGAAACACCATGGGTAGCATGAGCGATAAGGTTTCCGGCAAGGCAAACGAACTCACAGGCAAGGCCAAGCAGGCCGTTGGCGACATGACCGACAACCACGAGCTCGAAGCCAAGGGTGCTGCCCAGGAACTCAAGGGCGATGCACAGCAGGCCAAGGGTGAAGTCAAGGACAAGGCAAAGGGCGTCGTAGACGGTCTCTGATCGTTCGACCCTTTTCCCGTCATAACCTGCTCCGACATTTTGCCGGGGCAGGTTTCTTTTTGCCTCGATTTTACCCCCCTCTCTCTTTAGGCAGGACTATCCGTCATGCGGCTTTACGATTGCGATCATTGCGGCGAACCGATCCACTTCGACAACCGCACTTGCGTGAACTGCGGCTATCGCCTGGCCTTCGTGCCGGAAAAGCTCGCCATGCACGCGCTGGAAGACAAGGGTGACGGAACCTGGAGCCTGGTCGCCAAGCCGGAGCACAAGGTGCGCTTCTGCGCCAATGCCATCATGGACGTCTGCAACTGGACGGTCCTTGCCGACGACAACCACGATTTTTGTCCGGCCTGCCGGCATAACCGCCTGGTGCCCGACGCTTCCACTGAAGCCGGGCTCAACCAGTGGCGCCGCATCAGCCAGGCACAGCGCCATCTCTTCTACTCGATGATCCAGTGGAACCTTCCGCGCACCAACCGCGATGAAGATCCGCAGGGTGGCCTGGTGTTCGATTTCCTGGTGGACGAGGTCAATCCGGATGGCACGATCGTCCCGGCCATGACCGGTCACGAGGACGGCCTGATCGCGATCCGCGCGGCGGAGGCGGACGACGCCACACGCGAGCAGATCCGCGTCTCGATGAACGAACCCTACCGCACCATGCTCGGCCACTTCCGCCATGAGACCGGCCACTATATCTGGGACAAGCTGGTTCGCGACGGTGGTCGCCTGGACGCCTTCCGGGCCGTGTTCGGCGATGAGACGATCGATTACGGCGAAGCACTGAAGCGCAACTACGAGCAGGGTCCGCCGCCGGACTGGCAGCAGTTTTATATCAGCACATATGCAAGTTCGCATCCGTGGGAGGATTTCGCCGAAAGCTTCGCGCATTACCTCCACATCGTCGATACGCTGGAAACGGCGCGTGCCTATGGCATGACGATTGAGCCGAGGCGGCACGAGGAACTGGCGGCAGAAGTCGGCTTCAACCCTTATAATGCCCGCAGCGCCGAGCAGCTTGTCGCGGCCTGGATCCCCTTCAGCGTCGCCCTGAACAGCCTGCACAGATCGCTTGGGGTGCCGGATCTCTATCCGTTCATCCTCACCCCGCAGGTCGTCACCAAGCTGGAATTCATCCACACGATGATCCACGACAACCAGCGCCAGCAAGGCCGCAACAATCGCGCCTTCGACGCAGTAATGGCACCCGCCGAATAAACGGCGGGGGTCAAAGCCTAGTTGCCGTCGCTTCGGGCATCCAGCGCATCGCGCAGCCCGTCGCCGATGAAGTTGAAACTGCTAACCGCAAGCGTGATGGCGACGCCCGGTACGATCGCCAGCCACGGCGCCTTGTCCAGATATTGCTGGGCGCCGTTCAGCATATTGCCCCAGCTTGGCAGCGGCGGCTGGATGCCGTAGCCGAGAAAGCTCACATAGGCTTCGAGCAGGATTGCGCGCGCGACCGTCAGCGTCGCCGCGACGATGATCGGGCCGATCGCATTCGGCAGCAGCTCCTTGATCATGATCGTGCTGCTGCGATAGCCGAGCGACCGTGCGGCGAGCACAAAATCCCGCTCGCGCAGCGAACTGATTTCCGCGTTGACGATGCGGGCCACTTCCATCCAGCTGGTGAGCGCAATGATCACCGTGATCATGAAAGGGCTCGGCTTGATGAAAGCCGCCAGCGCCAGAAGCAGGAAGATTGACGGGAACGACAGGAAAGCATCGACCACGCGCATCAGCACGCTGCCCAGCAGCCCGCCACGATAACCGGCGATGATGCCGATCAGCGTGCCGAGCGCCGTCGACATCAGCATCGCGAAAAAGCCCACCATCAGCGAGATCCGCCCGGCATTAAACAGCCGTGCGGCGATGTCGCGTCCGAGCGGATCGGTTCCGAAGATGTGGTAGCCGGTCAGGGGCGGGGCAAACCGCGCCCGAAGGTCGATGAACAGCTCGTCATAGGGCAGGAGGGACGGTCCGAAGGCGCAGGCAAGCACCATGAGGGTAATCATCACCACGCCCACCACGGCAAGCCGGTTGCGCATGAAGCGGGCCAGCGTGCGGCTTCGCCACCAGCGGGGTGGCGCACCAAGGTCGGTCGCGGGATAAATGGCGGAAGACATCGGCATTCTCCTTCGGCAGGCGGCCGGCGAGGCTTGGGCGGTCAGCCCAGGCGCACGCGGGGATCAACGATCGTGACGACGATGTCGGCAACCAGGCTGCCGGCAAGCACCAGGATGGCGGAGAACATCAACAGCCCCATCACCACCGGATAATCGTGATAGCCGAGGCTATCGAGGAAGAGGCGCCCCATGCCGGGCCAGGTGAACACGGTCTCCGTCACCAGCGCGCCGCCGAGAATGGTCGGCAGTTGCAGGCCGGCGAGCGTGATCATCGGGATCATCGCGTTGCGCACCACATGCTTCATCAGCACAGTTCTTTCGGTCAGCCCCTTGGCGCGTGCGGTGCGGATGAAATCCTGGTTGATCACGTCGAGCGTGGATGAGCGCATGTAGCGGCTCCAGACCGCGATATCGACCAGTGCTAGCACCAGGCTCGGCATGATGAGATGGATCGCGTAGTCCGAGATCGACGCGTTGCCGATCGTGTACATGCTGCCGGCCGGAAGCCACTTCAGTTTCAGCGCAAACACATAGATGGCGACCATCCCGAACCAGAAGGTGGGGATCGACAGGGCGACCATGGCCGCGACGCTGGTGGAATAGTCGAACAGCGAGTGGCGCTTGGTGGCGCTGCGGATGCCGATCCAGGTGCCGAGCGAGATGGAGATCACCATCGAAGTCCCCATCAGCAGAAGCGTCGCGAACAGATGGCTGCCGATGATCTGCAGCACGGGCTGCTGGTCGCGGTAGGATTTGCCCCAGTCGCCCTGCAGCAGGCGCCAGATCCAGTCGAGGTACTGGATCGGAAGCGGCCGGTCGAGGCCCATCTGATGGGCGATCCGGTCCATCGCTTCGCGCGTCATGCCGGGTGTCAGCGCGAACTGCGACAGGGGGCCGCCCGGCGCAAGGTTGAGCACCGCAAAGCCGATCATCGACACGAGCAGCAAAAGGATGAGGCTCTGCCCCAGCCGGTTGAGGAGATAGTGCAGCATGGGCGTTCTCCTGTTTGCAGGAAGGAAGCAGGGCCCGCCGCCCTGTGGGGGGAGCTGGCGGCAGGCCCTGCATCGGGCGGCCCGGGAGGGTGACGCGGGCCGCGCCGAAACTTATGCTCGGCGCCAGGTGGCAATGTTCCAGGTGTCGATGCGCACGTTCACATTGGGCGAGACGTTGTCGATGCCCTGCTTGTGGCCGCGAACGGTCGCATACTGGAACAACGGCAGGAATGGCAGGTCCTTGCGCATGATCTCCTGGATCTTCACGTAGACGGCCTTGCGCTCCTCAGGCACGAACAGCGCGCCGCCCTTGTCGAGCAGTGCATCCACCTCCGGGTTGGCATACTGCCAGTTGTTCTGGCCGGAGCCGCCCTTGGCGCCGCTCGAGGTGGAGCGGAAGTAGTCGGACGTATCGGGATCGGAGCCGGTGAGGAAGTCGAGACCGACGATCACCGAATCGAACTTGGAGAGCATCCAGTAGTCGCCCCACATCACCGCTGGCGGCAGGTTGGAGATCGTCATCTCGATGCCGAGGTCCTTGAACGACTGCTGGATGTACTGCTGCACCTGTTCGCGGATGTGGTTGCCGGCCGTCGTCGAGCAGGTGAAGGCAAGCCTCACCCCGTCCTTGGCAAGAATGCCGTCGGCACCCGGCTTCCATCCGGCCTTGGCGAGCAGATCCTTGGACTTCGCCAGGTCGTATTCGTGCTTGGGCAGGTCCGGATTGAAGTAGAAGGACTGCTGCGGCATGTAGCTTTCGGTCGGCGTCGGCAGGCCGTAGTAGAGCGCATCGATGATCGACTGCTTGTCGATCGCCGCATAGAGCGCCTGGCGTACCGCCGGGTCCTTGAACTGCGGCCGCTCCATGTTGAAGGTGAAGGATTCCACCGTCGAGCCCGGCACGACGTTCACCACCTTGCCGTCCAGCCCCTTGGCCTCGTCGTAATGATCCGGCGTGATCCACTGCAGGCCGACCACGTCGATGTCGCCGGTCTTGAACTGCGTGTACATCACGTTGAGGTCGGGCACGTATTTGAAGATCAGCTTGTCGATATAGGGGCCGTCGCCATAGTAGTCAGGATTGCCCGACAGCATGATGTGGTCGCCGGCCACCCGCTCTACCCATTTGAACGGACCGGTGCCAACAGGCGCGTTGTTGAACGGGGCATTGTTCGGGTCGGCCGAGGCCGAGAGCAGGTGTTTCGGCGTAATGAAGGTGGAGGCGAGGATCGACGGGTAGGGGGCAAACGGCTTGTCCATCCGCCAGGTGATTTCCGTCGGCGAAACGACCGTCAGGTCGCGCACCAGGTCATGGCCGGTCTTGCGCCAGCTGCGGAAGTTGGCGTCCACCAGCAGTTCCAGCGTCGCCTTCACGTCGTCGGCGGTAAAAGGCTTGCCGTCGTGCCATTTGACGCCTTCGCGCAGCTTCACCTTCCACTTCAGGCCATCGGCGGAAATGCCGCCGTTCTCGACGGTCGGAACCTCGGAGGCGAGGCCCGGCACGAACTTGCCCTCGGGGTCGACGCTGAACAGCGAGTCGAACAGTGCGAAATGGACGCCGTCGTCCACCTCGATATGCGGCATGTGCGGGTTGAAGACGGTCGGCTCCTGCGAGAAGGCGACCGTCAGCTGGCCGCTGATGGTCTTGGCCCCGGCGGCCCGCGCTTCCCCCAGACGGGGCAGGCCGGAGAGGATCACGCCCGAAGCTCCAAGCGCGACGAGGCTGAGCGCCTGGCGTCGCGTAGGACGGGTCAGAATGTTTGATGGGCGGTCGGTCATTATCTTTATCCCCTTCTGTCGGTTGCGTTGCACTCTGTGGATCGCCCTCTCCGGGGCGTATGGAAGCGGCCGGTGCGGCGTCAGAAGCCGCTGATCAGCTCCAGCTTGGAGCCGTCGGTAAAGCGGCTGAAACGGAAGGCGCGCCGGTCGACGATCGGCGTGCGGCCGGTGACGATATCCGACATCAGCCGCCCGGCCGCAGGCCCGATGCCGAAGCCGTGGCCGGAAAAGCCGGTGGCGAGGTGGAAACCGGGAATGGCGTCGATGCCGTCGATCACCGGAATGGCATCCGGCGTCACGTCGATCATGCCGGCCCAGCGCTGCGAGATCTCTGCCTTCTCGAACACCGGGAAGGCCTTCTTCAGCTCTGCGAAAGCCTTGTTCGACATCGCCGCGGACGGAACCGGATCGAGCACGCGATTGTATTCGAACGGTGACGGCTCATCGAGCGACCACCGCCGCGCCATGCGCAGCTCGTCGAAATAGCGTCCGCCAAGCCGGAACCGCAGCGAGCGCCACTCGTGCCGGAACGCCGGCATGAAGGCTTTCGCGTAACGGAACGAGGCCGGCACGATATCGACCATGTTCTGGAAGCCGTCGGCAATCGTATAGCCGCCGTCCTGGCGCTTGCGGATGGCAAAGCCGCTTGCCCAGATCGCCTCTTCCGGTCCGCCTTCGAGCGGCTTGGTGCGCATCACCGAGTTCATCACCTTCAGCTGCGGCAGGTCGAGACCATTGTTGCCCATGAACAGGCCGGACCACGCACCGCCCGCCAGCACCGCGGCATTGCAGCGGATCTCGCCCCGTTCGGTGACGACGCCCGATACCCGACCGCCCGAGAGCTGCAGGCCGCGCACCGCACATTCGGTGAGGATGTGAACGCCCCGATCGCGGGCGGCCTCCGCAACAGCGGGCGCCGCGCGCTGCGGTTCGGCCCGGCAGTCGCCGGCGGTATAAAGCGCACCGGCCAGCTTCATCTGGGAGCCCGGGAATTTATCCTTGAACTCGGCCGCGCTCAGCATGCGCGACTCGATCTGGTAGCCTTCGAGATTGCGGTTCCAGCGCTCGTGGTCGGCAAATGCCTCGTCGGTGGCGCAGGTAAATACGATGCCGGCCTTCTTGAAGCCGGTCTCGCGGCCCGTGCGGCGGTTGAGATCGGCCCAGAGGCGCAGCGATTCCGCCATCAGCGGCACTTCGCGCGGATCCCGCCGCGAGATGCGCACCCAGCCCCAGTTGCGGCTGGACTGTTCGTGGCCGATGCCGCCCTTTTCGCACAGCGCCACCCGCAGGCCCTGGTCCGCAAGTTCAAGCGCCGTCGAAGTCCCGATGATACCGCCGCCGATCACGACGACATCGACTTCCCGGGGCAATTCCACATCGCCATGGACGGGTACGACATAGGGGCCGGGCATTAGAAGGACTCCTCAAGCTGGCAATTGATGGCAAATTCGGCGACCGAGGCCGTGTTGGGTAGAGACGTGAGCATGACCACCACCCGCGCGACGTCGTCCGGGTCTGTCATCAGGCGGTCGTCGCGATCGGTGAGCGAACGCGCCATGTCCGTTGCCACGAAGCCGGGGCAGACCGCGGTGGCGCGGATGCCCTTGTCGAAACCCGCATGGCGGATCGCATGGGCAAGGCCGACGGCAGCGAACTTGGAAACGGCATAGGCGCCGGAGCCCGCAGATTTGACCCGCTTGCCGGACAGCGATGCCAGCACGATGACCCGTCCGCGACCGCTCTGGCCAAGCGGTTCCCAGGCAGCCTTGACCAACTGCCGCGGCGCTTTCACGTTGACGGCAAGCAGCGCATCCATTTCCGCATCATCCACGTCGATCACCGATTTGTGGCTGGCGATACCGGCATTGGCGATCACCGCATCGATGCGGCCAAACCGCGCCATCGCCGCCTCGACCCAGGCGCTGGCGCTCGAAGGATCGAGCGCATCATAGAACGCCGCATGGTGATCCGCTTCCGGCGCAAACTCGGGTAGCTCCGGCTGGCGTTGCCCGAGAGAAAGGCTCCAGCCCTCGTCCGCAAAGGCCCGAGCCACCGACAATCCGATACCGCGGCTGGCGCCGGAAATGAGAACCACCTTGCGCTCGCTCATGCGCCTGTCCTCTGCTCGCCGGTCAGCCCCGCAATGCGTCGATAGGTCCGCCCCAGGATCGAGACCAGCAACCGGTGTTCCTCGTCGGTAATGTCGCTGAAGAATTCCCGGGATTGCTTGGTTACGATCGGGCGGATGGTCTCGGCCAGCTCCTTGCCTTTGCGGGTGATAAACAACCCCTGGGCACGGTTGTCCTGCTCGTCCACCTCGCGGGTCAGCAGGCCTTCCTCCTCCAGGTGATCCACCAGCCGCACCATGGCCGAACGGTCCCTGAGGATCAGCTGCGCGATTACGGAGGGGCGTATCCCCGGATGACGGTCGACCAGGAGCAGGGTCGTGATCTTCCCCGTGCCCCTGGCCACTTCCAAACCCTCGAGCTTGTCATCGAGGTCTCGGGAGACGGCGATATTGATGGTGCGGATGTAGTAGCTCAAAACATGCTCGAGAACGTCGAGGCCTGCATTGGCCACCGTGATGGTGCGCGCTGCTGTGCTGTCGTCCGTCATCGAACACTCCAAGCCCATGCCGCTTCCCCCGGCGAAGGGACTTCGCCGACCCTTGGGGTCCCGGAAATTGCAGTCTAACTCTGAGCGACCATCCCGCCGAAGCGCGGTTCCGATCGACGATCCGAGCGCCGAAGCGACCCGGTTTCGGGCGGGCTCTGCCGCCCCGCTCGTGTTTCAATGAGGGTATTCAACGCCTGTTAGTGGACTTTTGCAACTATATTTTCTGATAGGTGCTGCATTTTATTGCGGTGCTCGCAGCTGCAACAAATATGAGCGTTTTGAGTTTCGGGGAGGGAACAGCGGCTATTCCTGGCCTTGGCGGCCACGCCCTGCGCATGAACCCAAGGGTTCGTCGGCGCACAAAGCCCGCCGCTGCCGCGAGGCACCGACCTCGCGCAGCCAGCCTCGAGCACAGGTATCATCGCTGCGGAAGGGAAGAGGGCTCTAGGCCCGCTTAGTCAGCGGAAAGCGTTCCTTGAGCAGACGCATGACCGCATCGGACGCCGTCGGTGGGCCGAACAGATAGCTCTGGCCATAATGGCAGCCCATCTTGGCGAGTTCCGCCGCGTCGTCGTCCGTCTCGACACCTTCGGCGACCACGAACAGCTCCAGCGCCCGCGCCATGGCGATCACCGAGCGCAAAAGCACGGCGCGCTTGTCGGTCGCATCGCGCACCAGCGACTTGTCGAGCTTGATCGTGTCGAACGGGAACTGGGTGAGATGGCCGATCGAGGAATAGCCGGTGCCGAAATCGTCGAGCGCGAGGCCGATCCCGGTTTCCCTGAGCTTGGCCAGCACAAGCCGCGCCTGCTCCGGGTTTTCCATCATCATCGTCTCGGTCATCTCGATCTTCAGCTGCGCCGGGTTCACCTGCGTCTTCTGCAGAAGCGTGCGCACATCGTTGTAGAGGTCCGCATTGATCAACTGCGCGCTGGAAAGGTTCACCGACACGAACAGCGGCAGTTCGCCCGTCTGGGTCTGCCAGGCCATCAGGTCCGAGGTCGCGCGATCGAGCGCAAACAGGCCGAGCGCGCCGATCAGGTCCGACATTTCCGCGATCGGAATGAATTCCGACGGCGGGATCGGCCCGCGCTTGGGGTGGTCCCAGCGCATCAGTGCCTCGAAACCGGAAAGTTCGCCGTCCTTCAGCCGGATGATCGGCTGGTAGACCATCGACAGCTCCCGCCGCTCGATGGCGCGGCGAAGATCCGTCTCGATCTGCAGGCGGTCTGTCGTGGTGGAGCGGAAGGCAGGGCGGAAGGGCTCCACCTTGTTGCCGCCGGCACGCTTTGCCCGGAACATCGCCAGTTCCGCATCCGCCAGAAGCCCGGCCGCACTTTCCTGCTGGTCGACCCAGGAGGCAAGCCCGATCGAGGCCGTCAGCACGATCTCGCGGTTGGCAAAATTGATCGGCACCATGATGGCCTTGGAAACGGCATCGGCAAAGTCGGCGACCTTAGCCGAATCGTGCTCCGACACCAGGATCAGCCCGAATTCGTCGCCCGAAAGCCGCGCCAGCGTATCCTGCGGCTTCAGCAGCCGCCGCAGCCGCCGCGTCAGCGCAATCAGGATGTTGTCGCCTGCGGCAATGCCGAGACTGTCGTTCACCTGCTTGTAGCGATCGATGTCGATCGCCATCACCGTCGGGCGCACCGTGTCGCCGGCCGGCGCAAGCGTCAGCACCGACTGCAGCCGGTCGAGGAAGATCTGCCGGTTCGGCAGGCCCGTCAGATTGTCGTGCAGCGCATCCTGCAGCAGCCGCTCGACGGAATTCTTTTGCTCGGTCACGTCGATGATGGTGCCGACGCAGCGGATGATTTCGCCGTCCGAGCCCAGCACCGGCCGCGCGCGGATCTTCAGCCAGTGGAAATGGCCGTCTTCGGCGCGGATCCGGAATTCGTGGTGCAGCCGTCCGCGGCGGTGTTCAAGCAGCACGTCGAGCGTCGCGCGGAACCGGTCGCGGTCGTCCGGGTGAAGTCGCGGCAGCCAGTTGCGCACCGGCCCGTGCATCGTGCCCTGGTCGAGTCCGAGGCGGGCGGAAACGTCGGGCGTCGTCACCACGCGGTCGCGCGCCACGTCCCAGTCCCAGACCGTGTCGCCGCTGCCGGTCAGCGCCAGCGACTGGCGCTCCAGGTCGGAAAACAGCCCCTGCTGGTAGGCGCCGCCCGCAAAGGCGTGCTGCATCACCGTAAAGCCGATCAGAAGCACGATCAGCACCAGGCCACCGCCGAGCGCCGGCTGGATGATGTCGTTGTCGAGCCGGCCGGTCACCGTCAGCCAGCCGCCGAATAGCCAGACCAGGATCAGCACCCAGGTCGGCACCAGAAGGATGGCGCGGTCGTAGCGGTTGAAGCCGAGGTAGATGATCAACAGGATGCCGACGCTCGCCGTCAGCGCCAGCGACAGTCGCGCGATGCCGGCCGCGACCGACGGATCGTAGACCGCAACGCCTCCGAGGAGCACCAGCCCGACGATCCAGGCAAGCGTCGCATAGCCCAGGTGCACGTGCCAGCGGTTGAGGTTGAGATAGGTGAACAGGAAGATCACCAGGGACGAGGCGAGCGCCACTTCTGCCGCCGCCCGCCATATTCGCTGGTCGCTCGAGGTGATGGTGATCAGCTTGTCGAGGAAGCCGAAGTCGACGCAGATATAGGCAAGCACCGCCCAGGCAAGTGCTGCCGCCGCCGGCAGCATGGACGTGCCCTTGACTACGAACAGGATAGTGAGGAACACCGCCAAAAGGCCGGCGATCCCCAGCACGATGCCGCGGTAGAGCGTGAACGAGTTCACCGTGTCCTTGTAGGCATCCGGCTGCCAGAGATAGATCTGCGGCAGGGAAGGGGTGGCAAGTTCCGCCACGAAGGTGATCGTCGAACCGGGATTGAGGGTAATTCGGAACACGTCCGCATCGGGGCTGGAGATGCGATCGAGCGCAAACCCTTCCGACGGCGTGATCGAGATGATCCGCTGCGAACCAAGGTCCGGCCAGAACATTTTGGAATTCACCAGCCGGAAGTGCGGCGCGACGATGACGCGCTCCAGCTGCTCTTCCGAAACGTTGGAAAGCGCAAACACCGCCCAGTCGCCCTGGTGGGTGGGGGAGCTTGCGCGCACCTCGATGCGGCGGCGGATACCGTCCGCACCGGCCGCAGTGGAAACCTGGAAAGCTTCGCCCTGGTTGGCGTAAATGTCAGTGGTCCGGGTGAGGTCCAGCGCCGTGTCGTCACGCGAGATCTTCACCGGCTCGGCCGCCCGCGCGCTAAAGGCTGTGGTGAGCCCGGCAAGGCACAGGATCATCGCCAGAAACGAAACGACGTGACGCAGCATGTAGAAACCGCGCGGTATGACTGGAAGGCTCATGATCTCATCAGCTTCCCGAACTCGCCATCGTCGGGCAAGCGGGAGAACATCACGTGGTCGTGCCATTCGCCGTTGATTTTGAGATATTTGCGCAAAAGACCTTCCCGCTCGAAGCCGGCTTTTTCAAGTAGCCGGATGCTTTTCCAGTTGTCCGGAATACAGGCTGCCTCGATCCGGTGCAACTGAAGTCCGCCATAGATGTAGGGGATAGCCACCTTCAATGCGGCCAACATATGGCCCTTGCCGGCGTGTGCCTCGCCCATCCAGTAGCCGATCATGCAGCTCTGCGCGGCGCCGCGGCGGATGTAGCCGATGGTCAGCCCGCCGATCAGCTGCATGTCCTTCTTGTGGAAAAGCAGCAGCGGCACGGCAAGACCGGAGCTGTTCTCCTGTCCCGCCCGCAGCACCCGCGCCCGAAACGAGGCTTCCGTCAGCTCGTCGCTACGCCAGGTCGGTTCCCACGGCTGCAGGAAGGCCCGGCTGTCGGAGCGCAGCCGGTACCATTGCGGATAGTCGGAGTTTCGCGGCAAACGCAGCAGATGCTCGGCGCCGTAAAGTTCCGGCGCCTCCGGCTGTCGAGACAGAAAGCGAAACACCGACTTCGTCATTCTGCGGCCGCTCCGGGCAAGGCTGCCGGATTAGGACAACCCTAACCAGCAGCTTTCTGTGTGTTGATCGCCGGCGAGGAAAGAGCCGCCGAAATATCGCTGATCGGGGCGAGCTTTTCGATCGGGCCGACCGCCGACATCGTCGGTACTGTATCGAAGAACAGCCGTCCGGCAAGATCCGTCAGACGTCCGGTGGTGATGCCTTCCAGCCGTTCCATCATTTCCTCGTTGGGAATGGAGCGGCCATAGAGCATCATCTGGCGGGCGATCTGTCCGGCGCGGGCAGCCGGGCTTTCCTGGCCCATCAAAAGCTGGGCACGGATCTGCGCGCGGGCGCGGTCGATTTCCTGCTGCTCGATCATTTCGGCCGACTTGCGCAGCTCCTCGATCACCACGGGAACGAGGTTGGGCAGTTCGTTGCCGTTGGTGGCCGCATGCACGCCGAAGATGCCCGTATCGGAAAAGCCCCAGTGGAAAGCATAGACCGAATAGCAGAGGCCGCGGCGCTCGCGCACCTCCTGGAACAGCCGGGACGACATGCCGCCGCCCAGAATGTTGGCCAGGATCTGCGAGCAGTAGAAGTCGCGCATGTGGTAGGCCTTGCCCTCGAAGCCGAGCAGCAATTGCGCATCCATCAGGTCGCGGTCTTCGCGCACGTCGCCGCCAATATAGCGGGCAGGTTCGATGACGGGTGTCGCGCTCGGCATGGTCGGCAGACTGGCGAACCGCTCCTCGACCTGCTTGCAGAACACCTGATGGTCGACGGCGCCGGCGGCGACGATGAACATCCGGTCGGTCGTGTAGTTGCGCGACAGGTAGCCGCGGATCTGGTTCGGCGTAAAGCTGTTGACCGTGTCGGGCGTGCCGAGGATCGGGCGACCGATGGTCTGGCCGCGATAGGCGACTTCGGAGAAGCGGTCGAACACCACGTCATCGGGCGTGTCGTTGGCCGCCCCGATTTCCTGAAGGATGACGTGCTTTTCGCGCCGCAGCTCTTCCTCGTCGAACTCCGACTCTGTCAGAATGTCGGCAAGAATATCCACCGCCAGAGGCACGTGGTCTTTCAGAACCCGCGCGTAATAGGAGGTGGTTTCCGTCGACGTGGCGGCGTTCAGCTCGCCGCCGACGTTTTCGATCTCCTCGGCGATATCGCGCGCGCCGCGCCGCTTGGTCCCCTTGAAGGCCATGTGCTCGAGGAGGTGAGCAATCCCATGCTCAGCCTCCGTCTCGTTGCGCGATCCTGATTTGATCCAGACGCCGAGGGCAACGCTCTCCAGGTGAGGCATGTTCTCGGTAACGATAGTCAGCCCGGAAGAAAGCCGGGTGATTTCAACATTCATACTCAGACTTTCCGGCGCTGCCGTCACTCAAGCCCGGGCAAGCTGGTCGATAAAGGTTTCGACCGCCTTAAGCTCCGGTTGCAAAGTGTCGAAGCGCTCCTCCCTTTGCATAAGATCAGCTAGCCATGATGGAAGGGCAGGATCAATTCCGCAAGCGGATTTTACCGAAGCGGGGAATTTGGCCGGGTGCGCGGTGGCAAGCGTCACCATTGGAGTCGGTGCCTTGCTGTTCTTCCGGGCCACGAAAACCGCCGTCGCCGTATGCGGGTCGAGCAGGTAGCCGGTGGCGGCAAGCGTCTCGCGAATGGTCGCCGCCGCCTCCTTCTCGGTCGCCCGTCCGGCCCGGAAATCCCGGCGGATGGCCTTCAGCGCCGAAGGCGCGATCTCGAATGATCCCGACTGCTTGAGGCTCGCCATCGCGTTGCGCACGGAGACAGCGTCGCGGCCGAAAGCCTCAAACAGCAGGCGCTCGAAATTGGAGGAAATCTGGATGTCCATCGAAGGCGAAGTGGTCGCCTTGACGGCGCGCATCTCGTAGCGGCCGGTCTTCAGCGTCCGCGCCAGAATGTCGTTGTCGTTGGTGGCGATCACCAGCCGGTCGATCGGCAGGCCCATCTTCTTGGCCACATAGCCGGCAAAGACATCGCCGAAATTGCCGGTCGGCACCGTGAACGAGACCTTGCGGTCCGGGCCGCCCAGCGACAGGGAAGCGGTGAAGTAATACACCACCTGTGCCATGATCCGCGCCCAGTTGATCGAGTTGACGCCCGACAGCTTGACCCTTTCGCGGAAGGCGACGTCGTTGAACATCTCCTTCACCAGGTTCTGGCAGTCATCGAAATTGCCCTCGAGAGCGATGGCATGCACGTTGCTTTCGCGCGACGTGGTCATCTGCCGCTGCTGGACCGGGGATACCTTGCCGTGCGGGAAGAAGATGAAGATGTCGGTGCGGTCGCGGCCGGCAAAGGCGTCGATGGCAGCGCCGCCGGTATCGCCAGACGTGGCGCCGACGATTGTGGCGCGCTCGTTGCGCTCGGCGAGCACATAGTCCATCAGCCGGGCGAGCAACTGCATCGCCACGTCCTTGAAGGCGAGCGTCGTGCCGTGGAAGAGCTCCAAAACGAAGTCATTCGGGCCGGTCTGCACCAGCGGCACCACGGCCGGGTGCTTGAAGGTGGCATAGGCTTCGTTGATCATCGCCTGAAGCGTATCGTCCGGAATTTCGCCGTCGACGAACCGCTTGATGATCTCGAAGGCCACCTGCGCATAAGGTTTGCCGCGCAGCGCACGGATCTCCCGCTTCGACATCACCGGCCATTCGCGCGGTACGTAGAGCCCGCCGTCACGGGCAAGCCCAGCCAGCAGGGCATCGCGAAATCCGAGGGCCGGTGCCTCGCCCCTGGTAGAAATGTAGTCCACGAGCCTCAATCCCCAATCGATTTTTCTGCGCGCCGCTGGTATAGACCAGGAAAATCGGCGGTGAAAGAGCGGAAAACAACGCTCGACTCCGCGCATTCAACGGGATGGCGAAGGGTTGAGTATTGTGTCTGGCAACTTTGTACGCGGCTTTCTGACGATATCTCTGGTGGCTGCTTTGAGCGCATGTAGCTCAAGCAGTGGCGCGCCTAATCCTTATGGGCGCTCGCGCGGCTCCGGACCGATCGATATGCGGCTGCCCGATCGGCAGTCCAACCAGCCGGTCACGCCGGTGGTGCAGGCCTATTGCCCGCAGGTCGTCATGCGCGACCAGGATGCCACCTACCGCGCCTATGCTCGCGGCGGTGACGGCAATGCGGAAAAGCTGCTGTTCCAGGCCTCGCTTGCCGATGCCACGCGCCAGTGCACGGCCAACGAATCGACGCTGACCATCAATGTCGTCGCCCAGGGCCGGATCGTCGAAGGCCCCGCCGGCGCGCCGGGCCGCACCACCCTGCCGCTGCTGGTGGAAGTGGTGGATGGCGACAACGTCATCTACTCGCAGAAGGTGGCGCTTCCGGTCGAGATCCCGGGCGGCGGGACGCAGTTCATCTTCAACAAGGCCGACGTGCAGATCCCCAATGCCGTGGGCGGCGCATCCCGCTTCACCCGCGTCCGTCTCGGCTTCGATACGGGCCCTGCCAAGAAGCCTGCCCGGCGCGGCTGAGCCCAGCCTTCTGATTCCAAAAAAATGGCGGGGTTAACCCCGCCGTCTCTGGTTCGGAAAAGTCGGCGCGCCTAGATCGCGCCGGCCCATTCGCCAAGCGCTGCAATCACGGCCGGAAGGTCGCTCATCCGCGAGATCACCGTTTCCGCGCCCGCATCGGTCAGCCGGTCCGCATGGCTCGGATAGGTGTGTGAGGCACCGGTGAAGCCCACCACCCGCATGCCGGCGGCGCGTGCGCCATGGATGCCGTGCACCGAATCCTCGATGACCAGGGTCTTGGCCGGCGAAACCTTGAACTGCTCGGCACCGTAAAGGAAGATATCCGGCTTGGGCTTCACCCGGTCGGAGCCGAGATCCTTGGCCGAGAAGATATGCGGCTCGAAATAGGGCTTCAGCCCGACCTTCTCGAGCATCATGTCGAGCCGTGCACTGCTGGAATTGGAGCAGATGCAGCGCTGCGTGCTGATACGCGAGAGCGCAAACTTGACGCCATCGATGATCTTCACCTCGCGGGCCAGGCGCGCATCGAGCAGCTTTTCCGACTGGTCGAGCAGGGATGCCGAAAGCGGAATGTCAGCTTCCTTTTCCACCTGCAGCAGGATGTTCTTCCAGGTCATGCCGGAAAAGCGCTCGCCCATTTCCTCGACGCTGATCGGATAGCCGGCCTCGGTCAAAAGCTTCGATTCGACCTTGGCCGCGATGATTTCGGAATCGACGAGCACGCCGTCGCAATCGAAGATGATGAGGTCGAAACTCATGATGGATTACCCTGTCTGGAGATAGGGCGGCTTCTATACCAGTGCCGGGCAAAGCTCAACCGATCCCGCTGCATGGCTGGCAGCAGCGGTGCGCGCGGCAACGGGGTGAAATGGGCGCTGGCTTCAGGCCGGGAACAGCGACAGGAATTGCCGCTCGCCGTCGGGCGTGAAGATCACCGCCCGGCTGTCGCCGCTCCGCCGTGCCCAGCCTTGCTGGATGAAGTGGTCAAGCAGCGCCTTGCCGAGCGTCCCGGCCAGATGCGAGCGCCGTTCGCTCCAGTCGAGGCAGGATTTGCAGAATGGACGCCTGCTTGCGGCAAGCGGCGCAAGGTCAAGCCCGATCCGCTTGAGCTCGATCTCGCCCTGCGCCGTCATCGACAGGCTCTCGCCGTCGCTCGCAATCACCTCGCGCGCCATGAAGCTGTCGAGCATCCGCACGCCGAAATCCCCCGCCAGATGGTCGTAGCAGATCCGCGCCTTGCGCAGCGCGGGATCCTTGGGGCCGGGCTTGTGGCGCAGATGTCCGCGGCTTGCGGCAAAGCCCATGATGGTCTCGAGAAAGGCAGCCGCAGCCGTGTCGGCCAGCGCGAAATAGCGATGCCGTCCCTGCTTGCGCTGGGCGATCAGCCCGCCGTCCTCCAGCTTGGAGAGATGCGAGCTCGCCGTCTGCACCGTCACGCCGGCCGCCTGCGAAAGCTCGGTCGCCGTCAGCGCCTGACCACCCATCAGCGCGGTCAGCATGTTGGCGCGCGCCGGATCACCGATCAGCATCCCGATACGGGCTATGTCTGGGCCTTCCTGCATACTTCGATCATAACCGAAGCATCTACGTCATGCAACATGGCACAACTTAGCCGTCGCCAACGCACCGACGAGGAAGAAAACCGTGATCACCTGCTTCATCCGCTACCAAATCGACCCCTACAAGAAGGACTTATTTGCCGAATACGCCCGCAATTGGGGCGAGGCCATTCCCCGCTGTGGCGCCGATCTGATCGGCTATTTCGGCCCGCACGAGGGCTCCGCGACCACCGCCTACGGCGTCTACAATATCGAAAGCCTCGCCGCCTATGAGGCCTACCGCGCCCGGCTCTCCGCCCATCCGCTCGGCCGCGAAAACTACGAGATGTCCATGCGCGAGCGCTTCATCGTCAAGGAAGACCGGATTTTCCTGAAGAACCTATCGCTTCCGCATGCCGCCCTGGTCATGCCCGGAACAAACCCATGATCGCCGTCATCTTCGAGGTCGTGCCCTACATGGGCGAGCGCCATCGTTATCTGGACCTGGCCGGCGAACTGCGCGGCGAACTGGATAGGATCGATGGCTTCATCTCCATCGAGCGTTTCGAAAGCCTCACCCTGCGCGGCAAGCTTCTGTCCCTGTCCTTCTGGCGCGACGAGGAGGCGGTGCGTGAGTGGCGCAATTTGGAAGCTCACCGGGCCGTCCAGGAGGCCGGCCGCAACGGCATCTTTGCTGACTACCGGCTGCGCATCGGCGAGGTGCTGCGCGACTACGGCATGTTCGAGCGCCTGGAGGCACCGGTCGACAGTCGCGAGGCGCATGAGGCCTGACCGTCGGCGCCAGACCCGACCTCTCGCTCAGCTCTGAACCGTGTAGCGCGCTTCGGCAATGTCGATCTCGCGCACCAGACGGCGCACCACCTCGTCGGACAGGCGCCGTTTTCGCCCGAGCCGGAAGAACTCGTCGCGTTCCGCACGGATTGCCGCAAGCCGCAGGCGGCGGTCCACCTCGGCAATCGTGCGGGCCTCGTCGGCCTCGTCGCCCACCGCCGAGCGGCCTTCGATCCGCTGCCGGTAGATCTCCATCAGCCGGACGCCCACCTCGGAATAGAGGTTGGCATCGACCCGTCCTTCGCCCATGGCGTGGCTGAGCTTCTCGATCGTGCGGATGGCAGCCTCGGCCGCGGCGATCCGGGCGGCGTCCTCTTCTTGCTGGTGGGTCGGTTCGGGCGGCAGTTCCAGGCCCTTCAAAAGAACCGGCAGTCCGATGCTAGCAGCGACCAGCGACACCACGATCACGCCGGCGGCGAGGAATATCACCAGGTCCCGGGCCGGGAAGGGCGTCCCGTCGTTCATGAAAAGCGGCAGCGTCAGGATGCCGGCAAGTGTCAGCGCGCCGCGCACCCCGGCAAGCGAGACGACGACGAGCAGCTTCCACGGCGGCTTGGCCATCGGCTCGCCGCGGCGTCTGGCGCGGTAGAGCGTAAACCGCAGCGATACCCAGACCCAGCCCAGCCGCAGCACGGACAGCGCCACGCTGATCGCCAGCACATAGGCCAGCAGCCAGATCGGATGCAGGTGCCCGGTCTCCCTGACCACCTGCGCCGCGGCCGAGACGATTTTTGGAAGCTGCTCGCCAAACAGCACGAAGATGACGCCGTTCAGCGAAAACTGTACCGCATCCCAGACGGCGCCGCGGCGCATCCGGGTGGCCGCCAGCGTCTGGCCCCGCAGTTCCTGGAAGCTCATGGTGACGCCGGCCGAAACCGCCGCCAGAATGCCCGAGCAGTGCAGGTGTTCGGCCAGAAGATAGGCTCCGAACGGGATGAGCAGGCTGATGAGGATCTGCGCGCCCGGTTCTTCCCCGAGCTTGCGGGAGGCGTATTCCTTGGCCTTGATCACCACATAGGTGACGCCGGCCCCGATCGCGACGCCGCCCACCGCAAGCCAGGCGAAGGTGCCGATCGCGCTCGTCAGTGAAAACGTGCCGGTCAGCGCGGCGGCCACCGCAAACCGCATGCAGACCAGGCCCGACGCGTCGTTGAGCAGCGATTCGCCTTCCAGGATGTGCATCAGCCGCTTGGGGATCGGCACCCGCGCGGCGATCGCCGACACCGCGATCGGATCCGTCGGCGAGACGATCGCCGCAAGCGCGAAGGCAACCGCAAGCGGGATCGCCGGGATCATCCAGTGAACCAGAAGGCCGATGCCGAGCACCGTAAAGATCACCAGGCCGAGCGCCAGCTCCAGGATTACCGCCCGGTCGCGAAACAGGCCCTCCTTGGGAATCCGCCACCCGTCGAGAAACAGGAGCGGCGGCAGGAACAGAAGGAAGAACAGGTCCGGATCCAGTTCGACGCCCGAACCCGTAACGCTGGCAATCGCCGCGCCAAGCGCGATCTGTACCAGCGGCAGCGGAATGGCGATCGGCGAAAGCCGGGCAAGCGTGCCGCTGAGAACCACCGCCAGAAGCAGGACCAGTGCAATGGTTATGCTTTCCAAGGGGCGCTCCTATCCATTCCGGTTCCGGCCTGAATAGGAAATGACGATGGATGAGGCAAGGGCCGGCAGGGTAGGAGCCCTGTTTACAGATCGCGAGCGACAAGGCCGAAGAGTTACCTATCCGCAACTGGCGGAAAAGCTCACGGCTCTCGGTATCATTGACGATGAGCGAGATCTTGCAAACAAGATAAGTTGCGGGAGCTTAAGCGAGTCTTTTTCATAACGTGAATGTATGCCTTTGGAGTGCACAAGTTAAGCTTGTAAGCGTAACGGCAAGCATCTGAAATGCGTCAAGCTTCTCCACTGCTATTGGCATGAGGTTGTCAACCAGCTAGAATGCACGTTAAATTTGTTAGCGGGGAGGAGCCGCTGCGCGCTTGACTTGAGGGGGCAAATCACTCATCTATGATGGCGATACGGCCGGCGCCCCTGCAATGCAAGCGTCGGCCTTCTTATTTCTATGCCTTACACCAAACCATATCTGACGGTACCTAACCAGCGGGCACTCCTTGCATCTCGTGGGATGACAATACCCGACCCTGGTAAGGCAGATGAGTACCTGCAGCGCATCGGTTACTATCGACTAAGCGCCTACTGGTACCCATTTCGCAAACTTTCCCAGCAACCGGACGGTTCCTTTAAACTCGGTAACGATTTTAAGCATGGAACCGAGTTCAAACACGCTACCGACCTATATGCTTTCGACAAAGGTTTGCGGCTCCTCGTTCTCGACGCCATCGAACGAGTAGAGGTGTCCGTGAGAACTGAGGTGGCTCTAACTATTGGTCAGCGCGGGCCCAAGGCCCACCGCAATCCGGCGATGGTTGATAAGAAGTTTACCACAGTACCCCCTCACAAAGCCGCGTCGATGTACACTGAATGGCTCAACAAGCTGGACAACAAGGAAGCGACCTCCAAGGAAGAGTTTGCTGATCACTTTCGAACCAACTATGCAGGCGATCAGATGCCGATCTGGATTGCCGTGGAACTTCTCGATTTTGGTCCCCTTTCAATATTTTTGTCTGGGATGAAGTATCCCGATCTTCAAATAATTGCTGGAAGTTACGGGGTCAGCAGACCTCACCTTGTCAAATCGTGGGTTAGGTCAATTTCGGCAATGCGTAACATATGCGCGCATCATTCCAGGCTTTGGAATAAGCCGCTAATCGATCAGCCTGCTCTACCAAGCCCAGGCGAGATACCAGACTTGGATCACGTTATTGCGTCTCCTGGCAGCAACCGACGTCTCTACGCAGCGCTGGCAATACTTAGGTTCCTTCTAAAGCGGATTAATCCAAGGACGAACTGGGCAAGCCGCCTTAAGGCGCATATGGCTACGTTTCCCGCTGCGCCGAACATTAAAATCTCAGACATGGGATTCCCCGCCGAATGGGAAAAACTGCCTCTCTGGCTTTAATGAGAAATGACCGAATTTGACATTAGACATCATCATGATCGGTAAGCTTTCTCCACAATGCTGAAGAATTTCAGCTATGTGGCGGCTTGCTCCCGGGCCATCAGAACACCTTCACCGAAGCGGCTTCGATCCTGTCCTTGAGTTTTGGATGAAGGCTATCCCGGGTCGTTACGTCGATTTCGGTCGAGAGTTCATCCTCGAGAAACAGCTTGATCCCGACGAGATCGAAAGCGTTGAACCGGCTATCGGGATCATAATCGATAAACAGGTCGAGATCGCTGTCCGGGCCGGCCTCGTCGCGGGCAACCGATCCGAACAGGTAAAGCGAGGTTGCGCCGAGCGCCCTGATCGCGTCAGCCTGCCGTCTCAGCTTCTCGATCGCCTCTGCTTTTCTCATGGGCGAATTCTAGCGTATCTGCGCGCCGCTTTCCATCAATTCGCTTTCTTCCCGAAATCCGTCACGGCTTCAGGCTTTGGTAACCAAAATAGGTAACCATAACAGTCAGTAAATTCGTGTGTGTACAGCGTAGCGAGTGACCCATGGCAGCAGTTCTTCCTCTGGCCGACCTGAAGCGACAGGCGGCGCCGAACAATTGGATCAACAGCATAATCAAGGGTGATTGTGTTGCGGCCCTCGAGGCCCTTCCGGATCATTCGGTCGATGCCATCTTTGCCGATCCGCCCTATAACCTCCAGCTCGGCGGCGCCCTTCACCGGCCCGACCAGAGCCTGGTCGATGCGGTCGACAACGACTGGGACCAGTTCGCCTCCTTCCAGGTCTATGACGCCTTCACCCGAGCCTGGCTGCTGGCCTGCCGCCGCGTGCTGAAGCCGCAGGGCACCATCTGGGTGATCGGCTCCTACCACAACATCTTCCGCGTCGGCTCGATCATGCAGGACCTGAACTTCTGGCTCCTCAACGATATCGTCTGGCGCAAGACCAACCCCATGCCCAACTTCAAGGGCCGCCGGTTCCAGAACGCTCATGAGACGATGATCTGGGCAAGCCGCGATGCCAAGGGCAAGAGCTATACCTTCAACTACGATGCGCTGAAGGCCTCCAACGACGACGTGCAGATGCGCTCCGACTGGCTGTTTCCGATCTGCTCGGGCGGCGAACGCCTGAAGGGCGACGACGGCAAGAAGGTGCATCCGACCCAGAAGCCGGAAGCGCTGCTGGCCCGCGTCATCATGGCATCCACCAAGCCCGGCGATGTGATCCTCGATCCCTTCTTCGGCTCCGGCACCACCGGTGCGGTCGCCAAGCGCCTGGGCCGCAATTTCGTCGGCATCGAGCGCGAGCAGGATTACATCGACGCAGCTTCGGCCCGCATCGAAGCGGTCGAGCCGCTCGGCAAGGCGGAACTGACCGTGCTGACCGGCAAGAAAGCCGAGCCGCGCGTTGCCTTCACCACGCTTCTCGAAGCCGGACTGTTGAAGCCCGGCCAGGTTCTAAGCGATGCCAGGCGCCGCGTCAGCGCCATCATCCGTGCCGATGGAACGCTCGCCGCCAATGGCGAAGCCGGCTCCATCCATCGCCTCGGCGCCAAGGTTCAGGGGCTCGATGCCTGCAACGGCTGGACTTTCTGGCACTTCAGCGAAGGCGAAAAACTGCGCCCGATCGACGATCTGCGCGCCATCATCCGAACCGAGCTGTCTGACATAGGCTGATCCACCGGCCGACAGCTCCAGCATCCCCCGTCCGGTTTTTGTACCTCTAGTCCCGGATGAGGCGAATTGACGCCCGGAGCAGCAAGCTCCGGGCGTCATTCGTTTTGGCGTGCAGTCTCACAACGTAACGACCTCTCGTCGCCCTCGCATGGCGATTCCATTTGACAGCCAGATCAACCTGAGCCGATATCTCAGGTTGTGGGAAGCTGTAGGCCGTGCGGCCTGTCACGCTGTCCTCCTGCGCTTTGAAGCGCGGATGCTGCGTAATGGCGCCGGGTTCCAATGATAGTACAAATATTTTCACTTTTTGCTTATGTCTGCTCCACCGGTGATCGACCATGAGGCTCGATGCCCGGCTGGCGCGCATGCTCCCCCTCCGTCTGCAGAAGTTTGCCACCCACTGGGCAGCGCTTGACGAGGAGAGGCGTCAGCTTTGTGCAAGGGTCGTCATCCTGGTCGAGATGGTCGGCGGGCGCAGCAAGGCTGCTGCCATCTTGGGCGTTTCTGATAATACCATCGACAACCATCGCAAGGGCACCGGCAACGTCAGTCATGCGGCCCTGTGCGAACTGACGGACAGGGCAGGGCTCCCGCAGGCCACCCTCTACCTGAACTGGAGTATTAAAGAGGGAGAGCTGCAGTTCCAGGATGCCGAGGGTCGCAGGGTGCCGGGCCCCGACGAGAGGGGGCGGTCGGGCGCGCGCGGGCAAGACCACGCCCCGTTTCCCTATCCTCCCGGTCATGCGGAGGGGATGCGCCCGGCCGGACTGGCCGAGGAGGATGATCTTGCGCATCTTCAGGTGCCGCAGGATTACCTCGGCCGGCTGGATGTCGAACCCCGCAACCTGATTGCCATGGTGAGCAGCGATGCCGGCATGGCGCCCGAGGTTGAACCCGGTGCCTTCCTGCTGGTCGATATCAGCGACCGGAACCTGACGGACGGCTGCCTCTACGTGCTGAACGCCGGCAACGGCTCGATCATCCGCCGCATCCGCCGAGTGGCCGATGGTGGCGTGGAACTCCTTACCGCCGACGACAGCGTGTCGCGGCACATCGGCGAAGAGCAACTGGCGGAGCTCGGCGTGGTCGGCCGCCTGCGCTCCCACAGCCGAAGCGTTTGAGCGCTTTAGACCTCGATTCCGAAACTTGCCAGGTCCCGCCGCAACGTCGGCGCATCGATAAACTGCACCGAATGCCAGCCGGCAGCCTTGGCGCCTGTTACATTGTCGGCATTGTCGTCGATGAAAAGTGTCGCGGCCGGAGTGAGCCCGAAATCCCGCGCATGCTTTTCGTAGATGGCAACATCCGGCTTGATCAATTGGATCTCGCCCGACACCGTGACGCCGCGCGGTTTGTGCAGGAAGGGGAAGATCGTCTTTGCCTGCGCAAATGTATCGGCGGCGAAATTGGTCAGCATCGTCACATCGCGGCCCTGCGCGATCAGCCCCTCCATGATGGCGACGGACTGGTCGTAGGGCGGCCATACCATCTCGTGCCAGTGCGTGCGGAAGGCGCGGATCTGCTCTTCGCGCTCCGGGTGCTGCGCGATCAGCAGCGCTTCCGCTTCTGGCCATGGGCGGCCGCGGTCCTGCTCTAGGTTCCATTCGTGAGTGCAGACGTGTCGGAAGAACCAGTTCCGCTCTTCCTCGTCGGGAATGATGCGGCTGAAGGGGATATGCGGATCGTAGTGGATCAGCACCTTGCCGATGTCGAAGACGATGTGGTCGATCTGGGCAGTCATGGAATTCCCCTGAAAGCGCGGTGTGGGTGTCAGTGCGGTTGCTTGGCAAAGGCGAGCGGAAGCGCCTGGGTGATCGCTTTTTTCATCACGGTGGGCAGGGCCTGCGCGTCCAGATTGTCCACCGGCTCCCACCACCCCTCGGCGGCCTGCTTTTCGGTTTGCGCCCGAAACACCGAAAGCCGCAGCTCGAAGTGGGTAAACACGTGGACGATAGTGCCACAGGCCTCCCAACTGGCGGCAAAAGGCGCGTGGTCTTCCGTGTCGCCGCCATCGATGCGCGACGTCCATGCCGTGGTCGGAACCTCCGTCATGCCGCCGAGCAGGCCGGTCTCGATGCGCCGCCGCAACAGCACTTCTCCGTCAGGCGTCACGGCGACGAAGGCCGCCCCGACCCGCACCGGCTTGTCCTTCTTGGCCGCCTTCACCGGAAACCGCTCCGGATCGTGTTCGGCAAGGGCGATACAGCCCTCCCGCAGCGGACAGAGCGAGCAGGCCGGTCGCTTCGGCGTGCAGATCGTCGCGCCGAGATCCATCATCGCCTGGGCGAAATCCCCCGGCCGGTCGGCGGGCGTCAGCAGCCTGACCTTGGCCTTCATCACCGGCTTCGAGCCTGGCAGCGGTGCATCGATGGCGTAAAGTCGTGAGATCACCCGTTCGACATTGCCGTCCATCACTGCCGCCTGCCGGTTGAACGCGATTGCCGCAACGGCTGCCGCCGTATAGTCGCCGATCCCGGGAAGGCTGCGCAGCCCATCCTCCGTATCGGGAAACACGCCGCCGTGGTCCGCTGCAACCGCTTCGGCGCATTTCTTCAGGTTGCGGGCGCGGGCGTAATAGCCGAGCCCCGCCCAGGCCGCCATGACATCCTCGACAGGCGCCGCCGCGAGATCCGTGACCTTGGGCCAGAGCGCCAGGAATTTGGCGAAAAAGGGTTTGACCGCCTGCACGGTGGTCTGCTGCAGCATCACCTCGGAGAGCCAGATCCGGTAGGGATCCGCCCGCTGTCCGGCTTTCGCCGAAGAAGGGCTCACCCGCCAGGGCAGCTCGCGGTGATGCCTGTCGTACCAGGCAAGCAGTCTCTGCGCCTGGGTCTCCGAAAGCTCTTGGGGAAGCGTCTGCAGCATGATTTCCGTTTGGCCGTAAGATGCCCTATACTTGGACGAACAAGGCGCCGGGTGCAAGAACGCCCCGCTGAAGGCACGGCAGGCAGAATGGCTTATCAACGGAAAGGCGCCCTCCAGATCGCCGAAGTGGCGAACGGGATCATCGATCCGGTGCTGGCGCGGCGTGCGGGGATTTCCACCGCGCTGCTCGGCTCGTGGGATGAGATCGCCGGTGCCGATTTTGCCGATTGCTCCCGCCCGGAAAAGATCGCCTGGCCGCGCAATGACCCCTATGGCGATGGCGGCCACCAGGCAGGTGTGCTCACCGTCGCCTGCGATGGCGCAAGGGCCCTCTTCCTCACCCATGCGCAGGGCGAGCTGATCGCCCGCATCAACGGCTTCTTCGGCTTTCCCGCCGTCCGTCAGATCCGCATCGTCCAGAAGCCGGTGTCGCAGCCGCACCGCCATCCGCGCAAGCCGCCGCCGCTGAAGGGCGAGGCGGCAAAGCGTCTGGAGGGAATGATGGAGGGCATCGAGAACGACGCCCTCAAGAAGGCGGTCGAACGGCTGGGAACGGCGGTTCTGCAGAAGAAGACCCGCCCCTGACGCCGGGGCCAGCTGGCGTCGAAACGCGCTGCAGCCCATCGATTTGTCACAATTCTTTGAAGGAATCGACTTAAGCGCAGCTTGTCCCGCAGGGGAGGCCGCGATACGGAATGTTTGACTTTGACAGATCTCTGGCACACGGGTGTTGCATGCAGTTGAACGAAATGACGATGACCAGACGCGCTCTTCTCGGCGGCGTTGCGGTAACTTCGCTTTGCCTGGCTCTGCCGCTCGGCATCACCGATGCCCTGGCGCAGGAAAAGCCCCCGGAATCGCAGGGCGATGTTGATATGGCTGCGGCGCTGAAGCCCGGCCCGCTGCCGGAAATGGCGCTCGGCGAAGAAAACGCCAAGGTTCAGATCATCGAGTACATGTCGATGACCTGCCCGCACTGCGCTCATTTCCACAACACGACCTTCGATACCATCAAGACCAAATACATCGACACCGGCAAGGTCCGCTTCATCCTGCGCGAATTCCCGTTTGATCCGGTCGCGACGGCAGCCTTCATGCTCGCCCGCTGCAGCCCGCAGGACCCCAAGGCGATGTCGACGCCGGCCCAGTATTTCCCCATGGTCTCCATGCTGTTCAAGCAGCAGCGCGCCTGGGCGTCCCCGCAGGATGGAAATGTGCGTGCAGCACTGCTCCAGACGGTCAAACTCGCCGGTTACTCACAGGAGAGTTTCGAGGCCTGCTTGACGAACCAGAAGCTTCTCGATGAAGTAAACGAAGTCGTGAAACGCGCAACGAGTGACTTCGGCGTCAACTCGACGCCGACCTTCCTGATCGACGGCAAGAAATATTCCGGGGACATGACTGTTGACGCCATGTCGAACCTTATCGACAGCCTTCTTTAAGCTTCGTCGCCTTTCCCTGATGGGGAGGGCGGCATGAGGTTCAACAAGCTGCGTCTTGTGGGCTTCAAGTCTTTCGTCGAACCGGCGGAATTCATGATCGAGCGGGGGCTGACCGGCGTGGTTGGCCCCAATGGCTGCGGCAAGTCGAACCTTGTCGAGGCCCTGCGCTGGGTGATGGGGGAAAACTCCTACAAGAACATGCGTGCGTCCGGCATGGACGACGTGATCTTCTCCGGCTCCGGCAATCGTCCGGCCCGCAACACGGCCGAAGTCGGCCTCTACCTTGACAATTCCGACCGCACTGCGCCTGCCGCCTTCAACGATGCGGACGAGATCCAGGTGACGCGCCGCATCGAGCGCGAAAACGGCTCCGTCTACCGCATCAACGGCAAGGAAGCCCGTGCCAAGGATGTGCAGCTTCTGTTCGCCGATGCCTCGACCGGCGCCCGCTCGCCCTCCATGGTCGGCCAGGGCCGCATCGGCGAGCTGATCAACGCCAAGCCCCAGGCCCGCCGCCAGCTGCTCGAAGAGGCCGCCGGTATTTCCGGCCTGCATTCCCGCCGCCACGAGGCCGAGCTTCGCCTGCGCGCCGCCGAAACCAATCTGGAGCGGCTGGAGGATGTGGTTGCCCAGCTCGAAAGCCAGATCGACAGCCTGAAGCGCCAGGCCCGCCAGGCCAACCGCTTCAAGATGCTCTCGGCCGACATCCGGGCCCGCGATGCCATGCTGCTCCACATTCGCTGGGTGCAGGCGCGCGATGCCGAAGACGAGGCGACGACCGCGCTCAACCAGGCGACCAATCTGGTGGCCGAAAAGGCGCAGGCCCAGATGGAGGCCGCCAAGAACCAGGCGATCGCCAGCCTGAAGCTGCCCGAACTGCGGGACGAGGAGGCGAGGGCCGGTGCCGCCCTGCAGCGGCTGCAGATCGCCCGCGGTCAGCTCGAAGAAGAGATGGGCCGTCTCCTCAAGCGGCGCGACGAACTGACCCGGCGGCTGGTGCAGCTGGGCGAAGACATCCGCCGCGAAGAGCAACTGGCGGCAGACAACACCGCTTTCCTGGACCGCCTGGCGAAGGAGGAAGCGGAGATCGCCGGCATGCTCTCCGATGCCGGCTCGGACGCAGAAGAAATGCGCGAGGCCTTCGAGGCCGCTGCCGCGACGCTTGCCGAAAGCGAAAAACTGTTTGCGGCCCTGACCGCCGAACGCGCCGAGGCCGCCGCCGGTCGCACCCAGCTGGAACGGCTGATCCGCGATCTCGCCGAGCGTCGCCAGCGGCTCGACCGCCAGTTCTCCGAGGCGACCGCCGAGGTCGATGCCATCGATGGCCGCCTGGCGCTGGTCGACGATCCGGCCGAAAAGCGCGAGGCGGTGGAAGCAGCCGAAGTTGCCGTCGAGGATGCGGCAATTGCCGCCGAAGACGTCGAGGCGGCGCTTGTCACGGCTCGAGCCGCAGAACTGTCCGCTCGCGGCCCGGTCGAGGCGGCGCGCTCCGCACTCAACGCGCTGGAAACCGAGGCCCGCACCATTTCCCGCATGCTGGCAGTCGGCGCAGCATCCGGTGCCTTCCCACCGGTCGCCGACATGATCCGTGTCGACCGCGGCTTTGAACTGGCGCTGGGTGCCGCCCTCGGTGACGATCTCGAAACCCCGGTCGATCCCGCAGCTCCCGCCCACTGGTCGCTGAACGGCGATGGTGCCGGCGATCCGGATCTGCCCGACGGCGTCGAGCCGCTGGATGCCCGTGTCACCGCCCCGCCGGAGCTTCGCCGCCGCCTGGCGCAGATTGGCCTGGTGGACGCGGAACAGGCGCAAACGCTGATGGCCGTCCTCCTGCCGGGCCAGCGACTGGTGACCCGTGAAGGCGCCGTCTATCGCTGGGATGGGCTTATTCTCGGCTCGGAAGCGCCGGGTGCTGCGACCCTGAGGCTCTCGCAGAAGAACCGCCTCTCGGAGCTGGAAGGCGAGATCGACGACGCCCGCATCGGCGTGTCCGAGGCCGAAGCCGGGCTGACAGAGGCGCAGGCCAGGGTCAAGGCAGAGGATCGCCGGTTGCTAGAAGCTCGCGAGCGCAGCCGGTTTGCCACCCGAAGCCTTGCCGAGGCGCGCGATGCGCTGGCGGCCGCCGAACGCGCCGCCGGCGAGCTGATGCGCCGCCGCGATGTGGTGGCGGAGGCGCTCGGTCTCTTGCGCGGCCAGATCGAGGATCTCGGCTTGCAGGAGGAAAACGCCCGCATCGAGATGGAGGACGCGCCCGACCTCTCCGAGATCGACAACCGTCTGAGCGACCAGCAGGCAGCGGTCGCCACCGATCGCGGCCTGCTTGCCGAAGCCCGCGCGACCTTCGAAGGCCTCAGCCGCGAAACCGAGGCCCGCAAGCGCCGCCTGTCGGCGATCGCTCAGGAGCGTTCCGCCTGGAACGCCCGTGCGAGCAGCGCAACTGCCCAGATCGACAGCCTGCGCGACCGCGAGGAAGAGGCGCGGGAGGAGATTGCCGACCTGGAACTGGCGCCGGAGGAATTCGACGACCGGCGCCGCGGCCTGATGAACGAGCTGCAGAAGGCCGAGCAGGCTCGAAGCGAAGCCGGCGACCGTCTGGCCGAGGCAGAGACCCGCCAGCGCGAAGCAGATCGCATCGCAGCTCTGGCACTCGCCGAGCTGGCGGATGTCCGTGAAAAGCGCGGTCGCGCCGAGGAGCGCCTGGTCTCGGCTGCCGAAAAGCGCCACGAAGGTGAGCTGCGCATCCGCGAGGCGCTCAACATTGCTCCCCACGAGGTGGCCCGGCTGGCCGGCATCGTGCCGGGTGCGGCCCTGCCGGACGTGCGCGAGATCGAGCGCGAGGTCGATCGGCTGAGGATGGAGCGCGAACGCCTGGGACCGGTCAATCTGCGCGCCGAAGAAGAGCAGAAGGAGCTTTCCGACAAGCTCAACGCGCTGACCCGCGAGCGGGATGACGTCATCGATGCCATCCGCAAGCTGCGCGGCGCCATCCAGAGCCTCAACCGGGAAGGGCGCGAACGCCTTCTGGCCGCCTTCGACATCGTCAATGTGCAGTTCCAGCGCCTCTTCACCCATCTGTTCGGCGGCGGCACGGCGGAACTGCAGCTGGTCGAGTCCGACGACCCGCTGGAAGCAGGGCTCGAGATCCTCGCCCGCCCGCCCGGCAAGAAACCGCAGACCATGACGCTGCTCTCCGGTGGCGAACAGGCACTGACGGCCATGGCGCTGATCTTCGCCGTCTTCCTCACCAACCCGGCGCCCATCTGCGTGCTGGACGAAGTGGATGCGCCGCTGGACGACCACAATGTCGAGCGCTACTGCAACCTGATGGACGAAATGGCCGCCTCCACGGAGACACGCTTCGTCATCATCACCCACAACCCGATCACCATGGCCCGCATGAACCGTCTGTTCGGCGTGACCATGGCGGAGCAGGGCGTGTCGCAGCTGGTCTCGGTCGATCTCCAGACGGCCGAATTGCTGCGCGAAGCCAGCTGACTGCGAACAAAAGTTTCTTCTGATCTACGTCAAACGACGCAGAATGACGTGAACCCTGTCTCGCGGGTCTTTTCAGTTGCCTATTTCTATTGCAGTATGCGCTGGCTGATGTGTGGTGCCGCAGTGCCTCTTGAGGGTGCAGGCGCCGGCGTCGAAGAGACCCCCCGTGCAGGTCTCCTGTCCTGTACGGAAAGCTTTGCGGGGCCGCACGTGATCCGGCCCCGCAAAGCTTTGCTCTCCGCCTTCGACCATCTTGAAAATTGCTGCACTGCAACATAATCCTGCCTTCAAAGATTTTCACATTGCCGGATAGGCGTGAAACGCTGATACTGCATCGTGTTGGGTGGAGAGCAGGCATGGGGGAATGGGTCTACCGTTTCGGCGGTGGCAAGGCGGAAGGGGGAGCGGCGGATGTCGAGCGCCTGGGAGGCAAGGGTGCCCATCTTGCGGAAATGGCAAGCCTTGGCCTGCCTGTGCCGCCGGGTCTCACCATCGTCTGTGATGCCTGCACGCATTATTTCAACAGCGGCCGCAGCCTGCCGGATGGCCTGAAGCAGGAAGTGCTGGACGGCATAGCCGCTATGGAGCAGCTGACGGGCCGCGTCTTTGGCGCAAAATCCTCGCCCCTGCTTCTGTCGGTGCGCTCCGGCGCCCGTGCCTCCATGCCCGGCATGATGGATACGGTGCTGAACCTCGGCCTCAACGACGAGACGGTCCTGGCACTTGCGCAGGATGCGGGTGATCCGCGCTTCGCCTGGGATAGCTATCGCCGCTTCATCCAGATGTACGGCAGCGTGGTTCTCGGCCTCGATCACGAGGTCTTCGAGGAGATCCTCGAGGACGAGAAGGCCAAGGCGGGCTACGAATACGATACGGATCTCTGTGCCGATGATTGGCAGGAAGTCGTGCAGCTCTACAAGCGCATGATCGAGGAGGAACTCAGCGAAACCTTTCCGCAGGATCCGCATGTCCAGCTGTGGAAGGCGATCGGCGCCGTATTCGCCAGCTGGATGAACCCGCGCGCCATGACCTTCCGCATGCTCCATCGCATTCCGGAACATTGGGGCACCGCCGTCAACGTCCAGGCCATGGTGTTCGGCAATCTCGGCTCCTCCTCGGCCACCGGCGTTGCCTTTACCCGCAACCCCTCCACCGGCGAAAATGCGCTCTACGGTGAGTTCCTCGTCAATGCGCAAGGCGAAGACGTGGTGGCCGGCATACGCACACCCCAGTCGATCACGGAGGAGGGGCGGCTCGCATCCGGCTCCGACAAGCCTTCGATGGAGAAGCTGATGCCGCAGGTGTTCGGCGAGTTCCGCGCCGTCTGCGATCGCCTCGAAACCCATTACCGCGACATGCAGGACGTCGAATTCACCATCGAGCAGGGCAAGCTGTGGATGCTGCAGACCCGCTCCGGCAAGCGCACCACGCGGGCCGGCATGCGGATCGCCGTCGACATGGTGGAGGAAGGCCTGATCGACCGGGAGGAGGCGGTCTGCCGCATCGAGCCGCCCTCGCTCGACCAGCTCCTGCATCCGACCATCGATCCGGGCGTCGAGCGCCACATCCTGGGCGCCGGCCTGCCTGCCTCCCCGGGGGCTGCCACCGGCGGGATCGTCTTTACGGCGGAAGAGGCGGTGCAGGCGAAGGAAGAAGGCCGCAAGGTCATCCTGGTGCGCATCGAGACCAGCCCGGAAGACATCCACGGCATGCATGCGGCCGAAGCCATCCTCACCACCCGCGGCGGCATGACCAGCCATGCGGCGGTCGTGGCGCGCGGCATGGGCATCCCTTGCGTCGTGGGGGCCGGTTCCATGCGGGTCGACCTTCGCAACGAGAGCCTGATTGGTGTCGGCGGTGTCACGCTGCGCCGGGGTGACATCGTCACCATCGATGGTTCCACCGGACAGGTGCTGCGCGGTGCCGTCTCCATGATCCAGCCGGCCCTGTCAGGTGATTTCGGCAAGCTCATGGCCTGGGCCGACGAGACGCGCCGCATGGCGGTGCGCACCAATGCCGATACGCCGCAGGATGCCAGGGCCGCCCGGGCCTTCGGCGCCGAAGGCATCGGCCTTTGTCGCACCGAGCACATGTTCTTCGAGGGCGAGCGCATCCACGCCATGCGCGAAATGATCCTGGCGGAAGATGAGACCGGAAGGCGGGCGGCACTGGACAAGCTCCTGCCGTACCAGCGCTCCGATTTCACCGAGCTCTTTTCGATCATGCACGGCCTGCCGGTAACCATCCGCCTGCTCGATCCGCCGCTGCACGAGTTCCTGCCCAAGGGCGAAGCCGAAATCGAGGATGTGGCAAAGGCGATGGACATGCCGGCCGCCTTCCTTGCCCGCCGCATCGATGCGCTGCACGAGTTCAACCCCATGCTGGGCCTGCGCGGCTGCAGGCTGGCGATCTGCTATCCGGAAATCGCCGAAATGCAGGCACGCGCAATCTTCGAGGCAGCCGTCGCCGCCGCAGCCGTCACCGGGGAGCCGGTGGAGCTGGAAATCCTCGTGCCGCTGGTCGGCCTGCGCTCCGAACTCGATTATGTGAAGGGCGTCATCGATCGCGTCGCTGCCGAAGTGGAAAAGCAGACCGGCACCCCGGTCGCTTATCTCGCCGGCACCATGATCGAGCTGCCGCGCGCTGCCCTGCGCGCCCATGTGATTGCCGAAACGGCGGAGTTCTTCTCCTTCGGCACCAATGACCTGACCCAGACCACCTTCGGCATCTCGCGCGACGATTCAGCCTCCTTCATCCCGACCTATCAGCGCAAGGGCATTTTGGAGCACGATCCCTTCATCTCGCTGGATTTCGATGGGGTCGGCGAACTCATCCAGATCGCGTCCGAGCGCGGCCGCCGGACGCGAAACGACCTGAAGCTCGGGATCTGCGGGGAACACGGCGGCGACCCGGCCTCCATCCGCTTCTGCGAACAGGTCGGCCTCGACTACGTGTCCTGTTCGCCCTTCCGCGTGCCGATCGCCCGCCTTGCCGCCGCTCAGGCCGCCATCGAGCGGAGGAAATCATGACCGACATCACCGTTCTCACGGTTCCCGTCTTCAGCACGCTTTGCAACGAGGGTTTTCGCCTCCGCCGCGAGGTCTTCATCGGGGAGCAGAAAGTACCGCCGGAGGAGGAGTTCGATGCCGACGATCTGACCGCCGCGCATGTGGTGGCGATCATCGATGGCGAGGTCTGCGGCGTGCTACGGGTGATCGATGCCCTGGATTATCTGAAGATCGGCCGCGTCGTCACCGGCATGTCCTTCCGGGGACGCGGCGTGGCAAGCGCAATGCTGCGCCACGCGATTGAGCAGCACCGTGATCGGCGCGACGGCCGCTTCCACCTGGCGGCCCAGAGCGACAAGATGGCGCTCTACGCCCGCTTCGGCTTCAAGCCCTATGGCGACGAGTTCCTGGATGTCGGCATTCCCCATGTGAACATGAAGAATTTCTGAGCATCCAGTGCCAGTCTTGGTCAAGTGAGATGGTCTGGCCATTTTCTGGATGAGTGGAATATGGCGAGGATCTCGACCTTCTCGCGAAGACGGTAGAAAGCGATATAAGGTGTACCGGAGATCGTGAGGCGCCGCGTATCGTGATCTGCCGTCACGGGCCCTAATTGAGGGTGCAAGGCAAGTCTGGATACGGCCTGCGCGATGCGCCGAACAACCGCTTCAGCTGCCAGCGCATTGTCGTACGCAATGTAGTCGCCGATATCTTCCAGGTCCCGAAGCGCTTCGTCCAACCAGACGATGTCACTCATTCGGAACGAATTTGCGAATAACCGCCTTGACGGCTTCCGAAGACGCAAAAACACCCTTGTCAGCCAGTGCGTGACGCGCTGCGAGCTGTTCTTTCTGCCACGACAAAACATCGTCCGACGGTGCAATATCCGACGGAAGAGTGACGTCCTGTACAGACAAGGGTTTCGCAGAGACTTTCATTTCGAGATTGTATCAGAGTTGCCAAGGCGAGGGAACGGTCTCTGCAGATCGGGACCGCGGCAGGCTCACCCACCGCGGTCCCATCATCTCCCAGCTGGGCGCTATTTCACCGCCGCGGTCTGCCCGGACGGTGTCACCCGCCAGACCGTGTTGCCCACGTCGTCGGCAATCAGCAGCGCACCGCTCTTGTCGATCGCAACGCCGACAGGACGGCCGCGGGCATTTTCGTCCTGGTCGAGGAAGCCGGTCACCACGTCTTCGGCCTTGCCTTCAGGCTTGCCATCCTTGAACGGCACATAGACCACCTTATAGCCGTTGAACTTGTCGCGGTCCCAGCTGCCGTGTTCGCCGACAAAGGCGCCGCCCTTGTACTTTGCGGGCAGGCTGTCACCCGTGTTGAACACCATGCCGAGCGGCGCCACGTGCGAGCTTAGCGCATAGTCCGGCACGATGGCCTTGGCCACGAGGTCCGGCCGCTGCGGCTGAACGCGCGGATCGAGATGCTGGCCATAGTAGCTGTAAGGCCAGCCGTAGAACCCGCCATCCTTTACCGATGTCATGTAATCCGGCACGAGGTCGGGGCCGAGCTCGTCCCGTTCGTTGACCACGGTCCAGAGTGCACCGGTGGTCGGCTCGAAGGTCAGCCCGTTCGGATTGCGCAAGCCATCGGCAAAGATCCGCCAGCGCCCGTTGGCCCGGTCCACCTCCCAGATCGCGGCCCGGTTCTTCTCCGCCTGCATGCCGTTTTCGGTGATATTGCTGTTGGAACCGACGCCCACATAGAGCAGCGATCCGTCTGGGCTGGCGACCAGGCTCTTGGTCCAGTGATGATCGATCGGACCGCCCGGAAACTCGGTGAGCGGCTTGCCCGGATCGCTGATCTTCGTGTCACCCTCCTGGTAGGGGTAGTGCATCAAGGAATCCGTGTTGGCGACATAGAGGTCGCTGCCGACCAGCGCCACGCCGAACGGAGAGCTCAGGTGCTCGAGAAACACGCTGCGGGTCTCTGGCTTGCCGTCGCCATCCGCATCCCTGAGCAGGGTGATGCGGTTGCTTTCGCCGCTGTCGCCGCCGCCGGTCGCCATGCCCATGACGAGACCCATGACGACTTCCTTCGGCCGCTTGACCGGTTCGACGCCCGGCCCCTGCGATTCCACCACCAGCACGTCGCCGTTCGGTAGCACGGTAATCGAGCGCGGATGGGAAAGCCCTGTCGCCAGCGCCTCGATCTTGAGGCCGGCCGGAACACTCGGCTTCTCGCCGTCCTTCCAGCCAACGACCTTTGCGATCTTCATCGGCGGAAACAGATATTGCTGCGGCTCCGGCAGCACCGGGTTGGGCCCGACCTGGCTCATCGGGTCAAAGTCATCGGCAGAGAGTGCCGGCATGGCGGCGGCGGAACAAAGAAGCAGGGCGCCGATGCCGGCAAGACCCAGGCGGACGCGGACGGGAGTGAAAGAGCGGTTCATTCGGAAACTCCTACGCGGTGACGATAGACCATGGCCCAGCCCATCCAGCCGGTGAACAACAGGATGGCGACGGTGGCGGCAGACAGCGTGAGGCCCCAGGGCATCACGGAGGTATAGCCATCGTGGGTGTGGACGAACATGTTGATGACGGCGAGAACCATCGCGATGACATTGCCGATCACATGCGGCCAGGCCGGCGGCGTGCGGCGGATGTCGCGGTTGCCGATGAAATCGATCAGCCCTGCAATGGCAGCCAGCACGCCGGTCACCACGCCGGCGCTGACCAGCCAGGCCGAAAAATTCGACCACATCATCTCGGTCGTCCGCCAGTAGGCGAGATCCGTCAAAAGCGTGCCGACGAAGCAGACGATCGGAAAGGGCACCAGCATGGGGTGGATCGGATGCCGGGCAATGCGGGCGGTCGATTGCGGAAAATGCCCGGCCGGTGCTGGTCGGTGGACGGGTGCTGGATGGGGAGACGGATGCGCGGAGGGTGAGGGAGGGGGAAAACGGTCGGCCATGGGAGAGTTCCTTGAGGGCGTCGCTCCCACAACCGGTGGCCGTTGCAGAAGTTCCGGCGGACGGGCGTCGCCATTTCATTAACGGTCGAGCTGCTCTAATAGGACGAACGCCGCTTTGCCCTGGAGCCTCTTTCCGCTGATGACCGTCCGCTTCGTCCGGCCCGTTTCCCATTCCGCCTATACCGGTCGCAGGCTCGCCTTCGCCGGTCTGCTGCTGTCGCTGGGCGCCGGCCTGGCGCATCGCTTCGGCCCCTTGAGTGAGCCGGGTTTTTTGGCGCTGCTGCTGCTGGGTGCCGCCATCGCAGCCGTCTCGCTGCCCTTTTCGCTGGTCGGCCTGCTGCGGCTCTGGCAGGTGGGCGCACGCGGCGGCATCGCGGCCACCAAGGGCTTAGTCTATGCGGCGATCCCGCTCGCGGTCGTTGGGTCCGGCGTCTACGCCTATCGGACGCTGCCGGCGCTGTTCGACCTGTCGACCGATATCGCCGATCCGCCGGCCTTCGTGGCCGAGCCGCATGCCCGCCAGCAGTGGCTGCCGCGGCCGGCCTCCGTCACGGCTTCCGAACGCCGCACCCAGCTTGCCGCCTATCCCGCCTTGACCGGGCGTCGCTACGAGGGCGCCCTTGACCGGGTCTACCAGGGTGTCCTGAAGGCAGCGGCTGCGGCCCGCATCACGATCAACCAAAGGGAAGGCATGGAGCTGGTGGCGCCGGATATCTCCGCCCGCCCGGCACCGCGCGACGACCAGACGGCGGTGCCTGATGTGGCGCCTATCCCGCTGCCGCGGCCGGAGCCATCGCTCGCACCGGCCCTCGGCGCCCCGGGCGATGTTCTGCTGCAGGGGGAAACCCGCACGCTGATCCTCGGCCTGGAATTCGATATCGTTATCCGCATGCGGGAAGATGCCGAAACCACCTCGGTCGATCTGCGCGTCCAGACCCGCTACGGCCCGCATGACTTAGGCGTCGGCGCTGCCATTGTGCAGGATTTCCTCACCCGTCTGGATGCCGAACTGCTCGGTCTCGCCGGCGGGTAGAGCGTCCCGCCAGAACCGATCAGGCCGGTCGGTATTCGCCCATGAGCGAAGGCGGTCCGTCCGTCGTCACCAGCCCCTTTTCGACCAGATCCTCCAGATGCGCGAGCACCGAGAGCGCTGCCGCCCCATGCAGCCGCACGTCGGTCCGGGCATAGATGGCCGTCACCATCTGGGGGATCAGCCGGTCGCCGGCCTTGATCCGTTCCAGCACTGCCCGCTCGCGCATCCGCCGGTGGGCGCGAAGCCCCCGCAGGAAGGCGCGCGGCTCCCGCACCGGTCCGCCGTGTCCGGGAAAGAAGATCTGGTCGTCACGGGAAAGCAGCCGTTCCACCGAGCGCATGAAATCCGCCATCGATCCGTCGGGTGGCGCCACGATCGTGGTCGCCCAGACCATCACGTGATCGGCCGAAAACAGGATGCCGCTGCCGGAAAGCGCAAAGGCGCAGTGGTTGGCCGTGTGCCCCGGCGTGTGGATGGCCGACAGGGCCCATCCGTCGCCCTCGATCACGCCATCATCGGCGATCGCGATGTCGGGCTTGAAGTTGAGGTCCGCACTTTCGGCAAGCGGGTTGATCTCGCCCACATGCAGCAGGCGCGAGGCCCGGTGCGGACCTTCGCCGACCGTCAGCGCACCGGTCTCTGCGCTCAAGCGCGTTGCAAGCGGGGAATGGTCGCGGTGCGTATGGCTGACAAAGATGTGGCTGACCCGGCGAGGCCCGAGTGCTGCCATCAACGCCTCGAAATGCAAGGGATCGTCCGGGCCGGGGTCGATCACCGCAACCGTCGAACCGGGCCCGACGATATAGCTGTTGGTGCCCTGAAAGGTGAAGGGGGAGGGGTTGTTGGCCGTCACCCGCTCGACGCCCGGCGCGATAAGGACGGGCGTCTCATGGGCGGCAACGAACTGCAGATCGAAATCGATGTCGTCGGCCATGCTGTCCTGCCCGCCTGAAGCGTTCTGGGCGAGGGCGGGCGTCCAGTCGACCGCCGCCCTTCGCCTGTCTCGCAGAGCCGCCGCCGTGAGTAGCAACAGGCTCCGGTGCGTCTACCGTCTGGCTTACTGGGCGGCCAGCAGTTCGGTGCAGTAGCTTGCGCCGTTGGCGCCGGGGCGGTCGCCTGTGATGGTGATGTCGCGGATCACATAGTCTTCGTTGACGGTGATCTTGGCCGAGCAGCTGACGCTGACCGTCTTGCCATTGCCAAGCTTCACGCGGCTGTAGCCACCGCGCCAGTTGTAGATGGTGGACGAGCCGTCCTGCACATCGCTGAGCGGCGGGCTGTACTTGGCGAAGAACACGCCGGCGGAACGGCCGACCCAACGCTGCGAGATCGGGCTCTGGGGTGCCACGCTGACCGTGGTGCAGGCCGAAAGGGCGAGGGTGAGAGTGGCAATCGTTGCGATGACGCGGCGCTTCATGGTCTGGCGTATCCTAGTGTCGCTGGAGGCGCCGCAAGGCGCCCGGGAGAGGTCTGAGGGCCCCGATAGCAGGTTTCGCATGGCTTTCGCGAGACCGACCCGCGCGGGCCGTCGGAATTTTTGCCGGCGCCGCTTTTTTGCCACGCTCGGCAAGGCCTCAGGGCAGGCTCCGCTGCAGCGGCTTGGCTGCCGCCAAGGCCTCTTTCAAAGCCGCATGAACGTCTCGCCAAAATTTTGAAAGAGCCCGCTTGTGGAACGCAAAATGCTGCTCTATAGAGGCGCCACTGGTCACGGAGTGTAGCGCAGTCTGGTAGCGCACCACGTTCGGGACGTGGGGGTCGGAGGTTCGAATCCTCTCACTCCGACCAGATCATCCCGCCCGACCCGAAGACCAAACACCATCCAGCATCTTAGACACGGCTACACCCTAGCGCCGACTTGTCGTGGATGGCATTAAGCCCCCCAACATCCCTATCCGATGATGTCGAAATCCTCGGCCGTGACGGCAAGGCTCTTGCCGATCACGGCGAACTGCACCGCGGCGTGGCTGCCCGTGCCGTCGTCGTCGTACCAGAGCGCGCCTGTCGCCGCGTCGTAGATCACGCGGTCGCTGGCGTCATGCGCCGACGTGCCGGCATAGCTGAAAAACATCCGCCAACACGGTTAAAGAGTTGTTTCATGCAGCCGCGTTATCGGCTGCGACGGTGCCGAACGGGAGAATTTTTCTGGAAAGTGCAGGGATCGGCTGTGCGCCCGGGCGCGCCCCGCCAGACTTGTTGCGAACACAATGCAGGCCCATTGCTGGAGCGGGCACCGCCGCCCGGCAGAGGTTTGACCTGTTTGCCGCGGGCGTCGTCGTTGATCACCGTTTCCGCCAGCTGATATTTTTGAAGAAAACGCCGACGCGGCGGACGAGGCTCTGCCCTGTCCGACGTTGATTTCCCCTTATTTGAAAGATTGTTTCCCATGAAGAAGACCGATGCAGTGCAGCTTTTGAAGCGCGCCGAACGCCAGCTTGCCAACACCAGCGGCGGCGGCCACCTGGGCGGCACCAACCATGGCCAGGGCTATGACGCCAAGACCACCTCCGGCGCCAACCGCGGCACCGGCCGTCGCCCGACCACAGGCAAGAAGTAACAGCGGGCCACCCGGCCCCTGACGATCGATCCCGGGCGGATGCACACGATCCGCCCGATCATATGAACCGTCCCGGAGAGAGCCCTCTGTCGTGAGGCGTCAGCCTCGTTGGGCGAGAAGCGTCTCGATCACCCGCACGGTCCCCTGCGCGCCATCCATCGACAGCAGCGGCGCATCCGCCTGTGGCCGGGAAAGCGCCCTTTGTGCAGCGGCAGCCAGCGTCTCGCCGGAGACCTCCGCTTCTTCCACAACCTCCGCCAGCCCCAGCGCCGCCAGCTTGTCCGCCCGCACCGTCTGTTCCGTTTCGCCGCCGGCTGCAAACGGCACCAGCACCGGCCGGCAGGGGGTCCGTAAAAGGTCGCACACCGTGTTGTAGCCCGCCTGCGAGATCGACAGCGTCGCGGTCGAAAGAAGTGCCGGCAGGTCGCTCCGGAAACGCACGACCTGCACCTCGGCCGGCGCCTGCGCTTGAAAACGCTCGAAATCCGCAGCGGGAAGATTGGGTCCCGCGATCACGCACCAGCTGCGCCCATCGGCAAGTATCGCCTGTGCCTCGAGTGCCGCCGCGATCAGCCCGGCGCCCACCGCACCGCCGCCTGCCGAAACGATCACGTCGAACCGCTCGCTCACGGACGAGCTGGAAGGCGAGGGCGCTTCGGGTGCGACCAGCCCCGTGTAATGGATCTTGTCCTGGAAGGCGGAGGCAAGCGGAAACGTCTCTTCCAGCCGCACGAAACCCGCATCGCCGTGCACGAGAATGCTGTCGAAGTGTTTTAAGACCAGCTCAACGGTCTCCGCGTCACGACCCGGCTTGCGGTTCTCCTGCAGGATGTCGCGCACGGACGACAAAAGCAGCGGCTTCGGCTCTGCCTGCCGCACCGCTTCCAGCAAGGGCATCAGCTCGAAACGCATCTGCCGGCGGCCGAAGGGGAAGGCCTCGATGATCACCACGTCGGGTGCCGCTTCGGCAAAGGCTTTGAGCAGCAGCTCGGTGCGGGCCTCCTCGAAGGCACGGTCCACCGGCTGGCCCTGCGCATCGGCCAGCGCCGAAAAGCCGCTGTTGGAGGCAAGCACGGCCGGCAGCTGAATATGCCGCACACCTTGCGGCGGAAAGCCCTGAACCGTGCTGCCGCCGGTCACCAGCGTCACCTCCATGCCGGCCCGCTGCAGCGCCGCCGCCACGCGGCTGGCACGCACCAGATGGCCGATGCCGAGAAGATGCTGCACGTAGAAGAACACACGCGGCGAGGGGCGGCTCATCGGGAAGGCTCCGCTGCGGCTGCATCGGCCTCCTGCCAGCTTTCGGAAAACAGCCGGTCGAGATCGTGGATGCTGCTGTGATAATCGAAATCCTGGCGCACACGGCGCTCTGCCGCCGCACCCAGCCGTTGGCGCAGGGCAGGGTCGCTGATGGCACGCAGCAGCGCGACCGACAAAGCCTCGGCATCCTCCGGCGCCACCAGCAGGCCGTTCTCTTCGGTAGTAAACAGCTCGCCGATCCCGGAAATATGGGTGGAAACGATCGGCAGCGCCTGGCTCGAAGCCTCGACCAGCACGTTCGGCAGTCCGTCGCGGTCGCCGTCTGCGGTAATCCGGCAGGCAAGCGCGAAGAGATCGCTGTCCCGATAGTGCTGCAGGATGTCGCGCTGGTCGAGCGCGCCCTTCCAGGTGATGCTGGTATCGATGCGCAGGTCCGCAGCCAGAGCCTTCAGCTTTGCCAGTTCGTCACCGCCGCCCACATGGGTAAACTGCCAGGCAACACCCGGCGGCAGCTGTGCCAGCGCCCGCAAAAGCACGTCATAGCCCTTCTTCTCCACCGCCCGTCCGACGCTCAGAATCCGCACCGGATCGGCTGGATCGCGTCCGTCGCGCGCCGGGCGCTCCTGGTCGAAAGGCGCAAACCGCGCAAGGTCGAGCCCATGGTAGCTCAGGTGCACGTTCGGCCGGCCCGTCAGCGACTGAAGCTTTTCGTAGCCGGTCCTTGTGCAGGTCACGGCCCATTCGGCCTCTGCCAGCTTGTCGGTGAGGTCCCAGGACGGCGAGGTCCAGATGTCCTTGGCATGCGCGGAAACGGTCCAGGAAACGCCGCTGATCAGGCTGGCGTAGCGCGCCACGGAAGCCGGCGTATGGATGAAATGCACATGCAGCCAGGAGGCCGCTTCCGGCCATTCGTGCACGAGCACCGCCGCCTGGCCGAAACGCCGGAAGCGGTTGCGGCTGAAATCCCGGCGCAGGTCATGGAAGAAGGCCCGGGCGGCCCGGCGGAAACCCGGCTTGCGCAAAGACCCGAGAAGACCGCGCAGCACCCGCAGCGGTTCCTCGTGCAGGTATTCGGGCAGGTAGCGCACCGGCGCCTTGATCTCGTCATGCACCGGGTGCCGCTTCTTGTCGGTCGGGCGGCGCATCGCGACCAGCACCAGGTCGTACCCGGCCCGTTCCAGCCCCAGCAGTTCCTGCGCGATAAAGGTTTCGGAAAGGCGCGGATAGCCCTTCAATAGCACGACCATGGTCCTGTTCGTCATGGCGTCAGGCTATCCTTGCGCCACCGAAAGGTGCACGCCCTTGTGCTTCAGCCAGTCCTCGACGATGACCGAAATATTGACCAGACCTTCCAGGTGCATGCCGGGCGCGCTGACCGAAGGCGGGTCCCGCTTCAATAGGTCCTTGATCGCCTGGGAGAACTTGGCGCTATCGCAACTGTCCTCGGCGGCCAGCATGCTCACGAGGCCCAGTTCCTCGGCCCGGGTCGCACGGATCAGCTGTTCCTCGCGTGGCTGCGTGCGCGGCACGATCAGCGCCGGCTTGTCGAACGAGAGGATCTCGCAATAGGTATTGTAGCCGCCCATGGCGATCACCGCCTTGGCGCCGGCAATCCGGTCTTCCATGCGGTTGTCGAACTCCAGCACCTCCAGATGCGGATGTCCCTTGCAGGCATCGGTAAAGGTGGCCCGCTGCTCGGCCGGCATGTAGGGGCCAAGCACGATCACCGCCTTGTGGGTCAGGTTCGGATCGTCGGCATAGGCGGCGATCACGTCGCGCACCAGGTCGGCCCCGTCGCCGCCGCCGCCGGTGGTCACCAGGATATAGTCTTCCTCGTCCGGATGGTCGGCCTGCGATTCCAGCGATGCCTTGCGCTGCAGGAAGCCCACGAACTTCATCTTGGAGCGCACCGCCGGTGGCACCTCCATCTCGCTCAAGGGATCGTAGAAATCGGGCGGGCCATAGACCCAGATGTCGTCGTACAGCTGGCCGATCTTGCGCAGCACGTCGTTGCGCTGCCACTCCGCCTCCAAGAGGTGCGGTGCATCCATCACGTCGCGCAGGCCAAGCACGCAGGTCGTCCCGCGGGTCTTCAGGTAAGCAAGCGTGTCTTCCACCTCGCCGCGAAGCCCCAGCGGTTCCTTGTCTATGATGAAGATGTCCGGCTCGAAGCTTTCCGCCGTGTGGCGAATGATCGACTGGCGCATCTTCATCGTCTCGTGGAGATCCATGTGCTGGTCCATCGAGGTGTATTCGCCGTTGCGCAGCTTGATCACGCTCGGGATCTTCACGAAATCCACGCGCGTCCGGTAATCGAAGGCGCCGGCGATGGTCGCGCCGGAAATGATCAGCACGTTGACGCCGCGATAGTTCTCCACCAGCGAATGGGCGATGGTGCGGCAGCGGCGGAGATGTCCAAGCCCGAAGGTGTCGTGGCTGTACATGAGGACGCGAGCGTTCCCGAGATGTCTCGACATGTCCTACTGTCTCCTACCAGGTCGAAACGCCGGACTGCGGGTCCCGCGTGACCCGGTCCTATTTGTACGGATCGGCTGCATCTCTAAGACCATCGCCAAGGAAATTGAAAGCCAGGATCACGAAAATAACTGGCACGACCGGAAGCAGCAGCCAAGGATAAAGTGCAAGAATACTGACGCTGCGCGCTTCCGTCAGAAGAACTCCCCAACTCGTGATCGGCGGTCTGAGGCCAAGCCCGAGGAAGCTGAGCGTCGTTTCGCCAAGGATCATGCCGGGGATCGTCAGCGTTGCGCTGGCGATCAGATGCGACATGAAGCCCGGCACAAGATGCCGGCGGATGATGCGCGCGCTGCCGGCGCCCATCAGCTGCGCGGCAAGCACGTAATCTTCTTCGCGCAACGCCAAAAGCTTGGATCGCACCGCCCGCGCAAGCCCCGTCCAGTCGAGAAGGCCAAGGATGAAGGTGATGCCGAGGTAGATCAGCAGCGGGCTCCAGTCGGCCGGCATGATGGCGGCGAGCGCCAGCCACAGCGGAATGCTGGGGATCGACTGCAGCACCTCGATCACGCGCTGCACGACGAGGTCGAACCAGCCGCCCCAGTAGCCGGCGATGCCGCCGATCACGATGCCGAGAATGAAGCTCGTCGCGACCCCCAAAAGCCCGATCGTCAGCGAGATGCGCGCGCCGTAAAGGATGCGCGACAGCACGTCCCGGCCCAGCCGGTCGGTGCCGAGGAAGTAGAACTGGCCGTTTTCGGCTGGGCACACCAGGTGGAAGCGGCTCTCCACCAGCCCCCAGAACTTGTAGGGCTCGCCCTGGCAGAAGAACCGCAGCTTCTGCACGTCGGATGTGTCGTCCGTGTAGACGCGCCGCAGGTTGACCATGTCGACCGTCATCTTGCGCCCGTAGACGAAGGGGCCGACGAACTCGCCGTCGTTGTAGAGATGCACGCTCTGCGGCGGCGCGTAGATGAAATCGACGTTACGGGTGCCGACCTTGTAGGGCGCCAGCACCTCGACCACGATGATCATCAGATAGGCGATCAACAACAGGATGCCGGAAAGCAGTGCTATCCGGTGCTTGCTGAAGCGCAGCCAGACCATCCGCAGCTGCGAAGCCTCGGTGATCCCCGACCCGCCGATCGAGCCGTTTTCATGCGCATAGGGGTCGAATTCGCCCGGACGGACGTAATGGGGAAGATCCGGCGCTGTTTCCACTGTTGCTGTCACCTGGTCCTCCCGCCACGCAGCCTGATCCGCGGATCAAAGAGGGCAAGCGCAATATCCGAAATCAGCACGCCGATCACCGTGAGGAAGCTCAGGAACATCAGGAAGGAACCGGCAAGATACATGTCCTGGCTCTGCAGGGCGCGGATCAGCATCGGCCCGGTGGTTTCCAGCGACAGCACGACGGCGGTGATCTCGGCACCGGAAATCACCGCCGGCAGGATTGAGCCGATATCCGAGATGAAGAAGTTGAGCGACATCCGCAGCGGGTATTTGACGAGCACCCGGAAAGGGTGAAGCCCCTTGGCACGCGCCGTCATCACATATTGCTTGTTGAGCTCGTCAAGCAGGTTTGCCCGCAGCCGCCGCACCATGCCGGCCGTGCCGGCGGTGCCGATGATGATGACCGGGATCCAGATATGCTCAAGGATCGACATGAACTTCGCCGAGCTCATCGGCTCGGCCAGGTATTTCTGGTCCATCAGGTGGCCGATCGACGTGCCGAACCAGATGTTGGCGAAATACATGAGGATCAGCGCAAAAATGAAGTTGGGCACCGCAAGGCCGACGAGTCCGAGCAGCGTCAGCCCGTAGTCGCCCCAGCTATACTGGTGCGTCGCGGAATAGACGCCGATCGGGAAGGCGAGAAGCCAGGTGACGATGATGGTGACGGTCGAGACGAGAATGGTCAGCCAGACCCGGTCTCCCACCACCTCCGTCACCGGCATGCGGTATTCGAACGAATAGCCGAAATCGCCCTGCACCATGCCGGCGACCCAGTTCAGGTAGCGGATCGGCTCCGGCTGGTCGAAGCCGTAGCGGGCGCGCAGCTCCTCGATTTCCTGCAGGTCGGCCTTTTCGCCGATCGCCTTCAGCTGCTCCACATAGCTTTCGAAATAATCGCCGGGCGGCAGCTCGATGATCGTAAAGATCAGCATCGAGATCAGCACCAGCGTCGGAACCATCACCATGATGCGCCAGAGGATGTAGCGGATCATCTCAGCGTCCCTCCTCGTACCAGAACGTATCGGGCAGGTAGACGCCGAGATAGGCGGTCGGGTCGAAACCGTAGAGTGCCTCGTCCGGCATGTTCTTCAGCCGGTTGGCACGCACCACCGGCTGCAGCGTCGAGTTGACGATCCCGATGGTGAACACCTGGTCGGTATAGAGCGACAGCATCCGGTGCCAGATTTCGGCGCGACTGGCCTCGTCCAGCGAATTGCGCCAGTCTTTCATCAGGTCGAGCAGCTGCTGCGCTTCGGCAAGATCCGGGGGATGGCCGTCGGTTCCTGCCGACAGCACATGCAGCCCCCACAGCGGCCACTGCATCTGGTCGTCGCTGGTCGGCGCCAGCTCCTTGGGCGACATGTCCGCGGTCGGAACCCCGTTATCGAGGCCGACGCCGACCGAAAACAGCGCATCGCCGCCCTTGACCCGTCGGCGCAGAAGCTCCCGCTGCGCCACATGCACGAAAACCTTGATGCCCACCTGCGCCCAGTGGTCCGTCACCAGTTCCATCACGTCCGTCTCGAAACTGTATTCGCCGGTGATCTCCATGATGATCGTCGCCGGACGTCCGTCCGGTAGCCGCCGCAGCCCCGTTGCCTCGTCCATCGGCATCCCGGCCTCATCGAGCAGGGCATTGGCGCGGGCGGGATCGAAGCCGGCCCAGGCGTCGCGGTATTCCTGCTTGAACAGCGGGCTTTCCGGCAGCACCGAATTGGCGCTCTCCTTGGCCAGGCCGTAGAACACCGCCTTGTTGATCTCCCCCCGGTTGATGGCGAGCGACAGCGCCCGCCGCACCCGCACGTCCTGGAACAGCTTGCGCCACACCTCGTCCTTGCAGTTGAGGTTGGGGTTGAGCGCCATCCGCGACCCTTGCGTCCGCTTCCACAGCTTGACGCTGATCGGATACCGCTGCTCGGCGTTCTTTAGATAGGTGTAGTCGGCAAAGTCGAGGTTGGTGAGCTGCAGATCGCTTTCCCCGGTGCCGGTCTTGGCGGAAATCAGCTCGGCCGAACTCACGCCCAGCACGAAGCGGTCGAGGTAGGGCAGCTGCCGGCCCTGCTCGTCGACCCGGTGGTAATAGGGGTTGCGGTCGAAGATGAACTGTTCCGCCGGCGGCTGCGTCCGGTTGCGCCAGGCATCCAGCGTCGGCAGGTCCGGGTTCTCGGGCCGCACGGTGCGCGACACCGTCTGGTGCAGCGCTGCCCAGTCCTGCACCCGGTATTTGGCGATATACTGGTCGAGCAGTTCCTTGGTCTGGTACTTGGAATGGAACTGCTTGAGATAGGCCGAGGGAAACATCAGCCGGGTCGGCGAGGGCGAGGCCTGGTCGGCCAGGAAGTCCGGATTGGGCTCGTCCCAGCTGTAGCGCACGGTCAGCGCATCGATCACCTCGAAGCGCGGCGGCTTGCCGTTGATCAAGAGCGTCGCCGGCGGACCCCCGCGGGCCAGCGCCTTGACGTGGAACACGTCCTCCCAGACGTAGCGGAAGTCTTCGGTCGTGAACGGGTTGCCGTCCGACCAGCGGTGCCCTTCGCGAAGGTGGAAGGTAAACACCCGCTCGTCCTCTACCTCGAAGGCTTCGAGAACGTCGGGCTCCAGTTCCAGGTGGCGGTTGTAGCCGATCAGCCGGCTGTAGGAAAACACCGGCATGTAGCGGATGTCGCGCTGCCCGCCGATCAGCATCCGCACCGTGCCGCCGAACTTGCCCGGCTCCAGCCCCTGTTCGGAAAGCTTGAGAACGCGCGGCACCTTGGGCAGCCGCTCCTCGACCGGCGGCAGTGGTGCCGTCGGCGATATCGTCTCCACAAAGGCCGATTGGCTGTAGGCCGCAAAGGACGGACGGGCCGCCAGCGTTCCCGCCATCAGCGCAAGCACCTGCCGACGCGAGATCATGGCGTGAGCTCCCGTGCGTCGACATTGCTGCGGGCGAGCACCATGTGTCCGTTGCCGAGATCCACATGGGTGAGATCGCCGGCGGCGCTGTCGTCCAGGAACTGCTTGCCCCAGATCTTGCGCGCCATGGCGCTCGAGACGCCGGCGGTGTTGAAGTCGATCTTGTGGTCGAGGCTCGGCACCGGCACGGCGGCCAGCAGCTTCTTGGTATAGGGGTGGACCGGCTGGCGCATGATGGTTTCGCAGGGACCCATTTCGACGATCCGCCCGGCATACATCACCGCGACCCGGTCTGCCATGTAGTTCACCACGGCGAGGTTGTGAGAGATGAACAGGTAGGTGAGGCCAAGCTCTTCCTTCAGGTCCTTCATCAGGTTGAGGATCTGCGCCTGGATCGACACGTCGAGCGCCGACACGGGCTCGTCGAGGATCAGCAGGTCGGGGCCAAGTGCCAGCGCCCGGGCGATCCCGATCCGCTGCCGCTGCCCGCCGGAAAAACTGTGCGGATAGCGAACCAGCGTGTTTTCCGGCAGTCCCACCGCATGCACGAGCTTGCGCACCGCGTCCATCCGCCGGGCGCGGTCGCCGCGCTTGTGGATGTCGAGCGGTTCGCGCACGATGCCGCGCACGGTCATGCGCGGCGAAAGCGAGGAGACCGGGTCCTGGAACACCATCTGGATCCGGGTGCGCAGTTCCTGGAGCGCGGCTCCCCGGGCGTCAAGCACGTCGATCGCGCCGGTTTCGCCGAAATAGGTAACCTCGCCCGCATCCGCCTTCAGCCCGCGCATCAGGATCTTGCTGAGCGTGGTCTTGCCGCAGCCGCTTTCGCCCACCAGTCCCAGCGTCTCGCCGCGGCGGATGTCGAAGCTCACGTCATTGACGGCGATCGTGCGCGCCCCTGCGCCGAAGCCGAAGCTGCCGGAGCGCTTGGTGGCAAACCCCTTCGTCACATTCCGAACCGACAGCAGCACCTCGGGCATCGCCACCTGCGACTTGCGCTTGTCCATCAGGCCGCTTGCGTCCACATGGATTTCGCGCAGCGGCTTCAGGCGCTCGGTGCGCGGCCGGTCGAAATCCGGAACCGCGGCCATTAGCCCCTTGGTATAGGCATGCTGCGGGTTGCGGAAGATATCGGACGCCGTGCCGGCCTCCATCACCTCGCCGCGATACATCACCACCACCTCGTCGGCCATGCTGGCGACGACACCGAGATCGTGGGTGATCAACAGCATCGCCATGCCGATCTGCGACTGCAGCTGCTGCAGCAGTTTCAGGATCTGCGCCTGGATGGTCACGTCGAGCGCCGTGGTCGGCTCGTCGGCGATCAGCAGCGCCGGCCGGCAGATCAGCGCCATGGCGATCATCGCCCGCTGGCGCATGCCGCCCGAAAGCTCGAACGGATACATGTCGAAGACTTTTTGCGGGTTTTCGAAACCCACCAGCTGCAGCATTTCCTCGCTGCGCGTGCGCCGGTCCGCCGTCGAAAGGTCGGTGTGGATGCGCAGGGTTTCCTCGATCTGGTTGCCCACCGTATGCAGCGGCGAGAACGAGGTCATCGGCTCCTGGAAGATCATCCCGATCCGGCCGCCGCGAATGGCGCGGACGGTACGGCCGTCCCGCGGCAGCGCGATCAGGTCGACGCTTTCGTCGGATGCGGGATCGTTGAAGATCGCCTTGCCGGAAATCCGCGCGACCTTGGTCTCGATCCCCATCACCGCCCGGCCGAGCGCAGACTTGCCGGAGCCGCTTTCGCCCACCAGCGCCGTGACCTTGCCGGGCCGCAGGCGCATGTTGAAATCTTTGACCGCATGGATGGAGCTGCCCCACACCGGGAAGGACACGTTCAGCCCTTCGATGCGCAGCAGTTCGGAACGTTCATTCATACGCAGTCATTCCAGCTTTGCGGTGGAAAAGAGATAAGGAGAAACATCGATAGGACCATACCGTAGCCCAGCCCTTGTGACCTGTCCACGCACAACAGAAGCGAGTTCTGTGGGCGCCTGCCGATCTACCTTCGCGATCATTGCAGAGGCATGACATTTCATGTCTAACCGCTTGAATAGTTCGGCCGAATGGGCCGTTTGGCGAGGAACGAACATTGGCGTCGATTGCAGTCACCAGGCAAGCCTATCGGGAGCAACTCGCCGCCGCGCGCAAGCTGATCGAGGCGGGACAGCTGGACGAAGCGCGCGAGGCGCTCGATGCGCTGACGGAAGACGATGCGCTGATGGGAAGCGACATGCTCGGCCAGCACACGGTGCTCGGCGTGCCGCGCCGTCTGCATTCGGCCTATCTGAAGCTCGCCAAGGCCGAAGACGACCCGGTTGCCCGCATCGGCCTGCAGCATGGCCTGGTGCCGGATCCGGCGCTTCTGGAGCCGTTTGGCCGTTTCGACCTCGCCGACACCAGGCGCATGACCGAGCTTGGACGCATGGCCGTGCCCCGCGTCATCCACCAGATCTGGCTCGGCAGTCTCGACCTGCCGCCCTCCACCGCGCGCTGGGCCGTGCATGCGGAGCGCACCGGCTTTGAATATCGCCTCTGGCGGGAGGCGGATCTGGAGGCACTCGGCATTCTCGATCACGCGAGCTACCGGCAGATGCTGGAGGAGGGCGATTATCCCGGCGCCGTGGATGTCGCCCGCTATCTGGTGCTGCATGCACTGGGCGGCATCTACATCGATTGCGACTGGTATCCCACCCGCGATGACCTCGGCTTTGCCGATCTCCTTCCGCTGGTCGGCTTCACGGCGCTTGCCGAAGACACGCCGCGCGACACCGGCCGCGGCTCGCTGCTGCTCACCAATTCGCTGCTGGCGTCACCCGCGGGACATCCGGTCTTCGCACGGCTTCTGGAGGTCATGCCGCAGGTCATGGGCGTGCTCCCCGGGGCGCCCGCCTGGTGGTCGACGGGACCGCTGATCCTGACCGTGCTTGCCCGCAGCACCAGCGTCTGCGTGGCCGATGCGGACCTCGTCGCCGGCAACCTGCCACGCCGCGCACCCTTCACCGATGTCGAAGCCGCCTGCAGCGAGGCGCTTTCGCAAGGCCACGGCCTGCTGCTCGGCTGGAAGTCCTGGTAGGGGTCTAGACCGCGCCCCGGGCACTGACCCAGCGGCATGAGGCATGGCCAGATGTGGCCGCCATCAGCGCCTGAAGGAAGGCCCAGGCATTGTCGTCATGCACCAGATGGTGGGTCAGGATGCCGATCGTCTTCGGCCGGCCCTGTTCGTCCAGAAGCTTCGCAAGCTCGGCAAACAGCTCCTCCGGATCGCGCCCGCCGCGCACCCCGTGCCAGTTCATGATGTCGAGATGGCTGTTAAGCAGCGGCGGCACCGCGTCCTTTTCCGGCCCGAACACCGACAGCGACCGGAAGCCGAGCGCGGGCAGGGCCTCGATGACCTCAGGCGCGATGCGGTTCCACGGCGGCACCAGCATGGGAATGAACTGCTGCGGATAGAGACCGGAGAGTTTGTCGAAGCCCGCCTTCAGTTCCTGAGCGGTCTCGGCCAGTGGCCGGTGCGATCCGAGCTCCTGCTTCTTCCCGCTCGTCCCCGCATGGTTGGCATGCGACCAGCCGTGCACCGCGACCGCTACGTTATCGCGTGCCTGAAGTGCGGTGGCGAGCGGCTCGCCCGTGTCGCGCGGGATCACTGCCAGCGTCAACGGCACGGAATGGTCGGCGCAAAGATCGAGAAGCCGCTTAAGCGCCACTGTCGGCACAACGGCATCGTCGTCCCGCAGCCAGAACTGTACATGCTCGCCCTTGGCCGTTAGGCGCTCCAGCGTTTGCGTGAAAGCCACCTGGCTCATGCCCTGTCTCCTGTGCAGGCCCGGACGATCCCGTCGAGCCGTTCTGCCATGATGTCCATGCTGCGCTCGCCGGTGACAAACGACCTTGCCCCCGCCGCCAGCCGCTGCCGCTTGTCGTGGTCGGTTAGAAGCAGCGCGATCGCCCCCGCATAGGCCGCGATGTCGCCCGGAGGGGTCAGCAGGCCGCTGCGGCCATCCGCCACCGCCTCCGGCACGCCGGCCACCGCTTGCGCCACCACCGGCACGCCGGCTGCCTGCGCCTCAAGATAGGCAAGCCCATAGGCTTCTCCATGCCCCGGCCAGAGGTAAATCGCCGCCTGCGACAAAAGCTCGGCAATCTCGTTCTGGCTCTTCTGCCCGTGCCAGACGATGCGCCCCTCGGGAATGCCCGCAAACAGCGCCTCGACCTCGCGCCGCGCCGGTCCATCACCGACCACGTCGAGCGTAAAGGGCAGGTGGGTGATAAGCCTCAGCGACTCCGCCAGCGCCCTGTAGCTGCTCAGCTTGTCGCCTGGCCGCATCATCGCAACCGTGATCAGCCGGTGGGGAAGGGGATCGGGCGCCCGCTCCAGATAGGGCTTTGCATCGATGAAGGGCGGAATGACCGCCAGCCGCGCATCCGGCGCTACTTGTTCCAGACCCGCCCGGTCGCGCGCCGTCAGGCAGATATTGGCCGCCGCCAGCCGCACGCCGTCCAGCACGCGCGCCTGCGCCTCAACCCACTGGCCGATGTTGCGGCGGCGTGAATAGGAAGTCTCGACCGTGATGTAGGGAATGCCGAACCGCCGGCAGAGCTGAGGCCCGATCAGGTCCGGCGCCTTGTAATAGGGATGGTAGCAGACCCAGAGGTCCGGCCGATCCGTGGTTTCCCAAAGCTCCGAAAGCCGGTCGATCTCCGCTTGCGCCTGCGCGTCGCGTTCCTCGGTCAAACTGTCGGAGGCGGGCAGGAAGGAACGGAACTCGGAGGCCGCCGCCACCCGGTGCCCGGCAAGTTGAAGTGCGGCCATCAGCTGGCGGGCCATCAGCCGGTCGCCGGACGGCACGGGGTGATGCGGCGATTTCAAAGGCGCGTAGAAGGCGATGTTCATGGCCCCGATAAGCCGCAAGCAGCACCCCTCTTGCAAGACCCGCACGAGCGAAAAGCGCAAGGCCTCGCCAAGTTTCCGCTCCTGCCGCGACAGGCCGTCCATGCCCGCACGTCTTGACAGAGCCTGCCATTCATCACACCTGAGGGCGTCATCAGACCCATCAGCGGAGTTCCCACCCTTGAGCGTGCAACAGGAAAAGGCGGCGCAGCTTCTCGCCGCCATCGAGGCGAAGCAGGCCCGCGTCGGCATCATCGGGCTTGGCTATGTGGGCCTGCCGCTGGCCATGACCGCCGCCCGCGCCGGCTTCACCGTTCTCGGCTTCGATATCGACCCGGGCAAGATGGCCGACATCGAGGCCGGCCGCAGCTATATCGACGCGGTGCCGCATGCGGTGCTGGCCGCCGAACACGCGGCCGGCCGCTTCTCCGCCACCACGGATTTCGCAAGGCTTGGCGAATGCGATGTGATCGCCATCTGCGTTCCGACCCCGCTCACCCGCCACCGCGAGCCGGATCTGTCCTATGTCAGCAACACCTGCCGGCAGATCCTCGGAACCCTGCGTCAGGGCCAGCTGATCGTGCTGGAATCGACCACCTATCCCGGCACCACCGAAGAGGTGATGAAGCCGATCCTCGAGGAAAGCGGCCTTGTCGGCGGCACCGATTTCTACCTCGGCTACTCGCCGGAGCGCGAGGACCCCGGCAACCGCGATTTCGAGACCTCGACCATCCCGAAGATCGTCGCCGGTGATGGCGAGGCGGCAGCAGCCCTGGTCGCCGCCTTCTACGGCGCGGTGGTGAAGACCGTCGTGCCCGTCTCCAGCACCCGCACGGCCGAAGCGGTAAAACTCACCGAAAACGTCTTCCGGGCCGTCAACATCGCGCTCGTGAACGAGTTGAAGATCGTCTACGAAAAGATGGGCATCGACATCTGGGAAGTGGTCGCGGCGGCGAAGACCAAACCGTTCGGCTACATGCCCTTCTATCCGGGTCCCGGCCTTGGCGGCCACTGCATCCCGATCGATCCCTTCTATCTCACCTGGAAATCCCGCGAATATGACCAGCCGACCCGTTTCATCGAGTTGGCCGGAGAGATCAACACGGCCATGCCGCGCCATGTGGTGGACCGTCTGGCCGAAGCGCTCGACCGCTCGCTCGGCAAGGCGCTCAGCCGCTCGCGTGTCCTCATCCTCGGCCTCGCCTACAAGAAGAACGTGCCCGATATCCGCGAAAGCCCCTCGCTGAAACTGATGGAACTGCTGATCGAGCGCGGCGCCGACGTTGCCTACCACGATCCCTTCATCGAGGAAGTGCCGCGCACCCGCGAATACGGCCACCTCAAAGGCCGCCGCTCGGTGCCCTTCACAGCGGAAGAACTCGCCGGCTTTGACGCCGCCATTGTCGCGACCGATCACGACGGGGTGGATTACGCGAAAATTGCCGAGCTGGTGCCGCTGGTGATCGATACCCGCAACACCTACGGCTTCCGCGGCATTACCGCCGAAAACGTCGTCAAGGCCTGACGAACCACGGCCCGCCGCCCCCGACAAGAAACCCATTCGACGCCCCACCCGAAACAAGGACAGCACTTCATCATGAGCAGACTGGACAGCTTCATCAGCCGCATGACGGCGCAGCGCGATATCCTCAACCACATCGAAGGCACGCTCGGCCTGCCCACGGAGGGCGATATCTTCGAAGTGGGTCTCGGCAACGGCCGCACCTACAGCCACCTGCGCCAGCTGTTTTCGCCCCGCCGCATTGTGGCCTTCGATCGCCACATGGGCGCCCACAAGACCGAAGTGCCGGAAGCGGAAGACCTGGTGCTCGGCGAAATCAAGGAAACCGGCCAGAACTATCTTGGCGCCAATGCCGCGCTGGTGCATGCGGATATCGGGCAGGGCTATCCGGAAAAGGATGCGATCACGCTGACTTGGCTGCCGCAGATGGTGGCGGGCATGCTGGCGGACGGCGCCTATGCGGTGAGCGGCCTGCCGCTCGATCATCCGCAGCTCGAAGAACTGCCGCGCCTGCCAGGCGTCGAGGAAGGCCGCTATTTCTACTATCGTAAGCGGTAAGCCGGTACCGGCCCAGGCTTCAACAGGGAAACGGGGGTGGGGTCATTCCCGGCCCCTGACTAAAATGTGGAATACGTCCCGTCGCTAAGCTCAGGAGATTTGCGACCGCACGAGCGGTTGGCGTTGAAAGCCGTTAGTCTTGGACGTCCCTATTTTGGGTGAATTCCCGGCCAGATAGGCGGTTCAGCGCCTGGTAATCCCCTAATATCGGTTGACGAGTGAGCCACTCGGCACTAGTTTGCTAGCTAACAACTAACCTAGCATCTTGAGAGACATGGGCTCCAGGCGGTTGGGGTAAAAAGCCGGCGTAAGCCGGTTTTTTTATGTCTGGGGGTTGGGAGTGCCGGCGTTACGAACACGGGTCTACATCGACGGCTACAATCTTTATTACGGCTGCCTGCGAAAGACAGCGTTCAAATGGCTTGACGTTCTCGCCCTGTTCGAAACGCAAATCCTGCCGTCGATCCTCTACAGGCCAGCGCCGGGCGCCGATCCTGCGACGATAGCGCTCCATCCAGACTGCGCGATTAAGTATTTCACCGCCAAGATCATCGAAAGTGTCGCCAAGGGTGAGGACTCGGTATCGTCCCAAGCCCAATACCACAATGCGCTGACAACGCATTGCGGGGGCAGGCTGTCCTTCGTGATGGGCCACTATTCGCTCTATAAGGCCAACCAGCATATTGTGCCCGCCGACGATCCGAAGCGCTGGCCGCGTGATTGCGACAAGATCCAGGTCTGGAAGCTCGAGGAGAAGCAATCGGATGTGAACCTGGCGCTTCATATCTACGACGACGCCCTAAGCGGCGAAGTCGACCAGGTAGTGCTAGTCACCAACGACACCGACCTTGTACCGGCTCTGGAGATGCTTCAGTCCCGTTGTCCGCACATTGTTCGCGGTTTGGTGATCCCGACGCGCAAAGTCGGCGCGGGCGGCGATCTCGAACGCCAGGCGAACGTGTCGTTGGCGAAATTGGCCCATTGGGTCAGACGCCATATCTCCGATGACGAGTTGCGGACGTCTCAATTGCCGGATGTCGTCCCAGGGCGCCGGCGGGCCAGCATCAAGCCGCACTCATGGTATGCGAAGCCGCATCAACTTGCGAAGATGCTTGAGATAGCCCGTCCGGTGCTGCGCACTGAAGGTGAAATAATGAAATGGGCACGCAGGAAGAGCGTACATCTCGGCGGCCGCCGCCCAATCGATCTGATCGAGACGGATGCCGGCGCGGTCCAAGTGTTCAACTACATCGAAGCCTATATCCGCGAACAGCTCGACAAGGCCGGCGATCGGGACAATCTCTCTTCTAAAGCCTGAATTTCATACGCGGGAGGGACAGACAAGAGGGCGCCGATTTGATCGGCCTCCGTTGAAGGCCGTGCGACCCCAATAGGGCGGGCTATGAACGCGGAATCAGCCTCAGCACCCGAATCGTCCTGCATCTCTGCAGCCGTGAACGGTTACGTTCGGGAAAGTTCCCTGATCCATGCCGGTCCAACCCACGCGGCACCGGTTCGGGCAGATCAGCTGACGAGGTGCTCGACGCGGTTGCTGCCGTTGAAGCGCGATCCGCGCAGGTTTTCGGCGAGCGTCCGGCTGATCTCCATGTTGATCCGCGGATTGTCGGCGATCACCTTGAAGAACGTATCCTTGGCGATCCGCAGTGCCTCGACTTCCGTCTTCGCCCGGGCGGTCACCGCCTGCAGCGAGCTGGAGATCAAGCACATTTCACCGATGATTGAATTGCAGCCGGCCTCGCCGATCTTTATGTCTTCACCGGCAGTGTGAGTGAAGAGTTCGGCCTCGCCCAGAAGGATCACATAGGCAGCTTCGGCGTTGTCGCCCTGGGAGAAGAGTTCCTCACCGGGATCATAGCAGACACGGTCCGACGTGAAGGCAAGCAGCTTGAGCTTGCAGGGATCGACCCTGCAAAAATATGGGACCTTGCGTAGCAACTGCACTTCGTCGTTCAGCAACATGGTTTGCACCATCGGGTCAGTGTGGCGACAAAGAATTATGCCACCAACGTTCTAAATATACCACTCTTCATGTCCAGAGTCTCGAAAGAACCATCTTCGACGATTGAGCCCCTGTCGAATACGATAACACGGTGAAACATTCGTGACAGGGATGTGTTTGACAAGACCCATACCACGGATGGATTATTATCCTGCTCTTGCAGGAATTGGAGCACGTTCTTAACGATCTCCTCCTGAACTCGGCGATCGAGGCCTGGAAGCGGTTTGTTAAAGATGTAGTAACTGGATCGGCGAATCAAGGCCCTTGCAAGGCTAAGCTTGTGCCTTTGCACAGGGGTGAGCCTGCGGCCGCTCGCGCCCACGTCGTAGGAAAGCCCCAGATTGATGAAGCTGTCGTAGAGGCCCATTTCCCGGGTCAGCCGCGCGGCGATCTTGCGGATCTTCGCCGGAGCGTCGGGGCTGCGGTGGGTCAGCTTGCCGAACAGGATGTTTTCACGAAGCGTCGCGGCGCCCATGTAGCGATGAGGGTCGTAGCGTTCGATCCGGTCGCGCAGCGCCATTGGCAGCTTGGCGTAGAACAGGTCGCGGGCCGCCACGATCTGGTCCATGATTTCCTCGCTCAGCACGCCGAAGCGGTAGCGCGGCTCGATATAGTAGAGGCTGAGCCGCACGATTGCCTTGCGGTCGCTCTCGCGCACCTCCATGCCCGGCTTGCGCCGGCGCTTCTGCATGAACTGCTGGTAGAAGGCGATGTCGTCTATGGTGATATGCTCCAGCTGCTGGAACAGCGGGTGCTCCGGCGGCAGGCCGGCAAAGATCTCGACCACGTTTTCGGCAATCGTCAGCCCCATCGCATAGAGCAGCTCGAACAGGTTCGCCGTCTTCAGAACCTCGAAGATATACTCGCCTTCCACCACTTCCGCGTTGAAGGCGGATGTCTGCCGGCTTGCCGCAAACAAAAGGTTCTCGCGGACGGTTGCTTCCTTGTTGTAGCTGGTGAAATCGAAGTAGGCGACGATATTGCCGATCCCGTCGCGGGCCAGCTCCTCGCGCAGCGCGAACCGCATCTCCACCACCCGCTCGGTCAGCGTCGGGTTGTCCTTCGGGTCGATGAAGGAATGCAGCGCCAGTTCCATCACTTCCGATGTCAGCTGCACAGCGTCGAGAGCCCCCAGCATCGAGCGCGACAGATCGTCCGGTCCGCCGCGCGACACCGAGGTGGAGCGGACGTCGATCCAGTCGGCGTCCGGGTCGTGGATGGAATTGCCCGCCCGCAGTGCTTCCTGGATGGCCCAGCGCCGCGGATTGGTCTCGCCGTTCGGGTCGTTGTCGGGCACGCTCGGCGCGTGCTTCAGCCCGTAGACGAGGTTGTCCCGAAGCGTTCCGTGGAAGAAATAGCTGTCTGACGAGGCATAGGTGATCTGACGCCCGGTCACGGCCTCCGGCAGCTCCAGAAGCTCCGCGTCGCCCAGCGTCACCCGGCCGGACGTCGGCCAGGCGATGCGCCCGAAGGCCTCCGCGATCGCCTCGGCGCCGATGCCGGAATTGTCGATCATCGCCACTGTCTCGCCGGCTGCGATCTTCAGCGACACGTTCTCGGTCACATGTGCGCCGCTGCCGTCGGAAATCGTCACATTCACGGCCGCGAGCGGGGAGGCGAGGTGGTCCGGCATCTTCGCCGACATCGTCTGGATCGCCGGGTCGAGCAGCTGCGGCGGCTCGAACTGCTCGCGCACCTGTTCGTACTTCACCTGCACGTCCTGGCGCGCCTGGTCCCAGTCGATCAGCTCCTTCAGCGGGCCGGGCAGGTCCTTGTAAGCATTGATGACCGCCACCAGCTGTCCCACGTCCAGCGTGCCGCGCAGCGCGAAATAGCCGCCGATCGAGTAGAACAGGAAGGGCGTCAGCTGCGACAGGAAGTTGTTGACGAATTTGACGAGGAATTTCCAGCGGTAGAGTTCGTAGCGGATCTTGTAGATCTGCCCCAGCCGGTTGGAAATGTCGGCCCGCTCGTAGTTGGTGGTGTCATAGGTGTGGATCGTGTCGATCCCCTCGACGATCTCGCCCACCTTGCCGGCCAGGTGCCGCGCCGTGATCTGTCGCTGGCGTCCAAGATCGATCAGCCGCCGCCGCATCTTCGGGATGATGCCCACCTGGATCGCCACCATGAAGGCGGCGATCAGCCCCAGCCACAGGTTCTGCAGGATGATGAAGATCAGCGCCGCGGTGGCCTGGCCTCCCAGAAGCGCCGGCTGCACGAAGGCGTCGCCGGTAAAGCCGCCGAACGGCTCCACTTCGTCCTTTACCATGCTGGAGACTTCCGCCGCGCGCACCTGGCGCATAGTCGATGGCGGAAAGCGCAACAGCCGGTCGACAAGCTCGTAGCGGATGCGCCGCAGCAGCCGCTCGCCAAGCTTGCCCTTGTAGTTGTTGATGTAGAACTTGAAGAGACCGTTGATGACCACCAGAAGCAGGAACACGCCGCTGAGCGCCAAGAGCATCTCCAGGCGCGACAGCTCAAAACCTTTAAAGGCGATGGTCCAGCCGAGCAGGGGCACCGTGTAGGAAAAATCGAGGAAAGCCTGGGTGGCACCCGGCGAATCGAATCCGCCCCCACCCTGGATCGGGCCGTTGATGATCTGCTTGGGCAGGTCGAAGGCCATGAAATAGGGAATCATCGAAAGCAGCACGATGCTCAGAACCCAGATCTGCTGGGGCCGCGTGTGGTTCCAGATGTAACGGAGTAGGTGTTTTTCCATCAGCAGATTCTTGAATCGGGGACGGCGACCGATGAGCCGACTGCCGGAAGGTTTAAGGGGAACATCATATAGGCCTTTGCCGGTGCCATGCCAATCAGTCCTTGTGCGCCCAAATTATCTTAGCGCCCACTTATATTAACCGACTGCAGGACCGCGGGGACACGCCTTGTTTTCCCGGGTAAAAATCCGCGTTCGGCGGCCTCTCCGAAGCCCGGATCTCGGGGGCCGACGCGAACGTGATCGCGATCCATCGGCGTCGGTCGTCCACTCCAAAGGTTTTCGGTGCGCGCGCTTTGCGCGAATCGCGGATGACCCCGGCGGACCGGATTAAGCCCCCGCCTGCACCGGGCGAACCGTTTTGCCCCCGGCCGACCTTGACCCGACTGGCAGGAAGGGACATGCGGGCCCTTCGCATTGTAGGAGACGTCACTTTGAAATCGCTGGCTGCATTTTCCGCCTTTGTCGGCAGAACCTTTGCCCTCTGGGTCATTCTCTTTGCCGTACTGGGCTTCTTCCTGCCGGACGTCTTCAAGCAGATCGCCCCCTACATCGTCACGCTTCTTGGCATCATCATGTTCGGCATGGGCCTCACCCTGTCGCTGGATGACTTCCGGGAAGTGGTCAAGCGGCCGCTCGAAGTCGGCATCGGCGTTCTGGCGCAGTTCCTGATCATGCCGCTGCTCGCCGTGCTCCTCACCCGGATCATCCCCATGCCGCCGGAAGTCGCTGCCGGCGTCATCCTGGTCGGTTGCTGCCCGGGCGGCACCTCCAGCAACGTCATGACCTATCTCAGCAAGGGCGACGTGGCGCTGTCGGTTGCATGCACGAGCGTGACCACGCTGGCAGCCCCCATCGTCACGCCCTTCCTCGTCTGGCTCCTTGCCAGCCAGTATCTGCCCGTCGATGCCTGGGCCATGTTCATCAGCATCGTCAAGGTGGTGCTTCTGCCGTTGGCGATCGGCTTTGCAGCACAAAAGCTGCTGCCGCAGGTGGTCAAGGCCGCCGTGCCGGTGCTTCCGCTGGTCAGCGTTATCGGCATCGTGCTGATCGTCTCGGCCGTGGTGGCCGCCAGCAAGGGCGCCATCGCCACCTCCGGCCTGATGATCTTTGCCGTCGTCGTACTTCACAACGGCCTCGGCTACCTGCTCGGCTTTTTCGCCGCCAAGGCCTGCGGCCTGTCGCTGGCCAAGCGCAAGGCGATCGCCATCGAAGTCGGCATGCAAAACAGCGGCCTCGGGGCAGCCCTCGCCAATGCCTACTTCTCGCCGGTCGCCGCGGTTCCGAGCGCCATCTTCTCCGTCTGGCACAATATCTCCGGCGCGCTTCTCGCCAACTTCTTCTCGGGCCGCACCGAAGAACGCGACCCGGCCGAAGTCGTCACCCGCCCCTGACAGGGACGCGAAAAAGGGGGCTGCGGCCCCCTTTTTGTATGCTCATGAATTGGTCGGTCGGTCCGCTCAGATGTCGCTGGCCGCATCCGTGAAGAACTCGGCGGCCTGCGATGCGGTCATCCGGCGGATCTCCGTTTCCGCGCGCCGCTTCAGGAAGATGTCGGTCGCCATCAGCTGTTCGGCCAGATCTGCCGGCAGCGACAGGATCACCCGCTCGCCTTCGCGCTGGATCTGGATGCTGCCGAGGTCGCTGCGCCGCGCGGTCACCATGCCGCCCGCCACCGTGTTCAGCGTGTCCGGATCGATCAGTATGAACGCGCCCGTCGAGCGGTTCTGCTCATAGGTGTCGAAGATCGCCGGCTCCTGGAAGGAGAGGCCGACCTTGCCGATCGCGTTCATCGCAAGCGTCGAGGCATGCGGCTGCCATTCGCCGGTCGCAAGCTCCAGCTGCGACACGGGCTCGACGGTCACCCGCTGGCGGCGCGTGCCGCTTTTCAGCCAGTAGCGTTTGCCCGGCTCGATGCCGCCCGGCTGCAGGGAGACCAGTTGGGCATCGAAATGATGGCCCGTCATCGGCTGTGCGTCGATCGAGACGATCATGTCGCCGCGCGCCACGTCCACCTGGCGGTCGAGCACCAGCGTCACCGCATCGCCGGCGACGGCTGCATTGCGCACCAGGTCGAAGGTGACGATCTGCCGGACGTTGGCGATCATCCCGGAGGGCAGGATCGCGACGGAATCGCCCGGCCGGATGGCGCCACCGGCAACCGTGCCCTGATAGCCGCGAAAGCTTTCGCCCGGCCGTGACACCCGCTGCACCGGAAGGCGGAAACCGCCCGCCTGGGCCGAACGCACCGTGGCCAGCTCCAGCGTGTCGACCAGCGTCGGTCCTTCGTACCAGGGCATGACGCTGGTGGCCGGATAGACCACGTTCTCGCCCTTCAGGGCGGACATGGGGATGGCCGTGATCTGGCGGATCCCGAGCGTCAGCGCGAACGCGCGGAATTCGGAAGAGATCTGGTCAAACACGGCCTGGTCGTAGTTCATCAGGTCGATCTTGTTGACCGCCAGCACGAACTGCTTGATGCCCATCAGCGCGGCAATCGTCGCATGCCGCCGGGTCTGCTCCAGCAGGCCGGCGCGGGCGTCGGCGAGCAGCACCGCGAGATCGGCGGTCGAGGCGCCGGTCGCCATGTTGCGGGTGTATTGCTCGTGGCCGGGCGTATCCGCCACGATGAAGGAGCGCCGGTCGGTCGCAAAATAACGGTAGGCGACGTCGATCGTAATGCCTTGTTCCCGCTCGGCCTGCAGGCCATCGAGCAGCAGCGCGAAATCGGGAAGGCCGAGATCGTTCTGGCTACCGCTGTCGCGGGCAAGCGTTGCCGCCTGGTCTTCCTTGACGGCCTTGGTGTCCCACAGCAGCCGGCCGATCAGGGTCGACTTGCCGTCATCGACGGAGCCGCAGGTGATCAGCCGCAGCGGCCGCATGTCGCGCGTACCGGCCTTGGCGGCGGATTCGGCAAAGGGGAGGATCACCGCGCCGGTGGCGGCGGGCGTCTGTGTAGCTGGGGCGGTCATCTCAGAAATATCCTTCCCGCTTCTTCTTTTCCATGGAGCCGGACTGGTCGCGGTCGATGGCGCGTCCCTGGCGTTCCGAAACCGTGGCGATCTCCAGTTCGGCGATCACCTCGTCGAGCGTCGTCGCCGACGAGCGAATGGCGCCGGTCAGCGGAAAGCAGCCGAGCGTGCGAAAGCGGATCATGCCGTGCTGGACCTCTTCGCCGGGCTTCAGCTCCAGCCGCGGATCTTCGGCAAGAATCATCATCCCGTCGCGCTCCACATAGGGGCGCTCCGCCGCGTAATAGAGCGGCACCAGCGGAATATCCTCCGCCTGGATGTAGCGCCAGATATCCACCTCGGTCCAGTTCGACAGCGGGAAGGCGCGCACGCTTTCGCCCTTTCGGATCATGCCGTTGTAGATGTTCCAGAGCTCCGGGCGCTGGTTGCGCGGGTCCCATTTGTGGTCGGGCGAGCGGAACGAATAGATGCGTTCCTTGGCACGCGAGGCTTCCTCGTCGCGACGGGCGCCGCCAAAAGCCGCGTCATAGCCGCCGGCATCCAGCGCCTGACGCAAAGCCTCGGTCTTCATCACGTCGGTGTAGAAGGAGGAGCCATGCGTAAACGGCGTGATGTTCTCCGCCTTGCCGCGCGCATTGGTGTGCACCACCAGATCCAGATCGTACTTCTCGGCGATCTCGTCGCGGAAGGCGATCATCTCGTGGAACTTCCAGGTGGTGTCCACATGCAGAAGCGGGAAGGGCACGCGGCCGGGGAAGAAGGCCTTGCGCGCCAGATGCAGCAGCACTGAGGAATCCTTGCCGATGGAGTAAAGCATCACCGGCTTTTCGAACTCCGCCGCCACTTCGCGGAAGATATGGATAGCCTCGTTTTCAAGCGCCTTCAGGTGGGGGTCGAGCGGCGGTCTGGAAACGGGCGGGTTGCGAACTTCCGTTTCCTGGGCAGACAATGGCATTTCGGTCTCCGGTACGTCTTAAGGTCACAAACACAAAGTTGGGCAAACGTGCACGGCCTCAGCCGCCGATGGCGCTGGCCTGGAGGATCGACTGCTGCGCCGCTGAAACCGCGGATTGTTCGGTCGCCGGTTCGGCGTCCTCCGATCCCGTCTCGGACACATGCAGCCCGCATTCGCGGGTTTCGTCGTTTTCCCACCACCAGCGGCCGGCCCGTTCGGGTTCGCCCGGCTTGATGGCGCGTGTACAGGGCTCGCAGCCGATCGACGGATAGCCGCGGGCATGCATGGGGTTCACGGGGATGTTTTCCGCGGCCACATGCGCATGGATGGTTTCAATGTCCCAGTCCGCCAGCGGGTTGATCTTGATCAGCCCGCGATCGGCATCGTATTCGGCAAACGGCGTCGTCGCGCGATTGCCCGACTGCCCGCGCCGCAGCCCGGTGATCCAGATGTCGGCCCCGGCAAGCGCTAGGGCCAGCGGCTTCAGCTTGCGCACATGACAGCAGGCATGGCGCGCCTCGATGCTGTCGTAAAAGCCGTTGATCCCGTACTTGGCCGCAAACGCGTCCACATCGTCCGGCTCCGGGTGGAAGCGCGTGATGGCAATGTCGTAGCGCTCCTCGGTCTCGGTGATCAGGTCGAGCGTTTCTTGGAACAGCCGGCCCGTCTCGAGCGTCGAGACGTGGATCGGCAGCCGGTGCGTGCCAATCGCAGCCGTGATCACCTGGTCCTCGATGCCGAGGCTGGTGGTGAACACGGCACGGCCGAGACCGGCAGCAAGTGCCAGCCGGCCGGCAAGGTCGAGCGTTTGAAGCTGAATATCGAGCGCGGCGGCAACGTCCTGTTGTCCGCCACCCACCTGTGTCTGAAGTGTCATTGTCTCAATCCGTAAGCAGTCGCCAAATATTTCATTTCGTAAGCGCGAATGACAGGAAATCTCGGCTCATCAGAGAGGCTTGAGGAGCAAATATCTCTCCAAAGAAGACTGCATAAGGAAAACCAGTTGCCTTAACCAAATCACGCGTTTTTCAGCGCTAAACCTGCGCATTGGTTTGTTTTTAAGGTCAGTTTGCGCTAACACGGAATGATGATGGTAAAGCGATTCCGCCGCGCCGTCATGCACCCCTGAACGCCTTGCGGCGATCCCGCGGTTGCCCTGATAGAAGCCAGATGAGCGGCGTTGCGAGGAGTGGTACGAACCTCGCGGCGGCGCTATTGCCGATGGTCGAGTTATGATATCCCAGAAAGCGAAATACGCGCTGAGGGCGCTCGCCGCCCTTGCGCAGGCCGATCCGGATGCGCCGATGCTGATCTCCGAGATTGCTCTCCAGCAGAGCATTCCGAAGAAGTTTCTCGAACAGATCCTGCTCGATCTCAAGCGCTCGGGCATCGTCGTCAGCCGGCGCGGCAAGCAGGGCGGCTATCTCCTCCTGAAGCGGGCCGATGCCATCACCTTCGGCGAAGTGCTGCGCCTGGTCGATGGGCCGATCGCGCCGCTGCCCTGCCTGTCGCAGACGGCCTACCGCAAATGTGAGGATTGCGACGGCGAACAGCTCTGCGAGATCCGCCACGTGTTTGCCCGCGTCGCCGAAGCCACCCGCGACGTGCTGTTCAACACAACCATCGCCGACGCGGTGGAAGGGGCTGGCGAAACCGAAGCCCCGGTCCGCGAGTTGCTGACCGCCTGAAGCGCATCTCACCCGGTTGCCGGCCCTTTGACGCGATTGTGGGCGCATTGCGAAGCGTGATACAACCTGCGCGATCGGGGGGCAGCGCATGATTTCCGTTTCCATCGCCAGTTCGCCGGCAGACTTCGAGGCCGTTTCCATCCTCTGCAGGGCGCTTACCGATTTCGACGCTGCCATTCATGCGGCCAACGGAATTGCGCCGGAGCTCGTGGTCGAGCTGTTCCACGCCAAGCCCGGCAGAAGTCTTGCCGAGATCTATTCCGGTCAGACGGCTGCCATGTTCCTGGCGAGATGGGACGGACAGCCGGCAGGGTGTCTTGCCTTCTCCGCCTTCGATGCCGCGACCGATGAGATCGAGAAATTCTACGTCGACCCTGAATTCCGCAGAAAGGGGATCGGCCGTGCGCTCATGCAGGCCGTTCTTGCTCAGATCGAGGCGCGGCGAAAGACGCGGGTGCTGCTGCAGACCTCGCTCTACCTTGCCGATGCGGTCCTCCTCTACCGGTCGTTCGGCTTTGCGCCCTGCGCGCTGATCCAGCCGGTGCCGGACGCGCTCAGCCAGACCGAAATCTGCATGTCCCGAGCCCTGTAAAGCGACGCGCCGCCCTCGAAAACGACGGCCGGATCGGCATGGCTGCCGGGTAAGCCATGCCTTTATGAGGGATTGCAATTCCCTCCTGCGGCAGTTTCCCAATGCGGGCGTTCTGCCGATCTGCAGGCGCGAAAGAGTTCTATGTCGTCGCGAACTGCCAAAGCGAAACAGTTTTGCCATCCTTTCGCCATCGATTGACTAAGACGACCGAGCCGATAGAGTTTCCTGCAGAACCAGTGGAGGGAACCTCATGTTCAAATTTGCCAAGGCATTGGCGGCGGCTGCGCTGACCGTGGCCGTCACCGCAGGGGCCATCGCACCGGCATTCGCAGACACGACGCTCCTCAACGTGTCCTACGATCCGACCCGCGAACTCTACAAGGATTTCAACGCGGCCTTCGCAAAGCACTGGAAGGCTGAAGGCGGCGAGGCCGTGTCGGTCCGCCAGTCGCATGGTGGGTCCGGCGCCCAGGCACGCTCCGTAATCGACGGCCTTGAGGCCGATGTGGTGACGCTGGCGCTGGAAAGCGACATCAACGCCATCGAGAAGTCCGGCAAGATCAAGGCCGGCTGGCGCGATCGCCTGCCCAACCACTCCTCGCCCTACACGTCCACGATCGTCTTCCTGGTCCGCAAGGGCAATCCGAAGGGCATCAAGAACTGGGGCGACCTGGTAAAGGGCGACGTGCAGATCGTCACGCCCAACCCGAAGACCTCGGGCGGCGCCCGCTGGAACTATCTCGCGGCCTGGGCCTGGGCCAACGAAGAGTTCAAGGGCGACCAGGACAAGATTAAGGCCTATATCGCCGATCTCTACAAGCGGGCACCCGTGCTCGACAGCGGCGCGCGCGGCTCGACGGTCACCTTTGCCCAGCGCCAGATCGGCGACGTGCTGCTCGCCTGGGAAAACGAGGCCTATCTGGCCGGCGAGGAATTCGGCAAGGACGCCTTTGATATCGTCGTTCCGCCGATCTCCATCCTGGCCGAACCGCCGGTTGCCGTGGTCGATGTCAACGTCGATGCCAAGGGCACCCGCAAGACGGCGGAAGCCTACCTCCAGTACCTCTACTCCGACGAGGGCCAGAACATCGCGGCCAAGCACTTCTACCGGCCGTCCAAGCCCGAGGTCGTCAAGCCTGAGCTCCTGAAAGCCCTGCCGCCCATCAAGCTCGTCACCATCGACGATCCGATCTTCGGCGGTTGGAAAAAGGCGCAGCCGGAACACTTCGGCGATGGCGGCATTTTCGACCAGATCTACAAGCCAGGCAAGTGATCGGACTTCTGCATGACTGCTAGCGCCACCGCCTCCACGGCACGGTGGCGACTGAAACAGCCGAGCATCATTCCGGGTTTCGGAATGGCGCTCGGCTTTTCGCTCGCCTACCTGTCGCTCATTATCCTTATCCCTGTCGCCGGCCTGCTCTGGCGCACTGCCGGTCTCGGCTGGGGCGGCTTTTTCGCCGTGCTTACCGATACCCGCACGCTGAAGGCGCTTTACGTCTCCTTCGGCACGGCCTTCCTGGCAGCGCTCGTCAACGTCATCTTCGGCACGCTCGTGGCCTGGGTGCTGACACGCTACAATTTCCCCGGTCGCCGGCTAATTGATGCCATGGTGGATCTCCCCTTCGCGCTGCCGACGGCTGTCGCTGGCATCGCGCTCGCCGCCCTCTATGCCCCGAACGGCTGGATCGGTTCGCTCTTCATGCCGTTCCGCATCGCCTTTACACCGACCGGCATTGTCATCGCGCTGATCTTCATCGGTCTGCCCTTCGTGGTGCGAACCGTACAGCCGGTCATGGAAGAGCTCGACCGCGAGATGGAGGAGGCGGCCGCCACGCTCGGCGCCAACCGTTTCCAGACCATTACCCAGGTCGTTCTGCCGGGCCTGACGCCGGCGCTGCTGACGGGCTTTGCGCTCGCCTTCGCCCGCGGCGTCGGGGAATACGGCTCAGTCATCTTCATCGCCGGCAATATTCCCTATGTCTCGGAAATCGCGCCGCTGCTGATCGTCATCCGGCTCGAGGAATTCAACTATGGGGGCGCCACTGCCGTCGCCACGATCATGCTGATCATCTCCTTCGTCATGCTGTTCGTGATCAACTTTATCCAGGCCTGGAGCCGCAGGAGATACGGCAATGGTTGATAGCGCACATGCTCCGTCCGCCCGTTCGCTGCCGAGCCGGCGTCCCTTCCGCAACCCGGCCGACGAGCGCCCGCTCGCCAAAGCCCTGCTGATCGGGCTGTCGCTCGCCTTCCTGCTGTTCTTCCTGTTCCTGCCGCTGATCTCGGTCTTTGTGGAAGCCTTCCGCAAGGGCTGGGAAGCCTATGCGGAAGCACTGGTCGAACCGGATGCGGTCGCCGCCATCCGCTTGACGCTGCTGGTGGCCGCCATCGCCGTGCCGCTCAACCTCCTGTTCGGGCTCTGCGCCGCCTGGGCGATCGCCAAGTTCGAGTTTCGCGGCAAGGCCTTCCTGATCACACTGATCGACCTGCCGTTCTCGATCTCGCCGGTCATCTCGGGCCTCGTCTATGTTCTGCTGTTCGGCTCCAACAGCCTGCTCGGGCCGTTTCTGAAAAGCTACGGCATCGAGATCCTGTTTGCCGTGCCGGGCATCGTGCTTGCCACCATCTTCGTGACCTTTCCCTTTGTTGCCCGCGAGTTGATCCCGCTCATGCAGGACCAGGGCACGGGCGACGAGGAGGCGGCACTCTCGCTCGGCGCATCCGGCTGGCAGACCTTCTGGTTCGTGACGCTGCCCAACATCCGCTGGGGCCTGCTCTACGGCGTGCTTCTCTGCAACGCCCGCGCCATGGGCGAGTTCGGTGCCGTCTCGGTGGTCTCCGGCCACATCCGCGGCCTCACCAACACCATGCCGCTGCATGTGGAAATTCTCTACAACGAGTATAACTTCGTGGCGGCCTTTGCCGTAGCATCGCTTCTGGCGCTTCTGGCCCTTGTCACGCTCGCATTGAAGACCATTCTCGAACTTCGGTTCGGTGCCGGCGCTGCCGGCGGCAGGCATTGAAAGGCTCCGCGTTTATGGACGTTACCATCACCAATATCCGCAAGGAGTTCGCTCGCTTTCCGGCGTTGAACGACGTGTCGCTGAAGATCGCGTCTGGCGAACTGATCGCGCTGCTCGGCCCCTCGGGCTCCGGCAAGACGACGCTGCTGCGGCTGATCGCCGGGCTGGATTTCCCGACCGCCGGCCAGATCTTCTTCGGCGACGAGGATGCGTCGCATCATTCCGTGCAGGATCGCAACGTCGGCTTCGTCTTCCAGCACTACGCGCTGTTCCGCCACATGACGGTTGCCGAAAACATCGGCTTCGGCTTGAAGGTGCGCCCGGCCGCCAGCCGTCCGCCCAAGGCGGAAATCAGCCGCCGTGTCGCCGAACTGCTCGAGATGGTTCAGCTGTCGGGCTTCGACAAGCGCTATCCGCACCAGCTGTCCGGCGGCCAGCGGCAGCGTGTGGCACTTGCCCGCGCCATGGCGATCGAGCCGCGCATTCTGCTTCTCGACGAGCCCTTCGGCGCGCTCGATGCCAAGGTCCGCAAGGAACTGCGCCGCTGGCTGCGCGAGTTCCATGATCGCACCGGCCACACCACCGTCTTCGTGACCCACGACCAGGAGGAGGCTTTGGAACTCGCCGATCGTGTCGTGGTGATGAGCCAGGGCAAGATCGAGCAGGTCGGCTCGGCCGACGACGTCTATGATCGCCCGAGCTCTCCCTTCGTCTTTTCCTTCATCGGCGATTCCACCCAGCTGCCGGTGGAGGTGAAAAACGGCACCGTGCTCTTCCAGGGCGAACCGCTCGGCATTGCCGAACCGGGCGAGGGGGCAGGCCAGCTCTTCTTCCGGCCGGAAGACGTGGATCTCATCGATGCCCGCGACGCGCTCTCGGGCAAGGTCACCGCCTGTCGCCGCCTGGCCGGGACGCGCATCGCCGAAATCGACATCGCCAATGACGGCCACGCGCCCTACCACGTGGAGATCGAGGTGCCCCTGCATGCGCCGGTGGAACTGGGCAGCGACATCCGCTTCCGGCCCACCCGCTGGAAGATCTTCCGCGACTGAATAAGAGAATTCTGAAGAGGCAATTGACGATCGTCAGCTGGCTCGAAGAATAGCGAAGTTTTCACCTTTCGCGCACAAGTTTCAGTAAACAAAGTTGGGGTAGAAGGGCGCCGGTACGCTTTTCACCCGACAGGTCGCCGCATGGCAGATATTGCTCACGACAACGAGAATCCTCTCCTGACCCAGGTCGCGCCCGAGCCGTCGCTCGGTGCGGCCCTTGCCTGGGCGGAAACCGTTCGCGATCGCCTGAAACCCTCGCGCGGCGCGGCACTCTTCGTCAGCCTGCTGGGCTTCACCTTGCTTCTGTCGCTCTACGTCTTTCTGGAGGAGCAGCTGCTCGGCATCCTCTGGCATGTGATCCTGCTCGACGGCACGCTGCAGGCCTCGGCCGGAGTGGCGCTCCTGATGACCGTCGGCATTCTGGTAAGCGGCCGCATGATGCGCACACTGCGCCCCGTGCGCCGTGTCGCCCCCTCTAGCGAAGACATGGCCGAGGCGCTGCAGATCCTGGCAACCCAGCCCAATGCCAGCGCCGGCCTGGTGCGGCTGGGCGACAAGAATGTGCTGTTTTCCGACTGCCGCCAGGCCTTCGTCATGTATGCGCGCTCGGGGCGTTCCTGGGTCGCGCTGTTCGATCCGGTCGGATGCCGCGCCGCCTGGCCGGGCCTCGTCCGTTCATGGAAGCGGCCCGCCGGGATGGCTGCCGTGCCGTCTTCTACCAGGTTTCGCCGGAATTCCTGCCCTGCTCGCTGGATGCCGGGCTGAAACCCTACAAGCTGGGCGAGCAGGCGGTGGTCGACCTTGAGACCTTCGACCTGAAGGGCGGTGCGTGGCTGAAACTTCGCCGCTCCATCAACCGCGCCGAGCGCGATGGCCTGGTGTTTTCCATGCTGGCGCCGCAGGAGGTTCCGGACGTTCTCGACGAGCTGCTTACGGTCTCGCGCAGCTGGCTTGCGGCGCAGAATGCCGCCGAAAAGGGCTTTTCGCTCGGCACCTTCCAGCCGGGCTATGTCGCCGCCGGTCCGGTCGCGGTGATCCGGCTCGAAGGCCGCATCGTCGCCTTCGCCAACATCCTCTCCGCCAGCTCTGAAGGCGATGCCTTCATCGACCTCATGCGCCACATGCCCAACACCCATCGCGGCATGATGGATCTCCTCTTCGTGCGCATCATGGAACACATGAAGGGGCAGGGTTTCCGCACGCTCAACCTCGGCATGGCGCCGCTCGCCGGTCTTGCCACTCATCGCCGCGCGCCGCTGTGGAACCATATCGGTGAGCGCATCTTCCGCAATGGCGAACGCTTCTACAATTTCAAAGGCGTGCATGCCTTCAAGTCTAAGTTCGATCCGCAGTGGCAGCCGCGTTACCTCGCCGTTGCCGGCCGTGGTATGCCGCTCGCCTCGCTGCTGGATGTGACGGTGCTGATCGGCGGCGGACTGAAGGGCCTGCTGCGGAAATGAAGCTTCTGCCGCTCATCCTGCTGGGCCTGCTGGCGGCCGTCGCGACAGTGCATCTCACCACTGAAGCGGATCTCGTCGCCGGCAGTCTGGCGGTCTCGCGCATCACCTATCCGGACCGGGATGCCCGCGGCGTCGTCGTCCTGCTCTCGCGCGGCGAAGGCTGGTCCGATAGCGAGGAAGGGGTTGCGAACGCTCTGGCCGACCAGGGGGCCGTCGTCGTCGGCATTGATCTGCCCGAGTACTACGCCGCCCTGCAGGACCGAACGGGTGACTGCCTCTATCTCGTCTCCGATATCGAAGACCTGAGCCGGCAGCTGCATCGCCGCGCTGGCATCCCGAGCTACCATCCGCCGCTTGTCGCCGGCATTGGCGATGGCGCCACGCTGGCCCTGGCGATTGCGGCCCAGACGCCCAATTCCACCATCGCCGGCACGCTTGCCGTCGATCCGCAGGCGGTCGTTCCCCTTTCCACTGTGCTCTGCACGCCGGCACCCAAGGCCAAATCCGCCGAGGGAACGGTATATGGTCTGACCGCCGGCCCGCTGCCCAACCCGGTCGAAATCATTCTCACTCCGGCCGCCAGCGTCGAAGGTCGCACGCACGCAGCCGATCTCGACCGGACCCATCCTGCAATACGGATCATCGAGGTGAGCAGGGAAGCAGATGCAGTCCTGCTGCAGAGTCTGTCGGTCGCCTTCCGCGATCTGGCAGTCGCCACGACGCCGCTTGCCCTGCCGCTTGTGCCGCTGGAGGCGAAACCCACCCGCAATCTCATGGCGGTGATCTATTCCGGCGATGGTGGCTGGCGCGACATCGACCAGAAGCTCGGCGGCTACCTCCAGAAAGAGGGCATTCCGGTCGTCGGCATCGATGCCCTGCGCTATTTCTGGGCGGGCAAGACCCCGCAGCAAACCGCAGATGACCTGTCGCGGGTGATCGCCACCTATCGCAAGCGCTGGAAGGTCGATCACGTGGTTCTGGTCGGCTACTCCTTTGGCGCCAACATCCTTCCGGCCACCTACCGCGCCCTCCCGGAACAGGACCAGCAGGCGGTCTCATTCCTCTCGCTGCTGGCGCTCTCCCACCAGGCGGATTTTGAAATCGACGTGACCGGCTGGCTTGGCATGGCCGGTGCCGGCAGGCACGGCGATCCGGTAGATGACCTCAAGGAGATCGAGCCCTTCAAGATCCAGTGCATCCACGGCCTTGCGGAAGACGACAGCGCCTGTCCCGCGGTGGCTGACATCGCCGGCACGCAGGTTCTGTCCCGACCCGGCGGCCACCACTTCGACGGCAATTACAAGGTGCTGAGCGATCTGATCGTGGAACGCAGCAGGGCTTTGTCCGCCCCCGCGATGTGATCCGGACAAGCCTTCCGCTTGCCAAAATAAGCATCAAGGCGCATCATGCATCGCAATTGCAACGCATGAGGTGATGCTGATGAAAACCGCCACCATACCTTCGCTGCGCGTCGACCCGGAACTGCGCGCCGCCGCTGAAAGCGTGCTGAAGGAAGGCGAAACGCTGTCCGCCTTCGTTGAGGACTCGCTCAAAAAGCAGATCGACTACCGGAAAAGCCAGGCGGAGTTTATTGCCCGGGGCTTGGCAGGTCTGGCCGAAGCAGAACGCACCGGGGTTTACTACTCATCCGAAGAGATTTTTGGAGAACTGAAAGGCATGCTTGAAGCCAAGCTGGCCGAAAAGCGCTCCAAATGACCTATCTCTTGAAGTGGACGGAGCGAGCGCGAGTTGATCTTACGCGGCTCTATGCATATCTGCTGGATCGCGACGAAGACGCTGCGGCTCGGGTGCTAGAAATCATTATACAGTCGGTGGTGTTGCTCGAAGAGTTCCCATTCAGTTGCCGCAAGGCGTCTGGGGGCAATGCACTCCTTCGAGAGCTGCTCGTTCCATTTGGTTCGTCTGGTTATGTCGTGCTGTTCAGAATAGACAGCGATACGTCTGTCACCATCCTCGCGATCCGCCATCAGCGCGAGGACGATTACCACTGAACAGCGGCAACCAGCCGGCGCTTGCACTTCCGATACGTCAACTGGAAGGTCTCGCCGCTGCGTGATATTGGATGCCAACGGGATATTCTTTTGGAGATCCACAAATGCGCACCCTGGTGGATATCGGCGAAGGCGAGATCGAGGCCCTTGACCGTCTCGCCAAGGAGGAGAATGTTTCCCGCGGCTCGATCATTCGTGCCGCCGTGCAGGATTACCTTGGCCGCAATGTCCGTCGAGAGCAGCCAGCCGCATTTGGCCTGTGGGGCGAAGATGGCTCCGATGGTTTGGCTCTGCAGGAAAAGATCCGCCGCGAATGGTAGATGCGCTCTTCGATACGAATGTCCTGATCGACTATCTGAAAGGCGTTCCCGAAGCGCAGGTCGAATGGGAGCTTTACGAGCAGAAGAGCATCAGCATCATCACGTGGATGGAAGTGATGATCGGTGCGAAGTCGAGCGTTGTGACGGCTACGCGTGACTTCCTGGAAAGCATGCGACTTATTCCGCTCGATGAGGAAGTTGCCGAGCGCGCCGTGACGCTGCGCCAGCAATACCGGATCAAGCTTCCCGATGCGATCATTTGAGCGAGTGCCGAGACCCAATCGGTACTGCTCGTCACGCGCAACACCAAGGACTTTCCGGCAAATGCGCCGGGGGTGCGCATTCCTTACCTACTGTCTCATTGACCGCCGCAGACCTCACCGATCACTCACCATTGCCCGCGGGTTGACCCAGGGCTCCTGATTGCTGCGGGGCAGGGGCGTCCGGCCAAGAATATGATCCGCCGCCTTCTCGCCGGTCATGATCGAGGGACCGTTGAGATTGCCGTAGGTCACATGCGGGAAGACCGAGCTGTCCGCTACCCGCAGTCCCTCGACACCGATCACCCGGCACTCCGGATCGACCACGGCCATGGGATCGTCGGCGCGTCCCATCCGGCAGGTACCGCAGGGGTGATAGGCGCTTTCGAGATGCTCGCGCAGGAAGGCATCGATCTCCTCGTCCGAGGACACGCCTTCGCCCGGCTGGATCTCCGGGCCGCGATAGTCGTTGAAGGCCTTTTGGCGGAAGATTTCGCGCGTCAGCCTTACGCAGTGGCGGAATTTCTCCCAGTCCTCCGCATGGCTCATGTAGTTGAACTGGATCACCGGATCGGCCTTCGGATCGGCGGACCGCAGCGTCACCGAACCCCGTGATTTCGACAGGTTGAAGCCCACATGCACCTGGAAACCGTGGCTTTTTGCCGCCGCCTTGCCATCGTAGGAGATGGCCACCGGCAGGAAATGATACTGGATGTCCGGCTGTTTCAGCCCCGGTTCGGAACGCAGGAAGGCGCAGGCCTCGAACTGGTTGGAGGCGCCAAGTCCGCCCTTGGATAACAGCCAATGCGCACCGGCAACGCCCTGCCAGAACCACGGCAGCCAGGAATAGAGCGATACCGGCTTGGTCGAGACCTGCTGGAAATAGAATTCCATATGGTCCTGCAAGTTGGCACCGACGCCCGGCCGATCGGCCACAACCTCGATGCCGAGCGATTTCAAATGCTCGGCAGGCCCGATGCCTGACAGCATCAGCAGCTTCGGCGAGTTGAACGAGGAGGCCGCGATAATCACCTCGCGGTTCGCCATGACGGTTTCCGTCTTGCCGCGGCGCTCGATCTCGACGCCCACAGCCCGGCCGTTCTCGATCACCACCTTCTGCGCAAACCCGTAGACCAGCTCCACGTTCGGCCGCTTCAGCGCCGGGCGCAGATAGGCGTTGGCAGCAGACCAGCGGCGCCCCTGGTAGATCGTCTGCTCCATCAGCCCGAAACCTTCCTGCTTCGAGCCGTTGTAGTCCTGCGTCGTTTCGAAACCGGCCTGCGCCCCCGCTTGGATGAAGGCATGGAACAGTGGATTGGTCATCGGCCCGCGCTGGACATGCAGCGGGCCATCGGTGCCGCGCCAGCCCTCCTCGCCGCCGTGCGCATGCTCCATGCGCTTGAAATAGGGCAGCACGTCCGCATAGGCCCAGCCGGAAGCGCCCAGCTCCTCCCAGCGATTATAGTCCTCGGCGTGACCGCGCACATAGACGAGCCCGTTGATCGACGAGGAACCGCCGACGACCTTGCCGCGCGGTGCGGTGATGCGGCGGTTGTTGAGGTTGGGTTCGGGTTCTGAGAGATAGCCCCAGTTGTAGCGCTTCATGCTCATCGGCCAGGCCAGCGCCCCCGGCATCTGGATGAACGGCCCGAAATCCGTGCCCCCGGCCTCGATGACGATCACCGAATGCTTGCCATCCTCCGACAGGCGGTAAGCCATGGCCGAGCCCGCCGAGCCGGAACCGATGATGACGAAATCTGCACTTTTCATATCCGAGCTTTCATCCTGGGCAGAGGTGCGTGGCGATCTTTACCCTCCCCTTGAGGGGGAGGGTCGGCGCGTTGCGCCGGGGTGGGGTGAGTTGACTGGCTTCAAAGGTCACCCCCACCCGCAGCTTCGCTGCGACCTCCCCCCTCAAGGGGGAGGTGAAGGATCAATACGGCGCCTCGACCTTACCCATCCCCACATAAACCGTCTTCAGTTCGGAATAATGCTCCAGTGCCGCCAGCGAATTTTCGCGCCCGAAGCCGGATTGCTTGGACCCGCCGAAGGGGATTTCGACCGGGCAGAGATTGTAGGTGTTGATCCACAGCGTGCCCGCCTCGAGCTGATCCGCCACCCGGTGCCCTCTGGTCAGATCTGCGGTGAAGACGCCGGCTGAAAGACCGAATTCGGTGGCATTGGCCCGAACAATCACCTCGGCCTCGTCGTCGAAATCGAGCACGCACATCACCGGCCCAAAAATCTCCTCGCGGGCGATGGTCATGCCGTCGGTCACGTCGCAAAACACCGTCGGCTGGATGAAGTAGCCTTCGCCGGTGACATGGTTCGGAATGCCGCCGCCGGTCAGAAGCGTCGCGCCTTCCGCTCTGCCCTTGTCGATATAGGAGAGCACCTTTTCGCGCTGCTCGTAGGAGACCATCGGGCCGAGCTGCGTCGCCTCGTCCATCGGGTCGCCGATCGCGATCGCCTCGGTCCGTTCCTTCAGCCGCGACAGGAACTGGTCCTTGATGCGGCGCTGCACGAAGACGCGGGTGCCGTTGGAGCAGACCTGGCCGGTCGAATAGAAATTGCCGAGCATGGCGCCGCCGATGGCGCTCTCGATGTCAGCGTCGTCGAACACCACCAGCGGGGACTTGCCGCCGAGTTCCATCGTCACATGCTTGAGGTTGCCCGCGGCAGCGGCTGCCACCTTGCGGCCGGTCGGCACCGACCCGGTCAGCGACACCTTGGCGACGTCAGGGTGGCTGACAAGCAGCGGTCCGGTGGCGCGGTCGCCCTGGATCACGTTGAACAGCCCCTTCGGAAGCCCCGCCTCGATCAGGATCTCGGCAATCTTCAAGGCCCCAAGCGGCGTGTTTTCCGACGGCTTGAATACCATGGCATTGCCGCAGGCGAGCGCCGGAGCGCTCTTCCAGCAGGCGATCTGCTGCGGATAGTTCCAGGCGCCGATCCCGACGCAGACGCCGAGCGCCACCCGCTTGGTATAGGCGAAGTCGCCGCCAAGCGGGATGTACTGGCCGTTCAGCCCGGCCGCGATCACGCCGCCGAAGAATTCGAAACTGTCGGCACCGGAGGTCGGATCGGCGACGATCGTCTCCTGGATCGGCTTGCCCGTGTCGAGCGTCTCGAGTTCCGAAAGCTCGCGGTTGCGGGCCCGCATGATGTCGGCGGCGCGTTTGAGGATGCGGCCGCGCGCGGTCGGGCTCAAGGCCGCCCAGGCTGGTTGTGCGCGCTTGGCCGCCGCGATCGCCTGTTCGACGATCTGAGGCGTGGCCGCATGCACCCGCGCGATCACCTCGCCGGTTGCCGGATACAGGCTTTCGATCACCGTGCCCTCGGTGTCTTCCACATAGTCGCCGTCGATGAAGTGGCTGGCCTTGGGTTGAGCTCGCATGTCATTCGCCTCGCGGGTAGCGCTTGGTTTCTTCCAGGACGTTAAGGTCCATGTGATTGCGCATGTAGCGCTCGGATGCCTTCTGGAGAGGCTGGTGATCCCAGGGATAATAGGCGCCGTTGCGCAGCGCCTCATAGACCACCCAGCGGCGCGCCTGGCTTTCCCGCACGGCGGCATCGAAGCCGCCCATGTCCCAGCGCGCCTCGCGCTTGGATCTGAATAGGGCGACGACCTCCTCGAAATCCGGATCCTCGGCGAGATTCGTTAGTTCCAGCGGGTCGGTCTCGAGGTCGAACAGCTGGTCCGGATCGAGCATGCAGTGGGTGTATTTCCATTTGCCTTCGCGGATGCACACAAGCGGCGAAATCGAGCCTTCGGCGGCATATTCGAGAAGCACAGGCGAGGTCCGTGTCGCGCCTTCCATCAACGGCTTCAGGCTCTCGCCGTCGGTCCATGGCATGATCTCGTCCATCGAGATGCCGACGAGGTCGCAGAGCGTCGGCGCAACGTCGAGATTGGAAACCGGCGCCGCATGGAGGGCAGGGGTGACGCCGGGACCGGCCACCATCAGCGGCACGCGCGCCGAACCTTCGAAGAAGTTCATCTTGAACCACAACCCGCGCTCGCCCAGCATGTCGCCGTGGTCGGAGCAGAACAGGATGAAGGTGTCGTCCAGCATGCGGGTGCGGGTCAGCGTGTCGATCAACTCGCCGACCTTGTCGTCGATATAGGAGATGTTGGCAAAATAGGCCTGCCGCGACCGGCGGATATCCTCATCCGTCACGTTGAAGTTCTGGTAGTCACAGGAATGGATGAGCCGCTTCGAATGCGGATCCTGGCTCTCCTCGGCAAGCGGTCCCACCTCCGGCTCCAGATGCGCGCAGCCTTCGTAGAGATCCCAGTATTTGCGGCGCGCCACATAGGGGTCGTGCGGATGGGTAAAGGAGACGGTCAGAGCCCAGGGCCGGGCAGCCGGGTTGTCCCTGTCGCGCGACAGGTGATAGAGCTTCTGGTTGGCGAGAAACGCCACTTCGTCGTCGTATTCCATCTGGTTGGTGATCTCGGCGACGCCCGCATCCGTCACCGAACCGAGGTTGTGATACCACCAGTCGATCCGCTCGCCGGGCTTGCGGTAATCCGGCGTCCATCCGAAATCGGCCGGGTAGATATCGGTCGTCAGCCGTTCTTCGAAGCCGTGCAACTGGTCAGGCCCGACGAAATGCATCTTGCCCGACAGCGCCGTGTAATAGCCGGCGCGCCGCAGGTGATGCGCATAGGTCGGGATCGACGAGACGTATTCCGCGGCATTGTCGTAGACCTGGGTGCGGCTCGGCAACTGCCCCGCCATGAACGAGGCGCGGGCAGGGGCGCACAGCGGCGACGAGGTGTAGTTGTTGGCAAAGCGCGCCGAGTGGGCGGCGAGCGCCTTCAGATGCGGCGCATGCAGCCAGTCCGCCGGCCCATCGGGGAAAAGCGTCCCGTTCAGCTGGTCGACCATGATGATGAGGATGTTGGGCCGGGACATGATCGGAATCGCATTCTGCTGGTGACGTGAAGCCTGTCAGATCAGTTATTTTTGATCGTGTCTGCGATCAAGCAGGGAATGCGAACCACTCTATCCCAAAAACGCGCTCGATGGGTGAAGGCGGGTTACTGTCATCCCGAAGATCTATCCCGCCTTTTTCGGTCGGCCACCTTTCGCACCGTTCGCACGGCTCGCCGCAATCTTTGCTGGAGAGCGGGATTGCCCTCCGCGACGCTGGATCTCCATGAATGCTTTTGTGCCGAATATTCCGTTCATCAGGCCGGTGATCGAATAATCCGCATCAAGGCTTTCCCAATGCAGGCCAGTTTCCCCAAGAAGCTCCACCTCTGCCAGTTGCTGGGTGGTTGCCTCCTCCAATCCTTCCAGGGATCGGGCGGGAAACAGAAAAGCGGCGCCGTTCGTAAATTCGACGATCACGCGTTCCGATGGTTCGTCAAATCGAACAGACTTCGGAATGGGTCGTCCAGCCCGCTCCTCTTCCCAACGCTGCTTTGCCAGAGCGAGCTCGGCGTCAGTCGTCTCAACCATGGTACTTCCTCCAGGTATCGATAAACAATTGCTGATTGGCTTCAATCACCAGCACCGCCCGGCGGACATCCCTGTCAGACATGCCCTCTTGGCTGATTACCACAAGGTTGATGATGTCGATCCGGGCCTCGCCTTCGCCGACCACATGCGCATGAGGCGGCTCATGATCCGCTGTGTAAACAACGAAACGCATCCCGTGTTGGCGAAGGACAGTGACCATCAAAAACCATAACCCAACTACTTGGGTAGATCAACAGATCCACTGCTGGGCCCGACCGCTGTACGCCGCCTGATGCGGAGTTGATCCTCGTCAAGGCCCTGACGCATGCTTGAGCTAGCTTGGGTGAGGACGGCAGGGGCGGATGATCCAGAGGGATCGCGCGATCGCCGTAACCAAGAGGAAACGATCATGGCATTTGGTTTGGACACACCTCCCGTATCGAGGGTGCAGGAACGATGGGGCTGGTTTCTCGGGCTCGGCATCCTGCTGATAGTCTTCGGCTTCATCGCCTTTGCCAATCTGTTTGCGGCAACTGTCGCCTCCGTTTTCTACATCGGCATGCTGATGCTGATCGGCGGCATCGCCCATCTCGTCCACGCTTTCCAGGTGAAGGCCTGGGAACATGCGCTCTACTGGGGGCTGAGCGGCCTGCTCTATACGATAGCGGGCCTGCTGGCCTTCTGGAACCCGGCGCTGACGGCCGTTGTCCTGACGCTCCTGATGGCGGTGGCACTGATGGTCGCGGGCATCTTCCGCATCTGGGTGGGCTTACGTCTGCGGCCCATGCGCGGCGCCGTCTGGATCCTCGGCGGCGGCATGGTCACGGCGCTCGCCGGGCTCATCATTGCGCTCGGCTGGCCGGTCAACAGCCTCCTCGTGCTCGGCGTCTTCCTCGCGGTAGACCTGATGTTCCAGGGTTTCGCCATGGTCGCGCTGGCACTCAGCGCACGCTCCGCCTGATCAGGCACCACGAGCCAAGCAACGCGGCATTCTCATCGGCAATTGATGAGAATGCCGCGCAAGTTTCATCTAACCTTCACAATACAGAAAGGGAATTTTGACGAAAGCCAAGCCAATCTGCGCTGAGATATTATAGTTTATTGCGCAGTGGAGTTTGCCATCATGTCGTCTGCGGCCAATCTCGAGCCGGGCGTCTTCCGTCGTTACGCCAATGATCAGCTGCTGACGCTTGCCAAGCTGGTGCTCGAAAATGCCTTCCAGCCGATCGTCGAGATCGGCACCGGCGCGGTGTTCGGCTATGAATCCCTGATGCGGGGCCAGGAGCGGATCGGCTTTGCCTCGCCGCTCGACCTGCTCGACCAAGCCCATGAGACGGGCCAGCTCCTGGCCCTGGAGCAGATGATGGGCGCCCGCGCGCTTGCCAAATTCTCGTCGCTGCCGGATTTTTCCTCGGTGACGCTCTTCCTGAACCTCGACGTTCGGCTGATCCGCCATGGCGAGCATTTTCTGGAAAAGCTGATCGGCCACCTGCGCAAGGCCAATATCCCCCCGTCCTCCGTCTGCTTCGAATTCTCCGAGCGCTTCGACAACACCACCGTGCCGGAGTTCGCCGGTCTGGTGGTGGAACTGCGCAAGGCCGGCTTCAAGCTGGCGATCGATGATTTCGGCGTCGGCCACGGCGAGATGAAGCTGCTCTGCGACTACCCGGTCGACTATCTGAAGATAGACCGGCACTTCATCTCTGGCATCGACCAGAGCCCGCGCAAGCGGCACCTGGTCAAGAACATCGTCAACATCGCCCATGTGCTGGGCGTCAGGGTCATTGCCGAAGGCATCGAGACTGAGGGTGAGTTCATCGCCTGCCGCGAATACGGCGTCGATCTCGTCCAGGGCTGGTTCGTCGCCCGCCCCACCACCTTCCTGAGCGAACTCCAGCCGTCCTTCCCGCATCTCGCCGATATCGGAAGGTCGCGCCGATCCAGCCAGTCGCTCGACGAGATCCTGATCCGCAAGCAGATCGAGCATCTTCCGGCGGTCTACGAAAACGAGAGCATCGACAACGTCTTCGACCTATTCCGCCGCAACCCGCGCCAGGCCTTCTTCCCGGTCCTCAACGCCAATGGCGAGCCGCGCGGCGTCATCAACGAGTACCACCTGAAAGAATTCATCTACCAGCCCTTCGGGCGCGACCTCCTGAAGAACAAGATCTACGAGCGCACCGTTTCGCATTTCGTCGAGCGCGCGCCGATCGTCGGGCTGGATGCGGAGGCAGAGGAATTGATGAGCCTGTTTGCCAACATGGAAAACAGCGCCTGCGTCATCCTGACCGAGAACATGCGCTACACCGGCGTCGTCTCGGCCGCCTCGCTGATCAAGGTGGTCAACGAAAAGCAGCTCAAGATTGCCCAGGACCAGAACCCGCTGACCAGCCTGCCGGGCAACCTCGCCATCCGCGATTTCATGCAGGAGGCCGGCCGCGACGACGACCAGACCCGCTTCTTCTGCTACTGCGACTTCGACAACTTCAAGCCCTTCAACGACCACTACGGCTTCCACAAGGGCGACCACGCCATCTCGCTGTTTGCCGCCCTGATGAAGCGCTACTTCTTCTCCGACGAGCATTTTCTGGGCCACGTGGGCGGCGATGATTTCTTCATCGGCGTGCGCGACTGGACGCGTGACGAGCTGATGGAGATCCTCGGACGCCTCCTGTCGGATTTCCACGACGACGTGGTCGGACTCTATTCCGAGGAGGAGAAGGCGGCCGGCAAGATCCGTGGCCACGACCGCTACGGAGCCGAGCGCGACTTCCCGCTGATGCGCTGCTCCGTCGGCGTGGTGGAACTGCCGCAGGGCCTAGTGCTGGACGATGGCGGCCGCATCGGCGCCGAAATCGCAGCCCTCAAGGCGGAGGCCAAGGAAAGCGACGAGGGCCTGGTTTTTGCAGTGTTCGGCGAGACAAAGTGACGGGGCGACCCGGCGTGGCCTTTCTCTGGTCTTGGGGATGCACTACTTGCCTCCCCGAATCTTGAAAAAGGAGATCCAATGTCGCTTCCCTCCGATATGCGCTTCGTCGATCTGCCATCTTTCGGTGACCCGGAGGTGATGACCATCGCCCGCGGTCCCTTGCCTGTGCCCCGCGCCGGCGAGATCCTGGTCAAGGTGGAAGCCGCCGGCGTCAACCGCCCCGACGTACAGCAGCGCAAGGGCGCCTATCCGGCGCCGAAGGATGCAAGCCCCGTCCTCGGCCTGGAAATTGCCGGCGAAGTGGTGGCGCTCGGCGACGGCGTCACCGAGTTCAAGCTGGGCGACAAGGTCTGCGCCCTGGCGAACGGCGGCGGCTATGCGGAATACTGCACGGTGCCCGCAAGCCAGACGCTGTTCTGGCCGAAGGGCTATGATTCGGTAAAGGCTGCAGCCCTGCCGGAAACCTTCTTTACCGTCTGGGCGAACCTCTTCCAGATGGCCGGCCTGACGGAAGGCGAGACCGTGTTGATCCACGGCGGATCAAGCGGCATCGGCACCACCGCCATCCAGCTGGCTAAGGTTTTTGGCGCCTCCGCAATTTATGCGACAGCCGGTTCGCGCGAGAAGTGCGATGCCTGCGAAAAGCTCGGCGCGACCCGCGGCATCGACTACAAGACCGAGGATTTCGCCGAGGTCATCAAGGCCGAGACTAAAGGCAAGGGCGTCGATGTCATCCTCGACATGATCGGTGCCTCCTATTTCGAGAAGAACCTGGCCTCGCTCGCAAAGGATGGCTGCCTGTCGATGATCGCCTTTCTCGGCGGACCGGTGGCAGAAAAGGTCAATCTCACCCCGATCATGGTCAAGCGCCTGACCGTCACCGGCTCCACCATGCGCCCGCGCACGGCCGAGGAAAAGCGCGCCATTCGCGACGATCTGCTGGCAGAGGTCTGGCCGCAGCTGGAAGAGGGCACGATCGCTCCGCTCATCCATGACGTCCTGCCGATCGAGCGGGTCGCCGAAGCCCACCGGCTGATGGAAACCAGCACCCATATCGGCAAGATCATCATGACGGTGCAGTAGGGCCTATTCCTGCGACGGGCGAAGCATATCCTGCGGCGCCCGTCGCGCATTATAGACGCGCAGAATCCAGACCGCATCTCCGATGACCGTATAGGGAAGAATGAAACCGTAGCGTCTCTCGATCAGCTCGCGAATATCTGCACGTTCCGTGGGCCGACCGGCCTCGGGGTGGGCATCAAGCACCCTGATCGTTCTGGTGATGGACGAGACGACGTGACTGTAGCCTCCGGGACTTCTCACTATCAGCCACTCGCGCAGGAGGCGAAGATCCTCGACCGCGTCGGGTGTGAAGTGAAGCCGCATCAGGTCAGAGGGAGGTCAAAGGTTTGGGCTCTGCCTTTTCCACCGCGTCACCCCAGCTTTCCATCCATTGCAGGACATCTTCGCCCGAATAGCCGGCACCGCTTGCGGCGTCGCGCATCGCCTTGTCCATATGGGCATGCCAGGTTTTACGGGCGAGCACGTAGGTCTCTAAAGCGTCGACCACGATATCCTCGCGGGATCGTCCAGATGCAGCGGCAATATCCGCCAGCTGCGTGTCGAGATGCTCCGGTAAACTAATCGCACGTCTATTCATATTATGTGCCTTGAACAGCTCCAAATGCTCACCTACATTCCTAGCATGTTCAACGTAATGAAAGGAAGGTGATCCAATGTCTAATGAGATTTCGGTCTGCGTAACGGGCAATGGAATTGTATCGGTCGTGTCGGGGCAGCCCTCGGCCTGAACTTTAGCTTTCCTTCGGACTGTCGTGAAGACGGCCCGGGTTCGTTCAACCGGACCAAACTCATGGAAGGGTCGCTCACGCGGCCCTTTTCCATTTTCTGCTTCCCGCCATTTCCTGCGATCACCCTTCCATCTGATGGCCTCTCGTTTCCGCCTCCGGCCTTGATCCCTGTCAATTGGCCAATGCACTCAGTGCATGGCTGCGGTGATGAGCCAGCGCTGCAGGAAACCCTTCATCTGGGGTATAACCCTTTCATCGAAGCAAGAGGCGCCGCGGACCGGCAGCCGGCTTCGAAAGCCCAGGAAAGGGGACTATCATGAACGTAACACGCACTTTCAGCAACTGGCGCAAGTATCGTCAGACTGTCACCGAGCTGGGCCGCATGACCCCGCGGGAACTTGCAGATGTCGGCGTCGAGCCTGGAAACATCCGCAGCTTTGCCCGGACTGCCAGCGGTCTCTGATCGGAATAAAGGCATTAAGCCTGTTGTAAACGCCCGCCAGTCGCGGGCGTTTTGCATTTTGCGCATGGCTCATGTCGGGTGCCGCATGCGTCAGATGCCGATGCGGCCGAACCCGGGCAGCTTGATGCCGGGCCGGGTCAGATCGAGCCCCGCCACCAGCCCCATGAAGTGCACCTCCACACCGCTCCGCTGTCCGATCGCAAAGCCGGCAAGCCCCCGAAGCGAAACCTGCAGGTCGCGCCAGTCCGCGTCCAGATGCATGAGCGATCCGCCCGCCAGATAATCTCGGCCCACCGCATGCGGCGGCAGCACGGCCCCGAGCTCAGGAACCGTGCGCAGCACATGCGCCACGAAGCTGTTGGAGTTCGGCCCGGGCCAGATGCGGTAGCCGCCCGGCTGTGCGTAAGGGTAGGCGGCGATGGCGCTTTCCACCTTGGGGATCAGGCTTTCCGCTTGCGGTCCGGTGGCGGATGCCACCAGCTGCGGCGGGTTGGAATACCAGAAGGCGTCCGGATCGCGGTGGTTGCGGCGGATCGGCGAACCCCAGCCGACCTTGTCGTAGCGCGTATAGCTGGCGGCGCCCTTTGCCTTGGTAACGATCCAGGCGTGGCTGGCGACGGCACCCTTGAGGCCGCCCGTCATCGCCGAGAAGATGTAGACGCCGGCATCCGGGCTCGCCTCCGGCTTTGGCAGGATGCCGGCCGAGGTCCAGCGCGCATCGCTCCAACGTGCCGGGTGTTCCTGCATCGCCCAGAGGCCGGCCGCCGCAAAGGTAGGCAGCAGGTAGACGAGGAAGATCAGGATCATAAGGCGCTTTACCGATTTCATAAGCATTTTCCGTGCAAGTCTTGGCCGAAGCGGTTATACGCCGCGCAACCCCATTGAAGCTGCCAGCGCCAGGACTGACCATGCAAAATCCCGTGACCGTGGAAGTAACCCGAGGCAATCTCGTTGAAAGCCGCCATCGCGGCATGGGCGTGGTCGTGGATGGCCAGGGCAAGCAGCTGTTTTCCTTCGGCGCCTCCGATTCCGGCGTCTTCCCGCGCTCCGCCTGCAAGGCCATGCAGGCCTTGCCGCTGGTGGAAAGCGGTGCAGCCGACGCCTATGGCTTTGGCAACCGGGAGCTCGCCTTTTCCTGTGCCTCCCACTCCGGGGAAGACGAGCATGTCGCCATGGCAGCCTCCATGCTGGCCAAGGCCGGCCGCGACGTGTCGGCGCTGGAGTGCGGCGCTCATTGGGCCTCCGACCAGCAGGTGCTGATCCACCAGGCACGCACGCTCGACAAGCCGACGGCACTCCACAACAACTGTTCCGGCAAACATTCCGGCTTCGTCTGCACCTGCGTGCATTCCGGCACAGAGCTGAAGGGTTACGTCGGCTACGATCATCCGCTGCAGCGCGAGATCCGCGCCGTTATGGAAAGCCTGACCGGCGCGACGCTCGGCGAAGACAATTGCGGCATCGATGGCTGCTCCATCCCCACCTACGCCGTGCCGCTCACGGGCCTTGCCCACGGCTTTGCCAAGATGCTGACCGGCGAGGGCCTGGAAGCGGGCCGTGCCAAGGCATCGCGCCGGCTGATGGAGGCCTGCATGGCCGAACCCTTCTATGTGGCCGGTACCAACCGCGCCTGCACGAAACTCATGCAGGTCGCACCCGGCAAGATCTTCGCCAAGACCGGTGCCGAGGGCGTCTTCATCGCGGCTCTGCCGGATGAGGGGATTGCCATGGCGGTGAAGGCCGAGGATGGCTCCACCCGCGCCGCCGAAGCCATGATCTTTGCCCTGATTGCCCGCTATTTCGAAAAGGGCGGCGAGGTCGAAGCCAAGCTCATGGCCATGGCCAACCGCTCCATGAGCAACTGGAACGGCCTCCACGTCGGCGACGTCCGCGTCACGGATGCGCTGTTCGCCTGAGGATTTTTCCCGCAACGGTCGTCATCTTAGGCAGCGCTCACGGTCGTCACGCAGGCTCGCCCTCAACGGTCGTCAGGATGACGGAGGAGAGAACTGAGCCTGGGATGACGGCGGCGGTCTCTGTGCTCCCTCTCCCCTTGAGGGAGAGGTTACGAAATCAAGATCTTAGCGTAAGCTAAGTCTTAGATTTTGTTGGTGAGGGGGAAATCCAACGACGTTGCCGTTCTCGAGCTGGCGACGAAGATCCCCTCACTTGCAATTTCTGAAATTTAGCTCACGCTCAAGAGTTCGAAATTGCTTTCTCTCCCTCTGGGGGAGAGATGCCCCCACCAGGCCTCACGCTTCAATCACTGTCACCCCCAGCGCGCGGTAGGGCGTAAGCCGCTCCTCCGGGATTCCATCCTGCACGATCATGCACGAAAGCGCCGATGCCGACATGATCGCATGCGGCGAGGCGGCATCCAGTTTATCTGCCGTCAGAAGCGTCACCGTCTCCGCAGAGCAGGCGGCGATGTGGCGCTTGATCGCCGCCTCCTCGAAATCGCCGGTCGAAAGCCCGCGGGCCGGATGCGCGGCCGTCACTCCCAGAAAGAACAGGTCCGGCCGCATCCGCGCGATCTGCTCTATGGCAGCAGCGCCCGTCGCCACCATGGAATGCTTGTAGAGCCGCCCGCCGATCAGGATGACCTCGGCCGTCGGATGATGCTCCAGCTCACCCGCGATCGTTGGGCTGTGGGTTGCCACGGTGAATGCGAAATCCCGCGGAAGTGCCTGGGCAATCGCAGCTGTCGAGGTTCCGCCGTCGAGAAACACGGTCTGGCCCGGCCGGATCAGGCCTGCTGCCTGCACGCCGAGCCTTGCCTTCACATCCGAGGAAACCGACCGGCGCGCGGTAAAATCCGGCAGCTCGGGCGAGGCCGGCAGCGCGCCGCCATGGACGCGCCGCAGCAGCCCCTCCGCCGCCAGATCGCGAAGATCGCGCCGGATCGTGTCCTCCGACAGCGAGAATTGTTCGGCCGCCCGCTTGGCGATGATCTGCCCCTCGCGGCGCAGCATGTCGAGGATGAGGTCTTTGCGCTGGCTTGTCAGCATGGGTCTTGACTCTGCACGAGGTTGCACGAATATTCTGGATTATGCCGGAGATGGCGCGAAAAACAACTCCTCCGGCGAATTCGTGTAGCCACTTCTCGTTTAAAGGAAAAGACAATGCTGATCTTGATCGCAGGCCCCTATCGCTCCGGCACGCAAGACGACCCCGTCAAGATGGCCGACAACCTCAAGCGCCTCGAAGCGCCGTCCCATGCGCTGTTTGAAGCCGGGCACGTGCCGATGATCGGCGAATGGGTGGCGCTGCCGATCTGGCATGCGGCCGGCGGCACCCATGTCGGCGACGATCTCTATGAGGAGATCTTCCACCCGGTCGCGGGGCGTCTGTTGCAGCTGTGCGAAGGCGTACTGCGACTGCCCGGCGCCTCCAAGGGAGCCGACAACGATGTCAAGATCGCCACCGAACGCGGCATTCCCGTCTGGTACCGGCTGGAGGACGTTCCAGGCGTTGCGGCATCTTCCCAGCCCTGACAGGCGTGATAGAACGGGGCAAACGAGGGAGGAGATCTTAATGAACACCCTGTTCTTTTCACCCGGCGCCTGCTCGCTGGCAAGCGCCATCGCACTGGCGGAATCCGGTCTGCCCTACCGGCTGCAGCGGGTGAAATTCGCCGACAACGAGCAGCGCTCGCCGGAATATCTGAAGCTCAACCCGAATGGCCGGGTCCCGGTCCTGGTGACGGAGAAGGGGGCGCTGTCGGAGAACGTCGCCATCCTCTCCTATATCGCCCAGATGGCGCCCGATGCGAAACTGGCGCCACTGGATGATCCCTTTGCCTTTGCGCGCATGCAGGCGTTCAACACCTACCTCGGCGGCACAGTGCATGTGGCCTATGCCCACAAGCGCCGCGGCTACCGCTGGGCCGACAGCCAGCCGGCGCTCGACGATATGGCGGCCAAGGCGCCCCAGAACATGCGCGACTGCTTTACGCTGATCGAAAACGAGCACCTGACGGGACCCTGGGTGTTGGGCGAGACCTATTCGGTCGCCGACGCCTATCTTTTCACCCTGACCGACTGGCTGTCGGGCCTGGGCATCGACAAGGCAGATTTTCCGCGCGTGGCGGATCACTACGATCGAATGCGGGCACGTCCCGGCGTCCAGCGCGCACTCGCCGAACACGAGGCGGGCTGACACAATTCGAGGGGCAGGGCGGCACGCATGACACAACCGCCCTGTCTGTCATCCCGTGCGGTTCAGGCCGGTTCGGCCGCCCGCTTCTCCCACATCGCCTGGAAGCCGGCGCGCGCCTGGCAGGCTTCGAGCCAGGCCTTCAGGGCAGGGCGGTTGTCGAACAGCGGTGCGTGACCTGCGCATAGCGAACGATCTCGGCGACGTTGATATCGGCCACGGTGAACCGGCCGGCGACCATGTGGCTGTTGGCCGACAGGTGCTTCTCCAGCACGTCGAACGGGCGCTTTAGCGTGCGCGCCGCAACCCTGATCTCGGCCTTGCCTTCTTCCGTCTCGGCCTTGCCGCCGGAAATGGTGGACTGGATTTTCAAAGCCGGCGTCTCGATGGAGGTTGCGGCAAACAGCGACCACTGCAGCATCGAGCCTTCTTCTGGAACATCGCGCGGCCCGAGCTCGCCGCCGAACTTGCGGGCCAGATAGAACGAGATGGCGAGCGACTCGTGCAGGATGAACCCGTCGTCATCCATCGACGGGATGGAGCCCATCGGGTTAACCGCCAGGAAATCCGGCGACAGCGTGTTGATGGGCGCGCCGGGCGCCATCGGTTCGGGCAGGCGGTAGGCCTGGATGACCGGCACGACCTCGTAAGCCTGGCCAACTTCTTCCAAAAGCCACAACGGCCGGGTCGCGCGGGATCGGTAGACACCGTAGATCTTCAGCATGTGCGTTTCTCCTCAATGCGGCCGCACGCTAGGTGTCCGCGCGCGAAAACGGAAGCTCTGTCCGCGTTCGACATCCATCAAATTTTTCGATAGAATTTCGACCATGCCGAAGCCGCACGAAAGGACCGATCCATGCGCGCCACGCAGTCTATGAGCATTACCTTGCCAGCCGAACTGGCCGAGATGGTCAAGGCCAAGGTCGCATCGGGCGAATACGCCTCCGAAAGCGAGGTGATTTACGAGGGATTGCGCAACCTCCTCGACGAGGACGCAACCCTTGAGACCTGGCAGGTCGAAGAGGTCCGCAAGACGCTGGAGAAAGTCAGGGCTCACCCCGAAAGACTATTGTCCCTCGACGAGGTCGACAGAAGGCTTGATGCGCGGCTGGAGGCTTTGCGTCAGGTCGAAGCGGAGCGATGAGCCATCGCGTCGTCTTTGATCCGGATGCCCTGGACGATCTCGACAACATATTTGTCTACCTCGCGCCAGAAATGGGGGCTTTGCCTGCGCGTCAATATGTCGGCAGGATTCGCAGTTACTGCGAGGGATTTTCAACCTTTCCCAAGCGAGGTATGCGGCGCACCGATCTTGGAGAAGGCATCCGTCTTGTCGGATACCGCTACAGGGCCACGATCGTCTTCCAGGTAACTGACGACACCGTCGTCATTCTGCGCATCTTCGCTCGCGGCCGTGCGATCGATCTTCGCGAGAGCGACGACGATCGGTCCTAGACGATCCGGTTGCCCTCGATCGTCAGCTGCGGATACCGGGCTGCCGCGTCGTCGCCCACAAGCTCCCCCGTTACCGCCGTCTTCCACCGGTGGCCGATGATCGCGCCCTTGCTCACGCCCTGGAACAGGTTGCCGGAAATCACAGCACTGCCGGTACCTTCGGCCACGCTGACCGCACAGCCGATCCCCGCCTGCCGCACCACATTGCCGGTGGCGACCACATTGCGCAGATAGGCTCCGAAGCCGAGCGCCAGGCCCCAGAACGGCGCGTTCTCGATCACATTGCCGGTCACCGCCGTATCCGCCTCGACGCTGATGCCGACGCCGAAGATCGCCTCTTCCAGCACATAAGGGCCGGTGAGCGAAAGGTTGCGGACGACATTGTTGGCGACTGTCGCCAGCCGTCCGCCCTCGTTGAAGTTGACCACCGAAATGCCGTTTGCGGCCCCGTCGACGACATTGCCGCTCACCAACGCGCCCTCGAAGGCAAATTCCGCATAGATGCTGGTCTCGCCGGATTGCAGGCACTGGTTGTTGGAAATCAGCGCATTGGAGGCGCTGTTGGCGCGAATGGCGGAAAAGGCCGAGCGCGAGATCTGGTTGCTGCTCACCGTCACGCCATCGGCGCGGTAGAGGTTGATGCCGTTGCCATACTGACCGGTGCCGCCGTTCATGGCGCCCATGCCGGTAATCCGGTTGCCTGAGACCATCGTCCCATCATAGCCCTTCGTCCAGCGGTGCACGAGAATGCCGCCATTGCCGCAGTCGGACACGCTGTTGCCGGTGATCGAAAGCCCGCTGCTCTCGACCGCATAGATCCCGTAGTCGGCGGCGTCACTGATGCTGCTGCGTTCGATCCGGCCGCCGCAGCGCTCAAGCTGGATCCCCGTTTTCTGCGACCCGATGATCTCGCAAGCGTCGATCGACACGGTCCCGATGCCGCTCAGATGCACCAGCGCCGGTGCATCTGCTCCAAGGCTGCGGCCACCCCCGTCGATCGTCAGGCCGGTGAGCTCGATGCGGCCGGCATCCTCGCCCCGCATCAGGAAACCGCCACCGGAATAGACGAGCTGCGTTGCACCTGCGATGCCCGTCAGCCGCGCGCCGTCCGGAAGAATGAGGTTGGACACCGCGTAGCGGCCGGGCGGCAGGAACAGCGGCATGTTCTGGCGGGCGGCTTCGGTGATCAGCGCCTGGAGCTTGCGGCTTAAGGCGTCTCCGCCTTTCGAAAGCGCATCGGGCCGCAGACCTTGCTTCCCCGCATCGATCGACCCACGCATGCCGATCGAAGGAGCGGCAAGCGGCGCGGTGCGGACCGGGAGCGCCAGAAGCCCCAGTCCGGTTGCACCGACACCCAGTCGCAGCAGGCTCCGTTTCGAAATCATCCATCCCTCTTTGGCCATCCACGCGGCATTAGGTATTCCAAGCATTTGTGGCGGCGCGGCGCCACGGATCATGTAGCCTTCCAGATGGCGACTGGGGAGTCGCCGCCTGCATGCCAATCCATGATGTCCTTAAGCAACAATAAGGATTTTGCTGCCATGCTAAATGCCACTCCGGGGGTGGTTCACGAGAAGTTTTGGGGGGAGGGGCGCTCATGGTAGACCCCGTCAGTCAGAGCATGCCGATGGTAAGCTCGCATGAGCCGCTCGAAGACCTGTGCGCCAGGCTCCTGCGCATCTCCACGGAAAGCGAGATCGACGTCGACAGCGCCCGTCTGATCCGCGAGCTCGACACCCGCACCCTGCTCGATCAGCTGCCGGATCTGATCTACATCAAGGACCGCCGCGGCCGCTTTGTCTTCGCCAATGCCGCCGCCAGCCGCCACACGGTCATGGTCGGCGAGGGAGGGCTCATCGGGCGCACGGACTTCGATTTCCTCGATCATGAAAGCTCGCGCCGCCTCTTCCTTTCGGAGCAGGAGGTCATGGCCTCGGGCATCGCCTTGGATGCGGTAGAGGAGCGGCTGCGCCTGGTCGATGGCCGCCTTCTGTGGCTGACCACCACCAAGACGCCGCTCAGGGATGCCTCGGGCCAGGTCGTCGGTCTCATCGGCATTTCGCGCGACATCACCGAAAGCCGCCGCCAGGACGATCTGCGGCGCGGCCATGCCCGGCTGCTGGAGATGATCGCCCGCGGCCAGCCTCTGAACGCCGTTCTGGATGCACTGGTGGCACTGGTGGAAGCCGAACTGACGGGCCTCACCGCCTCCATCCTGCTGCTGGACGATACGGGCGAGCATCTGAGGAACGGCGCTTCGCCGCATCTGCCGCAAGCCTATATGAAACTGATCGACGGGTTCGAGATCGGCCCGAAGCGCGGCTCCTGTGGCACTGCGGTCTGGCGCCGGGAAGCGGTCGTGGTCAGCGATATCCATCTCGATCCGCTCTGGGATGATTTCCGCGATCTGGCCATCCTGTTCGGTTTCCGCTCCTGCTGGTCGACACCGATCTTCGGCCCGGACGGGGTGCTGGGCACCTTCGCTCTGTATTCGAGCGGCGTGCGCGAGCCGACACCGCCCGAAATGGAGCTCACGGCCATGGCGACCGATATCGCCGGCATCGCCATCGAACGGGCCCACAGCGAAGCCCGCGTCCGCCATATGGCGCATCATGATCCCCTGACCGGTCTGCCCAATCGGGCGTTCTTCTGGGCGCAGTTCTGCCGAACCCTGCATGAGGCGCAGCGGGAGCAGCGCAAGGTCACCGTCGCCTATGTCGACCTCGATAATTTCAAGGCGATCAACGATACGCTCGGCCACGCTGCCGGCGATGAGGTGCTGCGCAGCCTGGCGAGCCGCATGGGCGGCAGCATCCGCTCAAGCGATCTTCTCGCCCGCCTCGGTGGCGATGAATTCGCGATCGTTTTTACCAGTCCGCGGCATGATCGGATCGGCGTCATTCGCCGCCTTGAGGAACTGCGCGCTGCCGTCGCCCGGCCCCTCGTGCTCGAAGGTCACAGCATGACGGCCACCTGCAGCATGGGCGTTGCCTTCTATCCTCAGGATGGCAGCACGCCCGAGGCGCTGCTTGCCCGCGCCGACAAGGCCATGTACGAGGCAAAATCCATGGGTCGCGACACCCTGCGGGTCTCGGCAGTCGAGGTGAGTTGAGCCGCTAGCGGTCTGCGCCTGCCTCTGTGTCGGTGGTCCGGGCCGTCGTCAGCGCCGCCGCCTCGAAGCCGCAGACGAACCTCTCGAACAGATGCGAGAAGGCCTGCAACTCGTGCTCGTCCCAGTCTTCCAGCACCTGCTGGAGCAGCGAATGCTTCACCGAGCGCATCTCGTTCACAAGCCTGTCGCCGAGTTCCGTGCGCGCGATGATCGAGCGACGGCCGTCTTCCTGGGAAGCGTCCCTGCGCAGCACGCCGCGCCCGACCAGTTCGGCCACCAGCCGGCTGCCGCGCGAAGGGTCGATCCGCATCGCCTCGGCAATCGCGCCGACCGTCACTTCGCCGCCGGCGCGCCGCATCGCCTCCAGCACGTCCAGATGCGAGATCTCCAGCCCAGGCACGGTGTTGGCGATCGCGGTTCTGGCGATGATCCGCCGGCCGATCAGCATGCGCATCCGTCCCAACGCATCGCTGATGCGCGCGAGGTCTTCCGGGAAGCCGGTATTGGCGGGAGCAGTGTGTACTGTCTTCGTCATTGCCGCAGTCTAGCAAATCCCGGTGGTGAGCATCAATCATTTAATGATCTCGTCACAAAAGTGCCGTTGACAATTATATGCTATCAGCACATAAATCCGGCCTTGCAAGGATTTCTCCATGGATGTCACCCGCCCGGCGCAGCAGCCGCTCGTTACCAGCCCTAAGCTCCGGCTGGCCATCTTCTGCTTCCTCATGGCTGCCCTGTTCATGGCGACGCTGGACAACCAGATCGTCTCTACGGCCCTGCCGACCATCGTCGGCGAGTTCGGCGAGATGGAGCGCTTCGGCTGGATCAGCTCCGCCTTCCTGCTCGCGACCAGCGCCGTCATGCCCATCTACGGCAAGCTGGGTGATCTGTTCGGCCGCAAGTATGTGATGCTGACGGCGATCGTCCTTTTCACTTTCGGCTCCTTCCTCTGCGGCTTTGCCTGGTCGATGGATTCGCTGATCGCCGCACGCGTCTTTCAGGGGCTTGGCGGCGGCGGCATCATGGTGTCGATCTTCTCGATCAATGCCGACCTCTTCGAGCCGCGCGAACGCGCCAAGTACCAGAGCTATTCGAGCCTCATGCTCATGGCATCGGGAAGCCTTGGGCCCGTCCTCGGCGGTACGATGAGCGATCTCTTCGGCTGGCGCTCGATCTTCCTGATCAACCTGCCGATCGGTGCGATCGTGGTCGCGGGGCTGTTTATCCTGCTGCCCAACCGTCGCCCCAGCCGCAAGCCGCGCATCGACTACTTCGGCGCCCTGGTGCTGGCCGCCGCCATCGCCTGCATCGTCGCCTGGGCAGACAGCAAGCAGATCTTCGGCTCCATGCTCGCACCGGAAGCGCTGGCGCTGATCGGTTTCGGCGCGGTCTGCGCAGCACTGTGGGTGTGGATCGAATCCCGCGTGCCGGAACCCATCGTGCCGCTGCGGCTCTTCCGCGACAGCACCTTCTCGCTCTACCTGCTCATCACCATGTGCTCGGGCGCGGTCGGCATCGGCATGGTCAACTATTACTCGCTCTTCCTGCAGACGACGACGGGCCTCTCGCCCTCCATGGCTGGTCTCTTCTTCATCGGTCTCACCGGCGGCATCGTTATCGGCTCGCTGGTGGCCGGCCGCCTGATCTCCCGCACCGGCCGCTACAAACCCTTTTCGGTCGTCGGCCTGGCCCTGAGCGTGGTCGCGCTGCTGCTGTTTTCGCTGGTCGGGCAGGGCACGCCGCTGGCTCTGCTGGCCGCCCTCATGCTGTTCCAGGGCCTCGCGGTCGGCTTTGGCCAGCAGGCGCCGATCATCGGCGTCCAGAATTCCGCACCGCGCGAGGATGTGGGCGCCGCAACCGGTGCCGTGACCCTCATGCGCATGGGCGGCGCCTCCATCGCCATCTCCACCTATGGCGCCATCGTTGGGACCAGCCTCAAGGGAACCGCATCGCCCATCCCGGGGCTGGATGACATCGCCTCGCTGACCCCCAAAATGCTGGCCGAGCTTCCCGAAGCATCGCGCCAGGCGGTGGCCGGCCTCTACTACCAGGCCTTCACGCCGCTCTTCCTCAGCGCCGCCTTCATCGCCTTCCTGGGCCTGCTCGCCGCGCTCTGCCTGAAGCCGAAGAACCTGCCGATGGCCCGCAAGGCGGCGGATCCTGCCGGCGATGCGCAGACCGCCGCCTGATCTTTATGCACTTGCAGCGCGTGGCCTCTTCCAAGCCTCGCGCCGTGGCCTATCTTGTCCCGCATGAAACCAGAGGCGCTGCTTCACCCCACCCCGGCCGGGCTGTTCTGCCCCATCGGCCGCTTCCACGTCGATCCGGTGCGTCCCGTTGAGCGGGCGCTGATCACCCATGGCCATTCCGACCACGCCCGCGCCGGCCACGGCAGGGTGCTCGCCACCCGCCAGACGCTCGATATCATGCGCATCCGCTACGGCGAAGATTTCTGCGAGAGCGAACAGGCGGCCGAATTCGGCGAACTCATCGATGTCGACGGCGTCACGGTGAGCTTCCATCCCGCAGGCCACGTACTCGGCTCTGCCCAGATCAGGATCGAGAGGGACGGCCTGCGCATCGTCGTCTCGGGTGACTACAAGCGCGGCGTCGATCCCACCTGCGCCCCCTTCGTGCCGGTCGCCTGCGATGTCTTCATCACCGAGGCGACCTTTGGCCTGCCGGTCTTCCACCATCCCAACCCGCGCGAGGAAATCGCCAAACTGCTGATCTCGCTAAAGCAGTTCCCGGACCGCAGCCACCTCGTCGGCGCCTATGCGCTCGGCAAGGCGCAGCGCGTCATCCGGCTGATCCGGGACTGCGGCTACGACGAGCCGATCTTCATCCACGGCGCGCTGGCAAAACTCTGCGAGTACTATGAAAGCCAGGGCATCGCGCTTGGCGATATCCGCCCGGCGACGATGGAAAAGAGCACGCCGGACCTCTTCAAGGGCGCCGTGGTGGTCGGTCCGCCGTCTGCCTTCCAGGACCGCTGGGCGCGCCGCTTCAACGAACCGCTGATTTCCTTTGCTTCGGGCTGGATGATGGTGCGCCAGCGCGCCAAGCAGGGCGGCGTCGAGCTGCCGCTGGTCATTTCCGACCATTGTGACTGGCCGGAACTGCTGGAAACCATCGGCGAAATCGCGCCGTCCGAAGTCTGGGTGACCCATGGCCGCGAGGAAGCGCTGGTGCGCTGGTGCGAGATGAAGGGCATCCCCGCCCGCCCGCTGCACCTGGTCGGCTATGAGGACGAGGGGGATTGATGATGGGGGTTCGGTGTTTCTTTACCTCCCCCTTGAGGGGGGAGGTCGCGGCGAAGCCGCGGGAGGGGGTGACTTGCGGCAAGTTCGGAGCTTGTGGCGGTCACCCCACCCCGTCGCTGCGCGCCGACCCTCCCCATCGAGGGGAGGGTGCCCTATGAAAGCCTTTGCGACCCTTCTCGATCGCCTGCTGCTGACCCCGTCGCGCAACGGCAAGCTGAAGCTTCTCGCCGATTATTTCCGCGACACCCCCGATCCCGACCGCGGCTATGGCCTGGCGGCGCTCGCCGGCGCGCTCGACCTCAAAAGCGTCAAGCCCGCCATGCTGCGCGAACTGGTGCTGGAGCAGATGGATCCGGTGCTCTTCCGCTATTCCTACGACTATGTCGGCGATCTCGCCGAAACCATTTCGCTGGTCTGGGATGGCGGCGAGAAGGACGACACGACGGACGCCGAACAGCCGAGCCTGTCGGAGGTTGTCGACCGCATGAATTCGCTCGGTCGCACGGAAGTCCGCGGTGCCGTGCGCGATCTCCTCAATCACCTCGATCCGTCCGGCCGCTACGCCTTCCTGAAGCTGGTGACGGGTTCGCTGCGCATCGGCGTCTCGGCCCGCCTTGCCAAGCAGGCGCTGTCCGACATGAGCGGACATGGTGATGCAGAAAGACCCGGACACGCCCGCGACGTGACCGAGATCGAGACCCTGTGGCACGGTCTGGAGGCGCCCTATGAGGCGCTGTTTGCCTGGCTGGAGGGTAGGGCGGAAAAGCCGGTGCTTGCCACGCCCGCTATCTTCCATTCGGTCATGCTCGCCAATCCGGTCGAACCGGGCGACCTCGAAAAGCTCGATCCGCAAGACTATGCGGCCGAGTGGAAATGGGACGGCATCCGCATCCAGATGTCGAGCTACGGCGGCACGAAGAAGCTCTACTCCCGCTCCGGCGATGACATCACCAACGCCTTTCCCGATATCGTTGGGGCCATCGATTTCGAGGGCGTCATCGATGGCGAGCTGCTGGTTGGCGGCACCATGCGCTCCAACAGCCCGACCCGCAGCTTTTCCGATCTCCAGCAGAGGCTGAACCGGAAAACCGTGACGCCGAAGATGATGGACGACTATCCGGCCTTCGTGCGCGCTTATGATCTGCTGTTTCAGGGCGATCAGGATGTCCGGGCGCAAGGCTTCCTGGAACGCCGCGGCCGTCTGGGAGAGATCATCGAAAGGGCGCCGCACGATCGCTTCGACCTCTCGGACCTCGTGCCCTTCTCGGACTGGGCAGAACTCGACCGCCTGCGCATTGCCCCGCCCGACCCGGTGATCGAGGGCGTGATGATCAAGCGCCGCGACAGCGTCTACCAGGCCGGCCGCCTCAAGGGCCCGTGGTTCAAGTGGAAGCGCGACCCTTACAATATCGATGCGGTGATGCTCTATGCGCAGCGCGGCCACGGCAAGCGTTCCAGCTATTATTCCGATTTCACCTTCGGCGTTTGGACCGAGACGCCGGAAGGCGACCAGCTGGTGCCCGTCGGAAAGGCCTACTTCGGCTTTACCGACGCGGAGCTCGAAGTGCTCGACAAGTTCGTCCGCGACAACACGGTGGAACGCTTCGGGCCGGTGCGGGCAGTGCGCGCCGACAAGGATTTCGGCTTCGTGCTGGAAGTGGCCTTCGAGGGCATCAATCGCTCGAGCCGCCACAAGTCCGGCGTCGCCATGCGCTTTCCGCGCATCGCCCGCCTGCGCCAGGACAAACTGCCCCGCGATGCCGACCGGCTTTCGACTCTCACCGCCATGATCGATGGCCGGGAGGCCTAGGCCCGCCTCCGACACGGCCGCAAGCCGGGTTGAAGATTTGTTTTATTGATATTGAATGTGTTTGGAGAGAGCCATGAGTCTTGCCGGGATTGTGTTTCCCGATCGTCCCGTTTCCGTCAGAAAGGATGTCCTGTCAAAACCCCGCGCCTATGGCGTCCTGACGCTGTTCATGTTGGCGCTCGCGGCCTTTTTTGCGATCTGGCAGGGCCCGGATCTTCTCCAGGATATCCAGATCAGCAAGAACCCGCTCGTTCTTGAAGACGGCGACATCCAGAACGGCAGATGCACCACCCGCAAGGCGGTGCTGACCGACTGCGAGGCCCGTCTCGTCTATACCCGCGAAGGCCGGCAATACGAAAAGGAAGTGCATCTGTTCTTCGTCGATTTCCATTCCGGCGATTACGAAAGCGGCATGGTCATTTCCGCCGATCACCCCGAACTGGCGACGCTCACAATCGGCCTCGAAAAGCTGTGGAACCGCATCATCTCGCTGGCCGTGATGGTCCTGTCCGTCGCAGGCTTCGGCATTGCAATGATCTGGATCGGGTTGCGTGTGGCACTGGCCAGACGCAGCCTCCGGCATCCGGCGGTGCTGACTGCAGTCCCTGTCGAAATCACCGCATTCAACCGCACCCGCCAGGGGATGTTCGTCACCTATGCGGACAAGCTCTCGAGCCGCAAGACCGGCCGCATTGCCTACACGCATTTCACGGCGGGGGAGGAGCCTCTGATCATCGGCACCACAGCCGATGGTCGTGCAAACGGTAAAACCAATGTCGGGGGTGCAACGGCGGTCGGTCTGGCGGTCCGCCATGGAACGACGCCGCTGCCGGTCCTGCTCGACAGCCGGCTGGAGCGCATCGACCTCAGCGAAGCGGAGCGTCGCGCCATCCTCGATCCGATCGAAACCGCGCTGGCGCCCTCAGGCGGCATGATCGTGCTGAAAGCGCCAAAGCGGATGATGCCCGTCTTGAAGGGCATCCTGATCTTCCTCTCCGTCATCCTCCTGTGTATCGCGGGGCTGCTCGGCTACTGGGCCTGGTATGTCACCAGTTCGAAAACGCAGTACGATCAGATCGGCATGGAGGTGAACAACCTCCTGCCGGCTCCGATCAACCGCTGGGGTTGCGACCAGCTGAAGAAGCGCTTCGGCTCCGAGAGTGCGCCGCACGGCTGCACGGCCGCCGATTTCACCAGCTGGAAATAGGTAACCGACCGGCGCGGAACCTCAGGACAAAAAAAGGCGGAGCTTCTGGCCCCGCCTTTTTGGTATTGCGATCCTGGCTCGGAAGCTCAGGCGGTCTTGGTCGGCTCGGCGGTGGGGCCGGCCATAGGCGGAATGGTGACCGACACGTTGAAGATCGGAGCAACCGTGTTGGTATTCGTATTGGTGTTCTGGCCGTAGGCCTGGAGGCCGTTCAGCATATTGGCCTGGCGAACCATCGAGCCCAAGAAAAACAGGTCGAACAGCTGGCCGAAACCCAGCAACCCAAAGGTGAGCAGCCAGATGATGCCGCTCATCGTGCGGCCAACGTAGAAGCGGTGGATGCCGCAGACCCCAACCAGGCAAAGTGCCCAGCATATGAATGCTTTAAAGCCGGATTTTTGCATGTCTTATTGCCCCATATGTCCCTTGGGATGGGACTGTTAACACAGCCTATAGTGTTTGCAATGGGGCGGAAGACCGGATTGCTTGTATAGCTGTTTCTCGGGTCAAGCATTGCCGGAAACCGGAAAAGGCGGAGCTTTTGGCCCCGCCTTTTCCGCATGCGATCCTGGCTCGGAAGGGCTCAGAATTCTTCCCAGCTGTCGGTCGAGGCAGCGGTCGCGCTGGCCGTGCGGCCGCCAAACGCCTTGGCGATCTTGCCGACCATGCTGCGGGCCGGCGAGGGGGCCGAACCGCTGGATGCCGATGCGGCTGCAAGAGCCGGACGGCGCGGCGCTGCCGCTGCCCGTGGTGCCGGGGCACCGCGGCCGGTCTCGATCTGGCCGCGCGGGGTCCGCGCCTCTGAGGGCGCCGACTGGCCAAGCTGGAACTGGCTGATCATCGAGCGCAGGTGGCCGGCTTCGTTGGCAAGCGTGGCGCCGGCGGCATTCGCCTCTTCCACCATGGCCGCATTCTGCTGGGTCACCTGGTCCATTTGGTTGACGGCGGTGTTCACCTCGGAGAGCCCGACCGACTGTTCGCGCGCCGAGGTGGCGATTGCATCCATGTGCTGGTTGATGGTGACGATATAGCCTTCGATCGTCTTCAGCGCTTCACCCGTATCGCTGACCAGCTTGACGCCGCTGCCGACCTCGACCGAGGAATTGCGGATCAACTCCTTGATTTCCTTGGCAGCCTTGGCAGACCGCTGCGCCAGTTCGCGCACTTCCTGGGCAACCACGGCAAAGCCCTTGCCCGCTTCCCCGGCCCGTGCCGCTTCGACACCGGCATTCAAGGCGAGCAGGTTGGTCTGGAAGGCGATGTCGTCGATCACGCCGATGATGTTGGAGATCTGGTTGGACGACTGCTGGATCTTTCCCATGGCCGTGACGGCATTGGAGACCACTGTGCCGGACTGGCGTGCGCTGTCATTGGCCTGGATTGCCACCGAACGTGCTTCGTCGGCACGCTTGGAGGAGTTCGTCACATTGGCGGTGATCTCGTCGAGGGCGGCGGCGGTCTCTTCCAGGGAAGCCGCCTGCTGCTCGGTACGCTTGGATAGGTCGTCGGCGCTCTGGCTGACTTCGCGGGCACCGCTGTCGATCGACCCGCTCACCTGGGCAACCCCGCTCAGCGTGCTGCGCAGCTGTTCCACGGCGCGGTTGAAGTCGGCGCGCAGGCTTTCGAAGTCGTCGGCGAAAGGCTGGTCGAGCTGGAAGGTCAGGTCGCCGCTGGCAAAATGCTTCAATCCGTCGGCAAGACCATTGGTCGCCTGGGCCATGGCTTCGGTGCGAACCCGGTCCCGCTCCGCGGCCAGCTGGCGCTGTTCTTCCGACTGGTCGCGCTGCTCGTTTGCCTGGCGTTCCAGCTCACGCGCCTTCAGCGCATTGTCCTTGAACACCTGCACGGCCTTGGCCATGGCGCCGATTTCGTCGGACCGGCGGTCGCCTTCGACATCGGACGAGAGGTTGCCGGAGGCAAGACTCGACATGGTACCGGTCAGCCGGGCGATCGCACCCGCCAGCGAGCGGGCGAAGATCAGGAAGCCGAGCAGGGCGAGCAACGAGATCGCCAGGATCACGCCGATGGTGATCCACAGGCTCTGCCGTGCAGATGCAACGGCCTCGCTGGCATCCGTGCCGATTTCGAACACGCCGATCTTGTCGCCCGAGAAGTTGGTGAAGGGAATGGCCCGCAGGACCATGTCGCGGCCGCCGAGCTCGATCTGCTCGAACACCGGCTGTCCGTCCAGTGCCGACTGGATGATCTTGTCGGAGAGCATCGACTTGCCGTCCTGGGTGGAGGCCTGGTTGGTGATCTTGCCGTCGGCCAGCACGTCCACGGCAATTTCCGCGTTGAGGCTGTCGGCGAGCGGCTGGAAATACGCGTTGGTGAGTTCCGTGCCGATGTCGACGACGCCGACGACCTTGCCGTCGCGGATGACCGGGGCAGAGGCATACATGCTGATCGCCGTGCGGCCCTGTTCGACGCCGGAGGCAAGCTTGCCGGTCGAAAGCGCGGCAACCACGGTCTTGCGGCGCGAGGTGATGTTGTCGCCGAACTTGTCGGCGGCATGGGCGCGGGCAACCACCGTGCCCTTGGCGTCCAGCACCGTCAGTGTCTGCAGTCCGCCATCGCGCACCACGGACGGCCAGCCGGGCAGGTATTTGGCCAGGATCCCGGCGCGATCATTGTTGAGGATCAGGTCCGCAATCGCAGGGTCGCCGGCCATCGCCTGCGCCATGGCCGAAGCCGAGCGCTTCACCGCGTCCATATCCGTCTGGATCACCGACATGTCGCTGCGCGAGCGGGTGTGGAGCCCCTTGTCGTCCAGAGCCGACTGCCGGTAGAGCGCAAGGCCGCCGATTGCAGCGCTGGCAAACAGCACGGCGGCAAAACCGCAAGCCGTCATGGTCATCCACAGTGGACGTTTGATGTGAAGCTCGGTCATTGCAGTAGAAATCCCCATCCTGAATTAAAGTCCCCGGTAGAGACATAGGCGCGAACCCCTCCATTTTAGTTAATACTTGAATGTCAGGTCTCTGAAGCGGATTTGTTCACCACGGGCGCCGGGCAGGCGGTCGACGATCCATCCGCCCAGGCGAATGGGCCGCGACCGGGCGAGGAAAGAGGCGGGGAGGGAGATGCGCGGCGGGATCTGATCTTGCATCAGGCTCCGTGACCTCTCCCGTGACCTCTGGCCGGCTATCAAATCTTCGCGCGCAGCACATCTGCGCAGCATCTCGCTCTTGCAGATGTTTTTGGCGATGCTAACTTTCATGTATTGCTGATGAAGGTCGACCCATGCCGCTGACCCGCCGCCTGATGATGGGTGGTCTTGCCCTCGGAGCATTCGCGCCCGGGCTTGCCGCCGCCGCCCCCTTTCCGGTTCCGGAGGTTCCGCTGCTTGAGCGGGAAGACTATGGCGAGGCGCGACGGCGCTTCCGCACCCACCTCCTGCGCAAGGGCCCGGCCCCGGAGAACTCCCCGCCGCTCGGCACGCCAGCCGGCGCGAAACGGGTGCTGTATCCCGGTGGTGAGCCTGAGGGCTCGATCCCGCTGGTGGCTTGGCTCTCGGACGACCAGCCATCGGCCAAGCCGAAGCCGGCCGTCCTCTTCCTGCACGGCGGCAATGCCACGGGCGATGGTCACTGGGAGCTGATGAAGCCCTATGTGGAGGCGGGCTATGTGGTGATGCTGCCCTCCTTCCGTGGCGAAAACGGCCAGCAAGGCGCCTTTTCCGGCTTCTACGATGAAACCAGCGATGCGCTGGCGGCCGCCCGCTACCTGGAAAACCTGCCCGGCGTCGACAGGGACCGTCTCTTCCTCGCCGGCCACAGCAATGGCGGCACCCTGGCGCTGCTCTCCTCCATGACGCGCAAGTTCCGCGCCGCGGTGCCGATCTCGGCCGGCGTCAATTCCTGGCGCTTCTTCAACCGTTACCTTGAGGACATCCGCTTTGACGTCACCGACCCGCGCGAATTCGTGATGCGGTCGTCGATCTGCTTTGGCCCCAGCCTGAAATGCCCGACGCTTCTACTGCGCGGCACCGAGGAGCGGCCCTTCGACCACGACCACCATCTGCTGATGGAGCGCGCCCGCGCCGCCGGTGCGTCGATCGAGGCACGCACGCTGCCCGGCACCCACAACGGCGTGGTCCCGGGCGCCGTGCACGAAAGCATCCGCTTCTTCAACCAGATCGCCGCCTGAGGATCAGCCCGCCGCAGCCTTCGCCTGAGGCTCGGCCTGGCGCCCGGTCTCCCGCGCCCGAAACACCAGCGACTGGTGCAGGGCCGCACCCGCCACATTGCCATCGCCCACCGCAACGGCAACAGACCCGGCTGCGCGCGCCGCATCGCCGCAGGCAAACACGCCCGGCACGCTGGTCTCCTGGGTAAAGGCGGTCTTGATGAACGGGTAGAGCTCGTCGTCCTTGAGGTCGCAGCCCAGCTGGTTGGCGAGCGGCACCACGATGCGCGGCTGCGGCAGCACGAACAGACCGGCAAAGCTGAGCACGCGCCCGTCCTCCATCAGGAGATCCGCTCTGCCCTCGACGCGCTTTATCTTGCCCGTCTCGATTTCGGTCCCACGCTCGGCAAGCTGAGCCCGCTGCTCCTCGTCCGGCTCAAAACTTCCGTTGAGAACAAGCGTCGTCGGTCCCCAGTCGGGCAAGAGCAGCGCCTGATGCATGGAATGATGCGAGGTGGCGATCACGCCGATCCTGCCCTGGTCCAGCTCATAGCCGTGGCAATAGGGGCAGTGGAATACCGATTGGCCCCAGCGCTCCTGCAGGCCCGCAACGTCCGGCAGGTCGTCGGCCACCCCGAGCGCCAAAAGCAGGCGGCGGGCGGAAAACGCTCCGCTCCGGGCCGTGGTGACGGTAAAATCGTCCTGGCGACCCTGCGCTTGTTCCACCCGGTCATCCAGCCATTCGACATCAGGATAGCGCATCAGCTGGTCGCGGGCATCCTGGGCAATCTCGCCCGGTGCCCGGCCGTCCTGGGTCAGGAAACCATGCGCCGTCGTCGCAAACCGGTTGCGGCGCTGGCCCGCGTCGATCACCAGGATACGCTGCCGGGCACGGGCCAGCTGCAGGGCGGCAGACAGGCCGGCATAGCTGCCGCCGATAATGATCGCATCAAACAAATTCCGGTCTCCATGTCGTTGTTCCGGGTCATGCCCCGGGACTTCGCTGAGCGCGCGGCTTTGAAAGCCTGCTCAAGCACGTCGAGGTCCCTCATATGGTTCGGACAGACGCGACCGCAACCGTCGCCAAGCGTACGGAGCCCGGCCGCGGCCTCTGGCCTGCGCCATGAACGCAGAAAAAAGGCGGAGCTTTCGCCCCGCCTTTTCATCTGGTGCATCCTGGCTTGGAGGGTCAGAATTCTTCCCATGTGTCGGCCGCGGCAGCCGGAGCGGCGGCAGCACTCGACCGGCCGGTAAAGGCCTGGGCGATCTTGCCGACCATCTTGCGGGCAGGCGAAGCGACCGGTGCCGCGTAGCTGCTGGCCGCCTTCGGCGCAGACCGTCCCGTCGATGCCGAACGGGCATAACCCGAAGACATCTGGCCCGTGGAGCCGAGCTGGAACCGGCTGATCAGGTTGCGTAGCTTGTCGGCTTCCCCGGCAAGCGTCGAGCTTGCGGCGGTGGCCTCTTCCACCATCGCAGCGTTCTGCTGGGTCACCTGGTCCATCTGGTTGACGGCAGTGTTGACCTCCGTCAGGCCGACCGACTGTTCACGCGCCGAGGTGGCGATGGCGTCAAGCTGCGTGTTGATCGCCACCACGTGGTCTTCGATCACCTTGAGCGCGTCGCCGGTCGCGGTCACCAGCTTCACGCCATTGCTCACTTCATCGCCAGAGGTGCGGATCAGGTCCTTGATCTCCTTGGCGGCCTTTGCGGAGCGCTGCGCCAGTTCGCGCACTTCCTGCGCAACCACCGCAAACCCCTTGCCGGCCTCACCGGCACGCGCGGCTTCCACGCCGGCGTTCAGCGCCAGAAGGTTGGTCTGGAAGGCAATCTCGTCGATAACCCCGATAATGTTGGAAATCTGCGACGAGGACTGCTCGATCCGCTGCATCGCGTTGACGGCGTTGGCGACCACCTCGCCCGACTGGCGAGCCGACTTGTTGGCGTCGATCGCCATGGCGCGCGCTTCTTCCGTGCGGCGCGACGAATTGCCGACATTGGTGGTGATCTGGTCGAGTGCGGCGGCAGTCTCCTCGAGCGAGGCGGCCTGCTGTTCGGTTCGCTTGGAGAGATCGCCGGCACTCTGGCTGAGTTCGCGCGAGCCGCCGTCAATGGCGGAGGTGGCCGTGGCCACCTGGCCGAGCGTTTCGCGCAATTGCCCGACGGCGAGGTTGAAGTCGCTCCGCAGGCCTTCGAAGTCGGCGGCAAAGGCCTTTGACAGTTCGAAGGTAAGATTGCCCTGGGCAAGATGCTTCAGGCCTTCGGCAAGGCTTGTTGTCGCATGCGCCATCTCTTCCGCGCGCTGCCGCTCCGTCTCGGCGGTGCGGATGCGTTCGGCCTCGGACATCTGGCGGGTTTCGCTGGCCTGGCGGTCGCTGGCGATCTTGGCGATGGCCGTCTGACGGAAGGTCTCGACCGCAGCCGCCATCTCGCCGATCTCGTCCTTTCGGCCGCGGCCGGGCACCTCTACGTCGTTGTTTCCCTTAACAAGCGCCATCATGCAGGCATTCAGGCTGCGCAGTGGCTTGACCAGCGCGCCGTTGAGCATGAACAGGCTAAGCGCAGATACGATCACCATCGTGAGGCCACCCACCGTGGCAGCCATCTGTGCCGTTGAGGCTGCAGCTTCCGCCGTTGCCCGGCGTACACCCAGCAGCGACGACTCGGCGTCCTCAAGCTCCTTCACCTTGGCGCGGATACCGTCCATGGAGGCCTTGCCGGCTCCCGAAATCTCGATCTGGCGCGCTTTCTCATAAGTCGCGCTGTCCTTCATGAACGCCATTTCCGGCTTGACGACGGATTCCGTCCAGGTGTCGGCCAGTTTGGCCAGATCCTTGAGCCGTGTCTGCTGGGCCGGATTGTCAGACGTCAGCTGCAGGGCGGCGGCGAGATTGTCCTTGAAGGCCTTGGCGCCGCTGATCTGCGGGTCGAGAAACTTCGGATCCCCGGCAATGACATAGCCGCGCATGCCGGTTTCCTGGTCGACCATGGCGGCCATCATGTTGTTCAGCTTCGAGAGAACCTCATGCGTGTGGTCCGTCATCGCGGCGCTTTCCGCCTCGATCTTGCTTGAGTCGTAGCTGACATAGGCAATGATCATGCTCACCAGAACAAGGCAGCACATCGCCGCGGTGAGCTTGGTGAGTATCTTGGCGTTCTGTATAATCGTCACGGTCAATCCCCAGTCAGACATTCAAGACACCGCTCACTATTGTGCGGCGGCTTCATCAGGATCACCATTGTTGGCCAGAGTAATTAAGCGCCCATTTACTGAACGAGAGGAGTACCGGTAAGAAATCGCCGCTCAGAAGTGATAGTCTCTTGCGCAATACATGCGTGGAGACCGCGAAGCCTGATAAACTGAGCATCAATCGGAAGTGGCGGACTGAAAGACGGTCGTCGCCGCGAAGCATCCGGCTCCATTTCCTGCCACCAGCTTCGCGCCAGCCGCCGCAGGCATCTTGCGCGCGATGTCATCTGCGGTCAGTGGGGCTCCATGCCAGTAATTCCCAAACATTCGCGCCGGGCCCTGGGTCTTTCTGCGGCCTTTGCAGCCTCGACCATCCTGTCCGGCTGCCAGGTGCCCTTCGTGACCGATACGACCCGCATGGATGCGGCGGTCTTTGCGCAGGAAACCGCGCCGGCCTTCTACGTGCCGCCCTATGCGGATCCGCCCTCGAACCAGCCGCCGCCCATGCCGGGCGCCATCCCGCAGCGCCGCCAGCTCATTCCGACGACCTTCCACCAGACCTATGGCCTGCCGATCACCAGTCCCGTCAACCGCGTCGTCTACGACGTGCTGCGCGACGATGGCCACACCCTGCCGGCCATCCCCGTGGCGCGCATCGACCCGCGCTTCCTGCGCCAGGAGGTAAGCTACGTCACCAACGAGGCGCCGGGCACCATCGTGGTCGATACCCAGGCGCATTTCCTCTATCTGGTCCAGCCGGGCGGCAAGGCCATGCGCTACGGCGTCGGCCTCGGCAAGGCCGGCTTTGCCTGGCATGGCCGCGGCGTCATCCAGCGCAAGGCGAAATGGCCGCGCTGGACCCCATCGGACGAGATGGTGTCCCGCCAGCCGGAGCTGCGCCAGTTTGCGGCATCGCAAGGCGGCGCCATCCCCGGCCTCAACAACCCGCTCGGCGCCCGCGCGCTCTACATCTTCAAGGACGGTCGCGACACGCTCTACCGCGTCCATGGCACGCCCGACTGGCAGTCCGTCGGCAAGGCGACCTCGTCCGGCTGCGTGCGCATGCTGAACCAGGACGTGATCGATCTCTTCGACCGCGTGCCCTCCGGCACGCCGATTACTGTCATCTGAAGATCGCCCGGCCGAGACCATCACAAGCCACCCGTGCATCGTCGACTATAGCCCAAGGTGGCGCATCGCACCGTCTTGATGGCCCGTGTACGTCTTGTGAACAGTTGCTTAATTACCGCAGGGCTATCATTTGATAACCCGGAACACGCACCGGAACCTTTTGGGTTCGACCCCATTACGGTATGCTTTTTCGGTAAATGCGTTCCCTTTGGTGGTCCATCCTCATATGATTCTGAAAAATAATGTTTCCCGCCGAGGCTTCATGTCTCTCATGGGCGTGGGTGCCGCTTCGACGCTGGCCGGTTGTGCTTCCACAGCACCAAGCCAGGTCGGTTCGTTCCTGAGCTTCCGCAATCCTGATGCCCTGCCGGCGGATGCGCCGGATCCGGCCATGATGTATGGCGCCATCGAAGACGGCGGCTTCCTGATCCCGGCGATCCCCTATGAGCGGATCAATCCGCGCTACTATCGCCAGCGCGTGGTCGATCCGACGGGCGAGCGCCCCGGCACGATCGTGGTGGATACGCCGTCGCGCTTCCTCTATCTGGTCGAGCCCGGCGGCACGGCATTCCGCTACGGCGTCGGCATCGGCCGCGAAGGCTTTGCCTGGTCGGGAGAGGGCGTCATCCAGTGGCGCCAGAAGTGGCCGAAGTGGACGCCGCCGGACGAAATGGTTGCCCGCCAGCCGGAGCTCGTCAAGTATTCGTCCAAGAACGGCGGCATGCCGCCGGGCCTGACGAACCCGCTTGGCGCCCGCGCGCTCTACATCTTCCAGAACGGCCAGGACACGCTCTACCGCCTGCACGGCTCGCCGGAATGGAACTCGATCGGCAAGGCCGTCTCCTCCGGCTGCGTGCGCCTGATGAACCAGGACATCATCGACCTCTATGAGCGCGTGCCCAACAAGGCCCGCGTCCTCGTCTGGCAGTAAGCCGAGACAACACGTCTTGCGTGAACGAACAAAGGCCGCAGCGATGCGGCCTTTTGCTTTTTGGGGCTTATCCCGTCACATTCCTATTGGCTCGGAGTTAACCGCATCCCGACGGAGATCATTCAACCAGCTTCTCTTTTCAAGGCTTGTTGACTACTGGTTGCACCATCGGAGGTTCCCGTGTTCCGCAATGTGCTTTTGCTCTCACTGCTAGCCATTTGTACGTCTCTCGCCTCCACGGCGGACGCTTCGGATGCGATAGAGTCTGACCTGTGTCTCTTGCCCGTAAAATATGGCGAGCCCACAGTGGAGGATCTGAACGCGACGTGGCGCATGGTCTCGGACGTCGTTGTGATTGAGGGTGTTGAGAGGCCGATCATCTATCCGCTGAACCGGGGTGGCGTTTGGACCATTGGCGACGACTATTCGTTCTCACAATTCGGAGGCGAGTTTCCAGCCAACGTATATCATGACCATTTTGTGAGGGACCCGGTCACGGGCTCAATTGTCGGAGCAAATCCTCGCAAAGGCGTCTTCCTGATCCGACCCGGCGAAGCGGCATTCACGCGCTTGTACAAACCCGATGGCGCTCCGCTTCGTAGTCCCGGACAAGCAACATATGTGGGCCGCCTTGAAGGAACCGTTCTCTATGATCCTTCCGGCTTGTACCTCCTGGATCGTCAGTTCCGGTTGCAGAAACTCCCCTTTGACGGAAACCCTACGAAGGGTGTCCAGTCGCTCATCGATCTTCCGGTCATCAAGGCACTGCTGATTGCTTCGGGCAACAGCGTGTTTCTCCGTGACGATACGGGACATACGGTCCTTCTTGCCACATTGACGAAGTCGGATAACGTCAACCACGCCGTTGTCACGGCGGGACGGATACGGATAAGGGCAAACTGGAGCGAATTCGAGATAGACCCGCCAAGCCGCGACGGCTTCGGTCGTTTTCGACCGGTCGAAGGTGCAGACAGTGTCCGTCCAAAGGCCCCGGTCTCTAGCTCTCCTGCACGTTCACTTTCGGAAGCGACTCTAGGCGGACGCACCTATCTTTTCTCCGACAAGGAGTTGGTTGAAAAAACGCTTCATACCCAGCTGCGGGTCCCAATGCCGTTCGACATTGAAAAGACGAGGATAGAAACGATTGTCGATTTCCCTCGCGTGCAGAAGATCGTGGTTTTTGCACATGCCGGGATTTTTGCACTGGATGCGGCGGGTGACTGGAGTGAGGTTCCTGGCAGCAGGGACCGGATAGGGTATGGCGCGAAAATCGTAGACTTGAAAAACGATAAGGGCATCCTTGTCGCAGCAAAGGATGCCCTTTATCTGTTGATCTCATCTCGCGACACTGTTGCCAAGGGTTGCCTGAAATAGAACTGGCCAGCCTTATGAGTTGTGCCTTAACGCGAAAGTTGAACCTCCATGGTCGCTTTCGCCCAAGCCCCAGATGTTTTGAATGGAAGCAGTGCCGCTCCGCCGGCTCAGTCTGCTATGGATCTGTCATTCGAGCCTGATATTGCGTTCGGGTAAGTATCCTTCGGGGTCGAACCGGGATGGCAGACAGACGTGAAATAGAGGTTGCCACAGTCGAGCGGCTGGTCGCTGCGCAGTTTCCGCAATGGGCGGAACTTGCGGTGCGACCCGTCGCCGAGGGCGGATGGAACAACCGGACCTTTCACCTCGGCCAGCACATGTGTGTCCGTCTGCCAAGCGCCGAACGTTATGTCGCCCAGGTGGAAAAGGAAGTGCGCTGGCTCCCGGTACTAGCGCCGAATCTTCCGTTTCTTGTTCCCGTCCCGCTCGGTCTTGGGCGGCCCGGGGGAGGGTATCCGTGGCCATGGTCGATCTACGAATGGATCGAGGGAGAGACCGCCAAACGGGGCAGGATTTCAAGCCTCGTCGATTTCGCCCTGGATCTGGCCGATTTCCTCAACGCCCTCCGTGCCATCGATGCCGCTAACGGCCCCCGTGCCGGCCCCCACAATTTTCATCGCGGCGGTGCCTTAAAGGTCTACGACACCGAAACCCGGACCGCGATCGAGACGCTGTGCGGCGAACTCGATGTGCCGCGCATCACCGCCCTCTGGGATGCGGCTCTCGCTTCGCATTGGGTCGGCCAGCCAGTCTGGGTGCATGGCGATATAGCCGAGGGTAATTTGCTCGTCCGGGATGGAAAACTTGCCGCCGTCATCGATTTCGGAACCTGCGGCACCGGCGATCCCGCCTGCGACCTCGTCATTGCCTGGACGCTCTTCGATAAGCCGGCGGCGAGGGCGTTTCGTCAACGGGTAGGGCTTGATGCGCAGACTTGGGAGAGAGCACGCGGCTGGTGCCTGTGGAAAGCATTGATCGTCATCGCCGCCGAGCGAGACGTCAACGCATCCGTTGCCGATCGCCATCGCGGCTGGATTGATCGGGTTATCAACGATCGTTTCGACTAGACCGCCTCTGCAACCCCTACTCCCCGGCCTTCAGCAACCTTTCCTTCAGCGCCACCAACTCTTCGAGCATCGCATTCGCCTCGTCACGGGTGCAGCCGGTGGCCTGGCCGATCGCGGACATCACGCCCACGGCTTGCTGCTTCATCGCCAGGCCCGCGTCCGTCAGGTGCACATTGACCTGTCGCTCGTCCTGTCTGTTGCGCTTTCGGGTGACGAGGCCGGAAAGCTCCAAGCGCTTCAGCAAGGGCGAAAGCGTGCCGGAATCCAGCCCCAGCCGGTCCCCCAGTTGCTTGACCGTGCTCGCGTCATCTTCCCACAGTGTCAGCATCACCAGATATTGCGGATAGGTCAGCCCCAGCGGCTCCAGAAGCGGCTTGTAGGTGCGGGTGAAGGCGTGCGCCGCTCCGTAGATGGCAAAACACAGCATGGCGTCCAGCCCGGCGGGCAGCGGTTGGGAGGCGGCAGGCGACGAGGATGCCGGCAGGGCCGACGGATTCTCCTGTTGGGGTGCTGACTTCATGGCGGCGCGCTCTAAGTTTTTTCCTGTTGCCATTCTTGCAGGCTTGACGTCTGTTTGCAATGCGCGTAATTAGATTGTGCGCAATCGAATTGCGGACAAGATTTTAGCAAAGGGAGAATGACCCATGCCTATTCTTTACACCACCAAGGGCTCCGCCACCGGCGGTCGTGCTGGCCACGGCGCATCTGAAAATGGCGTACTCGACGTCACGCTGACGGTTCCGAAGGAACTGGGCGGCGATGGCGCAACCGGCACCAACCCGGAACAGCTATTCGCGGTCGGCTACTCGGCCTGCTTCCTCGGCGCCCTCAAGGCTGTCGCCGGCAAGGAAAAGGTGAAGATCCCGGAAGACGCCAAGGTCACCGCAACCGTTGGCATCGGCCCGCGCGAGGATGGCACCGGCTTCGGCATCGAAGTGTCTCTGTCGGTGGATATCCCCGGCATGGACAAAGCCCAGGCCGAAGACCTGGTCGCCAAGGCCCACATCGTCTGCCCGTACAGCCATGCCATGCGCACCTCGACCGAAGTGCCGGTCACGGTCGCCTGAGGCGAGCCATCAAGAACGGCTGACCCTCAATGCAGGGAAGGCCACGGATAACGAAAGGTCGGGTGCTCGCGCGCCCGGCCTTTTTTCACGTCCGCTGCAGGGCGAGATGCGCGCCGAGCCCGACAAGGATGCTGCCGCCGGCTCGCCGCATCAGGCGCTGCGCCCCGCCAGAGCGCTTGACGCGCGTCATGATGCTGCCGGCGAGGAACACGCAGATGGGGTCGGCTGAGGAGAAGGTGAGGTTGACCATGGTGCCGAGGATCAGCAGCTGCACCCAGACCGGCAGTGCCGCGGACGCATCGACGAACTGCGGCAGGAAGGCCATGAAGAAGATCGCCGTCTTCGGGTTCAGTACCTCGACGCCGATGCTGTGCAGAAAGGCGCGGCCCGGCCGTTTGGCGCCGGCAACCGCTGCGTCTGTCGTCCCGTCCGTATCGCGGCTGCGGAACATGGTGATCCCGAGCCAGATCAGATAGCCGGCGCCGGCGAGCTTCACCGCCGCATAGAGCAGCGGAACCGCTTGGAACAGGATGGAAAGACCGGCTGCGGCAGAAATCACATGCACATAGCAGCCGAGATGAATGCCAAGCGACGCCATCAGGCCCGCCCGTCGCCCGCCAGACAGCGTCTGCGCTGCCGCATAGAGCATGGCGGGCCCCGGAATGAAGGCAAACAGCGCGGTCGTGATAAAGAAGGTCAAGAGGATATCGAGCGAGGGCATCGGCGGTCTCTGAAAAGTCTTGGAAGACGGAAAGGGCAGGGACTTGGAACATAGCGCGGAGCGGCGGATCCGGCGAGGCGAATTGCAGTACCCTCATGCCCCTTTTCTTTTAACAGCAAACAGCCTATCTTCTTGCTGAAGAAAGGATCCTCTCATGAGTATTCTGCGGAAATCCTCGCCCGTGTCTGATGTGCGGCCTGCCGCGGTACCCGGGATGGCCGAAAGCCAGGTCGTCACCAAGGCCGTCGTCGCGGCGGCAGACCGGCTCGGCCTCAGTGCCCGGCACTTGTCGGCCGTCATCGGTGTCTCGGAAGCCTCCGTCTCGCGCATGAAGCGGGGCGACTATGGCCTGGAGAAAGGCACAAAACCTTTCGAACTGGCGCTGCTGCTGGTCCGCCTGTTCCGCTCGCTGGACGCCATCACCGGCGGAGACGAGAATGTCGGGCGCCAGTGGCTGCGCAACGACAATGCCGTGCTTGCCGGCCCGCCCGCTGAAAAAATCCTCTCCATTTCCGGTCTTGTCGATGTCCTTGCCTACCTGGACGCCCGCCGCGCTCTCGTCTGAAGCGCGCCCCGTCGCCGGCCTGTTCTGGCGGCTCGTGGAAGCGCAGCACCGCGTCTCGACCATGAAACTGGTCGATACGGTGGAGGAGCAGGCGCTTCTCGAAAACCTGCTGGAAGAGACGAAGCCGGCTTACCCGCCCGAATGCGAAGGGCTGGATTATCTGTTGAAGACGCCCTTCCGCTATGGCCCAGCCTATCCGCATGGGTCGCGCTTTCGCCGCGCCGGCAAGACGCCGGGCGTCTTCTATGCGGCAGCAAGGGTCGAAACGGCGGTGGCCGAGCTCAGCTTCTACCGGCTGCTCTTCTTCGCGGAATCGCCGGACACCCCGTTTCCCGCCAATGCCGCGCAATACACCGGCTTTTCCGCAAGCGTCGAGACGGCTTTAGGCCTCGATCTCACCCTTTCGCCACTCGTTGACGACTGCGCCGCCTGGGAGAGCCTGACCGACTACAGCGCCTGCCAGGCTCTGGCGGATGCGGCGCGGGACGCCGGCATGCAGGCGATCCTCTATCGCTCCGTGCGCGATCCCGCCCGGGGGCTCAATCTGGCGCTTCTGTCTGCCGCAGCCTTCGGCGCCCGCGAACCGGTGGAGCGACAGACCTGGCGCATACGCCTGTCGGCAACAGGGGTGCAGGCGATCTGTGATTTTCCGGTGGTGCGGCTGGGCTTTGCCCTGTCCGATTTCGCCGCCGATCCGCGCTTGTCCGCCAAGCCGTAATCAGAAGCCCGCTAGTCGATCCGGGCAAGCGCCGCGCGCAGCGCCTGCGGCCCGGGGTCGCCGAGTTCCGCATCGATCTCTCCATGCACCTGCGTCCAGATCGGCAGGGCCGCGGCAAGCGCATGTGCTCCGTCCGGCGTCAGCGTCACCAGCCTGCCGCGCCGGTCCTTCGGGTCGGCCATTGAAATCACCAGACCGCGCCGCTCCAGCACCTTCAGCGCAGCCGTCAGCGTCGTCCGGTCCATCGCCAAAACGCCCGCCACGGATTTCATCGTCGCGGGTTCTGGCCGGTTCAGCGACATCAGCAGCGAAAACTGCCCATTGGTGAGGCCTGTCGGCTTCATCGCCTGGTCGAAACGGCGGGCAAGTGCGCGGGCCGAACGCTGCACCGCCAGGCACAGGCAGGTGTCGCGCACATGCAGCGTGGTGGAAAAAGGAATCACAACGGGGTTTGACAGCATCCCACATGTATGTTGATATCAACCTATCTTGTCAAGCAGGAGGAGGCTTCAGACATGGATGTGACCCAATCGCCGCTCAATCCCGTGGTCTCGCCTGACGCGTGGCTGGAGGCGCGCCGTGAACTTCTGGCGCTGGAGAAACAGGAGACCCGGCTGCGCGACCGGGTGCGTGCTGCCCGCCGGGCGCTGCCCTGGGTGAGGGTGGACAAGCCCTATGCCTTCGAGACGCAAAAGGGCAGCCGCTCGCTGGCTGATCTGTTCGATGGCCGCAGCCAGCTGCTCGTCTATCATTTCATGTTCGGGCCGGACTGGGACGCGGGCTGCGTCGGCTGCTCCCTGATGTCCGATCAGGTGGATGGCATGCTGCCCCACCTCAACAACCACGACGTCACCTGGGTCGCGGTCTCGCGGGCGCCGCTGGAAAAGATCGAGGCCTACCGCCGGCGCATGGGCTGGCACTTCCCCTGGGTCTCGTCCTTCGGCAGTGACTTCAACCGGGATTTCCATGTCTCCTTCACGCCGGAAGATCTGTCCCGGGAGACGGTTTCCTACAACTACACCGAGGTGCCACGCGCCCAGGCTCACGACGAGCTGCCCGGCCTCTCCGCCTTCTACCGGGGTAGCGAAGGCCAGATCTTCCACACCTATTCAAGCTATGCGCGGGGCGGTGAGGAACTCTGCGGCACGCTGATGGCGCTGGACCGGGCACCGCTCGGACGCAACGAGACCACCACCATGGATTTCGTGAAGCGTCACGACGAATATTCCGCAAGCCCGGCCGGTGCGGCGAGCTGCTGCTGCTGCTGAGGATTGTAGATTGGCAAAACCATCGAGGAGAACCCCAATGTTGCAGACCCTATCGCAGACAAGATCGCAAGCGCATGGCAAGTTCATCTGGGTCGAACTGATGACGACCGACACCCGCCCGGCGGGGGATTTCTACCGCACGGTGCTCGGCTGGAACGTTGAGGAGATGGCCATGCCGGGTGCGGAGGACGCGCCACCCTATTATGTGTTCGGCGTGGTGGAGGCGGCCAGTTGCGCCGGCGTCGCCGGCATGATGACCATCCCGCCCGAGCTGGAGGGGCAGGTGCCGCCCAACTGGACGGGCTATGTCGCGGTCGATGACGTGGACGAGACCGCCGGCCTGTTTATGGCGGCCGGCGGTCAGATACGGCGGGAGCCTCAGGATATTCCAGGTGTTGGCCGCTTTGCCGTTGTGGCGGATCCGCATGGCGCGGTGCTCTGCATCATGGCGCCGCAGCCGGGCGGAGAACCGCCGCCGGAGCCGACGCCGGATGCACCGGGCACGCTCGGCTGGTGCGAACTCTATGCGGAAGACGCGCGTGAGGCCTTCGATTTCTATGAAAAGGTGTTCGGTTGGACGGTGGATCACGACATGGACATGGGGCCCCTGGGGATCTACCGCATCTTCGCCCACAGGGGTCGGCAGGTTGGCGGCATGATGACCCGGACCCCGGATATTCCCATGGCCTGCTGGAGCTATTACTTCAATACGGAGGCGATCGATGCGGCCATTGCGCGGCTGACATCGCTCGGCGGCGTCGTGGTCCATGGTCCGATGGAAGTGCCGGGCGGCGCCTGGATCGTCCAGGCGAAAGACCCGCAGGGTGCCCATTTCGCCATGGTCGCACCAAGGCGCTGAGGTCGGCAACCGAAGTTTACTACAGCCGCTGACTCGCAAATTTGGGGGTCAGGCAGTCCCGCCGCTGGCGGAAAAAGTCTTGCGGAGCGTCGGTCGAAAGGCGCGGTCTGCGGATGCGGGCCGCGTGAACGTGCGCGAACTCGATAGGAAGACGGCGATCGACGCAAGCCGCTCCGGATCGGTCATGCCACGGCAATAGTAACGGTAGACGATCTGCGGGACCGCATCGGCGGCACTGTCGCTGCCTGTTTCCCCGTGGCGACAGGCGAGGCGCACGGCTTCCCGCATCGTCCTCAGGTCATGCATGGTCATGGCATGGGGAAACCAGGTTTCATCCAAAGGCATGATGCTCCTCCCAGAATTACTCCGAAAATAACATACATCAATTTGGACCCCTGTCCGGCTTCGTCCGAAACCGTACTCGCACCCGCGGTAAACGTGGTCGCGGATTTGAAGACAGGCGAGGGACGCTGTTACTGCAGATTCATCGCAGATTTGAACGGAACCTCGCGAACGATGGTGCCGTCTTCGGTACAGATCTCGAACCTCTGGCCGTCGACGACTTCGCCGGCGAGAACCAGTTCCGCCAGCATTTCGCGCGCCGCAAGGATCGCCTCCTGATGGGCGTGCTCCGCGGACGGAAATTCGATGCCCTCCGGGTCTTTCTCGACGATGCCGTTCTTGCGGATGTGGAAATAGTATCGGGTCATGTACTCACCTTGATGATCATCGCCTAACGACGACAACCGGTTCTCGTTCCCGGCTTTCGTCTTCGTGATCGTCAACCGGAGCGGCAGGCGAACAACCGCCTCCCTTGCGGGCGTTCAAACCGGCTCTGCGGGGCGCGTGGTATCCAGCACGCCGGCGCACCGTTGAGGGGGCGGGCGTCGGAAATGATGGCGCTGGGTTAGAGACGGTTGATCTGGCCGAGCGGGTCGGACTGTGCTGCGGCCGTGCCGGCACGGTAGCCCTCGACCCAGGCGTCCAGCCGTTCGTTGCGCATGTCGTCCACATAGGGACAGGCGGCCGGACTCATGCCGGTTTCGGCGGCCTTGCGGCCGTCTTCGAGAATTTGAGCAAGTATGTGCGGGGACCAGGCCATGCGCCCGACAATCCTACGATGCTGTGCAAAGTCAAACTAAAACGCGGCAGATGCGCGAATGAGGTCGCTGAAAGGAAAATGAGGTCGCGGGAAGGCAAATGCGACCCTCGTCCCCCTCACCAAGTTCGCCGAACCGCTCGGCGAGCCTCGCGGGGCGAACCATCCTCTCCCACAAGGGGAGAGGGGGCGCCGCGTCTGCCGCTGCCATCTGTGCCCTCAATGACCACCGCCATCGCTGTCGCCCGGCTGCGTCATCTTCGGGGCGCTAACCTCTCCTCCGTCATGCTCGACCTCTCCGCCAGCCGGGCACTGTCCTCTCCTTCGTCATCCTCGACCCATCCTTCGCCATGCTCGACCTCTCCTTCGTCATCCTCGGGCTTGACCCGAGGATCCAGCCGACGCGCGTCTGCGCGGCGAGAGACCCACTCCGCAACACTCTTCCCCCTCACCAAGTTCGCCGAACCGCTCGGCGAGCCTCGCGGGGCGAACTATCCTCTCCCACAAGGGGAGAGGGGGGCGCCGCGCCTGCCGCTGCCGCCTGTGCCCTCAATGACCACCGCCATCGCTATCGTCCCGGCTGCGTCATCTTCGGGGCGCTGACCTCTCCTTCGTCATCCTCGACCCCTCCGCCAGCCGAGCACTGTCCTCTCCTTCGTCATCCTCGACCCATCCTTCGCCATGCTCGACCTCTCCTTCGTCATCCTCGGGCTTGACCCGAGGATCCAGCCGACGCGCGTCTGCGCGGCGAGAGACCCACTCCGCAACACTCTTCCCCCTCACCAAGTTCGCCGAACCGCTCGGCGAGCCTCGCGGGGCGAACTATCCTCTCCCACAAGGGGAGAGGGGGGCGCCGCGTCTGCCGCTGCCATCTGTGCCCTCAATGACCACCGCCATCGCTATCGCCCGGGGACAGCTCAGACCCATGCCTTGATCGGAGAGCCCGCAGCGGGCTATGGTCCGGCCCATGAATCCACATGCTGCCCGGAAACCCGATGCCACACCCACTGCCTGATCTGCGCGCGAAACTGCGGCGGATCAATCGCGGGGGCGACCCCTGGGCGATGCGCTGGCAGGTGCTGCTGGCGGTCATCGATCTCGCCATCCTCGCCTTCTTCCTGCTCGGCCCCTACCTCCGCTCCGGCCCGACCTACCTCGTCATCGACTACGCGATCGCGGTCTGGATCATGGTCGAGATGGCGGCCCGTGCCCTGGCGGCCCCGAGCCTGAAGAACTGGCTGAAGCAAACGCTGACCTGGATCGACTTCGTCGTCCTCGCCACCCTCCTGTTTCCCGACCTTCTCTATAATTTCGCCTTCCTGCGCATCATGCGGCTCTGGGCGATCGGCAATAGCCCGCTGCTGCGCCAGGCCCTGCGCTGGGCCGGCTACGACCATTTGCAGGATGTCGTGCATGCGGTGCTGAACTTCCTGGTCTTCCTCTTCGTCGTCACCGGCTTCGTCTACACGAGCTTCTTCTACAACCGGGAGGGAATGGAGGGTTTTGTCGACGCCCTGTATTTCACCGTGGCCACCATCACCACCACCGGCTTTGGCGATATCACCCTGCCGGGCACGATCGGCAAGCTGACCTCGGTCGTGACGATGATCATCGGCATTTCCCTGTTCGTGCGGCTTGCCCAGGCGGTGGTGCGGCCGCTCAAGGTCCGCTTCTCCTGTCCCCGCTGCGGCCTGCAGCGACACGACCTCGATGCCGTCCATTGCAAGGCCTGCGGCGAGATCCTGAACATCCCGAACGACGAAGCCTGAGGCGTAAGGCCCCGACGCCATTGCGGGTGAGCATTGCGCAGCCGGTTCTGCCGTTGTAAGCGCACACCGGCGATACAGGTTTCGCCGGGGGACATGCACATGGCAGCCGATGACGACGAATATATCTACGACGACGTGACCGGCGAATGGCGTCCGGCCTCCGAGATCGCGGCTGCTGCCGCTGCCGCAGAAACCTCCGCCGCAGGGGCAGGGCAGGTGGTGGATGCCGCCGGAACGCCTCTGAAAGATGGCGACGCCGTCACGCTGATCAAGGACCTCAAGGTCAAGGGCGCCGGCCAGACCCTCAAGCAGGGCACGCTGATCAAGTCGATCCGGCTCACGGAAAACCCCGAGGAAATCGACTGCCGCCACGATGCCATCAAGGGCCTCGTTCTGCGCACCGAGTTCGTCCGCAAGCGCTGAGAACCTCTACGGGAAGCTCTTGAGATAGGCGATCACGTCGTCGATCTCGCTCTGCGTCCAAAGGCCCCAGAAGCGCATCGCGGTGCCCGGCACCTTGCGCTTCGGGCTGTAGAGGAATTCGGAAAGTGCGGCCTCGTCCCAGATGAGGCCGTTTGCGCCCGCATCCTTCATTGCCTGCGAATAGCGGAAGGTCGGCACGCTGCCGGCCGTGCGGCCGACAACGCCCTTCAGCGTCGGGCCGAACCGGTTGGCGTCGCTGTCCACCGCATGGCAGGAACTGCAGCTCTGGAACACCCGCTTGCCATGCGCGAGATCGGCAGCCTGAGCCTGCGGCGTAAGCAGCATCGAAGCCGCCAGCGCAAAGGCTAGCCCACAGGTCCTGCGCAGATCGACACCCATGCCGAACGCTCCTCCAGCCCGATGCCTCAGCGCTTCAGGCTGCCGAGAATGCCGCGCACCAGTGCCCGGCCCACCTGGGTCGCGACCGTGCGGGTGACGCTCTTCAGCGCCGCTTCCACCATGGTCTCGCGCTGGTAGCCGGAACGGCCGGCCGTCCGGGGTGCTGAGCGATTGCTGGCGCGGCCGGGCGGCTCCTCGTCGTCCCGGCCGAAGCCGGGCAGCGTCCAGCCGCTGGTGTCGCCGGATCCGGCGGGCGGCGCGGGTTCCACCTCGTCCTGCGCCTTGCGGGCGGCGGCCGCGTCGGCTGATTGTTTGGCCCGCGCCGCCAGCATTTCGAAGGCCGATTCGCGGTCGAGATCCTCGTCATAGACCCCCATCACTGGGCTCCGGTCGATCACGCCCTGGCGTTCCGCATCGGTCAGCGGCCCGATCCGGCCGGACGGCGGGCGGATCAGCGTGCGCTCTACGATCGAAGGCGCGCCCTTGGCCTCCAGCGTCGAGACCAGCGCCTCGCCAGTGCCAAGGTTGGTAATTGCCTCCTCGGTCTTGAAGGCCGGGTTGGCGCGGAATGTGTCGGCAGCCGTGCGCACCGCCTTCTGCTCGCGCGGCGTATAGGCGCGCAGCGCATGCTGCACCCGGTTGCCGAGCTGCGCCAGAACGGTTTCCGGCACGTCGAGCGGGTTCTGCGTCACGAAATAGACGCCGACGCCCTTGGAGCGGATCAGCCGCACCACCTGTTCGATGCGTTCGGTGAGCACCCGGGGCGCGTCGTTGAACAGCAGATGCGCCTCGTCGAAAAAGAACACCAGCTTGGGCTTTTCCGGATCGCCGATTTCCGGCAGTTCCTCGAACAGCTCCGACAGCAGCCACAGCAGAAAAGTGCCATAAAGCCGCGGGTTCATCATCAGTCTGTCGGCCGCCAGCACCGAGATCTGCCCATAGCCATTGGCGGGGTTGATTCGCATGATGTCGGTGATCTTCAGCGCCGGCTCGCCGAAGAAGTGCTCGGCGCCCTGTTGCTCGAGCACCAGCAGGCCCCGCTGGATGGAGGCTACGGAGGCCTTGGAAATCTGCCCGAACTGGCCGGACAGCTCGGAAGCATTGTCAGCCATATAGTTGAGGAGCGCGGTAAAATCCTTGAGGTCGAGCAGCGGCAGGCCCGCCTTGTCGGCCAGCTTGAAGGCGATGTTGATGACGCCTTCCTGCGGCTCGGAGGCATCCATCAGCCGCGATAGCAGCAGCGGCCCCATGTCGGCGATCGTGGTGCGCACCCGGTGGCCCTTCTCGCCGAACAGGTCCCAGAAGATCACCGGAAACTTGTCGAACTCGTAGTCGGAAAAGCCGATTTCCTCCGCCCGTTTGGCAAGAAAGTCCTTTGGCTCGCCCTTGGCAGCGACGCCTGAAAGGTCGCCCTTGATGTCGGCGGCAAACACCGGCACGCCGGCCCGGGAAAAGCCTTCCGCCAGCACTTGCAGGCTCACCGTCTTGCCGGTGCCGGTCGCCCCTGTAATCAACCCGTGCCGGTTGCCGAACTTCAGTTCCAGGTATTCAGGCTTGTTCGGCGTGTCATCGGGCTTGCGGCTGCCGCCAATGAACAGTTTTCCCGTCTCGTCCATGCAACTATGGCCTCCCTCGCAGCGTTCTGTGAAGGTTATAGGGTGTGCTGCAGGGGTGGGCAACGGGGCGCGTTTCCCGCGGTGCAGCACGGTAAGCTGGGTGGCGACATGACAATGACTGATACGGCGACCTCCATGGAGAGCGGTCGCGGACGCGAGGCGGACAATCCGGCGCAGATTCCGGCCAAGGGGCTAAAGGACGTTTTCTGGCGGCTCTATGCCTCCATTTCCGACGACCGCGTGCTGCTGATTGCAGCCGGCGTCACCTTCTATCTCCTGTTGTCGCTCTTCCCGACCGCGACCGTACTGGTCTCGCTCTACGGCGTGTTTTCCGATCCGACGGCCATCGTCGATCGCATCAATTTCCTCAGCACCGTCATGCCCGCCGATGCCCTGAATATATTCCTAGATCAGCTGCGGGCGCTCACCTCCGAGCGTAACACCACGTTGTCGCTCGGCATTATCTTCGGTGTACTCTTGGCGCTGTGGAGCTCCAACAGCGGCATGAAGGCGCTCTTCGAGGCGATGAACGTTGCCTATGGCGAAAACGAAAAGCGCAGCCTCGTTAAGCTCAACCTTATCTCGCTCGCCTTCACCTTCGGCGCGCTGCTGATCGCCGTGGTCACCATCATCGTCATGGGCGTCGTACCGGCCGTGCTGAAGTACCTATGGCTCGACGGCTGGACGGAAATCATTATCCGCGTCGCCCGCTGGCCGCTGATGATGGTTTTCGTTGGCGCCGGCATCATGGCGCTTTATCGCTTTGGCCCCAGCCGCGAGCCGGCACGGCTCGGCTGGATCACCTGGGGCGCTGCCTTTGCCACGCTCTTCTGGTTCATCGCCTCGCTCGGCGTTACCTATTATCTGTCCAACATCGCCGATTACAACGCCACTTACGGTACGCTCGGCGCTCTCGTCGGCTTTATGGTCTGGACCTGGGTCTCGGTCATCATCGTCGTCATCGGCGCCGAAATCAACGCCGAGCTCGAGCACCAGACCGCCCAGGACTCCACCACCGGACATCCCAAGGAAATGGGCAAGCGCGGTGCTTTCATGGCCGATACGGTCGGCAAGTCGAGCGACTGATCAGCGACCCTCTGGCGCGGCTCACCGGCCTCTGGCATGACTGGCGCAGGCACGCGTGAGCGTGTATTACCTTGACGTCAACGTCAGATTTTCGAGGAGAAACACCCCATGAACGAACTGGTATCCCGCGTCGCTGATCGCGTCGGTATTGCGCCTGACGTCGCCGAAAAGGCGATCGGCATGATGCTGGGCTTCCTCCAGCGCGAAGGCGATGATGCGGCCGTCGCCAAGATGATTACAGCCATCCCGGGCGCGCCCGAACTGGTCGCCAAGTTCAATGGCGAAGGTGCCGGCGGTGGTGGCCTTCTGGGCGGCCTGATGGCAAGCTTCGGCGGAGGCGTCATGGCGCTCGGCCAGCAGCTGATGAGCCAGGGGCTCGGCATGGGCGAGATCACCGGCCTTGCCAAGGAAACCATGGCGGTTGCGCGCGAGCACGCCGGCGACGAGACCGTCGATACGGTCATCGCCTCGGTTCCGGGCCTCGCCCAGTTCGTCTGATCCTGTCCTGAACAAAAGGGGCCGCCGGTGAAATGCCCGGCGGCCCCTTTTCTTTTGCCTCATGTCGCCGCGGACAACGTCACAAGGCGCTGAGCGTCAGATGCGGCGTCCCGTTTGAGGTCTTTCGCACAGATATTCCATTGAGATCGACCATGCTCCTGACCACCTGGCGCATGTTCGAAAAGCTGTCGAAGGTGACGGTATCGACCGGCTCGTCGAAACGGACGGAGACGGCGTAGTGCCCGCCCGAAGATGACAGGGCTTTGATTTCGCCCTTGAAGGCCTGCCCCAGATATCGCCCCTGGACTCTCTGGTGCAGATGAAACGGCGCCGGCGAAGCCTTGACCAGCTGCGCGGACAAGGTGTTCCAGTCGCGCGCCCCGTTCTGGCGGGCAACAAGCTCCAGCGCCTGGGCATGGCTGAACACCGCACCGTCGCCGGCAAGCGCGCGCCTCAGGGTTTTGGCCTGCGCCTTGGCCTCGGCAATGGTCCGGACGGTCATGGAGAACTCCCCACGAGTTTGAGCCCGATACCGGCGTCTCCCCGGCGCTTTAGGGCGCCAGCAAGTGCCAGCGTTGCGATGAATGCCGTCACGCCGTCGGCCAGCGGAAAGGCAAACCAGATGGCATCTGCACCCAGCATGGTAGCCGTTGCCGCAACGAGCACCGGCAGGAGCACGAACGGCTTGATCATGGTAAGCAGGGCCGCCCGCGCGGGTTGGCCGATGGCCTGGAAATAAAGCCCAAGCACAAGAACCGGTCCGGACAACAGATAGATCGCCGTCATCGGCCGGAGCATGCGGCCGACCTCGCCGATCACGTGCCGATCGGCGACAAACGCTGCCCCGATGACCGTGCCCATGCTCCACAGGATGATCTCGACGGCGAGACAATAGCCGAAAGCCGTCGCCGCCGCGATCCGTAGAACCGCATCCGAGCGGGTGTAGAGACGTGCACCGACATTGTTGCCGACAATGCTTTGCATCGCCATGGCGATTGCCATCATCGGCAGGAAGGCAAAACCGAACACTCGGGTCACGATCCCGTAGGCGGCAAGGCTCCCGGCGTAATCGGTGCTGCCGGCCAGACGCAGCGCCAGAACCACGCTGGCGGAGGAAAGCGCCATGCCGATGAAGCCCAGGCTGACGGGGGCGCCGAGCGCCGCGATCCGCCGCCATCCGCCGGTCCAGCGGGCCCGCCAGAGAGTGCCAAGCGGCATCATGCCTCCGATGTAAGGCCGCAAGCCCGCCAGAAGCGCCAGCCCCATCGCCTGCGCCAGCATCGTGCCGATCGCCGAACCGGCGATACCAAACGCCAGCCACCCGACCAGGACAGAATTCAGGAGGATATTGGTGAGCGTCACCCCGAGCGACAGGAGCGCCATTTTTCCTGCCTGTCCCTCGTTCCGCCAGGCATCCGCATGGATCCCCAGCAGGAATTGCACCGGCGTCGCGAAGATGGTGATCGCCAGGAAGGTCCACACCATCTCGGCAACAGGTCCGTCGGAGCCCGCAAGGCGCAGGGCGAAATCCCACCCGCCTGCAAAGAAGACGAGGATCAGCAGGCAAGCGATCGCCAGTGCAAGTCCATGCGCACCGGCAAACGTTGCGCCGGCGGCATCATGGTCTCCGGCCCCAAGCTGGCGTGCGAGCAGGCTCGACATGCCCCCGCTCACAAGCGTCGAAAGGGCGATCGTCAGCATCAGGACCGGAAAGCCCATGCCGACGGCCGCCATGGCGTCAGGCCCGACAAAATGCCCGAGAAACACGGCATCGATGACGCCGAGCATGCCGTTCATCAGCATGATGGCGATCATAGGCAGCGCGGTCGCGGCAAAGATCTTGGCCGGGGCGGCAGTTAGAAAACGGTTTTCGGGTGATTGTCGTTCAGACATCACTCACTCCTCAAAAGAGGCATCTCGACTGTGATGGGAGCCTGCATTGCCACCATCGAAATGCTTCGAGGGTGAGAAGGGTCTACGACATGCCGGGCTTCACCGTGACTTGCGTCTGCAGGCGGCAGGTGCTCGGAACCTGCGCAAGAAACAACAGTAAACCGAGCAAGTGTCAACAGAAGAGTATGGGGAGAGCAAGCAACGTTCCGGGAACGGTTCCCGTCTGCCCCTCAGCGCAACACGTCGCGCAGCCGCGGCGCGGCGAAATCGAGAAAGCGGCGCATCTTGAGCGGCATCTGCCCGCGCGCCACATGCACAAGGCTGACCGGAATCGGATCCGGCTCGAACGCCTCGAGGATGAGCTGCAGCCGCCCGGAATCGAGTGCTTGGGCGGCCTGATAGTGCAGCACACGCGCCACGCCCACACCGCGGATCGCCGCCCGAACCGCGGCCTCCGCCGTCGTCACCGACAGGCGGGGCCTTGGCCGGAAGAGGAGAGGGGCTTTCGTTCCCCTGTCCGCAAACCGCCATTCCGCCATGGATGCGGGACCTTCAAAGGTAATGCTCGGCAGTGTCGCGAGCGCTTCCACGCGATCAGGCATTCCGTGTGCGGCAAGCAGGTCCGGGCTGGCGCACAGCACGATGCGCATTGATCCCACGGTCGTTGCCATCATCGTGCTGTCGGCCAGGCTGCCGATCCGAACCGCCATGTCCACATGCCCTTCCAGCATCTGCACATTGCTGTCGAGCAGCAGCAGGCGGACATTGATCTCGCTGAACTGGTCGAGGAAGTCGGCGACGACAGGCAGCACGTGCAACTGTCCGAACTGCACCGGGGCGGTGATCACCAGCTCGCCCTTCGGCGTCTTGAACTCGCCGGCCGCCTCCCGTTCCGCCTCCTCCACATCGGTGATGATCCGCCGTGCCGCGGCGAGATAGGTGGTGCCGGCTTCCGTCAGGCTGAGCTTGCGGGTCGTGCGCACCAGAAGCGTTGCCCCGAGCGCCTTTTCGAGATCGGAGATCTTCCGCCCCACGGTCGTCACCGGCATGCCGCGACGGCGGGCCGTGGCCGAAAAACTGCCGCTGTCGGCCACATCGATCAGCAGCCCCATCGCCTCCAGCCGGTCCATGGATATCTCCAGATATTGGATAGGTGATAGCCGATCATGCCTTATTATCCCGGAATATGAAATGCTCCATATTCTCTCTGCAGAGCCACACAGGGGAGAATGATCATGTCCTACGGGTTCCTCGATATTGCCGTCACACCGAGTGTCCGTGCCGCTCAGGCCGAAATGGGCGCCGATACCATCTGGACGGATTTTCCCGGTCATCGCGAGTTCGACAAATTCACCGAAGGCGAAAAAGCCTTCATCGGCGAGCGCGACAGCATCTATGTCGCCTCCGTGTCGGAAACCGGCTGGCCCTATGTCCAGCATCGCGGCGGGCCGAAGGGTTTCTTGAAGGTCATCGACGACACCACGCTCGCCTTTGCCGATTACCGCGGCAACCGGCAGTATATCAGCACCGGCAACTGGGCGGCCAACGACCGTGCCTGTCTCTTCCTGATGGATTACCCGCACCGCGCCCGGCTGAAGATCTATGTCCACGTCGAAAAGCTGGGGATCGCCGACGATCCTTTGCTCACCGAAGCCGTGACCGACGGGGCCTACAAGGCCAAGATCGAGCGCATCTTTCGCCTGCGTCTGGAAAGCTTCGACTGGAACTGCCAGCAGCACATCACCCCGCGTTTCAGCGAGGAAGAGGTCCGCTCGGCGATCTCGCCCCTGCACGAGCGCCTTGCCCGGCTGGAGGCGGAAAACGCCGAGCTGCGGGCACGCATGGTCCTTCCGGATGGGGCATCCGCGACCAAGGGTTGAACAGGTTTTCCCGCCACTTGCAGCCTCCGGATGCTTTGTCCGGGGGCCGCAAACACGCGTCAAAAAAACCGTTGACATTCCGAGGCTTCAGGCGCATGCGCTGTTTCAAAGGGATGCCCGACCGGGTGCCCCTTCTTTCAAAGGACAATCGAGATGAACCCCGACAGTCGAAGTTCGACGTCAACAGATAGACCTGTTTCTTCGGGGCTCTGATCCGTTCATCGGATGCGCGCTCCGGGGACCGGATGGTCCGGAAAAGGAGCCGTCATGCTGCGTATCCACGCTTACGATACCGACCGCCTTGTCTCGGCAACGCTTGACCCGCAGGTCGAGGGTGCGCCGGGCGTCGTCTGGTACGACCTTGTCACGCCCACCTCGGATGAAGAGCGCCTCGTCGGCGAGCGGCTCGGCATCGCCGTGCCCACCATGGACGAGATGGAGGACATCGAGCTCTCCGCCCGGCTCTACCAGGAAGACGGCGCCGAATTCATGACCATGACGGTGCTGATCCGGCCCGATGCCGGCACGCCGCACAAGGTCCCCGTCACCTTCATCATCAAGGGCCAGGCGCTCGTCACCGTGCGCTATGCCGAACCGCGTCCTTTCGATGCCTTCATGGCGCGCGCCCGCAAGCCGAACGGCATCGGCGTCCATTCCGCCTCGGGCGAGCTGATCATGTCCGGCATCGTTGAAGCCATCATCGACCGCATGGCCGATACGCTGGAGCGGCTGGGCAACGAGATCGACCAGATTTCGCGGGAAGTCTTTGAGGCCAAGGCCGACAAGGCCAACAAGAAGACGCGCGACCTGCAGGAACTGATCCGGGCGATTGGCCAGAAGGGCGAGTTCATCACCGTCACCCGCGAAAGCCTGGTCAGCGTCAGCCGCGTCGTTGCCTATTATGCGGCCCTCGACGGCGTCGATCGCAAGCTCTCAAAGGAACTGCGCCAGCGCCTGAAGCTTCTGCAGCGGGACGCCACCTCGCTCGGCGATCACTCTGCCTTCCTGTCCGGCAAGATCAATTTCCTGCTGGATGCGACGCTCGGGCTGATCAACCTCGAGCAGAACCAGATCATCAAGATCTTCTCGGTCGCTTCGGTGGTTTTCCTGCCGCCGACGCTGGTCGCCTCGGTCTACGGCATGAACTTCGCCTACCAGCCGGAGCTTCAGTGGCACTACGGCTATCACTCGGCGCTGGCGCTGATGATCTTCTCGATGGTCATGCCCTACCTGTATTTCAAGCGGAAGGGCTGGCTGTAACAGCCCGCCTGCCCGTCAGCCCACCGGCCGCGTCAGTTCGCGCACGATGCTGACATAAAGGGTGATCGCCTGCTCGTTGGAGGCGATCAGCTCTGCATTGGTGGCGACCTCGGTCCAGAAACCGGTCTCGTGCAGCCATTCCACGTCCTGCTTCAGGCGCTGGATGGTATCCTCGTGGCGTTTGACGCGGTCTTCGGGCTGCATGGTGTTCTCCTGTTCTCCGCCAAAGGGTAGCGCGCGGCTAGCGAAAGCCAAGGGCACGAAGCACCGGCGTGATCACGCGGGGGCAGCAAGCGGAGATGGAGCGGGGAGATGAAACGGGAGGATCGCTAGGCGGGCAGATCCTCCCGGAGCTGCCGTCGACCAGTGGTCGGCGGCGAGGGGAGACCTAAAGGCTCAAGCTTGCCTCACCATGGATGAGAATATTCGAATAAACTGACAAATGCCAAGTTTGGCCACCAGGTAGCGCCCGCCACCCGGAGAATTGCTCCTTGAGGGTGGCGGGCAAGAGTCGGGCTGGATCGATCAGTCCCACTTGGGCGCAAGGTGCGCCGGGTTGACGATGCGCCCGTCGGTGCGGGCAAGTCCGTGAACGGCCTGCATCTCTTCAGGCGAAAGCTCGAAGTCAAAAATGTCGTAGTTTTCCGCAAGCCGGCTTTCGGTGGAGGTCTTCGAAAGCGCGATCACGTCCCGCTGGCTGACAGCCCAGCGCAGCACGACCTGGGCGGCCGTCTTGCCGTGCTTGGCGCCAATCTCCTTCAGCACTTCGTCCTTCGGCACGGCGCCGTCGGCCATCAGGTAGTAAGCGGTGATCGACATGCCGCTGTCATGCGCCTTCTGGATCACATGGGTCTGGTCCAGATAGGGGTGGTATTCGATCTGGTTGTTGACCACGGGCGCATCCGAAAGTCGCACGGCCTCCTCCATCAGCGTGGTCGAGAAGTTGGAAACACCGATGTTCTTCACCTTGCCCGCCTGGCGCAGCGCGTTCAGCGCACCCATCCGGTCGGCAAGCGGCATCTCGCTCTGCGGCCAGTGCAGCAAAAGCAGGTCCACATGGTCGGTCTTCAGCTTCTGCAGGCTTTCGTCCACCGAGGCGATGAAGGCGTCATGCCCGACCCGGTCGACCCAGACCTTGGTGGTGAGAAAGATCTCGTCGCGGGGAATGCCAGTTGAGGCGATTGCCTCGCCGACGGCCGCTTCATTCTTGTAGATCTGGGCGGTGTCCACGTGGCGGAAGCCGAGCTTCAGCGCCTTCGGCAGGATGGAGAGCACTTCGGCGTCCGGCATGCGGAAGGTGCCGAAGCCGAGAGCCGGAATGTTGGCGCCATGGGCGTGAATGGTATGCATGAAAGTCTCCTTGAAAAGTCGAGCCCGGCAGGAGGTGCCGGGCAGGCAATGGGTTTGTGGTAGATGGGCTCTCGCTCAGCAGGGTCAACCGCCGATGCGCCCTGGTGTTCCCCGGCCTATCCGGCAAGCGGCGGGTTGAGGCGGGCAAAACCCTCCTGCCGGCGGTAGGGAAAATGCGGGTAGGGCGCCGTCACGCTGCTTGCCGCATCGAGCTTCGCCACCTGCTCTGTTGTCAGCGACCAGCCGACGGAAGCAAGGTTCTGGCGCAGCTGTTCTTCGTTGCGCGCACCGATGATGACCGACGACACGGTCGGGCGCGATACCAGCCAGTTGATCGCCACCTGCGGCACGGTCTTGCCCGCTTCAGTAGCCACCGCCTCCAGCGCATCGACGACCCGGTAGAGATGCTCGTCTTCGACCGGCGGGCCGAACTCCGCTGTCTCGTGCAGCCGGCTGCCGTCAGGGATCGGCTTCGACCGGCTGATCTTGCCGGTCAGCCGGCCCCAGCCGAGCGGGCTCCAGACCAGCGCGCCAAGCCCCTGGTCGGCTCCGAATGGCATCAGGTCCCATTCGTAGTCGCGTCCGAGCAGCGAATAATAGACCTGGTTTGCCACATAGCGCGTCCAACCGTGCTTCTCGGCGGCAGCCAGCGATTTCATGATCTGCCAGGAGGAGAAGTTGGACACGCCGATATAGCGCAGCTTGCCCTCTTTCACGAGCTGGTCGAGCGTCGAGACGACTTCCTCCACGGGCGTCGAGGCATCGAAGGCATGCAGCTGGAAAATGTCGATATGGTCGGTGCCGAGCCGCTTCAGCGCGGCCTCGACTGCCGAAATCAGGCGCGACCGCGACGATCCCCAGTCGTTCGGGCCATCGCCGGTCGGCAGGCTCGCCTTGGTGGAGATCAGCACCTCGTCGCGACGGCCCTTGATCGCCTGGCCCAGCACCTCTTCCGAGGCGCCGTTCGAATAGACGTCGGCCGTGTCGAACAGGGTGACGCCCGCCTCCAGGCAGATGTCGACCAGCCGGCGCGCCTCTTCCACATCGGTCGTGCCCCAGTGGCTGAACAGCGGTCCCGAACCGCCGAAGGTGCCGGCACCGAAGGAGAGGACGGGAACGCGAAGGCCGGACTGGCCGAGGTTGCGGTATTCCATGGCATAGCTCCTTGGGTAGGGTTAGCGGGCGAAGGTGGAGGATTGCGTGCGGGTCTTCCTGCCCGCCTGGCGGCGCTCGCCCTGCATGGCGATCAGCGCAACGACGATGGCGGCGGCCGGGAAAATGGCCGAGACGTAAGGCACGCCGGCAAGTCCCGGTCCGTGGCTGATGGCAGTGCCGCCCGCCCAGGCGCCGAGCGCATTGCCAAGGTTGAAGGCGGCGATGTTGAACGAGGAGGCGAGCTGTTCGCCGGCCCCTTGCGCCTTGCCGAGCACCCACATCTGCAGCGGTGCGACGGTGGCAAAGCCGGCAAGTCCCAGCAGCCCGACGAAGATCACCGTGGTTGTCGGGGTGAGAAACGCGACCGGGAAGAGCACGAGGATGAGCCCGAGCAGCGCCATGGTGCCAAGGACCGTCGCGCGCAGGTTCCAGTCGGCAAGCTTGCCGCCGAGGAGATTGCCGGCAATCAGCCCGCCGCCGAACACGAGCAGGATCGGCGACACCCAGGTCTGCGGCAGATGGGCGACATCGGTCAGAAGCGGCGCGATATAAGTAAACAGGGCAAACACGCCGCCATAGCCGAGAACGGTGGTCATGAGGCCGAGCAGCACCGGTGTGCGCGAAATCGCCTTGAGATCGGCGCGCCAGTCGGTTGCGACGGGCGCTTGCTTGTCCTTCGGCAAAAGGATGGCGATCACGGCAAGCGCTGCAATGCCGATCAGCGACACCGCCCAGAAGGTGGCGCGCCAGCCGTATTGCTGGCCAAGCCAGGTGCCGAACGGCACGCCGAGGATATTGGCCACGGTGAGGCCGGTAAACATCACGGCGATGGCCGAAGCGCGCTTGTCCGGCGCCACCATCTTGGTCGCAACCACCGAGCCGACGCCGAAGAACGTGCCGTGCGCGAGCGCCGTGACCACCCGGGCCACCATCAGGATGTCGTAGCTAGGGGCGAGCGCGCAGATCGCATTGCCGAGGATGAAGATCACCATCAGCGCGATCAGCACCGTCTTGCGCGGCAGCGTGCCGGTGAGAATGGTGAGCACCGGCGCGCCGATGACGACGCCGAGCGCATAGCCGGAAATCAGCAGGCCGGCGGTGGCGATCGACACGTGGATGTCCGCCGCCACCTGCGGCAAGAGACCCATGATGACGAATTCCGTGACGCCGATGCCGAAGGCACCGGCCGTGAGCGCGTAGAGAGCGAGAGGCATGTGGTGTGTCCTTGGGAGGAATGTTGGAACGTGTGCGGCGCAATATCGGCGCTCGGCACTTGCCTGTGTAGCCGCATAAGCGGATAATCATTTGTGAAATGAAGTCACAGGCTGGGGAGAGGATCTTCACCGAGAGGGCACTACCTCTCTGTCGTCATCCTCGGGCTTGACCCGAGGATCCAAAAAGCCGGTTGGCTCAAGTCGGGCTTGACCCGAGGATCCCGATCCGCCCGAGACCACCGCAGCAAAAGGACACATAACCGCCATGAACAACCGAGCCGGTGAAATGGAAGTCTTTGCGCTGGCGGCCGAGCTGAAGAGCTTTTCCGCCGCCGGGCGCCAGCTGAAACTCTCGCCCTCGGCGGTGAGCAAGCTCGTCACGCGGCTGGAGGACAGGCTCGGCACGCGCCTCGTCGTCCGCTCCACCCGCACCCTGCAGCTGACGGCGGAGGGCGAGACCTATCTCGCCCGCGCCAGCCGGATCCTCGCCGAAATCGCCGATACGGAAGCGGTGGTGGCGGGCGGCGGACGGATGCTGCCGCGCGGCCCGCTTTCGGTCAACGCCTCCGTCGGCTTTGGCGAACGCTACATCCTGCCGCTGGTCGGCGAGTTCCTGAAAACCTTCCCGGATGTACAGCTCGACGTGACGCTGACCGACGACATGGTCGACGTGATCCGCGACCGGGTCGATATCGCCATCCGCCACGGGCCGCTGCGCGATTCCTCGCTGATGGCCCGACGCCTGGGCAAGAGCCGCCAGGTGGTGATCGCCTCGCCGGACTATCTCGAGCGTCGCGGCATGCCGCAAAAGCCCGCCGATCTCGACAGCCACAACTGCATCGCCTTCAATTTCCGCCGTTCGCTGGAAGGCTGGCCCTTCCGCGATCCGAACACGGGAAAAGCCGAGGTGCGCGCCATTTCCGGCAATCTCAAGGGTTCGAGCGGCTCGATCATCCGGCAGTGGTGCCTGGATGGGCTGGGCATCGGCCGCGTCGGCCGCTTCCATGTGGAGCCGGATCTGGAGGCCGGCCGCCTGGTCGCCGTGCTGGAGGATTATAATCCTGAAGACATCGAGGAGATCCACGCCGTCTACGCCGGCCACGAGCATCTGGCCGTCCGCATCCGCGCCTTCATCGAATTCCTGGTCGCAAGGCTATAGACGGAACGCTCAGTCCCGGTCCGGCGCCCCGAGCGGGAAAAGGTTCCGGTAGGGTCGCGCCTCGTCCACAGCCCGCGCAAACGAGGGACGCGCAAGCAACCTTTGGCGATAGGCGGTGACGGCGGGAAAGCTCTCGCCGAGCGGATGTGTCCAGTCGGCATAGAAGAGAAAGGGCGCAGCCCCGCAGTCGGCAAGCGTGAACGCATCGCCGACCGCCCATTCCCGGCCTTGCATGCGGGCCTCGAGCCAGCCATAGGCGGCGTCCAGCATGGCGCGGGCGTCCGCCACGCCGTGGGGGTCCCGGTCGCTCTCAGGGCGCATGGCATCGAACACGATCTTCTGCTGCGGCGTGGAAATATAGTTGTCGAAGAAGCGGTCGAGCATCCGCACCTGAAGCGCCACCTCTGCGTCATCGGGGATCAGCCGCACCGGACCCGGATAATGCTGCTGCAGGTATTCGATAATGATCGAGGCCTCGTGGATGGCCCGCTCACCATCCAGAAGCATCGGAAAACGCTTCACCGGCCAGCGGCTTACCAGCTCGGTGTAGGCGTCCGGATCGTCCGGCCCGAGCATGCGGGTGTCGAATTGAGTGCCGTTTTCGTAAAGCGCGATCAGCACCTTCTGGCAGTAGGACGAGAAAGGGTGGGAATAAAGCACGGGGCGATGCGGGTTTTCCATCTTTCGGCCTCCCAACCGGACTGTGGATCACAATCCGTAGACGCATCGGCAGACACGTTCAACCGCCTCTGGCGTGCCGTTCGGCGTGCCGTCTGGGGAAGCGGATATTATGGGTGGAAAACAACGCCGCACCCCCTCCATCTTCATACGGGGCACCTCCCGGTCGTCGCCGTGGGCGACCACCTCTCGGTCGTCATCCTCGGGCTTGACCCGAGGATCCAAGGACTGGTCTGCGGCTCCGGCGTGGATCCTCGGGTCAAGCCCGAGGATGACGACCGTTCGCGCGGAAGACGCCGCACCCCCTCTGGCCTGCCGGCCATCTCCCCCACAAGGGGGGCGAAGACCCGCGGCACCCGCCTGCCCGGATCGAGCTTCAGCCCTCTGCCCGGATCGAGTTTCGGCGATGGCTGGATAGAACTTCGGCGCGTCGGCTGGGTTAAGCCCCCCCTTGTGGGGAGGATGGGGAGGGGACTTTACGCTCTCTTCGCACGACCTCTCCTTCGTCATCCTCGGGCTTGACCCGAGGATCCAAGGACTGGTTCGCGGCTCCGGCGTGGATCCTCGGGTCAAGCCCTGACATGACGCCGTTGGCGCGGGAGATGACGACTGTTGGCGCGGAGGACGCCGCACCCCCTCTGGCCTGCCGGCCATCCCCCCCACAAGGGGGGCGAAGACCCGCGGCACCCGCCTGCCCGAAGCAAGCTTCAACCCTCTGCCCGGATCGAGCTTCGGCGCGTCGGCTGGGTTAAGCCCTCCCCCTTGTGGGGAGGGTGGGGAGGGGCCTTTATGCCCTTTTCGTACGTCCTCTCGGTCGTCATGTCAGAGCTGGACCCGAGCCTCACCGCTCCATGTCCGTCACCCGCATCTGCCTGATCTCCTGTGCCACCAGGTGCTGCAGTCGCCAGAGATTGCGGTCGCGGATGCCGAATTCGGCCAGGTGCACCACCGTGTTGTAGAGATATTCCGCGCAGGAGCCGCGATGGCCGCAGGCGCGCGCCAGCACCTTGGCCACCTCTTCGAGCGGCGGCAGCGGCCGGATGATGCGCGGGCTTCTGCCGCCGGCCCAGAAGGTCAGCGCCCGGATCGTCTCCCCCTCGTTTGTGCGCACCGGCAGCCAGCGGAAGCTGTCGAGACTGTCTTGGTGGCTCACCTCGCGGCGCAGTGCACTTTCGATCTGTTCGCGCTTGTCGCCATCGGCCACGCGGTAGATGACCCCGTCGCAGCGCCCGCCGCGCGAGAGCATCATCATCAGGCCCGGCTGCTGCGGCGTGCCGCGGCCCCGCTCGATATGCAGGGTGAAAGACCTGTGCCAGCCGAACGCGGTCGCCCGCTTCCGGTCGATGGACTCGAACCCCGGCTTCCAGATCAGCGATCCATAGGCGAAGATCCAAAGCGGTTCGGAGCCGATCTCCGCCGTCAGCCGGTCGGCAAGCGCTGCAAAATCCTGGTCGCTCAGCGGCTGCCAGCCGGGCGGCAGACCGGGATCGGTTTCATCGCGGAAGCAGAGTTCCACCAGATCGGGCGTCAGCGAGAGTGGCAGCGGTTTGGGCATGGGTCCGGGCGGTGATTGGAATTCAGATGTCGCGGCAAGACTGCAGCGGCCGGCCCGTGTCTGTCAATTTGATTTGCCGCAATGCCGCAGACTGGCCCCACTGTTCTGCTTGAAGCACGGCGGGCCGGGGGGAACGCTTGCCCCCAAGACCGCAATCAAAGCCTCGCACCGCCTGACACCGCGGGGCTTTTCTGAACTGATGGGAGCATGCCATTCATGCGCTGGTTGTTTATTGGAGTTCTTGGCCTTCTGGTTGCATTGATCTTGAGTATCGGTTGGATGAACGATCCGAACCGTGGCCCCCGCACCGATATCCGCGTGCAGGATGGGCAGGTCGTACCGATCCAGTAACGGCGCGGTGGGGCGAAGGAGCAGGCGCACCGGGGCCTGTCGCCCCGCGCCCGCGGAACCAAATCGCCTGCGCCGCGGTTCATCCTGTTCAACCAGACAGGATCATCATCATGCGAGCTTTATCTGCGCTAGTCATGGCCGGCGCCATCTGCTTTTCCTCGAGTGCCTTTGCCGCCGAGGAAGACTTCTTGAAATCGATTGAAGGCCAGTGGACCGGCGGCGGCAAGGTGCTGACCAGCATCGGCGGCAGCAATGTCAACGTCACCTGCAAGATGAAGTCCGACGCAGAGTCGTCCAGCTTTTCCATGAACGGCAACTGCCGGGCGCTGGCGGTCGTGTCGCGCAGTTTCAACGCGGATGTCACGGCCAAGGGTAACGCCTACTCCGGCAAATATGTCGGCGTATCGGGCAAGCCCTCGAAACTGGTCGGCAGTCGCAACGGCAACACCATCGCCTTCAACGTCACCTGGGCGCAGCCGGAATATGGTGATCGCGACGCGCAGATGACCATCCAGAAGGTCGGCGAAGACGGCCTGCGCATCCGCACCATCGACCAGGATCCGAAGTCCGGCAAGTCGGTCGTCACCACCCAGCTCGACCTGAAGCGCCAGTAACCGGCCAGGCTCAAGCGCCGCAGATCCTTCATCTTTGACCTCTGGTCAGAGGAAGGTCTGCGACGTTTTCGGGCTCCGGATTTGACGATCGGCAAGTTTCCGGTTGAGCCGCAGGCTTGGGGATGATGGTATGGCGCGGATTCATCCGCGCTTTTTCTCATCCGACGAGCCGTGCATGACGATTTCAGACGCGATCTACCGTCCCTTCGAGACCTGGATACGCCCGCTCGATATCCCCTATACGCCCATGCCGGCGAGCGGGCCGGTCGCCGTCCTCCTCCACATGATGTCGATGTTTCGCGGCGTGCTGATCGCCATGGCGCTGAGCTCCATGGCCGTCGAGGCTATCAACCTGACGATCATCTGGGGACTGTCGGTCATCGTCGATGGCGTCACCACGCAAGGCGTGCAGGCCTTCGTCGTGGAACGGTCGGGGTTTCTAACCTTGCTCGCGGTGCTGATCTTTCCGGTCATGCCGTTCTTCTTCTACGTGACCAATATCCTCAATTCCCACACCGTCGGCATCAGCCTGCCGGTCGCGATCCAGTGGCAGGGGCACCTCGCCGTCGAGCGTCAGGACCTCGCCTTCTTCCACGATCTGTTCGCCGGCCAGGTGGCGTCGCGTCTCGGCCAGGTCGCCAGCGCCGTCCAGCAACAGATCCTGATCGGCTTCCAGACGGGCCCGCGCTTTCTGCTGCAGATCGCCGGTTCGCTCGCCCTCCTGTTTGCGCTGTCCTGGCAGCTCGCGCTCCCGGTCGTCGTCTGGGTGGTGCTGAACGTGCTCTTCACCATCCGCGTGGTTCCCGATTTCACCGAGCGCTCAAGGCGTTCGGCGCGCCAGAACAGCCTTGTCTCCGGCGCCCTGACGGATCTCTACGGCAATATCCAGATGGTCAAGCAGTTCGCCGCCGAAGATACCGAAGCCGGCGCCCTGCGCGGGATCATGGCAAAGGCGGTACGCACCCAGCATCACGAACAGCGGATCTATCGCACCACCGAACTCGTCGTCATCAGCCTCAACATGTTGCTGTGGCTGGTCATGCTGGGCCTGGGTTTTTACGGGATGTTCGAAGGGTTTCTGACGGTCGGCGATTTCGTCGCCACCGCCTATATCCTGCAGCGCCTCTCGGCCGGATCCTTCACCTTCCTGCAGATGGGCCAGCAGGTCTTCAAGGCGCTCGGCACCATCAAGGATGCCATGCCGGTGATGACCACGCCGCCGACGATCACCGACAAGCCCAATGCCACCGACCTTCGCGTCGACAAGGGCGAGATCCGCTTCGACAATCTCCGCTTTTCCTACAAGACCGGACGGCCGGTCATCGATGGTCTGTCGCTGACCGTCGGGTCCGGGGAAAAGATCGGCCTGGTCGGTCTCTCGGGCGCCGGCAAGACGACCCTGGTCAATCTGCTGCTGCGCTTTTACGAGCTCACCTCCGGCACGATCACCATCGACGGGCAGGATATCCGCGCCGTCCGCCAGGCAAGCCTGCGTCGCGGTGTGGGCCTGATCGCGCAGGATGCCGCACTGCTTCACCGCTCGGTCGGCGACAACATCCGCTACGGCCGCCCCGACGCCTCGCTGGACGAGATCGCGCTGGCGGCAAGGCGGGCGCAGGCCGATGGCTTCATCGCCGATCTTGCCGATGCAGAGGGGCGCACCGGCCTTCAGGCTTTCGTGGGAGATCGCGGCGTCAAGCTTTCCGGTGGCCAGCGCCAGCGCATCGCCATTGCCCGCGTGCTCCTGAAGGATGCGCCCATCCTCGTGCTGGACGAGGCGACGTCCGCACTCGACAGCGAGGCCGAGGCGGCGATCCAGGAGCAGCTCAACCAGTTGATGGAGGGAAAGACGGTGATCGCGATCGCCCACCGCCTGTCGACGATCGCAAGGATGGACCGGATCGTGGTGCTCGATCAGGGACGCATCGTCGAGGAGGGGACGCCCGACGCCTTGATGGCTGAGGATGGCATGTTCGCCCGCCTGTGGAAGCGCCAGACCGGCGGCTTCATCCCCGACCGCATCGACTGATCGCAAACATCGACGTCGCCATGTCAGGCTTGATCCGAGGATCCAACCCCGCAGACGTGAGCACCCGTCAGGCGTTTGACCCGGCACTCGTGGATCCTCGGGTCAAGCCCGAGGATGACGAACGAGGGGGCAGTGCCCGTGACCCATTCTCTCGTCGGCAAGGGTGCGGTTGCGGCTTTGGCAGGAGTGCGGTTGCGGCGTGCAGTCAACGCTGACTCCTCAACCCTCAACCCTCACGCCTTCACGGCCACCAAAAACAGCCGCGGAAAGTGCAACAGCACTCGACCGTCCGCCATCGGCGGATAGGCGGCGGCGATGCGGGCCGTGTAATCGGCGACAAAAGCCTCGCGGTTCTGCGGGCCCGCCGCGTCCAGATAGGGGCGCAGCCCCGTACCCTTGACCCATTCCACGATCGCCGCCGCATTCTCGAGCGGGTGATAATAGACCGTGTGCCAGAGATCGACGCGCACCGCCTTGGGCATCAGCGCATCCATGTAGACGCGCGGCTCCGGCAGCGGCTTTCGCTTGATCTTCCCGCCTTCGAACGCCCCGGACCAAGGCCCGGCAAGCCCGGTCTCTTCCATCAACGTATGGCTGGGCTCGGTCAGGTTGTCCGGCATCTGGACGGCGAGCACACCGCCGGGGACAAGACTGTCCATCAGCCGCGAAAGCACCGCCACATGCTCGGGAACCCATTGGAAGACGGCATTGGCATAGAGAAGATCGGCCGGTGCTTCGGGCACCCAGTGGCCGAGATCCGCTTGGGCGAACCGGCTCTCCGGCAGCCGCTGCCGCGCCGCCGCAAGCATCGCCTCGTCAGAATCGACGCCGGTGACCGAGCCCGCCCCGAACCGCTCGACAAGCAGTTCGGTCGAATTGCCCGGCCCGCAGCCGAGATCATAGATGCGCGCAGCAGCGTTGAGCGGCACCTGCGCCAGCAGATCGCGGGCCGGGCGCGTCCGCTCGTCTTCGAACTTCACATATTGCTCGGGCGACCAGGCCATGCTGCAGATCCTTGGCAAAGGGTGAGGGCGCCCTGCAGATATCACGCCCGGCCGGGCTGCGCGATGATGCATCCATCAATTATTCTGATGACTTATCTGCAATTCTGGCTTGACCTTGGCGCCTCCCGGTTCTTCAGTCACCGCTGCTTTGCCAAGGCCTAACAGGAGTTTCCCATGCCCGTCGACACATCCCCCCGCAGCGCCACCTGGACATTCGTGGAGGGGGAGTGGCTGGAAGGCAACCCGAAGCTGATCGGCCCCACCTCGCATGCCATGTGGCTGGGCTCGACCGTGTTTGACGGCGCCCGCTGGTTCGACGGCATCTCGCCCGATCTCGACATGCACTGCCAGCGCGTCAACCGCTCGGCCAAAGCCATGGGCATGACCCCGGTGATGACGGCCGAAGAGATCGAGGCGCTGGCGCTGGAAGGCGTCAAGAAATTCGACGGCAAGACCGCGATCTACATCAAGCCCATGTACTGGGCCGAACACGGCATGCCCTTTAGCGTCGTGGCGCCGGATGCCGAATCGACCCGCTTCGCGCTCTGCCTGTTCGAGGCGCCCATGCACACGGCAAAGCCCTCCTCGCTCACCGTTTCGCCCTTCCGCCGGCCAAACCCGGAAGTGGCGATGACCGATGCAAAGACCGGCAGCCTCTATCCCAACAGCGGCCGCATGATTCTGGAAGCCCGCGCCCGCGGCTTCGACAATGCGCTCGCCCGCGACATGAACGGCAATGTCGCCGAAACCGCGTCGTCCAACATCTTCCTGGTCAAGGACGGCGTGGTGATGACCCCGATCGCCAACGGCACGTTTCTGGCCGGCATCACCCGCCACCGCCTGATCACGCTTCTGCGCCAGGGCGGCTTCGATGTCCGCGAGGTCACGCTGACGGTGAAGGACTTCGAGGATGCCGACGAGATCTTCACCTCCGGCAACTATTCGAAGATCGTGCCGGTGACCAAGTTCGAGGAACGCTCCCTGCAGGAAGGCCCGGTCGCCCGCAAGGCGCTGGAGCTCTACATGGACTGGGCCCGTTCGACCACCGGCGACGACGTCTGAGGCGCAAGCGGGTCAGCGGGCTCCCGCCGGTCGAAACCGAGGCGCCGCTCGCGGGCATGTTCGTCCATGGCCGGATCGAACATGCAGGCCCTGCCGCGGCCTTCGCGTTTGGCGCGGTAGAGCGCCATGTCGGCATTGCTGATCAGCGTTTTCCGGTCCGTGCCGTCGCGCGGGTAAAGCGCGACGCCGATGCTGGCGCCGACCTGAAGCGCGCGGCCCTCGAACGCCACCGGCTGGCAAAGCTCCGCCTGAAGGCGGCTGGCGATAAGGTTGACGCTGCTGGGCTGCTGGTCGGATCCGATCACCAGGATGAACTCGTCGCCGCCGAGTCGGCCGGAAAAATCCTCCGGGCCGAGCGCGGCGGTGATGCGCGCACCCGTCGCCTGCAGCACCGCATCGCCGGCCATATGGCCGTAGAGGTCGTTGACATCCTTGAAATGATCGAGATCGAGCGACACGATGCCGAAGGACTGTCCGCCGCTCGCCTTGCGCTTGATGATTTCCTTCAGCCCGGAAACGAAGCCGGCCCGGTTCAACAGGCCCGTCAGAGGATCGTGAAGGGCAAGATAGGTCACCTGCCGTTCGGCCAGCACCCGGGCTGTCACATCCTCGTGGGTCGAAAGCAGGTAGGCGCCGGCGATTAGCTGGTTGTGCACGCGGATGATACGGTCGCCCTGCTCGATCAGGTTCTCGAGGGTGCGCCCGCTGCGCACCGTCGCCAGTACCTCGTCCATGTACCGTTCGGGATCGATCTTCCAGCCCTCGAAGAAGTCGGTTTCCAGCAGGTCCCTGAAGTTGCGGGTGGGGAGCGTGTCCGCGTCAGCCCACTCATGCATCTGGTAGAGCTCGACGAAGGGGCGGTTGAGATACATCGGCACGCCGTCCAGCGTAAACACGCCGACCCCGACGGGAAGATGGTCGAGTGTCAGCCGCAGCCCGTGCAGCGTGCGGGTATCCAGGCTGTCCGTGTCATCCGGTGGCATGAGGCGATACAAGGCTGAAGAAATCCCCGTCGGCTTCGATGCGGCCACTTATAGCACCCCGCCCTTAAGCAATTTCTAAGAACTCTGTGAGCAATGCGCAGATCTGGGGCGGTGCATCGGGATGGGAGGGCGGGCTGGCGCGCAAAGCCGCTTGCTCTACTTGGAATGGGCCGACCGAAAAGACGACGTCTGGGCACCACGTGCGACATCGCGGGATGTAGCGGTCAACTCCGGACAAGCGCAAAGGCTATTGCCGAATTTTGGACACGCTAAGGAGTCTGAGAAAGGTGCTCTCGGACTTCCTCCTGAATTTTGTCTACCAGATCAGGAATATCACCATCCTCGTAGATTTGTGGTCCGAAGGCCGCTTCGCTCAGGATCTTAAGAGCGTTCCTGTAAGCCCCAAGGAGCTCTTCATCTTGGGGGGCACCCACGATGAAGTGTAGCTTAAGCTGGGTTTGTGCGCCGTCGTGAACAGCTTCAAGGTGCCCACGCCAGCGACGCGCCTTATCCTTGATACCTTCAGCGTCAGCAAGATCGAACGAAAGAGGCTCGTAAGCGTGCCAAGCGCCGTTTCGCCACGCACGCTTCAGAAGGATCTCATCGGATGTTCCGACGACAACTGTTTCAGCAAATTCGACCGGAACATTTTTTTCGTCAAGGAGAAGGCGTACCGGACGCCATACGTCGTCGTCGCTACGCCGGTGAGGTTGCCGTACATCGTATTGACTGACGTATCGGCGGTACACGCGCTGGAAGGTCCTTTCCGGATCCTCAGTCAGTCCGCCAGAGAGAGGTGACCACTGTAACGAGCTGTGATCTGCGACAAGAACTTTGCGGGCGATGGAAGCGGCATCTGGATACTCGTTGAGCAAGTCGCCGTGTGCGAGGCCTTGACTGATGTCACGTGCGGTACGCTCTGCGGCCTTGGCCGAAACCAGAAACGCTTTACGGTCCAGATCAGGAAATACATGCTTGATACGGCCGACGGAACTACGGACTTCCATCTTCACGAGATTGGTCTGCGGCACATACATCAGGACGCCTACATTCACGAATTCGCCTGTCACGACGTCGTGTACATATCGCAGAACAGTGTAGGTATATGGAAGTCTTGCCGTCATCGCAGCACCCGTTGAATTTCCGTAAGGCACGCATCGATGTTGTCACGTGCATCCTTAATCAGTTGTAATGCGCTGGCAACGGATTCCATTGCACCAGGCCACTCCATTGGAATAGCGTCCCCGTAAGATGAAATTTGGGCATCTGACAAGCCCGCCCATGCCTGGCGAACCGGTTCATAGTCGATTTGCCTCCCGATCAAACCGCCTCTGAAGATGTGGTAACCGGGTGTCTCAAGCTCTCGCAAGCCACCGATCTTCCATGGCGCTGTCCAGAACAGAATAACCTTATGCGCAAAGGCCAGCTCATGGTCGAATATCCGGATGTCATGACCGCGAACCAGACAGTTGGGGTTTGCATCGCGCCTATCCGGGTTTTGGATAATTCCGTCAAACACAAGCACCGCAACTGCATCCGACTGCATTTTTCCGGAAATAACACCCCCCTTTGACCAAGTGGAATATTGACCGGTCACGAGCTTCGATCCGAATGCAACAAAATTGCTTGCAGCCATTCTATATCGATGCACGCCATCGGGGATGGAGGCAATAAAATCGGGCTCCAGCTCAACGAGAAAAGGCTCAAGTATTGGCAAGCCTAGATCGGCGACAAGACAAGCTCCGATGACTTCCGCCGCAAGGCTCGCTTCCCTCTGTTCACACCCGACTGAGTATTTGGTCACCACTTCGACGTCCGTCCCATCCTGTCTCTGACACAAAATGAGGCAAGGGCCGGTCTTCCCATTTTTCATGGGGAACATGAATTCGGTTGCAGTCACCCTTGTTAGCAATGCATCCCCCACAATGCGACGTAAATGGAGATACGACTGGTTGTGAAGATTGTCTACGCACAAGCGAACAGGGTAAAGCTGGTTTTGCCCCCGTCCAGGCCGTGCTCGCCTCGCTGTATCTGATGGGGCTGGTCTCTACCGCCGACGGCAAGCGTTTCGCCTTCCGCCGGGCCGCCTAAACCCATACCCGCTCATTTCCCCGGCTTGACCATCAGCTGGTCGGCGGAAATCTCGCCGCCGATTTCGGCGCGCTTGGTCTTCTTGTCGTAGACGCAGATCGTGCTGATTGTCGCTTTGGCGCCCTTTGCCTTGCCGGTGACGACGGCCAGCCCGAAATGCTCGCTGCCATAGGGATCAGTGAGCGCCCGTCCATTGTCGATCAGCCCCTTGGCGGCGGTCACGCAGGCTTTCGAAACCTGCGTCTGGAATGCCGCCCAGGCATCGTCGGAGGAGGCATGCGCCGACGTCGCGAGGAGGGGAAGAACAGCGATGACAGTTTTCAGGTTAGGTCTCACGAAATCCTCCGAATCGGTGCAATGACAGCGCCTTGTAGCTTCAAATTGCAGCAGTTTCTTGCGCGACCCTGGCTGCTTTTTGGCAAGTCACCGTTGCCTCCAGGGCCTGCCGCTCCTATGTTCCCGCACAACCCTTCACCCGAGGTGTTTGCCAAGAGGAGTAGACCAATGGCTTTCGAACTTCCCGAACTGCCCTACGATTACGAAGCGCTGTCCCCCTTCATGTCGAAGGAAACGCTCGAATTCCACCATGACAAGCACCACAAGGCCTATGTCGACATGGGCAACAAGCTGGCCGCCGAAGCCGGCATGGGCGATCTGCCCGTGGAGGAAGTCGTCAAGAAGTCGTTCGGCAGCCACCAGACGCTGTTCAACAATGCTGCCCAGCATTACAACCACATCCACTTCTGGAAGTGGATGAAGAAGGACGGCGGCGGCAAGTCCCTGCCGGGCAAGCTGCAGACCGCGATCGACAGCGACCTCGGCGGCTATGACAAGTTCAAGGCCGACCTGATTGCCGCCGGCACCACCCAGTTCGGCTCCGGCTGGGCCTGGGTTTCGGTCAAGGATGGCAAGCTCGTCATCTCCAAGACGCCGAACGGCGAGAACCCGCTGGTTCACGGCGCAGAGCCGATCCTCGGCGTCGACGTCTGGGAACATTCCTACTACATCGATTATCGCAACGCGCGTCCGAAGTACCTGGAAGCCTTCGTCGACAGCCTGATCAACTGGGATTACGTGCTGGAGCGCTACGAAGCCGCCACCAAGTAACTTGGTCGATTTTCGGCAGTGAGTATAGACGCCCGGTCCTGACAAAGGACCGGGTGTTTTTGTATCCGGGCATGTTCAGGCTCTGGGGTCCAGCTGACCGGCTGAACGAGCCGCTTCGGTGCAGCAATTCCCGCGACGCTGGTGATGCCAGAGGTTCGCTTGATTTTCCTGAGCGAAGATCCAAGATGGCGACCTGTAACCATTTTGGGAGGCCGGATTGTCGGAAGTCAGTTTGAAGAATGCCAAGGCCGGCTTTTCTGGTTTCGTCGATCAGGCCGCCGCGGGCGAGTTTGTCACCATCACCCGCGACGGCAAGCCGGCGGCCGTGATTGTCAGCGTCGAAGCGGCTGCTCTGGCGAAGAGGGCGCTCCGCGAGGATCAGCCCAGCCTCGTCCAGTATCTCAGGAAATTTCCGGCGGGTCTCGAAGACGATGTCTTCGCCCGCAATCATGCGCCGAGCCGCGAGGCAGATCTGTGACCGGTTTTCTCCTCGATACCAACGCGATTTCCATCTTCTCGCCGACCAATGTGATCGCCAATCCGGCCTTTGCCGATTGGGCGGAGGAACAGGAAAGGCTGGAAACCATCTATCTTTCCGCCATGACTATTCATGAAATCGAAAAGGGCGTCCGGCTGCTGGAAGCCAAAGGTGCGTCTGCGAAGGCGTCATTGATCGAGACGTTTCTCCAGGGGTTGGTGGCTGGGTACGGGGACCGGATACTGCCCATCGATGCCGAAACCGCACGGGAATCGGGACGGATGGAAGCGCGGGCCACAGCGGCCGGCCACAATCCCGGCGTTGCGGATGCGATCATTGCGGGCACCGCGAGCCTTCACGGACTGGTCGTCGTCACCCGCAATCTCAAACATTTCGAGCCTTTCGCAATAGCCGTCAAATCCCCCGGACAACTGGCGTCCTGACGCATGGCATGCCGGACCCGGCTCCTGCCATCCTCCGGTGTCACATCGCTGTCATTTCGAGCCCCTATCTGCCGACCATGCCCAACGCAAAACCCCTCATCCGCTTCGGCGTCATCGCCGATCCCCAGTATGCCGATGTCGAGCCCTGGCTCGAGGTCGAGCGCTATTACCGCAACAGCCTGGCCAAGCTGGCAGAGGCGATCGCGGTCCTGAATGGCGAGGATCTCGCCTTCGTGGTGACGCTCGGCGATCTGATCGACCGCGACTGGCAGAGTTTTGGCCCGGTCCTGGAGGTCTACGAGACGCTAACCCATCAAAGCCTGCTCCTGCCGGGCAATCATGATTTCTCGGTCGGCCCGCAGCATCTGGGAGAAGTGCACGAGCTGCTCGGCATGCCGGCGCCCTTCCATGATTTCGCAAGAGGCGGCATCCGCTTCGTGGTCATCGACGGCAGCGAGATCAGCCTGTTTTCCACCCCTCAAGGCGATCCGCGCTATCAGGAGGCGGTTGAGCGGCTGCAGGCCCTGGAGACTGACGGCGCCTTTAACGCACGGCCCTGGAACGGCGGCATGAGCGAAGCGCAGCATGCTTGGCTGGAGGCCGTGCTCGAGAAATCCCGAACCGACGGCGAGCGCGTCGTCGTCATGGGCCATTACCCGCTTTATCCGCAAAACGAGCACAACCAGTGGGACTGCGCACGGCTGATCGAGCTCTTCGAACGCTCCGGCAATGTCATCGCCTATCTCAACGGCCACAACCATGCGGGCAATCTCGGCCGCCACGGCTCCACCTGGTACGTCAATTTCAAGGGCATGGTGGATACGCAGGATCAGAACACATTCGCCACCGTGGCGCTTTACGAGGATCGAATCGAGATCACCGGTCATGGCCGCGAGGAAAGCCGCAGCCTGCCGCTCTAGCCTGTTGCGGCGGCCGATGCCTCGGGCCGGACCTCCCAGCCCTCCATCCACAGCCGGCGCAGCGCTTCGCCCTCGCCGGTAAACACCTCCGGCAACAGCGCACAATCCTCCACCCGGTCGATCCGGAAATTGCGGATTGCCTGGCGCAACTCGCACCAGCCGACGAGATTGGCCGTTTTCGAATAATAGATCACCGCGATCGGCCGGATGACGCGCTCGGTCGCCCGGCCCAGTTCGTCCCGGTAGTCGAGGGTAAGCTTCTGCTCGTCGCGGATCGCCCGCCTTACAAGGCCAAGGTCCGCCGCCTGGGAGGCCGGCGCCACCGTTCCCCAGGCGTGCAGGGCGTTGCGCGAGAAGCTGGCCGACAAAGGGGCGGGCACGGCGGCGGCAATCTTGCGGCTCACCTGCCTCGCCGCTTGCTTGAGCTCCGTATCGCCGGTGCGCGCCAGAAGCGCCAGCGCCAGCACGATCGCCTCGGTCTCCTCGATCGATAGCATCAGCGGCGGCAGGGTAAAGCCCGGCCGAAGAATGTAGCCGATGCCGCGCCCGCCCTCGATCGGCACGCGCATGGCCTGCAGGGCGGCGATGTCGCGGTAGATCGAGCGTGACGTCACCTCCAGCTGGGCGCCGATCGCGGCGGCCGTGACGGGACGGCTAGCAAGCCGCAGGATCTGGATGATCTCGAACAGGCGCGTTGCCTTGCGCATGGTTATTTCAACGCTCCCCGCAATGGCAACTGACAAAACGCTGTCAGTTGGCATCGCCTATAGAGCCGCAGTTCCCGCGCAAAAACAAGGCGGCTCAATCCGCCTGCACCGTCATCGGAGGCCTGCAACTGACATGACCTACACCCAGAACCTGTGGCTCTTCTTTACCCTTCTCTTCGGCATCATCGTGGTGCCCGGCATGGACATGGTCTTCGTGCTGGCCAATGCGCTGACCCGCGGCCGGCGGGCAGGGCTTGCGGCAACAGCCGGCATCACGGCGGGCGGTCTTCTCCATTCGCTCTATGGGGCGGTCGGGGTCGGCCTGCTGGCCAGCCTCATGCCCGTCGTCTTCCGGCCGCTGCTGCTGGCCGGCGCGCTCTACATGGCCTGGATCGGCATCACCCTGATGCGCAGTACCATCACCATCGACGCGGTCGGGACGGCCGGAGCCGGCACCAGCCGGGAAGCCTTCCGGCGAGGCTTCCTCACCTGCCTGATGAACCCAAAGGCCTATCTCTTCATGCTGGCCATTTACCCGCAGTTCCTGCGCCCGGAGTTCGGGCCCCTGACACCACAGGCGGTGGTGATGGCGGCCATGACCACCGCGACGCAGCTTGCCGTCTATGGCGGTCTGGCCCTTGCCGCCGGCCGTGCCCGTACGCTTCTCGTCGGCAACAGGGCAGCGACTATGGCGATCGCACGCGGGGCAGGGCTGCTGCTTTTGTGCGTTTCGGCAGCGACCTTTTGGGAGGGCGTCACCGCCTGACATGAAGGCTCTGGCGGTCGGCCGGCCCGGCGCGGTTCAGACCAAGGGCCCTTGACGGAAAAGTGACTTTTTTCAGCCTTATAAGCTTGCCATCATCGTGACGTTAAAGCGCCGGCGCGGCCGGAGTGATCAGGGGAGATATTCAATGAACTTCAAGACAATCGCGATGGCCACGACGGTTCTCTGTCTGGGCTTCAGCGCCGTCACGGCGCAGGAAACGCCGCAGGCCAAGCGCGAGCAGATGATGAAGCAGATCGGCGGCTCCGTCGGCGCGCTCGGTGCCATCGCCAAGGGTGACAAGCCCTATGATGCGGCCACCGTCGAAAAGTCGCTGACCACGATCAGCACCAACATCAAGGCTTTCCCCGATCAGTTCCCGGAAGGCTCGGAAGGCAATTCCGAGGCCGCACCGGCCATATGGCAGAACAATGCGGATTTCCGCGCCAAGGCCGCCAAGCTCGGCAACGACGCGGATACGCTTCTCGCCTCGCTTCCAGCAGATCAGGCCGCCGTCCAGAAGGCCGTGCAGACGCTCGGCGCAGATTGCAGCAGCTGTCACCAGACCTACCGCATGAAGAAGTAATCGGTCATACTGGAGGGGCGGCCGCAAGCGTGGCCGCCCTTTATCAGCGCCGATCGGCACATCCGTCCTGGATACGTGCGGGGAAAACAGCCATGGCCTCGAAAAGCTCGAAAATCCTCGCTGGCCTGGTCGTGCTGGCCGGTGTCGGCGCCGCAACGGCCTGGGCGCTCACCAAGCCATCCCCGCGACCGGATGCCGACTGGGCCAATCTCGGCACGCCGGATCTGGTGAAGGGTGAACAGGTCATCTGGGCAGGTGGATGCGTCAGCTGTCATGCGGCAACCGGTGCCACCGGCGAGGCGGTCAAGGTCCTGTCCGGCGGCCGTGCACTGCCCAGCCCTTTTGGCACTTTCCACATTCCCAATATCTCGTCCGACCCGCACGCGGGTATCGGCAGCTGGACGCTGGCTCAGTTCGGCAACGCCATGACACGAGGCGTCGGACCGGAAGGCGAACATCTCTATCCGTCCTTCCCCTACGGATCCTACGCCCGCATGACGCCGGCCGATGTCAACAACCTGTTCGGCTATATCAAGACGCTGCCGGCCAGCAGCAATGTCGCGCCGCCGCACGAGCTCGGCTTTCCCTTCAACATCCGCCTGGCGGTCGGCGGCTGGAAGCTCCTCTATTTCAACGACAAGCCGCGGGTGCAGCTCGCAAACGCCGATGACAAGGTCAAGCGCGGGCAATACCTCGTCGAAGGCCCTGGCCATTGCGGCGAGTGTCATACCCCGCGCGATGCGCTCGGCGGCCTGAAAACGAATCTTTGGCTCGCCGGCGGCCCCAACCCGGAAGGCAAGGGCTCAATCCCCAACATCACGCCGGGCGGCAAGGTCAAGGACTGGAGCGAGGCCGATATGGTCAACTACTTCCAGACCGGCTTCACCCCCGATTTCGATTCGGTCGGCGGCCAGATGGCGGAAGTACAGCAGAACCTGGCGCACCTTCCGCAGGCGGATCTGGAGGCAATCTCCGCCTATCTGAAAGCCGTCCCGGCCCGGTAAGGCCTGGCCGACCAAGGTTTTCGCGGCAACGATGGCGCGCGGCAGTGCCAACCCATCCACCGGTATCGCGATAGGTCGGAGACTAGCCCACGTACCAAAGTCAGCGGAGCTGCCGACGGCGCCGCACCCACCGGCGTCACTCCACTCACCGTCATCCTCACCCACCGACGTCATCCTCGGGCTTGACCCGAGGATCCACGGTTTGAGAGCGCGGCATGGATCCTCGGGTCAAGCCCTGACATGACGATGCCACGATCGAACCCCACAGCCGGCCGGCGGCAGGGGAGAACCCAGACCGGGTCTGCCAGCGGCCATCCCTCTCACGCGTGCTCGGCCCGAAATGGCGCAAATTCCGCCTGCGCGGTCGCGTCCCAGAGATCGAGCCCCTTCAGCACCTCGACCGCAAACGTATAAGGGGCGGTGCCGGCAGCGGTGACGACCAGCCCGTCGCGCACGGCTTTCGGCGTATCGACGAAACGCGCAGCACCCTGGTAGGCGGGGTAGCGCTGATGGGAGGCAAGGCTGTTGCCGCCATGGTCGACATCGTTGAGAACGCCGGTGCCGGCCAGCATGCTTGCCGCAGCACAGATGCCGGCCACCATTTTCGTCTCGCCATGGAAGCGTCGGATCAGGCCCTCCAAGGCGGCCGGCACGGTCTCCTTTTCCCAGGCGAGCCCTCCGGGGATGACGAGCGCATCGAAATCCTCCGGGGTCACCGCGTCATAGGAGAGGTCCGGCAAGACCTTAAGGCCTCCCATCGAGGTGACAGGGAGGCCATCGGCGGTTGCCGTCTTGACGGTGACGCCGAGGTAGCTGCGCGCAGTCGCCATCAGGAGCGCGCATTCCCAGTCGGCGAAATCCTCGGTCAGGGCGACTGCGATTGACGTCATCTGGAAACTCCTCGCTGGAGGCCGTTTTCGGCGGCCGCGGAAACGAAATCAAACCACGTCTAAAGCGTGTCGCGATCGTTCAGATAAGCTCTTCACGCTTTATGTTTCTGTTTGATCGCATGTCGTTGTCGCAAAACCGCTGCACACTTTTGCGCGACATGCTTCAGACGAGCGCCTGGGTATAGCGCATGCCGGTCACCGGGCGCGGTGTGAAATCCATCAGCTCGTAGAACCGGTGGGCTGCAAAATTGCCCGTCGCAGCACTGACCGAGAGATAGCCGCAGCCGGCGTTTCGGGCGGTCTCGCGCGCACGCGCTACCAGGTGCTGGCCGATGCCGTGGCCGCGCTGCCCGTCACGCACGAAGAGATGGTGGAGGTCCATGCCGCGCTGTCCCTCCTGCGCCCGGTAAAGCGGCACGAGGATCGCATAGCCCATCAGCCCCGAACCGCTGTCGGCCACGAGCGCGGTAATCCACGGCACATCGCCGAACAGGTCTCGCTCGAGCGTGTCGGCGGTCATGGCCGCCGCGTCATTGTGGTGGGCGGCCAGCAGCGTGATCATCTCGCTGAGCTCGGGCAGATCCTGGCGCCGTGCCGTGCGGATAGTCAGCACCGCAGGGCGGGGGAGAATGATGTCGCTGTTATCGATAAGCGGGGCAGTCATATCCGGCATCCTCTTTTCGTGTCGGGAGCCGTCAGGTGCCTCTTGATACAACAAAGCCGCCTGACGGCGGCTTGTTGACAAAATGATCTGTCGAGCCGCCCTTTACAGGTAGGCCCAAAAATACGTGCAGGCGTGGGTGGTGCGCGTCTTGATCATGCTGCAGTCATGCGCCGGAACCGGCTTCCTGTCAAGCAAATCAGTCGGGGCGCCGCACCAGGCAGGCCGCATCCTCGCAGGCTGCCACGAAGGCCTCGCGGGCGATCACGGGGCACCCTTCGCCAAGCGCCGACGCCGCCGCCTCGCGAGCCTGGGCAAAGAACACGCCCTCCCGCGCCGGCCAGTCGCTGCTCAGAAAATCGAGCGCTTCGCCCGGGCCGCTGATCGACAAGAGCGAAAGTCCACGGCCCACCACAGACACAGGCTCGTCCCACAGGGGCTCGTTTGCCACTCGGACCATTGCTTCGTTAGACACAAGAGATTTTCCCGCCCAGTTTACGGCGGGGTGAACGGACATGTGCAAAAGAAGTTCCTTGAACCTTTCAAATCCGCCGCAGGCGAAATGCCGCAGGCGGGCGAAGGCTTTGGCGTCGATCCGCAAGGAGACCGATCGATTTGCCGGCGCGTGCTATCTGACAGTGCAGGTGTCACAGACACCCGCTATTATTACGCGCATGGGATCCGTGGCCGGGGGAGCGCGCGTCATGACCAGCATTGTGGAGAGAGACTACAACTTTGCCAGCCTTTCGGTTCACGACCTCCTGGAGGCGCGCGACCTTTACCACTTCCACCTGATGAGCAAGGAGAATGTCGTCGGCACGGCGATCGGTCTCTATCTGATCCGCAAGCAGGAGGCCTGGCCGAAGGCCAAGGGCGAGGGGCGCACGCCTGCCAACAAGCTTGATTTTCCCCGCACCCTCGCCAATTCCGAAGTCCGCGACTACTCCTGGCCCTGCATCCTCGCCTTCGTTCACACATGGGAAACACCGGAGGATTTCAACGGCCGTCCGTCGCAGGCGCTGCCGAAGACCCTTTACCTGCCGGACGGCAAGGCCGTGCCGGTCTGCGTCGTCCAGGTCGATGAGGTCACCGCCGACGCCGACCGGATGATGGCGCCGGTGGTCTGGCCGCACAACAAGCTCGGCGGCGGGCTGCCGATCACCGTCGAGGTACAGGGCCGCCGTCATATGGCGACGGCCGGCTGCCTGGTGACCGACGGCAACCTCACCTATGCCCTGACTGCCCGCCATGCCTGCGGTGAGCCTTACACGGGCGTCCAGAGCCAGACCCGCGACGGCCTCGTCCCCATTGGGCTCAGCTCGGAAAAGCAGCTCACCCGGCTACCGTTCAGCGAAGTCTATCCCGCCTTTCCCAGCCGCCAGTCCTTCCTGACGCTGGATGTCGGCCTGGTGCGGCTGGATGACGTCAACGACTGGACGAGCAACATCTACGGCCTGCCGCCGATGAAGCCTGTGGCCGACTTCTACGAGCAAAATCTCAGCCTCAAGCTGGTTGATCGGCCGGTGGTTGCCTGGGGCGCCGCGTCGGGTCTGCTGCGCGGCCGCATCAAGGCGCTGTTCTATCGCTATCGCTCGGTCGGCGGTTATGACTATGTCGGCGATTTTCTGATCGCCCCGCAGCCGGATGGCCCAAGCGTCCGGCACGGCGATTCGGGCGCGGTGTGGCATCTCGACCTGACCCCGCGAAAGGAGGAGGAGGCCGGCAAGCCCATCCTTGAGCGGGATCTGCGGCCGCTGGCGGTGGAGTGGGGCGGGCAGGTTTTCGACCTCGATGGCAAGCGCTCGAATTTCGCCGTCGCCACCAGTCTCAGCAACATCTGCCGGCTGCTCGATGTGGAAATGGTCACCGACCAGGACCGCGGCGTTTCGGGCTATTGGGGACGCGTCGGCCACTACAGCATCGCGACGCTCTCGATCGGCGCGCTGTCGGACGGGCGCCTGAAGACGCTGATGGACGACAATGCGGATCTCCTCAGCTTCGATCTGCAGACCATCACCAAGAAGGGCTTTGCCAAGAACGAGGGCAAGGCCGCCTTTGCCCGCCTCGCCGACGTGCCGGACGACGTCTGGAAGAAATCGATCCGCCAGGAGGGCGGCCGCGACACGCAGGTGCGCGCCGGGCCCGAACATCCAACCCACTACGCCGATATCGACATCCCCTACGGTCCCGAGGGGCAAACGCTGCGCGAGCTGATCCTCGCCGACCCCGACACCTATCTGACGATCGCCGAATGGCAGCGCTACTATCGCAAGCTCGAGAAGGACGCTCGGGACGACGGCGACAATGAGGCCGCCAAGAACGCCGCCGATCCGTTCCACCAGGGGCTGCTGCCCTTCCGCGTCTGGCAGATCTTTGACGAGATGGTCGGCTTTGCCCGCAGCGGCGATACCGCCCGTTTCGTGACGGCGGCAGGGATCCTCGCCCATTACGTCGGGGACGCCTCCCAACCCCTGCACGGGTCCCACCTTGCGGACGGCGATCCGGACCACATCGTCCACGACGAGGACGGAACGGAGGCCCACTACGGCGAAGGGGTGCACGGCGCCTTCGAAAGCGACATGCTGGACATCATGGGCGCCGCCGGCAAGCTGGTTCCGGCGATCGAAAAGGCCCTGCCGCCCGGCAGCCACGGGCTTGATCCGGTGGCCGATGGAAGGGCTGCGGCGCTTGCTCTCGTCAGGCTGATGGACGAGGTGGCGGACATCCTGCCGCCGATGGACATCATCGACGTCTACGAGGAGGTCGGCGCCCGCGGCACGTCTCGGCAGGCGACGCGCGTCGCCATGTGGGACCGGCTCGGCGACCGCACCGGCGAAGTCATTGCGCTTGGGGTGCGCTATCTGGCAATGATCTGGCAATCGGCCTGGGCGGCGGGCAATGGCGACGGCGTGGCGCAGGCGGCGATCCGCGCGTTCGACGAGGACGAACTCCGCCGCATCTACATCGAGCGTGATTTCCTGAAATCGCTGACGCTTCGGGACCTGGCAACGGTGCTCGGCCAGGCAAGCGCCGATGGCGACGAAGAAACGCCCGCCGGCAAAAAGAAGAGCAGAAAGAAGAGGAAGCTCTGACGGGACGGCTTCGATGCTGCCCGGGCTGCTCTAATGCTCGCTGCCGCAGAGGCCATGGTCCGACAGCGCGCGGATCACATAGCACTCCTCGATCGAGTGGCCGCCGTCGCATCGGGAAACGATCCGGGCCAGCTCCTGTTCGAGCTTGCGGAGCTTTTCGATCTTGAGCCTGACCGCAGACAGATGGTCCGCAGCAATCCGGTCGGCATGCGCGCAGGGCTCCTCCTTATGTTGGCTAAGCGCGATGAGCTCGCGGATTGCGGAAATCTCCAGCCCAAGGTCCCGGCCATGCCGGATGAAGGTCAGCCGCTCCAGGTCGCGTTGGTCGTAGCGCCGCTGGTTGCCCTCGGTCCGGTCCGCTTCCTCCAGCAGGCCCATCTGCTCGTAATAGCGGATGGTCGGCACCTTCACGCCGGTGCGTTTCGAAAGGTCTCCGATCGACAGCATGCTGAAATCCTTGTCCGGCGCGGGGAAGCTCTAGTCTCTAGAGTTATGAGATAGGGTCTGTTGGGCGGCTTGGCAAGTTGGTGCTTAACCGATCGCAGCTGCCCGCTTGCTCCGGCGGAGCCTGTCATATATAGGGTACCCCCTTATCCTATATTGGAGGCGCAGCTTGTCACATACGGTTCGGGAAAAGGCAAAGCTTCTGGCCCGCGTGCGCCGGATGAAGGGCCAGATGGAGGCCGTCGAGCGTGCGCTGGAGGCGGAGGCGGAATGCGGTGAGGTCATGCAATTGCTGGCCTCCATCCGCGGCGCGCTGGCCGGGCTGACCGGCGAGGTCATCGAAGGCCATCTGCACGAACATATCGTGCATGCGCAAAGCGAGACGGAGCGGAACCAGGCGGCCGACGAACTGATGTCGGTGCTGCGCACCTATGTCCGCTGAGAGAATTTCCATGGAGAACGAAATGGCAGAAACTGTCGATCACCTGAGGCATGAACACGTCTTCCTCGGCGCCGATCATGTCCGCAACGAACGCAAGGTCTGGCTGGTCATCGCGTTGACCGCGACCATGATGGTGGCAGAGATCATCGCCGGCTCGGTCTTCGGCTCCATGGCGCTGACGGCGGACGGCTGGCACATGTCCACCCATGCCGCCGCCATGCTGATCTCGGTCTGCGCCTATGTCTACGCCAGGCGCCAGGCGCACAATCCGCGCTTCACCTTCGGCACCGGCAAGCTCGGTGATCTGGCCGGCTTTGCGAGCGCCGTCGTTCTGGCGCTGATCGCGCTCCTGATTGCCGCCGAGAGCCTGCTGCGGCTGGCAAACCCGGTCGCCATCGACTTCAACCAGGCCATCCTCGTGGCGGTCATTGGCCTTGCGGTTAATCTGGTCAGTGCCTGGCTCCTGAAGGACGATCACCACCATCACCATGGTGGTCACCATGGCGGGCATCATGCCGGCCACCATGGGGGCCATCACGGCGCGCACCAGCACGACGGCGGGCATCATCATGATCACGCCGGTCATCACGGCAGCCATGATGCCGGCCATCACGGGGCCCATCACGGATCGCCTGTGCGGGCCAGCGAGGACAACAATCTGCGGGCCGCCTACCTGCATGTCCTGGCAGACGCGCTCACCTCCGTGCTTGCCATCGTCGCGCTGACGCTTGGCCGCATCTACGGTTGGAATGCGCTCGATCCGATCATGGGCATTGTCGGCGGTCTCGTGATTGCCCGCTGGTCCTGGAGCCTGGTGAAGACGACGGCCACCGTCCTGCTCGATGCCCGCGTATCCGGCGACGATCTCGCCGAGGATATCCGCAAGGCCGTGGAAACGGAGGACGACCGGATTTCGGACCTGCACGTCTGGCAGGTGGGCCCGGGCCATCAGGCCGCCATCGTCGCGCTTGTCACCAAAAATCCCCGCAACCCGTCCTTCTACAAGGACAAGCTGCGGGGTCTGGAGGAGCTGTCGCATGTCACGGTGGAGGTCACGCCTGCCGAGGCGGCGTAGACGGGATTAGAGCCGGCTGACGGCAAAAACCTTGCCGCGGGAACGATCCGTTAACCCTGAGAACCTTAACTGAATTCCTGGTAGAGGTTTTCGACCCAGTCTTGCGTGACCGAGTGAGCGGCAATGGTTTCCTCGGCAGTTGCGGAGGACTGGCCGCTCTCCATCACCCAGAGCGCATTGGAAAGAGCGCTGGAAAACAGCGTGCTGCTGCCAGTGATGGCGTCCGCATTGCGGGAAAATCCTGCGGTTTCTTCCCGCGCAGGCGCTTCTTCCGTCTTCCGGTCGATTTCCTGCGTCCGGCTCTGATAGTAGTAGCCGTTCAGGCCGCTGTCGATTTTCATGGCGCTGAACCCAAACCATTTACTTCGGTTAAGGAGACGTTAACCATGGAAGCTTGCGCGAAGCTTGCGCAGCGCTCCGCGCCGGTCTGCGCCAATCTTGACACGCCGCTGCAATTCCGGCAGCGGGCGCCAGATTGTCAGGCCGGCGCCAGCTGCTGAAGTTCCGTTTCGAACCTCTCCCGGTCCGGCTCGAAGCTTAGGCCCTCGCGGCTTCGGCGAGCAGCGACCGCTGCGAATGTTCGCGCTGCAGCGGCAAGCTCGGGTCGGCGGCAATGGGAAAGGGCGCTCAGCGCCTTCTGCAGCCGGATCGAAATCTCGATGAGACTGGCGCCGTCGCGCGCGATCGGCATGAAAGCCGCATCCACGAGATCGTCCTCGCTGATCCCGACCAGGTGGATACGGGGATATTCGGGTGCCGACGTCGCGCCGTCCGCATCCGTCTCGTCTCCGGGCTTGGCCATCACCCGCACCAGCGCCCCCAGCACGTCGATCACCGTGCCCGGATCATTGATGGCGGCAGACAACGCCCGCGAGGCAATCTCCGAAAGCGCGATCAGCCCGAAGCGGGGATCCTGGTCGAAGGATCTCCGGTCACCCACCGTAAAGGCGCCGCGAATGCGCTCGATCACGCCTGTGTCCAGCACCTGGCTTTGGTCGCGAAGCGTGATCCATGCGATGGGAGTGGCCGGGTCGCAGAAACTGCCCGGGCGCCGCATGATGAAGAGATCAGCGCCGGCCTGCTCCGTGACAGGGGCAAGCGCGCCGATATCCAGATGCTGCAGGTAGCCGATCCGCTCGTGGTGGATAGCAATTGCGCCATCAGGAACACTTTCAAGCGGCTTGCATCCCAGCAGCGGGTTTTTCCGGTGTTTGTCATAGGCGGCTGCAGCGGCATTTTCCACGCGGCTGATGGTCTCTCCCACCCGGCCCAGCCCGGCCAGATGGTCGATCCAGCGCAGCAGCGTCACCACGATCAGCGCCACCACGCAAAGCGTGGCGATAAACAGCACGAAGCGACCGCCATCGCCATAGAGCTGCGTGTTAAGCGCGATCAGGCCGACCAGCGAAAACAGGAAGGCGCCGAGAAAGGTGGAAAGAGCCCGCTGCGCCGTGCTGTCTTCCAAAAGCAGGCTTGTCGCCCTCGGCGTGGCATTGCTGGTTGCGGCCGATGTGGCCGCCACCAGGGTACTCAGTGAAAACGTCGTAACGGCCAGCATGCTCGACGCGATGATGGAGAGGATGGCATCCACCGCATGGGCGCCGACCTTGCGTGGTAGGTCGTTCGGCAGGTAGGGGCCGACCCAGATCGCGGCAAGCGCCGTGACGATCCCGATCACGCAATAGAGGCTGGCCCGGACCCAGAGGCGCCGGGACAGCTGCACCCATTTCCACCATTGGCGCGATGCCATTAGCCCGCCCGTCTCACATCTTGCCGGCCATTTTAATCGCGAAGGCATATTCGAAGGCGATTTCCTCCAGCCTCTGGAAGCGACCCGACTTGCCGCCGTGGCCGGCCGACATGTTGGTCTTAAGCAGGTAGGGACCCGCATCCGGCGCCATGTCGCGCAGCTTCGCGATCCACTTGGTGGGCTCCCAGTAGGTGACGCGCGGATCGGTGAGGCCCGAGATGGCAAGGATCGGCGGGTAGGGTTTGTTGCCCACATTGTCATAGGGGCTGTAGGCGGCGATCCAGTTGTATTCCTCGACGGATTCGATCGGGTTGCCCCACTCCGGCCACTCGGGCGGCGTCAGCGGCAAGGTATCGTCCAGCATGGTGTTGAGCACGTCGACGAAGGGGACCGCCGCGATGATCCCGGCGAACTTCTCCGGCGCCATGTTGGCGATTGCGCCCATCAGCATGCCGCCGGCCGAACCGCCCTCGGCGATGATGTTGTCGTAGGCGGTGAAGCGCTCGGCAACCAGATGGTCGGCCGCGGCGATGAAGTCCCTGAAGGTGTTTTCCTTGTGCTCCATCTTGCCATTCTCGTACCAGGCAAAGCCCTTGTCCTTGCCGCCGCGGATATGCGCGATGGCGTAGACGAAGCCGCGATCGGCAAGCGACAGCGCGTTGGTAGAGAAGGAGGCAGGGATGGTGATGCCGTAGGCGCCGTAGCCATAGAGCAGGCAGGGTGCCGACCCGTCGAGCGGCGTGTCCTGGCGATAGAGCAGGGTGACCGGCACCAGTTCGCCGTCATGCGCCGGTGCCATCACCCGGCGCGTCACATAGTCGTCCGGGTTATGCCCCGAGGGCACTTCCTGGGTCTTCAGCAGCGTCCTCTCGCGGGTGGCCATGTTGTAGTCGAACAACTGGCTCGGCGTGGTCATGGAGGAATAGGAGAAGCGGATCACGTCGGTATCGTATTCCGCTGCCCCCTGCAGGCCGAGCGAATAGGCTTCCTCGTCGAACGCGATGGCGTGTTCCTCGCCACTCGCGCGGTCGCGCACGATGATCTGCGGCAAGCCGTCTTTGCGCTGCAGCCAGATCAGGTGGCGCTGGTAGGCCATGTGGGAAATGATCAGCCGGCCCGGCTCGTGCGGCACCACTTCGCGCCAGTTCTCCTTGCCCGGTGCCGAAAAGGGCGCCTCGACGATCTTGAAGTCCTTGGCGTCGCCCTCGTTGGTGAGGATGTAGAAGACCTCGCCACCTTCGGTCATCGAATACTCGATGCCGTCTTCGCGCTCCGCCACCAGCTTCGGCTCGGCCGTCAGATCCTTGGTGGAGAGCAGCCGGTATTCCGATGTCGCATGGTCGTGGATGTCGATATAGATGACATCGTCCAGCAGCGATCCGCCGACGCCCATGAAGAAGCCGGGATCGGTTTCCTCGTAGACGAGCCGGTCGTCTGCCTGCGGCTGGCCGAGAATGTGATGGAAGACCTTGGACGGCCGGTGGTTCTCGTCCTGCAGCGTATAGAAGAAGCTCTTGCCGTCCGGCGCCCAGACGCCGCCGCCGGCGGTGTTGTCGATCACGTCGGCAAGATCCTCGCCGGTCGCCAGATCGCGCACCCGCAGGGTGAAATATTCGGACCCCTTGTCGTCATAGCCCCAGATGCCGCGGGAATGATCCATCGCATGGTCGATGCCGGCCAGGCGGAAGTAATCCTTGCCCGCCGCTTCCTTGTCGCCGTCGAGCAGGATCTGCTTGGTCCCGCCGTCGCGTGGTGTGCGAAAATATTTCGGCTGCTCTCCGCCGGTCACGAACAGCGATCCGTAGGCAAACGGCCCGTCCTTCATCGGCACGGAACTGTCGTCTTCCTTGATGCGGCCGCGCATTTCGGCAAACAGCGTCTTCTGCAGATCGGCCGTGTCGCCCATGGCCGCTTCCATATGGGCGTTTTCCGCCTCCAGATGCTTGCGGATCTCCGGGTCGAGGATGGTGGGATCCTTGAACATCGCCTGCCAGTTGTCGGCGCGCAGCCAGGCATAATCATCCGTCCGCGTCACCCCGTGGCGGGTGTCGGTGACAGGCTTTTTCGGTGCATGCGGCGCCGCAGGGAGGTTCTGGAAGACGGCTTTGGACTTGGCCAAGGAATATTCTCCGGCTCGGAACTGAGGGTCCGCCAGAGATAGGGAGCAAGGCCGGAGGAGGCAAGCGGAGAAGGTCTTGAGTTACTTCTTTACAGGCTTCGGCCGCGCCTTCTGGCCCGGAAGCACGCCATCGCGCCAGCTCTGCCAGTAGACCACGGCGATGGCCATGCCCGCACCCAGAACCGGCGTCAGGATGAGAATGATTTTTTCCGTCATCTGCTCAATCCTTTCAGGACCCAACTTGCAGTTAAATGTAAGACAATGCCGAGAAGAAAACAACCAATCGGCCAGCCAAGCAGGCCCGAGCGGCTCACGCCGGATTGCATGTCGCCGTAGACCAGTCGGGTCACGGGCGTGAACACGCCGATCAGGATAATGCCGATCCCGATCCCGTTCAAAAACGTCGCACGCAGCTTAATCTGCTCCTTCTGCGCGTCCGACAGCCCTTCATTTGCCATGTTTTGCAGCCTAAACCCCGTGCTTGCGCTGCACTCTAATTCCCGCTGCGGTAGGTGGTCAATTGCAGCACCATCTTCTAGTTTCCGCGCCGGAACGACCAAATCAGGATAGGAACGACATGAAAAAACCGCTGTTGCTGGTGGCTTTCGCCCTGTTTTCCGCCTCAACCGCTCATGCGTTGGACGACCGGATCATCAAGCAGCTGAACGCGCTTGCCCCTGACGAGCGGCGCGAGCAGCGCTGCGACATGGAAGCCATGGACAGGATTCGCAAGGACGCCGACTTCAAGCCGGACAAGGTCATCGCCTATAGCTTTGGCGATCCCGAGGAAATTGGCGATGCGATTCGCGCGCCGGGTGCCGTGTTCCGCAGCGGTGGCGACTGGTACCGGCTGAAGTACAAGTGCGAGACCGGTGAACAGGGCCTGACGGTTCAATCCTTCGACTACAAGATCGGCTCCAAGGTCCCGCGTGAGGACTGGGAGAAGCACTACCTCTACGACTGACGATGATCGGCGGGCGCAAGACGGCCAATGCCCTCGCGTCCGCGACCGTTCGATCGGCTCAACCGGGGAGGTTGGGCACGGTCTTCCGCTCCGGGAAGAGTTCGGCCAGAACCGTCATCAGGATCAGCGAAATTGGCAGCGCCAGAAACGCGCCCACGGCCCCCCACATCCAGGTCCAGAATAGGATGGCGATGAACACCACGAAGGGGTTCAGCTCCCACTGGCGACCCATGACGGCCGGAAACAGCAGGTTCTCCATGATCAGGTGGACGCTGAAGAAGATCACCGCCGGCAAAAGCGCCAGAAGCAGCGTGTCGTGGGTCAGGATGCCGGCGATCGCCACCGAGATGGTCATCACCGTGATTCCGAGGAATGGGATGAAGCTGGAGAGGAAGGCGAACATGCCCCACAGCACCGGCATGCTCAGCCCGCCGAAATAGGCAATCAGCGTCATCACCACGCCCAGCGCCAGATACATCACGCTGGCGGTCGCAAAATAGTAGCCGAGCACCCGGTCGATCGCGTTCAGCACGCGGATAGTCATCAGCCTCTGGCGGCGCTTGGGGAAGGCCATGATGATCGTCCGACGCAGACGCAACCGGCCGTAGAGAAACAAAAGCAGCGCCGCAAAGAAGATCAAACCCTGCACGATGGCCGGCGTCAGGTTGGCTGTGACCACGCCGAGGATATTGCCCGAATTCTCGATCAGCGACTGCATCGACATCGGACCGGTGTGAAAGGTGGCGGGCGAAATGTTCAGCCACTGCTGCTTTTCGAGATAGGGCATAAAGCGGGCAAGCGTCCGCTCGGCAAAGCTCGGACCTTCGGTCACGAGGGTCGCGAAGGGTTCGGCTAGCGAGTTGACGATCAGAAACAGGGCCGCAAACACCAGCGACGACAGCATCAGCGCGATGCCGGAGCGCGGCACACCGAGGCGACCGAGCTTGTCGGCCACCAGCCCAAGGATCAGCCCGACGACCACGGCGAGCGTGACCGGGATCAGCACCAGCGACATGTAGTGGACAATGCCGAGGAAGACGATCACGAAAATGCCGATCGTCGCCCAGGCCATGGCGACGTCGAGCGCCTCGCGGCCAAGTACCAGGGGTTCGTTGTCCTCGTCCTCTTCCAGCTGGACCGCGATCGCTTCCTTGCGGGCGCCCCCCTGGTCCACGGGATTCCTTTTCGGCTTGCTGCCGCGCGCGCTGGTCATGGCCATTTTGAGATCCCTGGTTCAGCCCGGAAAACGCGGCGCCACGCTTTCGGTTCCGGTTTCCGAGAGGAGCTCAGAAACGGGACACAAATGCACGCATTTCGCATGAAATGCGGCCGAAAAATTGAGATCAGGCCGCTAGGGCTCGGCCGAAACGTTGCTATTCAAGCTGCGAGGGTCAATCCGATGCCCCAAGGATCCTTCAGCCAATACCCGTCCGTCGTTGTCGTGACGTCGATCTCCTGCGCGGCAGCAGCGGCCAGTGCCTTGTCGAGCGAGGCGCGGTCGTTGAACTTGACCCGGTAGTCCGAAAGCCCGGTCATGGCGTCCTGGCGCTTCTGCGCGCCCCGACTGTTCCAGATGTTGGCGGCGATGTGGTGATGGTAGTCGCCGGTCGCAAAGAAGCTGGCGCCGGGATAGCGCGCCATGATCTTCAGCCCCAGCACGTCGCGGTAGAAGGCGTCCGCCTGCGGCAGGTCGCCCACCTGCAGGTGGATATGGCCGAGCGCCGTGCCGTCCGGCATGCCGCCGAAGCGGCTTTGCGGCGCGCTCTCGACCAGTGCCTGGAGGTTCAGCCGCTCGGTCGCCATGGCAACCGTCCCATCCGGATAATAGGTCCATTCATCCGGGCGGCGGTCGCGGTAGATCTCGATGCCGTTGCCTTCCGGATCCGACAGGTAGAGCGCCTCGCTGACTAGATGGTCGGAGGCGCCGTCGAGCCGGATGCCGTTGTCGGCCGCATGCGCGAGCCAGTGGGCAAGGGTGGCGCGGTCCGGCACCAGGAAGGCCGTGTGGAACAGCCCGGCCGCCGTGCGGGGTGCCCGGGTGACGCCGCTGCCGGTCGTCAGCGTCAGGAGCGGACGCCCGGCAACCCCCAGCACCTCGCCGCTTGCGGTTTTGTCGAGGACGCCAAGCCCGACCACCCGCTGGTAGAAATCGGATACGCTCCTGAGGTCGTCCACCACCAGATGGGCGGAGGCTACATGCGCCGGGCGCGTCAGGGCAAAGGGTTCGGCTGGGCTGGTCATGACGCGGGTCCTTCCGGTCGCACGGCGTTGGTGTGTCTCTTGTACTGCCAAAGCCATCGTTCACGACAGACCAGCAACTGGCGAAAGATTGTCGCCGCGGCATTGACAATGCCGGAAGCCAAGCGAAGCGAATTAATTTCGCACCTGGCCACCCTTGCCTTGAGGCACCTGCCTTGCCATCATTTATGCTTCTCGAGTGAGGGCATATGAGCGAAGTTTTCAAATTCGGACGGCGTTACGAGTTCGATGAACTGGTGGCCGACAGCATCGTCAACGGCCTCGGCACAGTGTTCGCCCTGGTGGGGGCGACCGCGCTGATCTTTTATGCAAGCGTGTGGTCGAGCCATGGCGAGCTGGCCGCTGCCTGGATCTACGGCACCGGCCTCGTGCTTTGCCTGTCCATCTCCTTCACCTACAATATCTGGCCGCACACGCGCACCAAATGGCTGCTGCGGCGGTTCGACCATTCGGCCATCTTCATCCTGATTGCCGCCACCTACACGCCCTTCCTGCAGCGGGGCGCGGAGGATCCGCTCATTCTGGGCATGCTGGCGGCCATCTGGGTCAGCGCCATTGCCGGCGTCCTGCTCAAATGCCTCTTCCCGGGCCGCTACGACAGGATGGCCATCCTGCTCTACCTCGCCATGGGCTGGAGCGGCGTAATGATCATGCAGCCCGTCTCGAGCTACCTGCCGTCCGTCACCATCTGGCTGATCGTCATCGGCGGGATCATCTATTCTCTCGGCGTCATCTTCCACGTCTGGGAGAAGCTGAAATACCAGAATGCCATCTGGCACGGCTTCGTCGTGGCCGCCGCTGCCGTGCACTACAGCGCCGTCCTGACCTGCTTCAGCGCGGGCGGGCGTACCTTCTGAGCGTCGCTTCACTGGACAACAAGCGCCGTCCTCTATAGTGGACGAATGAACTCTATAAGAGACGGGAGCGCGCCATGATCATCCGCGATGCCACCGAGGCGGATCTCGCCGCGGTGTTGGACATCTACAACGACGCCGTCGCCAACACGACAGCCATCTGGAACGAAACGCTGGTGGATCTCGCCAACCGCCAAGACTGGTTTGCGGCCCGCATGGCGCGCGGCTTCCCGGTACTGGTCGCGGATAAGGATGGCACGATCGGCGGCTATGCCTCTTATGGCGACTGGCGCCCCTTCGAAGGTTTTCGCCAGACGGTGGAGCATTCCGTCTATGTCCACCGCGACCATCGCGGCAGCGGCATCGGCCGCAAGCTCATGACGTCGCTTGTCGAGCGGGCGGCGACCGGCGGTATCCACGTGATGATCGCCGCCATCGAATCCGGCAACTCTGCCTCCATCCGCCTGCACGAACAGCTCGGCTTCCGCGTTGCGGGCCAGTTCTCCGAAGTGGGCAGCAAGTTTGGCCGCTGGCTCGACCTGACCTGCATGGAACTGAAGCTACCTGCCGCCTGAGGCACGCTGAAGGCATGCGAAACGCGCGGAGAACGGCGGGGAGGGCCATGGTCGTCATGGAAGTGCCATGCCGGGCCGCCAATGTTGAGATACTATGCCCATGCCCCACAAGGAGCCGCAGATGAACAGCCCCACCACGCGCATGTCCAATGGCCAGCTCACGGTCGAAATCGCCGCCCTCGGCGCCGAACTGCAGTCGCTCACCACGGCCGATGGACGGTCCTGGTTGTGGAACGGCGACCCCGCCTTCTGGACCGGACGCGCGCCGGTGCTCTTCCCCATGGTTGGCAAGGCGCCGGACAACCGTATCCGCGTCGATGACGCGCCCTATGAGATGACGCAGCACGGCTTTGCCCGCCGCAGCGAATTTACCCTGGTCTCGGCCAGCGACACCCTTTGCCGCTTTGAACTCCTCTCCGCGCCGGAAACCCGGGCCGTCTATCCCTTCGATTTCCGCCTGGCGGTGGAGTATGCGCTGGACGGCAACCGGCTGACGGTGTCGGCGGAAGTGCAGAACCGCAGTGCCGGCATCATGCCCTTCGGCTTCGGCTTCCACCCGGCCTTCCTCTGGCCGCTGCCGGGCGCCGAGGGCAAGCCCCACCGGGTCCGCCTCGACAATGGCGCGGAGCCGGAGCTCGCGCGGCTGGAGTATGGGCTGCTCGGCGATGATCGGCTGCCGTCTCCCTTCCGCGACGGCGAGCTGACGCTTGACCACGCCATGTTCGATGCCGATGCGATGATCTTTCCCGAAGGTGCCGGCGACGGTCTGATCTATGCGGCCGAAGACGGTCCGGAGCTGAAATTCACCTTCGAGAACCTTCCGAACCTGGCACTCTGGAGCAAGCCGGGCGTGGATCCCGCACCGCCTTTCCTGTGCATCGAACCCTGGCACGGCACCGCGGCTGAAGTCGGAAGCTCGGGCGAACTGTCGGAGCGCCCGTATGGGACCCTGCTGCCCACCGGACAGACCGCGCGCTACGCCTGGAGCGTCGAACTGCCCGCGTGAGGGCGCCCGTTGCCCTCGTTAAGAATTCCTTAGAGCGGCCTGCCGATACTGCGGAAAACTAGCGGAACCGTCTCAATGGCCAAGACCTCGGTCTATTCCTATACGCAGATCGCCTCCCAGCTGACCGATGGTTTCTGGACGTCGCAGGGCAGCTCCCGGCATTCCTTCGATGTCTCGCCGGGCGGCACGCTGAAGGTGAATATCACCGCGCTCACCTCGGCCGGCCAGCAACTGGCCCATTGGGCTCTGGATGCCTGGACGGCGGTGAGCGGCATCCGCTTCAGCTACGTCAGCACGGCGGCCGACATCAGCTTCGACGATAATGACTCGGGCGCGTATGCTGGCTACTCGTCATCGGGCAGCAAGACGGTTTCGGCTTACGTGAACATCGAGACCGGCTGGCTCGATGCCTACGGCACCGGCAAGGCGAGCTATTCCTACCAGACCTATATTCATGAAATCGGCCATGCCCTCGGTCTCGGCCATGCCGGCGATTACAATGGCTCGGCCACCTACGGCATCGACAACGACTATGCCAATGACAGCTGGCAGGCGACCGTCATGTCCTACTTCAGCCAGGACGACAACACGACCATCGATGCCAGCTACGCCTTCGTGACCACGCCCATGGTGGCCGATATCATCGCCATTCAGAGCCTCTACGGCAAGTCGAGCTACCACACCGGCAGCGACGTCTACAGCTTTTCGAATGCCTCGGGCACGCCAACCGCCAAAACCGTTTTCGACACCGGCGGCTCGGACACCTTCGACTTCTCCGCTGTGACCAAATCGCAGGTGATCGACCTGCGGCCGGAGCATTATTCCAGCACCGGCGGCCTGATCGGCAATCTCGGCATTGCCCGCGGCACGGTGATCGAGAACGTCATTGGAGGCACCGCCGGCGACAAGATCATCGGCAATGATGCCGCCAACAAGATGGATGGCCGCGCCGGCAACGACACGCTGCAGGGCGGCAAGGGCAACGACACCCTGAAGGGCGGCTCGGGAAACGATACGATCAAGGGCGAGACCGGCAACGACCTGATCGTCGGCGGCTCGGGCAATGACAAGCTTTCCGGCGGCACCGGGCAGGACAGCTTCCTGTTCGACAACAAGCTGAGCACGACGGCCAACGTCGACACGATCACCGATTTCAACGTGGTCGATGACATCATCCGGCTCGAGAATGCGATCTTCACCATTCTGAAGACCGCGGGCAGCCTGGCATCGTCCGCCTTCTACGCCTCCAACAGCGGCGTCGCGCACGACACCAACGACTACATCATCTACGACAAGGACGGCGGCAATCTCTATTACGACGTCAACGGCAACAAGTCCGGCGGGTCGACGCTGTTCGCCCATGTCGATCCCAGCCTCTCGCTGAGCTACAAGGACTTCCTGATCGTCTGACGATCGGCAAGACGCGACCTTTCTTGCGCCATGCCAGACCCATCCTACGGACCGGTCGCTGGACGATCGACGCGCCTCGGAGGTGACAAGTGCGTCGCGGCTAAACCTGACAATTACTCATAAAATTCAGGCGCTTGCCGCGATGAACCATCGCCGTGCGATGCGTCGGAAAAGAGCAGTTAATTCGCTCAGTCGCGCAACCTTCTTCATTCGAACTTGTTTAGTATCTGTGAATAAATAAACGAATGAGGAAACACTCATGATCACCAAGATTCTTGCTGTAACCGCACTCTCCCTCGGTCTCGCAACCTCTGCCATGGCGCAGGGCGCCGGTTCTGGAAACTCGGGATCTTCCGGTTCCGGCTCCGGTTCTTCGTCGAGTGATTCCTCGAGCTCGGGCAATGCCGGCGGCAACGGCGGCGACAGCAGCAGCCGTACCAATTGCGGCCCGACCACGGCCAACCAGGGTTCGGGCAGCACCGGCGCCAAGACCGGCGCATCGTCGACCGGCACCAACGACACCGGCATGGCTGGCAACACCGGCGCCAGCTGCTGATGACACTGGTCGGGAGGCTTATCCCTCTTGACCATGGATGTACGAAGGGGAGGCGCGAGCCTCCCCTTTTTGTTGTTCAGCGACTGAATAGGCAGGGGTTTCCCCGCCGTCGCAATTGCTGGTTATGGCAGCGGCTCGAAGGTCATGGAGTGGCCGTTGATGCAGTAGCGCAGGCCAGTCGGCGGCGGTCCGTCGGGAAACACATGGCCGAGATGTCCGTCGCAATGGGCGCAGCGTACCTCGGTGCGCACCATCCCATGCGACGTGTCGCGGATCTCGGTGATGGCATCCGGTCCGACTGACTGGAAGTAGCTCGGCCAGCCGCAGCCGGAATCGAACTTGGTGTCGGAAACGAACAGCGGCTCATGGCAGGCGGCACAGCTGTAGATGCCCTTTTCCTTGCTGTCCCAGAACGGCCCTGTGAACGGCCGCTCGGTGCCTGCCTGGCGCAGGATGCGGTACTGATCCGGCGACAGCTGGCTGCGCCATTCCGCGTCGGTCTTCTGGATTTTCGGGGTGACGGTCTCTGACATCAGTATTCCTTTCCGTTTCCTAAGAGATAGGAAATCCGGTGCCCTGCGAAAAGGGGCACACACTTGTGTGTTTAAACCTGTTTTGCTTGAGACGGCTGAACCTTTCCCGTAGAAACCCCCATTCAGAGGGGCGTCGGAACAGGGAGGCGACATGGCTGCCATAGGTCCGGCATTGACATTCTGCGTACTGATGTTGCCGTTTCTTGGCGCAATTCTTGCCCCGTTCATTGTCGCAAGGCTTGGCGATCGGGGCGCCTGGCTGCTGGCACTCCTGCCCGGTCTCGCCTTCGTGCACTTCTTCGGCTTTCTGCCGGAAATCTCCCGCGGCGAGGTCGTGACCGGTGGCTATGCCTGGGTCCCGAGTTTTAATCTGTCCTTCTCCTGGTTTCTCGACGGACTGTCGCTCACCTTTGCGCTTCTGATCACCGGCATCGGTACGCTGATCGTCCTCTATTCGGGCGCCTACATGAAGGGCCACCCGCATCAGGGTCGCTTCCTCGCCTTCATTCTCCTGTTCATGGGCGCCATGCTGGGCCTCGTGGTGTCCGACAGCTTCCTGATGCTCTTCCTCTATTGGGAACTGACCTCGATTGCCTCCTTCCTGCTGATCGGCTTCGACCACGAGCGCGAGGCGGCCCGGCGGGCTGCACTTCAGGCCCTCGTTGTCACCGGGGCAGGGGGGCTCAGCCTGCTGGCGGGCCTGGTTTTGCTGTGGAACATCACCGGCGTCACCCAGCTTTCGCTGCTGGTGCACATTCCAAGCGGCCTGCGTGAAAGCCCCTTCTACCTGGCGACCCTGCTGCTGGTCCTCGGCGGTGCCTTCACCAAGTCCGCCCAGTTCCCCTTCCACTTCTGGCTGCCGAACGCCATGGAGGCGCCGACCCCGGTCTCCGCCTATCTGCATTCGGCAACCATGGTGAAGGCGGGCGTCTATCTGCTCATGCGCCTGCAGCCGGCCATGGGCGATACCCCGGCCTGGGAGATCCTTTTGCCCTTCTTCGGCGGCATCACGCTTCTGGCCGGGACCCTGCTCGGTCTGAAGCAGACCGACATGAAGCTCATCCTCGCCTATACCACCGTTGCCTCGCTCGGCCTGCTGGTCATGCTGACCGGCTTCGGCTCGCCCCATGCGCTGCAGGCAGCCGTGCTCTACCTGATCGCCCATTCGCTGTTCAAAGGCGCCCTCTTCATGGTGGCCGGCGCCGTCGACCATGAGGCTGGCAGCCGCGACATCACCAAACTGTCCGGGCTTCGCCGCGCCATGCCGCTCACCTTCGCCGCAGCGCTCCTGGCCGCCCTGTCGATGGGCGGACTGCCGCTGTTCTTCGGCTTCCTTGCCAAGGAGGAGATCTACGCAGCGCTCGCCGCCGGCAATCCGCGCGCGGTCTTCTTCACCGCCATCGCGCTTGCCGGCAATGCGCTGATGTTCGCGCTGGCCTTTGCCGTCGGCCTGCGGCCCTTCATCGGCGCCCGCAGCCAAGCCGCGGACACCGCACACGAAGCCCCGCCCGGCCTCTTGATCGGGCCCCTGGTGCTGGCCCTGCTCGGCCTTGCCGGCGCGCTATTGCCCACCGTGTCGCACCGCTATTTTTCGTCGCCCATGGCAAGCGCCGTGGCCGGGCAAAGCGTCGCCGTCGACATCACCTCCATGCCCCATCTGGGGCTTCCGCTCGCCCTGTCGCTGGCAACCATTGTGCTCGGCATCCTCATCTACTGGCAGCTCGAACGCGTCCGAACTGTAGCGGTGCGCGCCTTTGAAAGCCTCGGCGACGGGCCTGACCGCGGCTTCGACCACGTGGTCTCAGGCCTTGTGCGCGGGTCCGTCGTGGTGACGCGCATCCTGCAGCCGGGTCGGCTGGAAATCTACATCACCGTCACCTTCATCATGGTGGCGCTGGCGCTGCTGGTGCCGCTCGTCCTGTTTAATGAAATGCCGTCCATGCCCGCCTGGCCGCACGACATGCTGATCCACGAAGGCGCCTTCCTGCTGATTGCCCTGATCGGCATCTTCGCAGTGCTGCGTGCCCGCAACAGGCTGACCGCCATCGTCTCGCTCGGCATCCAGGGCTTTGCCGTGGCGGTGCTCTTCCTGCTGTTTGGCGCGCCGGACCTGTCGTTCACCCAGTTCATGGTGGAAACCCTCTCGGTGGTCATCCTGACGCTGGTGATGACCAAGCTCAGGCTGACACCGTCGGACCACCGGCCGCTCGGCGAGGCGCTGCTCGATTCGACCATCGCCATTGCCTGTGGCCTCGGCTTCACGCTGCTGCTCCTGAAGACGCTGCAACTGCCTTTCGACAGCGGCCTGTCCGATTTCTTCAACACCTATTCCAAGGCGATTGCCCACGGCGCCAATGTCGTCAACGTCATCATCGTCGATTTCCGCGGCACCGATACGCTGGGCGAAATCGCCGTGGTGATGATCACCGGCCTTGCCGTGCTGGCACTGATCCGGGTTCGGGCGGGGAGCAAGCCGCGATGAACACCTTGATTCTGCGCACCGTCGCCCCGGCACTTACCGCCCTCATGCTGCTGTTTTCGGTCTTCGTGCTGCTGCGTGGCCACAACGAGCCAGGCGGCGGCTTCATCGGCGGGCTGATCGCCGCCTCGGCGCTCGCCATCTATGGCATCGCCTTCGGCGTCGGTGCCGTGCGCCGCGCCATCCGCTTCCACCCCATGGCGATCGCCGGCGCCGGCCTCTTCATCGCCACCCTGTCGGGTCTCCTGTCGATCCTGTTTGGTACCCCCTTCATGAGCGGGCTCTGGATCTATCCAAAACTGCTCGGCGTCGAAGTGCCGCTGTCGACGGTCATCTCCTTCGATCTCGGGGTCTACATGGTCGTGCTCGGCTCGATCGTGTCGATCGCGCTGGCGCTGGAGCAGGACACCGAGGAACCGGGCACGACCCGGCTTGCTGCAGAAGACCGGGCAGGCGAGACGGCACAAGTGCCGACCGAAACCCTGGCGGCGGGCAAGCGTAGCAAACGGGCGCGGCAAAAGCGGGAGAACGGCTGATGGAAGCCCTGTTTGCCATACTGGTCGGCTTCTTCTTTGCCGCCGCCATCTATCTCATGCTCTCCAAGCACACGGTGCGCATCCTGCTCGGCGTGGTCCTGCTCGGCAATGGGGTGAACCTTTTGCTCTTCACCGCCGGGCGGCTCACGCGCGAAGTGCCGCCGATCATCCCGACCGGACAGGACCAGCTGGCTGCCGGTGCCGCCAATCCGCTGCCGCAGGCGCTGATTCTGACGGCAATCGTCATCTCCTTTTCCTTCTTCGCCTTTCTTCTGGTGCTGACCTACCGCGCCTATCAGGAGCTTGGGACCGACAATAGCGGCGAGATGCGGCTGTCCGAGCCGCGCGACGAGCCGCTGCCGCCGATGGGATACTGATCGACCATGGCCGTTCCCACTTCCGCTGCGCTCGATCTGTCGAAAGCCCTGGTGCTGACCCCGCCGCCGCTCGGCGACTGGCTGGTCATCGCGCCGGTCGTACTGATGATCGGGCTTGGCGCGCTCCTGATGATGGTGCGCAAGTCCGTGCGCCTGCATGGCACAATCGCGCTGGCCGGTCTCGCCACGCTGGTTCTGCTGGATGCGGCCTTGCTCTGGCGGGTGATCACCCATGGACCCGTCACCATGGTCATGGGCCGTTGGCTGCCGCCCTTCGGCATCGCCTTCACAGCCGACCTGTTCGGGGCCGTGATGGCGCTCGCTGCTGCCGTCGTGGCGCTTGCCGCCGGCATTGCTTCGCTGAGCGATATCGACGGCAACGGCCGCCGTTACGGCTTCTTCCCCTTCCTGATGCTGTTGATGGCCGGCGTCAGCGGCGCCTTCCTCACCGGCGATATCTTCAACCTTTATGTCTGGTTCGAGGTCCTGCTGATCTCCTCCTTCGGCCTGCTGATTCTCGGGTCGCAGCCGCAGCAGATCGATGGCGCGCTGAAATACGCCGTGCTCAACTTGATCGCCACGACCCTCTTCCTGATCGCGGTTGGCTATCTCTATTCCATCTTCGGCACGCTCAATATGGCAGACCTTGCCGTGCGGGCGCGGCTTGCCCCGCAACATGCGCCGCTGGTCACGCTGACGGCGCTCTTCGTGCTCGCCTTCGGCATGAAGACCGCAGCCTTCCCGGTCAATTTCTGGCTGCCCGCCTCCTACCACACGCCCCGCATTGTCGTGTCGGCGCTGTTCGGCGGTCTGCTCACCAAGGTCGGCATCTACGCGCTGATCCGCGTCACGGTCATGCTGCTGCCGGTGGAACGGGAGGCGCTGAGTGTCGTCATTGCGGTGTCAGCAGCGCTCACCATGATCTTCGGCGCGCTGGGGGCGCTTGCCCAGTCTGATACCCGTCGGCTGGTCGGCTATGTGGTGATCGTCGGCATCGGCAACGTGCTCGCCGGCGTCTCGGTCGGCACGCCAGCTGCCGTCAGCGGTGCGGTGCTGTACACGCTGCATTCCATGGTCAGCATGACGGCGCTCTATCTGATGATGGGGGAGGCTGCCCGCATCGGTGGCTCCTGGTCGCTGGCGAGCCTCGGCGGCATCTACCGCCGGTCTCCGCTGTTTGCCGCCATCTCCCTGCTGCTCATCCTTGCCGCCGCCGGCCTGCCGCCCATGTCGGGCCTCTGGCCGAAGGTGGTGCTTCTGAAGGCAGCGCTCGATATGGGCGCCTGGTGGCTCGCTGCCGCCATCCTCGTCTCGGCCTTCCTGCTGACGCTGGCGCTTGCCCGCATCTTCCTGCTCGCCTACTGGCGCCCAGCAGCAGCAGCAGCAGCCGCCGCCGCCTTGCCGGCTGAGGCAACCCGGGCAGACTGGCGAATCATCACGCCGCTGGTCGGCCTCACAGCCCTGTCGCTTGTCTTCGGCCTCTTCCCGGAAACCCTGCTGCGGCTTGCCCAGGCCGCCGCAGATGGCCTTGCCGATCCGCAGGCCTATATCCTGTCTGTCTTTCCGGGAGGACGCGCGCCATGATCGTCTTCGTCCTGTCGCTGCTCTTTGCCGTCATCTGGGCGGCCATCACTGGCAGTGCCTCGCTGCAGAACCTGGTGCTCGGCTTCGTGCTCTCGACGCTGGCGCTCTCGGTGGTGCGCGGCGAGATGAGTGCCGGCGGCTATCTGCGCCGGCTGGGACGCATTCTGTCGCTGCTGCGGCTGTTCTTCAAGGAACTGGCGCTGTCGGCCTGGAAGGTCACGGTCCTGGTGCTGTCGCCCGATATGCAGGTCAAGCCCGGCCTGTTCGCCTTCCCGCTGACGGTCGACCGCGATTTCGAGATTACGCTGCTCGCCAACCTCATCACGCTGACTCCCGGCACGCTGTCGGTGGATGTGTCGGCCGACCGGAAAACCCTCTACGTCCACGCCCTCGATTGCTCTGATGTCGAGGCAAACCGGCGCGATATCGCGGAAGGCTTCGAGCGCAAGATCCTGGAGGCCTTCCGATGATCCTTGCAGCCGCGCTCTGGATTGCCCTGGTCGTGCTCGGCCTTGCCTTCCTGCTTACCGTCTGGCGGGTGGTGCGGGGACCGACGCTGCCCGACCGGGTCGTGGCGCTCGACATGCTGGTCGGGATCGTCATCGGCTTCATCGCGCTGATCGCCATCCGCACCGGCTTCACCCTTTATATTGATATCGCCATCTCGCTCGGCCTGGTCGGCTTCCTGGCGACCGTGGCCTTTGCGCGCTTCATCCTTGCCCGCCACGGCGGTGAGGAGGGCGGTGAGGCTCCGCCGGCCGAGATACCCGCGCCGGAACACCCCGGCCTGCCGGCAGAGCGCCGCAAGCCGGCCCGCAAGGGCAAGATCGACGAGATGGCGGGCAGCCGCCGCAGGAAGGCACGATGATGCAGATGCTTGCCGAAATTGCCGTTGCACTGATCGTTCTTCTGGGCGCGCTCTTTGTGCTTGCCGCCGCCATCGGCCTCAATCGGCTGCCGGATGTCTATAGCCGCATGCATGCGGCATCCAAGGCCGGCACCGTCGGATCGGGCCTCATGTTGCTCGCCGTCGGCCTCCATGCAGGAGACCTCGCAACCCTTGCGCGAGCACTGGCCGGCTTCTTCTTTTTTGTGCTGACGGCCCCTGTTTCGGCACATCTTCTTGCGATGGCAGCGCGCAAGGCGGGTTATCCACTGGCAAAGCAGACGTTGCTTGACGAAATGCAAAGCCAAGAAAAATCAATATAGACAAGGCTTCGGAAGTTAAATCCCTGTCACAATAAGAGAATCCTTGCTGTTTTTGGCAAATAACAACAGAATAGGTGGCATCGGGCCTTGCAAAAATGATTCGTTACTAAATTTCACAGTTGGACTTTTTGAATCCCGGTGCTACTTCACAGTCAGTAGAGCATCGATGTCGGTCTAGACTAGTGTTTCCCCGGGGCAGTCGGTTGCGCAGCAAGCGCTTCGCGACCGATGTAAGGAAAACGCTCGGCTAGAGCAACATCTAACGGTCGATTTGTCGGCATTCCGCATGAAACTTAGGGGTAGGTTTCAGTCCGGCGGACGATGTGGGCAGGGCAAGTCGGCGGTGTGTACCGCTCTACGCGATGGAGTTCCGCGGAGGTCGCGGTTCTCGTCACGAGAATATGACAGGAGACTAAACATGACTGAAATCTCATTGGGCAAAGGCCCGGATCTGCTGGTAGAACTGACAGCAGACATCGTGGCTGCCTATGTGAGCAACCATGTCGTTCCGGTCGGGGATCTTTCGAACCTCATTACCGACGTGCATTCGGCGCTCAGCAATACCTCATCGCCGACACCCGTTGCGGCACCCGTAGAAAAGCCCAAGCCTCCCGTGCCGATCAAGAAGTCGATCGAAGAGGATTACCTGATCTGCCTTGAGGACGGCATGAAGTTCAAGTCGCTGAAGCGACACCTCATGACTCATTACAACATGACCCCTGAAGAATACCGCGAGAAGTGGGGCCTGCCGTCGGATTATCCCATGGTCGCTCCGGCCTATGCGGAAGCCCGTTCGCGCCTCGCCAAGGAAATGGGCCTCGGCCAGCGTCGCAAGCGCGGCAAGGTCTAAGGCCACCAATCGCTTCCGCATCGGGGGCGATGATCGAGATCGATCCATGAAAGGACCGGGCCCCTGCGCCCGGTCTTTTCCGTTTGGGCTGGCCTTAGCATGATGCCCCGACACCGGGGACATCAGGAGGAAAATAATCCCAGTAAATGTGGGCGACAGCCCAAATAACCGGGCAAAGTCAAGCGCCGACGCAAAGCCAGATCTTGGCTTTATCCCCACTCATGCTCTAGGGTGTATGAATTAATTCCTATTCACAGAGGAGTTGTCATGCCCTTCGAGAAACCCGCCGAGCCTGTCTTCACGCCAGAGACGGGCGCCTTGCGATCCGCCCCCCTGGTCGGCCCGCCGCAACTGCCGGCAAGCCTGCCGCTCAAGACCGCCTGCCGCATCGTGCGCCAGATGACCGCCGAACTGGTGATGCTTCTGGGCGACCGGATCCTTTTGCGACGCGACCGCCGCCGCTTTGCCTGCCACGTGCGCCAGATTGCCATGTATGTCTGCCACGTCTCGCTGCAGGTGTCGCTCAGCGATATCGGACAGGCTTTCGGGCGCGACCGGACCACCGTCGGCCACGCCTGCCATGTGGTGGAAGACCGTCGCGACGATCCGGCCTTCGACGATTTCGTCTCCACCGTCGAGCGTCTTGTCTCCACCGTCTTCGGCCTGGCCGAGGTGCCGGCCTATGAGTGAGCCGAAGCGAACGGTGAAATCGAAGGGAAAGTTGGAGGAGAGCAGGACGCAGCGGCGGCTGCTCCTGCGCCTGATCCGCCAGCTGCTGCACGGTCCCTGCCGGACGGTGGCCGGGGAGAGCGGGATCGAGGTCATCGGGAGCGAAACCCGTGTCTACCCGGAGGCACTGCTGCGCGAAGCACGCTCGCTCGGCCTTGTCGCCTGGACAGGTGCCACGATCGCCGCCACCGCCTCTGCAGCAACCCATCTGCGCCGCGCCCTGGTGGAGACAGAGGATGCCTTTGCCGACCAGCACCGCGAGGTGGTGGAGACGCAGGTGGAGGTGGAAACCGTCCGCCAGACGGCCCGTCGCAATCTCGCCGAATCACCGCTTGGCGCGATCGGGCGCCTGAAGGACCGCGACGGGCAGCCCTTCCTGCCGCAGGACGCCGTGGACGCGGGCGAGCGGCTGCTGGCGGACTTTAACCGGGGTCAGCTCCAGCCGCGCATCACCGCCTCCTGGGAGCCGCGGCTGGCCGGCAAGGGCGAGGGTCGCCGCAGCGCCGGCGGGCAGGAGATCGCCGATAGCGCCATGGCAGCAAGGCTGCGCGTCTCCCGGGCCATGGATGCCATGGGGCCGGAACTGGCAGGCGTTGCGCTGGATGTCTGCTGCTTTGGCAAGGGGCTCGAACTGGTGGAGCGGGAAAGGCAGTGGCCGGCGCGCTCCGCCAAGCTGATGCTGCGCACAGCCCTCCTGGCGCTTGCCCGCCATTACGCACCGCCGCCGGTCCGCCAGGCCGGTCGTGCCCACCATTGGGGCGCGGAGGACTATCGGCCGGAGCTGTGACCAAGATCAGGCGGCGCGGCGCATCGCCTCGTCGCGGATCCGCTTCACCATCGAGCGCAGGCCGTTTGCCCGCTGCGAAGACAGGTGCTCCACCAGGCCGATGCGGTTAAAGATCTCGATCGCATTGGTCGCGGCAATCTCGGATGCATGCTTGCCCGAATAGGCGGCGAGCACGATCGCCACCAGGCCGCGCACGATATGCGCATCCGAATCGCCGTCGAAGGTCATCACCGGGTCGCTGCCCTGGTCCGCCGCGTGGCTGACCACCCAGACCTGGCTGGCGCAGCCCTGGACCTTGTTTTCGGCCGTCTTGTCGGCGTCAGGCAGGTCCGGCATCTGCTTGCCAAGCTCGATCACATAGCGGTAGCGGTCTTCCCATTCGTCGAGATAGGCAAAATCGTCGAGGATCTTTTCGAGGCTGGCCATGCGTGCTCCACTGTCGTGAGGGCAGATATAGGCATTCTCGACTAAGGATAAAGAGAAAAGAGCCGCCGGGGCGGTGCGGCGAACCGCCTCCACGTCGTTGCGGGCGGCTGCCTGGCGTGCCAGACTAGGGGCCGCATGACACGGCAAGGAGCCATCGTGGTTACCGTTCTCGGCCTGCATGGCTCATCCGGGCGACCGGCCAGTATAAGCAGCATCATCGACGCTCTAGATCTGCAGGCGGAGGTCCACTGTCCGCAAGGTCGGTTTGCCGATGGCACGGGATTCACCTTCTTCCGGCGCAATCCAGATTTCAGCATTCCGCAAGAGCTGCTGCTGGAACTGGCACGCGAGAGCTTTGCCCCTGACGGCTTTGCAGGCCTTCAGGATGAGGAGCCTTTGGCTCTGGTGGGGTATTCCAGCGGCGCCGTCTTTGCCACTGCCCAATTGGCCGTTGCCCCGCAGCGCATCGCCGGGGCTATCCTCCTGCGTCCGCAGGTGCTGGCCGAGGATTTCCTCTTCCCGGCCTTGAACGGAGCGCCCGTTCTCCTCCTGTCCGGCCTTCGCGACCCCAGGCGCAAGCCGCATCACGCGACGATGCTTGCCGCACAACTGCAAAAGGCTGGAGCGCGGGTCACCCACCACGCCCTCGACACGGGTCATGAACCGGCGCCGGAGGACGTGTCGCTGGCGCGCGCCTGGATCGCCGATCATCTGCCGCAGTTGCTGAGCCCGCAGCCCTGACCGCTCGGACGTAGGCACAGCTTAGGAACCCGCAAAAAAAGCGCCGTGAGGGGTTCATTCCTCACGGCGTCAGCAAAGGCTGCAGTTGAACAGGCAGTCAGGCGCCGGAACCAATGGCTGGAAAGCCGGCGCAAGGGGTTGAAAGGGAAGGGTGCCGCAGGTCAGTGATTGGCGGGGCGACGCTGCGGCAAAGGCACGGTGCCGGTAAATACGGGGTCCGAGACGGGCGTGGCAGAGGCCATGGCCTTGGCCGGAAAGGGGGCGGGATCGGGGTCGGAACGCTCGGCCATGGCAGGCTCCTGGTCGCCGAACTGCTTGTCGAGCAGCTCGAAGGCAACGCGGGCGCCTTCAGTGGCGCGCACACCAAGGGCTGCAAATGTCTCGGAACCCTTTTCGCAGACTTCGGGCCTCTCGCCGCAGATGGCGCTCAAATACTGGTAGGCCTGCGTTGCGGCGGTGACCGCATCACCCATCTGGAATGACTTGGTGCCTTCGATCTCCGTCGCTGGCTTGCTGCTGAAATAGGAGAGCACCACCAGCACGGCTGCAAAGAACACGCTTCCCTTGATCAGAAACCACATCGCCCTGTCCACCTGTCTTGCCCAAAGCTCATGCTCGGGTCGCCGGTCTCTCCCGGTCTTGGCAGCAACTCTAGTCCCCGGAAGACAACACGCCTTTGACCGGTTCATTCGGATAAGCGGCAAATTTGCTTAAAATGCCGACGATCGCCTTCCGCTCATCCTTTTCCCACAACTTTCGGTCGAAGTTTAAGCACTACGGTTAAGCATAAATGCGGCAGCCGCCCGTAAGTGCCACGCTTTTGCGGCCTTCTTCGCCCAAATGGTTAACGCGCATCGGAAAATGAAGGCAAATCCGCCGCTTACGCCCTGTTAACCACGACCGGAATTGCCCCGGCCTGCCTGTTCCAAACCGGGATAAACCCACGTTTTGCGGCCTCTCGCATCCCTCTCTTTTATCCTTTCCTTAAGTCGCCGAGACCTATTGTCGGGGTCAGAGATGAGTTCTGCGTCAGGGTTTTGTGTGAGCGTATTGAGTAACATTGCTGGGGTAGCGGTGCTGTTCGTCGACAAGACGTCGGCCCGCTGGCTGTCCCGCCTGGGAAACAACCAGGCGGCGCGTGCCGGCGATATCGCCGTGCTGCGGCGTCTCTTCTTCTCGGGCGCGCTCGCCTTCCTCCTGGTGCCGCTCGTGCTGACCCTGGTCTTGACCCCGGCGCTTGCACTGCCGGTCGGTGCAGCCCTGGTGGCGGCCCTCTTCCTGATGCTTGCAGCGCTCGCCTTCCTGCTGCCGGTCCATAATCTTCCGCCGCAGGCCCAGCCCGCCGGCGACGACCTCGCCTTCGAGGTCTGCCCGGGCCTATCCCTGATGCTCGATCCGCAGGGCCTCGTCGAAAAGATCGGCGGCCGCGATCGCAACGCCTTTCCCGTGATGCTGCGCGAAGGCGCCGGCCAGACGCTCGCCGAACTCGTCCATGTCTCGGATCGCATCGCGCTGGTTCAGGCGGTCGATCTGCTGCGCCAGGGTCAGTCTGGAACCACGGTCGATATCCGCATCGAACGGCCGCTGTCGGCTTCGGCCGGGCGTCAGTTCCTGCATGTCCGGCTGGATCTTGCCGCCATCCGCAACACCGACGGCGAACTCGCCCAGATCTTTGCCCAGGCCCGCGACTGGACCGAGGAAGAGATGCTACGCGTCGAGGCAGAAAGCCGCACCGCCGAAGCCCATTCCGCCCATGAAGCCAAGTCGCGCTTCCTGGCCGCCGTCAGCCATGAGCTTCGCACCCCGCTCAATGCCATCCTCGGCTTCTCCGACGTGCTGGCCGGCGAATACTTCGGCAAGCTCGCCAACGACCGCCAGCGCGAATACGTCGGCCTCATCCGCCAGTCCGGCGGCCATCTCCTGTCCGTGGTCAACACCATGCTCGACATGTCGAAGATTGAGACCGGCCGCTACGAACTGCTCGCCGAACCCTTCCCGATCGCCGAAGCCATGGAAACCTGCCGCGCCATGCTGGATCTCTCCGCGCGCGAAAAGGGCGTGGCGCTCACCACGCGCGCCTCGCGCACGATAGGCGAAGTGGTGGCCGATCGCCGCGCCATGCAGCAGGTGCTGATCAACCTTGCCGGCAATGCCATCAAGTTCACCAAGGCCGGTGGCATCGTCTCGATCGATGCCAGCATCGAGGCCGGAGAACTGGTGATCTCGGTGAGCGATACCGGCATCGGCATTGCCGAAGACAAGCTCGCCATGATCGGCCAGCCCTTCATGCAGGTACAGAATGATTACACCCGCCACTACGAAGGCACGGGCCTTGGCCTGTCGCTGGTCAAGGGCCTGGTGGCGCTGCACGGCGGCCGCTTCCAGATCGCCAGCCGGCCTGGGGAGGGGACAATTGTCACGATCTCATTGCCCGCGGACGGTTCGGGTGTTTATAACGACGAGGACGACACCGCCGGCGAGATGGTGGAGTTTCCGCCGCGGCTGAAGCCCATCCGTCAGCCGATCCAACTGGACCAACGGGAATTTACAGATGAACGGGCGGAAGCAAAAATCGCCTGATCCCAGGCGAACGGGCAAGAAGCAGCCCGCCCGCCAGCCGGGCTTGCCGCTGCGCCTCCTGTCGGGGGCGGGCGGACTTGTTGCGCGCAATCCCAAGCCGCTGATCGGCGTTGCAGGCTTTGCGGTGCTGTTCTCCTTCGTGGCCGCCAATGCGCTGTGGTACCAGCCGACCGGCCATCCGGCACCTTTCCTAGCCACCCGCGATCCGGATGATCCGAACCGCATTGCCGGCTACCAGCCGCCGCGCCACACGGCACCGGGCGACGTCACCACCTTCCGCATCGAGCGGGCACCGGAGCCTGAGGACACGCCTCATCAGGTCACGCAGGAAGCGCCCGCGCCGGCAGCGCCCCAGACGGCGGCAAAGCCGGCAGGCACACCGTCTGCCGCACCTTTCCCTTCCCATGCCGGCACGCCGCCGCAGCCTTCACAACCCATGCCGGCCGCCCCGCCGCAGATGGAGGCCACCCGCCCGCTGATTGCCGACGTGCAGCGTGAGCTCGCCCGCCGCGGCCTCTATGAGGGCGTGGAAGATGGCGTAATGGGCTCGCGCACCGCAGCCGCGATCACCGCCTTCCAGCGCGGCGCAGGCCTGCCGCAGACGGGCGAGGTCAGCCCGGAGCTACTCGGTTTCCTGAAGGCTCCGGCGTCCGATCCGGCCGCTGCGGAGCGCGCCGAAGCGCGGCCGCAGCAGGTGGCAGCACCCCTGCCAAAGCCCACCCGCACCCAGCAGACCGCATCACGGACGGCCGCCGCTACACCGGCGCCTGCCTCGTCCGCCGCGCGCAACGCGGCCTCGGCACGTCCCATGGAAAACATCGGCCTGCATGGCGATGATCCGGTGGCCGCCGCGATCCGCTCTTCCAACCGCAGCCCCATGATGACGCCGCCTGCCGATATCCCGACCGGCAGCGCTCGTCCTGTGCGCCCCGTGGCACCCGGACCGGCCGGCGCCACGCAACTCGTCCTGCAGATCCAGAAGGGCCTTGCCAATATCGCCTATACGGATGTGGAGACCGATGGTCTCGCCGGGGCCCAGACACGGGCAGCCATCCGCCGCTTCGAGAAGCACTACCGGCTTCCGGAAACGGGCGAACCCAATGAAGCAGTCCTGAAGAAATTGAAGGCGATCGGCGCGCTCTAAAGGCTCGACCCTGAAAGGGGAGCGGGCGGCGCTAAGCAAACCCTAAAGGGCAGACTGCGCCCGGCGCCGGGCCGCAGGGGCCGTGGCATCCGGGCGCAAGCCGTCGTCGCTTAGAAAACGGCGAGATACTTCAGCATCGAGATGATACCGATGATGATGATGATAAGCTGGACGATCTGCTTGGCGCGACCATCGATCGGCAGGCGCGCGACGAGATAGAGAACCAGTACGATTACCAGGAAGGTGATTAGAATGCTGATCAGCACGGAAGAACCCAAAGCCCCAACTCCTTTTATGACAACGCCTTGACGGCAATACGGCGTAACTATGGAGAGGCGGCGGAAAGGAAAGGGTCGCATTCGCGCCAATACGCGTTTTTTCGCATATTCGAAGCCTTTTGCCGGGCTTTCGTGGCCAAAATGCCCCGGATTCGCACGCCGGCTCTGGAAAATCGACGTGGCACCGCCGTTGCCTTTGCCGCTTTCCGCCAAAACAGGGTAAGACGAGCCATGCGTCTCAGATCCGATCTTGTCGTCTCCGCCCTGACCCGCCGCGTCTTTTCAGCGGGCGGTTTCGCGGCTGTCGAGCACAAGGGGGCCGATGCGGCAGGCGCGATCTTCATCCGCCATCGCCTGCGCGACGGGCTGGAAACCCTCTACGGCCCGGCACCCCAAAACTTCTTCGCGGAAGAGGACGACGGCGATCGCCGGTTCGAACTGCGGCTGAGGGCGGCAGAACCGGAAGCGGTGGCCGACCTCATGGCGCGGGAGCGCCGCTTCGATCCGGACCTCTGGCTGCTGGAGCTGGAAACGGACACGGTCGACGGCCTGTTTCCGGTGGTCGACACCCAAGCCTGATCCAGGCCTCGGTCGGCGTGATCTGCCAAAGTCAGCGGCGCCGCACGCCAACGATGCTGCGCCGGACGCTGGCGGAGGTACGCAGCGGCATCTCGACCTCCTCTACGACCGGATGCGCCTGCGGCATGTCCTGATCCGCAACGGCGGGCGTCGCCGCCTGGCCGCGCTGCGGGTCCGCATAGGTGTAGCGGTCGGCCCGGCGCCAGGCCTCCACGCGTTTGCCGCAGGTCTCGGTGTCCAAAAGGTCCCACAGCGCCTCGGCTGCAGTCTCGGCACCGGTTCCGGTCAGCGGCGCATACGAGAGGTGGCTGTAGAGCCGCTCGAGAATGAACAGCGCATCCGCTTCCTCCACAAATAAGCCCTTCAGCGTCGCGGCGAGCTGCTGGCCAGAAATGTCGAGCATGATGCGCTCGGCAAGCCAGCGGCTGGCGGACAGGCTATCGGCAAGCACGCCGGCAAACAGGCCCGCATCGCGGGTGCGGGCAAACCGCACCAGGAGGGCCACCTGGATGGTGGAGATCGTTCGAAGCCCGAGCCGGTCGTTCTCGGCCCGCTCCATATGACCGGCCATCAGCTTGATCCGGTGGCGCAGGTGCTCCTCCCGCATCAGCCGCTCTGCCTCGCGTGCCTCTTCCAGCGCCTGCGCCGTGTCGTCGGGCGTGACCTCCGGTTCGGGGCGCCGTGCGGGGCGCTCATAGCGCAGGGCGACAAGCGCATCCACCACGGTCGGCGGCAGCGAGGCACGGCGGGCGATCGCATGGGCGTGGTCGACGCCCTGCGTGCGGGCAATCGCGATCAGCGCCTCGTTGGAAAGGCAGGGGGAGGCGATCAGGAAGGGAGCGGCGACAGCGATCGGCTGGCTGGCGATGAAGAAGGCGACCGGCGGCGGCACGTTTTGCGATTGCGACAGGGCCGCCACGGCATCGCGGCGCGCGGCGTCCGAGGAGGCCGTAAACAGCGGCGCAAACAGCTCGGCGAATTGTCGAAGCTCCGACCGCGACGGATGCGGCAGGCTCTCGAAACTCGTGACTGTGGCCATCAGCACCACATCCTTCTTGCGCATGGCCTGCGGCCTCTCAAGCTCTCGAAAATCGTTCATCCGGCAATCTCACAGAACGCAAAACAACTTGGAGGTGCCGCAAAGCGACCGGCGGACAATGAGGCCTGCCGGGACTTTGCATCTGACCTTTGCCTGGGGAAACTCCCGGTGGCGGAGCCTTATGGAAGAGCCTTCCGGGTCTGCCGCAGGTCCAGCCTTGGTTTAACCCTATGCTAACGTCCGGAGGGTTAATGCTTGGTGAAAACGTGCCGTCTTGAGACGCCCCTCATTTCTGGGGAGAGGCCTCGCATTCGTCAGGACGGCGTGGCAAAGCCCCGGCTGAGCCTGGAGACTGCAGCCCTTGCGGGTCTGCATGCCGATGCCAGATTGCATCAGTGGCAAGTATTATATTAGCCTTAGTGAATTGTTAACTCTGGTCTGGCTCAATCGATGGTGACCGGTGCGTATCTTGCCGGTTTGTTCCGTTCCGGATGGTGTCGCGGCAGGCGCCATCCGGACACGGCCGGGCCAGGCGGGGCCGGTCGGCATGATGTCGCGGCGCGTCACGGTGCGCCGCCGACGAGAAAGACGCGGATGCTCATGGCCGAAACCATGGGGCGCGTCGGCCCCTTCAAAAGGGCAGGGTGAGATCGTTCCGTCTTCATCCGTCTCGAATTCGTTCAACGGAGGCGAGCATGGCAGAGATAGTTGTACTGAACACATGGCGTGTCGCACGCAATCGTCCGCCCCAGGTGCGGATCGGCGAAGTCGACGATGCGGCTGAAATCGTGTTCTTCACGGGCGTGCGCTACGAGCGCGTCGCCGAGCGCATGGACCGCAAGGCCGAAAATCACGCCGTCTGCGCCGATTAGTTTTGTTTGGTCAGAAGCGGCTTCTGGAACGCCATTCGAACGGCGTGCACGCGGCCGTGTCGAGGAACTGAGAAACGGCAGCGGCAAAGCTCTGCTGCGGTGCCAGCGCCCTCAGCACCACATAGCCCTCCGAACTCTGGCTCTCGACCAGGATCGATTGCGTTGCGCTGGCCGGAAGGTTCTTGCGCAGCAGCGTCATCTGCACCGGCGTAGCCAGCACCACGTCGAGCGCACCGGCAACCGAGGTCCGGTCGTTGATGCTGAACACCTCGTTGGAGCCGCTGTCATAGACGGCGAGCGACCAGAACGGCACGCCCGGATTGGTTCCGGCCACCCGCATCGGGCTTTCACCAAGGTCGAAGGCACAGACCGCGGTCTGAAGATAGGGATCGTCCTGCGCCAGTCCTGATTTGTCCGGCGTCTCGCCCAGCCGCCAGAACCGCTGGATCTCTCCCTTGGCAAGCACCCGCGTATAGGCATCCCGCTCGCTGAACTGCGGCAGCAAGAGCACGATGACGAGATGCAGCAGCGCGGCGCCCACGAGACCGACCGCCACCGCCATCACGAGATGAAGCGCAAACCGCCTAGCCATTCCCGCATCCGATCATCTTGATGCTCGGCATCGACAGGTCGATGACGCCGGAACTGCCGGCAGTCGGCGTGTCGAGCAGCGTCAGCGTCAGGCGAAAGGGTCCAGCCGGTGCGGCGATCCAGTTGCCAGGCGCCGCCTGCCGGCTGACGTGGATCTCGAAGCCGCCATCGGGGCGGTAGAGCGCCGTGCGGGAATTGAGCGCACCGGGAAGCGGGCTGGCGGGCGAGGGCGTGCCGGCGCCAGGCGCTGCGGCAAACAGCGTCCACAGGCGCGCGGCGGGTGTCTGGCCGCTGATCTGGTAGCGGCAGTCGCCCGTCAGCCGTTGGCCGGCGTCGTCCACCGCGGCGGTAAAGGCAAGCCCCTCGGCGCTGGCATAGAGCAGCTTGCCGGCATTCGCCCGGTGCGACTTGGCATAAGGATCGGCATCTGCCGTCTGCGCTTCCGGAAAGGCATCCCAGGCCCCGAGCCGGATCGCCCCGAACCCGGCGGTGGCATTCAGCGCCGCGATCGTCGACCAGATCCCGCCGCTAAAGGCAATCGTAAGCGCAATGGCGATGAGGATGGGAATGCGGAACACGACAGGCTAGGGCCTCTGCAAAGCGGTCCGGGACGATTAGCACTGAGGGGCTTTTTAAACAATGGGAGCGTTCCCCCTCACCAACAAGATCTACGACTTAGCTGCGCTAAGATCGTGATCTTGTAACCTCTCCCACAAGGGGAGAGGGAGGCTGCGGCAAGCCCTCGTTGGAGATCTCTCTCGAGGGCAGGCGGAAGGCTGCGGCAAGCTCGACCCCCTCTCTCCCCTTGAGGGAGAGAAAGCAGGTTCAACATCTTGGGGCGCAGTCCCCAAGTGTTAGAAACTGCAAGTGAGGGGGCCTTTTGAAATACGAGGCGACGCGCGGTTCATGGCACCGCCTTCCCCCTCCCCAACAAGATCTACGACTTGAGCTGCGCTAAGATCGTGATCTTGTAACCTCTCCCACAAGGGGAGAGGGAGGCTGCGACCCCCTCTCTCCCCCTGTGGGAGAGAAAGCAGTTTCAACATCTTGGGGCGCAGTCCCCAAGTGTTAGAAACTGCAAGTGAGGGGGAAAGGGACTACAGGATCAGCGGAGCTGTGAGGGGGACGTAAGATCCCGTATAACGGGAAGTGACTGCCGTTTGAGTTGTGCTATCCTCTCATCGCTATCGGGGGCGAGGGCATGGGACATCAACCGCCGCAGGTCAATCGCGTCCGCGCCCGGGCAATGCGCCGGGATCCCACCCGGGCAGAAAACCTGCTCTGGCAGGCGCTGCGCGACAGGCGGCTGGAGGGCTACAAGTTCCGCCGCCAGGTGCCGCTCGAACGCTACATCCTCGATTTCGTATGCTTCGATGCCATGCTGATCGTCGAGGTGGACGGCGCCCAGCATGCCGAGAGTACGCGCGACATCATTCGCGACGCCGTCTTCCGGGCGCGCGGTTTTCGCATCCTGCGGGTCTGGAACGACGACGTCATCGACCATATGGACGGCACCCTGCGCCTCATCCTCACCGCGCTCGCGGGTCGGGATCTGTGGGGCGAGACGCCTTATCCGTAGTGCGGCAAGCTCGGCGCCCTCTCTCCCCCTTGAGGGAGAGAAAGCAGTTTCAACATCTTGGGGCGCAGCACCAAGTGTTAAAAACTGCAAGTGAGGGGGACCCTTCGAAATACCAGGCGACGCGCGATCGATGGCCACACCGCTCCCCCTCACCAACAAGAACTACGACTTAGCTTCGCTAAGCCCGTGATCTTGTAACCTCTCCCACAAGGGGAGAGGGAGGCTGCGGCAAGTGAGGGGGCCCTGAATAAAGTAAGTGGGGCGAAAGCCACACACGCTACCGCCCAGGCGCAGCGGCCGCGGGGCCCGATGCCTCCACCGAACCGGTGGTGGTTTGATCGGCGAGGTTGGCGGTGACGGAAGGCAGCGGCCCCGCCGCCTTCAGCGTCTCGGCGATCTGCTTCAGCACCCTTGTCGCTTCGCCCGACAGCGAGCGCGGCCGCACCATGGCGGCAAACGCGCCGGCCTCCGGTTTCTTGTCGGCCACGGCGCCGCCCGGCTTGTGGTTGCCGCTCGGCAGCGGGTTGTCGATGCCGGGAATGGCGCGCAACTCGATCCCCTGGTGGGCATAGTCCATCAGCGGCTTGAAGGTCATCGCCGGCAGCGCGCCGCCGGTCATGTTGTTCATCGGCGTGAAATCGTCGTTCCCGAACCAGACGGCAGTCGTGTAGTTGCCGGTAAACCCGATGAACCAGGCATCCCGGTAGCTCTGCGAAGTGCCGGTTTTGCCACCCGTCACGATGCCGCCGTCGAGCGCTGCCTTCTTGGCCGTGCCGATCACCGGGATCTGGGTGAGGATGCGGTTCATCGACGAGGTGGCCTGTTCGGACAACACGCGTTTGGCCGGCGCCTCGTCGCGGTTGAAGTCGTAGAGCACCCGGCCGTCGTAGCCGAGCACCTGCTCGACCCCGTGGCGACGCGAGGTGACGCCGCCCGCCGGCATCACCGCATAGGCGGTCGCCTGGTCGAGCACGGTCACCTCCGAGGTGCCGAGCGGGATGGTCTTGTCGCTGCGCAGCGGGGTCTCGACCCCGAAATCCTTGGCGGTCTGCACGATGACGTCGGTGCCGAGCACCTCCTTGGCGAGCCGCACCGGCACGGTGTTCAGCGATTGCGCCATGGCCGACAACAGCGTCACCTTGCCCTTGTAGGAGCGGCCGTAGTTTTGCGGCGACCAGCCGCGCCAGGTGATCGGCGCGTCGGAAATTGTGGATTCCGGCTTGTAGCCGCGCTCCATCGCCGCCGCATAGGTATAGAGCTTGAACGACGAACCCGGCTGCCGCAGCGCCTTGGTGGCGCGGTTGAACTGGCTCTCGCCATAGTCGCGCCCGCCGACCATGGCGCGCAGCCCGCCGCCGGTCTCGATCATCGCCATGGCGCCCTGCTTGACCCGGTAGGTCTCGCCATATTCGCGAAGGCTCGTTTCCATGGCCGACTCGGCAGCCTGCTGCAGCCCCATGTCGATCGTGGTGCGCACCACCACCGAATGCTCCTTAAAGCGGCCGGCCGTGGCCAGACGCTGCACCTCGTCGAAGGCCCAGTCGAGAAAATAATCCGGCGATTTGACGTCGGCCCGGTCGACCACGGTTGCCGGGTTGCGCCGCGCCGCGATCACCTGGCCCTCGGACATCAGCCCGCTCTGCACCAGATTGGTCAGCACCTCGTTGGCGCGGGCGCGGGCCGCCGGCAGGTTCACATGCGGGGCATATTTGGTCGGCGCCTTGAACAGGCCGGCGAGCATTGCCGATTCCGCCAGGCTGACCTCGGTGATGTTCTTGCCGAAATAAAACTGCGCTGCGGCCGCTGCCCCGAAGGTGCCGCCGCCCATATAGGCGCGGTCGAGGTAGAGCGACAGGATCTCCTTCTTCGACAGGTTGGCTTCCAGCCAGAGCGACAGGAAGGCCTCCTTGATCTTGCGCTCGATCGAGCGCTCGTTGGAGAGAAACAGGTTCTTGGCCAACTGCTGCGTCAGCGTCGAGCCGCCCTGGACGACGCCGCCGGCCTGCGCATTGACGCTCATGGCGCGGATCAGGCCGAGGAAATCGATGCCGAAATGCGCAAAGAAACGCCGGTCTTCCGTTGCCAGCACCGCCTTGATCAGGTGGTCCGGCAACTGGTCGATCGGCACCGAGCCCTCGTGGATGATGCCGCGATGGCCGATCACATTGCCGTAGCGGTCAAGGAAGGTCACGGCGAAGTCGCCGCGGTTGCGCCAGTCCTCCTTGGTCTCCTCGAAGGCGGGCATGGCCAGCGCCAGAAGCACCACGAAGCCCAGCGTGCCGAGCGTCATCGCTTCGCCGGCGAGCTCGAACCCGATCCGTTTCCAGCCGCGCACCCGGAAGCGGCGGAAGAAGATGGTGATGTCTTCCCAGAGTTCGCCGAGCCGGAAGCCGAGGTTCCAGACGGTGGAATCGATCCAGGAATCCACACGCAGAAGCATGTGGCGCTTCTTGCGCGGCCGCCCCGATGGCACCTCCTCGGGTGACTTTGGCTCGTCCTGCACCGCTGGAATTCCCCCGCTGTCGATGAGTTATGCTTGACGTAGACCCGCCGCAGGATCAAGAGGCTGGGTCTACCACCGTTATTCAGCATTAGCTGACAAATGGTTTAAGCGCGATGTGCAATCGCAACGAGGCAGGAAGCAGGCGCGGGCTGATCCGCCATCCTGCTACAGCGAAATGATCATGACCGAAGCGTTCTGGAAGACCAAGCGGCTGGACGAGCTCAACCCGCAGGAGTGGGAAAGCCTCTGCGACGGCTGTGGCCTCTGTTGTCTTAACAAGCTCGAGGACTGGGATACGGGCGAGGTGGCCTTTACCTCGGTCGCCTGTCGCCTGCTCGACGGCAGCAGCTGCCGCTGCACCAATTATCCCAACCGCCAGGCGATCGTGCCCGACTGCATCCAGCTCACCCCGACGGAAGTCGACGAGATCAGCTGGTTGCCGCCTACCTGCGGCTACCGCCTGGCGCGCGATGGCGAGGACCTCTACTGGTGGCACCACCTCATCTCCGGCGATCGCGAAACCGTCCACCAGGCCGGCATTTCCGCGCGCGGCCGCACGGTGTCTGAAACCGAGGTGGATGTGGATGATTTCGAGGACTATCTGGTCGACTGGCCGCTGACGGTCGGACAGCGGTAGGAACCTGGGCCGACGCCCGCCTCTTGAATAACCCATCCGATGGGTTATCTTCGGTCATGGTCGTTGTTCATCGGGCGCTTGGCTTCCGTTTTGTCATTTACACGGCCGATCACGAGCCGGCCCATATTCATGTCACCGGCCCTGGCCAGGCTAAAATCAACCTGCTGGGACCGGATGGAAGGCCGCAGCTGGTCTATAGCATCGGCATCAAGCGATCCGACATGAAGCGGTTGATGGCAGAGGTCGTTCTGCACCAGGAGCGATTGCTGGAAGAGTGGGAGCGAGTTCATGGCTGATGGAAATGAAGCGGAGTATAGGGCCGCTGAAGAGCAGGGCCGGGCTCTCCTCGAAAAGGGGCCGCGCGCCGTCGAAGCGCGTTACGACCACGAAACGCGGCGGCTGGAGCTCGAGCTGGTCAATGGCTGCTCCTATGCCTTCCCTGTCGAACTGATCGAGGATCTTCAGGGCGCGACCGAGACCGATCTTGCCGCGGTGGAGGTGGATGGCCTCGGCTTCAACCTGCACTGGGCCTCCCTCAACGTGGATCTTTACGTGCCCGCGGTGGTGAGCGGCGTGTTTGGCACAAAGGCATGGATGGCGCGTGAACTGGCCCGCCATGCGGGCGCCACGACGTCCCCCGCGAAAGCTATCGCCGCTCGCGCCAATGGCCTGAAGGGCGGCCGGCCGAAGAAGCTCGCCGGACAAGCCTGACATTTCCCACTTCACGCCCTTGACCTTCCCATGATGGGAAGCCCTATTTGGGGGAGGAAAGTGAGATCCCTCCCATGAACCAGACCGTAAGACCTGTCCCCAAGCCTTTGCAGCTGACCGTTCCGGTAGAGGGCATGACCTGCGCCTCCTGCGTGCGGCGCGTGGAGATGGCGGCGGCCAAGGTGCCGGGCATCGAGGCAGGTGCGGTCAACTTCTCCACCAAGAAACTGAGCTTCTCCGCCACGGCCGAATTTTCGGCGCAAGCGCTCGAAAAAGCGATCCGCAAGGTCGGCTACGAGATCCCGGACGGCGCCATGGATCGCGCCATGCACGAGGCCGGGCTGATACCGCAAATGCCGGTCTCTCATGACGGGATGCACGGCAGCCAAGCTCACGACGGCACCGGACACGACGGCGGCAGCCACAGCGGTGGTCACGACCACATGCACATGCATGTCGGCGAGGAAGCGGTGCTGAAGCGTGATCTGGTCATCGCCTTCGTGCTGACCCTGCCGCTTTTTGTGCTGGAGATGACGGGCCATGCCTACCCGCCCTTCCATCACTGGCTGATGGGGGCGGTCGGCATGCAGCCGCTCTATCTCGCCTATTTCGCGCTGGCGACGGTGGTGATCTTCTGGCCCGGCTTCCGCTTCCTGCGGCTCGGCCTGCCGGCACTACTGCGTGGCGCGCCGGAGATGAACTCGCTGGTCGCGGTCGGCGTGCTGGCCTCCTACGGCTATTCTGTCGTCACCACCTTTGCGCCCGAGCTGCTGCCGCAACAGGCCCGCTTCGTCTATTACGAGGCAGCGACGGTGATCGTCGTGCTCATCCTGTTCGGCCGTCTTCTCGAAGCGCGGGCCACCGGACGCACCGGCGAGGCGATTGCCAAGCTCGCCGGCCTGCAGGCAAAGACCGCCCGCGTCGAACGCGACGGCAAGACATTGGACGTGCCCGCAGCCGAGGTCGTGACTGGCGACATCCTGGTCATCCGGCCGGGCGAGCGCATCCCGGTGGACGGAACCGTGATCGACGGTCAGTCGAACATCGACGAATCGATGATCTCAGGCGAGCCGCTGCCGGTCGCAAAAAGCACAGGCGGTACGGTGATCGGCGGCACCATCAATGGCACCGGCGCCTTCCGTTTCCGGGCCGACAAGGTCGGCCGCGACACCATGCTGTCTGGCATCATCCGCATGGTGGAACAGGCCCAGGGCGCAAAACTGCCGATCCAGACGCTGGTCGACCGGGTCACCGCCTGGTTCGTGCCGGCGGTGATTGCGCTCTCGGTGCTCACCTTCGCGCTCTGGTTTTTCATCGGGCCCGAACCCGCGCTCAGCCATGCGCTGGTCAATGCGGTGGCCGTGCTGATCATCGCCTGCCCCTGCGCCATGGGGCTGGCGGTCCCCACCTCGATCGTCGTCGGCGGCGGCAGGGCGGCACAGTTCGGCGTGCTCTTCCGCAAGGGAGCCGCCTTGCAGGAGCTGCGCAATGTCGATCTCGTCGTCTTCGACAAGACCGGCACGATCACCAAAGGCAAGCCAGAACTCACCGATATTCTGGCAGCCGATGGTTTTAGCGAGGACGAAGTGCTGGCGCTGGTAGCATCAGTCGAAGCACAGTCCGAGCATCCGATTGCCGAGGCTCTGGTCAAGGCAGCGAAACTGCGTGGGCTGTCGCTCGAAAAGGCTGAAAACTTCCGCTCGGTCACCGGTTATGGCATCGAGGCGATCGTCGGCGGACGGCAGGTGGCCGTCGGCGCCGATCGGTTCATGGAAAAGCTCGGGCTATCCGTCGAGATTTTTGGAGAAGCCGCCCGGCGCATGAGCGGCGAAGGCAAGACCCCGATCTACGCTTCTATTGACGGCAGACTTGCCGGTGTGCTGGCCGTCGCCGATCCGGTCAAGCCCTCCAGCCGCGAGGCAATCCGCCAGCTGCGCGCCCTGGGCATTGAAGTGGCACTGGTAACCGGCGACAACCGCCGCACGGCAGAGGCGATCGCCGCGGTAGTCGGCATCGACACGGTGGTGGCCGAGGTCCTGCCGCAGGGCAAGGTTGCGGCAATCAGGGAGCTGCGGGATGGCGGTCGAACCATGGACGTCGGGTCTCCGACACCCCCCTCTGCCCTGCCGGGCATCTCCCCCTCAAGGGGGGAGATCGATCTGCCGCGAGGTCTTCATCCTTCACGCAAACTCGCCTTTGTCGGCGATGGCATCAACGATGCGCCGGCGCTGGCTGAGGTGGATGTGGGCATCGCCATCGGCACCGGCACGGACGTGGCGATCGAAAGTGCCGACGTGGTGCTGGTCGGCGGCGACCTGCAGGGCGTTGTTTCGGCGATTGCGATGAGCCGCGCCACCATGCGCAATATCCGCCAGAACCTCGCCTGGGCCTTCGGCTACAATGTCGCGCTGATCCCGATTGCGGCGGGCGCGCTGTACCCGGCCTTCGGCCTGTCGCTGTCGCCGATGATCGGGGCGGCCGCCATGGCGCTCTCGAGCGTTTTCGTGGTGGGCAATGCGCTGCGGCTGAAGTCGGTGCGCCTGGACGACGCGTACGGGAAGGAGAAGCCATGAACATCGGCGAGGCATCCACCGCCTCCGGCGTGTCGGCCAAGATGATCCGCTACTACGAGGAGATCGGGCTGGTCACGCCCGCGGCCCGCACCGGCAACAACTACCGTGTCTATGGCGAGGCGGAAGTGCATGTGCTGCGCTTCATCAAGCGTGCCCGCTCGCTCGGCTTTTCGCTGGAGGAAACCGAGACGCTGCTGAAACTCTGGCAGGACAAGAGCCGCGAAAGCTCGGCCGTCAAGGACGTCGCGACGGCCCATATCGCCGACCTGGAGCGGCGGATCGCCGAAATGCAGGGCATGGTGAAGACGCTGAGCCATCTCGCCCATTGCTGCGGCGGCAATCACCGTCCCGATTGCCCCATCCTCGATGATCTAGCGGGCGATAGCTCCGTAGCGGGCGAAAGTGTGAGCCCGTCCGGAAGCGAGATCCAGATGACGTAACGCGTCTGTCGCCTCATCGCGCTAGCCTTTGAGGAGACGGCAGGGCGATTCGATGGGGGAGCGGGCCATGAACAAAAGTTTCGCGCAATTGAGTGAAGAGATCGGTCGGGTAGGCGACCTCTATGCAAGCGTGCACGGGATCGACCGCAGTTCCGACTGGTATCTTCTGAAGCTGACGGAAGAGCTCGGCGAACTGACCGCCGAGCACCTGCTGCTTCAAGGGCGGGCGAGGCCGGCTGCGGATGAAGCTAGCGGCACGCGGCAGGCTCTCGAAAACGAGGCGGCCGATCTGTTCGGCCAGTTCGTACTCTACCTGCGCCACAACGAGATCGACATCGAGGCGGCCATCGAGCGCAAATGGCTGCGCCACCTGGATCATTACGAAGAGCTCGCTGCCGCGCAGATAAGGCCGTCGTCCTGACCGGACGTGTCGGCATGACGCGCCCTGCATCAGCATTTTTCGTGCCTTGTCGGCTGAGCATCGCTGGCAGGTTTGGTCGCGGCATCCCACATTTACCCGACGCCCCACCACCTTGAAGGAGACCTGACATGACTGCCATCTTCAACGTTCCCGACATGACCTGCGGCCATTGCGAAAAGACCGTGCGCGGCGCGCTGGAAGAGGTGCTGCCCGGCGCCCCGGTAACCGTCGATCTGGACAGCCAGAAGGTGACGGTGGAAGGCGATGCTGCCGTCGCAGAAGCCGCCATCCGCGAGGCGGGCTACAGTCCCGTTCCGGTCTCCAGCTGACGCCGGGGCTTGCGGCGCCCGCCGATTGCGGAGCAGGCGGGAGGCCTGATCGGAGGGTGCCGCGGCTTGACATTTGTCAGGTGGCGATCAAGTAGACCTGACGCGGCAGCCCTCAACGAACCTTCATGGGCCGGCCGTCCTGGTGTTCCCTGATCCTCCTGAAACATGCGGGTTTTCCATGATCTCTCTGGCTTCCAAGACAACCGCCCTGGTCCTCATCGATCTCCAGAAGGGGATCCTGTCCATGGACACCGCGCCCTATCCGACGGCGCAAGTGCTGGACACCGGACGGGGGCTCGCCGGCTGGTTTCGCGCCGCCGGCGCAACCGTGGTGCTGGTCAACGTGGACTTCGGGCCCGATTTTGCCGATGCGCCGACCGGGCTTGCCGATGCGGCGATGCCCCGCAGCGCGGACCGTCCGGACGACTGGTCCGAGCTGGCGGACGACCTTCTGGAGCCGGGCGACCTGAGAGTCACCAAGCACCAGTGGGGCGCCTTCCACGGCACCGATCTCGACGTCAAGCTGCGCCGGCGCGGTATCGATACCATCGTGCTTGGCGGTATCGCCACCAATTTCGGTGTCGAATCCACCCTGCGCGCCGGCTGGGAGCATGGCTACAACATGATCGTCGTCGAAGATGCCTGCACCACCGTCTCGCAGGAGATGCACGACATGGCCTTCGACAAGGTGTTTCCCCGCATTGCCCGGGTTGCCCGCGCCGGGGACCTGAATTTTGGATGATCGATCCGCCGGAGGAGGCTCCGGACGCCTGTCCTCGCAGCCGGTCTGGCTGCGCTGGCTTTGCCTGGTCATAGGCTCTTTCTGCCTGGCGATGGCGCTGGAACTTCTGCACCTGCCGGCCGCCCTTCTGCTGGGGCCGATGGCGGTCGCGGTGCTGCTGGCGGTGACCGGCGCGAGCGTCAAGACGCCGCGCTCCGGCTTCGTCATTGCCCAAGGCGTGGTCGGCCTGATGATCGCGACCAGCCTGCCGCCCACCATATTTGCCGAAATTGCCGACCAGTGGCCGATCTTCGTGGCCGGCGTGCTGTCGACCGCCGCCGCCGCGGCCTGCCTCGGCTGGCTGATGGCGCGCGCCCGCATCTTCCCCGGCACCACCGCCATATGGGGCTCGTCGCCGGGAGCCGCCTCGGTCATGACGCTGATGTCGGAATCCTACGGCGGCGACATGCGCCTCGTCGCCTTCATGCAGTATATCCGCGTCGTCTGCTGTGCGCTGGCGGCAACCGTGGTGGCGCGCAGCATGGGCGTGACGCCGGACGGCAGCCCCGCCGCCATGGTCTGGTTTCCGGAACTGCCCTGGCCGGCGGTGGTGGGAACGGTGGCGATCGCCGTCGTGGTCTCGCTGATCGGTGCCAGATTGCGCATCCCTGGCGGCCCCATGCTGCTGCCGCTGGCCGTCGGCATGGCGCTGAAACTGTCCGGCCTGATGCCGATCGTGCTGCCGCCCTGGCTGCTGGCGGCAAGCTACGCGATGATCGGCTGGGGGATCGGAATGCGCTTTACCCCTGACGTCATCGCGCATGCGGCGAGCACGTTTCCGCGCGTGCTGATGTCGGTCCTGTCGCTGATTGCCATCTGCGGCGTCTTCGCCGTGATCCTGGTCGCCGTCACCGGCATCGATCCCCTGTCGGCCTATCTGGCGACCAGCCCGGGCGGTGCCGATTCCGTTGCCATCATCGCGGCCTCCACCAAGGTAGACGTGCCCTTCGTGATGACCATGCAGATCGCCCGCTTCCTGTTCGTGGTGGCGACCGGCCCGGCCACGGCAAGGCTTCTGTCGCGCGCCGCGCGAAGCTGAACGACGTTAGAGCGCCGGCGACGGTGTCGGTTCGCTGAGGCTGCGCCTTGCGGTGCCGACCACCCGGTTGCGGCCGGCGGATTTCGCAAGGTAGAGCGCGTCGTCCGCCTGAGCAAATAGCGCCTGCGCCTTGAACGGCGAAGGCGATGCCGGGTCATGGCTCGCAATGCCGATGCTGATCGTGGCCATGCCGAGCGGCGGATTGCCCGCATGCGTCAGGCGCAGCCCCTCCACCCGGGCCCGGAGCTCTTCCGCAACCAGCGCCGCCTGCGTCCCGTCCGTATCGGCCAGCAGCACCGAGAATTCCTCGCCGCCGTAGCGCGCCGCCACGTCGTCCAGGCAGTTGACGCAATCGCGGATCACCATGCCGATCTGGCGCAGGCACTCGTCGCCGGCCGCATGGCCATAGGTGTCGTTGTAGAGCTTGAACCGGTCCACATCGATCATCAGCAGCGTCAGGGGCGTTGCCGTGCGCACTGCCTGCTGCATCATGTCCTCGAACCGCATGTTGAAGAAGCGCCGGTTGGAAAGCCCCGTCAGATCGTCCGTATGGGCAAGCGTATCGAGCTCGTCCTGCATCTTCTTGTGGCGGCTGACATCGCGGGTGATGGCAACGACGCGGGTGGCCGGCTGGTCGGGTGAGGCGGGGAGCTTGCTGAGCGCAGTCTCCAGCCACACGACTTCGCCGCCCGGTTTGACGTGCCGGGTGGTGAACTTCTCCTGGGTCGAGCCGGCCTTCAGCCGGACCGCCGCCTGGCGCACCAGCGCGGTGGTGTCGTCTGCCATGTCTTCAAACACGCTGCGGCCGATCAGCCGGGCCGGCTCGATACCGAGGATCTCGGTGGAGGAGGGGGATACATATTCGCGGATGCCGTTCTCGTCGAACCGCGAGATCACGTCGCTCGAAGATTCCGCCAGCAGCCGGAATTCCGCCTCGCGTGCCGCGACCAGCGCCTCCGTCCGGTGCCGCATGTTGGTCTGCCGCTTCCAGTCGATGGCGGCCGCCAGCGTCACGGCGAGCAGGATGGCCGCATAGATCCACCGGGGCTTGGCCGTGCCGAACCATAACAGAAAGACCTGCCGCTCCGCCGAGGAGGCGACCACAATGATCCCGGTCCGCTCGCTCTGGAAGTAGCCGCCGGCGCGGTCGGTCCCGTCGATCGGCGACCGGTAGTGATAGGCGCCCATCGCCTGATGCTTCAGGTACTGGGTGAACAGATCCGTCGTCGACAGGTCCAGCCCGAAGGCGTTCGGCTCTGCCGGTCCCCGCGCCAAAACGATGCCGTCGCCGCGCATCAGCAGGAAAGCGCCGTCGCTCCCCACGTCGAAATTGCGGAAGAAGTTGATGAAATGGTCCAGCGTCACGGTCGAGACGACGACGCCGCCGAAGGAGCCGTCCGGAAGCGCCACTCTCTGGGAGATGGGAATGATCCAGCGATGCGACAGGCGGCTCTCGATCGGCCGTCCCACCACCGGAGGGGTGAGCGCATGCGTCTTGTGGAAGATGAAATACTCGCGGTCCGCATAGTTCACGCCGGCCTGCGCGTCCTGCGATGACGTGGCGACCATGTTGCCGTTCGCATCGACGAAGGACAGCGTGTTCAGGGTCGGTGCGGCCTTCATCTGCCCGGCAATCAGCACCTTGATCCTGGCGGGCAGATCCTCATCATTGCCACCGTCCGCGATCTCCGAGACCAGGCTGGCAAGCGGCAGGCGCGACATCTCGATCACGTCGTCTGCATGCAGGGTGATGGCTTTCGCCGTCTGCTCCAGGCTCGCCTCTGCCCGGGCCACCTGGATGCGCCAGTTGGAATATTCAGTCCAGCAGAACAGCGCCGCGAAAGCAAGAAAGCCGCAGAGCGCCCAGAGGTTTGTCAATTTAGTCCGGTACGCCAGCACTGTGAAATCCACGCCTGCTCAACACGGGATGGCAGGATAACCGCAACCTATTATAGATCACTCAATAACTACCATCAAAAATACGAGGGGGCTGCGAGAGGGCCTCCCCGGAGCGGGCGTCTGCCGGCCCGCATCAGGCAGGCTGGATCAGAACTTCACGCCGATGCCGACGTTGATCACGTGCTGGTCGAAATCCACCTCGGCACCGTTAAGACTGCCGCTGCCATAGTCGTTGAAGCGATATTCCAGGCGGCCGAACATGGAATCGGTAAAGGCAAAGTCGACGCCCGCGCCGATCGTCCAGCCGTTCAGCATTTCGTCGTCGCTGACCGGTCCGTCGAGACTGACACTGGTGGCCGTCCAGCCGCCGGCGGCATAGACCAGCGCCCGGTCCATGGCAAAGCCGACCCGGCCGCGCACCGAGCCGGAAAAGCCCGTATCCATGTCGAAGCCGCCCGTATAGCTGTTCTCGTTCCAGTCGTAGTTGACGTCGCCTTCGACGCCGGCAACGAAACCGTTGGAGAGCTGCCAGTTGTAGCCGGCAAACCCGCCGATGCGTCCGCCGTCGAACGTGTCGGAGCCGCTGCCGTCCGCCGCCGTCGCGTCGCCCTTGCCCCATCCGTAGCCGCCATGCACGCCCACATAGGGACCGCTCCAGCTGAACGCCGGCATCGTCTCCACAGCGACGGGCGCTGCCGGAACCTGGCTCACGGCATCGGCGGCAAAAGCGGCGGAAGCCGCCGTCAACGCGACCGTGGTGGCGATGATGAACAGTGACGTCATGACACATGCTCCAGATGGTGTTCTGCAACAGGTAGTGCGTCCTGGTAGAAAAGCTGTAGCTAAAAAGCCACAATTTCGCCTGGATGGCGGCTTTTCTGTGGATAACCTGTGATTTCCGCGGTCCCGACACTGTTCGCGCAAGGTTGGATCTCGCCGCGCAACAAAATCCGCCTGACCTTGTTCGGTCGGCAGGGGCTCCCATATGGGAAACCAGACGCCCATCGGGCACAAGACGGCCCCGCCGCCGCGCGGCCGGATAGGAGTTTTCCGTGTTCCATTTCGACAACAGCTACGCCCAGCTGCCGGACCGTTTTTACGCCGCTGTCTACCCCGAGCCGGTCGAAGGGCCGGTGCTTCTGAAGTTCAACGAGGCGCTGGCCGCCGAACTGGGAATTGAGGCCGATCTCAGCGATCCGGCGCGCCTGGCGGAAGTGTTTGCCGGCAATGTCGTGCCTTCAGGCGCCATGCCGATTGCCATGGCCTATGCCGGCCACCAGTTCGGCAATTTCAGCCCGAAGCTCGGCGATGGGCGCGCGATCCTGCTCGGCGAAGTGGTCGACGCAAAGGGCCGCCGCCGCGACATCCAGCTGAAGGGGGCCGGCCCGACGCCCTTTTCGAGGCGCGGCGATGGACGCGCCGCACTTGGACCGGTGCTGCGCGAATATCTCGTGTCGGAAGCCATGGCCTCCCTCGGCATCCCCGCCACCCGGGCGCTGGCAGCCGTCGCGACAGGCGAGGCGGTGCAGCGCGAACAGCTGATGCCGGGCGCCGTCTTCGTGCGGGTGGCGGCGAGCCATGTGCGGGTCGGCACCTTCCAGTTCTTTGCGGCGAAGGGCGACGACGAGGGCGTCAAGCTGCTCGCGGACTACGTGATCGACCGCCATTATCCGGAGCTCAAGGACAGGCCGAACCCCTATCTCGCCATGCTGGAAACCGTGGCGCTGCGCCAGGCCGAGCTGATCGCCCGCTGGATGGGAATAGGCTTCATCCACGGCGTCATGAACACCGACAACATGACCATCTCGGGCGAAACCATCGACTTCGGCCCCTGCGCCTTTCTCGACGAATACGATCCGGCAAAAGTCTTCTCCTCGATCGACCAGGCGGGCCGCTACGCCTACCGAAACCAGCCGGGCATCGGCCAGTGGAACATGGCGCGTCTGGCGGAATGCCTGCTGCCGCTCTTGGATGCGGATGAGGAAAAGGCGGTGGAAGCCGCCAATGCCGTGCTGAAGATTTTTGGCGAACATTTTCAAGCCGAATGGCTGTCGGTCTTTCGCGCCAAGCTGGGCCTCGCAGGCGAAGAGGCGGGCGATGCCGAACTGGTGCAGGCGCTGCTGGGTGCCATGCAGGAGGCCGAGGCCGACTTCACGCTCGCCTTCCGGCTGCTCGCCCATGCGGCCGAGGGACGCGACGAGGCTTTCCTCGCGCTCTTCCCGGACCAGCAAAAGGCGACCGCCTTCCTCGCCACTTGGCGCGAGAGGCTGAGCCGTGAAGACCAGCCGGCCACAGCCCTTGCGGCCACGATGCGAAGCGTCAATCCGGCGGTCATCCCGCGCAATCACCGCGTCGAGGAAGCCATCGCCGCGGCGCTGAACGGCGACATCGGCGTCTTCCATCAACTGCTGCAGGCGCTCGAAAAACCCTTCGAGGAACTGCCGGAATTTGCGAGCTATATGCTCCCGCCGCAGGTGGAGGAACGCGTCGCCCAGACGTTTTGCGGCACGTGACGGGGGAGGGGCGCTCCGCATTGTCCGCGGGGCCGTTTCATGGTCCTGCTAGCGCGATCGCAACGCCTTATACCATTTTCGCAATTCTAGTATAAGGCCGGGCCAGACGCCGCCGTGGAGCCACGGTGCGCCCACCGTGGCGAGCCTCCCAAGGCTTCCCTTCTATCCCTCCAACCCCCCGATGGCTGTTTCGATGGCGGGCAGGAGGTCGCTGGAGAGCGGCAGGATCGGGCGCGGCGGGAGAGCATCCGTCAGCCCAAGCAGACCGGCGGCGGCGTAGACGACGCGCAGGCTTCCATGCGTCTTGAACAGGTCCCAGAGCGGCGCAAAGAGGGCATCCAGGCGACGGCTCTCGGCGACATCGCCTTGGCTTGCGGCCCGCGTCAGGGCTGCGGCGGGTTTTGGAAACAGGCCCGCAACGACGCTGTACCAGGCATCGGCGCCGGCAAGCAGCGCTCCGCAAGCACCCCAATCGCCGGAATAGCCGATCTTGAACTCGGGCGGCACGCCGGCCCTTAGGCGCTTCATTTCGCCTGGAAAATCCATGTCCTTCGGCAGCGGCATCTTCACCGCGTGGATCCGCGCAAGGCCGGAGAGCCGCTGCAGCAGATCAGGGCTAAAGCTGAAATGGGTGGTCGAAGGGTTGTTGTAGATGCAGAGCGGCAGGTCCGTTGCACCCGCAACGGCTTCGAAATGCCGGAACACTTCCTCGTCGGTCAGCGGCGTGTAGGAAACCGGTGCCAGAAGCAGCGCGTCGGCCCTTTCGGCTGCGGCATCGCGAGCAAGCGCCTGTGCCTCGTCGGTGCGCAGCGTGCCGACCCCGACCATCAGCGGGATCTTGCCACGCACGACCTCCACCGCCGCCGCCACGGCCCGCCGCCGCTCCTCGCGGCTCAGATACATATAGACGCCGGTGCTGCCGAGGAGGCCGATCGACTGGACGTCCGCTTGCAGGATCCGGTCAAGCAGGCGCTGCAAAACCTTGGTATCGACCACGCCGTCCGCGCTGGCAGGAGTGAGCGGGAAGGCGGACAGGCCGGTAAAGGGGAAGGGGGACATGCGGGGTGGCTCCGGGCTGCAAGACGATGCCGCACTATGCCCGACCTTCAACCCTGCGCAACCGGCAGCGCTCATGAAAACGCCGCCCGAGTGGGGCGGCGCTTATGGGGGTAATCCGGCAAGGGCCTCAGGTGGCGCCGGTCTGCGTCGCTTCCAGGGTCGAGGCTGGTGCGGCGCTAACCCCATGGCCGAACGGACAGGTGAGCGGCTCGGTGACCGGTGTCTCGTTGCGCTGCGAGCGGAAGGCGGACGACCGCTGGTAGGCGAGCTTGCGCAGCCGCATGATCGAGCCGAGCGGCTGGTGCGGGGCAATGCCGTTCCAGGGGCTGAAGTGCATGCCGTCGTCCACGGCTTCCGCCCGGTCTTCTGTCCAGGCGGTCTGCGGGCTGGCGGTGATCCGCGCGACCGTGACGAAGGGGCTCTTCTCCTCGTCCCAGGCCTCGATGCCTTCAACAGGCATGGCCTCGATGTCGGTGCAGAGCTGCACCTGCAGCTCCCAGACGGCGGTCTGGCTTTCGAAGAAACCCTGCACCGCATGGCGGATGGCATCGTCGTCCTTGCCCGTATCGACGGTGGCGCCTTCCAGCGCCTTGAGGCTTTCGGACGCCGGCACGATCGCAAACTTGGCGATGTAATCGCCATAGCGCAGCGGCAGCTGGGCGAAGAAGCTTTCGCCCAGAATATGCGTATAGGGATTGCCGCCCATGGTCTTCAGCGTCGCGCTTTCTGTGCCGACCGCTTCCAGCACCGCCTCGACGCCGCGGAATGCCTTGGACAGCAGTTCCTTGGCGCCTTCCATGCGGTCGGTTGTGGCCGCCAGCAGCTTCAGGTTCTTCAGGAAAGCCTTGCCGCTCGGGGAGTTGAATTCCTTGCCGTTGACCATGACGAAGTCCTGGCTGGTGGAATTCTCCGAGCCTGGTAGGCGGTCGCCGTCGACGTCGAGGATTTTGAGCGCCATGCCGCGCGGCGTCGACACGCTGTCGTGCAGAAGGTCGCCCGGCGTTGTGGAAAGCCGGATCACCGCTTCACGGGTCGCAGGCTTGGCAAACAGGCCCTGGGCATATTGGGCCGGCAGATTTCCGAGCACTTCCACGCTGGCCTCCAGCAGCCCGTGGCTCTTCGCATGCACCGACCGGATGGCATGGCCGGAGTTGGCATAGGTGGTCTCAGAAACCGACAGCATGGTCTCTGCCAGCTCGCGGGCCGTCTTCGGTTCGTCCGGCTGGATCTCCTCCACCTGAGGCGAAAAGCGAACGGGGGTGATTGCGGTATGATCGATCATTGCAGCGTCTCGCTTTCAAGGGCAGTCGCGCCCAGAACCTTGTCGATGGTGATTGGGAAGGAGCGGATGCGGCTTCCCGTGGCATGGAAGATCGCGTTGGAGACGGCCGCAGCAACGCCGACGATACCGATTTCGCCAAGCCCCTTGACGCCGATCGGGCTTGCCTTGTCGTCGTCCTCTTCCACGAAGATGACGTCGATCTCCTCAATGTCCGCATGTGCCGGCACGTGATATTCGGCAAGGTTGTGGTTCATGATCCGGCCGGTGCGGTGGTCCACCATGCCTTCCTCATGAAGAGCCATGCCGATGCCCATCACCACGCCGCCCAGGATCTGGCTGCGGGCGGTCTTGGGGTTGAGGATACGGCCGGCAGCGACCGCATCGACCACGCGCGTCACCCGCACCTGACCCAGTTCCTCGTCGACCCGCACTTCGACAAACACCGCCGAATGGGTATAGGCCGAGTACTTCTTCTGGATCGACTTGTCCGGCTCGATCTTGGCGTGTTCCTCGATCTCGTCGAGACCGGCAGCCGCCATGATGTCGGAGAGCGCGATGCCGACCTGGTGGTTGGTTTCGAGCACCAGACGCCCTTCGGCGACCTCGACCTGCTCCTCGGTCGCCTTGGCGAGCGGTGAGTTGTCGATCTTCTGGGCAGCTTTCAGCAGCGTCGCGATCACCATCTTGGCGGCGACCTGCACGGCGGTACCCGACGAGGCCGCGGTCCAGGAACCGCCTTCGACGGTGGTCTTTGGAAGGCTGGAATCGCCGATCTTGACGGTGACGTCGGAGAGCGAAAGGTCGAAGGCCTCCGCCGCCAACTGGCCTAGGATCGTATAGGTGCCGGTACCGATATCGGAGGCAGCGGCAGAGACAGTGAGCTTGCCATCCGATGACAGCCGAACCTTGGCCTCGGCCGGCGACATCTGCGCCTCCCAGATGCCGGTTGCGACGCCCCAGCCGATCAGCTCGTTGCCTTCCCGCATGGAGCGCGGCTCATGCGAGCGCTCGGACCAGCCGAACCGTTCGGCACCTTCGCGGTAGCAGGCGTGCAGCGCCTTGGAGGTGAGGTCCTTGTCCGTGTTCTGGTCGCGGTGGATGAAGTTGATGACGCGCAGCTCCAGCGGGTCGATGCCGACCTCGTAGGCGAGCTCGTCCATCGCCGTTTCCAGCGCCGTAATGCCGGTTGCAGCACCGGGAGCACGCATGTCTCCGGGGGTGGGGACATCCAGCTTGGCGATCTCGTAGGAGATCGTCACGTTGTCGCACTTGTAGGCAAGGCCCGACCAGTTGGCGACATTCTCCTGATAGTCCTCGTAGCGCGAGGTGGCATGCAGGGCATGGTGCATCACCGACTGGAGATGGCCCTTGTCGTCGGCGGCCAGCGATACGGTCTGGATGCTGGTCGGGCGCCAGGTGAGATAGAACATCTCCTGCCGGCTCATTTCGACCCGGACTGACCGTTTCAGGTCGAGGCTCGCCATCACCGCAAAGAACAGCTGGTGCTTGGGCCGCAGGCCCGACCCGAAGGCGCCGCCGACGTATGAGTTGCGCACCACCACCGTTTCCGGATCGAGCGAGAAGATGTTGCAGATATAGTCGTGGCTGTTCTGCGAGCCTTGCGACTTGTCGTGGATCAGGTAGCTGCCGTCCTCATGGCGGATCGCCGTGGTGGCAAACAGCTCCATCGGATTGTGATGCTCGCCCTCGATCGTGTATTCGGCCGAGATCTGGTGCGGCGCCTGGGCAAAGGCGGCTTCGGAGTCGCCACGCGGCTTCGGCGGCATGAAGGCCTGCATCCGCGGCACCGGTGGCACATAGGAATCACCCTGTTCGCGGGCAAGATCCGTGTGCGGCTCGCCGGCCTCGTAAGTCACCTGCACAAGCGCTGCCGCATCGCGCGCAGCCTCGAAACTGTCGGCAACCACAAGCGCCACCGGCTGGCCGTCGAACAGGATGCGGTCGTTGTTGAGCGGCCGCAACGGATGGCCGGGAAGGGCCACTTCGTCCTTCCACTTGGAGTCTCTCCAGGCGGCCTTGGGACGGTTTTCATAGGTGTAGATCTTCACGACGCCGGGGAAGGCTTCCGCCGCCGATGTGTCGATCTTGGTGATCGTGCCGGTCGCCACTGTGGAACAGACCACATAGCCGTGCAGCATGTCCGGTGCAGAATATTCGGCGGCATAGCCCGCCGTTCCGGTGACCTTGAGAGGTCCGTCGATCCGGGACAACGGCAGGCCGACGACCTTGGATGAATTGAACATAGTCGGGTTCCTAATCTCTGGATCGGTCTACTGGATGGCCTTGACGGACTGGACCTGCGGACGACCGGAGGCCGCCTGCTTGAGGGCCCGCACGATCACCTTTTCCGCAAGCGGGATCTTGAAGTCGTTCTGGCCCTGGCCCTTGGCACCGGCGAGAAGCCGCTGCGCAATGTGCCGGAAGGTGACTTCCTCGGCCGGCTGCCCGGCAAATTCGGTCTCCGCCAGCATGTCGCGCCACGGCTTGTGGGCGACACCGCCGAGCGCCACGCGCAGCTCGACGATCTTGCCGTCCGACACTTCCATGGCCGCCGCAACCGAGACCAGCGCAAAGGCATAGGAGAGGCGATCGCGCAGCTTCAGATAGGTGTGGTGGCCGGCGAAATGATTGCCCTCGAGCCTGACGGCAACCACCATCTCGCCCTGGGCCAGCGTGTTGTCGCTTTCCGGACGATCGCCCGGCAGGCGGTGGAAATCGGCAAACGGGATGTCGCGCTTGCCCTGTGGTCCTTCCACCTCGACCACCGCCGACAGCGCTGCCAGCGCCACGCACATGTCGGACGGATGGGTGGCGATGCAGTCTTCGCTGGCGCCAAGGATGGCGTGGATGCGGTTGATGCCACCGATCGCGCTGCAGCCCGACCCTGGCTCGCGCTTGTTGCAGGGCGTCGACGGGTCGTAGAAATAGTAGCAACGGGTGCGCTGGAGCAAATTGCCGCCGGTGGTGGCGGCATTGCGCAGCTGCGGCGAAGCACCGGCAAGGATGGCGCTCGACAGCAGCGGATAGCGCTCCTGCACCCGCGGGTCATAGGCAACGGTCGTATTGCTCACCAGCGCGCCGATCCTCAAGCCCCCGTTCGGCAGTTCATCGATCTGCTTGAGCGGCAGCTTGTTGATATCGATGATCGAGCCGGGCTTGGCCACGTCGTATTTCATCAGGTCGACGAGATTGGTGCCGCCGGCAAGAATCTGCGCCTGCGGATCGGAGGCAAGTGCTGCGACGGCTTCGGAGACGGTCTCGGCGCGCGTATAGGAAAAATGTCTCATTCTGCGGCCTCCCGAACTGGCGCCGCTTTGTCGGCGGCCATGACCTCCTCAATGGCATCGGCGATATTCGTATAGGCGCCGCAACGACAGAGATTGCCGCTCATCTGTTCGCGGATCTCGTGACGCTCATGGGCATGACCCTCCTTGACGAGCGCCACGGCGGAACAGATCTGGCCGGGCGTGCAATAGCCGCACTGGTAGGCGTCATGCTCCAGAAACGCCTTCTGCATCGGGTGCAGATTGTCCGGCGTGCCGAGGCCCTCGATCGTGGTGATCTCGGCGCCATCCAGTGAAACCGCCAGTTTCAGGCAGGAATTCATCCGCTCGCCGTCGATCATCACGGTGCAGGCACCGCACTGGCCGTGGTCGCAACCCTTCTTGGTGCCGGTAAGTTCAAGCTGTCCACGCAGGAGGTCCAGAAGGGACACCCAGGGGTGGAGATCGAAACTGCGCTTCTCGCCGTTGATGGTCAGCGAGACGGGACAGGTTGCAGCGGTATGCGACTGCGAGCTGAGATCCATGGGGAGACCCTTTCTATGGTGATGCCGCTTAACCCCATAAAAGGGAGCTTTGTTCCAAAGACCGGGGCGCACGCTCGGCGGTTGCGGACGACAAAATATGCAATATAGGAAAATAATCCAAGGTCGGTCGCTAACCTTTTTGGCTCGACCCAAGCTGATGAACATCGCCGCGACCGAGTGTGCTCAGTCGCGAATGGCGGCTTGAGCGCCGTCGCTTTCTTCCTATTGGTTTCCTAGCGCTTCCCTGATGATACGTGCGACTGCAGCGTCTTCATCATGCCTGAAGATTGGCACCGTCGTCAGACGATTGGTTGCGCGTCTGCGCAGTGCCGTGGGGACTGAGTTATCCTGCTCCAACAACGCGATGACCGAAATATCCTCTTTGACTTCGTACGTAGCTGTCTGGTGGAGAAAAATCGCGTCATGTACACGAGCCTCGGTGTTGCCGAAGAAGATTGCCACCGGTGGACGATGCTTCGCTTCGACGATCATGTCCGGTTTGACCTCAGATAAACGCGCGCTGATGGCTTCCCCTTCACGGATATCCGCCATGTCGCCAACGCCTGCTCGTATTGCCGTCGCGGCGTCCTCTCGAAATGTGGAAGTTACCTTTTCCTGCGTCAGGAGGAGAAAGTCGTTTATTCTGATCATTACACTAACGAAATCCAGGGATCGGCGCGGTAGTTCTTTCTCAGGAAAAGCTTCGGTCCTGATGGTCGCATCATCACCATCGAAGTAGGCGCCAACGCTGGTAAGCAGGCCATCGAGGGCTCTTCGGCGAGTATCAGTCTCGAAGTCCACTCCTGCTCCTTCGAGCAGTGGTATCGTCGCCCCATCGTCCTCAAGACGAAATTTACCATCTGCCAATTCGACAACATAGAAGGATACGCGATCTCCGTCGTCGCGCCTGAATGCAGTGCTGACCGCCAGGCCGTATGGGACGGTAGTAACTGTTATTTCGTTGCAAAACGCATTGCAGAGGTCAGCCTTCATAGCTCGCCCTCCCTCTTATCGATCTTAAAAACCTTCACCGCACAATGGAGCGCAGAAGGGGCCGAAAGTTGGCTCTTCCCGAACGTAAACTCGGAGCGCCTGTGTTTATTTCCAGATTTTGGCAGACGAATGCCCCCGTAGCGGTTTGTCCCGGCGGAAATCGCACTGATATCCTCGCAACGAGCGTGACAGTGCCAACCCGGTTCCGACGCATGATACTCGTAATCGCAAAGTACGGTTGTTTCCCCGGCACATGTGACACCGAGTGAAGCTCTAAATATCTGCTTACTCTCGTTAAGCAACAGGAGAACTCTGCACTCATGTCCGAGTGCGAAGAATGTTATGATGCGCCACCTGTAAAGTGGTCCCCACTTGTAGAATTTTGGCTTGGCCTTGCGCGATGGCCATTGGGCGCGGGGTATTTCCCCTTGCTTCCATTCCCCGGACCGAACCGAAGATTTCTCCGCCCCTATCAAAGCCCTCAGATCCATAGTGACATCGGTACCACTTATAGCGACGATTCACACGTATTATGTAAAAACACAACCTAGGAAAATAATCCTTGACGGCGTGACGGTGTTCGGCTAGTGTTTGGTCATGGTCGAAGAACTGCGGCGAAGGGGTCTCTGAGAGACCCCCGCTGCGCCGACCGGAAGAACATTCCCGAACCGAACTACGATAACCGAACCGGCCTGACGGGCGCCCGCAACCTCGATGCACCAAGCCGAGGCCTCGAAGGCGCCGTTCGGCATGCTTTTGCGCGAGTGTCCCATGTCCCATCTCGATGATTTCGACCCGAGCCTGTTCGGCACTTGGGGCCCCCGGGCAGATTATGACGGAGGAGCGGGGCGCGAGGACGCAGCGCTGGCGCAGGAGGTGCGGGACGTGTTCCTGGAGACCAAGTCTGCCGGGGACGGGCCGGACACTTCCGACGAGCTGCGCCGGCTTCTGAACGAGATGACGGTTGAGATCCGCGAGCAGTTTTCCACTTTCCGGCGGCTGCGCACGGCGGCCGAACAGGCGCTCGACCACGGCGATGACGCCGCCCAGAAGCTCGCCCGCGCCGACGTGAAGGCGGCAACCGATGCCATGTCGCTGATCATTCGCACGCTCGAAAAGGTCGACGCCCTGCAGCGCCAGCTGGCCCGCGACCGGGCGCTGGAAGCGGAGCGGGTGGCCGACGAGGGCGGTTACGGAGAGGCCAAGGCGCGCTTCATGAGGATGATCGAGGAGCGAGCTTTTGAGAAAGCCATCGAGCTTTACGAGGCCTGGCAGCGCGATGGGCCTCCCGAAGGGAGCGCGGCCAGGCTTGCCGCCGATGCTTCTCGGCCAGAGAACCATCCGGCGGCGGGAGGAGAAGGCGGCCTTGAAGACGGCGCAACTGGCGAGGTCACACGGGCAGGGCATGGATCTGGTCAGGACGGCACGTGACGCGGCGACCGCCGCAGTGGCGCAGGGCAAAGACTTAGGCGCTGTGCTGGGTGGCTTTGCGGGTGGCCCTGATCCAGAACCTTTACCCGCTCCACCCTTGGTGCAGACCGATCCGGTCAAGCCGCCGGAGCCTTCGGAACCGAAGGAGCCTCAGGAGTTTCCAACCGACGATGCGGCCGATGAATTCGCCGACTTTCGTCAGGGGCTTGATCGCGAATGGCATTTCGCGGGTCGTCCGGAGCAGAAGCCGCCGGAGGGCGACTGGCGCACCTGGCTGATCATGGGCGGGCGCGGCTCCGGAAAAACCCGCGCCGGTGCCGAATGGGTGCATGCGCTGGCGACGAGCGCCAAACGGTCGGACCTGCGCATCGCGCTGGTGGCGGAAACGCTGGGCGATGCCCGCGAGGTCATGATCGACGGCGTCTCCGGCATCTGCCGCATTGCCGGGCGACATGCGCCGGAATTCGAGATCTCGAGGCGCAGGCTCATCTGGCCGACCGGTGCGATCGCCCAGATCTTTTCGTCGGAAGATCCGGAAAGCCTGCGCGGACCGCAGTTTCACTATGCCTGGTGCGACGAGCTCGGCAAATGGAAGCACGCCGAGGACACCTTCGACATGCTGCAGTTCGGCCTTCGTCTGGGGGTGGCGCCACGCCAGCTAGTGACCACGACGCCGCGGCCGGTGCCGATCCTGAAACGACTGATCGGTGAGGCGGGCACGCGGCTGGTGCGGATCACGACCAGGGCCAATGCGAGCAATCTGTCGCCAGGTTTTATCGAGGCGCTGGAGGTCCGCTACGGCGGAACGCGGCTGGGGCGTCAGGAACTCGAGGGAGAACTGATCGAGGATCGCCAGGACGCGCTGTGGAAACGCGCCGACCTGGAGGCGATCCGCAGCCGGCCGACAGCGGCACTGCGGCGCATCGTCGTCGCGGTGGACCCGCCGGCGGGATCCGGCCCGGCATCCTGCTGCGGCATCGTGGTGGCGGGACTGGAGGAAAGCGGCCGGGCCATGGTGCTGGCCGATTGCTCGGTGGAGGGTGCGAGCCCGGCTGGCTGGGCGCAGGCGGTGGTCAAGGCCTATCGCCGCTTCCAGGCCGACCGCGTGGTGGCCGAGGTCAACCAGGGCGGCGAGATGGTGGTGGCGATGTTGAAAAGCATCGATGCGGTTCTGCCGGTCACCATGGTGCGGGCAACGCGCGGCAAGTTCACCCGCGCCGAACCGGTGGCGGCGCTCTACGAGCAGGTGCGGGTGGCCCATGCCGCCTGCTTCAGGGATCTGGAGGACCAGATGTGCGATTTCGGGCCGGACGGATTGTCGTCTGGCCGCTCGCCGGACCGGCTGGATGCCCTGGTCTGGGCGTTGACGGCACTGCTTCTGGAAGGAGCAGGCGAGCCGCGGATCAGGGGTGTCTGACCTGAAATTGACGCGGCACGCGGGGTCGGATCAGCGCTGGACTGGCAGAGCTGGAACGCTTTCGCGGATCTGCTTCCACTCGGACTCGAGACGATCGAGGACGTGCTGGGGAATGGGTTTCGAAGGGGTGGCCTGGACCGGCTGCGGCATCGTCGTGATCTCCTGTTTCGTCATGAAAGCCTCCCCAAACGTGACTTACCCCGCTTGGTTCCATGGCCTGTTGCAATTGTAAACAGGGGCTAACCATCTAAACCGATTTAGGTTTTTCTGAACCGATTGAAAGTCGGGGAGGCGCCGTGAGCATCCTGCAGGGGTGAACTTGCAGCATCTTGCGAATGCAATTTATAAGAGTAAAGTAGGCGAGAAACTCGCTGAAGGGGAGGAATGTGATGGATATCAATCGCAGCTTTTTCCATGAGCACGTGGCCGAAACACTGTACGGCGGCCACATGTCATTTGCCCAGGTGGACGGGCACAATGCCCTGCTCGACTATTGGGAAATGCATCATTCCGAAATGGACGATCGCTGGCTCGCCTATATCCTGGCGACCGCCTACCACGAGACGGGGCGCGCCCTGCAGCCGGTCGAGGAGAACCTGCGCTACGGTGCCCAACGTCTGCTCGTCGTCTTCCCGAGCCGGTTCACGCCGGAACAAGCCCGGGCCTATGCGGGCCATTCCGAAAAGATCGCCAACCGCGTCTACGGCGGCAGACTCGGCAACGGGAACGAGGCAAGCGGCGACGGCTGGCGCTACCGGGGCCGTGGCCTCGTCCAGATCACCGGACGTGACAACTACGGCAAGTTCGGGCTGGAGGACGATCCGGCACGGGCGCTCGATCCGGGCACGGCCATCCGCCTTCTCGTCGAAGGCATGATCGGGGGCAAATACACGGGCAAGAGCCTCGCTGACTATTTGCATGGCGACGAGGCGGACTGGGTGAACGCCCGCAAGATCATCAACAAGCTCGACCGCGCAACCGATATCGCCGGCTATGCGCGGCGCTACTACGCCTCGATCAGCTACACCATCGCCCTGGCGACGGTCTGACGAACCCAGGTCGCCCGGACGCTTCACAAGGAATAGATAGAATGAGATCTCCGTTCCGCCGGCCGCGCCTGTTCGCGGGCGGGCGACAGGCCGTGGCCGATGCGCCGTCGCTCGATGGTATTCAGACCGCCGCAGCACGACCGACCGAGGGGAAGATGCTGGGCACCGGTTTTGCCATCATGTCCGGCGAGGGTGCGGCCCACTGGTCGGGCCGGTCCTATGCGGCCCTGTCGCGCACCGCCTTCATGCGCAACCCGGTCGCCTACCGTTGCATCCGCATGATCGCCGAAGCGGCGGCCGCCGTGCCCTGGCTGGCCTACGAGGGGCGCAACGAGATCCCCGATCATCCGGCCCGCGCCCTGCTGGCGAGACCGAACAGCCGCCAGAGCGGTCCGGATTTTCTGGAGGCGCTGTGCGGCCACCTGCAGCTTTCCGGCAATGCCTATGTGGAGCCGCTGTTGCTCGGGGAGGGGCTGCGCGAGCTGCATCTTCTGCGGCCGGACAGGATCAGCGTGGTGGAGGGCAGGGATGGCTGGATCACCGCCTATGACTACCGCGCCGGCGGCGTGACCCGCCGCCTGCCAGCGGAAGGACCTGGCCTCTCGCTGTTGCACCTGAAGCTGTTCCACCCGCTCGACGATCATGGCGGCATGTCGCCGCTCAGCGCTGCCGGTGCAGCGGTTGACCTGCACAATGCGGCCACCGCATGGAACAAGGCGCTGCTCGACAATTCGGCACGCCCCTCCGGTGCGCTGGTCTACCAGCCCAAGGAGGGCGGCAATCTTTCCGCCGACCAGTACCAGCGGCTGAAGGAGGAGCTGGAGGCCGGCTATGCGGGCGCCGTCAACGCCGGTCGGCCGCTGCTCCTGGAAGGCGGGCTCGACTGGAAGACCATGGCGCTGTCGCCCAAGGACATGGACTTCATCGAGGCCCGCAACGCCGCCGCCCGCGATATCGCGCTGGGGCTCGGCGTGCCGCCCATGCTGATCGGCATTCCGGGCGACAACACCTACGCCAATTACCAGGAGGCCAACCGCGCCTTCTACCGCCTGACCGTGCTGCCGCTGGTGGCACGCACGGCGGCGAGCTTTTCCGCCTGGCTCGGCGACGCCTATGGCGATGCGCTGCGGCTGGAGCCGGATCTCGACGGCGTGGCGGGACTTGCCAGCGAGCGCGAGGCGCTGTGGGCCCGCGTGGGCGCCGCTGGCTTCCTTTCCGACGATGAGAAACGCGAAGCGGTGGGCTATTGAGCAAAGGCGCGCTGAAGCGTATTTTGTAATACGCCGTATGACAAAAGGAGCCGCGCCATGGCCGATAAGCCCGTTCTGTCCGATCCGATCACGCTGCGCGTGCCGCAGGACATCCTGGACGACATCGAGAAGATTGCGCAGACGGCGGACCGCAGCCGCAGCTGGGTGATCGTGCGGGCGCTGAAATATTATCTGATGGCGGAGGGGAATGACATCCTTCAGATCCGCAAGGGCGAAGAGCAGATTGCCCGCGGCGAATTCGTCGATGCGGACGAATTCTTCGCCGAACTGCTCGGCGACAAGAAGAGCGACGCCGCCTGATGCGGATCAGGGTTTCAAAGGACGCCTCGGCCTTCCTGCGAAGCGAACAGCGCTACCTGCAGCATTTTAACCCGCGGGCTGCCGACGCCGTGCTGAAACAGATCCGGGCAGCGCTGGCCCTTCTCGCCGAATATCCTCAGGCCGGTAGCCCACATGCGGCCTTGCCGGATCGACGCCAGTTCATCTCCGGCGACTATGTGATCGACTACCGGCTCGACGGGCGGTTCCTGCTCGTCTCCCATATCCGGCACGGCCGGCAAATGCCGCCAGAGCTCGAAGAAGACCGAGATACGGACGCCGCGGACTGAGGCCTGGACGTCCCCAAAAACAGTTGATTCAATCTATGAAGGCGCTGACCTCGTCTGTGAGGTCCAGGCACCAAGCGATTCCGAACACTGACGAAAATCATCTCGCTTGAAGCGATGCATGAAGGCGCTTGCACAGTCTGCGCCAAGGATCGACGTTTCGCACGTCGCATCTGCAAACATTCTCAACCAGAAAGATTAACAATGGCTGACATCGGCACAGGCACCGGCGCCCTCGTGGGGATCTGGGTGGCGAAGCTCGTGGGCTCGACGGCAGGTGCCGGCGTCTCGCTGATCTATCTCCTGCCGAGGGGCCGCCGCGAGGCCGCCACCCGCTTCGTGACCGGCGTCAGCTGCGGCCTGATCTTCGGCGCCCCGACCGGCCTCTGGATCGAGGCAAGGCTCGGCATCGCCGGAGACCTGTCCCGCCTCGACATCATGCTGGCGGGGTCCGCCGCCGCAAGCCTCTGCGCCTGGTGGGTGCTGGGTGCGCTGGCCCGGATCGCCGAGCGCTACGGCGCAAAGCCCGGCAACCGCGGCTAAGTCCGGGCCGGGCGCCGATCCCTTCTCAATCTGGAGTTTTTGCATGCACGCTGACCGCGGGCCGCGCCCCGTTACGCGCTCTTTCGCACGCCCTTTCGCACGCCCTTTTGGACGCCCGGGCAACCGCCCGGACGGCCGAAAATTTGCCAACCTCGAACTTTCGGGGATCACCGGCGACGGAGTGTTTTCCGGCTATGCCAGCGTGTTCGGCGAGATCGACCTCGGCAAGGACCGGATCGAGCGCGGCGCCTTCCTGAACTCGCTGGTCGGCCGCGGCGCCCATGGCGTGCGCATGCTCTACCAGCACGATCCGAACGAGCCGATCGGTGCTTGGAAGACCATCCGCGAGGATGCCCGCGGGCTCTACGTCGAGGGCGTGCTGTCGCCGGGCGTGGCGCGCTCCCGCGAGGTGCTGGCGCTGATGAAATCCGGCGCGCTCGACGGGCTGTCGATCGGCTTTCGCACGGTCAAGGCCCGCACCGACGCCAAGACCGGCGTGCGGCGTATCCTCGAGGCGGATCTCTGGGAGATCTCCGTGGTGACCTTTCCCATGCTGCCGTCGGCCCGCGTCTCCGACGTCAAGAATGCACGGTTTTTCCGGGACCGGGAGACCGAGCTGGTCCGCCAGATGCGGCGGGCGGCCAAGATGATGTTCAGATCAACCTTCAAGGGAAAATCGATATGACGGAACAGGCGATGCGGGCAGACCGCCGGACACCTGAAGCAAAGGCGCCGGAGGTGAAGGCCCCCGAAATCAAGGCTGTGCCGGAGACGGTGACGGCGGCCTTCGACGAGTTCATGGAGGCTTTCGAGGCCTTCAAGGATGTCAACGACCAGCGGCTCGGCGAGATCGAGCAGAAACTGTCCGTCGACGTGGTGACGCGCGACAAGATGGACCGCATCAACCGGACGATGGATGAGCAGAAGAAACTGCTGGACCAGATCGTCCTGAAGAAGGCGCGTCCGCCGCTTGGCCGCGGCCAGGGCGAGCTGACGCCTGAGGCCGCCGAGCACAAGGCAGCCTTCGACGCCTATGTCCGCCGCGGCGACGAGGGCAGCCTGCGCGAGCTGGAGGCCAAGGCCTTCTCGGCCGGCACCGGCAGCGATGGCGGCTATCTGGTGCCGCCCGAGACCGACACCGAGATTGGCCGGCGCCTGTCGGCGGTCTCGCCGATGCGGGCGCTCTCGACAGTCCGCACCGTCTCGTCCGCGGTGCTGAAAAAGCCTTTCGCCACGACCGGTCTTGCCACCGGCTGGGTGGCCGAAACCGCGTCGCGCCCGCAGACCACCTCGGCGCAGCTCGCCGAACTCGCCTTCCCGACCATGGAGCTCTACGCCATGCCGGCCGCAACGCAAGGGCTGCTCGACGACGCCGCCGTCGACATCGAGGCCTGGATCGCCGGCGAGGTGGACATCGTCTTTGCCGAACAGGAGGGCGATGCCTTCATCCGCGGCGATGGCATCAGCAAGCCCAAGGGTTTTCTCGCCTATCCGACCGTTGCCGAAAGCGCCTGGAGCTGGGGCAACATCGGCTATGTCGCGACCGGTACGGCCGGCGCCTGGAAGCCGACCGGGCCGTCGGACACGCTGATCGACACGGTCTATTCGCTGCGCGCCGCCCATCGGCAGAACGGCACCTTCATGATGAACCGCCGCACCCAGAGCGACATCCGCAAGTTCAAGGATGCCGACGGCAACTACCTCTGGCGGCCCCCCGCAACCGCCGGCCAGCCGGCCTCGCTGCTGGGTTTCCCCGTGGCCGAAGCGGAAGAAATGCCGGATGTGGCGGCAAATTCGCTGTCGCTCGCCTTCGGCGACTTCCGCTCGGGCTATCTCGTCGTCGACCGGACGGGGGTGCGCATCCTGCGCGATCCCTATTCCGCCAAGCCCTACGTGCTGTTCTACACGACCAAGCGCGTCGGCGGCGGGGTGCAGAACTTCGAGGCGATCAAGCTGGTGAAGTTCGCGGTGAGCTGAGCCGGCGGCCGGCTTCCTCGGTCTACGACCCCGCCTCAGCCCCGGAATCTCGGCGGTCGTCATCCTCGGGCCACCCTCCGGCGTCCTCTGAGCTATCCGCCGTCATCCTCGG
>UCJA01000005.1:317293-317704 GCA_900472675.1 Hyphomicrobiales bacterium
CCGAGGATGACGACGGCGGAGCGAGGCGATCGGCATACCCCCCTCTGCCCTGCCGGGCATCTCCCCCTCAAGGGGGGAGATCGAAGGAGGCGCCGCCTGTGCCCTGCTGAGACCTTCCTCCATAGGGAGCCATAGAATGCGGCGCCGCTCCGGGTGGGGGACCTTCCTCGTCGAGGAGAAATGGAAGGAGGCGCCGCCGCGAGTTCCCGATCTCCCCCCTTTAGGGGGAGATGTCACGAAGTGACAGAGGGGGGTGGGACGGGGCACCGACTACCTCAGCCCCGGAACAGTTTAGGTCGTTGGAGCAAGGTGCCCCCGGCACCGACCCCGCCTCGGCCCCGGAACCTCGGCGGTCGTCATGTCAGGCCACCCTCCGGCGTCCTCCGAGCCATCGGTCGTCATCCTCGGGCT
>UCJA01000013.1 GCA_900472675.1 Hyphomicrobiales bacterium
ACCCAGTTCAAGTCAACAGGGCATTTCAAAAAACTGTCATTTTTCTTTCGCGTCCTGGTTTGTCGCGCGCGGCCGGGCGTCGGAAGAACCGGCCAGCAAGGGCTTCCCTCGCGATCCCCGTCGTTGATAGTTAGGTCAACGGATCAATGACGGGATGCAGACATGCTGGTACTGAATAAAGAGCAGACACGGAATGCCCTACCCTGGCGGCCATTGATAGAAGTGCTTGAGGCGATGTTCCGCGGTGGGTGCGTCGCGCCCTTGCGGCATCACCACGAAATGGAGGTTCCGGGAGAAGCATCGGCCGTCATGCTTTTGATGCCGGCCTGGGTTCCTGGCGAACATATCGGCGTGAAGATCCTCAACCTGTTTCCGGACAACCATCTGCGTGCGCTTCCGACCATCATCGGCCGCTATCTCCTTTCCTCGGGAAAGACCGGAGAAATGCTGGCGATGTTGGAGGGCGGGGAACTCACCGCCCGCAGGACGGCGGCGACTTCTGCGCTGGCGGCCCGCTATCTATCCCGTGAAGACGCAAGCACCATGCTGATGGTGGGGACCGGACGCCTGTCGCTCAATCTGATGGAGGCGCATGCGGTGCATCGCCGGCTGGAGCGCTTCCTGGTCTGGGGACGGAATGCGGTAAAAGCTGAGGAGACCGCCCAGCAGGCGAGAGACCTCGGCCTGCCGGCTGTGGCGGTGACGGATCTGGCCAAAGCTGCTGGAGAGGCCGACATCATTTCCTGCGCGACGCTCTCCGAACAGCCGCTGATCCGCGGCGCGTGGCTCAAGCCCGGGGCCCATCTCGATCTCGTCGGCGCCTTCAAGCCGAGCATGCGGGAAACCGACGATGACGCAGTCAAGCGGTCCTCCATCTTCGTCGATACCCGCATCGGGGCGCTTAAAGAAGGTGGCGACCTCGTACAGCCCCTGCAGTCCGGGGTTCTGACGCCGGCGGATATCCGGGCGGAGCTTTCGGAGCTCGTGACGGGGAGCCATCCCGGGCGACAGGACGCAGCCGAGATCACGCTGTTCAAATCAGTGGGCGCTGCGTTGGAGGATCTGGCCGGCGCGATCCTCGCGTATCAGCAGGTGACCCTCCAGCAGGTGACCATGGAGACTGAGCGCTGATGACGGAGGCTCGCCCGGCCGGCGCGATCGGCCAAAGCCTGCCGGTGCTGCCGGTCACCGGTGTGCTTAGCGAACTTGCCGATGCGCTGTCGACCGAAGTCCGGGCCGTGCTTTCGGCCCCGCCGGGCGCTGGCAAGACGACGATGGTTCCACTCTGGCTATTGGACCAGGCCTGGTGCACGGGCAAGATCATCCTACTCGAGCCCCGGCGGCTCGCGGCCCGGGCTGCGGCCGCGCGCATGGCGTCGCTCCTTCAGGAAGATGTGGGCGAGCGGGTCGGTTACCGGATGCGGCTCGACAACCGGATCTCCTCGCGGACACGGATCGAGGTGGTGACGGAGGGTGTGTTTGCCCGCATGATCCTCGACGACCCGGAACTGCAGGGCGTGTCGGCCGTCATCTTCGACGAGTTCCACGAGCGATCGCTCGATGCGGACTTCGGCCTTGCGCTGGCGCTCGACGTGCAGGCCGGACTTCGCGAAGATCTGCGGATCCTCGTCATGTCCGCAACGCTCGATGTGGAGAGGGTGGCGGCGCTGCTTGGCGCACCGCCGGTGATCCGCAGCGAGGGCCGCAGCTTTCCCGTCGACGTGCGCTACCGGGACCGCACTTCTGGCGAACGCATCGAGGATGCCATGGCGGCCGCCATCCTCTCTCTGCATGCGACGGAGACCGGATCGATCCTCGCCTTCCTTCCCGGGCAGGCGGAAATCCGGCGGACCGCCGAGCGGCTGGAGGGCCGTCTCGGGGGCCCGGCCGGCGCGGCAACAAACATCGTGCCGCTCTACGGCAATCTTTCGCAGAAAGAGCAGGACCTGGCGATCAGGCCGGCACCGGCCGGTACCCGCAAGGTCGTGCTTGCCACCTCGATTGCCGAGACCTCGATCACCATCGACGGGGTGACGATCGTCATCGACAGCGGACAGCAAAGGCTACCGGTGTTCGAACCGTCGACCGGAATTACCCGGCTTGAGACCGTTCGGGTCTCGCGTGCTTCGGCCGACCAGCGGGCCGGTCGCGCGGGGCGTACGGAACCGGGCATTGCGGTGCGGCTCTGGCATCCCGGGCAGACGTCGGCGCTGGAACCCTTTACTCCTCCGCAGATCCTGGCAAGCGATCTTTCGGGCCTCGTGCTCGACATGGCGCATTGGGGCGTGCAGGACCCGGCGGCGCTGGCCTTTCTCGACCCGCCTCCAAAGGCTGCCTTCCAGGAGGCGAAACTCCTGTTGGCGGAACTCGGCGCCCTGGATCGCACGGGTAGCGTGACCTCGCGAGGCAGATTGATGCGCCAGCTGGCCCTGCCGCCGCGGCTGGCGGCCATGGCGATTTCCGGGAGCGAAGCAGGTTATGGGCGAGATGCCTCTCTGCTCGCAGTCCTTCTGACGGAACAGGGGCTGGGCGGCAGCGACGTGGATCTCGACGAGCGGCTGCGTCGGTTTCGTTCCGAACGGGGCGAGCGGGCGGACAATGCCCGCAAGCTTTCCGACCGGCTCCAGGCACAGCTGCCGAGACCACCCACATCCGCCGGACCGGTTTTGGCCGGCCCGCTGCTTCTGCACGCCTACCCCGACCGGATCGCCCTGCAGCGGGGTGGCCGCGGCCGATTCGTGCTCGCCAACGGCCGAGGTGCAGAACTGGAGCAGACCGAGCGGCTCGCCGGTTCCACCATGCTTGTTGTCGCGGACCTGACCGGACGGGCGGCCCGGGCACGCATTCTTGCGGCCGCAGAGATCAGCCGCGACGCCGTGGAGGCTGACCTTCCACAGGCCATCGAGACCCGCGCAGAATGCATCTTCGATCAGGCCAGCGGTCAGGTTCGGGCGCGGCAGGTCACGCGGCTCGGCGCTATCGTGCTGGATGAAAAGCCGCTGCCCCGGCCGCAAGGGGAAGAGGCCGCGCGGGCGCTCGCAGACGGAGTGCAGGCGCTCGGCATCCGCGCCCTGCCGTTTTCCAAGGAGGGAATGCAGTTGCGCGAGCGGATCGGCTTCCTGCACCGCTCGATCGGCGAGCCCTGGCCCGATATCAGCGACGAGGCCCTGCTCAGGCGGCTGGACGAGTGGTTCGTGCCCTTCCAACAGACGGCATCGGGGCTCAGCACGATCACGCCCCAGAGCCTGACGGAGGGCCTGCGGTCGCTCGTTCCGCATGCAGCCCTGCAGGATCTCAACCGGCTGGCACCGACGCATTTCGAGGCCCCGACCGGCCAGCGGCATCCTATCCAGTATGACGGCGAGGAGCCGGTCCTCACGATCCGGGTCCAGGAGCTGTTCGGGCTGAGGTCCCACCCAGCCGTTGCCGGCGGCAGGTTGCCGCTCGTGCTGGAACTCACATCGCCTGCACACCGGCCAATCCAGACGACACGGGATCTCGCCGGTTTCTGGGCCGGGTCCTGGCGGGACGTGCGGGCGGACATGCGCGGACGCTACCCGCGCCACCCGTGGCCGGAGGATCCGGCCAACTCCATGCCGACGACGCGCGCCAAGCCCCGCGGGACGTGACACAATGCCGCTTCAGAGCAAAGGGGTCTTCTGGCTTAAGAAGGGCCCCTTGAGACAGGAGGCGGCGAAGGACATGGCAGCAGCCACGGACGACTTGCGGGCAACGCATGCTACCGGCACAGGGCAGAACGGACACGAACCGGAGACCTCGGGAGCGTCGCTTCGCCACGCGCAGTTCGGCAGTTCCAGCCGACACTTGCGGCTGCAGACACTGGTGCGGCTGCGTTGGCTGGCGGTTGCGGGCCAGACGGCAACGGTGCTGGCGGTCGCCCTCATTCTGCAGTTCCCGCTGCCGCTGATGGAGGCGGCCATCCTGATTGCAGCGCTCGCCGCAGCCAATCTGATGCTGGCAGCCTGGTTCCCAGCAACCCACCGGCTTGGGCCCCATTCCGCGGCCGCACTTCTGGGTTTCGACCTCCTGCAGATGGCATCGCTGCTCTTCATTACCGGCGGACTGGCCAATCCGTTTGCGCCGCTGATCTGCGTTCCGGTCATCATATCCTTTGCGTCGCAGCCGATCCGCCACTCGGTGCTGCTGATCCTGTTTGCGCTCGCCTGCACCACGGTGCTGGCATTTTCGCCCTATGACGTGCCCTGGCATGCCGGCGAGATGTTGCGAATGCAGCCGGTCATGCAGCTTGGCGTCTGGTGCTCGATCGCCTCGATGATGAGCTTTGCCGCCTTCTATGCCTACAAGGTGTCGCACGAGGCGACGCTGCTGGCCGATGCGCTAGCCGCAACGGAGCTGGTGCTGGAGCGTGAAAAGCACCTGTCGCAGCTCGACGGACTGGCCGCGGCGGCGGCGCATGAGCTCGGCACGCCGCTTGCGACGATCAGCGTGGTGGCCAAGGAGATGGAGCGGGAGCTGCAGCACGACGACCGGTTTCGCGAGGACGTGCTTCTCTTGCGCAGCCAGAGCGAACGCTGCCGGGACATCCTGCGCCGTCTGACCTCACTTTCCGCCGACAGCGACGAGCATCTGCGCCGACTACCGCTGTCGTCGATGATCGAGGAGGTCGTCGCGCCGCATCGGCAGTTCGGGATCGAGATCGAAGTGGTGGAGCGCGACGACCGGACGACGGAGCCGGTGGGCAGCCGCAATGCCGCCGTGCTCTACGGCCTCGGCAATTTGATCGAGAATGCGGTGGATTATGCCCGCAGCAAAGTCAGGGTTAGCGTGGCCCATGGCGCGAGCCGAGTTGCCATTACGATCGAGGACGACGGGCCGGGATATGCGCCGGACATTCTCTCGCGGATCGGCGAGCCCTATATGACATCCAGGCCGAGCGAAGACGCGCGTGCCGGCGGACTTGGCCTGGGTCTGTTCATTGCCAAGACGCTGCTTGAACGATCCGGTGCGGCAATTCGTTTCGGCAACAGGGCCGACGGTGAACCGGGCGCCCGGATCGACGTAGAATGGCCTAGGAGAGCCATGGAATCGCACGAGAGGACCTGATTGCCTCTCGCGTAAACATCCGCGGCACAGCAGGCGGCATACCAACTCCGGCTTGCAGAAAGAAGAAGAGATGGAAACGCAACAGGACCACGCAAAGGACCAGGTCACGACAGGCCTCGGACCGGACGCCACGCTTTTGATCGTCGACGACGACGGGCCGTTCCTGCGGCGCCTGGCGCGGGCCATGGAAACCCGGGGCTTTGCGGTGGACACGGCAGAATCAGTCGCCGAGGGCATTGCCAAATGCAAGGCACGCCCCCCCAAATATGCTGTGTGTGACCTGCGGCTTGGCGACGGCAACGGCCTCGACGTAATCAAGGCCATCCGCGAGAGCCGCGAAGATACCAAGATCGTGGTGCTGACCGGCTACGGAAACATCGCCACGGCCGTGACGGCGGTGAAGCTTGGTGCGCTGGATTATCTGGCAAAGCCGGCCGATGCAGACGACATTCTTCATGCGCTGACGCAGCAGCCGGGTGAGAAGGCAGATCTTCCGGAAAACCCGATGTCTGCTGACCGGGTGCGCTGGGAGCATATCCAGCGCGTCTATGAAATGTGCGAAAGAAACGTCTCGGAAACCGCGCGCCGGCTCAACATGCACCGCCGCACGCTGCAACGGATTCTTGCCAAGCGCGCACCTAAGTAGGTCACAGCTCGTCGAAGCTGCGGCCGGTTGCCCATTCGGCCATCATCAGGCGGTGGGCGGCAGCGCGGGAGAAGTTAAGCATCATTGCCTTGCGCGACGCCGGGGAGAGCTTGTGCTCCGGAGCCTCGCGCAGGAGATGCGCACCGTAGCCGTCCGAAACGAAGAGGCCGCATTCCTCCGGAAAGATGTCCAGAGGAACTTCCTGGTGGGTCGCGAAGAAGAGCCGGTCGCAATAGCCCCGGTAGTCGGGCCATTTTCTGTCCGAGCGAAAATCCTCGATCGAGGTCTTGATCTCCACGATCCACAGCTCTCCCTTGTCCGACACGGTCGCGAGGTCCGCCCGGCGTCCGTTGGCAAGGACAAGCTCGGGCATGACCGCGTGGCGCATGTCATGCAGCAGGATCTGGAGCCCCTTGCGCACCATCATGGCGCGCGCCGATTGGCGACCGTCGATCAAGGGATTGTTACTGACAAGGTTAAGTATAGTCATGAATTCGACCCGGATGCCCCCGGTTGTTGCAAAAACACAATGGCTTTTTCCAATCATGCATCGCGTGGCGCCTGATGCCTTACGGCCGCTTGCCAAGCACCACCTTATGGAAAATAACCGTGGCGAAAGGTGCTTGAGCACCTATTAAACCGTTTCATTCACGCAAGAGATATCCATGCGCTTCCGCAACAGCATGCTTGCATCCGGCCTGTTGGCATCGCTTGCCCTCGCCGGTTGCTCCACGACGACCGAAACAACGACAACGGCCCAGGCCGAAGCGCCTGCCCGGATCGAGACCGCCCAGATCTTCACCGACTCATACGGCGCGGTCACGGATGCAGGTTACACGCTTCCGGCTATCCCGATCAACCGCGTGAACAAGGAGTTCGTGCGCCAGATCGTCAACTACGAGACATCCGAACAGCCGGGGACGGTCATCGTCAACACCCGCGAGCGTCATCTCTACTACATCCTGCCCGGCGGCCGTGCGATGCGCTACGGCATCGGCGTCGGAAAGCAGGGCTTTGCCTGGTCCGGCACCGCTTACGTTGCCTGGAAGCAGGAATGGCCCACCTGGCATCCGCCGAAGGAAATGGCCGTTCGTCGTCCCGAGATTGCACGCTACGTCGAAGAAGGCATGGGCCCGGGGATCAACAATCCGCTTGGCGCCCGCGCCATGTATCTCTTTAACGAAAAGGGCCAGGACACGCTGTTCCGCCTGCATGGGACGCCGGAATGGGCTTCCATCGGCACCGCGGCATCGTCCGGCTGCATCCGCCTGATGAACCAGGACGTGATCGACCTCTACAAGCGCGTGCGCCCCGGCCATGCCACCAAGGTCGTCGTCATCCAGTAAGGTTCGACACTCCGATACTCAAAAGGCCGCCCGTGATGAACAGGCGGCCTTTTTTGTTGCGTAACTTCAGTCGGTCAGCTGCCGAGCTTTGCCTTCAGCTCCAAACGCCGACGGTGCAGGACCGGCTCCGTATAACCGTTCGGCTGCTGGCGTCCCTTCAGCACAAGGTCCAGAGCGGCCTGGAAGGCGATCGACCCGTCGAAGTCCGCTGCCATGGGATGGTAAAGCGGATCGCTGGCATTCTGCCCGTCTACGACGGCTGCCATGCGCTTCATGGTTTCGACGATCTGCTCTTGCGTGACCAGCTTGTGGTACAGCCAGTTGGCCATGTGCTGCGAGGAGATGCGCAACGTCGCGCGGTCTTCCATCAAGGCCACATCGTTGATGTCGGGCACCTTGGAGCAGCCGATGCCCTGGTCGATCCAGCGCACGACGTAGCCTAGGATCCCTTGCGCGTTGTTGTCCAGCTCGCGCTGGATTTCCTCAGGCGTCCAGTTCGGCCGCGTGGCGACCGGGACGGACAGGATATCGGAGAGTTTGGCGCGCGCCCGGCTCTTCAGTCCTGTCTGAACTGAGGCCACGTCCACCGTGTGATAATGCGTGGCGTGCAGCGTGGCAGCTGTCGGGGATGGCACCCAGGCGGTGTTGGCGCCGGCTTTCGGGTGCGCAATCTTCTGTTCCAGCATCGCCGCCATCAGATCCGGCATGGCCCACATGCCCTTGCCGATCTGGGCGCGTCCCGACAGTCCACACTCAAGTCCAACGTCGACGTTCCAGTTTTCATAGGCGGCGATCCATGCGGCCTGCTTCATGTCGCCCTTGCGGATCATCGGGCCGGCTTCCATCGAGGTATGGATTTCATCGCCGGTGCGGTCCAGGAAGCCGGTGTTGATGAAGACCACCCGCTCTTTCGCCGCGCGAATGCATTCCTTGAGGTTGACGGTGGTGCGCCGCTCCTCGTCCATGATGCCCATCTTGATGCTGGTTGCGGGCAGGCCCAGCGCTTTTTCGACCCGGTCGAAGATCTCGCAGGCGAAGGCCACTTCTTCCGGACCGTGCATCTTGGGCTTCACCACATACATGGAGCCGACGCGGGAATTCTGGCGACGCCCACCCTGGCCAATGTCATGGATGGCGATGAGGGCGGTGACCATGGCATCCATGATGCCTTCCGGGATTTCGCGTCCGTCGCGATCCAGAATGGCCGGGTTGGTCATCAGGTGTCCGACATTACGGATCAGCATCAGGGAGCGGCGCTTCAGGACATGCTCCGACCCATCCGCTGCGAGATAGGCTGTGTCCGGGTTCAGGCTACGGGTGAAGCTCTTGCCACCCTTGTCCATCTTCTCGGTCAGGTCGCCCTTCATTAGGCCAAGCCAGTTGCGATAAACGACGACCTTGTCGGCGGCATCGACAGCGGCAATCGAATCCTCGCAGTCCATAATGGTGGTGATGGCCGACTCGGCCCAGACGTCGGAGATCTTCGCCGGATCACTGCTACCGATCTGGGTAGATGGATCGATCAGGATCTCGATATGGAGCCCGTGGTTGCGCAGAACGATCCGGTCCGGCCCGGCAGACGCACCAACATAGCCGGCAAACTGTTCCGGATTCGCAAGTTCCACCGTCCGGCCTTCCTGGGCTGCGGCGGTGAGGCGACCGTCCGCGACGACGAATGAGGTGAGGTCTGTCCAGCTGGCGCCTTCAAAAGGCATGGCATGATCGAGAAAATCGCGGACCCAGGCGATGACCTTGGCGCCGCGAACCGGATTGTAGCCCCTGCCCTTTTCGGCGCCATCAGCTTCCGCGATCGCATCCGTTCCGTAAAGCGCATCATACAGCGAGCCCCAGCGGGCGTTGGCAGCGTTGAGCGCATAGCGGGCGTTCATCACCGGCACGACCAGCTGCGGTCCGGCGATCTGCGCGATTTCCGGGTCGACGTTGTCCGTCGTCACAGTGAAATCAGGTCCTTCCGGCAGAAGGTAACCAATGTCGCGGAGGAAGACCTCGTAGACGGCAAGGTCGGACGGCGCGCCGTTCTGGCGGTACCAGTCGTCCAGCTTTTCCTGGAAAGCGTCCCGCTTCTCGAGCAGGCTGCGATTCTTGGGTGCCAGTTCGTGGACGATCTGCGAGAGTTCTGAAAATAGGCGTTCCGCATCGGCGCCGGTTCCGGGGAGAGCCTCGTTTACGAGGAAATCGTGGAGTTCCTCGTCGATCCGAAGATCGTTCTTTTCGATATAGGCCATGCTTCGCCTCCCTTGCGATTGTCTTTTTGATGCCATCAGATTGCCCGCGGTGGCTGGGGTGTCAATGCGAGCGGGGCAAAAGCTGATAGTCCTACGCCCTTTGTCCTATTCGCGGACGACCGGTCGCCGTCGCCGTTATGCGCGCTTCGATCAATCGGCGCTGGCCCTCCACCTCCGGCGCATCGATGTCTTCCGAAATGGATACCGCCAGTTCGTCGGCCCCTTCCAGCCGTGCGCGCTCAACGGCCATGGTGCGGGCGCGGTTCCGGGCTGCCTCGAGCGCTCGCATTTCACCGACTAGGGAAAGGCTTTCTCCGGCACCGGCCAGGATGAAGCGCCCTTCCTCCGGCGAGGTCAGCGTAACCACGACGACGGCGCGCACTTGTCCCACCACGGCACCGACTGCATTGGCGACATCCGCATCGGCCGGAATGACCGATTCGGCGCCAAGCATGTGTGCGATGGCTGGGTAATAGACCGGCGCCGAGGCTCCGAGACCAACGAGCGGCCTGTCCAGCGCGATCGAGAACCGGGCGATCCCCGGCAGCTTGCGCAAGGCACGATCGACCGCAAGCGAGTTGGCGGGATCGATTCCGTCTACGCCATCTTCGGCGAGGCACGCCGCCAGAACCGCTTCTGCCGACTGTCGCGTCAGGCGATCGACAATGCGTTCGGCCAGCTCTTCCGCGGATGCGGCGACGGGACGTCCTGCGCCGTCCTTCCGGCGTGCTGCCAGCTGCAGGCCGAGATGGGCAGCACCGGCATTCCATTGACCCTGGCGGCCGAGGACGTGGAGGGCGTCCGATGGGGTGATGCCGCAGATATGCACGAGGCCGCGGGCCACCAGCCGATCAAGCACGGCCTTTTGTGCGTTCATGGCAAGAAGCTCGTTGAGGGCGCCCGGCTCCAGGCTAATCCTGTCGTAGAGAGCCTGTTCCGCCGGCTGGAGGCCCTGCTCAGCAATTGCAGGAAGACCCGTGCGGATGGCGAAGCGACCGTCGTGACGGCCGGCATGACTGGCTCGCAGCTGTTTTTCCAGCGCCGCCACCACGACATCGGGATGGCTCGATCCGACCAGGCTCAACGGGAGCAGGCGTCGGGGCCCAAGCGTGATCTTCGCAACGAGGCCCCGGTCGTCGATGTGGACTTCGGAATCGCCGCCCAGGCCGTAGGTCCGCAACGCCACCGCTTCCACCATGGTGCGGAAGCCACCGACCACTGCGCCTTCTTCCGCCAGCCGTGGCCGCCCGTTTTCCAGCACGGCAACATCCGTCGTGGTACCGCCGATATCGGACACTACGGCCGCGTCGAGACCGGTCAGATAGCGGGCACCGACGAGACTGGCGGCCGGGCCGGAGAGGATGGTCTCGATCGGGCGAAGACGGGCCTCCGAGGCCGAGATCAGAGCGCCATCGCCCCGCACAACCATCAGGGGAGCGTCAATGCGCCGTTCTGCAAGAAAGGTTTCGCAAGAGCCGATCAGCCGGTCGATGATCGACACGAGGCGCGCGTTGAGGAGCGTGGTGAGGGCCCGGCGGGGGCCGCCCAGCTTCGATGAGAGTTCGTGGCTGCAGGTGACGGGAAGGTGGGACAGCGCGCGGATATGATCGCGCACCCGGATTTCGTGATCCGGATTGCGAACGGCGAAATAGCCGGCTACGGCAAAGGATGACACGGTGCCGGCGAGTTCGGCGAGACCCTGTTCAAGCGGCGCGAGATCGAGCGGCGTCTCCCTGCCATGCACATCGTGGCCACCGGCAAGGAAGATCACCGGATCCTGCCCAAGCGCTTCCCGCAGCCCGTCGCGCGCCAGATCCTCCGGACCGAAGCCGATCATCACCAGGGCTGCGCGACCGCCCTGCCCTTCCACCAAGGCATTGGTGGCGAGTGTCGTCGACAGCGAGACAAGCGCAATGTCGGATGCTGAAACGCCGGCGGTGGCGAGAACCGTATCCACAGCGCCGGCGATACCTTCGGCCAGATTATGTCGAGTTGTCAGCGACTTCGCCTTGGCCACCACGCCAGTCTGTTCTCGGAAGACGACCGCGTCGGTGTAGGTGCCGCCAGTGTCGATGCCGAGAAGCAGGGGAGACGCCACGCGAAAATCCTCCCCAAGCCTCAGAGCAGCGATTTCAATTCGTCGAGCTTATCGTTGACCAGCCAGCCGTAGTAATTTTCTTCCGGAAGCCCACCCCGCGCGGAAAGCGCTGCTGCACGCTGCGCCGAGCCGCCGGTGTTGTAAAGCGTCGCGGTGATGCCGGGATTGCGGGAAATATCCATGCGGGCGATCGACTTGTAGTCGTCGATGGAGCGGCGGATGGTGGCTGCCATATAGGCCAGCGACTTGTCGGGATCCATGATGGCATCATAGACCTCGGCTGCCTTGTTCTCGTCCAGCTTCGGATAGCCCGAGGTCCTGGCAACCACATCGGAGAACATCAGGGCCGTCAGCGGATTGAGCTGGCCCAAGCCGAAGGTCTGGCCTGCATAGAAAGGCTGGAAGAAGACTGCGCTGAACCGATTATCCGGGTAGGATGTGCCGTCGACCTTCTGGCCGCGGAACGACTTTTCCCAGACAGTCTCGCGGCAGGTCCAGAGGCTGTAGGAATCGGCGCTGCCTGCACATTTCGAAAATTGCGGACGATCGACGAAGGCATCGACCGATTCGTCGCCATAGCCGAACCGGAAGTTGTTGCCGGCGTAGGCGGCCGCCTTCACGTAATAGGTCTGGAGGCGATCGTAGGCGTCGACATTATAGGTATGCTCGCCAACGATCGCTCCGACCATGTGGATCGGGTCGATGCCATAGGCTGCCGCAGCGGATTTGATCTTGGAGATCAGCTTCCGGTCGGTCGCCAGGAGGTCGCGGATCTTTTCGTATTTCTCGTCGAAGGTGGTCTTGCCGGCGCGGGTGCGCCGCACAGAGGCCCCTGGAACCTTCGGCTGGACCGAGTTTCGGTTTCCCTCGGGTACCACGGTCATGCCAGCGGCAGATACCGGCACCGAGGCTGACCAGGCGAGGAGGAGAAGCAATGCCAGCAGGAAGCGTTTCAAATCATTCATGTCCCAGAACTTCGTCCGAGGCCGGAGCGCGGACCGGATGCAAGATCTTCGTGAAACGTCTCTGGACGCGCAGCAGTGTCTTGCGAGAACGCGCCACCCATACGTGAACGGGGACCGTCCTGTCGAGGTCCGATCCGGCAAATTGGTCTCACAGCTGCGCGAGTGGCCGCAGGTCGTTGCCCCGCGGCCACTCGTGTCATCACCGAGAGCGGCGATGTTGATCGCCGCAGGACTCGCTCAGAGGATATAGCGCGACAGATCCGTATCCGCGGCGAGATCTCCCACATGCTTTTGCACATACTCGGCGTCGATCATCACGGACGTGCCGCTCTGGTCCGGTGCGCCGAACGAGATCTCGTCCAGCACCCGTTCCATCACCGTCTGCAGCCGGCGGGCGCCGATGTTCTCCACGGTGGAGTTCAGGTGAACCGCCACGTCGGCGAGCGCATCGATCGCGTCCTCCGTGAAATCGAGCGTCAAGTCTTCCGTCGCCATCAAGGCCTTGTACTGGCGGATCAAGCTCGCTTCCGTTTCGGTCAGGATCCGGCGGAGATCCTGCTTCGTCAACGGCTTCAGCTCGACCCGGATCGGCAGGCGCCCCTGTAGTTCGGGAAGAAGATCCGACGGCTTGGACACATGGAAGGCACCGGAGGCAATGAAGAGGATGTGATCCGTTTTCACTGGCCCGTATTTGGTGGAAACCGTCGTGCCTTCGACGAGTGGCAGGAGGTCGCGCTGCACGCCCTCGCGGGACACGCCGGCGCCCATGCCACCGTCACGGGCGGCGATCTTGTCGATCTCGTCGAGGAAGACGATGCCGTCATTTTCGACCGAGCGGACCGCCTCGCGCTGGATGACCTCGTTGTCGATCAGCTTGTCGGACTCGTCGCGGATGAGTTCGGCATAGGATTTGGACACCGTCGTACGCAGCTTCTTGGTGCGGCCGCCCATCGCCTTGCCGAACATTTCCGACAGGTTCAGGACGCCGACGTTGGCGCCCGGCGGCATTCCGGGAATATCAAAGCCCGGCATGCCTGAGCCGGTATCGGCCACTTCAATCTCGATTTCCTTGTCGTCCAGCTCGCCGGCGCGGAGCTTCTTGCGGAAGCTGTCGCGGGTTGCTGGCGACGCGGTGGCCCCGACCAAACCGTCCAGCACCCTTTCTTCAGCGCTCATATGCGCCTTGGCCTCGACTTCGGCGCGTTTCTTTTCGCGCACCAGGCCGATGCCAATTTCGACGAGGTCGCGGATGATCTGCTCCACGTCCCGGCCGACATAGCCAACTTCGGTGAACTTGGTGGCCTCGACCTTGATGAAGGGCGCCCCGGCAAGCTTGGCGAGGCGGCGGGAGATCTCCGTCTTGCCCACGCCGGTCGGCCCGATCATCAGGATGTTCTTGGGCATGACCTCGTCACGCAGGCTGTCATCCAGCTGATGCCGGCGCCAGCGGTTGCGCAGGGCGATCGCCACGGCACGTTTTGCCTCGTGCTGGCCGATGATGTGCCGGTCGAGCTCTGAGACCGTTTCTCTGGGGGAAAATGTGGTCATTGTATCCTCTTGGCCTTCCTGTTCCGGCCGGCCTGGCGGCCCGGCCCACAGGAGCCTTCAATCTTGTTGGGTTATTCGGCGTCGAGTGTTTCCACCACGACATTGTGGTTGGTGTAGACGCAAATATCGGCCGCAATCTCAAGCGCCTTGCGAGCCACGTCTTCAGCCGAATTTTCAGTATCCATCAGCGCACGGGCAGCGGCATAGGCATAATTACCGCCCGAGCCGATGGCGATCGTGCCGTGTTCCGGCTCCAGAACATCGCCATTGCCGGTGACGGCAAGCGTGATCGACTTGTCGGCGACCAGCATCATGGCTTCCAGATTGCGCAGATATTTGTCGGTTCGCCAGTCCTTGGCGAGTTCGACCGCGGCGCGCATCAGCTGACCGGGATACTGCTCAAGCTTCTTTTCAAGGCGGTCGAGAAGCGTGAAGGCATCCGCCGTTGCGCCAGCAAAGCCTGCGATGACTTCGCCCTTGCCGATGCGGCGGATCTTGCGGGCATTGCCCTTCATCACGGTCTGGCCCAGGCTCACCTGCCCGTCACCAGCCATCACGACCTTGCCGCCCTTTCTCACTGTAATGATTGTTGTCATCAAACACCTGTTTGCCCGCACATGCGGACGTGGTTGAAGAACCCCTGCGGTTCCGTTGTCTCCTATGTAAGAGGGCAAAAATCGAATTCAAATCCAGCCCGATCCCCGCAAGGCCAGCCCGGCTTTTGCTGGATAATTGGTCGCGCCCCTGATATGGAGCCGGTAATAGACATGGATGAGAGAGCAGACCCCGGCATGGGCGACCCAGCAAGCGCACGCAGTGCAAGCGTTTCCCGCAACACCAACGAAACCTCGGTTTCCGTTTCCGTCAATATCGACGGCAGCGGGACTGCCAAGATTTCCACGGGCGTGGGGTTTTTCGACCATATGCTCGACCAGCTGGCCCGCCATTCCCTGATCGACATGGAGATCGAGGTGAAGGGCGACCTGCACATCGACGACCATCATACGGTCGAAGACACGGGAATTGCACTGGGGCAGGCTCTCTCCCGGGCGCTCGGCGAGCGACGCGGTATCACCCGCTATGCCTCGATCGATCTTGCCATGGACGAAACCATGACCAAGGCGGCCATAGATGTGTCCGGTCGGCCGTTTCTTGTCTGGAACGTGGCGTTCAGTGCCCCCAAGATCGGCACTTTCGATACGGAACTGGTGCGGGAGTTCTTCCAGGCCTTCGCCCAGAACGCCGGGATCACGCTCCATGTGCTGAACCACTATGGCGCCAACAACCACCATATCGCCGAGACATGCTTCAAGTCCGTCGCCCGTGCCTTGCGCACCGCCACCGAAATCGATCCGCGGCAGGCCAATCGCGTTCCTTCCACCAAGGGAACGCTCTGACCGCTTGAGGAGAATTCCTTGAGATCCTATCTCATTCTCACCCCGCCCGGCGGTCCGGATCCGGACCATCGCTCGACGGTCGTGCTAAAGGACGGCTTTACCTGGGAGGGCTTTGTCCTGTCGTGGATCTGGCTGTTCTGGCATCGGCTGTGGCTAGCGGGACTTGTGGTGCTTATCCTGCAGATCGCCAGCGGCTTAATGCTGCAAATGCCGTCGCTTGTGCCAGCCGGCGCCTCGCTCGGTCTTGCGCTTAGCCTCCTGGTCGGGCTCGAGGGTCGGAACTATCTCAGCGGATCGCTGGTAAGGCGGGGCTGGGTTCTGGAGGCCGTGATCTTCGCGCAGGATCGGGAGACGGCCGAAGAAATGTATTTTTCCGGGTTGCCGGCGCCGACCCCAGCACCGATGCCGAGCACAAGCGACTGGGCCACCGGAATTCAACCGACAGGGAACGGGCCGAGCCTGAGCCTTTTCGATCATGGAGGACGCTGATGCGCGTCGCGATTATTGACTACGGGTCGGGCAATTTGCGCTCGGCGACCAAGGCTTTCGAGCGCGCGGCGCGCGAGGCTGGCCTCGACGCGGTGATCGACCTGACCGACAAGCCCGAGGCCGTTGCAGCTGCCGACCGGATCGTGCTGCCGGGCGTCGGCGCCTATGCCGACTGCAACAAGGGTCTTCGGGCTGTTCCCGGCATGCGTGAGGCGATCATCGAAGCGGTCGAAGTGAAGGCACGTCCCTTCTTCGGCATCTGCGTGGGCATGCAACTGATGTCGTCGCGCGGTCTGGAGAAGAGCGTGACGGACGGTTTCGGCTGGATCGAGGGCGATGTCGTGGAGATGACGCCGAGCGATCCGGCGCTTAAAATCCCGCAGATCGGCTGGAACACGCTGACGCTCCGCAACCCGCATCCGATGTTTGACGGCATTCCGACCGGAGAGAGTGGGCTGCACGCCTATTTTGTGCATTCCTATCACCTGGCTGCCACCCGTCCGCAGGATGTTCTCGCGACGACTGAGTACGGCGGCGCCATGACGGCGCTTGTCGGGCGCGACAACATGGTCGGGGCTCAGTTCCATCCGGAAAAGAGCCAGACCCTTGGCCTTGCGATGATTGCCAATTTCCTACGCTGGAAACCCTGAGATGATCCTATTTCCCGCCATCGACCTCAAGGACGGCCAGTGCGTTCGCCTGAAACTCGGCGATATGGACCAGGCCACCGTCTACAATGCGGATCCGGCTGCCCAGGCCAAGGCCTTCGAGGACCAGGGTTTCGAATGGCTGCATGTGGTGGACCTCAACGGTGCCTTTGCCGGTGAAAGCGTCAACGGCGATGCCGTCGATGCCATTCTCAAGGCGACGAAGAACCCGGTGCAGCTCGGCGGCGGCATCCGCACGCTTGCGCATATCGAGGCCTGGCTGTCGCGGGGGCTCGCCCGCGTCATCCTCGGCACTGTTGCCGTGCGCGATCCGGAGCTGGTGATCGAAGCCTGCAGGATGTTCCCGGGCAAGATTGCCGTCGGCATCGACGCCAAGGGCGGCAAGGTTGCCGTGGAAGGCTGGGCGGAGGCCTCGGAACTCGGCGTGATCGAGCTCGCGCAGAAGTTCGAAGGCGCTGGCGTTGCCGCAATCATCTACACAGACATCGACCGCGACGGGATCCTGGCCGGGATCAACTGGCCCTCAACGCTGGAATTGGCGAATGCCGTGTCCATTCCGGTCATCGCGTCCGGCGGTCTTGCGTCGCTCGACGACATAAGCCGCATGATTGAGCCCGATGCCGCCCGACTGGCGGGGGCGATTACGGGCCGCGCCCTTTACGACGGGCGTATCGATCCGCAGGAAGCGCTGGCGCTTCTTCGCAGCGGTGCTGCCCAGCAAACCGAGAAGGCAGGCGCACAATGACCCTCAAGGCCCGTGTCATTCCATGCCTCGACGTAAAGGACGGCCGCGTCGTGAAGGGCGTCAACTTCGTCGACCTGATCGATGCCGGCGACCCGGTCGAGGCTGCCAAGGCTTATGACGCAGCCGGTGCCGACGAGCTCTGCTTCCTCGACATCACCGCCTCTTCGGAAAACCGCGACACGATTTTCGACGTGGTCGCCCAGACCGCCGAGCACTGCTTCATGCCTTTGACGGTTGGCGGCGGGGTTCGCGCCGTGTCCGACATCCGCAAGCTGCTGCTTGCCGGTGCCGACAAGGTGGCTATCAACTCGGCCGCCGTTGCCAATCCGGATTTCGTTGCCGAAGCGGCCGACAAGTTCGGCAACCAGTGCATCGTCGTATCGATCGACGCCAAAAAGGTATCGGGCGACGGCGAAACGGATCGCTGGGAGATCTTTACGCACGGCGGACGGCAGCCCACGGGCATCAATGCCGTCGAGTTCGCGGAACGCGTGGTGGAGCGCGGCGCCGGGGAACTGCTGATCACCTCCATGGACCGAGACGGGACGAAGAGCGGCTATGACCTGGTGCTGACCCGCACGATCGCCGATCTGGTGCGCGTGCCGGTCGTGGCATCGGGCGGGGTCGGCACTCTGGACGATCTGGTCGCCGGTATCCGCGACGGTCACGCAACCGCAGTGCTGGCGGCCTCGATCTTTCACTTCGGCACCCATTCCGTTGGCGAGGCCAAGCGCTACATGTCCGACCACGGCATTGCCATGCGGCTCGATTGAGCGTCAGGACCTATTGATGAGCGAATTTACTCTGAACGATCTGGAAGTGCTGGTGGCGGCTCGCGCCAAGGCATCTCCGGACGAATCCTGGACAGCCAAGCTGGTTGCCGCCGGGCAGTCACGGGCCGCCAAGAAGCTGGGCGAGGAGGCCGTGGAAACGGTGATCGCCGCTCTTTCTCCTCATCGGGAAGATCTCGTTTCGGAGAGCGCAGACCTGATCTATCACCTGATGGTCGTATTGCATATTGCCGAGGTGCCGTTACAGGATGTGCTTAATGAGCTTCAGCGCCGAACCGGCCAGTCCGGTTTGCAGGAGAAGGCAAGCCGGCCCCAGTCATGAGCATCGCACCCCAGCCCGCAGACGCGCCGGATCCCGGTGGCATAACGGAGTACTACTCCCCCTACCACCACTTTACCGCCGACGAGTGGGCAAGGTTTCGTGCCGATACGCCGCTGACGCTGACGGGTGACGAAGTAGCTCGCCTTCGTTCGCTGGACGACCCGATCGACCTTGACGAGGTGCGGCGGATCTATCTGTCGCTGTCGCGCCTGCTGTCGGCGCATGTGGAAGCCTCGCAACTGCTGTTCCAGCAGAGGAACCGCTTCCTTAGCCTCTCTGACGTGACCAAGACGCCCTTCATTATCGGCATTGCCGGGTCCGTGGCGGTGGGCAAGTCGACCACCGCGCGTATCCTGAAGGAGTTGCTCAAGCGCTGGCCGTCGAGCCCGAAGGTCGATCTGATCACCACCGACGGCTTCCTCTATCCCAATGCGGTGCTGCAGCGGGAAAACCTGATGGAGCGCAAAGGCTTTCCGGACAGCTATGACGTGGGTGCCATCCTACGGTTCCTATCCGCGATCAAGGCCGGCGAGCCGAATGTGCAGGCGCCGCGCTATTCCCACCTGACCTACGACGTCCTGCCGAACGAGTATTCCGTGGTGGACCGGCCGGACATCCTGATCTTCGAGGGCATCAACGTGCTTCAATCGAGGACGCTGCCGGCGGATGGGAAGATCGTGCCCATTGTATCCGACTTCTTCGACTTCTCGATCTATATCGATGCCGATGAAGACCAGATCCACGCCTGGTATGTGCAGCGGTTCATGCGGCTGAGGGACACCGCGTTTCGCGATCCAACGTCGTTCTTCAAGAAATATGCTGCGATCGATGCCCAGGCTGCCCAGGCGGTAGCGGAAGGTCTCTGGCAGAACATCAACCTGAAGAACCTTCGCCAGAACATCCTTCCGACCCGGCCGCGTGCCGACATCATTCTGCGAAAGGGCCGCAACCACTTCATCGAGAAAGTTTCGCTGCGCAAACTGTAGGTGCAACAGAAGAATGGCGGCTATCGATCGCCGGCTTCCGTGATGCCCCGTCAGCTATTGACCCGTCGAAGCGTGAGGTTGATGCGGCCACCGTTCTTGAGCAGAGTGGACGTGCCGGGGTAGATCCTGTCGACGCCGTGGAAGGCCAGCCTCCCCTCGCCGCCCAGAACCACCACGTCCCCGCTCGACAGTCGAAAAGAGCCCGTCGGGTCCTTCCGTAACAGGCCGCCAACGCGAAAAAGGCAGGCATTGCCAAGCGAGATAGACAGGACCGGAGCGGTCAGATCCGTCTCGTCCTTGTCCTGGTGAAGGCCCATGCGAGCGTCGTCCGTGTAGAAATTCACAAGACAGGCTTCCGGCGGCTTTGCGTGTCCGGCAAGCTCGTCCCAGAGCGCCACTAGTTCCTCCGGCATGGGCGGCCAGGGCTCCCTGGTGACCGGATGGAACGGCTGGTAGCGGTATCCCTGCTGCTTGTCGGTTACCCAGCCCAACGGACCGCAGTTGGTCATCCGCACCGACATCGGCTTTCCGGTGCCGGGCATTTCGGGTGTAAACAGCGGCGCTTCCGCAACGACTGCGCGGATCACGTCCACCAGACGCTCCTGGGCTGCGCGATCCAGGTGCTCGGGAAAATGTCGGATACCGTTGCTCAAAGCAGGCATGGTCAGTCTCCCCCCGGCCTGCCACGCATCTTTTTGACTTCCGAGCGGCCCGATTTGGCCTTCAGGCGGCGCTCTACGGAGCCCTTGGTGGGCTTGGTAGCCTTGCGCGGCGGTGGTGGTGGCTTGGCTGCTTCGAGCAGGAGCTCAGTCAAGCGCTCACGCGCTTCTTCCCGGTTCCGCTCCTGGCTCCGGGACCGGCTGGCCTCGATCATCAGGACGCCGTCCTTCGAAACACGTCGGCCGGCGAGCTTCAATGCGTTCTGCTTCACGCGTTCGGGAAGAGAGGGCGAATTGGCAAGATCGAAGAACAGCTGGACGGCGGTCGAGACCTTGTTGACGTTCTGCCCGCCCGGTCCGCCCGCCAGCACGAATTGCTCGCTTAGTTCCCATCCGGCGATGGTGATGCGACTGTTGATGTAAAGCGGGTTGCTGGCCATGGTTCTCTCCGGGCGGCATCTTTCCCATAAACCCGGCCAAAAGAAAACCGCCGCCAGGGTTAAGCCCGGGCGGCGGTTTCACGTGAATCCTCAATGCAGCCTTACTGCGCGGCGGCCATCAGCCCCGGTGCTGCGTCCCTGACCTTGCTGTCCACATGATCCTCGAATTTCTCGAAGTTCCGGATGAACATGGCGACAAGCTTGCCTGCCTGATTGTCGTAGGCGAGGCCGTCTGACCAGGTGGAGCGCGGGTCGAGGATGGACGTGTCCACGCCCTCAACAGCGACCGGCACCGCAAAGCCGAAGTTCGTATCGGTGCGGAATTCAGCCTCCTTGAGGCTGCCGTTCAGGGCAGCACCGAGCAGGGCGCGCGTGGCCTTGATCGGCATGCGGCGACCGGTGCCATAGGCGCCACCGGTCCAGCCGGTGTTCACCAGCCAGCAATCGACGCCGTGGCTGGCAATCAGCTCCTTCAGGAGGTTGCCGTATTCAGCAGGGTGGCGCGGCATGAAGGGCGCACCGAAGCAGGTCGAGAAGGTCGCTTCCGGCTCGGTCACACCCTTTTCCGTGCCCGCGACCTTTGCGGTATAGCCCGACAGGAAGTGATACATAGCCTGTTCCGGAGTCAGCCGGGCAATCGGCGGCATGACGCCGAAGGCATCGGCCGTCAGCATGATGATCGTCTTTGGATGAGGTGCCAGACCGGTTGCCGAGGCATTCGGGATGAAGTGCAGCGGATAGGCACTGCGGGTATTCTCGGTCAGCGAGTTATCGTCGAAATCCGGTACACGGTTTTCGTCCAGCACCACGTTTTCGAGAACGGTGCCGAAGCGACGCGTCGCGGCATAGATCTCCGGCTCGGCTTCTGCGGAAAGCTTGATCGCCTTGGCATAGCAGCCGCCTTCAAAGTTGAAGACGCCATTTTCGCCCCAGCCGTGCTCGTCGTCACCGATCAGAGTGCGGGTCGGATCTGCGGACAGCGTCGTCTTGCCGGTGCCCGACAGGCCGAAAAACACAGCCGTGTCTCCGTCCTTGCCAACGTTGGCGGAGCAGTGCATGGGCATCACGCCCTTGGCCGGCAGGAGATAGTTGAGGACGGTGAAGACCGACTTCTTGTTCTCGCCCGCATAGGAGGTTCCGCCGATCAGCACGATCCCGTTGGCGAGGTCGCAGGCGATAACGGTTTCGGTGCGGCAGCCGTGACGAGCCGGATCAGCCTTGAAGCTCGGCAGGTTGATGATGGTGAGCTTCTGCTGGAAATGCTTGAGGTCTTCCCGCTTCGGGCGGATCAGCAGGTTGCGGATGAAAAGGCCATGCCAGGCAAGTTCGGTGATGACCCGGGTCGGCAGCGCATTTTCGGCATCGGCGCCGCCAATGAGATCCTGCACGTAAAGGGTTTTACCCTTCGCATGGGAAAGCATGTCCTGACGCAGGCGCTCGAAATCCTCAAGCGCCATGGGCTTATTGTTGTCCCACCAGATCTGACCCTCGGTGGAGGCGTCGCGGACAACGAACTTGTCCTTCGGAGACCGGCCGGTGTGCTGGCCGGTAATGGCCCGCAAGGCACCGTCTGCCGTCAGGTCGGCTTCGCCCTTTCGAATCGCTTCTTCGTACAGCTCAACCTCGGAGAGGTTGTAATGCGTCTGCTCCACGTCCTCGAAACCGATCGCCGCCAGAGCGTTGGACGGGTTATAAAGCCCAAAGTCCCCCATGTGCGCCTTCCTTCAACTGATACCTATGGCGCCGAAAGTAGGCAGTGATTTCAATTCGGGCAAGGCGTTTTTTCGAAAACATCAACGAAATCAATAAATTAATCGATTTAAAAAAATTTATTCCGCTTTAAATCGGTTTATCAGCGGTTTTTATCTCCTATATAACAGGAGTATGAAGGTGGACCGGGGCCGTCGGACTATAGGCCGCCCTTTAACTTCGCCACAATTTGTTCCACCTTTATACCTCAAGAAGCGCATCGGCTGTGCCGCCTGGCTGGGGACATTCCAGGAGATGCGCGTAGATGGTAATGGAGACGGAGAGCATGCAGACAATCGCGCTCGTAGATGACGACCGCAATATCCTGACTTCGGTGTCGATCGCACTGGAGGCGGAAGGATATAAGGTCGAAACCTATACGGACGGTGCCTCGGCCCTTGACGGTCTGGTTGCCCGCCCACCGCATCTTGCCATCTTTGATATCAAGATGCCGCGCATGGACGGAATGGAGCTTCTGAGGCGGCTTCGCCAGAAGTCCGATATCCCGGTGATTTTCCTCACCTCCAAGGACGAGGAAATCGACGAGCTGTTCGGGCTCAAGATGGGCGCCGACGACTTCATCACCAAGCCGTTCTCCCAGCGTCTGCTGGTCGAAAGGGTCAAGGCCATCCTGCGGCGCGCCGGAACCCGCGAACCGCAGCCTGGCGGCACCAAGACCACAGTCGACCAACCCACTGCCCGCACGCTGGAACGCGGGCAGTTGCTGATGGACCAGGAGCGCCACACCTGCACCTGGAAGAATGAGCCGGTAACGCTGACGGTGACGGAATTCCTGATCCTGCATTCGCTGGCACAGCGGCCGGGCGTGGTGAAAAGTCGCGATGCCCTGATGGACGCCGCCTATGACGAACAGGTCTATGTGGACGACCGCACCATCGACAGCCACATCAAGCGGCTGCGCAAGAAATTCAAGATGGTTGACACCGACTTCGACATGATCGAAACGCTCTACGGCGTCGGCTACCGCTTCCGCGAAGCAGTCTGACCTCCGTCGATCTTTCAAAAGGTTAAACTTGAGGACCGGACCGGAGCGGCGTTAGACTGATCCGGTGGAAGGACTGCACGCAGGTGGCAGATCAGTTGCTCGACAGCGAGATGATGCAAACGGCTGGCTCCGAGAGCCGCCGTGTGAGCCGACGCTTCTGGTCGCGGCCGTTCACGCTCATTCGCCGCGTATTCGGACACGCGGTTTTTTCCAGCCTGACGCGGCGTATCCTGTTCTTCAACATCGCGGCGACCGTGGTTCTGGTCGCCGGGATCCTCTATCTCAACCAGTTCCGCGAGGGGCTGATCGACGCGCGCGTCGAGAGCCTGCTGACGCAGGGCGAGATTATCGCCGGTGCAATTTCCGCATCTGCCTCCGTCGATACGAATTCCATCACCATCGATCCGCAGAAGCTCTTGGAACTGCAGGCCGGCCAAAGCATCACGCCGGTGCCGAACGACGAGGACCTGGACTTTCCGATCGATCCCGAGCGTGTGGCGCCGGTTCTGCGCCGGCTGATCTCGCCGACCCGCACCCGCGCCCGCCTGTTCGATGCGGACGCCAATCTGCTGCTGGATTCCCGGCATCTCTATTCCCGCGGCCAGGTGCTCCGGTACGACCTGCCGCCGGTCGAAAACCAGTCGCAGACCTGGAGCGAATGGGTGTCGGGCATGTTCAACCGGTTGCTGCAGCCCGGGAACCTGCCGATCTACAAGGAAGCGCCGGGCGGCGATGGTTCGATCTATCCGGAGGTCACGAATGCGCTGACCGGCGTGCGCGGCGCCGTCGTGCGGATTACCGAACGGGGCGAGCTGATTGTTTCGGTGGCTGTGCCGGTGCAGCGGTTCCGGGCCGTCCTCGGCGTGCTGCTTTTGTCCACGCAGGCGGGCGACATCGACAAGATCGTCCATGCGGAGCGCCTGGCGATCATGCGCGTGTTCGGCGTCGCGACGCTCGTCAACATCCTGCTGTCACTGCTGCTCTCCTCCACGATCGCCAATCCGTTGCGTCGGCTTGCGGCAGCCGCCATCCGGGTGCGCAGAGGCGCCAAGCAGCGCGAGGAAATTCCAGACTTCGCCTACCGGCAGGACGAGATCGGCAACCTTTCGATCGCACTGCGCGACATGACCAACGCGCTCTATGACCGGATCGATGCCATAGAAAGCTTCGCTGCCGATGTGAGCCATGAACTGAAGAACCCGCTCACCTCGCTGCGGTCCGCCGTCGAGACGCTTCCGCTCGCGAAGACGGAAAGCTCCAAGCAGAAGCTGACGGACATCATCTTCCACGACGTGCGGCGGCTCGACCGGCTGATCAGCGATATTTCCGACGCGTCACGCCTTGATGCGGAGCTTGCCCGGACGGATTCGGCCCCTGTCGACATGGAAAATCTGCTGGGCAATCTGGTGGAAATCAGCCGTCAGATCCGCAGCGGGCGCAAGCCTGTCGAGCTGGAACTCCTCGTGGATCCCAAAAGTGGGAACAAGGCTGCCTATATCGTCAACGGGCACGACCTGCGGCTTGGGCAGATCGTCACCAACCTGATCGAAAACGCACGCTCCTTCGTGCCGGAGAAGGGTGGGCGGATTACCGTGAAACTGCTGCGGAACAAGAACCGTGTGATTGCAACGGTCGACGACAATGGTCCCGGTGTCCAGGCGGAAGACATCGACCGCATTTTCGAGCGGTTCTACACCGACCGGCCGGAAGGCGAGAGCTTCGGCCAGAACTCGGGCCTTGGCCTATCCATCAGTCGCCAGATCGCCGAAGCCCATGCCGGCACGCTGAAGGCCGAAAACGTTCATGACGCCCATGGCGCCATCACCGGCGCCCGCTTCACCCTGTCGCTGCCGGCAGCCCAGTCACAATGAGCGGCGCTGCCGTCAATATCCATGCAACTGCCATCGTGGCCGGAGCCAGGGGCCTCCTCTTCCTCGGTCCTTCGGGTCGGGGAAAGTCGGCGCTTGCCTTCGCTTGCATCACTGAAGCCCGGCGCCTTGGCGCGTTTGCCGCACTCGTTGCGGATGATCGGGTTATCGTATCGCGATCGGGCAAGGCGCTCGTGGCGCAGTGTCCGGAGGCGATCACGGGGCTGATCGAACTTCGTGGCAGCGGTATCGTTGCCATCGAGAGCGTGTCTGCCGCCGTTCTCGACCTTGCCATCGAGGTCGTGTCGCTGCCCGAGGCGGAACGGCTTCCACCCGAGAACGCGGTATTTTCTGTCGGCACTTTGGGCTCGCTGCCGCTGGTGCGCCTCTGGAGCCAAGCGGCTGATCCGCTAGCGCATCTGGCGGCCCTGGTGCCGCTCCTGCATCATGAAACACCGTTCTCGCGGCTCGCTCCGTAGATTTTGACTTGAAGTTGGTATCTACTTGGCGAAGATGGCACCCCACCGCTGGACGGGTTTGTTGCGATGCGATATGGGCCGCAAGTTTCCATAGCAGGGGGCGTTTTTTCATGATCGGACTTGTGCTTGTCACCCATGGCAAGCTGGCAGAAGAGTTTCGACACGCGGTAGAGCATGTTGTCGGGCCTCAGAAATTTATCGAGACGATATCGATCGGTCCGGAAGACGACATGGATCAGCGGCGCCAGGACATTGTGGACGCAGTTGCCCGGGCCGAGGACGGTCATGGCGTCATCATCCTCACTGACATGTTCGGCGGTACACCGTCCAACCTCTCGATCTCAGTGATGGAGAGCGGCAAGACCGAGGTGATCGCGGGCGTTAACCTGCCGATGCTGATCAAGCTCGCGGGCGTCCGCAGCGACAACAATATGGAACGGGCCCTGGTTGAGGCTTCCGAGGCCGGTCGCAAATACATCAACGTTGCAAGCCGCGTCCTCAGCGGAAAGTAAAAGAAGGCGCATGTCCCCTCTCCTCTCTCGCGAATTCCTGATCGTCAACAAGCGTGGCCTGCATGCCCGGGCCTCGGCAAAATTCGTGCAGATGGTCGAGAGCTTCGACGCCATGGTGACCGTCTCAAAGGATGGCACTACGGTCGGCGGCACGTCGATCATGGGGCTGATGATGCTGGCTGCCAGCACGGGCAGCTCCATCGAGGTCGCCGCTAGCGGTCGCCAGGCAGAAGAGGCGCTGACTGCCCTGGAAAATCTCGTGGCACAGAAATTCGGCGAAGAGGCGTGAGCCGTTTGTTAATATAAACATATAAAGACTTCTTTATATGTGAGTTGATAAACTGCGCCCAGCCTGCTAAATGCATGCCACACTTTCGCGCGCACAGCGCGATGCGCCATTGCATCAATCATCAGCTGGAGAGCTTCATGAGCACTGAAAAGGATTACGTGGTCGCCGATATCACGCTTGCGGATTACGGTCGCAAGGAACTGGATATCGCCGAAACCGAAATGCCGGGCCTGATGGCCTGCCGCGCCGAATTTGGCGAAACGAAACCGCTTAAGGGCGCCCGCATTTCCGGCTCGCTCCACATGACGATCCAGACCGCGGTCCTGATCGAGACCCTCAAGGATCTGGGCGCCGATCTGCGTTGGGCCTCGTGCAACATCTTCTCGACGCAGGATCATGCGGCAGCGGCGATTGCCGCCTCGGGCATCCCGGTGTTTGCGGTCAAGGGTGAATCGCTGACCGAATACTGGGATTACACCGACCGGATCTTCCAGTGGACCGACGGCGGCTTCTCCAACATGATCCTGGATGATGGCGGCGACGCCACCATGTACATCCTGCTCGGTGCGCGCGCCGAAGCCGGCGAGGACGTGCTGAGCAACCCGGGTTCGGAAGAAGAAGAAATCCTGTTCGCGCAGATCAAGAAGCGCCTGAAGGCTTCTCCGGGCTGGTTCACGAAACAGCGCGACGCCATCAAGGGCGTTACCGAAGAAACCACCACCGGCGTTCATCGCCTGTACGACCTGGCCAAGAAGGGCCTGCTCCCCTTCCCGGCCATCAACGTCAATGACTCGGTCACCAAGTCCAAGTTCGACAACAAGTACGGTTGCAAGGAATCGCTGGTCGACGGCATTCGCCGCGGCACCGACGTGATGATGGCCGGCAAGGTCGCCGTTGTCTGCGGTTATGGTGACGTCGGCAAGGGTTCGGCTGCATCCCTGCAGGGCGCCGGCGCTCGCGTGAAGGTGACGGAAGTCGATCCGATCTGCGCGCTGCAGGCCGCGATGGACGGGTTCGAAGTCGTGGTTCTCGAGGATGTCGTTGCAAGCGCCGACATCTTCATCTCGACCACCGGCAACAAGGACGTCATCCGCATCGATCACATGCGGGCCATGAAGGACATGGCGATCGTCGGCAACATCGGTCACTTCGACAACGAGATCCAGGTTTCGGCCCTGCGCAATCTCAAGTGGACCAACGTCAAGCCGCAGGTCGACATGATCGAGTTCCCGAAGGGCAACCGAATCATCCTTCTGTCGGAAGGCCGTCTGCTCAACCTGGGCAATGCGACCGGCCATCCGTCCTTCGTGATGTCGGCATCGTTCACCAACCAGACCTTGGCGCAGATCGAGCTCTTCACCAAGCCGGGTGAATACAAGAACGACGTCTACATCCTGCCCAAGCATCTCGACGAAAAGGTTGCGCGGCTGCATCTCGACAAGCTGGGCGTGAAGCTGACCGAACTCTCTGAAGAACAGGCTGGATACATCGGCGTGCCGCAGCAGGGACCGTTCAAGTCAGAGCACTATCGCTACTAATCGGTAGCCGGTTAATCCACAACATATAGTAGCCGCGGTCTTGACAGGAGACCGCGGCTTCTTTTTTGGCCGCTGCTCTTCCCGCTGATTCCGCAAACCAGTATCCTCTAGGGGCTCGATTCGCACCTGCTCGGGGCAAGGTGCGGTATGGTATGTCTTGTCGAAATGCGGCAACTGGACGGAGACAGACCGGTGATGTCGGTAATAAAAAAGTGCCTGGAAAAACGGGCCAATGCTGGCTGGGGTGGAGCGATCCTCCCGGCCTTACAGGTTTTCGACGATGCTGCAGGCGCAGCGCGAGCCGAAGGTCTGCGCCGAATCAGACGGTTCTTCAGCGCCTTTCTCAGCGGAACGGCCTTGTCCGGTTTCGCGACGGCAGCTCTGGCGCAGGATGGCGGCAGGTCCGCGGTCAAATTGTTCTCCTCCACGGAAGTCATCATTTCCTCGCTCGTGGTCGGCGCGCTGGGGGCTGCCCTCCTGTCCGCCGTCTGGCTGGTTCGCCAGCGGGGAAACATGCAGGCCGAAACGCAGGAAATGCGCAGCGCGCTTTCGGATGCGCAGCAGCGGATTTCCAAGTACGAAGCGCTGATCGCCGAAAAGAACCGCAGGATCGTGGTTTGGGAAAACGGCCCCTCCAAGCCAGAATTCCTGGGGCAACTTCCTCCGGAAACCGGCGCACCGCAACAGGATCGCGATTTTCTGGCGTTCGGGCGGTGGCTGCGGCCAACCTCGGCGAGCGATCTCGAAAAGGCGATCGACCTGCTTCGTGGGCAGGCGCACAGTTTCGATATGGTCGTCGAGACTTCACGCGACGAAATCCTGGAGGTGCAGGGCCGCGTTTCCGGGGGCAAGGCCTTCGTGCGCTTTATCGCGCTGAACAACCTGCGGGCAGAACTTGCCGAGCTCAAGATCGAGCGCGAGCGCCTGACCCACTCGATTTCGCTGTTCCACACACTTCTCGACGCTATCGAGCAGCCTGTCTGGCGTCGCGACGCGCATGGCAAGCTGCACTGGGTCAACCATGCCTATTGCGATGCCGTTGAAGCGGCGACACCGGAGAAAGTGATCGAAGAGGGACGCGAGTTCCTCGGCACCATTGCCCGCGAGAAGATCAAGGCAGCCGTCACCCCCACGTCACCCTTCCATGACCGGGTATCCACCGTGGTTCGCGGCAACCGGACGGTGTTCGACGTGGTCGATATCGTGGTTCCGGCCGGTTCTGCGGGGATCGCGGTCGATGTTTCCGAAGCGGAAGCGGTTCGAGAGGAGCTGAAGCGGACGCTGAAAAGCCACGCCGAAACGCTTGATCACCTGGCGACCCCAGTCGCCATCTTCGACGGTGAACGACGACTGCAGTTCTACAATCAGGCTTTCGTGCAGCTTTGGGATCTTTCGCATCCCTTCCTCGAATCTCGGCCGGACAACAGCGAGTTGCTGGACAAGCTGCGCAGCGACGGGAAGCTTCCCGAAGAACTCAGCTGGCGCAGTTGGAAGGATGCAGCGCTTTCGGTCTACCAGGCGCTCGATACCATGACCGACATCTGGCACCTGCCGAACGGCCAGACGCTGCGGGTGATTGCCACGGCGCACCCGCAGGGTGGCGCGACCTGGGTGTTCGAGAACCTGACGGAACAGGTCGACCTCGAGACGCGGTACAACACGCTGGTGCGGGTTCAGGGCGAAACGATCGACCATCTGTCCGAAGGCGTGGCGGTGTTCGGACCGGACGGGCGGATCCGCCTTTCAAACCCGGCGTTCCGGGCCCTGTGGGGCATTACGGCGGAGCAGGCGAAGCCTACGACTCATATCAAGGCGATCGAGACCGCCTGCGCCCCATCCTACGACAAGCCGGACGGCTGGCGCCGCTTCGGCCAGATGCTGACCAATTTCGATGATGAGCGTGCATCGCTGCAGGGCACGTTCGAGCTTTATTCGGGGCTTATCCTCGATTACGCGGTGACGCCGCTGCCCAACGCCCAGACGATGTTTACCTTCGTGGACATGACGGCAAGTGCCAGAGCGGAACGGGCGCTGAAGGAAAAGAACGACGCGCTGCAGAAGGCCGACGAGATCAAGAACGATTTCGTCCAGCACGTCTCCTACGAGCTGCGTTCACCGCTGACCAATATCATCGGCTTCACGGATCTCCTGAAGACACCGGGCGTCGGCGAGCTCACGTCGCGGCAGGCGGAATATGTTGACCATATCTCCACCTCGTCGTCCGTGCTCTTGACCATCGTCAACGATATTCTCGATCTTGCGACGGTCGACGCCGGGATCATGCAGCTGAACTATTCGGAAATGTCGGTGGACGATCTCCTCGACGACGTGGCCATGCAGATCGCCGACCGGCTGCACGAAAGCAATGTGACGCTAGAGATCACGGCGCCGCACGGCCTTGGCAACATCGTGGCGGACCAGCAGCGGCTGAAGCAGATTCTCCTGAAGCTCCTGACCAATGCCACCAATTTCGCGCCCGACGGTTCTTCGATCACGCTGACCTGCCGGCGCGACAAGACCAATATCTTCTTCTCCGTCAGCGATAGCGGTCCGGGTATCCCGAGCGACATGCTGAAAATGGTGTTCGACCGTTTCGCCTCCAAGACCAAGGGCGGGAAGCGAAGCGGAGCGGGGCTTGGGCTCTCGATCGTGGAGAGCTTCGTGACCCTGCACCATGGTGACGTCAGCATCGACAGCCGCACCGGATCCGGGACGACCGTGACCTGCCGCATTCCCAGCGGCGCCCACCTTGCCTCCATCGCCGCGGCAGAATGAGCGACGCGACAACCCTTCGTCTGACCCTTGCGGACCAGGCTGCCAGCCTTCAACTCGGTGAAGACCTGGCGCTTGCGCTTCGACCGGGCGACTGCCTTGCCCTCTCCGGCGATCTGGGTGCCGGCAAATCGACCCTGGCGCGGGCGTTCCTGCGGGCGCTTGCGGACGATCCGGACCTCGAGGTTCCGAGCCCAACCTTCACGCTCGTGCAGAGCTACGAGCTTCGCATACCTGCTGCACATTTCGATCTCTACCGGCTTGGGGACGCTTCCGAACTGGACGAGCTGGGCTTCGACGAGGCGCTCGCCTCCGGCATCTGCCTGGTCGAGTGGCCGGAGATGGCTGAGGAGCTTCTTCCCGCCACCCGTGTGAGGCTTGTTCTTACTCAGGACGGTACGGGCCGCTCGGCAACGATCGAGGGTCACGAAGCGCAGATGAAGCGTATCCGGCGGGTGCTTGCGATCCGCAGCTTTCTCGACGACCACGGCTACAAAGCTGCAGAGCGACGCTTCCTGACCGGCGACGCGTCGATCCGTGCCTATGAGCGGGTAACAACTGACGAGGGGCAAAAGCTCATTTTGATGGACTGGCCAAAAATGCCGGAGGGACCGCCAGTTCTGGACGGCAAGCCTTACCCGAAGGTGGCCCATCTCGCAGAGGACGCCTATCCGTTCGTTGCGATTGGGCGCTACCTGCGCGGCATCGGCCTCTCGGCTCCGGATGTGCTGCATGTGGATTATGACCAGGGGATTCTGCTGATCGAGGACCTCGGCAGTGATGGTGTTCTGGACGACGACGGTCGCCCTATCGCCGAGCGATACCGGCAGACCGTCGCCAGTCTCGCCATCCTGCACGGTCAGCCGATGCAGCAGGATCTCGACGTCGACGGCCACTATATCCACCACGTTCCGGATTTTGACCCGACGGCAATGACGATGGAGGCCCGGCTTCTGCTGGACTGGCATCTGCCCTGGCGGCGGGGTGCCGCGCCGACGGAAGAAGAGCGACAAGAGTATCTGGCGATCTGGCACAGTCTGATCACGGACCATCTGGCGGGCGCGGAAAAGAACCTTTTGCTTCGCGACCTGCATTCCCCCAACATCATCTGGCGACCGCAGGAACAAGGGGTAAAGCGCGTCGGCCTCATCGACTTCCAGGATGCGATGATCGGTCCGACGGCTTATGATCTGGCTTCGCTGATCCAGGATGCGCGCGTCGACGTGCCCTCGGACCTGGCACAGCAGATGATGAGCGATTATCTCGCTCTCCGGCATGCTTCCGGCCCCTTCGACGAGCCCGTCTTTCTGCGGACCTTTGCGATCATGGCGGCCCAGCGCAACTGCAAGCTTGCTGGCCTTTGGGTTCGACTGAAGCAAAGGGACGGCAAGCCGGGCTATATGAAGCACATGCCGCGGACGCTTGCCTACCTTTCCACAGCTCTCCGGCATCCGGCCCTCCTCCCTTTACGCGAATGGTGTCATAGGTCTGGGATAGAGCTTCCCGAATCATAGACACGGTTTGCAATGACCATCACACAGGCCATGGTGCTCGCAGCGGGACTCGGGACGCGTCTGCGGCCGATCACAGACACCATGCCCAAGCCTCTGGTTCCCGTCTGCGGAAAGGCGATGATCGACTACGGTCTCGATGCGCTCGCGGAGGCCGGCGTGACCACCTGCGTGGTCAACGTTCATCATTTCCCGGAGCAGATGGAAGCGCATCTGCGGGACTATCCGCGAATGGAGATCATCATCTCCGATGAACGCGCACAGCTGATGAATTCCGGCGGTGGGCTTGCCCAAGGGCTGAAGCAATTGCCGCCCGGCGCGACGCTGGTTCTGAACGCTGATCTGTTCTGGGTGGGAGAGACGCCGGGCGAAAAGACCAACCTCCAGCGCCTTGCGGACGGTTTCGACCCGGCGCGGATGGATATGGTTCTGCTTTGCGTTCCGCTGGAGCGCACGACGGGCCATAACGGCAAGAAGGATTTCAGCCTCGGACCTGACGGCAGACTAGTTCGTTATACCGAGGGTGGCGACAATCCGGTCGTCTATGCGGGTGCGCTGGTTCTTGATTCCGGCCTTCTCGACGATGCTCCGGCCGAAGCCTTCAACCTCAACCTCTATTTCGACCGGGCGATTGCAGCCGGGCGGCTGTTCGGCCTGATGATGGACGGTGAGTGGATTACCGTTGGTACGCCGGAAGCCTTGCCGGCTGCAGAAATGGTTATCCGCCGCTATGCCGGAAAGGCCTGACCAATGCCGCAGACCCCCAGTCGCGTATTCTCGGTTCCTTCCGGCGCGGCCTTCCTGAAGACGGTCGCGACGGCACTTTGCAGCGGCGAGCTTCACGAAGGCTTCCGCTACGATCCGGCAGATCCGCTTTCGCTGGCGGATGTCACGATTTTCGTGCCGACCCGGCGCTCTGCACGCGTGCTGCGCTCCGAATTCGTGGATCTTCTCGGCGGCCAGGCCGCAATCCTGCCGACCATCCGGCCGCTCGGCGAAACGGACGACGACAGCGATTATTTCGATCTGGTGGTGCCGGAGGAAGCCGATCTTGCGCTTCCGATCGGGGGGACCGCGAGACTGCTCGAGCTCGGCAAGCTCATTCTCGCCTGGCGCAATGCGCTGCCCAAGGTCGTACTCGACGTGCATTCGGATTCGCCGCTGATCGCGCCGGCGAGCCCGGCTGACGCAATCTGGCTGGCGCGGGCACTGGCCGAGCTGATCGATTCGGTGGAAACAGAAGAGCGGGACTGGAGCGACCTCAACAAGTTGAGCACCGACCAGCATGCCCTCTGGTGGCAGCTGACAGCTGAGTTCCTGTCCATCGCCAGCGCCTTTTGGCCTGCGAGGCTGGAGGAACTGCGACGTTCTTCGCCGGCCAAGCATCAGGCGACGCTGCTGCGCGGAGAGGCGCGGAGGATTGCAGAACGGGATCATCGGGGGCCGGTGATCGTCGCCGGCTCGACCGGATCAGTTCCAGCGGCCGCGGACCTGATTGCCACGATCGCCCAGCTTCCGAACGGCGCCGTCGTGCTGCCGGGCCTCGATCTTTCCATGGCCGAGGAACATTGGGCGGCGATCGGCGAAGAGCGGGCCGACGGAAAGCTCGATCCCGCCAGCCGAAGCCATCCCCAGTTCGGGCTGTTTCGCCTTTTGGCAAAGATCGGCATCGGCCGGGACGAGGTGCAGGTGCTTGGCCAGGTGCCGGCCGACCTGCGGCTGCGGGCAGAGGCCCTCTCGCAGGCTTTAGCGCCTGCCAAGGCGACCGACGGCTGGAGCGTCTGGCGCCAGGAGACTGATCCAGACCTGCTATCTGCAGCCTTTGCAGACGTCTCACTGATCGAGGCGGGCAATGAACGGGAAGAAGCCGTCGCAATCGCAATCGCGCTCCGGCTTGCCCTGGAGAAGCCCGGACGTCATGACGGCGAAAGCCAGGCGGCACTGATCACGCCGGACCGTGCTCTCGCACGCCGCGTCACCGCCGAACTGGCGCGGTTCGGCGTGATCGCCGACGATTCGGCCGGTGCAGCCCTCTCCGGTACACCGCAAGGCACGCTCGTACAGTTGCTGCTGGAGGCCACCCTTCGGCCGGGCGATCCGGTTGCGATCGTCGGTTTGCTGAAACATCCACTCCTTCGCCTCGGACAGCCGGCTTCCGACCTGCGGCTGGCAGTCGACGCCCTTGAACTGCTCGCGCTGCGCGGCGGCACCGGCGACATGGACATTTCGACGCTGGCGTATTTGCTGGAGAGCCAACTCGCGGCGCAGGCAGATGACCGGCATCCCCCCACATGGCGAAGCGCGCTTCCTGAGGGTGCGGAAGATCTGGCGGCGGATCTTGCTGAGCGACTGGCGACAGCTGTCGAACCGCTCACCTCGGCATTTGTCGGCCGGCGTGCAGACGGGCGCGGCCTCACTGCAAAACTGGCACTCGGTGATTGGGCCGAGCGGACAGGTCGCGCACTGGAAGCGCTCTGCATTGACGAAAATTGCAGCCTGGCCGGGCTCTGGAGCGGGGAAGCGGGCGAGAAGCTGGCTGGCCTCCTGTCCGAAGTCATCGACACGGAAGGGCAGATCGAGGCCGACGGACCGCAGTGGATCGACATCGTGATGGCGCTGACGACGAGCGAGGCCGTGAAGCCCCGATCGCTGAGCCACCCGCGGGTGTTCATCTTCGGGACGCTGGAAGCGCGGCTGCAGACTGTCGATACCATGATCCTCGGCGGCCTGAACGAAGGCTCCTGGCCGGGGCAGACGGTCAACAATCCGTTCCTGTCGCGTACAATGAAAGCCGAAATGGGGCTTGAGCCGCCAGAGCGCCGCATCGGCCAGCTGGCGCATGACTTCGAAATGGCCTGCGGTACCCGCCACCTCATTTTTTCGCGCTCCATGCGGCAGGGCTCCACCCCGACCGTGGCCTCCCGCTGGCTGCAAAGGCTGCTGGCGCTCGGCGGCAGGAGCCTGACGGAGGAGATGAGGGCCCGTGGTGCACAGTACCGCGACTGGGCGGGCGCCATTGACGCCGGCGAAAACCAGACCCCGGCAAAACGACCGGCGCCGAAGCCTCCCGCGGAGCTACAGCCAACCAGCTATTCCTTCAGCGAGGTCGGTCGGCTGCGCCGTGATCCCTATTCTGTCTATGCGCGGCGGATCCTGAAGCTGCAGCCGCTGCATCCGTTCAATCAGGACCCGGGCGCCTCCGAGCGCGGGACGCTCTACCACACGATCATCGAACGCTATACGGCTGAAGGCCATGTGCCCGGCTCGACCGTGGCGAAATCGGCGATGATGAAGATTGCCAACGATCTTTTCGATCAGGAGCAGCTACCGCCGCATATCGACCGCGTCTGGCGGCCTCGCTTCCTTGAAGTGGCCCGGGCTTTCCTCACCTGGGAAGCAGACCGCGCGCCGGACGTTCGCAAGACGCTGACGGAAGTTGGCGCCGGCTTCGAAGTCGAAGCTGCCGGCATTCGTGTGACCGGGATTGCCGACCGGATCGACATCAAGCGTTCCGGACGCGCCGATATCATCGACTACAAGACAGGTCTCAACCCTTCGGTGTCACAGGCACGGTCGCTTCTGGATCCGCAGCTGGCGCTGGAGGCAGCGGCGCTGCAGGCCGGGGCGTTCCGCAATCTCGGTTCGCTAGCGCCGGAGGATCTGCTTTACATCCGGCTGCGTCCCGGCGACCGGTTCAAGCCCGACAAGGTCAACAACGAGGATGCGGCTGCGACCGCCAAGCGGCAGCCCAAATCTGCCACCGATCTGGCGCAGGAGTCCATCGAGCAACTGACTCGGTTCGTCCTGGCGCTGCGAACCCACCAGGCGGGCTTCGCCTCGCGCCTTGTGCCGATGATGCAAAGCAATTTTGGCGGGGAGTACGACCATCTGGCGCGGGTGGCGGAGTGGTCGACAGCCGACGACGACAGCGAGGCCGAAGCGGATGAGTGACATCCTTCCCGAGGGCGACGACCCGATCCAGTGGATCGACTGGACGACGGTCCAGCAATCTCGCGCCTCCGATCCGACCAGTTCGGCCTGGGTTTCGGCGAACGCCGGCTCGGGAAAGACGCATGTGCTCACCCAGCGGGTGATTCGCCTGCTGCTGGCAGGCTGCCGACCGTCGGCGATCCTGTGCCTCACCTATACCAAGGCCGCGGCCTCCGAAATGTCGAACCGCGTGTTCCAGCGGCTATCGGAATGGGCAGTCCTCGACGACGATGCCCTCAGACAGCGGGTTGCGGCGATCGAAGGCGAGATGCCGGACAGCCCCAAACTTGCGGACGCGAGACGTCTGTTCGCCAAGGCGCTGGAAACGCCGGGCGGCCTCAAGATCCAGACCATCCACGCCTTTTGCGAAGCGCTGCTTCACCAATTTCCGCTCGAAGCCAATGTTGCCGGGCATTTTTCCGTGCTTGATGACCGGGCCGCTTCCGCGCTCCTTGCTGAGGCGCGCCGTTCCCTGCTCACCGCCACCTCGGCGGAGGAGGATCCCGAGCTGGCGGAGGCTTTCGCGCATGTACTTGATCTCGGCGACGAGTTCGGGCTGGAGACGCTGCTCTCCGACATCATTTCCAAGCGTACGGCTATCGGCCGGTTCATCGCGCAGGCGGAGCGGCACGGCGGGATCGGCGCCGAGCTCAAACGTGCCTTCGGGCTCGATCCCGCAGAAACGGAAGAGAGTGTTGCGGCTGCCTACTGGCCCTTGCCGGGCCTTTCCGGGATCACGCTCGATCTTTATCTCGCTCTGGCGGACCAGAAGGGCGGCTCGAAGGTGGCAGAGGTGGCCTATGGGTTGCGGCTGGTTGCCAAGGAACCCGACGTCTTTAAGCGGGCGCAGTACCTCGACCAGATCTTCCTGACCCGCGACGGAAAGCCGAAAGCTGATTCCTCGCTCGTCGCCAAGGCTATGGTCACCGCTTCGCCGGAGCTGGCCGACGCCATTGCCTCTGCCCGCAGCCATGTGGCGGAGCAAAGGGACCGGCTGCGGGTCATCCGGATGTTTCGGGCCACCAAGGCGGCGCTGACGCTCGCCCGCCGCCTCCACGACGACTACGCGGACCTGAAGAAGCAGCGCAGCCTGCTCGATTTCGAGGATCTGATCGCCCAAACCGCCGATCTTCTTATCCGAGACGGTGTCGGCGCCTGGGTCCACTACAAGCTCGACCAGGGGATCGACCACATTTTGGTGGATGAGGCGCAGGATACGAGCCCGATCCAGTGGTCGGTGATCAAGTCGCTGGCCGAAGACTTCTTCTCCGGCAATAGCGCACGCGATACACGGCGCACGATCTTTGCCGTCGGCGACGAAAAGCAGTCGATCTATTCCTTCCAGGGCGCACGGCCGGAGCGATTTGCGGAAGAGCGGACGGACGCCGAAAAGCGCGTCAGAGCCAGCGGCCAGGGCTTTCACCCCGTGCGGCTGCCGCTGTCGTTCCGCTCGACGGCGGATGTTCTCGCCGCCGTCGACCAGGTGTTCTCGCTGGAAGACAATGCCCGCGGCCTGAGCGCGCGCGGCGAGGCTGTGCAGCATCGCTCGAACCGGCTTGGGCATCCGGGAGAGGTCGATCTTTGGGACCCGATCGTGCCGGAAGTTTCCGAACAGGAGGAGGACTGGACGGCCCCCTTCGATTCGACGCCGGACAAGGCGCCGTCCGCCATCCTGGCTGGCCGCATTGCGGATCGCGTTGCCGCCATGATCGGCCGGGAAACCGTGATCGAAAAGGGCGTGGAGAGGCATATCGAGGCCGGTGACATCCTGGTGCTCGTGCGCAAGCGCGATGCCTTCGTCAATGCGCTGACCCGGGCCCTCAAGCGGCGCAACAACATTCCGGTGGCCGGCGCCGACCGGCTGCGTCTGACGAGCCACATCGCGGTGCAGGATCTTCTCGCCCTTGGTCGCTTCCTTCTGCTGCCGCAGGACGATCTATCGCTCGCCGCTCTTCTGAAAAGCCCGCTGTTCAACCTTGCCGAAGAGGATGTCTTCGACATCGCGGCATTGCGGCCCGACCAGACGAGCGCCTGGGATCACCTTAACCAGCTTGCGATCGACCAGCCCCTGCGGTTTTCGGAGCTGACCACCAGGCTACATCGCCTGCTGGTTCTGTCCCGTGAGGCAAGCCCGCACGATCTGTTTGCCCGGGTTCTTGGCGAACAAGGTGGGCGGCGACAGTTTCTCGGCCGACTCGGTACGGAAGCCGGCGATATTCTCGACGAGTTCCTGACCTTTGCGCTTCACCACGAAACCCACGGCCTGCCCGGCCTGCAAGCCTTTGTTTCAACACTCGAGCTTGAATCGCCCGAAGTGAAACGCGAGCAGGATGGCGGCCGGAACGAAGTGCGGATCATGACGGTGCACGCTTCGAAGGGCCTCGAGGCGCCAGTGGTGTTTCTCGTCGACAGCGGATCCAAGGCCTTCATCCCGACGCATGTGCCCAAGCTGCGTCTGCTGCAGATCGGCGGGGAAGAGGTGCCTGCCTGGGTGCCGGGCAAGATGCTCGGCAATGCCCTGACGGCGGCAGACGATCTGCGCCTGAAGACGCTGACGGAGGAGGAATACCGGCGGCTGCTCTATGTGGGGATGACGCGGGCTGCCGACCGGCTGATCGTCTGCGGCTACCGTGGCAAGATCGATAACATCGGCACATGGCAGGCAATGATCGCATCGGCGCTGTCTGCCAACGCCTACCACTGCCAGCCCTTCGAATTCGGCTCTGAGGACAATTCCTGGCAGGGGTACAAATGGCGCCTGCCGGCGGCTCCAGGTCAGACCGTGAAGCAGAAAGAGGCAGGCGATACCGCTGTCGAACATCTGCCCCTGCCCGAAGCGCTGTCGCGGCCCCTGCCCGCATCCAAGCCGCTGCCAAGGCCGCTCAGCCCCTCCGGCGCCGGCGTCATGATCGATGACGATTCGGATGACCTTGTCGTCTCCTCGCCGCTGTTTGCGCCAGAAGAGAGTGCGGGTGTCGGCCTGCAAAAGGGGCGACTTGTGCATCGCATGCTGCAGATGCTGCCGGAGCACCCCAAAGCCGAGCAGTCCGCTGCGGCGCATCGCTATGCGGAGCGGGCTGCACGCTTCTGGCCGCAGGCCGAGCGGAAGGCGCTGGTCGACAGCGTGCTGTCCGTGCTGTCGCATCCGGAACTTGGTGACATTTTCTCCGCCCGCAGCCAGGCGGAGGTCTCCATCATGGGGACATTGTCACTGGAAGGGCGCGCCTATGCCATTTCTGGCCGGATCGACCGACTTGCAGTCACCGAAACACGGGTCGTCATTCTCGACTACAAGACCAACCGCGAGCCGCTACGCGGCCTAGCGAACATCCCGCTCGCCCACCGCGCACAGCTTGCGATCTACCGGGAAATCCTCAAGCCGCTCTACCCGGGACGGACCATCGATTGCGTGCTCGTCTATACGGAGACCGCAGCGGTGGTAACCTTGCCGCCAGAGTTGCTGGCCCGCTCGCTTGTGGAACTCAAAACAAAGTGAGTCAGCGGCCATTGAAAAAATGCCGCGTCACGCTCACATCTGGTGCAACACAAAATCTTGTAGGAGAGCCCTCATGGCTACCGTAAAAGTCGACAGCAATAATTTCCAGGACGAAGTGCTCAACTCGGCGCAGCCGGTCGTCGTGGACTTCTGGGCGGAATGGTGCGGTCCCTGCAAGATGATCGCTCCGAGCCTTGAGGAAATCTCGACGGAGCTCGCCGGCAAGGTGAAGGTCGTCAAGCTCAACATCGATGAGAACCCGGAACTGGCTGCCCAGTTCGGCGTGCGCTCCATCCCGACGCTTGCGATCTTCAAGGGTGGCGAAGTGGCTGATATCTCCGTCGGCGCCAAGCCCAAGACGGCTCTTTCAGCCTGGATCGCCAGCGCCGCTTAATCTGCCCGTTACGTAGTTTTCAAGAAGCCCGGTTGCTGCTGCAGCCGGGCTTTATGCTGTCTGGGGCTCAGAGCGTTTCAGACGGGGGGCGTGCCGTTGTCGGCCAAGACATTGCCTGCGAAATACAACGAGCCACCGATGAGAATGCGCGGCGGCAAACTGCCCGAAGGCATTCGTCGGGCAATCTCCTGCAGGGCCTCGGCTGTTGACCCGGCAGGTTCCGCCACCAGCCCCGCATCAAAAGCGGCATGCGCCAGAACCACCGGATCAAGCCCCGCATCCGAGTTTCGGATCCGCACCGTGAAGACATGCTCAGCAAGATCGGCAAAGGCGCGGAAGTAGCCGACCGGATCCTTGGTGTTGATCATGCCTGTGATCAGGTAGAGCGGACGCGGCTTGCGCTCTTCGAAGGCCGCCATGGCTTCGGCCACAACTTCTCCGCCGGCCGGATTATGGCCGCCATCGAGCCAGATCTCGGCATCCTTCGGAGCGACATTCACGAGTACTCCCTCGGTCAGCCTCTGAAGACGGGCGGGCCATTCGACTGTCGCCATCGCCTGTTCCATCATCGCATCCGTCACCACAAAGCCCGCAGCCTTTACGGCGCGAATGGCGGCAGCGGCATTGGCATACTGGTGGCGACCCAGGAGCCTCGGCAGAGGCAGGTCCGTCAGTCCGAATTCGTCCTGGTAGATCAGCCGGCCGAACTCCTCGTGGGCCGAGAACTCCTGCCCGTAGACCGTGACGGGGCAGCCCAGCCGCTCGGCTGTCGAGACGAGGACATCGCGTGCCGCCTCGAACTCCTGCTGGCCGATGACGACCGGCCGGCCGCGCTTCATGATCCCCGCCTTTTCCGCGGCAATCAGCTCGACGCGATCGCCGAGATAGGCCTGGTGGTCCAGGGAAATCGGCATGATGACGGAGGCAGCGGGATCGGTAATGACATTGGTGGCGTCAAACCGGCCACCAAGCCCCACCTCCAGCACGACGGCATCTGCCGGCTGTTCGGAAAACAGCAGGAATGCGACGGCTGTCAGGATTTCGAAGACGGTGATCGCTTGGCCGCCATTGGCTGCCGCCACGCGCCGGATCGCATCGGCAAACAGGGCGTCATCGACGAGTTTACCGCGCCCACCCCTGACCCCGATACGATAACGTTCGTGCCAGTGGACGAGATGCGGCGAGGTGTGGACATGGGTGGCGTAGCCGCCGGCTTCCAGAAGCGCCCGGCAAAAGGCCGTTGCCGAGCCTTTGCCGTTGGTGCCTGCAACGTGAATGACAGGCGGCAACTTGCGGTGCGGGTTGCCGAGCCGCTCGAGAAGAGCGCTGATCCGGCCAAGCGAGAGGTCGAAGCCCTTCGGATGAAGGGACATCAGCCTCTCGATCTCTCGTTCGGCCTCGCTGACCGCGGGTTCATTCATGATCGACATCCCGCAGTGCCAGGTTTCAGGCCGTTGCCGCGATAGGGGCGGCAAGCACCGGCTGTGCGGGCTGCTTCGTCAGGATTTTCAGAAGCCTGGCCAGTGTCGACGGGATATCATGGCGCTTGACGACCATGTCCACGACACCATGCTCCAGCAGATATTCCGCCGTCTGGAAACCTTCCGGCAGCTTCTCGCGCAGGGTCTGCTCGATCACGCGCTTGCCGGCAAAGCCGATCTCGGCGCCCGGTTCGGCAATGTGGATATCGCCCAGCATCGCATAGGATGCAGTCACGCCGCCTGTCGTGGGATTGGTCAGCACCACGATATAAGGCAGGCCGGCTTCCTTCAGCATGTCGACGGCAACGGTCGTGCGCGGCAACTGCATCAGAGACAGGATGCCTTCCTGCATGCGTGCGCCGCCGGATGCGGGGAAGATCACCAGGGGGCACTTTTCCGCCAGAGCGCGTTCGCAAGCCTTCACGATGGCCTCGCCCGCTGCCATTCCCAGCGACCCGCCGATGAAGTTGAATTCATGAACGACGGCCACGAGCTTCAGGCCCTGGACGTGTCCGAGACCGGCGAGAATGGTATCTTCCTGCTCGGTCTTTAGACGGCTATCCTTCAGGCGGTCGATGTAACGCTTGGAATCCCTGAACTTCAAAGGATCCTGGGCGACCTTCGGCTGCGGGAAAGATTCAAAGCTGCCATCGTCGAACAGATCGATCAGGCGCGCCTTGCCTGGCATCTTCATGTGGAAGCCGGACGCCGGGATGACCCATTTGTTGTCTTCGAGGTCCTTGTGGAAGACCATTTCGCCCGTTTCCGGGCACTTGATCCAAAGGTTTTCCGGCACTTCCCGGCGGCCCAGCATGGAATTGATGCGCGGGCGGACGTAACTGGTGAGCCAATTCACTTGCTGTACTCCCGATTTCACTGATCCCAGAAAGGGAAACTATTCGGCTGCAATAAGGCGAGCCGATCGCACGCCCGTCGACAGGTCCTGGACGAAGGTCACGACAGCCGGCACCGTCTCGGCCGTGGCATGCCCTTCCCTGTCAAGAGAAGCAGCGATCTTGTTGATGATAGCCGTGCCGACGACAACGCCATCAGCGGAAGCACCGATCAGGCGGGCATGCTCGGCCGTCTTCACACCGAAGCCGACGCAGACCGGAAGATCCGTATGGCGCTTGATCCGCACCACCGCCGCTGCAACCAGCGACGGATCCGGCAGCGCTGCGCCGGTAATGCCGTTCATCGACACGTAGTAGACAAAGCCCGAGGTGTTGGTAAGCACCTTGGGAAGGCGTCGATCATCGGTTGTCGGCGTCGTCAGGCGGATGAAGTTCACGCCCTTCCGAACGGCAGGAATGCAGAGCTCGTCATCCATTTCCACCGGCAGGTCGACGATGATAAGGCCGTCGATACCGGCCTCGACCGCATCATCGAGAAACCGTTCGACGCCATAGATGTAGATGGGGTTGTAGTAGCCCATCAGCACGATCGGCGTCGTCGCATCGGTTTGGCGAAAATCTCGCGCCATCTGGATGGTCTTCGCTAGCGTCTGGCCATTCGCCAGGGCGCGCTGACCGGCAAGCTGAATGGCCGGACCATCGGCCATCGGGTCCGAAAACGGTGCGCCAAGTTCAATGACGTCGGCGCCGGCACCGGGCAGAGCCTTCATGATGGCGAGCGCCGTGTCATAATCCGGGTCGCCAGCCATGAAGTAGGTGACCAGTGCGGGCCGGCCTTCAGACTTCAGATCGGCGAACTTCTTGTCCATGCGTGCTGTCATGCGATCAGAGCCCCATTCCCAGGATCTTGCCGACGGTGAAGATGTCCTTGTCGCCCCGGCCACAGAGGTTCATCAGGATGATCTCGTCCTTGCCCATCTTCGGCGCGCGCTTGACGACTTCGGCCAACGCGTGGGCCGGCTCGAGCGCCGGGATGATTCCTTCGGTACGCGTCAGCAGTTGGAAGGCCGCCAAGGCTTCGTCGTCCATGATCGGCACGTATTCGGCGCGGCCCATGTCCTTCAACCAGGAGTGTTCCGGACCGATGCCGGGATAATCCAGCCCCGCGGAGATGGAATGACCTTCCTTGATCTGGCCGTCACCGTCCTGAAGCAGATAGGTGCGGTTGCCATGCAGGACGCCCGGCGAGCCTGCGGTCAGCGAGGCACAGTGTTCTTCGCCGTCCAGCCCCTTGCCGCCGGCTTCCACGCCAACAATCCGCACCGATGCGTCATCCAAGAAGGGATGGAAGAGGCCGATGGCATTGGATCCGCCGCCGACTGCCGCAACCAGCATGTCGGGAAGACGGCCTTCGGCCGCCATCATCTGCTCGCGCGCTTCCTTGCCGATGACCGACTGGAACTCGCGGACCATTTCCGGATAGGGATGCGGTCCAGCTGCCGTGCCGATCATGTAGTAGGTATCATCGACGTTGGTGACCCAGTCGCGCAGGGCCTCGTTCATGGCATCCTTAAGTGTGCCATTGCCAGCCGTCACCGGGATGACTTCGGCCCCGAGCAGCTTCATGCGGAACACGTTGGGTGCCTGACGCTCCACGTCGGTCGCGCCCATGTAGACCACGCAAGGAATGCCGAACCGCGCGGCAACCGTCGCCGATGCGACGCCATGCTGGCCAGCGCCGGTTTCGGCGATGATGCGGGTCTTGCCCATGCGCTTTGCCAGCAGGATCTGGCCGATGCAGTTGTTGATCTTGTGGGAGCCCGTGTGGTTGAGCTCGTCGCGCTTGAAATAGACCTTGGCGCCGCCGAGTTCTGCCGTCAGTCGCTCGGCAAAATAGAGCGGGCTCGGGCGTCCGACGTAATGGGTGCCGAGATGGGCAACTTCGGCCTGGAAGGCTGGGTCCGTCTTGGCCTTTTCCCACTCTGCCTCAAGATCGAGGATGAGAGGCATCAGGGTTTCCGCCACGAAGCGGCCGCCGAAAATGCCGAAACGGCCGTCTTCATCAGGACCGGAGCGGAAAGAATTGAGCTTAGGCGTCTCGTTCAACGATTTTACTCCCTTATGCGCCCCGGTGGTTCGCCTCAGCGACCGCCTGAAAAAACGCATCGATCATTTCAAGATCCTTGACGCCCGGAGCGCTTTCCACGCCAGACGATATGTCTATTCCCCGCGCACCCGTCGACGCGATGGCTTGCGCCACGTTGTCCTTATTCAGGCCTCCGGAAAGCATGTAATCCGGGCTGCCGTCAAGCGAAGCCATGAGGCTCCAATCAAAGGAAACGCCGTTGCCGCCCGGAAGTTCGGACCCGGCCGGCGCCTTGGCATCGAAGAGGAAGCGGTCGGCCACCCCAATATAGGGATCCACCCTGTCAAGATCAGCAGCATCGCGCACCGAAAACGCCTTCATGACCGGCAATCCGTAAAGAGCCTTCACCTGCAAAAGGCGCTCAGGGCTTTCGTGACCGTGCATTTGCAGAATATCCGGACGCACGAGATGCACGATGTCATCCAGTTCCTCGTCGGTCGCGTCGACGGTCACGGCCACGATCTTGGCCCTGCCTCTTATGCAGTCTGCCAGATCACCCGCGATCTCCGGGGCAATGTCGCGGGGGCTCTTTGGAAAGAATATGAAGCCGACGTGCGTCGCCCCGCGCGAGACGGCACGATCGACTGTCTCGACGGTCTTGAGGCCGCAGATCTTGATGTCCAGTTTCATGAGCGCGAAGTGCCATGAAAACGGGTCTGAGTCGAGCCCCAGGCGCTCATGCAAGGCTTCGGAATACCTTCCAGGAACCTTGGGAACGCCTTGCCGCCTCAGCTGCGGCGATCCGGCGCAGGGTTCTCTACCGCTTGCAAAGGAGGGGTCAGTCCATCCGCATCGAATCAGTCTGGATGAGGATCTGCCGCAGAGGTTCGAGAGACCCTACTACTCGCGTTAACGGCATGTGTGACCGCCTGCGGTCAATCCTGGTTTATAGGGATTTCCACCGCTTTTCACTGCCGTTTGATTTTGTCGCCATTTTGGAGTAGATCATTCCCAGCCGATGGCGTTTTAGAAATTTTTTGGCGGAGATCTCCATGCGGTCGGGCGGCGTCAGAGCAGTATTTCATGCCACGCTTATTGTTGCGACAGGTGCAGCTTTGTCTGCATGTACCACTGGGCAGAACGGGGCATCCCTCGACGCCAAATCTTCGACGACGAAGACTGCAAAAATGCATACCGGCCCTGCCAAGCAGGTCTACACCTATACGGCCAAGGATAAGGACTGCCTGAAGCGCGCGATGTATTTCGAATCGCAGCGCACCAGCGAGAGCGGCTTCATGGCCGTCGGCAGCGTGATCATGAACCGCCTCACCTCCGGCATCTATCCCCCGACGATCTGCGGTGTGGTCGGCCAGAAGAAGCAGTTCGCACCCGGCGTTCTGGCGCGCAAGGTCGACGAAGAAACCGCACCTGAGCTGGACAAAGTGGCCGATGCGGTGCTGAAGGGTGCGCGTCACCCCGACGTCAAGGAAGCCATGTTCTTCCACCGCAAAGGCCTGCGCTTCGGTTACGGCAACATGCATTACGTGGCAGACGCTGGCGGCAACGAGTTTTACGAAAAACGCGGCGAAGATGGTCAGCTGCAGACTGCCGAGCCCAAGCCTGTCGAGCAGTATGTCCTGGCCTATGCCTCGGACGGCATGCAGCAGCAGGCGATCAATTCTGTGATGATGGCATCAGCGCAGCCTCAGCCCGAGGCTCCAGCGACTGTGGTTGCGGCGAGCGCCCCTGTTGGCCCGCAGACGACGCAGACGGCTTCGGCCGCACCTGCATCCATCATCGCTCCGGTGGTCACAGCTGCAGTATCGCGTCCCGGCATGCCGTCGGATTTCGTAACGGCCTACGACGTGCCTCAGACGTCTCAGCGCGGTGATGCCCGTGCCTATCAAGCGGCTCTGACGGCGACCGTTCCCATTCCGCTGGCGCGTCCGGACGAAGCCAAGCTCATCGCCCAGCAAAAGCGGTCTGGTGCCGGAATTGCGATGGCTAACCCACCCCAGCAGTCCGGGATGAGTTCTCAGGATTGGACCATGCGCACCAGCAACTGGTGAGGCAACTCGCTTCCGTTTCAGCGGAGGGAGCGCCTAACGGTCCGACCTCATTTATCCTTTAATCGAAGTCGAGCGCATGGAGCTGTGAGCCATTCTGCTTCAGCCATTTGCGTGCTTCTTCCGTATGCGGGCAAAGCTGCCTGCACAGGGCCCAGAATTGGGGCCCGTGATTCATCTCCTTGAGATGAGCGACTTCATGGGCTGCCAGATAATCGATGATCAGTGGCGGCGCCATGACGATCCGCCAGGAGAACGCCAGGCGTCCATCCCAGGAGCATGACCCCCAGCGGCTGCGGGTATCCTTCATGCTGATGGAAACAACCGGCTTGCGGATTGCCGCAGCATGCCGGGCCACCAGGATCTCCAGGTCCTTGCGCGCCTCCTTCTTGAGAAAGGCCGCTAGCCTTCGCCCCATATGCCCTTCCAGCCCGCTGACCCTCAGCACCGGGCCATCCGGCGTCTCGACCACCTCAGTAAGACCGCGCACACTGCCGGAGTGTTCGATCCGGTGATCGACGCCGCGCAGCGAAAGCGTTCCGCCGTCGCGCAGCGTGTTCTCGTCGACAAAGTGGGAGAGTCGGGACGCAAGCCATCCCTGATGGCGATCGAGGAAGTCTTCGATCTCACCTTTCCTCAGACCAAGCGGGACCGTCAGGCTTAGGCCCCGGCCGCCCGGGTCAATGCGAAGGGTTATGCGTGTTGCACGACCGTTCTCGCGGATCGTCAGCGGCAGTGCCCGCTCACCCACCCAATGCGCCCGCCTTGTCGTTTCGGGCGATCTCGTCTTGGATCGAAAGGGCTTTTTCAGGAGCGCGAACATGCAGATATTCTACGTGGTTGCAGGGCACAAGAAAACCGGCGCCCATAGAGCGCCGGCTCTGTTTTGATCACGCTGCACGGTTTAAACGTCGACAACGCCGTTCTGGCTGGACGAGCGGTTGTTCCTCTCGCGCATGAAGCGGTCGAACTCGTCCTGGTCCTTGGCGCGACGCAGCTCGCGAACGTAGGAGTCAAACTCTTCGCGCATCTGGTCCAGGCGGCGGCGTTCTTCATCGAGCCGATCCAGTTCCACTTTGCGCCAGTCGTCGAAGGCGACGTTGCCGGTCGAGAACTGTGATCCGTAGCGTTCCTTGGTGCGGCGAAGGCCGGAGAAAAAGCCATCAGCCCGTGCATTCGCATCGCGCTTGAAGACCCTCAGCTTTTCGCCGAAGAGGATAAAGGCAAGCATGGCCAGGCCGAGAGGCCAGAAGACCACGAAGCCGAGCACCATGAGGCCGATGGTGGCCGGCGTCCATTCAGGACGTATCAATGCTGACTGGTTCATAGGTCACACCCTTGTTAGTCGAGCGGCCGTGTGCCAGCCCGTAACTCCGATTTGGTGAGACCGATGTCAGCGTTCAAGATGAAAGCCGTCTGAAGTCAAGAAGATGCTGAAATAGCTCGCAGAAATCGTGAGCCTTCAACTGTGCTCAGGCCTTGCTTTTCTTCGCTGAGGTCTTTGCTGCAGCCTTGGTGTGGCTGCGGGCGAATTCAACAATCCTCGGCGCGATCTCCTGTCTGAACCTGGAGCCGTTGAAGACGCCGTAGTGCCCGACATCCGGCTGGATGTAATGCAGGCGCATACTATCGGGGATGTTTGGACAGATGGTCTGCGCCGCCTGCGTCTGTCCGAGACCGGAGATGTCGTCGTTCTCCCCCTCGATGGTCAGCAGGGCGACATTGCGGATCGACGTGGTATCGACGTGGACTGATCGATGCATCATCTGCCCCATGGGGAGCGAATGTTTCATGAAGACCACGTCGACGGTCTGCAGATAGAATTCTTCCGTGAGGTCCATGACGGCCAGATACTCGTCGTAGAACTCTCGATGCTTTTCGGCGGATTCCCCGTCATTCTTCACGAGATGCTCGTAGAAATCCTGATGCGCCGTGACGTGGCGATCGAGGTTCATCGACATGAAACCTGAAAGCTGCAGGAAGCCCGGATAGACCCGGCGCATAAAGCCTGGCTGCGGCCAAGGCACCGTCATGATGACGTTTTCCTGGAACCACTCGAGCGGGTGCTCCTTGGCCAGCTTGTTGACGGCGGTCGGATTGATGCGGGTGTCGATCGGCCCGCCCATCAGCACCATGGATGCTGGTATTGCCTCATCCTGGCGCACCTCCATGACGGCGACAGCAGCCAGTACCGGTACCGATGGCTGGCAGACACCAATCACATGGGCGCCCGGCCCGATGACATGCAGCATGTCGATTACGTAGTCGATGTAGTCGTTGAGGTCGAAGTGCCCCTGGTCGACCGGCACCATACGCGCGTCGATCCAGTCGGCAATGTAGACTTCGGCATGCGGAAGAAGCGCTTCGACGGTGCCGCGCAGCAGAGTGGCGTAGTGGCCGGACATCGGTGCCACGATCAGAATTTTCGGATCAGGGGCACGGCCCTTGGGCAGGTCACGGTTGAAACGCAGAAGGTTGCAGAAGGGCTTTGCCCAGATCACTTCCTCCGTAACAGCCACCGGCGCGCCATCCACCACTGTCTCGGGCAGACCGAAGGCGGGCTTGCCGTAGCGACGCGTCATGCGCTCGAAGACTTCGAGGCTCGCAGCCATTGTGCGTCCGAGCTCGGTCTCGGCGAAAGGGTTTAGCGGGTTCGCAAAAAAGAGGCGCGCGGCATCCGCTGCGGCCCGGACAGGGACCATGGCGGCATGGTTCATCTCGTAGAGTTGATAGAACATGGCGATATCCCTTCTCGTTCGGCGGAGACACTGGCTTCTACGACGGGGTCAGTTGCGCCTGCCTGTCGACACAACGCACTTACCCGCCGCAGAGATCCGTCAATGCGCGGTTATCGCCGCGCCACCCGTTACCAGAAGCTTAACCATTTGTTTCACGTGAATCACTATCCACAGAAGATTCACGTGAAACTAAATATCCAGGTTGGCGACATTCAGTGCATTTTCCTGGATGAACTCCCGGCGTGGTTCCACTTCATCGCCCATGAGGCGGGAAAACAGGCCATCGGCATCGGTCGCGTCCAGAACCTTGACCTGCAGCAGTGAGCGAACATTGGGGTCCAGAGTGGTTTCCCACAGCTGTTCCGCGTTCATCTCGCCCAAGCCCTTGTAGCGCTGCATGGACAGGCCCTTGCGGCCGGCGGCGAAGATGGCGTCTAGAAGAGCACGGGGGCCGGAGATTTCCTGCTCCCCATCCTTGCGCGCCAGCACCGGCGGGGTGCCGTAGATATCGTGAAGCCGGGTGGTCATCTGGTCGATGTGGCGGGCATCTGCCGAACCGATGAGGGCAGTATCGAGGAAGGCGGCTTCCTTTACGCCGCGCACCATGCGCTCGAACCTCAGGCCGCCTTCCGGCGTCACGTGTCCAGACCAGCCGCGTTCGGTTTCCTCCGCGATCCGATCCAGGCGACGAGCGACTTCGTCCGCTGTCTGCTGGGCGCGTTCGGGATTGTCCGTAAGGTCCGGGTGAAGCGCCCCGGCAATGGCAGCCTGCTCCACGATGGAACGGCTGTAACGGGAATGCAGACCTTCGACCAGCGAGCGGAGACGAAGCGCATCCTGGATAACCTCCCGCAGGTCCTGGCCAACGCGAACCTCGCCGGAACCCAGCGTCAGTCTCGCCTCCTCAAGACCCATGTTGATCAGGTATTCCTCGAAGGCTTTTTCATCCTTGAGGTACTGGACCGACTTGCCGCGCGTCACTTTGTAGAGCGGCGGCTGGGCGATATAGATGTGGCCACGCTCGATCAACTCCGGCATCTGCCGGAAGAAGAAGGTCAGCAGCAGCGTGCGAATATGGGCACCGTCGACGTCGGCGTCCGTCATGATGATGATCTTGTGATAACGCAGCTTGTCGGCGTTGAACTCGTCCTTGCCGATCGAGGTGCCGAGCGCCGTGATCAGCGTGCCGATCTCCTGGCTGCCAAGCATCTTGTCGAACCGCGCCCTCTCGACGTTCAGGATCTTGCCGCGGAGGGGCAGGATCGCCTGATTTTCACGTGAACGGCCCTGCTTGGCAGAACCGCCGGCGGAATCGCCTTCCACGAGAAAGACTTCGGATTTGGCCGGATCACGCTCAGAGCAATCTGCAAGCTTGCCGGGAAGCGACGCGATGTCCAGCACACCCTTGCGGCGGGTGAGCTCGCGCGCCTTGCGGGCAGCTTCGCGGGCAACAGCCGCCTCGACGACCTTCCCCACCAGGATCTTGGCTTCCGACGGATGCTCTTCAAACCAAGTGCTCAGCGCCTCATTGACGAGGCTTTCGACCACAGGTCGCACTTCAGACGAGACAAGCTTGTCCTTGGTCTGCGACGAGAACTTGGGATCCGGGACCTTCACAGAAAGCACAGCCGTCAAGCCTTCACGGCAATCCTCGCCCTGCAGCGAGACCTTTTCCTTCTTCGTGATGCCGGAGCTTTCCGCATAGGAGGTCACTTGCCGCGTCAGCGCGCCGCGGAAGCCGGCCATGTGCGTGCCGCCATCCCGCTGGGGGATGTTGTTCGTAAAGCAGAGCATGGTCTCGTGGTAGCTTTCGTTCCACCACATGGCCACCTCGACGGTCATGCCGTCTTTCTCGGCCTTGATGGTCACAGGGTTTTCGACCAACGGCTTCTTCGACCGGTCGAGGTAGCGAACGAAGGCTTCGAGGCCGCCGTCGTAAAGCATTTCTTCTTCCCGCACATCCGGCTTACGACGATCCGTGAGCCGGATTCGAACGCCAGAGTTCAGGAAGGCAAGCTCACGCAACCGGTGCTCAAGCGTGTTGTAGTCGTAATCCGTCATCGTGAAGGTTTCGGAGCTAGCGAGGAAGGTAACTTCCGTGCCTGACCGTCCCTCGTAATCACCAATGATCTTGAGTGGTGAATCCGCGACGCCATGACTAAAGGAGATCTCGTGGGTCTTGCCATTCCGACGGATCCGCAACCGCAGCCAGACCGAGAGAGCGTTGACCACCGAGACGCCGACGCCATGTAGGCCCCCGGAGACCTTGTAGGAGTTCTGGTCGAACTTGCCGCCCGCGTGCAGCTGGGTCATGATCACTTCGGCGGCAGACACGCCTTCGCCCGTGTGAATGTCCGTCGGGATGCCTCGCCCGTTGTCCGTCACCGTGACAGACCCGTCGGCATTCAGCGTCACCGTCACCAGGTCGGCATGACCGGCCAGCGCTTCGTCGATTGCGTTGTCGACGACTTCGTAGACCATATGATGCAAGCCGGAGCCGTCGTCCGTATCACCGATGTACATTCCGGGGCGCTTGCGGACAGCGTCCAGTCCCTTCAGGACCTTGATCGAATCCGCGCCATATTCAGCGCTTGCGCCGTTGTCGCTGATGGGTGTATCGGTCATCAATATCTTCCAGTTCTTCAAGGACTTCGGCGAGGCGAATCACCGTCACATTCACCTTGGAATATAAGCAAACCAAGGCTTTTTCTAAAGCTTCCGGGCTGTGAAAGGCGCGTGAAATCCGTGGAAACCAACGGTGTTCAACGCTTTTCGAGCGCTCTTTCAAGGGCTTTGGTCATTTCATCTATCACGCTGTCGGGCAGAGTGCGAATCTGCTCCGAAAGCAAGTTCGCAAAGGCTGTATAGCTAGGGGGAAGACCCGCCGTATCGAGCATGACCCGCGGGTGCGAGACTTCGGCCAGGCGACAGAGTTCTTCTGCCTCATCCCAGATGATGTTGAAATAGCCGACAATCCGCTGCAAGAGCTCGAAACTGGGCCGGCCCCTCTGGCCGTGCTCCAACGCCGACAGATAGGCTGGCGTCACCCCAATCGCCTCCGCCAGAGCCCTTTGGGTGATGCCGCGGCGACTGCGCAGATCCCTCAGAGCCTGACCGAAGGGCGTCATGTGCGCTCACCGTGGTGGCCACGGGCAAGGCGGACGTACATGGCACCCTCGCCGCCGTGATTGCGAGCCGCCCATTCATAGGACGAGATCAGAAATCGGAAATCGCTCTTGGAAAACCAGAGCGGAACGGCGCGACGCAGAACACCCTCACTGCCCATGGAACTACCCTTGCCGGTGATGACCAGTACATGGCGGAGGCCGCGCATATGGGCCCGCTGGAGGAAATGCAGGAGAAGATCATGCGCTTCATCCTGATACAGCCCGTGCAGATCAAGACGGGCTTCGATCTCCAGGCGCCCTTTTGCGAGCTTGCGCTTGGTGGGACGTTCGAGGGGGTAGTGAAAACCGGAGGGTTGCCTGGGTTTGACAGCTGGCAATTCTGCTGCGGCAACGGCCTTGGGAGCCGGGGCAACTGCTTTCGCTTCTCCACCCGCCTGGAGCTTGGCTTCCTGCTCCTCGTTTTCGAGGATGTCCTTCATCCGACCGGGAAGCGCTCGGGTGGATTTTGCCACCTTACCCCACAGCACCCGCTCTTCCGGATCCAGTTTCCGCCCACCCTTCATCCATCATACCTGCCAGCAGCTGCCTTCGGGATGAGGATATAGAAGTCGGCGTCATTGCGCACGGTCCCTGCCTGCTCTCCAGCCTCAAAACCGGAGCCGGTGAAGATATCACCACGGGCAGGCCCGACGATTGCGGTCCCCGTATCGAGCGCCAGCATCAGCCGAGCAAAAGCTCGGCCTCCATCCAGATGGGTGAGTGTGTCGGAGTGAATAAAGAAAGGGTATCCGAAGGTGTGGATATTACGGTCGACTGCCAGGGAACGACCGGCGACAAGAGGAACCTTCGCGGCCGCCACAGGTCCCAGCTTCGGATCTGAGACGTCGGCCTCGCGGAAGAAGATAAAGGACCTGTTGTGCCACAGCACCTCATCGACCGCGTCCGGATGGTTGGCCAACCACATGCGGATGCTTTGCATGGAAATGTCGGATGGCTGGATCTCACCGCGGTCGATCAGAAGCTTCCCGATCGGGGAAAAAGGATGACCCGCCTTGGCGGCATAGGTGATGCGTTTTACGGAGCCATCCGGATATTTAAGACGCGCAGCGCCCTGGACGTGTGCAAAGAAGACATCGACCTTCGACCTTGCCCAGGCGATTTCCAATCCGCGGCCACTCAGGTAGCCACAGTCGATCTCGCGGCGATCCGCATAGGCGACAATCCCTGCCGAGGTCTCACGACCGAAGACGTAGGTGGGATCCATACCCTGCGGACGGGACGCATTATCGATTTCGACCAGGTCGTCAGGGCGGCGGTAGAAGGGAAACTGCCAATCACCGGAGGGAGTTGAGGATACTTCGACTTCCGGCTCATAGAAAGCGGTGACGAAACCGCGCTTTGCCTCGCTCCGCTGTATCTCGAACGGCACGGTATGCTCTTCGAAGAGGCGCCGCGCGGCAGTAGCGGTGTCCACCGATCCGTCGGCCGCGGCCCGCAGGAGTGGGACCAGATCTTCCGGAGTTAAACCGAGGGTCCCCGTCCGATACGGCTTCACGTTTTGCAGGTGTTCCAGACAGGCTGACATAGCTGGTAGAAGTGGACACGGATCGTCCGCGTCCCAGCCCGGTATCTCATTAAACGTTCGTCGCCGAAGGCGATAATCCGGCGAGATAGAGGTCATTGCTCGGATTCAGTTGCAATCAATTTCCAGTTCGGATCGCGCGAGCCGATGTCGCGGGCAAAGGTCCAGATGTCAGTCACCTCGGACACCGTCTCCTGGTCACCATCGATCAGCGTACCGGCCTTGTCGTAGGTCGCCGAAATCAGCTGGCTGACGATCCGCATGGTGAGTTGGGCCTCGCTGTCCTTCATGACGATCTGGACGAGATCTGCCTTGTCTATCCCCACAAAGGTTGACTTCACGACGTCGCCACGCTTTTCGCGCTCGGCAATTGCCATGTCGAAGCCTTCGTAAACTTCCTTGGACAGCAGACCTTTCAGCGTCTTGCGATCGCCATCGGCAAAGGCCATGACCACCATTTCGTAGGCCATGCGGACGCCATTGACGAATTCGCGGGGCCGGAAGGTGGGATCGGCCTTGATCAGCGTGCGAACCGAAGCATTGAGGGGTGTCTCCGGCTTGGCAAAACTGTCGATCTCGAAATTGCGCTGGTCTTCCTCCACCCCGTCTCGGCGCGGCAAAGTGACAACTTTACTTTCGTCCGAGCCTGGAGCCTTGACGGCATCCCGGGCGCTGAAGGGGTCAACCGGGGGCTTTTCGTTCCCTGTACGGCGGCCCAATACACTCCTCAGCTGAAAGAAAATCAGAACTGCGGCGACAAGGAAAAACAGTGTTATGAAGTCGTTCGAACCCATGTGACCCGCAATTGTCCTTTAAAAGTGTCTGACCATGCTCATATAGTCATCCCCACGCCATCTTCAAATAGCCGGACGGATGATCCGGCGACAGCCCTTCACGGACCATAGCATGCGCGTTCTGCTTTTTCCCATTCTTCTGTTGGTATGGCCGCTCGCGGAGATCGCCGGCTTTGTCTTGATGGGACATCTCGTCGGGTTGTGGGGAACGCTTGGCTTGGTGATCGGTTCGGCCGTGCTCGGCGCGCTGCTGCTGCGGATGCAGGGCATGCATCTCCTGCGGCAGCTTTCTGCCATGGGTCGCCAGGGGCAGATGCCGGGTCGCGAGCTGGTCAATGGCGGGATGATGGTGGTGGCTGCCATTCTCCTGCTTCTGCCCGGCTTCCTCACCGACATCCTGGGTCTGCTGCTGCTCATTCCGCTTGTGCGCAACGTGATCTGGTCGCAGGTCGGCAGACGGTTCGTGGTGGTTAGACCCGGACGGGACGAGGTCATGCGAACCAGACCGCGTGAACCATCTGCAGCTCCGCAGGATAAGACCGCGGGGCCCGTCATCGACCTTGAGGAGCAGGAGTTTCGCCGTGATCCAACCTCTCCCTGGAGCCGTGACCGCGGCGACGACAGATGAGAGCTGAAGGGCGGTCAGGGTTGTAAGCCTGAGGGCGAAATGTTAGAGGGCGTCACCGCCTTTTAGCCTCGAGGACTACCCATGGCAGATGACACGAACACAGCCGCAACGCCGTCACTCAGCATTCTTGCACAGTATACGAAGGATCTGTCCTTCGAGAACCCTGGCGCACCCCGGTCGCTCCAGGCCCGCGACAAGGCCCCGGGCATCAACATCAGCGTCAACGTCAACGCCAATCCGCTGTCGGACACGGATTTCGACGTGGTTCTTTCGCTGAATGCGGAAGCCACTGACGAAGACAAGGTCGTTTTCGCAGCAGAATTGATTTACGGTGGCGTGTTCCGCATCACGGGCTTCCCGCAGGAGCATATGCTGCCTCTGCTGTTTATCGAGTGCCCTCGCCTGCTGTTCCCCTTCGCGCGGCAGATCGTTGCCGACGTGACCCGGAATGGCGGCTTCCCGCCCCTGATGATCGACCCCATCGACTTCGCTCAAATGTTCTCCCAGCGCATGGCGGAAGAGCAGACCAAGGCTAAGGTCCAGCCTCTCAACAGCTGATCAGCGACAAAAGAGCCGCTGCCGTCCGCCGGCAGCGGCTCTTTGAAATTTCCCTTACGACACTGATCCGTATTTCAGCCAGATCGCCTGGCTTTTGAGCCCCGCAACCATCGCAGCATGTGCCTCGATATTGGCTGGCGTCAGTCGACTCGGAAGCGGATGCGGCCGCCCCAGCGGGACCGAAATCACCTCTTCTTCCACCTCGACGGTCGTGCTGCGCTGTTCTGCGCCGACCAGGCCCAGCGCGGCCTGCCGGCCGCCTGTCATCTCGATATAAACCTCTGCCAGAAGTTCGGAGTCGAGCAGCGCGCCGTGTTTCGTGCGGTGGGTATTGTCGATTCCGTAGCGCCGGCACAGCGCATCCAGCGAGTTCGGTCCCATCGGATGCTTGCGGCGCGCCATGGAGAGCGTGTCAACCACCAGCTCGGGTGCGATCGGCGGCAGACCGATCCGCTCGAATTCCGCGTTGATGAAGCCCATGTCGAAAGATGCGTTGTGAGCGATCCACTTTGCGCCGTCGAAGAAATCGATGATTTCCTGTGCGACTAAGGCAAACGCCGGCTTGTCCTTCAGAAACTCTTCGGTGATGCCGTGCACTGCCAAGGCATCTGGGTGGATCTTGCGATCGCCGGGATTGATGTAGAGGTGCAGGCTCCTGCCGGTCGGGAAGTTGTTGATCAACTCGATGCCGCCGATCTCGATGATCCGATCGGCTCGCGATTCGAGGCCCGTCGTTTCCGTATCGAAAATGATTTCACGCATGGCTGTCGTTCATCCTTCCGGCTTTCAGGGAGGCAATGATCTGCTTCACCCTTTGCCTTGCGGCGTCCAGACCTTCCCCCGTATCAATCAGGAAATCAGCCTTTCTGCGCTTTTCCGCATCCGGCATCTGCCGGGAGAGGATCATGTCCAGTTTCTGATCTGTCATGCCGGGACGCGCAAGCACCCTTTGGCGCTGAATCTGTGGATCACAGGTGACAACGACAACCGTATCCATCCTTCCCTCGCCGCCGGTCTCGTAGAGCAGCGGAATATCCAGCAGCACCATCTCGGCGCCTGCCTTCCTGTGATAGTCCAGAAACGCCGTTTCGCGCTGCCGGACCAGCGGATGGACCAGCGATTCCAGAAGCCGCAGCTTTTCCGGCGCTCCCGCCAATTGCCGCGACAATTCCTGCCGATCGACTACGCCGTTTTTCACAGCCTCCGGAAAGTCGCTCCGCAAAGCGGCAACACCCTCGTTGCGATAGATGTCATGGACGACAGCATCCGCGTCATTGACCGGCACACCTTCGTCCGCAAACATCTGCGCCGTGGTGGATTTGCCCATACCGATGGAACCCGTCAGGCCGACGACGATCATCAATGCTCCTCCATATCCTCAATCACGAGCTGTCGCAGTTCCTCGTCCACGGATGGCAGAAGACCGAACCACTTCTCAAAACCGGGCGCTGCCTGATGCAGCAGCATGCCAAGACCGTCGACGATCGCCCGACCCTGCTCTTCTGCCTGGGCCAGCAGGGTGGTTTTCAGCGGAGCGTAGACAATATCGGTCACAACCGCATCGCCCTCCATCGGAGAGAAGTCGATCTGCATCGTCTCAGCGCCAACCATGCCGATCGATGTCGTGTTCACGAAGAGCCCTGCTCCCTGGAGAACCTCCTTTAAAGCTTCCAATCCGTGGGCATGCACCCTCGGGCCGAAGCGATCCGACAGCTGCTGTGCCCTCGCTTGTGTTCGGTTGACCACGTGGATCTCGCCCACCCCGCGGTCTCGAACCGCCTGGATGACCGCCCGGCTGGCGCCACCGGCACCCAGGATCACGGCACGTCCCGTATCGGCCCATCCCGGATGGCGTTCGTCGAGATTGGCGCAGAATCCAAAGCCATCGGTATTGGTGGCGTGAATCAGGCCTTCTTCCAGCCAAAGCGTGTTGGCCGCGCCAAGTTCCTCGGCGACTGCATCGGACCTGTCCGCTAGTTCGAACGCCCGCTCCTTGTGGGGAATGGTAACATTGCCGCCGCGGTATCGTCCGTCTCCGGATTTCAGCGATGACATCAATGCTGCGAAATCCTCCGGGGCGACAGCTTCGGCCCGATAGGAACCATCGATCCCATAGCGATGCAGCCAATGGTTATGGATGAGAGGCGAGCGGGAGTGCTTGATAGGCCAACCCACGACGAAAGCGTCTGTGGCACCTGTTTCACGTGAATCAGGCATGGATCACTCCGAGCTCCCGCAGTTTCTCCAGGAGAGGGAGCATGGGCAGGCCGAGGATGGTGAAGTAGTCACCTTCAATACGGGAAAACAGCTGAATCCCCTCCCCTTCCAACTGATAGCCGCCGACGCTGCCGAACACACTCTCGCCAACACGCGAGAGATAGTGATCTACAAAGTTCTCGCTGAGTTCCCGTACGGTCAAATCGGCATGGGATATGTGGCTCCAGACGATCTGGTCGCCGGACGCCAGTGCGATAGCGCTGTTCAGGCGGTGGGTGGCGCCGGACAGAGACAGCAGGTTCTCCCGGGCTTCTTCTTTCGACCGAGGCTTGTGATAGACGCGGCTTCCCAACGACATGGTCTGGTCGGAGCCAACGACAAGCATTCCCGGTCGCCGGGCGCTCACATCCAACGCCTTGGCTTGCGCCAGCGCCAGAGCCACCTGATCGGGCGTTGCCTCCAAAAGCGAGGCTTCGATTTCGCGTTCGTCGATCGTGGCGGGTAAGCTTTCGAATTCGAGGCCAGCATTTTCCATCAGCATCCGGCGAAACGGGCTGGAGGAGGCAAGGACGAGCGATTGTTTCACGGTGATCTCCCTGGGATCCTGCCGGGTTAGCGCAGCTTCGGGCGAAGGGCAACAATCGCTGCGGCTGTCTCTTCGATCGAGCGTCGCGTCACGTCGATCAGCGGCCAGTTGTGCCGTGCGCAAAGGGCACGCGCGTATTTGAGTTCCTCGTTGATGGCCGCCCGGTCGATATACTGATGGCGATCGTAGGTGCCACTGGTACCGAGCTCACGATTTTCCCGCACCTGACTGATGCGGTCCGTGGTGGCGACCAACCCGACGATCAGTGGTCGGGTGGCACGGTAAAGGCTCTCGGGCAGATCATGGCCCGGGACAATGGGAATGTTGGCAGTCTTGATGCCACGATTGGCCAGGTAGATGCTGGTCGGGGTCTTGGACGTGCGGCTGATGCCGATCAGGATCAGGTCTGCCTCATCGTAATCTTCCGGAAGCTGCCCATCGTCATGATCCATAGCAAAGTTTAGGGCTTCGATGCGCTTGAAATAGTCGGCGTTGAGGGCATGCTGGCCGCCGACCCGGCGGCGCGAGGGCGGTCCGAGATAGGCCTGGAAGGTTGCCAGCACCGGCTTCAAGACATTGACGCTCGGAATACCCATCGTCGCGCATCGCTCGTCGATCAAACCGGCCAGCTCTTCGTCGACGATGGTGTAAAGAACAATCCCCGGTTCCCGATCTATGGATTCGAGCACCGCCAGGATCTGTCTCCTGTGACGGATCAGCGGGTAGACATGCTCGATAGCCAGGGAAGACTGGAACTGTGCGGCGGCAGCTCGGCCCGCGGCGATGAGAGTTTCGCCCGTGGAGTCAGAAATCATATGGAGATGAAAGAAGTTTTTTCGGTTCTCCACGCTGTAATTGACCCTTTGTTGACAACTGGGGACAAACCTTGGCTCAGAGGCCTTGGCGGGTCGAGGCTCGGGATAACCTGCGAGTTGTCCACATCTGCCAGCGGTGTGGGGCCAATCTCGCGTCGTTTGTGCACGGTGTGGAAAAGCGAGGCAAGACCAAATCTTTTCCCCAGACTATCCACAGGCACGCCCTCGGCGAGGTGGCGACTAGTTGACTGTTTTAATGTCATTTTCTGGCTTATCCCCGTTGCGTGTATTGCGGCTGGGAATTCTGTTCTGGTCTGTGACAACAGCGACCGATGGTCACCCTCGCGTGTGGAAAGCCTTTAATCCTTGCTACTCACAGACTCTAAGAAATAGAAAAGAGCTAAGATTCATTTTCTTTTATTTAAGGGAGAACCTATTGCCCCGGCCAATCCGGAAAATCCTCGAGGTGCTGGACGGAAAGACGGTCTCGCCTCCCCCGATCTGGCTGATGAGACAGGCAGGCCGCTATCTTCCGGAATATCGGAAGGTTCGTGCGGAGGCTGGTGGCTTCCTTGACCTCTGTTACAATCCGGACTTCGCAGTCGAGGTCACGCTTCAGCCCATTCGTCGTTATGGCTTTGATGCTGCTATTCTGTTCTCCGACATCCTGGTCATCCCCGATGCGCTGAAGAGAAACGTTCGCTTCGTGCAGGGCGAAGGGCCGCAGATGGATCCGATCGACCCGGAAGGCATAGACAATCTTCAGGTCGAGGGAGCGCTGGATCATATTGCCCCGGTGATCGAGACCGTACGACGACTACGGGCGGAACTTCCGCAGGAGACGACGCTGCTTGGCTTCTGCGGTGCGCCCTGGACGGTTGCGACCTACATGATCGCCGGCCACGGAACGACGGACCAGGCACCTGCCCGGCTGTTCGCCTATCGCTATCCGGAAGCCTTCCAGAAGATGCTAGGCGTGCTGACGGAGATGTCGGCCGAGTACCTGATCCGGCAGATTGATGCCGGTGCCGATGCCGTGCAGATCTTCGATTCCTGGGCCGGCGTGCTGGGCGAAGACGAATTCGACGCCTATGCGGCAAAGCCCGTGGCACGCATGATCGAGATTATTCGGTCGCAGAGACCGCAGGCTCGAATCATCGCCTTTGCAAAGGGAGCCGGTCTGAACCTCAAGACCTATCGGCAAAAGACCAAGGCTGATGCGATCGGTCTCGACTGGTCCGTTCCGCTTTCGGTGGCTGCGGATCTGCAGAAAGAAGGGCCCGTGCAGGGCAATCTGGATCCGATGCGGGTGGTGGCCGGCGGTAAGTCGCTCGACGACGGGATCGACGCCATCCTCGATAAGCTCGGACATGGTCCGTTGATCTTCAACCTGGGTCATGGGATCACCCCGGAAGCCGACCCCGAGCATGTGACGCAATTGGTGGCACGAGTTCGAGGAGACGGACGTTGAGCGCCCAGAGCCCGGGACATGAGGGCCCGACCTCGAAAGGGGGTGCGCGAGCTGGGTCGCGCGCTGCAGTCGCTCTTGCAGTCTTCGTCGGGATCTTTGCCGCGATCTACTGGCTTCAGCCGGATAATTTCCTGCTCTACGTGAAAGCTTTCCACGTGATCGCGGTGATCTCCTGGATGGCGGGCCTGCTCTATCTGCCCCGGCTTTTCATCTACCACTCGGAAGCGGAGCCTGGTTCGCAGCAGTCCGAGACGTTCAAGATCATGGAAGGCCGTCTGCTGAAGATCATCATGAACCCGGCGATGATGATCACCTGGGTGCTCGGCCTGGTTCTGACTTGGCAGGCGTTTCAGTTCGAGGGCGGGTGGCTGCATGCAAAGATCGCCCTTGTGGTCCTGCTGACAGTGGTGCATGTAATCTTCAGTCGGGCGGTTCGCTCTCTCGCAGTCGACGGGCCAAGGAAGACCGCCCGCTACTGGCGCATGATGAACGAGCTGCCGACCGTGCTGATGATCCTGATCGTCATCCTGGTCGTGGTGAAGCCTTTCTAATTTTCTTTGTCCCGCGGTCGATGCCCCCTTGCGGGGTTGCGCGCGAACGGCTATTTTTTCTGCCATCTCATCTCGTGGCATGCGTGTAGTTTCCATCGTCCCGGATCATCTTCCGCGGTAGCGAATTCACCGACACGCCTCATTCCCCCCAAATCTCCAGTGTGGTCCCCCCTTCATGGCTGAAATGAAGCTTCAAGAACTCAAGAGTAAATCCCCGACAGATTTGCTCACCTTTGCCGAATCACTCGAGGTGGAAAACGCCAGCACCATGCGCAAGCAGGAGCTGATGTTTGCTATCCTGAAGGTTCTGGCGAGCCAGGATGTGGAAATCATCGGGGAAGGCGTCGTCGAAGTCCTGCAGGATGGGTTCGGTTTCTTGCGTTCGGCCAATGCCAATTATCTTCCCGGGCCGGACGACATCTATATTTCGCCATCGCAGATCCGCCGGTTTTCACTGAAGACCGGCGATACCGTGGAAGGCCCCATTCGTGGCCCGAAGGAAGGCGAGCGGTATTTCGCGCTGCTCAAGGTCAACACGATCAACTTTGATGATCCCGAAAAGATTCGCCACAAGGTTCACTTCGATAATCTGACGCCGCTCTACCCGAATGAGCGGTTCAAGATGGAGTTGGATATTCCGACGTCGAAGGATCTTTCGGCCCGCGTCATCGATCTCGTCGCTCCGCTCGGCAAGGGCCAGCGCGGATTGATCGTTGCGCCGCCGCGTACGGGTAAGACCGTGCTGTTGCAGAACATCGCCCACTCGATCACGGCAAACCATCCCGAGTGCTATCTGATCGTTCTCCTGATCGATGAACGGCCGGAAGAAGTCACGGATATGCAGCGTTCGGTCAAGGGTGAGGTCGTGTCCTCCACCTTCGACGAACCTGCTGTGCGGCACGTGCAGGTCGCCGAAATGGTGATCGAGAAGGCCAAGCGTCTGGTGGAACACGGCCGTGACGTTGTCATCCTGCTCGATTCGATCACCCGCCTCGGTCGCGCCTACAACACGGTCGTCCCCTCGTCCGGCAAGGTCCTGACGGGTGGTGTGGACGCCAATGCGCTGCAGCGCCCGAAGCGCTTCTTCGGCGCCGCACGTAACATCGAAGAAGGCGGCTCGCTGACGATCATCGCAACTGCCCTCATCGATACCGGCAGCCGCATGGACGAAGTGATCTTTGAAGAGTTCAAGGGTACAGGTAACTCCGAAATCGTGCTGGACCGCAAGGTAGCGGACAAGCGCATCTTCCCGTCGATGGATATTCTCAAATCCGGCACCCGCAAGGAAGACCTGCTGGTTCCGCGCCAGGATCTTCAGAAAATCTTCGTGCTGCGTCGTATTCTCGCTCCCATGGGCACAACCGATGCGATCGAGTTCCTCATCGACAAGCTGAAGCAGACGAAGAATAACGGCGATTTCTTCGACTCAATGAACACCTGATCCTTAGCCGGAGTCTTGAATAGGGAGAGCGCCTGGGAGACCGGGCGCTTTCGAGTTTCTGAAGGACGGAATGTTTCGTGATGACGGGCACCGATACAATCTTTGCATTGTCGAGTGGGACCCTGCCCGCCGGCGTCGCCGTGATCCGTCTCAGCGGGCCGAAGGCTTTCGAGGCTGCCGAAACGCTTGTGGGTTCACTTACGGGCAGTCGCAAGGCTCTTCTTCGAACGCTAAAGAGAGCAGACGGATCGCTCCTTGACCAGGGACTCGTCCTTTGTTTCCGCGGACCAAAGTCCTTCACCGGTGAAGACTGCATCGAGTTCCATCTCCACGGCAGCCTTGCCGTCGTCGCAGCGGTTTCTGCTGAACTCAGTGCCATGCCAGAGGTGCGCTTTGCTGAGGCGGGTGAGTTCTCGCGTCGGGCCTTTGAAAACGGCAAACTCGATCTTGTGGAGGTCGAAGGTCTCGCCGATCTGATCGCCGCCGAAACGGAAATGCAGCGGAGGCTCGCGGTCGAGCAAGGCTTCGGAGGTCAGTCAGAGCTCTACATGCAGTGGGCGGAACGACTAACGCGGGCCCGTGCCCTGATCGAGGCGGAACTGGACTTTGCAGATGAGGATGACGTCCCTGGCTCTGTTTCAGATCAGGTCTGGCGAGACGTGGGATCTCTGTATGAGGAACTCACCAACCACATCAGCGGCGCTCGCGGCGGTGAAGTGATCCGCGACGGGTTCAAGGTTGCCATTACCGGTCCACCAAACGCTGGCAAATCAACCCTGATGAACGCGCTTGCCGGACGTGATATTGCTATTGTGACCGAGATCGCCGGCACAACGCGCGACGTTCTGCAGGTCGATCTCGATCTCGACGGTTATCTTGTAAAGCTTTTTGACACGGCCGGAATTCGGGAGAGTGAAGACCGTGTTGAGCTTGAAGGCATCCGTCGTGCCCATCTGACTGCGCAAGGTGCCGATCTTGTTTTGCTGCTCGAGGAGATTGGTGCCACATCAGGGCTGACCGACGACGAGGTGGGCACGGTGCCAGTCATCCGCATTGGTACAAAGCTTGACCGGCATTCTGCTGCGAGCAGTTACGACATCTGCCTGTCAGCGGAAACCGGTGAAGGCCTGCAAATCCTGCGCGATGCCATTGTACAACGGGTGTCTTCACTCTGGGCGGGATCTCTCGTGCCCAACCGGACCAGACAGCTTCGTTATTTAGAAGAGGCTTCCCATTCGATCCACGAAGCGCTAAACGACGGACAATTGGATCTGCGGGCAGAACACCTGCGGGCAGCAGCCTCATCACTTGGACGGATCACCGGCCGCGTCGACGTAGAGCAATTGCTCGATCTCATCTTCTCGCAATTCTGCATTGGGAAATGATTCACGTGAAACGGACCACGGTTCGACGTGTGGAGTTCATATGACATTCGATGTTATCGTCATTGGCGGAGGTCATGCTGGTTGTGAAGCAGCCAGCGCTGCCGCGCGGACAGGTGCTAATACGGCATTGGTCACCCACAAGACAGAGACCATCGGTGTCATGTCGTGCAACCCTGCCATCGGGGGGCTCGGCAAGGGGCATTTGGTGCGTGAGATTGACGCTTTAGATGGTCTTATGGGTCGTGCAGCAGATCTGGCTGGAATCCAATTCCGTCTGCTGAACCGAAAGAAGGGACCGGCAGTCCGTGGGCCACGCACTCAGGCAGACCGCGCCCTTTACAAGTCGGCCATGCAGGGCTTCATTCTCGGCCATGATAATCTGACCGTTATTAACGGCGACGCGCATGACCTCGAAATGTCGGAAGGTGTAGTCTCGGCCGTTCTAATGAAGGATGGCCGTCGATTCGGGTGCGGAACGGTTGTGCTGACGACCGGTACCTTCCTGCGCGGCGTTATCCATATCGGTAGCGAAAGGATCGCAGCAGGCCGCGTGGGGGAAGATCCTTCGGTCGGATTGTCTGCGACATTGGCTCAATATGGGCTTCAGTTGGGTAGACTGAAAACTGGGACCCCTGCCCGTTTGGATGGACGTACAATAGATTGGAGTGCCGTCGATCTTCAACAGGCGGACGAGATACCGGTTCCGTTCTCTTTAATGACCGAGAGTATTCAGACGCCGCAGATTGCGTGCGGAGTCACCCGGACGACAGAGAGCACGCACCAGATCATTCGGGATAACATTGGCAAGTCTGCCATGTACTCGGGACAGATCGAAGGTGTTGGTCCGCGTTACTGCCCATCGATCGAGGATAAGATTGTCCGGTTTGGTGAACGCGATGGTCACCAGGTATTTCTTGAGCCTGAGGGGCTGGATGATCCGATCGTTTATCCAAATGGGATTTCCACTTCGCTCCCTGCAGACGTTCAGGAAGAGTTCATTCGCACGATCCCAGGTTTGGAGCGTGTGACTGTGATGCAGCCCGGTTATGCGATCGAATATGACTATGTCGATCCGCGGCAGCTTCATGCGTCACTAGAGGTTCGGAATATTCCAGGACTCTTTCTTGCGGGCCAAATCAACGGAACGACTGGTTATGAAGAGGCCGCCGCTCAAGGTCTTGTCGCTGGTTTGAATGCCGCAAGACGGGCGTCAGGAGCCGAGGCGAATATTTTCAGCCGAGCTGAATCTTACATCGGTGTGATGATCGATGATTTAACGTCGAAAGGTGTCAGTGAGCCCTATCGCATGTTCACCTCGCGTGCAGAGTATCGGCTCTCCCTGCGCGCGGACAATGCCGATCTGCGCCTCACTGCGGTTGGCGATCAGCTCGGTCTCGTCAGTAATGAACGTCTCGAGAAATTCAACCAATACAAGGGATCGATCGATGCAGGTCGTGCGGTTCTGAAATCTCTATTCGTAACACCCAGTGCGGCAGCGGGTGCAGGTTTCAAGCTGAACCAGGATGGCAACAGGCGCTCAGCCTACGAGCTGCTGTCCTACCCTGATCAGTCGATTGCAAACCTCTTGTCGCTGTGGCCCGAGCTTGTAGCCTTGCCGCAGCGCGCTGCAGAGGCGCTCGAGATCGAAGCCACCTATGCGGTGTATATGGACCGACAGGCAGCCGACATTAGTGCTACACATCGGGACGAAGCCTTATCCATTCCCGATGATTTTGATTTTCACGCAGCTTCTGGCCTATCAAACGAGCTTAAGTCCAAGCTGACAGTTGCCCGCCCGACTAACCTCGCGCAGGCGGGAAAGATTGACGGGATGACCCCCGCGGCTCTTGCGCTGATCCTTGCGCTCGTACGGAAGCACGTAGTTGTCGATCAACGCGTTAAGCGAGTCTCCTAATGCAATTGAACGGGAAAGCTGTTTCACGTGAAACGCAAGAGCGCCTCGAGCATTTTGTGACGCTCGTCCGCAAGTGGCAGAAGTCCATCAACCTAATCGCTCCATCGACGCTTGATGATATCTGGCAGAGGCACGTCGAGGACAGCGCGCAGATCTTCGCTCTTTCCCCAGAGCCCTGCCAATGGCTTGATCTGGGTTCAGGAGCCGGATTCCCGGGTGTCGTGACAGCTATTCTTCTGGCAGAGCACGATGCCGGCTGGGTTCATCTCGTGGAGAGCAACCAGAAAAAGGCTGCATTTCTGCGCGTGGCGTTGGCTGAAACCAGTGCCCGTGGCTCTGTGCATCTCGACCGAGCAGAAAATCTGCCTGAGATAGTTCCCCTCTGCGATCGAATTTCCGCGCGTGCCTTAGCGGAGCTTGACCTGCTTCTTCAGTACTCTTCGCCTTGGATGACTGATACTGCGACGCGAGCCTTCTTCCACAAAGGGCGGGATTATGCTCAGGAGGTCGAGAAAGCTCATGGTCGCTGGTCGTTCGATCTGGTAAAGCATCCAAGTGTCGTTGAGCCTGAATCCTATGTTCTCGAGATCAGCCAACTGAGACACCGACACTGCCAAAAGTAGGTGCAGTATGGATAAAAACCGGGTCATCACAATTGCCAACCAAAAGGGCGGCGTCGGGAAGACGACGACTGCCATTAACCTGGCAACGGCTCTAGCCGCCATTGGCGAACGCGTCCTGATTGTCGACCTGGATCCGCAGGGCAATGCCAGCACCGGGCTTGGTATTGATCGGAGAGACCGCAAGCGCTCATCCTACGACCTGCTCATGGGCTATAATACGGTGAACGAGACTGCCGTGGAGACCGCGGTACCGAATCTCTGGATTGTTCCCTCGACCATGGACCTACTCGGGTTCGAGATGGAAATTTCGCGGGAAAGCGACCGTGCCTTTCGCCTCAGGCGTGCGCTGAACACAGCAGAAGCCAAGAGCTTTTCCTATATCCTTTTGGATTGTCCACCATCCTTCAACCTGCTGACGATGAACGCCATGGCAGGCGCAGACTCCGTGCTGGTGCCCCTGCAGTGCGAGTTCTTCGCGCTCGAAGGACTTAGCCAGCTACTGGAAACTGTCGATCAGGTACGTCGCACCGTCAATCCGGCGCTGGACATCCAGGGTATCGTACTCACGATGTTTGACGCCCGCAACAATCTTGCCCAGCAGGTCGTTTCGGATGTGCGGACCTATCTTGGCGAGAAAGTCTATCATACGCTGATCCCCCGCAATGTTCGGGTCTCGGAGGCGCCGTCCTACGGCAAGCCTGCGATCTTGTATGACCTCAAGTGCGCCGGCAGCCAGGCCTACCTGCAGCTTGCTTCTGAAGTCATCCAGCGCGAGCGGCGCCGCAAGGCGGCCTGATGCTCCAAATTCTATAGGTAAGAGACATGGTTGAAGATCCTTCGAAGCGGCGCCTGGGCCGCGGTCTCGCCGCACTGATCGGCGAGATGGACCAGCCCTCACCCGTGGGTGCCCCTACTGGCGTCAACCCAGATCGGCTGGTTCCGATTGAACAGATCGCGCGCAACCCACGCAACCCGCGCCGGCAGTTCAACGAGGCCGACCTTCAGGACCTGTCGAGCTCCATCCGCCAGCACGGCATCGTCCAGCCGGTTGTGGCGCGGATGCGGGGCGACCGCTATGAACTGATTGCCGGCGAGCGGCGCTGGCGAGCCGCACAGCTGGCTGGTCTCGTAGAAATACCCGTTATCGTGCGGGATGTGGATGATCGGACCGCACTCGAAATTGCGATCGTCGAGAACGTCCAGCGAGCGGATCTCAATCCTCTCGAAGAAGCTTTGGGATATGACCAGCTGATTGCCGAGCACGGCTATACCCAGAACGATCTGGGCGAGATCATCGGCAAGAGCCGCAGCCATGTGGCAAACAGTCTTCGATTGCTCAAGCTGCCTGAGCCTGTTCGCGACATGCTGTCGAGCGGCTCGCTGTCGGCCGGTCACGCGCGTGCCCTCATCACGACCTCCGATCCCGCTGCCTTGGCCCGGACCATCGTCGCCAAGGGAATGTCGGTTCGGGATGCGGAGCGCCTCGCGCAGAACGATATCAAGGGCCAGAACCAGCCTGCACCACCCAAGCCGACCGAGAAGGATTCCGATACGGTGGCGCTGGAGCGGACACTCACGGATGCTTTAGGGCTTGAAGTGAAGATCAGCCACAACGGCGGCAGCGGACAAATCCGTATTCAGTACAAGACACTGGAGCAGCTCGAGGATATCTGCAGGCTGTTGGAACGCAAGTAATCAGGCGCGGCGACGTGCATGCCCTGCAGTGGTCGCCATGAGAGCCTGGAGTGCAATGCTCGGTTCAAGAACCTGGCGCTGTCGCGTCGCGAGAACTGCCGCCTGAAGCCGTTCCATGTCGCCCGAAATCGCCGCGGCGTTCCAGTCCCGCAGCGCCTTCTCGATCAGCGGCTTACGCTTGAAGTGGATGTGACGTCCAAGCGTCATCATCACCTGGTTCGCCTGGAGGCCCTTGTCGGCCATTTCCGATTTCATCAGATCGAGTAGCTGCAGCTGCTTAAGGCAGGATTGCAGGATCAGGAAGACCGGGGTCTTCGATGCTACAACCTTGTTGATCGCGCGGTGAAGCCCCGGCATGTCTCCGGTCAAGACCGCATCTACAGCCTCATCGGCGGAGACACTGCTGGCATCGCCAATAATGTCGTCCACGTGGCGCTCGTCGATCACATCGGTACCGCGGCAATACAAGGCAAGCTTGCGGATCTCATTGCGTGACGCGATGCGGTCGCCGCCCAGCAATTCTATCAGCCTGACCCGTGCAGCCGGTGAAATTCTGAGTTTCTCGACTTCCAGTTCGCTGTCGATCAGCGCCTGGAGCGCGCGGGCATCATCCGGATAACACGGAACAACGGCAACGTTTTTAGCCGGCTCAACGATCTTGCGGAGCCCGCTTCCCTTCTTGAGGTCGCCGGCTTCGATGATCAGCATGTTGGCAGGTGCTGCATCCTTTGCAAGAATGGCCATAGCGTCCAGCAAGGGTTTTTCGTTCGCGGCGCCCTTCAGCCACACCAGTTTACTGCCGCCAAAGAGGCCAAGGGAATTCACCTCGTCCAGAAGCCGGCCAGGGTCTGAGGACAGATCGCCGATGTCGAGCTTTAGCAGGGAGAAGGGGTCGTCGGGTGTCGCGCCCGAGGTCTTCGCGATTGCCGCGGCCCGTTCGGACACAAGACCGCGGTCCGGCCCATAGACAAGGAAGATCTTGTAGAGTTCGACCCCTCTTTTCAGGAAGCGGTCGAACTCGTGGGACTTTACTTCTGCCATACGGCTTGTGGCTGAGGCTCGCGGGACAGAGCAATGGCGATTTCGCTACGGATAAACTCGGCCGCTTCACGGGCTGCGCGGTTCTCCGCATCGCGGATGGCCCGCATCTTCGCAAAATGCTGCCCGGATACATCGATCTGCGATACGACTTCTCGTGTCGCCGCTTTCAGGACCCGGCCATCAATGATCCGCGTCAGAGAGTAAGTAACGGACACTTCCACCCGGCCTGCGACCGGAACATTGCGCACGGAGACGGTGTCGGAATCGTCATTGGTCAGGTCGAGGATGCTCGAGGCAGAGCTCTTGGCCGTCAACTTGACCTCATACTGGGGGCTTACCGGCTCCCCTGCCCCGCCAGCGGCGAGGAAGACCAGGTTGTTGCGGACATCCTGCGCGATCCGGTTTTCAGGGTCGGCAAAGCCAACGTTTGCCAGCCGCTGACCGACGCCATTGCTTTCCGAGTACAGGGGGCGAACCTGGCAACCGGCCAGTAGGATGACTGCCGCGGCGGCAAAGGCAACCGCGGTTCGGTGAGCGAGACGGTCAAGCGACAATGTTCACGATCCTCTGTGGGACGACAATGATCTTCTTCGGTGCGCGGCCGTCCAGAGCCGCTTTCACTGCATCCATTGCAAGGACCGCGGCTTCAACTTCAGTTTGATCCGCGTTGCGCCGAATTGTCAATTCGCCACGCTTCTTGCCGTTGATCTGGACGGGCATCGTGACCTCGTTCTCGACCACCAGCGCCTCGTCGTAGCGCGGCCAGCCGGCCTCGGCAAGAAGACCCTGATTGCCCAGAACCTTCCAGCATTCCTCGGACAGATGCGGGGTCATAGGAGCGACGATCTGGACCAGGATCTCTGCTGCGTTGCGGATAGCAGCCCGGTAGGTTTCGTCGCCCTTGCCGGCAGCCACGTCCACCATGGGGCTCGCAAGCGCGTTGACGAGCTCATAGATGCGCGCCACGGCTTTGTTGAAGGACAGCTTGTCGTAGTCGCCCTGCACGGCTTGCAGCGTCCTGTGGGCCAGCTGCGATATCGGCAGAGCGTCACCCGTGCTGGCGGGGGCCGGCGCAATGGAAGACAGATTGTCTGCGGCTTCAGAGACCAGGCGCCACAGGCGCTGAGTGAAGCGATGCGCGCCTTCGACGCCTGCTTCGGACCAGATCACGTCGCGATCCGGCGGGCTATCCGACAGAACGAAGAACCGTGCGGTATCGGCACCGTAGGAGGCGATGATATCGTCCGGATCCACCACGTTCTTCTTGGACTTCGACATCTTTTCAATGGAGCCGATCGTCACTTCCTCGCCGCTGCGGAGCAAGGTAGCCCGCCGCTTGCCGTCCGCGTCCTCGATGCGGATATCGGCAGGCGCGACCCACTCCCCATTCTGGCCCGATCCCAGCCGGTAGGTCTCGTGGACCACCATGCCCTGCGTGAACAGGCCCTTGAAGGGTTCTTTCACGCCTACGTGGCCGGTCGCCTGCATGGCGCGGGTGAAGAAGCGCGAGTAAAGCAGGTGTAGGATCGCATGCTCGATGCCGCCGATATATTGGTCGACCGGCAGCCAGTGATTGGCGACGGCAGGATCTGTGGGCGCGTCGTTATGCGGCGCAGTAAAGCGGGTGAAGTACCAGCTGGAATCCACGAAGGTGTCCATCGTGTCCGTCTCGCGCCGGGCATCCTTGCCGCAGTGCGGGCAGGCCACGTGGCGCCAGGTCGGATGCCGGTCCAGCGGATTGCCAGGCAGGTCGAAGGTCACATCATCCGGCAAGCGGACAGGCAGGTCCTGCTTCGGCACAGCGACGACGCCACAGTCATCGCAATGGATGACCGGGATCGGGCAGCCCCAATAGCGTTGACGCGAGATACCCCAATCGCGCAGACGGAAGTTTACCTTGCGCTCAGCCTGCGGCGTGCCGCCCAGCATCTGGGCCGACAGCTTTTCAACGACGGCCTGGAAGGCCTCATCAGTGGTCTTTCCGTCCAGGAAGCGTGAGTTGATCATCACGCCGTCATCCACATAGGCAGTGTCGCCTACCGAGAAGGTGTCGGCATCGCCATCCCTCGGCATCACTACCGGCACCACCGGCAGGTCATACTTGCGGGCAAAATCCAGGTCGCGCTGGTCGCCGGAAGGGCAGCCGAAAATGGCACCCGTGCCGTATTCCATCAGCACGAAGTTCGCAACGTAGACAGGCAGTTCCCAGGCGGGATCCAGCGGATGCCTGACCTTGATGCCCGTGTCGATGCCCTTCTTTTCCGCTGTTTCCAGCGCTGCCAGCGAGGTGCCCTGGCGGCGGCATTCTTCCGCGAAGGTCTCGATTTCGGGATTGTTTGCGGCCGCGGCCTTGGCCAGCGGATGATCGGCAGCGATGGCCAGGAAGGAGGCGCCGAACAGGGTATCCGGACGTGTGGTGTAGACCGCAACCTCGGTCTCGCCGGCCAGCGCCGTGGAACCGACGATCTCCCAGCGGATGGACAGACCCTCGGACCGGCCAATCCAGTTCTTCTGCATCAGCCGCACTTTTTCAGGCCACTGGTCCAGCGTATCCAGCGAGTCCAGCAGGTCCTGGCTGAATTCGGTGATCTTGAAGAACCACTGCACCAGTTCGCGCTGCTCGACCAGAGCCCCGGAACGCCAGCCGCGGCCGTCGATCACCTGCTCGTTGGCCAGAACAGTCTGGTCGACCGGATCCCAGTTGACCTTGGACTGCTTGCGATAGACCAGGCCCTTTTCCATCATGTCGAGGAAGAGGTGCTGCTGCTGCTGGTAGTATTCCACATCGCAGGTGGCGAATTCGCGCGACCAATCCAGCGACAGGCCCATGGCCTTCAACTGCTTCTTCATCGACTCGATGTTCTGGTAGGTCCAGGTCTTGGGATGGGTCTTGTTGTCACGCGCTGCGTTTTCGGCAGGCATGCCGAAGGCATCCCAGCCCATGGGGTGCAGGACATTGAAGCCGCGGGCACGCTTGTAGCGGGCGACAACATCGCCCATGGCATAGTTGCGCACATGGCCCATGTGGATGCGCCCCGACGGATAGGGGAACATCTCCAGCACGTAATACTTCTCGCGCGGATCGGCGTTGTCGGTTTCAAAAACCTTCGCCTCGGCCCACTGCTGCTGCCAGCGGGGCTCGGCGTCGCGCGGGTTGTAACGTTCAGTCGCCATGGGATAATTTTCCGAGAAAACAGTTCAAACAGTCGGGGCAGACCTTCACCATGAAAGGCCGTAAGCGTCAAGTTTCGGGCGCTTGGGAAGAGCCAAAGTTTCAGGTGATTGCCCTTGGCAGACCCCTATATGGGCTTTAATCCCATGAGGAACAAGAATGCAGAAGGGTGGCAGAGAATGACAGTGGAACATCGTCTGGAAGATGTCAGGACAAGGATCGCACAGGCGGAGGCGCGCTCGCAGCGGGAAGCCGGCACTGCCACGTTGGTTGCCGTGTCGAAGACCTTCGACGCCGAGCACATCCGTCCTGTAATTTCTGCAGGCCAGCGTGTCTTCGGTGAGAACCGTGTCCAGGAGAGCCAGGGTAAGTGGCCGGAGTTGAAGGCAGAGACGCAGGGTGTCGAACTTCATCTGATCGGGCCGCTGCAATCCAACAAGGCCGCGGATGCCGTGGCACTGTTCGACGTGATCGAGACGGTTGACCGGGAGAAGATCGCGCGGGCGCTGGCAACCGAGATCCGGCAACAGGGGCGTAACGTCCGGCTTTACGTCCAGGTCAATACCGGTCTCGAGCCGCAGAAAGCCGGCATCGCGCCGGATGAAACAGCACGCTTCGTTGCCTTGTGCCGAGAGGAGCTTGGCCTGGAGATCGAGGGACTGATGTGCATTCCGCCGGCCGATGAAAATCCCGGACCGCACTTCGCGCTGCTGGCAAAACTTGCGAAAGAATGTGGGGTGGAGAAGTTGTCCATGGGCATGTCGGGCGATTTCGAGACGGCAATCGAATTCGGGGCGACCAGCGTGCGGGTGGGCTCGGCCATCTTCGGCACCCGCTGATATAAGGAGCCTCCTAGTCCTTCGTCGGGCTTTGCGCCTCCCGTCCTGCCCCCTAGACTGATCCTCGAAGGGCAGCGCAATGTCACGGGAGGGTCAGATGCAAAGCCGCTATTTTGAGGAATACGAGGCGTGGCAGAGGAACCCGCAGGGCTTCTGGCAGGAGGCTGCCAAGGCTATCGACTGGTTCAGGCAGCCAGACACGGTGTTTGATCCAGACCAGGGCGTCTACGGACGCTGGTTCGTCGGCGGCGAAACCAACACCTGCTACAACTGCCTTGACCGACATGTGGAGCGTGGCCGCGGCGAACAGCTAGCGTTCATCCACGACAGCGCGATGACCGGCGAGGTCCAGCGTTTTACCTATCGCGAAGCGCAGGAGGAGGTCACTGCGATTGCCGCGGTGCTGCGCGGGCTCGGCATCGAAAAAGGCGACCGGGTCGTCATCTACATGCCCATGGTGCCGGAGGCCGTGTTCTCGATGTTGGCCTGTGCGCGGCTTGGGGCCGTGCATTCCGTCGTCTTTGGCGGCTTTGCAGCCCAGGAACTTGCGGCGCGGCTCAATGATTCGGAGGCGAAACTCATCATTGGCGCCAGTTGCGGGCTGGAGCCAGGCCGGATCGTTGCCTACAAGCCGCTGATCGACCAGGCCATCGGGCTTGCCCGCGTCAAACCGAAGCACTGCCTTATTCTCCAGCGTCCCCAGTTGGCGGCCGAGCAGCGGCCGGAGCAGGGAGACCTGGACTTTGCCGAACAGGTGGAGAAGGCGCGCGGGACGCCGGTCGAATGCGTTCCGGTGAAGGCGACGGACCCGCTCTACATCCTCTACACTTCCGGAACCACAGGGCAGCCGAAGGGCGTGATGCGCGACAATGGCGGGCATATGGTGGCGCTCCATTGGAGCATGTCCAACATCTTCGGAATGGCGCCAGGCGAGGTGTTCTGGACCGCGTCAGACATCGGCTGGGTGGTCGGTCACTCCTATATCGTCTACGCGCCGCTGCTGGCTGGCAATACCAGCGTCATCTTCGAGGGCAAGCCGGTCGGAACGCCGGATGCCGGCACATTCTGGCGCGTGGCGGCGACCCATGGGGTGAAGGTGCTGTTCACGGCGCCAACGGCATTTCGTGCCATCCGCCGCGACGACCCCGACGGCGACCTTATCCCCCTTCACGACCTCTCGGGGCTACGGGCGCTGTTTCTTGCAGGCGAACGGGCCGATTCCGAAACCATCAAATGGGCCGAACACAAACTCAAGGTGCCTGTCATCGACCACTGGTGGCAGACGGAAACGGGATGGCCGATCGCCGCCAACACGCTGGGGCTCGGTCTGATGCCGGTCAAATACGGCTCCCCGACCAAGCCCATGCCCGGATATGGGATCGAGGTCGTCGACGATGCGGGGCATGCGGTTGCGGCTGGAACGCTGGGCAATCTTGTGATCCGCCTGCCCCTGCCCCCCGGCTGCCTGACGAGCTTCTGGAAAGCGGACGAGCGTTTTCGCGAAAACTGCCTTGCCGAGTTTCCGGGCTACTACAAGACAGCCGATGCCGGCGTGATTGACGAGGACGGCTATGTGTTCGTGATGACGCGCACCGACGACATCATCAACTGCGCCGGCCATCGGCTTTCCACCGGAGCGATGGAGGAGGTCTGCGCACAGCATGCGGATGTTGCGGAATGCGCGGTCATCGGGGTGAAGGATGCCGTGAAGGGGCAGATCCCTTGCGGCTTCCTGGTGCTGAAGAACCACGTTTCACGGGAAACAGCGGATATCGCACGGGAGGTGACGGACCTGGTGCGACGCCAGATCGGTCCAGTGGCGGCATTCAAGTCCGTGATGGTCGTGCCGAAGCTTCCGAAGACTCGATCGGGCAAGATTTTGCGCGGGACGATGCAGAAGATCGCTGACGATCTACCGTGGACGATGCCGGCGACAATCGAAGATCCGTCAACGCTGGACGTGATTACCACGCTGTTGCGCACGAATGGCTATGCGAAGGCCGCTGTAGGCTGAGGACCGCCAGGTCAGCCTGCCATCATTTACCTGACGCCATGGCGGCGCGCAGGGTGTCGTTGATGCGTTCCTGCCAGCCCGGGCCATCCTCCTGGAACCAGGCGAGGACATCACTGTCGATCCGGATTGAAACCGTTTCGCGGGCATGGGGAGCCGCGGGTCGTTCGATTGCCGGCGCCGCCTTCTTGGGCGCCGGTTTGAAGAGGGCCTCGGCGGCATCCATGGGGCTGACCGGTCGGCGGGGCGTAGAGGCCATGATCTTCTCTCCCTGGAGGTCGCTTAGGCGCGACCGTTAGAAACGATCGTCTTCGTCGTCTGTGCGCGGGGTCGACTTCAGCGAAGACAGCTTTGCGAAGACAGCGTCCGCATCGATCTCTTTTTCTTCCTCGCGCTCGGTGCGGTAGTTGAAGCCGAGGTTTTCGGTTTCCGATGCCGGCTGGAGGGAGGCGCCAAGTTCGGCGGCGGTCGGCAGCGGGCGACCCTTCGAAGCCTTTTCCACTTCGAGATCGAGATCGATCTGGCTGCAGAGACCGAGCGTCACAGGATCCATCGGTGCCAGGTTAGCAGCGTTCCAGTGGGTGCGTTCGCGGATCTGCTCGATGGTCGACTTGGTGGTTCCGACGAGGCGCGAAATCTGCGCGTCCTTCAATTCCGGATGGTTGCGCACCAGCCAGAGAATGGCGTTCGGGCGATCCTGGCGCTTGGAGACAGGCGTATAGCGCGGGCCACGGCGCTTGGATTCCGGCACGCGAACCTTTGGTTCGGACAGCTTGAGCCTGTAGTTGACGTCACCTTCGCCGCGCTGGATCTCGTCGCGGGACAGCTGGCCGGTGGCAATCGGGTCGAGGCCCTTGATGCCTTGCGCGGCTTCGCCATCGGCAACGGCTTTTACTTCAAGCGGATGAAGCTTGCAGAACTGGGCGATCTGTTCGAAGGAGAGTGCGGTATTATCGACCAGCCACACGGCGGTCGCCTTCGGCATGAGCAGCTGTTGAGCCATAGATATAGATCCTCTGTCCGTCCGCGCCGGTGTCGCGGGCCGTGGGTATCAACCACAAATTTCCGGGAATTCACTGGTCCTATAATTGAAAAACGGCCCGATTGCAATTCTTCATGAGGGGTCACCGTTTGTCTAATTGCCGGTGCCGCCCCAACTGGTATGACTTCGGCAGAAGTCGTCCTGATCACTGCGTCGTTCGGGGCAAGCAGGGAGGAAAGCATGTCCGAAAAACTCTATCCGGTTCAGAAAGCCACCAAAGCGAAGGCTCTCATCGACCGTGAAAAGTATGAAAAGTGGTATGAGGAAAGCGTCGAGGATCCGGACAAGTTCTGGGGTAAGCACGGGAAGCGGATCGACTGGTTCAAGCCCTACACCAAGGTGAAGAACACTTCCTTCAAGGGGAGAGTGTCCATCAAGTGGTTCGAGGACGGGCTGACCAATGTCTCCTACAACTGCATCGACCGGCATCTGAAGACGCATGGGGAGCGTACGGCGATCATCTGGGAGGGTGACAACCCCTATATCGACAAGAAGATTACCTACAACCAGCTCTACGATCAGGTCTGCAGGCTCGCCAATGTGTTGAAAAAACACGGCGTGAAGAAGGGCGACCGGGTCACCATCTACATGCCGATGATCCCCGAAGCGGCCTATGCCATGCTGGCCTGCGCACGGATCGGGGCGGTCCATTCGGTGGTCTTCGGGGGCTTTTCGCCGGAGGCTCTGGCCGGCCGCATCGTTGACTGCCAGTCCACCTTCGTGATCACCTGCGACGAGGGCGTGCGCGGCGGCAAGCCGGTGCCGCTCAAGGAGAACACCGATACGGCCGTCCGTATCGCTGCCAAGCAGTATGTGACGATCGACAAGGTGCTCGTCGTTCGCCGGACCGGCGGCAAGACCAACTGGGCGCCGGGCCGCGACCTCTGGTACCACCAGGAGATTGCCAGCGTGAAGGGCCACTGCGAGCCTGTGAAGATGAAGGCGGAAGACCCGCTGTTCATCCTCTACACGTCGGGCTCAACGGGAAAGCCGAAAGGCGTGCTGCACACGACCGGCGGGTACTTGGTCTATGCCGCCATGACCCACGAGTACACGTTCGACTACCATGACGGGGATATCTTCTGGTGCACGGCCGATGTGGGCTGGGTCACGGGCCATTCCTACCTGGTCTATGGGCCGCTGGCCAATTGCGCCACCACGCTGATGTTCGAGGGCGTGCCGAATTTCCCGGATCAGGGGCGGTTCTGGGAGATCGTCGACAAGCACAAGGTCAACATCTTCTACACGGCACCGACCGCGATCCGCTCCCTGATGGGAGCCGGCGACGAGTTCGTGAAGCGATCCTCTCGCGACAGCCTGCGGCTGCTGGGAACAGTGGGAGAGCCGATCAATCCGGAAGTCTGGGAATGGTATTACGACGTGGTGGGAGACAAGCGCTGCCCTGTCATCGATACCTGGTGGCAGACCGAAACTGGGGGGCACATGATCACCCCGCTGCCAGGTGCGACCGACCTGAAGCCGGGATCGGCAACAAAGCCCTTCTTTGGCGTCAAGCCGCAGCTCGTGGACAACGAGGGCAACGTCCTTGAGGGAGCCGCTGATGGCAATCTCTGCATCACCGACAGCTGGCCTGGGCAGATGCGCACCGTCTACGGCGACCACGAACGCTTCATCCAGACCTATTTCTCGACCTACAAGGGGAAATATTTCACGGGTGACGGATGCCGCCGGGATGCCGACGGCTATTACTGGATCACTGGCCGCGTCGACGACGTGCTCAACGTGTCCGGGCATCGGCTCGGAACGGCGGAAGTGGAATCGGCACTGGTGTCGCACAAACTTGTCTCGGAAGCGGCGGTGGTCGGATATCCGCACACCATCAAGGGGCAAGGGATCTACTGCTATGTGACCCTGATGGCCGGCAACGACGGCACCGACGCGCTGCGGCAGGAACTGGTCAAGCATGTCCGCAACGAGATCGGTCCGATCGCCACGCCGGACAAGATCCAGTTTGCGCCCGGGCTTCCGAAGACGCGGTCCGGCAAGATAATGCGCCGCATCCTGCGGAAGATCGCGGAGGATGATTTCGGCGCACTCGGCGATACATCGACGCTGGCCGATCCGGCCGTGGTCGATGATCTCATCACCAACCGCCAGAACAAGACGGAGTAGTGCTTCGATCCCGATGGAGTGTCAGCTTTGCCGGCACCCTATCCGGGATTGGATATCCTCGACGTCGCTGCGCGAGTGGCAAACGTTTTCACACGGAATTCCGTCCTTGTCGGCATCTGCCCGTCGATAGCCTGCGCACCAGATGGCGACGGCTTCTTCGCAGCTTGAAACCTCCTTGCAGGTCTTTGCCTGGGCGGTCCCAGACAAGAAAGCCGTGAAGAGCAACAGTGAAAGACCAATCCGCATCGCATTTACCTCGCTGACAAGGCTGGATCTGCAGCCTTTCCGAGGCACATGTCCCGAACTCAGATCAATCCGGATTGCATGGCGGGATCGATTTGTGGCCGCCTTCGTAGGGCTGTGCGAGGCCGGCAAGCAGGAGATCACTGCCAATGTTACGGCCATCCGAGAGGGTTACGTCCGCAACAATGCGGCCGAAATACTTGTCGCCGGAGATATGGGTGAGTTCCACATGGGGTGAGCTCAAGGCCATGGTTTCCAGCGCGAGCCGGGCTTCTTCGCCCCCTGCCCTGATGCTGCTGCAGTGGGAGTGGATTTCGGGAGCATCGATGCCCCGTATGCGAACAAAGACCTCAATTCTCTGCTGTGGCCAAGGGCGCGCTTCCACCAGGATCGTGTCGCCGTCCACCACCCGGATGATATCCGCGATCACCGGACCAGCGATCTCCTCGCGCGCCTGGGCGGGGCGAGAGAGCGGCAGAATCACCATCAGGACGAGCGCGATAGGTTTGAGCATGAGAGGAATAAATTCCAGATCATGCGCGAAGTCAATAGGAATATTTACTTAGAAATCGATGGCACGGCCATTGATTTCCCAATCGCCGAACCGCGAAGGGTCTGCACCGCCGCGGCCTCCGAATTCTTCCGGCATGGCGAGCTCCGCCGCGGCCCGACGTCGTTCCTCTGCCTCCAGAAGGGCGCGTTCCGCCGCAGGCGTCAGGGGCTTCCTGGGTGCCTCGTCGATGACGGGATCTTCGGCATTGTCGTTATCTGCAGTCTGCATGGTCACTCATCAGACAGTTCATTGAAATTCAGGATTGAACGGACCACATCATAGGCGGTTCCAGGGCGTACGAAAACCCTTTCGATCACACGGGCGGTTCCATTCGGCGCGGTAAGAGGAGAGATACGATGAACATGATGCGCACTGCCATGCTTCTTGCCTTCATGACAGCCTTGTTCATGGGCGTGGGCTTTCTGATCGGCGGGCGCGGGGGCATGATGATCGCGCTGCTGTTCGCAGCCGGTATGAACCTGTTCTCCTACTGGAATTCCGACAAGATGGTGCTGTCGGCCTATCGTGCCCAGCAGGTGGACGAGCGGAACGCGCCCGAGTTCTACCAGATCATTCGGCAGCTGGCCGAGAACGCCGGCCTGCCTATGCCGAAGGTCTATGTTTACGACAATCCGCAGCCGAATGCCTTTGCAACCGGACGCAACCCGCAAAACGCGGCAGTCGCTGCGTCAACCGGCCTGCTCCAGATGCTGAGCCCCGAGGAGGTCGCCGGCGTGATGGCGCACGAGATGGCGCATGTGCAGAACCGCGATACGCTGACCATGACCATTACTGCGACGCTTGCAGGGGCCATCTCCATGCTCGGCAACTTTGCCTTCTTCTTCGGCGGCAATCGCGAGAACAACAGCAATCCGCTGGGCTTTATCGGTGTGCTGGCCGCGATGATCGTTGCGCCGCTCGCCGCGATGGTCGTGCAGATGGCGATCAGCCGGACGCGGGAGTATTCCGCCGACCGGCGCGGCGCCGAGATCTGCCGCAACCCCCTGGCGCTGGCTTCGGCGCTTGCCAAGATTGCCGGCGGTGCGCACCAGATCCCCAACTACGATGCCGAGCGCAACCCGGCGACTGCGCATATGTTCATCATCAATCCGCTGTCGGGCCAGCGAATGGACAATCTGTTTTCCACCCACCCGGACACGGGAAACCGCATTGCAGCGCTGCAGCAGATGGCGGCGGAGTTCGGTGGCAGCGGCTCGACGTCCCCGTCCGGGGCTGCTAGAGCCCGACGCACAGCGAGCGTCGTGCCGAACATCGGCCGTAGCCGCAGCTCCGATGAACCACGCAAGGGTCCCTGGTCCTGATGGACAGCAAAAAGAACAAGAACGCAACGAGAGCGCGTCCCGACCACCGGAATGCAGCACCCTCTTCCGCCCCGGCTCGTCCTGCCAAGCCAGGGCTCGAGGTTCGGATCACCGCGGCCAAGCTTCTTGCGGCCGTCATCGACCGCAAGATCTCCATGGATGGGATGCTCGATCCTTCGAACGGAAATCCCTCCTACAGGGCGCTCAGCGATGCTGACCGAGGCCTGACGCGGGCCATCCTCACGACGGCCCTTCGGCATCTACCGCGCCTCGAGGCAGCCATCGCTTCACTGCTCGACAGCCCGCTTCCTGACGGCGCCCGGACACTCCAGCACGTCTTCATCATCGCTGCGGCCCAGATCCTGCACCTGGACGTGCCCGTGCATGCGGCCGTGGATCTGGCCGTCGAGCAGGCGGACCGGGATCCGAGGACCAGGCGTTTCGCCAAGCTTGTGAATGCCGTGCTGCGCCGGCTGGTGCGCGAGAAGGACGAGATCCTGGCGCAGACTGCGTCCGTTTCCCCCGTTCCGGCTTGGTTCCGGGCACGATTGGTTGCGGCCTATGGGGAAGCTGAAGCGGAGCGGATTGCCGAAGCCCAACTCGTGCAGCCGGCCATCGATCTGACGGTCAAGAGTGACCCGGAGGGCTGGGCGGCTCGCCTCGGAGCCACGATTCTGCCGACCGGCAGCCTGCGCCTGCCATCCTTCCATGGCAGTATTGCCGAGCTGGACGGCTACCAGGAGGGCGGCTGGTGGGTGCAGGATGCGGCGTCGAGCATACCGCCGCGGCTGTTCGGCGATCTCAAAGGCAAGCGGATTGCCGATCTTTGTGCCGCGCCGGGCGGAAAGACGGCCCAGCTGGTTGCAGCGGGGGCGAAGGTCACTGCCGTGGAACAGTCCGCCAATCGTGTCGTGCGGTTGCAGCAGAACCTGCAGCGCCTCGGCATGGACGCGCAGGTGGTGACGGGCGACCTCTTCCAGTTCGAGCCGGCCGAGCCGCTGGACGGCATTCTCCTGGATGCCCCCTGCTCTTCAACGGGAACGACACGCCGGCATCCGGACGTGTTCTGGACCAAGGGTCCGGAGGACATCGCCAAGCTCGCGGCGCTGCAGGAAAAGATGCTGCGGCACGCATTGACGCTTGTGAAGTCTGGCGGGCTCGTCGTCTTCTCCAACTGCTCGCTCGATCCTTCTGAAGGCGAAGACCTGGTGGCGCGGGTGCTTGCCGATACGCCGAGCGTGGAACGGGTTCCAGTCGATGCTAAGGATTGGCCGGGACTGGAAGCCGCGATCTCGCCGGTGGGAGAGGTGCGTACGACGCCGGCCATGCTGCCGGCCGGAGATGCTGTCGCCGGTGGCATGGATGGGTTCTTCGCATCGGTGCTGCGGGTCCGGTAAGAAATTATTCACCATAAGCAGCGATGATTCCTGCATCAGAAGGTGATTCCAGCCGTGTGGCGGGATCTGATGCTATTCTGCGGGAGAATTCCAAGGTGACGATGACGCTCGCGGACCGCAGAAGGATTGCGTCCTTCGGAATGCGGGACCTCTGGCGCCGCCTGGGCAGGCGGACCGCACCCCTGCGTCTCGCCCTGACCCCCTTCTCGCTTCATGTACCCGACCGTCTGATCGTCGCCCCGACGGATCTGCGCTCCCTTGATCCCTATGTGGCGGAAGAGATCCTGGAGGGACGCTTTCCGCTCGCCGGGCGCACGCTGGAAACGTTCGGGGATTCGCCCTTTGCCGTGGAGCTGCCGTCCCGGCTCTTTGCGGAGCGGCTTCATTCCTTTGCCTGGCTGCGCCACATCCGGTCCCGCAAGACTGAGGAGGCTTGCGCCCATGCCCGCGACATCGTGGATGACTGGATCGTCCGCTATGGACGGCGCAGACGCGGCATCGCCTGGGAACCCAACGTCGTTGCCGAGCGCGTCATTGCCTGGCTTTCCCATTCCACGGTGGTGCTGAACGGCGCTGAAGCAGGTTTCTATCGCCGCTTCATGAAGAGCCTTGCCTACCAGGTGCGCTATCTGCGCAAAATCGTCGCCTCCACGCCGGAAGGCGAAACGCGGCTGCGACAGCGCATCGCGCTTGCGATGGCATCCATTTCCATGCCGACGCGGGCTGCCTACATTCGCCGGGAAGGGATTCGTCTCGACCGGGAACTGGAGGAGCAGATCCTCGCCGATGGCGGGCATGTATCGCGCAATCCGCGGGCCCTGCTCGATATCCTTCTCGATCTCCTGCCCTTGCGCCAGACCTATATCAATCTCGGTCACGACCTGCCGTCAAAGCTGATCCCGACCATCGACCGGATGTATCCGGCGCTGCGGTTCTTCCGCCACCAGGATGGCGATCTGGCGTTGTTTAACGGCGCGAGTGCCACGCCGCCAAGCGAACTCATGTCCGTGCTTCGCTACGACGAATCCGCAGGGCGGCCGTTCAAGGCCCTGCCCCGCATGCACTACCATCGGCTGTCGGTTGCCGGCACCACACTGATCGTCGATACCGGATTTCCGCTTTCGCCGGATCTGTCGGCCACGGCGCATGCCGGCAGCCTTTCCTTCGAAATGTCGTCCGGTCGGCATCGGTTCATCGTCAACTGTGGTTCGCCCAAATGGGCAGGACGCAGCTACCGCACCATTGCGCGTTCCACCTCTGCCCATTCCACCGTCATCCTCGACGAGACCTCGTCGAGCCGTATCGTCAAGTCGAAGCTTTCCCGCGCCATCATGCTTCCCGGGGTGTCGACCGTGAATGTGACACGCTGGGACGATCCGCACGGCAATGACTGGCTGAAGGCGATACACGATGGTTATGTGCGGGATCACGGCTACTACCACCAGCGGGAGATCGGCCTCAGTTCCAAAGGCGACAAGATCAAGGGATACGATCGCCTGTTTCTCGCAGAAGGACACGAAGCGCCGGCGACCCCGCTTTCCGCCGTGGCGCGTTTCCACATCCATCCCGCCATCAAGCTGAAACGGCGCGACGAAGAGAGCGTCATCATGCGTGCGCCGGACGGCGAAACCTGGATCTTTGCGGCGCCCGGCCTTGAGGTGTTGATCGACGAGGATATTTTCTTCGCGGACGTCTCGGGAATTCGGCCGAGCCAACAGCTGGTGATCGAGTTCTCGCCGCCCCAGACCTCAGAGATCCGCTGGATGCTGCGGCGGGGCGAATAGACTTTCCTTCCTCCGCCAAGCTGTGCTAACCGGCCCTCATGCAAGCTGGCGCCTTCCCGGCGCATTCGAGGACATAAGCGATGGCCGTCAATTCCAAGAAGATCCCCGCCCCTGATCGTGTCCGCATCCGCACGGCGCTCTTGTCCGTTTCTGATAAGACCGGCATCGTCGAGCTTGCCCAGGCGCTCGTGAAGCAGGGTGTGAAGCTCCTGTCCACCGGCGGCACCCACAAGACCATCGCCGCTGCGGGGCTTGCGGTGACGGATGTATCGGAAGTCACGGGGTTTCCGGAAATTATGGACGGCCGGGTGAAGACATTGCATCCGAACGTGCACGGCGGGCTTCTGGCCATTCGTGACGACGCCGAGCATCAGGCAGCGATGGCAGCCCACGGCATCGAGGGGATCGACCTTGCGGTCATCAACCTCTACCCGTTCGAGGAAGTGCGCGCCGCCGGCGGGGATTATCCAACCACCGTCGAGAACATCGATATCGGCGGCCCGGCCATGATCCGTGCCTCCGCCAAGAACCATGCCTATGTGGCCATCATTACCGACCCTTCCGACTACGCGAGCCTGATCGAGGCCCTGGAAGAACAGGGTGGCCAGACCAGCTATGCCTTCCGCCAGCGGCTTGCGGCCAAGGCCTATGCCCGCACGGCCGCCTATGACACGGCGATCTCCAACTGGTTTGCCGAAGCGCTCGACATCGCGACGCCGCAGTACCGGACGATCGGTGGCGTGCTGAAGGGGGAAATGCGCTACGGGGAAAACCCGCACCAGAGCGCAGGCTTCTACGTCACGGGCGAAAACCGCCCCGGTGTTGCCACGGCCACGCTGCTGCAGGGCAAGCAGCTATCATATAACAACATCAACGACACGGACGGCGCCTTCGAGCTGATCGGCGAGTTCGCGGCCGAACAAGGCCCCGCCTGCGCCATCATCAAGCACGCCAACCCATGCGGCGTTGCGACCGGCCCGAGCCTGCGGGAGGCTTATCTGCGGGCGCTTGCCTGCGACAGCACCTCGGCCTTCGGGGGCATTATCGCGCTCAACCAGCTTCTTGACGCAGAGACTGCGGAAGAGATCGTCAAGCTGTTTACCGAAGTCATCATCGCGCCGGAGGTCTCCGACGAGGCGAAGGCGATCATCGCCTCGAAGAAGAACCTGCGCCTGCTCGTCACAGGCGCCCTGCCCGACCCGCGTTCGCGCGGCATCACTGCCAAGACCGTCGCCGGCGGACTGCTGGTGCAGAGCCGCGATAACGGCATGATCGAGGATCTCGAGCTTCGCGTAGTCACCAAGCGACAGCCGACGGCAGCCGAGCTCGAAGACATGAAGTTTGCCTACCGGGTGGCAAAGCACGTGAAGTCCAATGCGATCGTCTATGCCAAGGACGGTCAGACGGCAGGCATCGGGGCCGGCCAGATGAGCCGCATCGATTCCGCTCGCATCGCCGGGCTGAAGGCCGAGGAAGCTGCCAAGGCCATGGGCTGGGCAGAGCCGCTGACCAAGGGCTCCGCCGTAGCATCCGAAGCCTTCTTCCCGTTCGCCGATGGGCTGCTGTCGGCGATCGGTGCCGGTGCCACGGCGGTCATCCAGCCTGGCGGTTCCATGCGTGACGAGGAGGTCATTGCTGCAGCCAACGAGCATGATGTGGCAATGGTCTTCACCGGCATGCGCCACTTCAGGCACTGAGCGCTTCTAACGGCGGTTGGCGGGGTAGGGTGTCACCGCGAGCAGCCAGAGGCCACTGACCAGGAAGATCATCAGCGTCGCCATGCCGAGACGCGCCGAGCCGCTGGCATAGGTGACGAGCGAAAAGGCGAGTGTCGCCATGAAGCTCGTTGCCCGACCCGACAAGGCATAGATGCCGAAGTAGCGTCCCGCCTCGCTCAAGGGCACGCTGCGGGCGAGGTAGGACCGGGAGGACGCCTGGACCGGACCGAAGGCGACGCCGATCAGCATGCCGAAGAGGACGTAAGCCTTTTCTGCCGCCGTGCCGAACAGGCCGCCGCTGTCGGCCAGGGACAGTGGCAGGAGACCGAAGAAGACATAGCCGGGGCCGGTCGAGACAATGCCGGCTGTCGCCACGATCAGCAGCAGGAGGCTGCCGGTCACCACGGTCTTGGAGCCCGCGACGCGGTCGATCCACCCTGCCGCGGCGCATCCGAAGATGGCGACGACATTCAAGATAATCCCGTAGATGCCGATCTCAATCGTCGCCCAGCCGAACATGCCGGCTGCAAAGACGCCGCCCAGGATCAGCAGACCGTTGACTCCGTCCTGGTAGAGCATGCGCGCGACCAGAAAGCGCGCAAGGCCGCTCCGTTGCCTCAGCTCGCTCAGTGTCGATGCCAGTTCGCGGATACCGGCGCCCACGGCCGCGCGAAACGGCAGTCGCTTGGGGGCATCCGGCGTAAATAGGAACATCGGCAGGATGAACAGGGCGTACCAGAGCGCCGCCACCGGCCCCGTGATCCGAGCATCCTCGCCTTGGGCAGCGTCAAGGCCGAATAGCGGCAGTGCTCCGACAAGCGTTCTTCCGGTGTCCGGATTGGCCGCCAGCAGGGTCACGACGACGATGAGAACAATCATGCCGCCGAGATAGCCGAGGCCCCAGGCGAGGTTCGAGATCCTGCCCACGTCGCGCTGCGGCACCAGGCGCGGCATCATCGAGTCGTTGAAGACGATCGAGAATTCCGCGGCGATCGATGCGCCGATCATCGCCAGAGCCGGCCATATCAGTGACGAACCTGGAACCGCGAGCCAGAGGGTGCAGAGGCAGGCGATCTTGATGACAGCAAAGACGCCTATCCAAGGCTTCCGGGCGCCGGACTGATCGGCAATGGAGCCCAGCACGGGCGACAGGATCGCAATGATCAGCGACGAGACCGTCGCCATATTGCTCCACGCCGCCTGTGCCGAGATCGGGTCGCTGCTCATGCGCGACACGAAATAGGGACCAAAGACGAAGGTGGTCACCACCGTGAAAAATGGTTGAGCCGCCCAATCGAAGAACATCCATCCCCAGATGCCGCGGCGGCTTGTGGTCGCGTGCTCCGCGACCTGTTCCGTTGTCGTCATCATGGTGGTGGCGTCCCTCGGCTTCCTTGCACCAAAGTTCCCGGTGCCGTTCGGCTACATCACGGGACTGTGGGCGAGATCGCCCAGCAGACCGGCGGCCACGGTGATCTTCGGCAGCGTCAGGTCGCCGCTTTCGCTCAGGCTGACAAGCTCTGTCCCGATCCGATTGACCCGCACGCGATCGCTGCCGTGCCAGGCTTCGACCGGCTTCTTCTCTTTGGGGTGGGCGGTAATCGCGGCAATCACGATGTCCCGACGGGCCGAGGCGATCTGTTGCAGGCTGCGTGACAGGGCAAGGCTTTCATAGTGATCGCTGGTGGCGATCCGTTCTCCCGCCACGATAAGGCGGTTGATCCGGAACCGATCCGTCACGGCAAAATAGCTTTCCGATGCCCGAGCCATGGTCTCGCCAGTGCGGTCGGCAATCAGCATGATTTCCGGAACCAGGGCGAGCGTGGGCAAGAGCAGGATTTCGCGCGCCAGTGCTGCCGGCACGCCCTGTTCCTCGAGCGCAGATGCGCGGGAGGCGAGATCAACAGTGTCCATGCCGGTGATCGTGCTCCGCAATCCCTTGATGCCGGCCCGTAGGCGTTCCATGGCGATGTTCATCTCGCCATTGCCCGCCTGGGTCTGCAGCATCAGACGCGTTGCTTCGGCAAAGATCTCGCTGGTGCGACCATAGAGATCGTTCTGCACCTGGCCCGGTATCCGGCCATCGAGGCCGTCGATGCTTGCCCACAGCTTGGGCAGGTCGAAACCATCGCGGGCGAGGAAGGCGGCTTTCACCACATTTGCGGCAGCGGCGCCGGTCATGTCGCTCATCTGCTGGACGAAGCCTGGACCGCCACGGTTGATGACTTCATTGGCGAGCGTGGTCGCTATGATCTCGCGGTGCAGCCGATGATGCTCGATGTCTCCGGAATAGAGCTTCTGCATCTTGGCAGGGAAATAGTCCCTGAGGGTCGCCAAAAAGTAAGAGTCATCCGGGAGCGGGCTGTCGATCAGCGCATCGAACAGAACGATCTTCGAGTAGGACAGGAGCACGCCGATCTCCGGGCGGGTCAGGGGCCTGCCGGACTGGTAGCGCTCGGCCAGCTCGGCATCGTCGGGAAGGGTCTCGACCTTTCGATTGAGACGGCCCTGGGTTTCCAGCACCGACATGAGGCGCGACAGTTCCTCGCGGTTGGCGGCGCCCTTCCGTTCCGTCAGAGAGATCGCCAGTGGCTGCAGATAGTTGTTGCGCAGGACCAGATGCCCGACTTCCTCTGTCATGGAGGCCAGAAGCAGGTTGCGCTTTTCGCGGGTCAGCCGACCGTCCTGCATGGCCGGGTTGAGCGCGATCTTGATGTTGACCTCGACGTCGGACGAATTGACGCCCGCAGAGTTGTCGATCGCATCGGAATTGCAACGCCCGCCTGCCAGCGAATAGGCGATGCGGCCCTTCTGCGTCACGCCGAGGTTTGCGCCTTCGCCCAGAACGCTGGCGCGAACCTCGACAGCATTGATGCGGATGGGATCATTGGCGCGGTCACCGACGTCCGTATCGGTTTCGGAAGCAGCCTTGATATAGGTGCCGATGCCGCCGAACCAGAGAAGGTCGACCTGGCTCTTTAGCATGGCAGTCATGATCTCAAAGGGCGTGGCCGTCGCCTTGTCGATCCCGATGGCAGCAGCTGCCTGCGGCGTCAGCTTCACGGATTTTTCCGTGCGCGAAATGATCATGCCGCCTTCGGACAGCAATGTCCGATCGTAGTCCTGCCAACTGGAGCGCGGCAGATTGAACATGCGCTGCCGTTCTTCAAACGTCCTTTCGGTATCCGGATTCGGATCGATGAAGATATCGCGGTGGTCGAAGGCCGCGATCAGGCGGATCTTGCGTGACAACAGCATTCCATTGCCGAAGACGTCGCCCGACATGTCGCCGACGCCCGCCACGGTGAAGGGCGTGGTCTGGATATCGATGTCCTTCTCGCGGAACAGCCGCTTCACGGCCTCCCATGCGCCACGGGCGGTGATGCCCATCTTCTTGTGGTCATAGCCGGCAGACCCGCCGGATGCGAAGGCGTCGTCAAGCCAGAAGCCGGCTTCCTGTGCAAGTCCGTTGGCGGTATCGGAGAATGTCGCCGTGCCCTTGTCCGCCGCCACGACGAAATAGGGGTCGTCTCCATCAATCCGGATTGTATCCGGCGGACCGACAATGTCGGTGCCGACGATGTTGTCTGTGATGGAGAGCAGGGTGCGGATGAAGGTCTTGTAGGCCTCCTTGCCGGCATTGAACATGTCCTCGCGTGATCCGCCGGCGGGCAGGCTCTTTGGAAAGAAGCCGCCCTTCGCTCCGACGGGTACAATCACAGCGTTCTTGACCTGCTGCGCCTTTACCAGGCCCAGAACCTCGGTGCGATAATCCTCGCCACGGTCCGACCAGCGGATGCCGCCGCGTGCGACCTTGCCAAAGCGCAGATGCACGCCCTCGACCTCGGTGCCGTAGACGAAGATCTCGCGGAAGGGCCGGGGTTCCGGCAGGCCGTCCAGCATTTTGGGATCAAGCTTGAACGCCAGCATGCGTCTCGGCAGGCCCTGTTCGTCCTTCTGGAAGTAGTTCGTCCGGAGCGTCGAATCGACCGCGTTGACGAGGCGGCGAAGCATGCGGTCCTCGTCGAGAATCGGCACGTTTCCAAGCGCTGCTTCGATCTCGGCATGCCGCTCGGTCAGCTTCTTGCTGCGGATCCGTTCGCCGAGGCTCGGCTCAAAGCCCTGGTAGAAGAGCCGGAAGATGGCGACAGAGATCGCCGGGTACTTGTTCAGCGTGTCGGCGATGTAGGCCTGCGAGTAGAGAATGCCGGTCTGTCGCAGATAGCGGGCATAGGCCCGTAGAACAGTCACTTCCCGCGCAGAAAGGCCTGCCAGCAGAACCAGCTTGTTAAATGCATCGTTATCGATCGTTCCCGCAAAGGCCGACAGAAAGGCTTCCTTGAGAAGCGGGGCTTCGCGGACGAGGTCCACCGTTCGACCATCGGCCAGCTGAAGTTCCATATCGTGCAGAACGACCAGATCGCCGGCCGCGCCGACGCGGATATCGAAGGTGCGTTCGCTCACCACATGGAAGCCGAGGTTTTCCAGAAGCGGCACGCGCCGCGACAGCGACAGATGGTGGCCAGCGTGGAAGATCTTCAGGAAGACGGTGTCGGGGGTATCGACTGTCCGGCAGTAGAAGGCGATGCGGATGGTCTCGCCATCGGCGCAGGCGGCAATATCGGCAAGATCGGAAACGGTATCCTCGGGAGAAAAGGCCTCCTGAAAGGCATTGGTCACCGAGAGCCTGGGGCCCGCTTCGGCAAGCGAGGCGAAACGATCTTCCCACGGCGTGGCGATCAGGCGGATCGCCTCTTCCAGTTTTGCCTGGGTAACCCGTGGCGTCTTGCCGCTTCGTCGGCCGATAATGAGATGCACCCGCGCCACATTGCCTTCCGGGAAGGCAGGATAATAGGCGGAGACGTGGCCATCGAAGGTCTCGGCAAGATAGTGGCCGATCTTTTCGCGCACGAGCGAATTGTAGTCTTCACGCGGGACGTAAACGATCACCGACACGAAGCGGTCGAAACGGTCGATGCGCGGCAGCACACGCACCCGCGGCCGCTCGCTCAATTCCATGATCTGTTCGCAGAAGCGGGCAAGCAGATCGTGGTCGATCTGGAAAAGATCGTCCCGCGGATAGGATTCAAGCGTATTTTCGAGCATGCGGCCGGAATGGCCGTGGGGATCGAAGCCGAAGTGCCGGTCGATCTCCGCCGTCTTGGCGCGCAGCAGGGGAACGTCGCGGACGGACTGGGCGTAGGAGGCTGCCGTGAACAGGCCGACGATACGCAGTTCCCCGACCACCTGGCCCTTCTCATCGAAGCGCTTGACCCCGACGTAATCCATGTAGGCGCGGCGGTGGACGACGGATTTCACGTTGGCCTTGGTGACGATCAGGAAATCCGGGCCGTCCAGAAATTCAAGGATCTCGGGCGTGGTCATCACCGCGTCCTTGCCCTGTCTCAGAACGCGAACTTCGGGGTCCGAGAGGATGCCGAGGCCGCGCCCCTTGCCGCGCTCGATCAGCGCCTCTGCGCCCTTGCCCGAATAGACGTATTCGCGCATGCCGAGAAAGGTGAAGTTGTCGTCCCTCAACCAGTCGAGGAAGGCCAGGGCTTCTTCTCGGTCGACCTTGCGGCGGCCTGCAGAGCTGTTGAGCTGCTTGGCAGCGCCATCCAGGACCTCCAGCATCGCGCTCCAGTCGGTGATGGCCAGGTGGACCTGGTCGAGGATGTGACGAATCCGCTCGATCAACGCCTCGGCCTGCTCCGCACTGATCGGCGGCAGGTGGATCTGGATGAGGCTGACGTGATGAGAGGGCTCGCCCGGCTGCTCGTAGGAGCGCAGAACGGGTTCCTTGCCAGGCTCGAGAAGCAGAATGGGGTGGACTGCGAGCAGGAGGTCGCGGTGGCTGGCCGTGACTTCGCCCATGACCGAATCAAACAGGAAGGGCATGTTGCGGTCGATCACGTTGAGGATCGAAACGGAAACGCCCTCGGGCTCGACGCCCGGAAGCGACTGGATGGTGATGTCGGCGCGGATCCGCGTCCAGTCCTGCAAGCGGCCTGCTGCATGCCGGGCGGCGTGCGCCAGCATGTCCGGCGTGTAAAGCTCAAGGTCGTCGGTGCTGGCCCGGCCAAAGAGGATAGAGGGGTCGAGATGGGGACCTTCCAATCCGAGCGCGATCTTGCGCGCCTTCTCGATCTGTTTTTCCCGTTTCGGGTGCTGCCTCGCCGCCATGCTCTCTCCCTTTCAAGCCCGGTTTCGATGGTAGTGTCATGTTTTGGTAATGTGGCCGGTCCATGTCCTCGCCACAGCGTCTCATTCTTTAATCACGCCTTGTTGACATGCCCCGTCCGAGACAAGATCAAAGCGTGTCGCAGGGGGAAGTGGAAGTCATGCAAGATACCGGCAGTGCAGTCATCGTCATTTCCAGCCATGTGGTGCGTGGCTCCGTCGGCAACCGCGCCGCGGTCTTTGCCCTGGAGACCATGGGTCACCCTGTCTGGGCGCTTCCGACCATCGTGCTGCCCTGGCATCCCGGACATGGGCCCTCCACCCGTCTGACCTTCCCCGAATCAGAGTTCGACAAAGCTATAGATGATCTCATTCGCGCGCCATGGTTGGGCGAGGTGAAGGCCGTGCTGACGGGCTATTTCGGCAACGCCTCGCAACCGCGATCCGTCGCTCGGCTCATTCAGGCGCTCAAGGAGAAAAATCCGGACCTTCTCTACGTCTGCGACCCTGTCATGGGGGACAGCGGCGGTCTTTACGTGCCGGTCGCGACTGCGGAGGCCATACGGGACACGCTGCTTCCGCTCGCCAACATGGCGACACCCAATCGTTTCGAACTGGCCTGGCTTGCGGGTGCACCGCTCACCAGCAATGCCGAGATCATGGACGCGGCGGTCTCGCTCGGGCCATCGCGGCTTCTGGTGACATCGGCATTCTCGATGATGACCGGTGGGACGGGGAACCTGTACCTGACGGGAAACCACGCGCTGCTCGCCGAGCACAGGCTGATCGACAAGGCTCCGAACGGCCTTGGCGATCTTCTGTCTGCCGTCTTTCTCGCCAGGATCATGAGCGGCATGGACGCGGAAAAGGCGCTGCAACTGGCAACCGCCAGCGTCTACGAGGTGCTGGCAAGAACTGCCAAGCGCGGCGGTGACGAGCTGACGCTCGAAACGGATTCCTCCAGCCTGTCCACGCCGATGGCCATGGTGCAGATGCGACGGCTGGTCCACCCCCTCCAGAAGATCAAACGGTGATGTCGCGCCGCCCGTGAAGAATGGCCGTTGAAATTCCTTGGAGCCCGCGATAATCGTGGGGCCATGAACAATTTTCCAGCCAAGCTTCTTGACGGATACCGCAACTTCATGAGCGGACGCTACACGGACGAGCGTGAGCGCTACCGTGTTCTTGCAGACACCGGCCAACGACCACACACGCTTCTGATCGCCTGCTGTGATTCCAGGGCAGCCCCGGAAACCATCTTCGACTGCGGTCCGGGCGAGCTTTTCGTGGTGCGCAACGTTGCCAACATGGTGCCGCCCTATGAGCCGGACAGCCAGTTCCACGCCACGTCCGCGGCATTGGAATACGCCATCCAGGTTCTGAAGATCCGCAATATCGTGGTGATGGGACATGGTCGCTGCGGCGGCATCCAGGCAGCGCTCGATCCGGCGCTGGAGCCACTCTCACCCGGCGATTTCATCGGTCGCTGGATGTCTCTGGTGCGACCCGCTGCCGAGCAGATCCAGAACAATGACCTGATGACGCCGACCGAGCGTCAGACCGCGCTCGAGCGGGTGTCGATCCGCAATTCGATCGCCAACCTGCTGACCTTCCCCTTCGTCCAGAGCGGTGGGGAGGCTGGAGATCTCAGCGTGCATGGTGCCTGGTTCGATATTTCGACCGGCGAATTGTGGATCATGGACGACAAGGGCGATTTCGTCCGGCCCAATCTCAACGAACAGAAGCATCAGGCCGAGGTTGCCTCGGCCTGATTGTCGGCGGCCTAGCGTCCGTCGATCTGGGCGCCGATGTGGGCGATCGCCTGCTGGTAGACGGTTGCTGCATTCCAACCCTGCAAGGCTGTGAAGTTGGGCTCTCCCGGCTGATAGCCCGCACCAGCTCTCCAGCCATGGCCCTTCAGGAAGTTGGCCGTCGATGCGAGGGCATCAGCTCGCGAGTGGACGAGATCGATGTGGCCATCGCCGTCGCCGTCTGCGCCGTAGCGGATAACGTTGAGCGGCAGAAACTGCGTCTGTCCAATTTCACCATGGGCTGCTCCGCGTGCGGAAGTGCTGAGATCGCCGCGGGCGACGAGCTGCAGGGCAGCGTAAAGCTGCTCGGTGAAATAGGCCGAGCGGCGGCAGTCATAGGCAAGCGTCGATACGGCGGAAAGCGTGTGCTCATTGCCCAGGAAATTGCCGAAGCCGGTTTCCATGCCCCAGATCGCAAGGATCGGGCCTGCCGGCACGCCGTAGCGGCGTTCGATGGTGGCAAACAGGGCCCCATTGGAGGACTTCATGGTCTTGCCGCGGGAAATGACGGTGGTGCCGCCGCGCTTCTTCATGAATTCATCAAAGGAAAGCTTGAAGCTTTTCTGGCCGCGGTCCGCCCGGATGGTGTTGCGGTTGTAGTTGACCGTGGAGAAAGCCTGATCCAGCGTCGACTGGCTGATGCCGTTGGAAGGGGCGGTCCGCTTGAAATCCTGGACCCACTGATTGAAGCCTGAGGCGTCATTGCCGCACTGGAGCGCAGCCAGCGCCGGTGATGCGGCCAGCACGCTGGTTGCCAAGAATCCTGCGAGCAAAATCTTCTTCATTCCGTCAACCTGTCGTCGTTTAAGGGCATGCCTGACGCAAGTGCCCATATCTTGTTGGCCTTATGCAGGCGACTCCTGATATACGCAACTCATACGTTCATGAATAGTTCGTGATGAGATGCGTTCCCAAGTAGACCGCCGCCTAAGCGACGGTCTAGGGCAATATACTTAAGAAGCGCTTATGCAGCAGCCTTGCGCGGCTTGATCAGCCCGCGGTTGACCAGAAGCTCGGCGATCTGGATCGCGTTCAACGCTGCACCCTTGCGCAGGTTGTCGGATACAATCCAGATGTTCAGGCCATTCTCGACCGTCGCATCTTCGCGAATCCGCGAGATGAACGTGGCGTCTTCTCCGGCGCATTCGTAAGGCGTCATGTAGCCGCCGTTTTCATGCTTGTCGATGACAAGGCAGCCGGGTGCTTCGCGCAGGATGTCGCGAGCCTGGTCGGCGGTGATCTCGTTCTCGAACTCGATGTTCACGGCTTCCGAGTGACCGATGAAGACCGGCACGCGCACTGCGGTGCAAGTGACCTTGATCTTGGGATCGAGGATCTTCTTGGTTTCGGCAAGCACCTTCCACTCTTCCTTCGTGTAGCCGTCTTCCATGAAGCTATCGATGTGCGGGATGACGTTGAAGGCGATCCGCTTGGTGAACTTCTTCGACACTACCGGATCCGCGACGAACACTGCGCGGGTCTGGGTGAAGAGTTCGTCCATGCCTTCCTTGCCGGCACCGGAAACCGACTGGTAGGTGGCAATAACGAGACGCTTGATCTTGGCGAAGTCGTGAAGCGGCTTCAGTGCAACCACGAGCTGCGCCGTGGAGCAATTCGGGTTGGCAATGATGTTGCGCTTGGAGAACTGGGTGATGGCATCCGGATTGACCTCAGGCACGATCAACGGCACGTCGCTCTCGTAGCGCCAGGCAGACGAGTTATCGATGACGACGCAGCCCTGAGCGCCGATCTTGGGCGACCACTTCTTGGAGACGTCGCCGCCGGCCGACATGAGGCAGATGTCCGTGTCGGAGAAGTCGTAGTTTTCCAGGTTTGCGACCTTCAGCGTCTTGTCGCCGAAGGAGACCTCGGTGCCCTGCGAGCGGGCGGAAGCCAGTGCGACGACTTCGTCAGCCGGAAATCCGCGCTCTGCCAGAATGTTCAGCATTTCCCGGCCGACATTGCCGGTTGCGCCTGCGATTGCAATCTTGAAACCCATTTCGATGCTCTCTTTCTGTCTCTCCTCGATCCGTTGAGGGGGAAGCCGCGGTATGGTCGCGGTCTTCCTGATCCCCAGCCAAGCCGGGGAGAGAGCGGCGGGCCAGAGACGTCAGACGGTTTTCGTCGTGGTTTTGGCCGTGGTTTTGGAAAATGCGGAAGCACAGACGTCATGCGCGGCAAAAATAGCCGGCACGTCAAAGACAGCGAAGGAGATGTCGCAGGCTTGCATCTGGGTGATTTCCCGTTCGTCGTCTGTTTAGAAGATTTCCGCGGCGAGTCAAGCTGTCCAGCCGCAGTGGATCTCTCCTCAAAAGCCCATTTGCGTACCGACAGCAGCGCGTCTCTAGGGACCGGGCATTAGACGAAAGTCATAATCCCAAAGCATCTCTCATCGGGCCTGTCGAATTCTGTCACTCTGCCGTATTGCGCCGCCAGTCTTCCGGCCTAGGAGGGATCCCGGGAGGATGGTGGCAATCGGTTTCATTACTTGGGAGGACGGCAATGGCAGATGTCGCAACGGCGGCCAGAGTAAAGGCTACGCCCATGACGCGGGAGGAAAAGAAGGTCATCTTGGCCTCCTCGCTGGGCACTATTTTCGAATGGTATGATTTCTATCTCTATGGGACGCTGGCTGTCATTATCGGCAAGCAGTTCTTTACGGCGTTTCCGCCCGCCACGCAGGCAATCTTTGCGCTGCTGGCCTTCGCCGCCGGCTTCCTCGTCCGCCCGTTCGGCGCTCTCGTCTTCGGGCGTCTGGGCGATCTAGTCGGACGCAAATATACCTTCCTGATCACCATCGTGATCATGGGCCTTTCGACCTTCCTGGTCGGTCTTCTGCCGAGCTACGACCAGATCGGCGCAGCTGCGCCCGTCCTTCTCATCGGGCTGCGCATGTTGCAGGGCCTGGCGCTCGGTGGCGAATATGGCGGTGCTGCGGTCTATGTTGCCGAGCACGCGCCCCGCGGACGACGTGGCTTTTATACCTCCTGGATCCAGACGACGGCAACGCTCGGTCTCCTGCTCTCGCTAGCCGTTATCGTCACGCTGCGCGTCAACCTGGGTGAGGAGGCTTTCGCGACCAGCTATCCCGTGCTGTTCGGCCTGCAGGGCGGCTGGCGCATTCCGTTCCTGGCGTCGGCCTTGCTGCTTGCCGTTTCGATCTACATCCGCATGCAGATGAACGAGTCCCCCGTCTTCCAGAAGATGAAGGAAGAGGGTACCCGCTCGAAGGCACCGCTGACGGAGGCCTTTGGGACCTGGAAGAATGGCAAGATCGTCCTGATCGCGCTGTTCGGTCTTGTCGTCGGCCAGGCAGTCGTCTGGTACACCGGCCAGTTCTACGCCCTGTTCTTTCTGCAAAGCATCCTGAAGGTCGACCTCCTGACGGCAAACGTCCTGATCGCCTGGTCGCTGCTCCTCGGCACACCGTTCTTCCTGGTGTTCGGCGCGCTGTCGGATCGGGTGGGTCGCAAATGGGTCATCCTGTCGGGCTGCGCGCTTGCAGCGGTCACCTATTTCCCGCTGTTCCACGCACTGACCAATACCGCCAATCCGACCTACGCGGCTGCGATCAAGAACGTCCAGATCCAGGTCTCGGCGGATCCGGCGACCTGCGGATCCCTGTTTGACCCCGTGGGCACCCGGACCTTTACCCAGCCCTGCGATGTCGCGCGACGCACGCTGTCGCAGCAGGCCTTCACCTACACGCTGGTTCCAGCCGCTGCCGGCGCGCCGACGACGGTCAACGTGGCGGGCACGGATGTTCCTGTCGCCAATGCAACGCTTGCAGACGGAAAGACCGAAACCTTCGCCCAGCGTCTTGGCCCGGCCACTGTGGCGGCTGGTTACCCGGACGCCAAGGATCCCGCCAAGGTGAAAGTCGATGGCTTCTTCTCGGTGCTTGGGAATGCCCAGGCATTGAAGGTGATCGCCATCCTCTGGGTCATGGTCGTCTATGTAACGATCGTCTACGGCCCGATTGCCGCGGCGCTCGTGGAGTTCTTCCCGACACGCATCCGCTACACGGCCATGTCGCTGCCCTACCATATCGGCAACGGCTGGTTCGGTGGATTGCTGCCGGCGACCTCCTTCGCCATCGTCGCCTCGACCGGTGATATCTACGCCGGTCTCTGGTACCCGATCGGTTTTGCCGTTCTGACGATCATCATCGGGGTGATCTTCGTGAAGGACCGCCGCAATATCGATCTCAACGACTGACGTGGTCATGCGTTGAAGGGCCTGGCGGAGACGCCGGGCCCTTCTGAAGTCCCACTTTCAAGCCCGGTTGCCGTTACAGGCGGCCGGGCTTTTTACATGCGGGCAGGGGCAGACGGCGTGCCGTACCAGCGGAAGGCCGGCTTGGGGTAGGAAGGGGAAGCGGGGCGCAGTGATAGCGGCACCGACCTGCGCAGGACCGGCCAGCCGCCAGGAGCCTGGCGAAACAACAGACCGTAGCGCGAGAAGAGGATGGCGATGGCCAGCGAGAACCAGGCGCCCAGTGCCAGTCCGGCAATCACGTCACTGGGATAATGGGCACCCACGACGACCCGGGAAAAGCCCAGCCACAGTCCCATGACCAGGAAGGGCAGGCGGAACGGCGGGGCGAGCAAGGCCATGGCCATCATCAGGGCACCGATCGTGGTGGCATGGCCGGAGGGAAAGCTTTCAAAGCGTGATGAGCCGGCGAAGGAATGCAGGCTGAAGATGCCGAGGTCATCGTAAAGGGCAGGGCGGGCGCGGCCGATCGCTCGCTTGAGAAGGTTTGCGGTGAGCCCTGACAGGGCGACGCACAGAAAGACATAAAGCGTCATATGTCCGACGAGTGCGGCCTGAAATCGCCGTCTCCAGGATGAAGCCAAGCGGTAGCCGATACAGGCCTCTGCACACAGGAAGAGGCTGACCATCAGGATCCAGCCGGACTGTCCCAGGTCAGTCACGATGCTTCCCATGGGCCTTAGCGCCAGGGGATGGTGCTGCGTGTAGGCAGCAAGCGGTCCGTCCAGCAGGAACAGTGCCAGAAGTACGACATTGAGGACGACCAGGGCCCAGGACCAGACACAACAGACGGAGAAGCTGGTGGACGTGCACCGCCTCCGGCGACGGGCGAGACCCTCAGCTATATTTGCTATCCACGACCTCTGCATCCCAAACAGGCCCGTTCCACCAATCCCACCTGGCCATCATAAAGACCTTTGGTGACAGCAGAAAAACAGCCTGTCCGGGATGCACTGCCGATGCGCGTGCGTGGCCAGTTACTGGGCCTGCAGTTCGCCGAACTGCTTGAGGATGGCGTCGCCCATTTCGACCGTGCCCACCTGCCGGGCGCCCTGTGCCATGATGTCGGCCGTGCGGATGCCCTGGTCGAGGACGTCGGCGATTGCCTTTTCCAGGCTGTCGGCTTCCTTCACCCTGTTGAAGGAGTAGCGCAGGCACATGGCGAAGGAGGCAATCATGGCGATCGGGTTGGCGATGCCCCGGCCGGCAATATCGGGCGCGGAACCATGCACAGGCTCGTACAGCGCCTTGCGCTTGCCGGTCATCGCGTCGGGAGCGCCAAGCGAAGCAGAGGGCAACATGCCGAGCGAGCCTGTCAGCATCGCAGCGACATCGGAGAGCATGTCGCCGAACAGGTTATCGGTGACGATCACGTCGAACTGCTTTGGCTGACGGACGAGCTGCATGCCGCCGGCGTCTGCCAGCATGTGCTCGAGCTTCACGTCGGCAAAGGAGCGCTTGTGGGTTTCCGTCACGACCTGGTTCCACAGGACGCCGGACTTCATGACGTTGCGCTTTTCCATGGAGCAGACGACGTTGCGCCGGGTGCGGGCAAGCTCGAAGGCGACACCGGCAATGCGCTCGATCTCGTAGGTGTCGTAAACCTGGGTGTCGATGCCGCGTTTTTGGCCGTTGCCGAGATCGATGATCTCCTTCGGCTCGCCGAAGTAAACGCCGCCCGTCAGTTCGCGAACGATCAGGATATCAAGGCCTTCCACCAGTTCGGGCTTCAGCGAGGAGGCCGAGGCAAGGGCCGGGTAGCAAATGGCCGGGCGCAGATTGGCAAACAGCTGCATGTCCTTGCGCAGCCGCAGGAGACCAGCTTCCGGGCGCACGTCATAGGGCACGGCATCCCACTTCGGACCGCCGACGGCACCGAACAGGACCGCATCCGCCGCCATCGCCTTGGCCATGTCGTCTTCGGAGATCGAAGCGCCATGAGCATCATAGGCGACGCCCCCGACCAGACCCTCGTCCAGAACGAAGTCCATTGCCATGTGCTCGTTCATATAGGCGATGATCTTGCGAACTTCCGCCATCGCTTCCGGACCAATGCCGTCGCCGGGGAGAAGGAAGAGATTTTTTGCCATGGTCGGTGCAGTCCTTGCAGTTTCGGCAGGCTCTTGTCGTCCACGACCCGATCAAGGTGCGGATAGCAGAACGCTCGCCGGAGCCCGAGGCGGCGAGGTCGCGATTTTCAGCGGGATCCGGCCCCGATACGCGCGGTTGCCTCGATCTCGATTTTCATTTCCGGCATTGTCAGTCCACAGATGACCATGGTTGCAGCGGGGCGAATGTCGGCAAAAGCTGCTCCGACTGCGTCAACCACTGCGTCGTAGTGCGCCATGTCCGTGAGGTAGTAGCGGACGCGCAGGATGTCGTTCAGGCCGCTGCCGGCCTCAACGAGGGCCTTTTCGATGGTGGCAAGCGCATTGCGGGCCTGGTCGCCCACGTCCTCCGGCATTTCCATTCTGGCATAATCATAGCCCGTGGTGCCGGAAACATAGACCATGTCTCCATCCACGACGGCGCGCGAATAGCCTATCCTGGATTCAAACGGGGAGCCGGACGATATGCGCTTGACCATAGATGCCTCCTAGAGCCAGGGGCGCTCGACCTGGTTCTTGTTTTCGAAACTGCTGATTGCGGCATCGCTCTTCATGGTGGAGGCGATATCGTCGAGCCCTTCCAGAAGGATGTGGCGACGACCGGGATCGATATCGAACGTGATCGAACCTCCGTCCGGGCCAGTGATTTTCTGGGCTTCCAGATCGATGGACAGGACTGCGTTGGAGCCGCGCGATGCGTCGTCCATCAGCTTGTCCAGATCTTCATGGCTGACAACGATCGGCAGGATGCCGTTCTTGAAACAGTTATTGTAGAAGATGTCGGCGAAGCTGGTGGAAATGACGCATCGGATGCCGAAGTCGAGAAGCGCCCAGGGCGCATGCTCGCGTGAGGAGCCGCAACCGAAGTTGTCGCCAGCCACCAGGATCTTGGCATTGCGATAAGCAGGCTTGTTGAGCACGAAATCCGGATTCTCCGAACCATCGTCGCGGTAGCGAGCTTCAGCAAAAAGCCCGGTGCCAAGGCCCGTTCGCTTGATGGTCTTGAGGTAATCCTTGGGAATGATCATGTCCGTGTCGACGTTGACGACGGGCAGCGGCGCAGCAACGCCGGTCAGCTGTGTAAATTTGTCCATGATCTGCCTCCGCAAGACTTATGTTTGCGGAAGCTCCAATAGAGCAAAATGAACCGAAATTGAAGTGCGGTTTACCCTCAACCGGTACGCCGGCTCGAGGAACCATACCCAATGCAGGCTATTTGCCCGGCGCGGCTTAAAGATCGATGATCGTGCCGCGGCCATCGTTCCAGACGCGCATCTGGCGCTGGTCCGTCTTTGCCTTGACAGGCACCGGTTTTAGTTGCGAGGAAACGGCCCGGCCGATAGAAAGAATTGCCAGGATGCCAGCAAAAGCCACGGTCAAAGACGCCGTGAAAAGAGCCGCCACGGCAAGCACGGCAATCGCCGAGATGATGACCAAAAATGTACGAACGTTTTGCATGTTCAAACCCTTCTTCGCCAAGAAATGTGGGCTCTGTGACCTCTTCTTGCAAGAGGCCTTTTCCCCTGTGGACTTGCCGGCGGCCAAAAAGCTTGTCACAAATCCGCGATGGACGCTTTGATGGCTATCAATTCTGTATCGGGTTCTCTTTGCCGTTCGGTTCTTAGTGTACCGTCCATTAACAGCCGGGCCCTGAAAAAGGTCTCGGTGCTGGACTGCGATGCGGTGATCTTCGACCTGGAAGATTCGGTTGCGCCTGAGAGGAAGGCGGAAGCCCGGGACAATCTGAGTGCTTTCTTCCAGGAAACACCTCGTGCCGGCCTTCACACCATCATCCGCATCAATGCGCTGGACTCGGAGTTCGGCCATGAAGACATGGCGCTGGTGCTTGAAGCGTGGCCGGATGCGGTTCTGATCCCCAAGGTGGAGCATGTTTCCGATATTCAGGCGGTGGCAGGCATGCTGGAGGATGCCGGATCAGGCCGAAACATTGCCATATGGGCCATGATCGAGACGCCGAAGGGCGTTCTCAACGCGGCGACGATCGCCACGGCAGACAAGAAACTGGGTTGCCTGGTGGTGGGGCTTAACGACCTGCGCAAGGCGACTGGGGTTTTGCCGCAGCCCGGGCGCAGCTATCTGGTGCCCTGGCTGATGCAGATCCTGCTTGTGGGCCGTGCCCATGATCTCGATGTCATCGACAGCGTTTTCAACGATTTCCAGGATGCTGAGGCTTTCGAGGCCGAATGCGCTCAGGCCCGGGCCATGGGATTTGACGGGAAGATGCTGATCCATCCCGCCCAGATCGAAGCCGCAAATCGTCATTTCGCACCGGATCCGCAGGCCGTGCAGAAGGCGGAGGGTATTGTGGCGGCCTTTGCCGCGCCGGGCACCGAAACCCTCAACGTGATCAACCTGAACGGCAAGATGGTTGAACGGCTGCATCTGGTCGAGGCTGAAAAGCTTCTTGCGGCAGCCAGGCTGATTGCCGAACGACAAAGGAAAGACTGATGAAAGTATACCGTTTTTTGACCGGACCCGATGATGCCAGTTTCTGCCATAGGGTCACGGATGCCTTGAACAAGGGATGGGAGCCGCATGGCTCCCCCAGCCTGTCGTTCAATCATGCGGAAAACAAGATGTACTGCGGCCAGGCCGTCACGAAGACGGTCGATGGCAAGGACTACACGCCGGACATGAAGCTCGGCGAGCAGTAACCGGGTTCAGCGCTGGGCCGCTTCCTCCGCACTGGCCTCGATGCGTTCCATATCGTCGTCGCTCAGGCCGAAATGGTGACCGATCTCATGGATCAACACATGCGTGATGATGTCGCCCAGCGTTTCCTCGTTTTCAGCCCAATAATCCAGGATGGGCCGGCGGTAGAGCCGGATGCGGTTCGGCAGTTCGCCCGTTTCCACGGTGAAGCGTTCGGAAATGCCACGCCCCTCAAAGAGTCCCAGCAGATCGAACGGCGTTTCTAGGGCCATGTCCTCGAAGACATCGTCGTCCGGAAACTCTTCGATCTCGATAGTCAGGTTAGCCGTAAGTGACCGAAATTCCTCAGGAAGGTGACCATAGGCGTCAATGGCCAAAGATTCGAACGTGCTGATCGTGGGCGCATGACGATCCTGCCATTCATCAGTCTGGTCGATACGGGCCATGGGCTCTCCTTCTGATCTGGCCCATATAGTACCTCGACAATATTTTTTCGAGAGAAGAATCATTGGCCTGTCCGGCGCGAAGGAGAATCAGCGGCAGTGGCTGTTGACTCTTTCGGCCGCCTCTGGAATCCATAAGAACATAAAGTGAACAAATAGATGGAGCGATGCCATGGCCGAACACGCCACGGCGCAGGAGGCGCTTTTTGCCCTGCGTGAACAGATCGCCCGAATGGAAGGGAAGGCTCTTCCGGCTCTTGCGGCGTCCCAGCAGGCAGATGCGGCGGCTGGCATTGAGCCGTCCATCCACCGGCTGTCCGGTATGCGCCATTCTCTGGAGATTCCGGCTCTTGATGCGGCTCTTGACGGCGGCCTGCCGCTCAACGGCATCACGGAAATCCGTACCCGCCTGATGGGCGATGCGGGCGCTGCCAGCGGTTTCGTCCTGGCCCTCGTCGCCCGGCTCAAGCAAAGCGCTGCAGCAGGGCTCCGGGTGTTGTGGATCAGTGAACTGGTGTCCATGCAGGAGGCCGGTCGTCCCTATGCCAATGGAATGGCGTCGTTCGGGCTTGCCCCGGAGGATATTCTCTATGCAGCACCCCGCAAACTGGAGGATGCGTTGTGGATTGCCGAAGCGGCGATAGGAAGTGCCGCGCTCGGTGCCATAATCCTCGAAGTCCGGGGAAACCTCAAACATTTCGGTCTGACCGAAAGTCGAAGGCTAAGTCTGAGGGCGAAAGCGGCGGGGCGGCCGCTCTTCATCCTCCGACATGCAGGTGACGAAGAAGCGAGCAGCGCGCTTTTTCGTTTTCTTGCCGAACCGGCGCCCGCTTCCGAGCGGCGCCTTCCCGATGGGTCCATGCTTGGCGGCAGCATTGGTCACCCTGTTTTCCGTCTTACCCTCGAGAAGAGCCGCAACCCGGCTCCGCTCTCTTTCCATCTGGAGTGGAATCCCCGTGACCGTCAATTTTCCCTTGTCCACAAGCCAGGAGACGCTTTCTCTTCCCAGCAGCCGCCAGCGCATCGTGGCGATCGCCTTTCCGCATCTGGCAACGGACAGGATCGCCCGCCGGCTCTGGGGCCTGTCCTGGCGTTTGAAAGAGCGTCCTGAGCATCCGCCCCTTGTGTGCGCCGGACGTCGCGAGAATGCCATGCGGCTGACGGCGCTGGACGAGGTTTCGGAGCGGCTTGGCCTGAAGCGGGGGCAGGGGGTGGCTGAGGCAAGGGCGATGTTTCCCAATCTCGACCTGCATGATGAGGATGAAGCGGCAGATCGCACCTTGCTGGAGGCGATTGCCGACTGGTGCGATCGCTATACGCCACTGGTGTCCGTAGACGGCAGGGACGGGATTTTCCTCGATATCACGGGCTGCGCGCATCTGCTGGGTGGCGAGGAGGCCTTGCTGAAGGATGTGCTCGGCCGCCTGCAGCAGATGGGGTTCGATGCCAAGGGCGCCATTTCGTCTTCGCCCGGGCTTTCCTGGGCCGCCTGCCGTTTCGGATCCGGCGGCGTCATTTCGGATGACTGCGGCCGGAGCAACCTTGCTCCGCTGCCGGTCGCTGCCTTGCGCCTTCCCGAGGCCATGGTGTCCGGGCTGCAGAAGCTCGGCCTGAAGCGCATCGGCGATCTGTTGCACTTGCCGCGTGCGCCGCTTGCCCGACGCTTCGGAACCCTGCTGCTGCTGCGGCTGGACCAGGCGCTGGGGGCTAACGAGGAGGCGATTTCGCCGCGGCGACCGGTGGCCGCACTTTCGGTCGAGCGGCGCCTTGCCGAGCCCTTCCAGGACGAGGAGCAGATTCTTCGGCTCACCGGCCAGATTGCCGGTTCCCTGAAGCCGGGGCTGGAAGCCCGGGGTGCCGGAGGCCGCGTATTCGAACTTGTCCTTTTCCGGGTGGATGGGAAGGTCTTCCGGCTGAAGGCCGGGACGTCACAGCCACTGCGTGATCCCGGTCGGATCGCAAAGCTGTTTTCGGAGCGGCTGACGGCGGTGCAGGATGGCTTCGATGCCGGCTACGGCTTCGAACTGCTGCGGCTCAACGTCTTGCAGCACGAGACGCTCAAGAGCGTGCAGGACGATTTCGGCAGGCGCCAGCAAGACGAGGTCCTGCTGGCAGATTTCATCGACCGGGTTTCAGCCCGCTTTGGCACGGACTGTCTACTTTCGGCGAGCCTGAAGCAGAGCCACATGCCCGAGCGCGCCGAAGTTTTCATTCCAGCCATCGCAGGGCAAGCCAAGACAGGAGATGTGAAGGGCGACCGTGTCTTGCGCCAGGTCATGCTTCGGCCCTTGCGGCTTTTCCGTTATCCGGAGCCGATGGAAGCCTTTGCTGCCACGGTTCCGGACGGCCCGCCGCAGCGGTTCCGCTGGCGAAAAGTCATCCACGAGGTCATTCGCGCGGAGGGTCCTGAGCGGATTTCGGCCGAATGGTGGCTGGACGAGCCGGAGGAGGACGAGCGGGATTACTTCAGGCTCGAGAGCGAGCTTGGGCGTCGCTTGTGGGTTTTCCGGAAGGGCCGCTACAACGGAGCCAAGCAGGCGCCGGTCTGGCGGGTACATGGAATTTTCGCATGAGCGTCCCTGTTTTTTTCGAGATCGGCGCCAAGACGAATTTTTCGTTTCTGGAAGGAACTGCGCGCCCCGAGGAAATGGTCTTAACGGCCAGCGTGCTTGGCCTTGGGGGCCTTGGCATTGCCGATCGCAATTCCGTCGCCGGCGTGGTGCGGGCGTATAACCAGGCGCGCGAGATGCGGGAGACATACGAGCGCCAGCAGGAGAAGGGCAAACGGGAAGACGAGCCGGACGCCATTCCCCCTTGTGCCTTTCAACCGGGGGCACGGCTGGTCTTTTCTGATTTCACGCCGGATGTGCTGGCCTATCCCCGCAACAGGAAAGGCTGGGCCAATCTCTGTCGTCTGCTGAGCCGGGGAAACCTGCGAACCGAAAAGGGATCCTGCATTCTGGAGGAATGGGATTTTCTGGAATGGTGCGACGACATGATGCTGGCCGTCGTCCCGGATTTCAGCCGGGTGGAAGACAGCGAATATCTGACAAGGCTGGACGAGCAACTGGCGACCTACCGGAAACGGTTTCGCCGGGATATCTATCTGGCGCTTGCGCCCACCTATGATGGTCGCGACGCGCTGGTGTTTGCGACCTTCGCCCAGCTTGCCCGCCGCAACAGGCTGCCGCTGATCGCCACAAACCTTCCGCTGTTCAGCCTGCCGGACAGGCGGACGCTGTCGGACGTGGTGACGGCGATCCGCGAGCACGTAACGGTCCAGGAAGCAGGCTTTCGGCTTGCCCCCAATGGCGAGCGGTTCATCAAGCATGCCGCCGAGATGGCACGCCTTTTCCACGCCTATCCGGAGGCGGTGGCAAACACGCAATCCTTCTTCAGGCCGCTGGATTTCTCGCTGGAGGAGATCAGCCACAACTATCCGGATGAGAGCGTGCCGGGAGAGACGGTGGCCACGACCTTGGAGCGGCTGACCTGGGAGGGGGCGGCCCGCCGCTATCCAGAGGGTGTCTCCGCAGAGGTGTCTGCCCAGATCGAGTACGAACTTGAGCTCATTAACCGCCTGAATTACGCGCCCTATTTCCTGACGGTACGCCATATCGTTTGGCATGCGCGTGAGGAATTGGGGATCCTGTGCCAGGGCCGAGGGTCGGCCGCCAATTCGACCGTCTGCTATTGTCTTGGCGTCACGGAGGTCAATCCCACCTCGACCAAGCTGCTGTTTGCCCGGTTCATCTCAACGGCGCGCAACGAGCCGCCGGATATCGACGTAGACTTTGAGCATGAGCGGCGCGAAGAGGTGATCCAGTATATCTACCGGCATTACGGTTACCGGCATGCGGGTCTGACGGCTGCCGTGACCAGCTACCGGACCCGGATGGCCGGCCGCGAAGTGGCCAAGGCTTTCGGCCTGTCGGAGGATGTGCAGGCTGCCCTGTCCAGCACGGTGTGGGGCTGGTCGGAGGATGGGCTCTCAGAGCGGGAGGCCAAGGTGGCCGGTCTCGATATTGCAGATCCTTTGACCCAGAAAGTCATTTCCCATGCGAAACAGCTGATGGGCTTCCCCCGCCATCTCACCCAGCACGTCGGCGGCTTCCTGATCACACGCGACCGGCTGGACGAAGTGGTGCCGATCATGAAAACGGCCATGCCAGGCCGCTACATGGTGGAATGGGACAAGGATGATCTCGACACGCTGCAGCTGTTGAAGATCGATGTGCTGGCGCTCGGCATGCTGACCTGCCTCAGGCGTGCGTTCGAGCTCATGGAACTGCATTACAATCGTAAGGAGACGCTGGAAACACTCATGCAGAAGCATGAGGATCAAAATGTCTTCGACATGATCTGTCGGGCGGACACGGTCGGCGTCTTCCAGATCGAAAGCCGTGCGCAGATGAGCATGCTGCCCCGGCTGAAGCCACGGGAATTTTATGACCTTGTCATCGAAGTGGCGATCGTGCGACCGGGTCCGATCCAGGGCGACATGGTGCATCCCTATCTGAAGCGCCGCGAGCTCCGGAACCAGGGCAAGACCATCCATTACGAGCGGCCGGAATTGCAGGAGGTGCTGGAGCGGACCCTGGGCGTTCCGCTGTTTCAGGAGCAGGCCATGCAGATCGCCATTACCGGTGCCGGCTTTCCACCGGAAAAGGCCGACCGGCTGCGCCGGTCGATGGCGACGTTCAAACGGTCTGGCCGGGTGGACGAGTTCAAACGCGATTTCGTGGATGGAATGCTGGCCAACGGCTATTCCACCCCGTTTGCGCAGCAATGCTTCAGCCAGATCGAGGGGTTTGCCGAATACGGGTTTCCGGAGAGCCATGCGGCCTCATTCGCCCTCCTCGTCTACGCGTCGTCATGGGTCAAGACCTACTATCCGGACATCTTCTGTGCTGCGCTTCTCAACGCGCAACCCATGGGGTTCTACGCACCGGCGCAGCTGATCCGGGATGCGCGCGAGCACGGGGTCACCATCCTTCCCGTCGACATCAACCACTCTGAGTGGGACTGCACCCTGGAAGACGTCTCAGGCGATGAGAGAAGCATCGACAGGCGCCATCTGTCGATGCGGGACGTGATCAGAACGCGTTGCGCCGTGCGCCTGGGCTTTCGCCAGATCAAAGGGCTTTCTGAAAAGGACGTGCTGGATAAGCTCCTGGAGCGGCGAGGCGCGGGATACAGGTCGGTGCATGATCTCTGGCAGCGCTGCGGACTTGCGAAATCCGATCTGGAGCGGCTGGCTGATGCGGATGCCTTCGGCGACCTCGGCCTGTCCCGGCGGGAGGCGCTCTGGGCGGTGCGTGGGCTCGACGCACGACCTGCGGTCCAGGCGCCGACGCTGTTCGATAGAGCCGACAGCCTGGATTTGCGGCCGGAAGCCAGGACGGAGCTTCCCGCAATGCTTCCCGGCGAAGAAGTAATCGAGGACTACCGCTATCTCTCGCTGTCACTGAAGGGACACCCGGTTTCATTCCTGCGCCCCGAATTTGAAGCCATGGGCATCCGCCGGAGCGTCGACCTCCTGTCCGTGCCGAATGGGCGGATGGTTACAATCGGCGGACTGGTGCTGGTCCGGCAACGGCCGGGATCGGCCAAGGGCGTCATCTTCCTGACGCTGGAGGATGAAGCGGGCGTCGCCAATGCCATCGTCTGGCCGAAGATCTTCGAGCGCTACCGACCGGTGGTAATGGGGGGCCGGCTCGTGAAGATCAGGGGCCGGTTGCAGAGCCAGAGCGGCGTCATCCACACGGTGGTGGAGCATATCGAGGATATTACGCCCATGCTCGGTCTACTGCAGAAGGAAGCCCGCCGCTTTGCTGTCTCGCCGCGGTCGGACGAGGCGCTGCAGGGTGGGGGAGGATCCTGGCGGACGCCGCGAGGCCGACCCAACCGAGCGGCCGAGCCGCAGCCGCAAACCGTCGAGCAGCCCGACCTGTTATCCGATGGGCAAGTCGCGGAGGTCATGCCGAGGGGGCGCAACTTCCACTGAAGCAGCAGGCATATCGATGGCAAGGCGTCTGCATGGCTCGGTGCCTAGCGCACGTAAGGAGCCGGCCGATCGGTCATCCGCGCAGGGCCATTCTGCAGACGCCTTACTGACGACGGTCCTGAGCTCGTGTGTCTGCGACATTGCGTCCATCATCATTCCGTGACCGGTCGTTTGACAATTCTTTCTTGACAGCACCGCTCTCCTTTAGGAAAAGAAGATACCGTTGCTCACCTTTCCGGGCTGACAGAAAATGCTGGTTTGTAGCTGCAATTACATCACCGACAGGGATATCCGGGACACGATCATTCAGCTCCTCGATGAGGACTGCTGGCAGCTGATCGTACCGGGCAAGGTTTATCACGCCATGGCGAAGCGTGGACGCTGCTGCGGATGCTTTCCCAATGTGGTCGACCTAATCATTCGCACAACCGAAGAGTATCACGCCATGCGCCACTCGACGGAAGCCGAACTTGTCGTCTATATGTCCCGCCTGAAGCAGTTCCACGAGGAAAACAGGAGGACGGATATTGAAAGGCGACTTAAGAGTCATCGAGCGGCTTAACGAAGCCCTGTTCCTTGAACTCGGCGCAGTCAACCAATACTGGCTGCATTACCGGCTTCTTTCCGATTGGGGCTTCACCAAGCTTGCCAAGAAGGAACGTGCGGAATCCATCGAGGAGATGCAGCACGCCGACCGGCTGATCGATCGCATCATTTTCCTGGAAGGCCATCCGAACCTGCAGACGCTTGCGCCGCTGCGCATCGGCCAGACGGTCAAGGAAGTTCTGGAAGCCGACCTGGCCGGCGAATACGACGCCCGCGCCGCCTACAAGGCTTCCCGTGACGTCTGTCATGAGGCCGGCGACTATGTTTCCATGAAACTGTTCGAGCAGTTGCTGGCGGACGAAGAGGGGCATATCGACTTCCTCGAAACCCAGCTTGAGCTGCTCGGGAAGATCGGCGAAGAGCGCTACGGCCTTCTCAACGCCGAATCGGCAGACAGCGCTGAGTAAGCTACTGGGCGACAGCGCAAAGCGCTGCCGCCCGCTTTTGTCCTGATATTTCAGCAGGACGCCATCGTTTACGCAGCGACGTCCGCCAGATGTGCGAATTCCGCCACCACCTGCTCATAAGCCTCCCGCTTGAACGGCACGATAAGCTGCGGCAGCTCTGTCATCGACTTCCATTCCCAGGCGTCGAATTCTGCCCGATGACCCAAGGGTGGCGGATCGACTGAAATCTCGCTGTCCTCGCCCTCGAAACGAAAAGCGAACCAGCGCTGGGTCTGGCCGCGGTATTTCCCCTTCAGTCCGGTGCCGATCAAGTGGGCGGGCAGATCGTAGTTGATCCAGTCGCGTGCCTCCGCCAACAGCCGCACTGACCGCATGCCGGTCTCTTCGTAGAGTTCGCGGTAGGCCGCCGGCAGGGGCTCCTCACCCTTGTCTATTCCGCCTTGGGGCATTTGCCAGAGGCGCGGAGAGCCATCGTGTTCACTGTTGCCCTTGGCAATCCGGCGCCCTGTCCAGACTTTTCCTTCGTGGTTCAGCACCATGATGCCGACACATGATCGGTAGGGCAGATCCTCTGCCTTCAGCACTTCGCCCTGTTTCCGGGTCACTTCAATTCTCCCTGCTCTGTGGCGAGGCTTTCCCGCGCGAGTGCCGAAACGCCAACGATCTCGATACCCCGTTGAGACGCTTCCTCGGTCCATTTCTTGATTGCGGCAATGCTCTCGTCAAACGCGGAGGCAACGCCGATGGCGCTGCCCTTGCGGGTCGCGATACGTTCGAGTTCATCCAACTTCTTCAAAATTGCATCGGCTTGCAGCTGCCCATCCAGGGTCAGGTCGGCAAAGGAGTGGGGCAGGTTGACCGCCTTCGATACGGTCTCTGTCTTCGACTGCGCGGAGGTGCCGTCGTCGAGAAACAGCAGGCCGCGCTTGGACAGGTCCCGGAACACGGGTTCCAGCGAGTTCACGTCCGCCAGATACCGCCCACCCTGATAGTTCATGATCCCGGTGTAATTGGTAATCCGTCCCATGGCCTCGTGCAGACGCGAGAGGTTCTCCTTGGCAGAGGCACTGATACGCAGCATGCCGGGTCCCACGTCGCTGCCAGGGTCGTCATAGGGCTCGAAAGGAACCTGCAGCAAGAGCTCGTGGCCCGTGCGGCGACCTTCCTGCATCCATCGCTGCAGACTGTTGCCGCTGGTCGCGAAAGCAAGCGTTACGGCCTCAGGCAGTTGCTGGATCGCATGCTGGGTTCCGGTCTGGCTCAGCCCAAGGCCGCCCACGACGATCGCGATCCGAGTGCCTCGGGCACCGGACCAGGGGCGTGCGTATTGATCCATGGGACGCGTACCGTCTGGCCCGACGATCGGGAGGCGCCCTTGGGGCGTATCCTCCAGCAAAGCTGCATTGGGTTGCGCCGCGACGCGCGGATCCTGACCGATGCGTTGGGCATTAATCAGGACAGGCCCGCCGTCACCCCTTTGGCGTGGCGTGTATTTGGTGACGACCGAGCCGTCGTCGGTCAGCGTGCGCTCTACCTGGGCGCCGGAATTCGGATCAGACCGCATCATGCCGGAATCGGATGAACCGGATGCAGGTCCTGTCGCGGCGGGTGTCGACGACGCCAGGCTTGGATCGGGCAGGACAGGGGGCCGGGGGGCCTCTGCCGTCTGCCGCAGCGCCTGGTCTCCCCGCATGGCGTAGATGGAGATGCCGAAAACGGCTGCGAGCCCAACCAGCCCAAGCAGGAGCGATGGCCGCAAAGGGCTCAGCCTCCGGCGCGCCGGCCGGTCTCGTCCGAGAGGTGCGCGCAGATCGGTGCTCAAGATCTATTCCGGTTCAGATGGTCAGAATGAAGTCGCGGGTGGACGTGCCGATTGGGCTCGTCCACCCCNNCCCCCCCCCCGCCATAGGGGTTACTTCTTGACGGCGGCCGCAGCCTTGTCGGGATTGGCCGGGTAAGACGGGTCCGTCTTGACGCCGCGGAACAGATCCAGCGCGTAGTTAAGCTGGAGGTCGTCCTTGGCTTCCGGTGGCACATAGGCCGTGGAGCCCGAACCTTCGTCCGTTTCGGCAGCGCCCTGGATATGGCCCTTCAGGCTCGATTCGCCTTCAGCCTTGATCTTGCCCTGCAGCTCCGGCGGCAGCGGCTGGTCGACCTTGATATCCGGGTTGATACCCGTGCCCTGGATCGACTTGCCCGATGGCGTGTAATAGAGCGCCGTCGTCAGGCGCAGCGCGCCTGCTTCTCCCAGCGGGATGATGGTCTGGACAGAGCCCTTGCCGAAGGACCGGGTGCCGACAACGGTCGCCCGCTTGAGGTCCTGCAGTGCGCCGGCGACGATCTCGGATGCAGAGGCAGAGCCGCCGTTCACCAGCACGATGACCGGCTTGCCATCCGTCAGGTCGCCCGGGCCGGCGTTGAACCGGCGGGTTTCCTCGGGGTTGCGGCCGCGGGTGGAGACCACCTCGCCACGCTCCAGGAAGGCGTCCGACACGTTGATAGCCTGGTCGAGCAGACCGCCTGGGTTCAGGCGCAGATCGAGCACATAGCCCTTCAGCTTGTCGGCCGGTACGTCCGCCTTGATCTTCTTGATCGCCTTCTCGAGGTCGTCATAGGTCTTTTCGGTGAAGGAGATGACGCGGAGGTAACCCACGTCGCCACCTTCCACGCGCGACTTTACGGCCCGAACGGCAATGATGTCGCGAACGACCGTGATGTCGATCGGTTTGTCGGCACCCTGGCGGATGACCGTCAGCTTGATTGGCGTGTTGACCGGTCCGCGCATCTTTTCGACGGCGTCTTCCAGCTTCAGCCCACGCACCGCCTGGCCGTCGATCTCGGAGATGAAGTCGCCGGCGAGGATGCCTGCCTTGGATGCGGGCGTATCGTCGATCGGGGTGATGACCTTGACCAGCTCGTTGTCCATGGTCACTTCGATCCCGAGGCCGCCGAACTCGCCCCGCGTCTGGGTGCGCATATCCTCTGCGTCCTTGGAATTCATGAAGCTGGAATGCGGATCAAGCGAGCTCAGCATGCCGTTGATGGCATTCTCGACGAGCTTCTCCTCATCCGGCGGCGTCACGTACTGGGCACGAACCCGCTCGAACACATCGCCGAAGATCGACAGCTCCTTGTAGGTGGAAGCGCCCGCTGCCTGGGCGGGTACACCGGCGGAGTAAATCACGCTCATCGCCGTGGCACCCATCAGTGCGCCCACGATGACAAGAGAAGCCCTACGAATCATGTCGTGCCCTTCCAGTTTCCTTCGCGGCCCACCATGGCTTGGAATCAACCGGGGTGCCGTCTTTTCGAAATTCAATGTAAAGCGTCGGGCGATCCGTTTCCAGCGCCAACGCGGTCGCACTCGCTACTCTTTTCTCACCCATCACGGCAATCGGTTCGCCTGCGAAAACGAACTTGCCCTGCCGCGCATTCACCTTGTCCATGCCGGTTAAAACAAGATGATATCCGTCGCCGGCGTTGAGGATGATCATTTGGCCGTAGCTCCGGAAGGCCCCGGCGAAGACGACAAGTCCGTCGGCAGGTGCCGTCACGACTGCGCCCGGATTGGACACGATGGTGATCCCTCTGGCCGGATGCCCCGTTCCATCCGCATCGCCAAACAAACGGACTATATCGCCGGCAATGGGAAGGTCCAGCTTCTGCTTTATGCTCGAAAACGCGTATGCGGGCGCAATGCGGTTTTTGTCAGGCACCCCATTTTCGGCGGACTGCCGCGCCTTTTCGCGCTCCGCTTCCGACAGTAGCTTCTGCCGTTCCTCTTCCGCGCGGGCCATGTCGATGCCCTGGCGGACGGAGGCAATCTGCCCCTCAAGGGTCTGGATGAGATCCTGAAGCGAGGTGGCCTTTCCGGCAAATTCAGCCGACCGTGCCTGTTCGGCCTGCAGGTCGTGAATATTCTGGTTGTTGAGCTTGTCGTTCTCGGCGAGCAGCAGGTTCATCCGATTCTCCTCCTCGATCCCGGAGGCAATCGTCTGGGTGACGTCGTTCTTTTCCTGAAGGGCTGCGGCCTGTAGCGCCGCCAGAGACTGGAGATCGGCGACCAGCTTGTCCGCTTCGGTCCGCATGCCGGGGACTACGGCACCCAGAAGGATTGCGCTGCGCACGGATGCCAATGCATCGTCCGGCGTCACCAAGAGGGCAGGGGGCGGATTGCGGCCCATGCGCTCCAGCGCGCCTAGCACTTCCGATAGGACGGCCCGGCGGCTGCGCAGGGACTTGCGGATGCCATCCTCGCGAACCCGGAGGTTGGCGATGACCTCCTCGCTTTTCATGATCTTGTTCTGCAGGTCCTTGCGGCGCGCTGCCGATTCGATCAGCGCCTGCCTGACGTCGGCCGAATTCTTCTTGATAGAGGCGATGTTCTGCTGGATCGCGGCAATCTTCTCAGTAGAGAGCTGCATGGTCTTTGCCACGACCTCCAGCTCGCCCCGCGTCTCGTTGCGTTTGCCTTGCAGGTCCGCTGTCGGATCAACCGCCGGAGGTATGGATGATGTGGCCTGCTGTGCGGGCGTAAGCTCCTGCGCGACCAGCCGGGAGGCGCTGCCAGAGAGGGAGAACGCACAGGCCGTCGTCACTGCAAAACACAGCAGCGCCCGCACGGTCGACGTCGGTCCCTTGATTTCCATCCATGCCCCATAGCTGACGGACAGCCAAAAAATTAAGCTGATTTGCCGTGCAAAGCCAGGAACAACATCGTGTTCAAGGGTTAACGATTGGTTTCAAACGCGATGATAAGGGTGTCCAGAGAGGATTGTCACTGCCCTGTAGAGCTGTTCGGCAATCAGTATGCGGACGATCTGATGCGGCCAGGTCATGGAGCCGAGGTTCAGCACCAGATCGGCACGGGCGCGCAGGTCCGGGTCGAGCCCGTCAGCGCCGCCAATGGCGATCATCATATCCCGCTTGCCGCCATCGCGATGCCGGCCAAGCATGTCGGCAAAAGCTTCACTGCCGAGCGTTTTGCCGCGCTCGTCGAGCAGAACAAGGATCGAGCCTTCCGGAAGCGATTTTTCCAGAATGGCGCCTTCTTCCTTCTTGCGGGTCTCGGCGTTGGATGCGCGACTTTCATTGATTTCGACGACGCGCGCCAATTCCAGGCCGACCGCGGGACCGGCTTTTGCAAAGCGGTCGATATAGCGGGACGCAAGATCCTTCTCCGGTCCGGTTTTGAGCCGTCCCACGGCAAAAAGGCTGATACGCATGTCCAGGTCCGTCTGTGCTTGGCTGCAACCTCAGCCGGCGAATGTCATCGCCGCGTCAGGTTGGCCATGTCGTCGGTGCCAGGACAGGCCTGACGTCCGGTTAGTGCAACACCGTGCCGTCTTCGATGTCCGGTGCCCACATCTTCTCGATGTTGTAGATCTCCCGGATTTCCGGGCGGAAAACATGGACGATGATGTCGCCGGTGTCGATCAGCACCCAGTCTCCGTTTTCCAGACCCTCAACCCGGGCACCGCCCAGACCTTCGTCCTTCATATCGGAGATCAAGTGTTCGCAGATCGCCCCCACGTGACGGTTCGAGCGCCCGGTGACCACGATCATGTAGTCGCCCAGTGCCGATTTTCCCGCAATGTCGATGGTGACGATATCTTCCGCTTTGGAATCCTCGAGGCTTGCGAGGACCAGGTCGAGAGCGCGGGCAGCGGCATCGGCGCCACGTTCCATGCTCTGTGGGTGAACGGATGCCGTTCTCCCCTTGGCGTGTACTGTTGTCAGAGTTTTCCCTTTCTTCAGGTAACAGCAACAAGCACTGTAAGCGAATCCGCTTGTTACACGGCCGCTTAACAAAAGTGGCATCGAACGGGAAATGTTTCAAGATCTGAGTTCGAATCGGAGCCTGGATTGGGCCCGCTACAGCGGATCAGTTTTCGCCGGCGATTTTTGCCCGCAACGCTGTGGAGCTCAGCGCCGAACGCGGACCGTGGATGAAGGTCCAGGCGGGGGCCTTTTTCTTCCACAGGACACCGGCATCATCTTCATCGATCCGCGCATGGGCGTAGGCCCGTGCCATGCGGGACGACAGGAAGGAGAGGGTGGCGCCAGGTCGGTCGATCACGGCGATAGGGAAGGTTGAGGCGATCTCCCGCCACTTCTGCCAGAAATGAAAGGTCTTCAGGCTGTCGGCGCCCATGATCCAGACGAAGTGGACATGCGGGTTGCGCGCCTTCACAAAGGCCAGGGTTTCGGCCGTGTAGGATGTCCCGAGGGTTTTTTCGAAGGCGGTGATCTTGATGCGCGGGTCGTCGACAAGCTGCTCGCTCATGGCGAGGCGGTCGGGAAGCGAGGCAAGCTCCTTGCGGTTCTTCAGCGGGTTGCCGGGTGTTACCATCCACCAGAGCTGATCGAGGCCCAGGCGGCGCAGTGCAATTTCCGCCACCAGTCGATGGCCGGCGTGGGGCGGGTTAAAGGAGCCGCCAAACAGGCCCACCGACATGCCCCGCTCGGCATGCGGCATTGTCCGGTAACGGCGCTCGATGTCTTCGCCTGCCACGCTAGGTCACGGCCGGATCTGCCCGGTGCCGTGCACGCGGTACTTGAAGGAGGTCAGCTGCTCGACGCCGACGGGGCCTCGTGCATGCATCTTGCCGGTCGAGATGCCGATCTCGCCGCCCATCCCGAATTCGCCTCCATCGGCAAACTGGGTGGACGCGTTGTGCAGCAGGATGGCGGAGTCAATCTCATTGAAGAAGCGGGCAACGACCGTCGGGTCTTGCGCGATCACCGCTTCCGTGTGGCTGGAGGAATAGGTGTTGATGTGCCGGATGGCGCCGGAAATCCCATCCACGATGGCGACGGAGATGACGGCGTCGAGATACTCCGTGCGCCAGTCCTCCTCGGTCGCGGGCTTGAAGCCCGGGAAGACCTTCAACACGGCGGAGGACGCGCGGATCTCGCATCCTGCGTCGGTCAGGGCCTCGAGGATCGGCATGAGAAGGCCGCCGATTGCGGCACTGTCGATGAGCAGGGTTTCGGCGGCGCCACACACGCCGGTGCGGCGCATCTTGGCATTGACGACGATGCGCCTTGCCATGTCGAGATCCGCCGATCCGTCCACGTAGATGTGGCAAATGCCTTCGAGATGGGCGAAGACCGGCACGCGGGCTTCATTCTGCACGCGGGCAACGAGGCTCCGGCCGCCACGCGGCACGATCACGTCGATGGCACCGTCAAGCCCAGACAGCATGGCGCCGACAGCGCCGCGGTCGCGGATCGGTACAATCTGGATCGCATGCTCGGGAAGTCCTGCAGCCTTCAGCCCTGCCGTCAGGCACAGGCCGATCGCCTGCGATGAATGAAGCGAGTCCGATCCACCGCGCAGGATGACCGCATTACCGGCTTTCAGGCACAGTGCGCCGGCGTCCGCCGTCACGTTTGGGCGGCTCTCATAGATCACGCCGATCACCCCGAGAGGCGTGCGCACGCGCTCGATCTTCAGGCCGTTCGGGCGATCCCAGGCCGCGATGACGTCCCCGACGGGATCCTTCAGGTCAGCGATCTCGCGCACGGCGGAAGCCATGGCTTCAACGCCCTTGTCCGTCAACGTTAGGCGGTCGATAAAGGAAGGAAGAAGATCCTTGCCCGCCACGCTGCGCAGATCCTTTGTGTTGGCCTCGAGGATTTCCGACTTATGGGCAATGATTTCGTCCGCCATCGCGCGCAAAGCCAAGGTTTTTGCCTCGGCGGTCACTGTAGCCAGTTCCCGGCCGGCAGCCTTGGCGTTGCGGCCGATCTGGCCCATGATGGCGTCGACGTCTTCCACGGGTGAAAGCGTGTCAAGCATGGGCGGCGTCCTCCTTGCTGTCCTCACGATCCTGGCGTGCCTGCATTGTGCCGGCCACCACCATATCGTCGCGATGAACCATGGCAGCCCTTCCAGCGTAACCCAGCAGAGCCTCGATCTCGATCGATTTGCGCCCGGCGATCCGGCGGGCCTCATCGGCATCATAGCTTGCCAGCCCGCGGGCAATTTCACGGCCGTCGGCTCCCAGAATGGCAACCGTATCGCCACGATGGAAGTGACCTTCGACGCGGCGGACGCCGGCCGGCAGAAGGCTCTTGCCGGTACCGAGGGCCCGTCTCGCGCCCTCGTCCACGTGCAGCTCGCCGGCCGGCTGCAGCTGCCCGGCAATCCAGGTCTTGCGCGCCGTGACCGGATTGGCCGAGGGAGAAAACCAGGAGGAGCGGGATCCCTGCTCGATTGCCCGCAAGGGGTGATCGACCTTGCCGGAGGCAATAATCATGGCGCAGCCCGCAGCCGTCGCGATCTTTCCGGCATCGATCTTGGTTCGCATGCCGCCGCGTGACAGCTCGGAGGCCGCGCCGCCCGCCATGGCCTCGATCTCCGGGGTGATGACCGGGATGATGTCGAGAAACCGGGCCTGCGCATCGAGGTGCGGAGGCGCACTGTAGAGCCCGTCGATATCCGAGAGCAGAATCAGGAGGTCCGCGCCGGTCATGGTGGCGACGCGCGCTGCCAGGCGATCGTTGTCGCCGTAGCGGATTTCCGAGGTGGCCACCGTGTCGTTCTCGTTGATGATCGGGACCGCGCCGATGCGGAGCAACTGGTTGATTGTCGCCCGGGCGTTGAGGTAGCGCCGTCTTTCTTCGGTATCCCCCAGCGTCAGCAGGATCTGGCCTGCCACAATTTCCTGGCGGGACAGGCTTTGCGACCAGGCGCGGGCAAGGGCGATCTGGCCAACCGCCGCTGCCGCCTGGCTCTCCTCCAGCTTCAGCGCGCCAGAGGGAAGATCGAGAACCGAGCGCCCCAGGGCGATGGCGCCCGATGAGACGACGAGCACATCGACCCCTTGCGTTCTCAGCGCCGCGATATCCGCACAAATCGCTTCAAGCCAGTCCGATTTCAGTCCCGTTCGGCGGTCAACAAGCAAGGCCGAGCCGATCTTGATGACGATCCGGCGATGGCTCGCGACTGCTTTGCGGGAAGCGATCATTCTTCGCTCGCTTCGGGTGCTTCGATCGGGGTGGAACGATCGGGGAGTGCAGTCTCGTTGGGGCCGCTTGCCTGCACGATCACGTCGCGCAGGGCGCGCAGCACATCCGTCATACCCTTGCCGGTCGCCGCCGAGATCAGATAGGGCGTCTGGCCGCTGGCTTTTTGCAGCTCCTTTGCCTTCTTCTTGAGCTCCTTGTCATCCAGCACGTCGATCTGCGACAGGGCCACGATCACCGGCTTGTCGATCAGACCGCCGCCATAGGCTTCGAGCTCCTTCTTCACCGTCTTGTAGGATTGCCCGACATTTTCCTCCACGGACGACACCAGATGCAGCAAGACCCGCGTCCGCTCCACGTGGCCGAGGAACCGGTCGCCGATGCCGACGCCTTCATGGGCGCCTTCGATCAGACCCGGAATATCGGCCAGCACGAATTCGCGAGCGTCGATCGTCGCGACCCCGAGGTTCGGGTGGAGCGTCGTGAACGGATAGTTGGCAATCTTCGGGCGTGCCCGGGTGACCGTCGCAAGGAAGGTGGACTTGCCGGCATTGGGGAGACCGACCAGGCCTGCATCGGCAATCAGCTTCAGCCGCAGCCAGAGGGTCTTTTCCTCGCCCTCGAGGCCTGGGTTGGCCCAGTTGGGAGCCTGGTTGGAGGCGCTCTTGAAGTGCGTGTTGCCGAAGCCGCCATTGCCGCCCTTGGCGAGGCGGAAGGTCTGGCCTTCCCTGGTCATGTCGATGATCAGGGTCTCGTTGTCTTCCTCGAAGATCTGCGTTCCGACCGGAACCTTCAGAACCACATCGCCGCCATTGGCGCCCGTGCGGTTGCGGCCCATGCCATGAACGCCGATCTGCGCCTTGAAGTGCTGCTGGAAACGGAAATCGATGAGGGTGTTCAGCCCGTTGACCGCCTCGACCCAGACATCGCCGCCGCGGCCGCCATCGCCGCCGTCGGGACCGCCGAATTCGATAAACTTTTCGCGCCGGAACGAAACCGCGCCCGCACCGCCATCGCCGGAGCGAATATAGACCTTTGCTTCGTCAAGAAATTTCATGCTTCAGCCGTATGTCCTGTTGCTAGTCGGGCTCCTGGTCATCCTAGAAGCAATCCATGGTTTTCGATATCGCCCGTGGGGGCGGAGGTCAAAGATTATCATGAAGCCGGGCAGCTATAACATCCCGCCGGGACATTAAGGGCTGCCGAGGCTTCCCCGGCGGGACCAGCCCGCCGGTGATAGTTTTACGGTCGAGCGACCGGCCGGAAGTCTTCCGGACGCAGCATGGTCTCGATGTGCGGAACCATGCGGTTGCGCGCAAGGTTGAAGACGTCGCCTGCACCGGAGATCCGGAAGCCCAGCTTGCGCTGGACGTTGAGCGACGCCAGGTTGTCCGCGAAAGCGCCCGAATGCACCGGCGTTTCCGGCATCCGCCGGAAGAACCGCTCGAGCACGGCTGCTGCCACTTCGCTCATGTAGCCGCGATCCCAGTAGAAGCGGTTCAGCCAAAAGCCCAGATGCCATTGGCTGCCCCGCAGTTCGGTGGCGACGACACCCAGGTGTACGTCGTCGCCGCTGGTGATCGCCAGTGACCAGCCCGGCAGCAGTCCGGAGGCCTGCAGGACCAACCAGTCCAGTGCATCCTGCCGGTCATAGGGCTGCGGGACCCGTGCCAGCATGCGGCTCACCTTGAAATCGCCGAGCGACTGGGCAATGGCATCCGCATCGGAGAGCCGATGAGGCCGCAGGACCAGCCGGCGCGTCGTGATGACCGGGCAGGGCCCTGGCGTTGGCGCTTGCTTGGTCACTTGAGAGAGAACTGCAGCGGTCATCTGAGTTCTCCCCAACTGCGCAACGACATCCAGGTCTTCCGGTCGAGCCGGAACCATTCGACCGCGACCATGCCGCCCAGCGCCAGGCACTGGATCATGCCGGTGCCCTGGAACTGGAAGCCGCACTTTTGTATGACCCGCTTGGAAGCGACATTGGTGACCCGGCACCGAGCATCAATATGATCGATGTGGCTTCGCGTGCGGAACGCCATGTCGATCAGCACATGGGCTGCCTCGGTGGCATATCCCTTGTTCCAGTGGGGCTCGCCCAGCCAGTAGCCGATCTCGAGCGTGCGGGGATCCTGCTGCGGCTCAAGTGCGCAGCAACCGAGAAAGGCGCCGTTGTCGCCACGAGTGACCGCATAGACGCAATTGCCAATCTCGCCGGTTTTCGTGCGTCGCACGAAATCGGCCGCGTCTTTGGCCGTGTAGGGATGCGGCATGCGCGACACCATGGTCGCGATGTTTGCATTGTTGGCGAGATGGGCAAGTGCGTCGATGTCTTCTTCGTGAGGAGCGCGGAGCACGAGGCTCGGCGACAATAAGACAGGGCAATCGCTTCTCGACCGGTCCGGCCTCAACCGTTCCTCTGGCGGCCAGGATTGGCTCGCCCTCAGTAATTCGCCTTGCATGTTCAGTCCTCCTGTTGGGGAAAAAGAAAAGGGGAAGATGGTGGTGTCCCATCTTCCCCTTTGTCTTTGACTGAACCTTTAAGCGGTCAGCCGGGTCGATGTGACACCGGCTGCTTGAAACGCTTGACCGGGTTTATTCTGCTGCTTCGGCGATCGGCATCACGGACACGTAGACGCGACCATTGGCTTTCGTACGGTAATTCACATTACCGGCCGTAAGCGCAAAAATGGTGTGGTCCTTGCCGAGGCCGACATTGGCGCCCGGATGCCACTGCGTGCCACGCTGGCGCAGGATGATGTTGCCCGGAATGACGACTTCGCCGCCGAACTTCTTTACGCCAAGGCGCTTGGATTCGGAATCGCGACCGTTGCGCGACGAACCGCCAGCTTTTTTATGTGCCATTGGAGTTCTCCTTTAGTTTCGAAACCCTGAGTTAAGCCAAGATGTCCGTGATGCGGACAACCGTGTGATGCTGGCGATGGCCGCGAATCCGCTTGGAATTCTGACGGCGACGCTTCTTGAAGGAGAGAACCTTCTTGCCGCGGTTATGCTCGACAACTTCGGCCTTTACCGTCGCACCCTCGACAAAGGGAGCGCCGAACTTGGCATCGGCACCAATGCCGACAACCAGGATCTCGTTGAATTCTACAACTGAACCAGCTTCGGCTTCCAGCTTCTCGATGGTAAGCACGTCGTTGGCTGCCACGCGGTACTGCTTACCGCCGGTCTTGATGACTGCGAACATTTTTTATCCTTTCATGTTCGTTCCGGCTCTATCCAGTTGGATGGCCGTCTTTTTGTCAGTCGGATGTGGCAGAGGTTCGAAACACATGTGCAATCGAACGCCTGCCGGTGAAATCCGCGCTTCGAGCCATAAAGGCCCGAACGCAGAGCAATGAGGAATGAAGATTGGCCCAATCCTGATCGCGTGCGGACATACGCGACACCTTGAAATGTGTCAAGATAAAAGCTTGTTCAGTGTTGGCGATCGCCTCTTGCCAGCACCGTCTTTGCCCGCTATGAGAACGCCCGCGCCAACAAGCGCCGACCAGCAAAGCGGAGAGGTGGCTGAGTGGTCGAAAGCACCGCACTCGAAATGCGGCATACGGGCAACCGTATCGTGGGTTCGAATCCCACCCTCTCCGCCATGGTTCCTGTTAAGTGACCGTTTTAATTACTTATTTTAGAGACTGATTTCTTGGCCTGCCCGCCCGCCAGCGATATTAACCAGGCCGCCAGGTCGTACCCTTTCGCGGCGTCCGAGGGCTCTATTCGTTGGCTATCATGCTCATCATAGCCTGCATCCGTGCAATCAGCTCATCGAGAACGGCTATTTTCTGTCCACCAACGGGGCGTATCGCGTAGTAGGATACTTCAATCCTCGGCTCGAAGGGAATTGCGACCACGTGCGCGTCAGCCGCACGCAGACTAATTTGGTCGACAATCCCGACACCCATGCCAGACGCCGCAAAATAACAGCAGTTCAGCATCGATGTTTCCATCGTGCTGATCGGCTGACGGTCTTCAATCGAAAAGGCGCGATCCAGTGCAAGTCTCAAGGGCGAATTGCGCCCGGGAAAGAGGACGCGTTCGCCAAGCAGGTCTGCCGGTGTGACGACGGGTGAGGATGCCAGACGATGATCCGACGTCATGGCCACGACCGCGTTTGAACTGTGCAAAAGCACCGCGTTTTTGTCGGCCATTCGCGGCGAACTGAAAACAAGTCCGATGTCGTAGCGGTTCTGATCCACCATATCCCAGATATAGCGGCTGTTCTCGACATCGATCACGAGTGGAATGTCTGGTCGATTGCCAATCACATCTATGATTGCCTTGTGAAGATAAGGCCGCACGAGGGATGTCACGCTGCCGATCCGCAGTACGGTGTTCTTGTGCAGGCGGATATCGTCCGCTGCCTGGGCGATCTGGTCGAGACCAAGATAGAGCCGTTCCACCTCTCGATAGAACTGCTTTGCTTCCGCGGTGGGCACCAGTTTCGCCCCCACCCGCTCGAACAGCGTCATCTGCACGACCTCTTCCAGGTCGCGAATGAGGCGGCTTACCGCCGGCTGGGTCACGTTCATCGCCTCTGCAGCCGTGGTGATGCCACCTGCCATCATCACTGCCCGGAACGCCTCTACCTGCCTCGGTTTCAGTCTCACGGCGCTACCCTCCCATAATATTTAGACATGGCCTGAGTACAAAATGCGATTTTTATTTGGTAGCGCGACAGGTTAAACCCTGCACATCCGCAGGGAGAGTGCGGAAGTGGACAACCCGGAGGAGTCCCATCATGAAGTTTTCTGTGTTTGCGGCCGCATTGGCAGCGTCTGGTATCGCCATGCCGCTCGCGAGCCAGGCCCGCGATCTGACTGTCGGGCTTTCAGCCTCGACAACGTCTATGGATCCGCAATTTTATGTGGTTGGCCCCAACAGTGCGATGGCGCGCAATATCTTCGACGGCCTTGTCAATCAGGACGACAAGCAGCAGATCCAGCCGGCACTCGCGGTTTCCTGGACGATCGTCGATGATACGACGTGGGAGTTCAAGCTGCGCAACGGCGTGAAGTTTCATGATGGCAGCGACTTCACGGCCGAGGACGTGGTCGCCAGCATCAAGCGTATCCCGCTTGCATCCACCAACAGCCCGAGCTCGTTTGCGGCTTACGTCAAGTCAATCACTGAGGTGACCGCCGTCGATCCGCTGACCGTACGCATCAAGACCTCAGGGCCAACGCCACTACTGCTGAACAACTTAAGCCGCATCGCCATCTTGCCTGCCGAGATGGAAAAGGTGGCGACCGGCGAAATGAATAGCGGCAAAGGCGTCGTCGGCACCGGACCATTCAAGTTCGTGTCCTGGTCGCCAAACGACAATGTCGTGCTTGCCCGCAACGATACCTATTGGGGCGACAAAGCCCAGTGGGACAAGGTGACGTTCCGCGTCTTCAAGAACCCCAGCGCGCGGGTCGCCGCCATGCTGTCGGGCGATGTCGACATGATCGAGAACATCCCGACTGCCGATACTCGCCGGCTTGCAGCGTCCGACCAGATGAAAGTCATCAACATTGCCGGCAACCGGATCATGTATCTGCACATGGACCAGGAACGCGAGGAATCGCCCTTTGCCAAAGGCCCTGACGGCAAGAACCCACTGCTGAAGCCTGAAGTGCGTCGTGCGCTGTCCCTTTCGATCAATCGGGAGGCGATTGTCGACCGCATCATGGACGGGCAGGGCGTGCCGGCCGGTCAGGTCGTCCCGGAAGGCTATTTCGGGTATGACCCGACCATCAAGGCCGATGCCTATGATCCTGCCAAGGCAAAACAGATGCTCGCCGAGGCCGGGTATCGGGACGGTTTCTCGCTGACCTTCCATGCATCCAACGATCGCTATCCCAACGACAGCAAGGTCGCACAAGCGATCGGGCAGTTTTTCAGCCGCGTCGGCATCAAGACCGAAGTCTCGACGCTCCCGGGCAGCGTCTATTTCACCCGCGCCTCGAATCTTGAATTTTCATTGATCATGGGCGGCGCGGCGGTCGAGACCGGCGAAGCGTCCGGGGTGCTCGGTCCTATCCTCGAGACCTATGGCGAGAAGTCCGGCCAAGGCAATCGCGGTCGGTACTCCAACCCGGACTTCGACAAAGCTCTGAACGAGGCTCGCGCGACGCTCGACGATGCAAAGCGCGAAGAGCTTTTGCGCAAGGCGACGGAGGTTGCCATGGGCGATCTCGGGGTCATCCCGGTTTTCTATCTTGCCAATACCTGGGCCGTGAAGAGCGACATCACCTATGCCGGTCGTTCGGACGGGTACACGCTTCCCTACTACGTGAAGCCGAACTGACCCCGCAAGAGGAGCGATCCCCCATGTCCTTCAGCGGTGTGTTTCCCTATCTCGTCTCGCCGATCGCCTCCTCCGGCGAGGTCATGAAAGATGTGCTGACCGAACTCGTGGATCATCTGATCGGCGAGGGCGTCCACGGTCTTGCGCCGCTCGGAAGCACCGGCGAATTTGCCTATCTCTCCCGAGAGCAGAGGCGCTGCGTCGTCGACACGGTGATTGCGGCCAATCGCGGCCGCGTTCCCGTCGTCGCCGGCGTGGCGTCGACGTCGACCGCCGACGCCGTTGCCCAGACGGAGTCCATGGTTGAAGCCGGTGCAGACGGTATCCTCGCCATTCTGGAGGCGTATTTTCCCATCAGCGACGAGGGTGTCGAAGCCTATTTCACGGCCATTGCCAAGGCCGCCAAGGGGCGCCCGGTGGTGGTCTACACCAATCCGCAATTCCAGCGGTCCGACCTCTCGCTTCCGGTGATCGATCGGCTGAGCCTTGTCGACAACATCCGCTACATCAAGGACGCCTCGACCAACACCGGACGTTTGCTTTCAATCATGGAACGCACCCGAGGTCGGATGGAGGTGTTTGCCGCCTCGTCGCATATTCCAGCCTGCGTAATGATGATCGGTGGCGTCGGCTGGATGGCCGGCCCTGCCTGCATCGTTCCGAGGCAAAGCATCGCGCTCTATGAGGCCGCCAAGGCCGGCGACTGGACGCGGGCGATGGATCTGCAGCGGCCGCTGTGGAAGGTCAACGAGATCTTTGCAAAATACTCGATCGCCGCATGCATCAAGACCGCGCTCGATCTGCAGGGCTTTGCCGTCGGTGAGCCGATGCATCCGCAGCTTCCGCTCAGCGATGCCGCACGCGCTGAGATCGCCGGTGTCCTGCGTGATGTCGGTGCGCTTTGAGATTTCTCCAGTCCATACATTGAAGGCATTTGAGAATGAACCCGATTCCCATCATCGTGGATTGCGATCCCGGTATCGATGACACGATTGCGCTTTTGGCTGCATTCGTCTCGCCGGAACTGAATATCCTCGGCATTACGCCAGTCTGCGGAAATCAGCCGCTGGAGCGGACGGTTCGCAATGCGCTGCAGGTCTGCGAACTTGGTGGACGCACAGATATTCCCGTCTATGCCGGCTGTTTCCGGCCGATGCTGCGTGAACCGATCCACGGCCAGTTCCATGGCAGCACAGGTCTTGGCCATACGACTTTGCCTGAGCCTAAGAAGACAGTCGAAACGATGTCTGCCGTCGACTTCCTGCTCGAGGCGTTTGGAGCGGCGGCAGAAAAGGGCGAGCGCATCACGCTCTGCTGCCTCGGCCCGCTTACCAATGTGGCGGTGGCCTTGCGTATGAAGCCGCAGCTTGTCGACGGAATCGAGCGCATCGTGATGATGGGCGGCGCCTATCGTGAGCCGGGCAACCGGACGATGACCTCCGAATTCAACGTCCTGGCGGATCCGCATGCCGCGCATGTGGTGTTTTCGAGCGGCGTCCCGATCGTGGCGCTGGCGCTCGACGCCACCCATCAGGTCATGCTGAGGCCCGAACATGTGGCCGAGTTCTTTCGGGTCAGCGGACGCATTTCTGAAACGCTCGCCGCGCTGATGGCGTTCTGGGACCGCAACGACGTGCGCCGCTATGGCTCGCGCGGAGGCCCGCTGCACGATCCTTTGGTCATCGCCTATCTTCTTGCCCCTGATCTGTTCCAGACAGAGAAGGCCCATATTTTCGTCGAGTACGAAAGCGAACTATGCATGGGCCAGACCATTGCCGATTGGTACGGCAAGAGCGGGCAGGCGCCGAATGCCGATATCGTCACCAAGGTCGATGCAGATGGCGTTATTGCCTTGTTCCTGGAGCGGCTAGGGCGTTACGCCGAAAAGGCCGCCGCATGAGCCTCCACAAGGTCATCATCGACGCGGATCCCGGTGTGGACGATGCTGCCGCGATCCTGATGGCGCTGGCATCGCCTGAAATCGAGGTCCTTGGCCTGACGATCGTTGCGGGCAACGTGGCGCTCGAGCATTCGGTTGCCAATGCATGCAAGCTCATCGGCTTAAGCGGCCGGTTGGACGTGCCGGTTCATGCCGGTGCCGGCGGGCCGCTGCTGCGTGATCAGGTCTATGGAACATATGCGCGTATCGGCTCTTTCGATGACACGCTGGTCAAACCCGGCAGTGTCGTTCCCGCCAAAGAGAATGCGATCCAGTTCATCGTCCGGTCGGCACGCGCAGCGATTGCAGTTGGTGAGCAGATCACCCTTTGTGCCATTGGCCCGATGACGAATATTGCGCTGGCTTTGATCCAGCACCCGGATGTCGCCCGCGGGATCCGCCAGATCGTCGCGATGGGCGGCGCCTTCACCGCCCTCGGACACCGCACGCCATGGGCCGAGTTCAACATCTATGCGGATCCGCATGCCGCCGACATCGTCCTGCAGTCGGGCGTGCCGGTCGTCCTGATGCCGCTCGACGTGACGTTTCAGGCGCTGTTCACGACAGATCATTTCGAGCGTTTCCGGGCAGGCGGCGAAGCCGGTGCGGCGCTTTATACCCTGTTTTCCACTTTCGACCGCAGCGACGAGCAACGTTTTGGACGTCCTGGCGGGCCGATCCATGATGCGATGACGATCGCCTGGCTTGTCCGTCCCGACCTCTTCACCAGCCGCGAGACATTCGTCGGCGTGCAGGTCACCGGCCTGACGAAGGGTTATACCTACGCCGATTTCTACAAGAAATTGGACCGGTCAGCCAATGCCACCGTTGTCACTGACGTGGACGAGACCGGGTTCATCGAACTGCTGATCGAGCGGATCGCCCGCCATGGCGATACAGCGCCCGACAGAAAAACGCAGGGAGTCTCACGCGCATGAGCGCTTATCTCTTAAGCCGGTCGCTTCAGACCGTGCTCACACTCCTCGTTATGTCGGTGCTGGTCTTTGCCGGACTTTATCTCGTCGGCAACCCGGTCGACGTGCTCCTGAGCCCGACCGCGACACCGGCCGAACGCATTCAGGTCATCCAATCCTTCGGTCTCGACCGTCCGATGTGGGAGCAATACTGGCTTTTCCTGACCCGCGCGCTTTCCGGCGATCTGGGCAACTCGTTCGTGTTCAACCAGCCTGCTCTGACCCTGATCCTGAACCGCATGCCCGCGACGCTGGAGCTCGCCTTTGTCGCGCTGTTCATGTCGCTCGTCATCGGCATTCCGCTTGGCGTCTATGCCGGCCTAAAGCCAAAGGGCTTCATTTCCAAGTCGATCATGACCTTCTCCATCCTGGGCTTCAGCCTGCCGACCTTCTGGATCGGTCTTGTCATGATCATGTTGTTCAGCGTGTATTACGGCTGGCTGCCATCGTCCGGCCGCGGCGATACCGTCAACGTGCTTGGCGTGCCGCTTTCGATGTTCACCTGGGATGGTCTGTCGCACCTGCTGTTGCCGGCCTTCAATCTGGCGCTGTTCAAGATCTCGCTGGTCATTCGCCTGACCCGCGCCGGCGTGATGGAGACCATGCAGCTGGATTTTGTCCGATTTGCCCGCGCCAAGGGTCTGACCGAGCGCCGCATCGTCACCGTTCATGTGCTGAAAAACACGCTGATCCCGCTGATCACCGTCATTGGCCTGGAATTGGGCTCGCTGATCGCTTTCGCTGTCGTTACGGAAACGATCTTTGCCTGGCCGGGGATGGGGAAGCTTATCATCGACGCGATCGGCGTGCTCGATCGCCCTGTCATCCTTGCTTACCTCATGATCACCGTCGTGATGTTCAGCGTCATCAACCTTCTGGTCGACATCCTTTATTCGATTGTCGATCCCCGCGTCCGTCTTGAGGGGAACTCATGATGACCGACCACAAAACCCCGCCTACTGCTTCGGTTCATGCCGTGGCCAAAAATGAAACCAAATCCGGTTCGCGGTCGCCGACACAGGAGGTCATCTACACTCTGCTGCACGACAAGCTGGCGTTGTTCGGTCTGGTTCTGGTCACGATCTTCATTGTTGCTGCAGTCTTTGCGCCGCTGATCGCGCCGCAAGATCCTTATGATCTCGCACAGCTCGATATCCTCGACGGCCGCCTGCCGCCGGGTTCACAAAGCGTGTCGGGCATGACCTATCTGATCGGGACCGACACTCAGGGGCGCGACCTGTTCAGTGCCATCCTGTTCGGCCTGCGCACCAGCATTCTTGTAGGTCTCTCGAGTGCGGCGATCGCGCTCGTGATCGGCGCCACAGTCGGTCTGACCAGCGCCTACGTCGGCGGGCGGCTGGACTCGGTGCTGATGCGCATTGTCGATATCCAGCTCAGCTTCCCGGCCATCTTGATCGCGCTGATCTTCCTCGCCATTCTCGGCCAGGGCGTCGACAAGATCATTCTGGCGCTGGTCGTCACCCAATGGGCCTATTATGCGCGCACCATCCGCGGGTCCGCGCTGATCGAGCGCAAGCGTGCCTATGTCGATGCCGCCCGCTCGATGGCGCTTCCGGATCGAAGCATCCTGTTCCGGCACATCCTGCCGAATTGCCTGCCGCCCCTGATCGTCGTTGCCACCATGCGAGTCGCCTATGCCATCATGCTGGAAGCCACCTTGTCCTTTCTCGGCATCGGCCTGCCCGTTACCGAGCCCTCCCTCGGCCTGCTGATCTCGAACGGCTTCGAATACCTATTGTCCGGTGACTACTGGATCAGCTTCTTTCCGGGCCTTGCACTCCTGTTGCTCATCGTCGCGATCAACCTGATCGGCGACAGCCTGCGCGACATTCTCAATCCCCGGCGGGAGGGATGACCATGACCAATCCCATACTTTCGATCTCCAAACTCAATGCTGCCTTCCGCGTTGGTGGCGAGTGGCGCAATGTTGTCGACGATGTCAGCTTTGACATCGGGCCGAAGGAAACCGTAGCCCTCGTCGGTGAATCCGGTTCCGGCAAGAGCGTCACTGCCATGTCGATCATGCGGCTCCTGTCTCCCGGCAATTCTCGGGTGACCGGCAAGATTGACTTCGAGGGCAAGGATCTGCTGTCCATCCCGCTCGAGGACATGCAGAAGGTCCGCGGAAACAGGATCGGCATGATCTTCCAGGAGCCGATGACCTCGCTCAACCCGGTTCTCAAGATCGGTCAACAGATTACCGAGGTCCTTCGCCAGCATCGCGGCATGTCGCATTCGCAAGCGCAGGCCGAGGCGGTGCGGCTTCTGGACAAGGTCCGCATTCCATCGGCAAAATCGCGCATCGGCGAGTATCCGATGAATTTCTCAGGCGGCATGCGTCAGCGGGTCGTGATTGCCATCGCACTGGCCTGCGATCCGAAACTCCTGATCGCCGACGAACCGACGACCGCGCTTGACGTCACCATCCAGGCGCAGATTCTCGAGCTCATCAAGACGCTACAGGAAGAGGAGGGCATGTCGGTCCTTTTCATCACCCACGACATGGGCGTGGTTGCTGAAATTTCCGATCGAACCGTGGTGATGTATCGCGGCGAGCAGGTGGAAACCGGTTCGACGCACGATCTCTTCGCCGGCGCGAGCCACCCTTATACCCGAGCGCTGCTGTCGGCGGTGCCGCAGCTTGGCTCGATGACTGGCAAGGACCGGCCGCTGCGCTTCCCGCTGGTCGACATGGCAACCGGCACCATCGAGCCGGTCAAGCCGACGGAGGATACCGTCAAGCGCGATCTGCCACCGGTGCTCACGGTCGACAATCTGGTGACCCGGTTTCCGATCAAGGCCGGTTTCCTGCGCAAGACCATCGGTCGCATTCACGCCGTCGAGGGCGTGTCGTTGAAGGTTCGCCAGGGCGAGACACTGTCGCTGGTCGGCGAATCTGGTTGTGGCAAGTCGACGACGGGGCGCTCGATCATTCGCCTCACCGACCCGGTGTCGGGCGAGGTCAGCATCGATGGAAAGAATGTCCTCAAGGCCGGCAAGGCTGAACTCACGGAGATCCGCCGTGAAGCACAGATGATCTTCCAGGATCCGTTCGAAAGTCTCAATCCCCGCATCCGCGTCGGGCAGGCTATTGCCGAGCCAATGGTTACCCACGGTCTCATCAAGGCTTCCGAAGCCCGCCAGAAAGTCGGTGAGCTTCTCGAGCGCGTCGGCCTGTCGGCCGAGATGGCGGACCGATTTCCGCACGAATTCTCCGGTGGGCAGCGCCAGCGTGTCTGCATCGCACGTGCGCTTGCACTCGAGCCCAAGCTGCTGATCGCCGACGAGTCCGTGTCCGCGCTCGACGTCTCGGTAAAGGCCCAGGTGATCAACCTGATGCTCGATCTTCAGGAGAAATTCGGCCTCAGTTACCTGTTCATCAGCCACGACATGGCCGTCGTCGAGCGGATCAGCCACCGTGTTGCTGTGATGTATCTGGGGGAGATCGTCGAGATCGGGTCGCGCCGTGCCGTCTTTGAAAACCCGCAGCACGACTACACCAAGCGGCTTATGGCGGCCGTGCCGATCGCCGATCCATCCCGCCGCCAGAAGCGCCGTATATCCAACGACGAAATCAGGAGCCCGTTCCGCGCCGCGGATTATGTTCCCCCCAAGCGCACCTATGAAGAAACCGGCGACGGGCATTTCGTTCAGGTCGGCTAAGGGAAGCTTGGGCCGGTGCTGCTGGCATCGGTCCGTTGCGACGCATTGCCTCAACGCTTTTCCTGCCGCGCTGCGGATGGTCCGTTTCTAATCCGCAGGATCGTCAATCAGCCCATCGTAAACTTCAACGAGTGCATCGGTGATGGCTTGCCCGAGTGCGTTGCCAGCGAGACGCAGATCCTCGTCGCTCCCATCACGTGCAGCTCTGGCAAGCTCGAACCCATGCTGGCCAACGATCTGCTTTGCGGCTTCAATTGCCCAGACAGCAAAATCGCCTCTATTTTCAATCCTGATCGAGTCGTCCATGTCCGTCCTGCAATTGCTGTTTCGCCCCGGCAAGTGCGAAGCCACGCATAGCTTGCCCTCGAAACAGCGCTATCTGGAAGGCGATCAAGTGCATGAAGCGGCAATGTGCCGCTTCATGCGAGAGTTTGGGCCGTCGCAAGACTAGAGAAGGGTAACGTTCTCAGCCTTGGATTTGCCGGTCTTGCGGTCCTGGCCGACGTCATAGCTGACCTTCTGGCCATCCTGGAGAGAACCTCCGAAGCCAACAGCAGAGATATGCACGAACACGTCCGGCCCACCGCTATCTGGAGTAATGAAGCCGAAACCCTTGTCCTGCGCGAAAAACTTTACGATACCCGTTGCCATGTAATCCTCATTAAAGGTCGTTGGAGCTCAACGCATAGCGATCATCGTCCGCCACGACAAGACCGTGGGTGGGCGGATCACGCTGTGTGAGTGTCGCGCTGTCGGCACTGAAGGCCGATACGGGCCTTGTGGTAACGGGCGCCGCACCAGTCTCGGCACCACCGCAACTGGATTCGGATCAGCGCCTTTGCGCCCCGCTTTCGTTTACTGCTGAAGTCCCGGATAGGCCCAGACGCCAGATACCCGCATCAGATCTCGGTAGATCGTCATTCTTTCGGCATCGGTCACCTTGGCAGCCTCGGCAGCGTTCTCCGCATCAAGCGCGTTCAGTGGGGTGACGACCGTGCGCAAGTCCTGCTGAGCCAGGGCCTCTTCCAGCAACGTCCGTGCCCGGCGCATATGGCTGGAACTGGTGATGAGCAGCACGGTGTCTGCCTTGTGGCGGGTCAACAACGTCGCGGCGTTGAGGGCATTGCCGATCGTGTCTCTTGATTTGTCCTCGATGATGATGCGGCCGCGGTCGATACCTTTCTCCACAAGCCATTTCATCATGAGATCACCCTCGGTTACGCCGCCTTTCGGGACGCCGCCGGATACGAGTATCAAGGCCTCCGGATTGGCTTGTGCCGCCTTCAGCGTCACATCAAGCCTGTCGAGCAATGGCTTTTGCATGGTGCCATCGTCGGCGAGGGCATAGCCGAGCGTCACGATGACCACCTTGCCGGGAATGACCGGCACATCGAAATTCGGCTTGTCCGCCATCATCGTCTCGGCGAGCAGGAAACGTTTGCGGTAGGCGTCCGCCCGATCCTTGTCCATGCCGGCCAGCGCCAGGTGCGCGAGTTCGGCATTGTCCTTGTCCTGCTTGATATGAGCGATGGCCTCAAGCCATGCCTGCGCCTCGAAGGCGTCAGGATTCTTCTCGAGGATGCCTTGGTAGGTCAAGGCTGCGTCATCCAGCTTCTTCTGTATGACTTGCGTGGACGCGATGGCGTAGCGAAAGTCCAGGCGCTCTGGCGCAAGCTTGGAGGCCTCGGCAAAGGCGGCCTCGACAACGTCGTACTTTCCGTGGAGCGTAATGCCCTTGAAGATTTCACTCTCGGCCTTCTTAACGTCTCCGCCCGTCCAGTAATATCGCATGCCGGTATCGACGAGTTCCTTGATGCGGCCTGTGTTGGACGGGTCGAATCCGAGGGCTGGTGATGTGCTCAGCGCTGTCAGCAGCGCAAGCAGGTAGATGCTTCTTCGGATCATCATGATCTCCCTTTTTCAACTCAGCAGACGCAACCTTGCCATCCTACCACTCGATGTCCAGCTCAATCCGGCCACGCAGTCGAAGTCCCGAGACCGTGCTCGAAATTTTCCTGCGATCAGTTTCGCTCTTATGGCTTTGATTTTTCAATGCCTCGATCCTTCGCCCTCGGAAGGATCCTTGAAGCGATGGCACGGATGTGCCGTCTCCCGACCGGTCTAGGACTGATCGGCGAACCGGTTCTTGAAGAAGGTCTTCAGTCTCTGGACGTCGTCGGGGTTCCAACCCCCAGGCTGAGTGACCTCCAGCCAGGCATCGATATAGTGCTCGGGTGCATAGACGTGGCCATGTCCCATTGGCGAGGTCGTGGCGATCATTGCGTCGAAGCCGAGCTGCAGCATGGTTACCACCGGCACCCAACGGAAGCTCGGGGATACGTCGGGCCCCCGCTCTCCCTTCAGCCAGGCCGGCTCGCGATAGAGCGAGCGCCAGTCGAAGAAGGTCACCGGGTCGCTGGCGTATTGCAGGTAGACGACGCGGATCGGTCCCCATGTTGCGCCGGGTATCTCCAGCCTGTTCTGCTGGTCGGTGAACCGGACGATGGAGCCATCCCGGAAGGTGGGCAGCCATGCGGGCGAGCCGGCGTTGCGGGATGCGGTGATGTCTGCCCATGTGGTGCTAGAGAACGGAGGTCCGCTCCACAGCGCGCCCTGGAACGGGTCGGCGATGACATCATAGAGGTCTACGGACAGCTGGGAGTTCAGGGCGCCGAGGCTCAGGCCGTGCAGGTAGAGCCGCGGGCGGCGATCCTTGGGCAGCGTCGTCCAGTAGCCATAGACTTCCTTGAAGAGGGCACGCGCCGTTTCCGAACCATAGGCAGGCTCCACCATCAGGGACATCCAGCTGGCGAGATAGGAGTACTGCACCGCAACGGTCGCGACGTCTCCTCGATGGAGGTATTCGAGGGTATCGACGGCTGCAGGATCCACCCAGCCGGTTCCCGTGGGCACGATGACCACCAGCACGGAACGATCAAAGCCGCCGCTTCTCTTGAGCTCGTCCAGCGCTAGCCGTGCCCGCGCCTCAGGCGTTTCGGCAGCATTGAGACCGACGTAGACTCGAAGGGGGTCTGCGGCGGCGGCGGCGAAACCTCGGATCTCATTTGGGCCAGGACCGGAGGACACGAAATGTCTCCCCTGCCGGCCAAGATCCTTCCAACGGACCAGCGACGCGGCACTACCGGTCTTGACCGGGTCCGTCGGCATTGGCGTTTCGTCTTCCATCAGCGCATCGACCTCCTGGAAGGAGGTGTCGGCCATCCGCAGTGCACCCTTGAAGAGCACGCCTTCGGTAACGGACCACATGAGGGCCGCCGTCAGCCCGATGCTGACGACCAGCGCCACGCGGCGCGGAACGAAGCGGCCGATCCGGGCACGACAGAAGGCCACCATAACCTTGAAGAGATAGCCGGCCAGGATGGCGATCACCACAGTGACGAGGGCGATGGCAACCAACCGGAACGGATCCGCCGAATCGACGGGTTCGAGCCCCATCAGTGCACGGATGGAGTTTTGCCATTCTGCCGCCTGTCGCAGGAAGCCGAGCGACAGCACGAGGGCAACACCAGCCGTGGCGATGCGTGCCTTGCGATGGACGTCAGGCTGCAGCCTCGGCAATTCCATGTAGGTCCACAGCCAGACCAGGAGGAGCCCCAGGCCATAACCCACTGCAGCGCAGCTGCCCGAAAGCAGGCCCTGCACGACATAGGACCGCGGCATCAGGCTTGGCGTGAGCGACAGGCAAAAGCAAAGCGTCGCGCCAACCAGCCCGGCGATGGACACGGAGCGGAAGATGTTGATTGCAAGCCGGGTCAAGCGCTATCCTGAATACCATCCAGTCGATCTTGGCCTACAATAGGGCTCCCACCCCGGGAATGCATCGAGAAAAACGAGAGGCGCGCTTCCGCCGTGCGCGCGTCCTGATGCGCTATCTCAGCGCCTTCTCGTAGTCGAAGGTGATGAAGATGCCCTGTGCGGACGTGTCGTAGACGCCGGTGATCTCGATGCCCTGGCCCTGCAGTTCCAGGACGCGGCTCTGGAACTCGAGCGATTTCAGCTGCTGGCCGGCCTGCAAAATTGCGCCGTCGAAGCGGATGTCGAGCCTGTCGCCTGCCATGTGCGAGACACCGGCTCCGCCGCTGCGGATCAGCTCGACGCCATGCTTGGTGACCTTGATGGTCCCAAGATAAAGCTCTCCGAGCCCGGCATGCTTGCCGATGACGGCGGTGATGACATCGTCGCTCAAGAGCGAGAGCAGCGAGTCCTTTGCCTTCTGCTGGATCTCCCGGCGTTCCGCATTGGCGCGGTCGAGCGCCTGCTGCAGTTCAAGCTCTCTTTGTGCGCGCGCGGCGCTGACCGTTGCGGCGACGCGCTCCTTCAGGCTCGAGCCAGCCGGATGGGGGCCGCCCGCGATGCTGAGGAGCTGCCGGTCGGATGAAGGAGGCCTCATGATTTTTTCCCCTTGTCTGCCGGGGTCTTGAAATCCGGAGCAGGAAGCTTGGCTTCCGCCAGCATTTCGGCCTGGGTCGGCGAAGCACCCAGCTTCACGAACAGGCGTTCGGCTTCGGTGTCGCTCAGCCGGTACTTCTTGGCAAAGGCGTATACGGTGGCTCTTGGCCCATCCAAGCGGGGCTGCGCGGCTTCAAAACGGATCATGGCAAATTCTCCTTGTGCCTGAAGGTTGGGCTGCGCTGGCGCGGACCGACGGCACCGAAAAGGCTCCGTCGCGCGACAGCGCATGGGAAAAGCTAGGCTGCATTTGCCGGCACGAGGCGGGCTGTATCCACGTTCGCAACCGTCTGATTGGAAAGGTGTCGCTCGAGAACCGACAGGATCTCTCCGTCGACCGTCTGATCGAACTTTCGCGCGAAGAGATTGGCGCTGGCCTTCAACTCGACGGCATCGGCGTGCTGATAGGTGCGGGGGCGCAGCTTGATGTCACCGTCGGCGATCCAGTCGATCATCCTCAGGTCGTCGCTGACGATCTCGCTTTCCACCACACAGTTCATCATGACGGTCTGGAAGAAGCCTTCGTCGGCGATCAGCGTGTTCTGGTAGAACTTCTTGTAGCGGTCGATGCTGGGGTCGTGGCAGACGAATTCGCAGAAGCCCCGGGTCACGATCATCCACTGGTTGCCGATGTAGGGAATGGCGTTTTCCAGGAACGGCCGTGAATATCCGGTGCGCCGGATGCTGTCTGCAAGCTCGACCACGTATTCGCTGACGCGGTGCATGGTATCGGGACGATGTTCGTCCTGGTGCTGAACCTTGATGAATTCGCGATAGAGGTTGGCGTTCAGGAAGGCGAGGATCTGCTTCTGGGGCTTCAGCGGAAAGTCCTGGCCGCTGAGATTGATGAAGTGGCTCCACGGGCCCATCTCGAGAAGACGTTCCATGCCGCGCAGTTCGGCGTCCACCAGGCTATAGCCGCCCCAGATGGCCTTCTCGCTGCGGATCATATCCGCGTTCGGGTAGGGAAGCAGGAATTCGCGGATGTCGTCTTCGAGGTTTGACCCGGAGTTCTTGTCGACGTGAACCACGTAGTGGTTCTTTTCGTCGTAAATGGCCTTGAACAGGCGCTTGAATTGGTCTGGATAGCGATGAACGAGGATCAGATAACCAATCATGCCTGGGCCTCCGAACGAGGGGCTGACCCGAGGCGTGTAGCGGAATAGGCGGTCATCGCGTGATCCTTTCAGAATCGCGTCGGGCAGCGAGCGGCATAACCGGTCGGCCAACAACTTCTACGGTGCGATCGTGGTGGCGAACAGCCGGCGCTAGGCGCATCCGTACTGGTGGGATTGAGCGTTCGCCCTGACGTGCCGGAAGGGCCCCGAGTGGTCGGGGCCCTATGTCGTCGCATTTGGCCGCAGGTTCCTTAAAGAGGAACCGTTACATCATGCCGCCCATGCCGCCCATGTCAGGCATGCCGCCGCCGCCGTCCTTCTTGGGGAGATCAGCGATCATGGCTTCCGTGGTGACCAGCAGACCGGCAACCGAGGCTGCATTCTGCAGGGCCGTACGGACGACCTTGACCGGATCGACAATGCCCATGGCAATCATGTCGCCATATTCGGATGTCTGGGCATTGTAGCCGAAGTTGTCGGTATTGCTTTCAAGAATCTTGCCGACGACGATCGAACCTTCGTCGCCTGCATTTTCAGCAATCTGGCGAACGAGCGACTGCAGAGCCTTGCGGATGATGCTGACGCCGGCGTTCTGATCGTCGTTCTCGCCCTTTACGTCGAGGACGATGGAGGCGCGCAGGAGCGCGGTGCCGCCGCCGGGGACGATGCCTTCTTCAACGGCTGCACGGGTGGCGTTCAGCGCGTCGTCGATGCGGTCCTTCTTTTCCTTGACTTCGATTTCCGTGGAGCCGCCGACGCGGATGACGGCAACGCCGCCGGACAGCTTGGCAAGACGTTCCTGCAGCTTTTCGCGGTCGTAGTCCGAAGTGGTTTCCTCGATCTGCACCTTGATCTGGGCAACGCGGCCCTCGATGTCGGACTTCTGTCCGGCACCGTCGACGACCGTGGTGTTCTCCTTGGTGATCGAGACCTTCTTGGCGCGACCCAGCATTTCCAAAGTGACGTTCTCAAGCTTGATGCCGAGATCTTCGGAAATCACGGTGCCGCCGGTCAGGATGGCAAGATCCTCCAGCATGGCCTTGCGGCGATCGCCGAAGCCCGGAGCCTTGACGGCAGCAATCTTCAGGCCGCCACGCAGCTTGTTGACGACCAGAGTCGCAAGCGCTTCGCCTTCGACATCTTCGGAGATGATCACCAGCGGCTTGCCGGTCTGGACGACTGCTTCGAGGATCGGCAGCATGGCCTGCAGGTTGGACAGCTTCTTCTCGTGCAGAAGCACGTAGGCGTCTTCCAGCTCGGCGACCATTTTTTCAGGGTTGGTCACGAAGTAGGGCGACAGGTAGCCGCGGTCGAACTGCATTCCTTCGACGACTTCCAGCTCAGTTTCGGCAGTCTTGGCTTCCTCGACGGTGATCACACCCTCGTTGCCAACCTTCTGCATGGCGTCGGCGATATAGCGGCCGATTTCCTTTTCGCCATTGGCTGAAATGGTGCCAACCTGTGCGATTTCTTCCGCCGTGTTGATCTTCTTGGCCTTGGCCAGAAGGTCCTTCACGACAGCTGCGACCGCCAGGTCGATGCCGCGCTTCAGGTCCATGGGGTTCATGCCGGCTGCAACGGCCTTGCCGCCTTCGCGGACAATGGCCTGGGCCAGAACGGTTGCCGTCGTGGTGCCGTCGCCGGCGATGTCGTTGGTCTTGGAGGCCACTTCACGCACCATCTGTGCGCCCATGTTCTCGAACTTGTCTTCCAGTTCGATTTCCTTGGCGACGGTGACGCCGTCCTTGGTGATGCGCGGCGCGCCGAAGGACTTGTCGATGACGACGTTGCGGCCCTTGGGGCCGAGCGTCACCTTCACAGCGTCAGCGAGAATATCGACGCCACGCAGCAGCTTTTCGCGCGCATCGCGGCCGAATTTGATTTGTTTGGCAGACATGGAAAAACTCCCGGGCTCTTCGCCCCATGGTCTTCACAAAAGGAAAATGCTCAATCAGCCGAAGATCAGGCGATTACGCCCATGACGTCGGCTTCCTTCATGATCAACAGGTCTTCGCCGTTGAACTTGATCTCGGTGCCCGACCACTTGCCGAACAGGATGCGATCGCCCGCCTTGACGTCCAGGGGTACGATCTTGCCGCTTTCATCGCGCGCGCCGGTGCCGACGGCGACGATTTCGCCTTCCTGCGGCTTTTCCTTGGCGGTATCGGGGATGATGATGCCACCCTTGGTCTTGGCTTCAGCCTCGATACGGCGCACGACGACACGGTCGTGCAACGGCCGGAAATTGGTACTGGTCATGTGTGGGGTTCCTCAGCGAGAACGCGCCGAATGGCCGATCGCGATGAACGTACCTTAGCAGTCTTAAGTTGAGAGTGCTAGCATGGATTCGACTTACCGTTGTTTGCGGTGCTCAGATGCCCTCTGATCGGAGGTTTCCAGGCTATGGTACCTTGCTCCAGAAGCCGAACTTCTTGCCGTGCTGGCGCTTCAACCCGGCGACATAGGCGTCATGAGAGCCGAGTGTGCCGAAGTCCTCGATATGCCTTGCAAGCGACGCGCATTCGGTAAGATGCCGCGCCGCATGCTTGTAGCGGCCTGAGCGGGCCTGAACCAAAGTGAAGTCGATCATCGCGCGCAACAGGACCGTCGCGGCCAACGGGTGCTTCTCGGCAAGCGCTTCGGCCGCAGCGGTCATCAGTTCATAGAGGTCGCCGTCGAGCTCCGTCCGGCGCGCCATCACCAGTCTTGCCGCCTGCACCAGATCCGGCCAGCGCAGGAAGAAGATCAGCGCGCGATGCACATCAGGAAACGCCTGGGCGTAGGCGAAGGCTTTTTCCTCGGCATCCAGATCGTCGAAGTCCGGCAGGCGCTTCAAATGGGCGCGCAGGTGCTGGTCGTTCAGGGATTGCTCGAAGCACTGCCAGCGGAAGGCCTGGGCGTCGTCGGTCCGCCCCAAAGCCCCCAGCGCTTCAATCCGGGCGGTCTCCCATTCGAACGGTACGTCTCTGCGGCCTTTGGTGTCGACCCGGTCGAGCGCCTCAAGAGCCTCCTCTGCGCGTCCCGCTGCGGTCAGGCGATTGGCGATCGCTGCCGCCACCAAGGGCATGCCGCGCGTCTTTTCCGACTGCAGGGCGATGTAGCCATCCACGTCATGCTGTGCATCGGCAATGTCCTGAAGCGCCGCATAGGCAAGTGTTTCCCCTGCCTCTTTCGACCACCGGACCAACAGGGTCTTCAGATGGGCAAGACCTTCAGTGCCGAGCGCTGATGCCATGGCCGTGATCAACGGGTCGTATTGACCGTAGCCGTTGTCCTGGAGCGCGGAGAAGATCCGGTCGGCCAAGGCCTCGGGTTCGCTTGCCGCCAATGTGGCCAGCGAACCGGCATCCCGGCAGGCGGCATGGAAACTCTCGAGCAGCGCGCCGCTCTCGTCTGTTGATCTCTCGAGGACCGGGCCGGCGATGGCGAGGAACTGCCAGATCAGCTCTAAGCCTTCCTTCGGGTCGTCGGGGGCGGCCACGTCAAGGATGTTTTTGCGTTGGGTTTCCAGGTCGGCCTTCAGCGCCTTTACCTTGCGCCAATTGATGGTGGTTCGGGCGCGGGCGATGCTGCCCAGGCGCTTGCGGACCTGGCGTGCCACTTCCGCGACGCCCTGCCCCCCTGCCAGTTCCATGCGCAGTCGCCGCTTGTGGGCAGCGCTGCCGGTGCTGATCTCGATCAGCAGCTCGGCAAGCCTTTGCGCCCCGAGTTGCTCCAGGTTCTTTGCGTTGAGTGTCGTCTTTGGCGCCATCGGTCCCTGCTATGGTTCGCAGCGACCCTATCCCGGTACCGTTACCGCGCCAAGTTCGGCGCGGCCGATATCGCGTCAGTACGGTCCCGCGTTTACCAGGGCCGAGCGTCCGCGCGGCAGATACTCGCCCGAGCAGGCGCCTTCGACCAGGCTGTTCCCATCCATGATGGACTTGCCTCGCACCAGAAGCCGGACAGGCCAGCCGCGCACGTCGAGCCCCTCGTAGGGCGTATAGTCCGCACCGTGCTGAAGCAGGTCATTGGTGAGCGTGATGCGCTTTTCCGGATCCCAGAGCGCGATATCGGCATCGGCGCCGATCGCGATCGTGCCCTTGCGCGGGTAGAGGCCGTAGAGCTTGGCATGGTTGGTGGAGGTCAGCGCCACGAAACGGTTGATGTCAATCCGGCCTTTCATGACGCCTTCGGAAAACAGGATCGGCAGGCGGGTTGCGACACCTGGAATACCGTTCGGGATCCAGCGGAAATTCTTCTTGCCGTTGTCGTTGAGCTTGCCTTGCGGATCGTCGAAGCGAAACGGGCAGTGATCGGAGGAGAAGAGGTCGAAGACGCCCTGCTCCAGGCCTTCCCAGCAGGCATCCTGGCTGGCTTTGTCGCGCGGCGGCGGCGAGCACACGTATTTTGCCCCCTCCATCGCCTCCTGGTCGAGATCGTCCGCCGTCAGCATCAGATATTGCGGGCAGGTCTCGCCGGCGATCTTCTGGCCGCGCATCCGGGCACGGCGGATCTCCTCCATGGCCTCGCGGTTGGAGACGTGAACGATGACGATCGGCACGTCGACGATCTCCGCCAGCGAGAGCGCGCGGTGTGTCGCCTCGCGTTCTGCCGCAATCGGGCGGGTGGTCGCGTGGAATTTCGGTGCGAGCTTGCCGTCCTCCTCATGCCGGCCGATCAGGTAGCGGATGGCGTCCTCGTTCTCGCAGTGGACCATGACCAGTGCACCGGTGCGGCGGGCTGTGTCGAGGGTTGCCAGGATCTCGTCGTCGCGCAGGCGAAGGCCGTCATAGGTCATGAAGACCTTGAGCGAGGTATAGCCGTCCTCCACCAGGGCCGGCAGTTCCTGTCCCAGCACATCCGGTGTCGGATCGGTGATGACCAGATGGAAGGCGACGTCGACATGGCATTTGCCGTCGGCCTTGGCGTGGTAGACCTTCAGAGCCTCCCGCAGCGTCTGGCCTTTTTCCTGCATACAGAAGGCCATCACGGTGCTGTTGCCGCCGATCGCTGCCGATCGCGTGCCACTATCAAAATCGTCGGCCATGACAATGCCATTGCCCGACGGCTGGTCGAGATGGACATGGCTGTCGATGCCGCCCGGCAGCACGAATAGGCCGGTCGCGTCGATGATCTCCTCTGCGTCAGTCAGCTCGGCCGCCAGCGCCGCGATGCGGCCGTCCTTGATGCCGACGTCACTGACAAACGTATCGCTTGCCGTCACCACCGTCCCGTGCCGGATAACCGTATCAAAGCGCATTGGCTCTTCCTTCGTTTCGTCGGTCAGCTCGCTTTAGCAAACCCTGCATCGCCTGCAAGAATCCGGTCCAGCGCAGCGGTGAAGCGGTCGAGCTCTTCCAGCGTGTTGTAGTGCACCATCGAGACCCGCAGCATGCCGCCGTGATCAGTCAGCCCGAGATATTCGGCAAGCCGGCGCGAATGGAAATCGCCAAATCGCATGGCAATTTTCTCGCCGTCCATCGCCTTGCAGATTTCGCCGGCTTCGCGGCCATCAAGGCGGAAGGCGATCGTGGGAACGCGGCTTCCGTCGCGATTGAAGGCCTGCCCGACGATCTGGCAGTCGTTGCGCGAGCGCAGGTAGCCGAGGAGTTTTTCGGCCAGGAGATTCTCCTGGGCGGTGATCGCTGCAAAGCCTGCCTCGATCTTCTGGCGGACGGTGCCGGTTTCGCCAGCCTGTTCGCCAAGGGTCGAAAGGTAATCGACGATGCCGCAGGTGGAATAGGCAAGCTCGTAGTTCGGGTTGCCGGGCTCCAGCTTGCCCGGCACTTTGTCCTTGCCGTAGAAGTAGTGGTAGAGCGTGTCGAGCTCGAGCAGCAGGTCATACTTGCCATACATCAGCGCATAATGCGGGCCGTAGGTCTTGTAGAGGCTGAAGACATAGTAGTCGGCATCGAAGGCCTGGACATCGACGGCACGGTGCGGCGCGTAGGCCACGGCATCCACGCAAATGCGTGCACCGCGGGCATGCACGAAGTCCGAGATTTCCCGGATCGGATTGATCGAGCCGAGGATATTGGACACGTGGGTGACGCAGACCAGCTTGGTGCGCTCGCTCATCAGCGGCGCGAGGTCGTCAAGCTCCAGCGTCAGGCTCTCCTTGTTCAGCGGCCAGATCTTCAACACGATGCCGCGTTCCTGCAGGCGGTCCCAGGGGCCGATGTTGGACTCGTGGTCGCTGACGGTGATGATGATCTCGTCGCCGGGCGACAGCTGGCTCTGCATGGCGCGGGCGAGGTTCTGCAGCAGCGCGGTGGTCGAGCTGCCGAAGACGATTTCCTCAGGCCTTGTCGCGTTGACCAGGTGCATGGCCGCGGTGCGCGCCTCATAAAGGGCCGCAGCTGCCGCCTGCGAGACTTCGTAGGAGCCGCCAATCTGCACGTTCTTCTCGATCAGGAAGGTGTTGATGCGCTCCAGAGCACCCTTGAGGATCTGCGACCCGCCGGCATTGTCGAAAAAAGTCCAGCCGCGGGAGAGACCCGGAAACTGGCTGCGGACGTAATCGAGGTTCAGCGGCGAGGGAGTGGTCATCGGATCGTCCTTGCGATGTTTCAGTGGTTGAGAACGGCGCGCAGGAAGCCGCGCGTCCGTTCTTCCTTAGGTGCGTCGAAAATTTCCACGGGCGTGCCGATCTCCACCAGCCGTCCGCTATCCATGAAGATCACCCGGTCTGCGACCTGGCGGGCAAAGCCCATTTCGTGGGTGACGACCACCATGGTGACGCCGGTGCCGGCCAGCTTTCGCATCACGTCGAGAACCTCGCCGACCATTTCCGGGTCGAGCGAAGATGTAGGCTCGTCGAACAGAAGAACGCGCGGCTCCATGGCAAGCGCCCGGGCGATGGCGACGCGCTGCTGCTGGCCGCCCGACAGCTGGCCCGGATATTTCTCCGCCTGCTCGGCAATGCCCACCCGAGCCAGCAGCTCGCGGGCCTTGCGCTCCGCTTCAGCGGGAGTCGTGCCGCGCACCCGCATGGGGGCCAGCATGACGTTCTTCAGCACGGTCATGTGCGGGAAGAGGTTGAAGGACTGGAAGACCATGCCGACCTCGGCGCGGACTTTTGCCAGGGCCGGGCCGGGCTCGACCCGGATCCCATCGACGGTGATGCGGCTTTCCGGCGCAAAGGCTTCGAGGTGGTTGATGCAGCGGATCAGCGTCGACTTTCCCGATCCCGACGGGCCGATGACGCAGACGACTTCGCCTTCGGCGACGTCGAGATCGATCCCGTGCAGAACGGTGAAGGTGCCGTAGGCCTTGGTCAGCCCGCGGATGGAAATGAGGGGAGCAGCCGAAGTGTTCATCAGCGTTTCCCCTTGCTGAAGCGTTTCTCGAGGTGGGCGACCACGGCGACCATCGGCCAGAGCAGGGCCACGTAGATCAGAGCTGCGCCGATCAGCGGGGAGGGGTTTGCAGCCAGCGCCTGCGCCTGGGTTGCCTGCTTCAAGAGGTCCGGCATGGCGACGACGGAGGCGAGTGCCGTGTCTTTGAGGACATTGATGCAGTTGTTGGTGAGCGGCGGAATGACGATGCGGATCGCCTGCGGCAGGATCACGTCGACCATGGTGTTGCGGTTCGAAAGACCAAGCGCTGCCGATGCCTCGAACTGGCCATGCGGGATAGCCTCGATGCCGGCCCGGAAGATCTCGGCCGTATAGGCTGCGGAGACAAGCGACAGGGCCGTCACCGCCGACAGGAAGGGCGACAGGCGGATGCCCACGAAGGGCAGGGCGTAATAGACGACGATCAGCAGCACGAGCAGCGGGATCGACCGGAAGATATCGATGTAGATGCGGATCAGCACGGCGAAGAACCGGGGCGCATAGAGCCGCGCGACGGCGAGGAACAGGCCGCCCGCCAGACCGCAGAGAATGCTGGTGATGCCGATTTCGAGCGTCACGACCAGGCCCCACAGAAGCTGCGGAAGGCTCTGGAGCAGCACGGGTACGTTGAAGAAGGTGTTGAGAAGGTTCATGCCACGCGGGCTCCCTGGCACGCCGGCGAAGCGGAGGGCTTCGCCGGCTGCGGTTGAAGCTTACTTGGCCTTCGGCATGTCCATCACCATGACGGTCGAGGTGGTGTCCTCGGCCTTGGCGCCGAACCAGGTCTGGTGAAGCTTGGCGATGAAGCCTTCCTTCTTCAGCGTGGTGATGACATCGTTGACCTGTGCCGCCAGCGGATCACCCTTGTTGAACATGATGGAGTATTTCTCGCCGGTCGGGATGCGCTCCACGACCTTCAGTTCCGGCTTGTCCTTGGCGTAGTAGAGCAGCGCCGGAATGTCGGAGATATAGCCGTCGACTCGGCCTGCCACGAGGTCGAGCATGGCGGGCTGGAGGCCTTCGAAGCGGCGGATTTCGCCGAGCTTGTATTCGGCCTTGTGGCCTTCGGCCCACATGTCGCCGGTTGAGCCCGTGTCGACGCCGACGACCTTGCTGCCCATGTCCTTCAGACCCTTGATGCCGGACTTGGCGGTCACGGTCAGCGACTGGTCGCTGTCATAGTAGGGCTGGGCGAAGCTGACCGATGCCAGGCGCTTTTCAGTGATGGTGATCGAGGAGACGGCCATGTTGATGCGGCCGGACTGGACGGCCGGGAAGAGGCCGTTGAAGGGTGTGTTGACGAATTCAACGGTCTTGCCGAGGCGCTTGGCGACTTCGTTGACGAGATCGACTTCGAAGCCCGTCACCTTGCCGCTGGCATCCTCGAATTCCCATGGAACGTTGCCAATGTTGGCGCCAACGGTAAGGTCAGCGGCGTGTACGCCTGCCGCTCCCAGCAGGGCAGCGAAGCCGGCGAAAACGGCGGTCTTGATGGTCTTTGAGCGTGTCATGAGAGTTCCCCTTGTTATATGAACGTGACTCAATCTACAGTGGCCTGACTGGTCAGACCAGTCAGGCCAAGGAAGCACGAAGATTTCTGCTTGGCAATGGCTGTCGTCAAAAAATAGATTGGGTGCGCCGCAGTTCTGCAGCTGATTGGAATATGCATGTTGAACAAGACACTGGTCCCCCAGTCGGTGGCCCGGGAAATCCAGACGATGATCCAGACCGGCGCCCTGAAGGCGGGGGAGAAAATCCCTTCGCAGAGGATCTTTTCCCAGACGCTGGGGGTCAGCCGCGCCTCGCTGCGGGAAGCCCTGCTGACGCTCGAGACGCTCGGCCTGCTCAAGACGGAGATGGGGCGGGGCACGTTCGTTGCGACGCCCTCGGCCGACACGCCGGATGGCACGACGCGCATGGCGCCCTGGCGTTACTCCGACAGCTATTCCGTGTTCGACGTCTTCCAGACCCGCATCCTGCTTGAGGGCGAGATCGCGCGGCTTGCCGCGGGCCGGCTGACGCAGCTGCAGCTCGACCGCATGGAAAAAGCAACGCAGACCATGGAGGATTGCTGGGCCCGCCAGGATCTGCTCGCCAATGTGGAGGCGGATCTGGAATTTCACGGCATCATCGTGTCTGCCTGCTCGAATGCCATGCTGCAGGCACTTTATCAGACAGTGCGGGACCAACTGACGGAAACGCAGCGCCAGCCGATTCCCATCACGGATCCGGAACGCATGCGGCATTCCATCGCCGAACACCGCCGGATCATCAAGGCGCTGAGCGAAAACGATCGCGTCGAGGCCCGCGAGCAGATGGAAAACCACATTCGCAATACCGCCCGCTGCGCCGGCCTCCTGCCCTGAACGATTGATCCTGGTCTCGATGTGCTTGGCTTCGCCAAGCTTTGCATTCTAAGCTCGACCATCATCACCGCGGGGGACAAGCCTCATGACCGACAAACCTGTGCCCACGCCTTACCCCGAGGAGGCCGGCATCCGGGAGTTCCTGGCGATCTGCGACGGCTTCTACCCCCCGGACGCGGTCGATGCGCCGATTGCGCAGCAGCGGGCCTGGTACGATGCGCTTTGCGCCCGGTTCGACCGGCCGCTGCCGGAGGGTCTGACCTTCGAGGACGAGATGCTGTTCGTGCCGATCCGGCGCTACAGGCCAGCGCAGGTGCGCAGCGACGTCATCCTTCTCTACCTGCACGGCGGTGGTTTCGTCGTCGGCTCGCTCGACAGCCACCATGCCATCTGCGCCGAGATTGCCGATTACGCCGGCGCCGAGCTGGTGTCGGTCGACTACCGGCTGGCGCCCGAGCATGTCTGGCCTGCCCAGAGCGATGACTGTTTCGGCGTCATGAAGCAGCTGATCGGGGCTGGGCGCAAGCTGGTGGTGATCGGCGACAGCGCCGGCGCAAACCTTGCCGCCGGGCTAACGCTTCGGGAGCGCGACGAGGGTGTCTCCGGTGTGGTCGGGCAGGTGTTGATCTACCCGGCACTGGGAGGAGATCTTACATCCGGCTCCTATATCGAGATGGCGCAAGCTCCGGGGCTTTCGACCGCCGACGTGGCCTACTACAGGGCGATCCTGAAGGCGCCGCAAGACGAGCCGGTCGCGCATCCTCTCAAAGCCCGGACGCTTGAGGGCCTGCCGCCGGCCTTCATCACGGTTGCGCATTTCGATCCCCTCCGCGACGACGGATGGCAGTATGCGGAGCGGCTGCGGGAGGCGGGCGTCGAGGTCAGCGTCCGCGAAGAACCGCAGATGGTGCACGCCTGGCTGCGGGCGCGCCACATGAGCGACGGTGCCCGCGAAGGCTTCACCGCCGTTTGCGAGGCCGTACGGCGCTTTGCCGCGCCGGCTTAAGTCTTCGCCTTGGAAACGAGCACCGGCTCAGCCTTGAAGTCGGCAGGGAAGATGGACTTGAGATTGTCGATCTTCGGCATGTCGTTGTAGACGATATAGGGATAGGTCGGGTTCAGGGTCAGAAAATCCTGGTGGTAGGCCTCGGCTGGGTAGAAGCCGTCAAGGCCGGAGATCTTCGTCACGATGGGTTTGGGGAAGGCCTTGGCCGTATCCAACTGGGCAACGTAGGCCTGCGCTACCTTTTTCTGCTCGTCGCTCGCGACGAAAATCGCCGAACGATACTGCGTGCCGCGGTCCGGCCCCTGGTAGTTGAGCTGGGTCGGATTGTGGGCCACCGAGAAGAAGATCTGCAGCAGCTTGCCGTAGCTCACCTGCTTCGGGTCGAACGTCACCTTGACGGATTCCGCATGCCCGGTCTTGCCGGAGCTTACCGTCTCGTAGCTGGCGGTATCGCCGCTACCGCCAGCATAGCCCGAGACGGCATTGGTCACGCCCTTCACATGCTGGAAGACACCCTGCACGCCCCAGAAGCAACCGCCGGCAAAGACGGCGGTCTCGCTACCGGCCTGTGCCGGTTCGTCGATTGAAGGCGCGGGAAGGCGCACGGCCTGCTCCGCTGACAGCGCCAGCGGTGCGGAGAAAAGCAGCCCGCCCAGGGCAAGGCATCCCAAAAGTCTCGATTTCATCATGGCAAATCCTCCATTTGCCATGACTGTCGTCCTCACGGATACGGCGGTCAATTCACATCCGCGTGCCGGCCATGCTCACATGTGATCGCGCGGGATGGCCTTGTCGAAGCTCTTTTCGAACAGCTGACGCTCGCCGTCATAGGCGATCACCCGGGCGCTGATCAGCCAGTCGGTCGCGGTGCAGGCGATGTTGGCCGTGGACACCGTCCGCACCGACCAGCTTTCCCGCTGCATGTCGCAGGTCCAGGCAATGGTGCCGGTCATGGACAGCGGATCGGCAGGGCTGATCGACCAGCTCTCCTCGCGCCGCTGGCGCGTCGCCAGTCCCGTATCCGGGTGCTGGAAAAGGCCGGTGTCCTCGATAACCTGATAGTGGGTGGTGTTGGCGGCAAGATCACGGGTGACGCTGCGGCGGGTCTCTGAGGGCGCCAGTTCGGTGTATTTCGGCAGCGGGTCCGGATTGTCGGGCTGCTTCATTTCGAACAGCTCGTGGTCTCCCAGCAGGGGCATGGCGAGACCAAGCGAGGCGATGTCGATCGTCACGCCCGGATCGACCGGCGGCGGCAGAACCATCGGCCAGTAGGCGGTGGAGAGCGACAGGCGAATGCGGTGGCCTTCGCCGAACCGGTAGCCGCAGGCATCGAGCTCCAGGCGGATGGTCACCGGCTCGCCCGGCACCAGGGGTTGCGGCGCCTCGTTGCCGTCGCGATGGGCAAGGTTGATGACGCCGAAGGATACGCGCGTCGCCGAACCGTCCGGATGGATATCGACGATCCGGGCGCAGAGATTGGCAAGTTCCGCGTCGGCCCGCAGCGTCAGTTCCAGCGTCGGGCGGCCGAGATAGGTTTTTGCCTCGTCGAGCGGCGGGGTCTGGAAGGTCAGCGAACCGGCATCGTCCAGCCGCTGGTCGCCCGCCAGTTCGGCGTCCGGCTTCAGGGTAAACCATTCGCCGGCGCTGGTGCCGGTATCGAGCGGCGACTTGAGATAGATTTCGTGCGGCGGGGCGTGCGGCGTTGGCATGCCGACCAGCAGCGTGCCGAACTGGTCGACGTAGAAGCTCTCGCTGTCCGGCGTGCTCCAGTGTGGCTTGGAGACCCAGAAGCCCGGATCGGTGTCCCGGCGCGGCGCGGGCTTCGGGCCATCGAGAATAAAGGCGCGCACCTGCGGCAGCGCTTCGATGCCGTTCTCTTCGTCGCGCAGCCAGTGGTTCCAGAAGGCGATCGCCTCGCCCAGGAAATCGGCGCGCGGCTTCGGCCAGGCGAAATGCGGATATTTGTGCACCCAGGGGCCGATCAGCGCCTTGGCCTTTTCGCCCAGGCCTTCGACGGCGAGCAGCGGCGTATTGCGATAGCCGTCGGCCCAGCCGGCGATGACCAGTGCCGGAATTTCTACGGCACCGAAATCCTCGCAGATGGAGCCGTGCTTCCAGAAGGCGTCGCGCCGCTGGTGCGACAGCCACTCTTCCATGAAGAAGGGTTCGTTCTCCAGCCGCTCGATCCACATGTCGATCCAGCGATCGCCGACGATCTCCGGATCCGGCGAGCGCGACTGGTAGGCGAGCATGGTGGCCGCCCAGGAGTGCTGCGCCGACAGGTGGCAGCCGTTCTTGTAGTGGATGTCGTCGTTGTAGCGGTCGGTGGTCGAGGCAATCGAGATGACCGCCTTCAGGGCGGGCGGCCGGAGCGCTGCCACCTGCAGCGCATTGAAGCCGCCCCATGAAATCCCCATCATGCCGACTTTGCCGTTGGACCAAGGCTGGCTGGCGATCCAGGCGATCAGCTCGCAGGCATTGGCGAGTTCGAGCTCGGTGTATTCTCCATCGATGACTCCATCCGATTCGCCCGAGCCGCGGATATCGACGCGAACGCCGGCAATGCCCGCAGCGGCAAAGGAAGGGTAGGTGGATTCGTCACGCGGGCTCGTTCCGTCGCGCTTGCGATAGGGCAGGAACTCGAACACCGCCGGGACCGGATCGGCCTTCGCGCCCTCCGGCATCCAGATCCGGGCGGCAAGACGGGTCCCGTCCTCAAGCCTGATCCACTGGTTTTCGATGACGGTGAAGGCGCGATCAGTCATTCAAGGGTAACCCGTCGTAAGGATTGATGAAAGGGAGAGAGAAGTGAGAAAAATGAGTGGAATTTCGGGTAACGACGGTCAAATTTCGAATATGCGCCGTTGCAACAATTGCGGCATCCTCAAACACCGGTTTGTGGCCGTTTCCAACCGCGCGGTCGTAAAGCTGACCCGCTAATCTCGCGGTCTGGACATCCAGGGGATGAATACGGATAGCGTAGCGGTCGACAAGCTCTTCGAGCCAAGCCGAAAGCGCCGCAGCCTTTGCAGTCGCGCCGTTTCGGTTGAGTTGAGAAATACCACTCTCAACCTCTGCAGTCGTCACGACTGACAGGTGCAGGCGGTCGGACATTCGCTGCAGCCATTCGGCGATCCGGACCTCCGCAGCGCGGAGTTGCCGGGCGGGCGCCACGAGTGAAATGACGTTGGTATCCAGCAGGTACATCAGAGAAAGTCTTTGCCGAAGTCCGGCGAAGTCCGGCGCTCTGGCAAATCACCTTCTTCAAAAGGGGCGTTTGCAAGCAGCCACCCGAAGCTCGGAACGGCCTTCGTGAGCCGCTCGTATTCCTTCAACGAAATAACGACTGCCTCACCCTTACCATGCCGGGTGATGATCGAACCATGACCGTCTAAGGCCTGATCAACAACCTCGGACAACCTGGCCTTTACGTCCTTGAGCGGCATTTCCTGCATCAAAATGCTCCTCCAATGACTACAGTATTCATCTGAGCATCGGTTGTGGGAATGTCAATTCCCGGCGCTTTCCATGCGGCGGGTTGTCAGAACCTGTTCCAGCCATCCCAGCTTCATTTCGGGAACAGACTTCAGCAGCAGGTCGGTGTAGTCGTCGAAGGGGGGCGAGAGCGCCTGCGACTTCGGCCCGAAGCGGACCAGACGACCGCGATGCATCACGGCGACCGAATCGGCGATTGCACGTACGATAGCGATGTCGTGGGTGATGAAGATGTAGGACAGCTGCTGCTCTTCCTGCAACTTCATCAACAGCTTGAGAATGCCCTCCGCGACAAGCGGATCGAGCGCCGAGGTCGGTTCATCGCACAGGATGAGTTCCGGCCGTGCAGCCAGTGCCCGGGCGATTGCCACGCGCTGCTTCTGGCCACCGGAGAGTTCGGCGGGATAACGGTCGACGAAGCCTGTTCCCATCTCGATCTGCTCGAGCAGTTCCTTGACCCGGGCCGTCTTTGCCGCACCGCGCAGGCCGTCGTAGAAGGTCAGCGGCCGGCCGATGATATCGCGCACCGTCTGGCGCGGGTTCATGGCGGTGTCTGCCATCTGGTAGATCAGCTGGATGCGGCGGAGTTCATCGCGGCTGCGGTTCTTGAGCGCAGGCGTCAGCGTCTCGCCCTCGAAGGTGACCTTGCCTTCGCTCGGCGGGAGAAGCCCGGTAATGACGCGGGCAAGCGTCGACTTGCCCGAGCCGGATTCGCCGACGACGGCCAGCGTTTGGCCCTTGCACAGATGCAGCGACACGTTGTGCAGCACCTTGAAGCCATTAGAATATTGGGCGCTGACATCGTCCACCACCAGCAACGGCCGGCTCTGGTCGGGGGCTTCCTTGCGCGTCGCCTGGCGCACATTGACCAGTGCGCGGGTGTAGTCCTGCTGCGGCGCCTCGATGATCTGCTGCACGGAGCCGTATTCGACTGTCTTACCGTGGCGGAGCACCATGATGTCATCGGAGATCTGGGCGACGACCGCGAGATCGTGGGTGATATAGAGCGCGGCCGTATGGGTTTCCTCGATCGCGTGCTTGATGGCCGCCAGCACATCGATCTGCGTGGTCACGTCGAGCGCGGTGGTCGGTTCGTCGAAAACGATGAGTTCCGGGCTCGGGCAGAGCGCCATGGCCGTCATGGCGCGCTGCAATTGGCCGCCGGAGACCTGGTGTGGAAAGCGTTTCCCGAAGGTTTCGGGATCCGGCAGGCCGAGCACGCGGAACAGATAGAGCGCACGCTTGAGCGCTTCGTCTTTCGTCATCAAACCATGCTTGACGGAGGCTTCGATCACCTGGTCGCCCAGCTTGTGGGCCGGGTTGAAGGCCGCTGCAGCCGATTGGGCCACGTAGCAGACGCGGGCGCCGCGCAGCTTGGCAATTCCGCCCTTGCCGAGCGCGAGAATATTGGTGCCGTTGAGGTTGACCTCGCCACCGGTGATTTCGGCACCGCCACGGCCATAGGCCAGCGCCGCCAGACCGATGGTGGACTTGCCGGCACCGGATTCGCCGATCAGGCCAAGCACCTTGCCCTTTTCCAGGTCGAAGGACACGCCATCAACGATGGTGATGCGCTTCGGCGCCTCACCCGGGGGGTAGCTGGTGGCTTGGATCCTCAGGTCGCGAACTGAGAGGAGGCTTTTCGAAGGCTCAGGCATCGCCGCGCCCTCCCTTGAGGCTGGAGGTTCGCTTCAGCAGCCAGTCGACCACCAGGTTCACGCAGATGCAGAGGGCCGCAATTGCCGTGCCGGGAACCAGCGCCGCGGCAATGCCGAAGATGATGCCGTCCTTGTTGTCCTTGACCATGCCGCCCCAATCCGCTGTCGGCGGCTGGATGCCGAGGCCGAGGAAGGAAAGGGTGGAGAGGAAAAGAATGGCGAAGGCGAAGCGAAGGCCGAATTCGGCCAGTAGCGGCGAGAGCGTGTTGGGCAGGATTTCCCGGAAGATGATCCAGGTCGTGCCTTCGCCGCGAAGCCGTGCGGCCTCGACAAATTCCATCACTGCGACATCGAGCGCCACGGCCCGCCCGAGGCGATAGACGCGGGTCGAGTCCAGCACGGCCATCACAACGATCAGGATCAGGATATGCTGCGGCAGCACCGCCAGCACCACCAGCGCAAAGATCAGCGTCGGGATCGACATCATCAGGTCGTTGAAGCGCGAGAAGACGGTGTCGACGAGGCCGCCGGTGACGGCCGCGATAAAGCTCAGCACGATGCCCAGCGAAAAGGAGATGAAGGTCGCGGCGAAGGCCACGAACAGCGTGGTGCGGGCGCCGAAGATCAGCCGCGACAGGATATCGCGCCCGAGATTGTCGAGGCCGAAGAAGAACCGGGCATCCGCTTCCTGCCAGACGTCGCCGACCACCTGGGTCTCGCCATAGGGTGCGACCCAGGGCGCGAAGAGGGCGCAGAAAATCGCCAGAAGAATGCCGAAGATGCCGACCCAGGCGGTCACGGGAATGTCTCTGAGCCTCATCATCTCGGGTGCCTCAGGCGCGGGTTGGCGACAATGGCGAGGATATCGGCCACCATGTTGAGGAGGATGTAGACCGCGGCGAAGATCAGGCCGCAGGCCTGCACCACCGGCATGTCGCGCACGGTGACGGCATCCACCATGTACTGGCCCATGCCGGGATAGACAAAGACGACCTCCACCACCACGACGCCCACCACGAGATAGGCGAGGTTGAGGGCAACCACGTTGATGATCGGGGCGAGCGCATTGGGTGCTGCGTGCTTGACGATCGCCCGCCAGCCGGAAAGACCCTTGAGTTCTGCCGTCTCCATATAGGCCGATGACATGACCGAGAGGATGGCGGCGCGGGTCATGCGCATCATATGGGCGAGAACGACAAGCACGAGCGTTGCCGTCGGGAGCGCGATGGTCTTGATGCGCTCTAGAAGGCCCATGTCCTCATAGACGGTGGCCGGAAAGGTGGCGATGCCGAAGTTGACGGCGAAGTAGAGGATCAGCAGGTAGCCGATGAAGAACTCGGGCAGCGAGATGGCCGCTAGCGACAGGACGTTGATGATCTTGTCCGGCATCCGGTCGCGGAAATGCACCGACAACATGCCGAGCCCGACGGCCAGCGGTACGGCGATCACCGCCGCAAAGCCTGCGAGAAACAGCGAGTTGCCCAGCCGCTTGCCGACCTGTTCGGAGACAGAATTTTTGCTGGCCCAGGATGTTCCGAAATCGCCCTGCAGTGCGCCGCCGAGCCAGGACACGTAGCGGCTGACCAGGGGTCGGTCGAGCCCAAGCTCCCCGCGGATATTGGCGACCGCCTGGGGCGTTGCCGACTGTCCGAGGTAAGTGCTGGCGAAATCTCCGGGCAGGGCTTCGACGCCCCCGAAGATCAGGATCGATACGGCAAACAGCAGCAGGATCGACAGCAGCAGGCGCTGGGCGATCAGGGTCAGAAGCGGAAAGCGTGCCTTCAGCCTGAGGCCGGGCATGCTGGAGGCTTCCGCGGGCTTTATCTCGGTCGGATTGGACGTCTTTGTAGGATTGGACATCTCTGTTGGATTGGACATGGGCACATGATCCACCTGTCTGAACGGAGAGACGGACCGCGAAGCATGCTCCGCGGTCCAGTTCATTGGGAGCTATGCTCCCGTTCAGGCGTCAGGCAAGCCAGACCCGGCTCGCGACGTAGCCGTTCGACATGTCGTTGCCGATGTCGGTGACGTAGCCGTTCAGCTTCTTGCTGGCGGCGTTCACGAAGTCGTTGAACATGGGCAGGATGGTGCCGCCCTCGTCGCGGACCAGCATGGCCATCTGGCGGTACATGTCCTTGCGCTTCGTCTCGTCGAGCTCGGCGCGTGCGGAGATCAGGAGCTTGTCGAAGCCCGCGTTCTTGAAGCGCGTGTCGTTCCAGTCGGCCGTCGAGAGATAGGCGCCCGAATAGAACTGGTCTTGCGTGGCGCGGCTGCCCCAGTAGGATGCGGAGAAGGGCTGCACGTTCCAGACGTTCGTCCAGTAGCCGTCGCCGGGTTCGCGCTTGATCTCGATCTCGATGCCGGCCTTCTTGGCGCTCTGCTGGAAGAGCACGGAGGCGTCCACGGCGCCGGGGAAGGCGACTTCGGAGGTGCGCAGCAGCACCGAGCCGCTGTGGCCGGACTTCTTGTAGTGGAAGGCTGCCTTGTCTGGATCATACTTGCGCTGCTCGATGCCTTGCGGGAAGAGCGCATAGGTGTCGTTGATCGGGAAGTCGTTGCCGACCTTGCCGTAGCCGCCGAGGATGCGCGTGACCATTTCCTCGCGGTCGATCGCGTATTTCAGAGCCATGCGCAGATCGTTGTTGTCGAACGGCGCCTTGTCGCAATGCATGATGAAGACGTAGTGGCCACCGCCGGCGGTGGTCAGAAGCTGGACGGTCGGCGCCTTCTTCAAAAGCGGCACGGTCTTCGGATCGACGCGGTTGATGAAGTGCACCTGACCGGACGACAGCGCCGCAATGCGGGCCGTTGCATCGTTCATGGTGACGAGTTCGACCGTATCGACATGGCCGCGGTCGGAGCGCCAGTCGTTGGGGTTCTTCTCGAAGGTCATGCGAACGCCAGGCTCGAAGCTCTTCACCTTGTAGGGGCCGGTGCCGACGCCTGCGGTCGGCTTGTCGACGCCGCCGCCCGGCTGGATGACCAAGTGATAGTCGGTGAAGATGGCCGGCAGGTCGGCATTGCCCGAATCGAGCGTCACGACCAGATCACCGGCCTTGTTTTCGATCGCGGTGATGGATTTCAGAACGCCGGCCGCACCGGATTCCGTCTTGCTGTCGCTGTGGCGCTTCAGCGTTGCCACCACGTCGTCGGTGGTCATCTCCTTGCCGTCGTGGAACTGCACACCCTTGCGGATCTTGAAGGTCCAGATCTTGGCGTCCGGCGAGGGCGACCAGGATTCGGCCAGCGACGGGATGGGCGCGCGCGTGGTCGGATGGGTTTCCACCAGCGTATCGCCCCAGGTGCGCACGGCGGTGAACATGACCTGCGAGGTGGCCTTGGCCGGATCCATGGAATCGGTTGCTGCGCCGCCTTCGAGGCCGAGCTTGAGCGCTCCACCCTTCTTGGGAGCCTGTGCCGCGGCGCTGGTCGAGAAAAGCTCTCCGGCTGCCGAAATGGTGACACCGGCTGCAACCGCGCGGCCCATGAATTCGCGTCGGTTCATGCCGCCGCTCGTGACCTTGCCGGCCAGATATTTGGTGAAATCGTTCATTGCCCTGTTCCCTTATTGTTGTGGTTGTTTTCTGATCGAGCGCGCCCGGCGGTTTCCTCGTCCGCTCAAACACTGTCCGCTATCGTTGCGGGGATGCCCCGGTTGCCGCCGGTTCTCGTCCTTCCGAGACGCTCTGTGGCCGCTCGCTGTTCAGCGAAGTCTTACTAAAAAGGCCGTCTTCTTTATCTTTCAAGGATTAGGGGTCGGATCGTCAACAGGGGCTGCATCCGAAACGACATAAAGTGATATCGATGCGACGGTTTCAAAATCATCGCTCAATCGCGCGCGATCGCATGGAAAAAGCTGCCGCTGACAAGGCCCCGGCGCCCCCCGGAGGGGCCGATTTCGCGGCCTGCGCCGTCTGCAATCATAGCCAGCGGTTCATCCGTTCCGGGCGACGTGACGCTTGCATAATGGAACTCGTGGCCGCGCAACATGTCGCCCGCATCGCCCAGTCCGCAGTGCGCCTGCAGGGTCACCCGGCGGTATCCGAGGTTCATCTTGCGCTTGGCAAAACTCGTCCCGTGCGAGAGGAGGCCGGTCATGGCGTGGGTCACCCCATCGGCATCTTCCAGGGTTTCGCCCAGCACCATGTAGCCGCCGCACTCGCCATGCACCGGCTTGTCGCGGGCAAATTCGGCGAGCCCCGTCTTGAACGTGTCCGCTGCCGCCAGCTGGCCGGCGTAGAGTTCGGGATAGCCGCCCGGCAGCCAGCAGATATCGCAGTCCTTCGGCGGGGCCTCATCGGCCAGCGGCGAGAAGGGCAGGAGCTCGGCGCCCATGGCGCGCCACTGCCGCTTCAGGTGCGGATAGAGGAAGGTGAAAGCGGCATCCTGCGCCAGCGCTATCCTTTGTCCGGGCGGCGGCAGCGCCTTGTCCAGCGATCCGGTCGGCATATGGAAAATTCCGGCGGCGGCATAGATGGCGTCGAGGTCGAGCGAGCGCTCCATGGTATCCGCCAGACGGTCGATATGGGCGTCCATCTCCGGAAGCTCGCTCGCCTGCACCAGGCCGAGATGGCGTTCGGGCAGGCTCAGCGTCGGATCGCGCAGCACGGTTCCCACCACCGGCAGGCCGATTGCCTCGATCGCCTCACCGGAGAGTTTCCGGTGCCGCTCGCTGCCGGCGCGGTTGAGAATGCAGGCCGCAATCCGCACGTCCCGGTCGTAGTGCATGAAGCCGCAGGCGACCGCTGCCGCCGTCTGGCTCTGGCCGGAGACATCCAGCACCAGCAGCACCGGGAGGCCGAGAAGGCGGGCAAGGTCCGAGGCTGCCCCGGAGCGGCCGGGTTCGCCGGGGATCCCGTCGAAGAGGCCCATGGCGCTTTCGATCAGCACGAGGTCGGCATCGGCCGCATGCTCCATCGCCAGATGCCGCAGCAGGTCGGGCGCCATGGCCCAACTGTCGAGATTGAGCCCGGGAAGCCGCGTGGCGGCCTCGTGAAATCCGGGATCGATGTAGTCCGGGCCGGTCTTGATACCGCGCACCTTGATTCCGCGGCGCTGAAAGGCCCTGAGCAGGCCAATCGTCACGCTGGTCTTGCCGGATCCGGACCGGGGAGCGCCGATGATGAGCGCGCGGGCGGTCATGCGCTTCTTCCCGACAGGATGGTCTGCATGGAGACGATCCGGCCGATCACGACCAGGGCCGGTGCTGCGAAATTCTGGCGCTCCACCTCGGCCTCGACCGTTGCAAGCGTGGCCGTCAGCGAACGCTCCTGGGGCGTGCTGGCAGCCATCAGCACGGCGACCGGGGTTTCAGGCGAAAGCCCGCCTTCCATCAGCAGGCCGGTGATCGTCCCGATCGTGCTCATGCCCATATAGACCACGATCGGTTCGCCGGTTCTGGCGAGCGCTTTCCAGTCGAGGTCATCCGGCATACCGGCGGCATGGCCAGTGGCAAAGGTGATCGAGCGGCTGAGCCCCCGCATGGTGGCCGGGATGTTCGCACCCGCAAGTGCTGCCAGTGCGGAGGTCATGCCCGGCAGGGCGCGGAAGGGAATGCCGGCCTTGACCAGCGCTTCAGCCTCTTCGCCGCCACGGCCGAAGATGAAGGGATCGCCGCCCTTGAGCCGCAGCACCCGCTTGCCGGCTTGCGCAAGCTCGATCAGCCTGTCGGTAATATCGCCCTGCGCAACCGAAGGCCGGCCGCCACGCTTGCCCACGAAAACCAATTCGGTGGTGGCCGCCAGCGACAGGACCGCATCCGAAACCAGCGCGTCATGGACGATCACGTCGGCTCGGCCCAGCGCGTCCAGCACCTCCAGGGTGAGGTAACGGGGATGGCCGGGGCCGGCGCCTGCCAGCCAGACATGGCCCGGCTGGAAGACGGGTGCGTCGATCAGGGCCTGGAGAGTATCGCTCAGATGCATATGCAAACCTTTTGCCGCCCGCGGCCGGGCAAGCTATAGAAACCACCATGGATGCGGCGATCGAGACAGAAAGCAAGAGTTTGCGCCGTGGCTGGACCACGGGGACCTGCGCTGCGGCGGCCTCCAAGGCTGCCTGCCTCGCGCTTCTCTCGGGCGAATTTCCGGCCATGGTCGCGGTGACCCTGCCGGGCGGCCAGCGGCCCGAATTCGTGCTCGCCATTGAAGAGGCCGGTGATGGATTTGCCAAGGCCGGCATCATCAAGGACGCCGGCGACGATCCCGACGTCACCCATGGCGCGCTGATCATGAGCTGCGTGCGGCGCGGCGCACCCGGGAGCGGCATCGTCTACAAGGCGGGACGCGGTGTCGGCACGGTGACCCGCCCGGGCCTTCCCTTGCCGCCCGGCGAACCAGCCATCAATCCCATGCCTCGCAAGATGATTGCCCAGGCGATTGCCGAAGTGGCCGGGCCGGAGGGCGATTTCGAGGTGGAGATCTCGGTCGCCGATGGCGAGAAGCTCGCCGAAAAGACGCTGAATGGACGGCTTGGCATCGTCGGCGGCCTGTCGATCCTCGGCACGACGGGTATCGTCATTCCGTTTTCCTGTGCGGCCTGGATTCATTCCATATGGCGCGGCATCGATGTGGCCCGGGCTGCCGGTCTTCCGCATGTGGCCGGCTCCACCGGCAGCACCACGGAACTGGCGGTCGCCGATCATCATGGCCTGCCGGAGATCGCGCTGATCGACATGGGTGATTTCGTCGGCGGCATGCTCAAATACCTGCGTGACCATCCGCTGCCCAAGGTCACGGTCGCCGGCGGCGTCGCCAAGATGACCAAGCTCGCCCAGGGCATGCTGGACGTCCATTCCAAGCGTGGCCTGGCCGATCTGGAGGCGCTGGCCAGACTGGCGGAAGAGGCCGGAGCGGAAGCGCATGTGGTCCAGAAGATCGCTGCCGCCAATACCGTGATGGAGGCCTTTACGCTGGCTGGGGAGAATGGCCTGGCGCTGGGGGACAGGGTCGCGGCGCTCGCCTGGCGGACGGCGGCCAAGGTGCTGTCGGACCCTCACATCGCGCTTGAGATCCTGGTCTTCGACCGGAAGGGCAAGCTCATCGGCCGCACCGAATTTACGCCCTCCAGTCATTCGGATCCCTTGGCCTCTCCGCTGGCTTCGTCCGAGACCATCTGATCCCAGCCGGGACGGAAGCGGCGAACATAGTCGGCGTTATACAGCTGGCTTTCCACGAAATCCGACGACCCAAGTCCTTTGCCGACGAAGATCAACGCTGTGCGCTCGACAGGCTCTTCCGCCAGCGCCGCCTCGATCGTTGCCAGTGTGCCGCGGATGATCCGCTCTTCCGGCCAGGAGGCGCGCACGACGATTGCCACCGGGCAGTCCGCCCCGTAGAGCGGCGTCAGTTCCTCGACAATCCGGCCGATCGCCTGAATGGCCAGATGGATTGCCAGCGTTGCACCTGTCGCGCCGAAGGCTGCGAGCGTTTCTCCCTCGGGCATTTTCGAGGCGCGGCCGGAGACGCGGGTCAGCACCAGGCTTTGGGCGACCTCGGGTATCGTCAGTTCGCGCCGAAGCGCTGCGGCAGCGGCCGCAAAGGAGGGGACGCCGGGCGTCATCGTGTAGTCGATGCCATGTTTTTCCAGCCGACGGATCTGTTCGGCGACCGCGCTCCAGACCGAGAGATCGCCCGAATGCAGCCGCGCCACGTCCTGGCCGGCCCTGTGCGCAGCCAGATATTCCGCTTCAATGTCATCAAGCGAGAGCGAGCCTGTGTCGACGATGCGGGCATCCGGCCGGCAGTAGTCCAGCAGTTCCTTCGGCATGATCGAGCCGGCATAGAGGCAGACCGGCGCGCGGGCGAGGATATCGCGGCCTCGGACGGTGATGAGGTCTGCGGCTCCGGGGCCGGCTCCGATAAAGTGAACGGTCATAGCACTGCCCCTGTTGCGGCGAGCGCGCAGGTGGCGCCGTGCGAGACGATCCGCGGTACGATGATTTCAGACATTTCGCCGGCTGTGGCGAGGGCGGCGGCCTCCGACAGGCTCGATGAATCTGTATGTGCGAGGCTCAGGCGGGAGATGGTCCTGATCCGCGGTTCGGCCGCCCGCAGGTCCTTGTCGCCGACGATGTGCAGCGTCAGGCCGAGCCGCGCGGCTAGCTCGATCATGCCGGGCTCGGTCCGCTTGATCTCCCCGGTCGCAAGAGCTGCCAGATCCGCGCGGGTGATCTTCGCCTCGATGCAGGCGGCATCGAGCGCCGACAGCAGATCGTCGGCGGAGGTTCCCTTCCTGCAGCCGAGGCCCGCCACGATCCCGTCAACGACCATCGTCTTCATCCTGTTTGATCCATGTCCACTGGGTCACCGGCATGGCCGGCCTCCAGCCGTTCATCGTCCCGATCGCTGCGGCGCGAGCGACATCGATCCGAACCAGCTGGCCGCCGTGTTTCTGATGGGCGCCGAGAAGAACTGCTTCCATCTCGAGCGTGACGGCGTTTGCCACCAGCCGCCCGCCCGGCTTCAGCGCCCGGATTGCGGCATCGAGCACCCCGGCCTCGCTGCCGCCACCGCCGATGAAGATGGCGTCCGGCTGCGGCAGGCCGGAGAGCACCGCCGGTGCCTCACCTTCGACGAGCTGAAGTCCTGGAACGCCGAAGGCCGCTGCATTGCGCCGGATGCGTGCGGCCCGTTCCGGATGAGCCTCCACGGCGATCGTGCGCATGGAATGGTGGCTGAGCATCCACTCGATGCCGATCGAGCCGGAACCGGCACCGATATCCCAGAGCAATTGGCCGCGGCGCGGGCTGAGGGCAGAGAGCGTCAGCGCGCGGATTTCCCGCTTTGTGATCTGCCCGTCATGCTCGAACAGCGCATCGTCCAGGCCGAAACCGAGCGGAATTATGCGGGCGCCGGCGGCTGCCTTGACCTCCACGGCCATGAGGTTGAGAACCGCGACGTCGGCCAGATCGAAGCCGTCGGCCGTCGCCGAGCGAATGCGCTCGGATGGGCCACCGAGCGCCTCGAGAACGGTCAGATCCGAGGGCCCGAAGCCGGTGGCGCGCAGCAGTTCGGCAAGCTCGGCTGGTCCCTTTTCGTCCGAGGTCAACGCCAGGATACGGCGGCCGGGATGCAGGAGCGGCCGGATGAGGTCGAGCGGCCGGCCATGCAGCGACACGGTCTCAATTTCCTGAAGCGGCCAGCTGAGCCTCGAGGCTGCCAGCGAAAAGGCCGACGGGGCGGGATGAGCGATCATCTCCGATGCCTGCACGTGGCGGGAAACAGTGGCCCCGACGCCGAAGAAGAAGGGATCGCCGGAGGCCAGCACGCAGACCTGCTGGCCGCGCAGTGCGACCACATCGCGCATGGTGGCATCGAAGGGTGTGGCCCAAGGCCGTGCCTCGCCCGTGATCAGCGGTGCTGCCAGCTCCAGATGCCGCTTGCCGCCGAAGACGACGGATGCCGCGGAAATGGCGGCACGGGCGTTTTCGCCAAGCCCGGCGATCCCGTCTTCGCCCAATCCGACGATGGACAGCCAGCGGCTTTGCGCTAAAGGTCTGTCCGGTTCAGGAGACATCATGCGACACTCCATTCTCATCCTTGGCGGTACGGCCGAATCCCGCGCGCTGGCGGGACGGCTGGCGAAGGATCCACGCGTGGTGACCGAGCTGTCGCTCGCCGGTCGCACCCGCAACCCAGCCGAACAGCCGGTGCCGGTCCGGATCGGCGGTTTCGGAGGCGTGGATGGTCTCGTCCAGTACCTGACCGAGCGGGGTATCTCGATCCTGATCGATGCGACCCATCCCTATGCAGCGCAGATGTCCCATCATGCGGCTGAGGCTGCCGAGCGCACCGGGGTGCCGTTGCTTTCGCTGCGCCGTAGTCCCTGGATCCGGCAGCTGGGCGATCGCTGGACGGAGGTGGAGAGTGTCGCGGCGGCGGTTACGGCCGTCGGGGCAGACCCGCGGCATGTGTTTCTGACGCTCGGGCGCCAGGAGCTGTTGCCCTTCGAGGTAGCCCCGCAGCATGACTATCTGATCCGCAGCGTCGATCCGGTCGAGCCGCCGCTCACCGTGCCTCATGCGCATTACGTCACGTCGCGCGGCCCCTTTGCGCAAGCCGACGAGGTTCGCCTGCTCACCGAGCACGGCGTTGAGGTGATCGTCGCCAAGAACAGCGGCGGGCCGGCGAGCTACGGCAAGATCGCCGCGGCTCGAGCGCTCGGCATCGAGGTCGTGCTGATCCGCCGGCCGGACCTGCCACAGGTCTCGTCCGCCGAGACGGTCGATGATTTGCTCATCCTGCTGGAGCAAAGGCTCGCTCATGCGCCGCCTGCCTCCGATTCGGATTTCTCCTTGAAGTAGCGCGGGGAATAGACGATCGGCGGTCTGCCGGAGCGCTCGACAAGACGCGTCTCGGATGTCCCGACGATGACGCAGGTCGCCATGTCGGCCATCTCGCCCTGGGCTTCGGCGAGGGACACGACCCGCATCCGCTCGTCCGGGCGACCGGCGGCGCGGCCGAAGATGACCGGAACAGTGCCCGGAAGATGCTGGCGCAACAGATCGAAGGCTTCCCCCAGCTGGTGCGGCCGCGCCTTGCTGATCGGATTGTAGAAAGCCATGACGAAGCCGGCGGTCGATGCGGCCACCAGCCGCTTTTCGATGACGGACCAGGGCTTTAGGTTGTTGGAGAGCGAGATGGCGCAGAAATCGTGGCCAAGCGGCGCGCCTGCCCTTGCCGCCACGGCCAGCATGGCGGTGATGCCGGGGACGACGACAAGCTCGATGTCGCGCCACTGCGCCGGGCCTTCGTCGATGGCCTCGCAGACGGCGGCCGCCATGGCGAAGACGCCGGGGTCGCCGCCCGAAACGACGCAGACCTTGCCGCCACCTGCCGCCATCTCGAGGGCCGCGCGGGCGCGGTCCAGTTCCTCGCGGTTGTCGGAGGCGTGCCGGCGCTGATCCGGCCGCAGGTTCAGACGGTCGATATACGGAATGTAGCCGTAAAAGTCCTCGGCAGCCGTTACTGCATCGCGGGCCTCGGGCGTCATCTGGTCCGGGTTTCCGGGGCCAAGGCCGACGACCGTCAGCGAGCCGCTCATTTCCCCACTCCGAGTTCAGCGGGGGACGCCACGCCGGTCTCCTGCACGCCGGTCGGCCTTTCCGTCCAGCCGGGCACCAGCACCAGCGAGAAATAGGGTGCCGGCGTCTCGTCTCGGCTTTCCAGCGGCATCGATGCGCCGTTCGCCATGGTGCCGCGCTCCACGTAGAGCGCGCCGGCCAGCTTGCCTACAGCAGCCAGCGCCCGGCGGATCTTCGGCAGGTTGCGGCCCACCTTCATGATCACGGCGCCGTCCGTATCGCCCAGCCGTTCGATCAGCTTTTCCTCGGACAGCGTGCCCGGCAGGATGCTCAGAATGTCGTCGCCCTGCACCAGCGGCAGCCCCGTCATCGACCAGCAGCCGGACATCGCCGTCACGCCGGCGACGACTTCAGAGCGGTAACGGCTCGCCAGGCGCACATGCAGATGCATGTAGGAACCGTAGAACAGCGGATCGCCCTCGCTCAGCACCGCCACGTTGCGGCCGGCGTCGAGGTGGGCTGCAATCTCCAGCGCCGAGCGGTCGAAGAAGTCGCTGATCGGGCCCTTATAATCCGCGCCGTCCTTCTGCATCTCGACCGTGACCGGGTAGACAAGCGGCAATTCCACCGTCCCGGGACGCACATGCGCCTCGACGATGGCGCGGCCATTGCCGCCGGAGCCTTTCTTGCAGAAGAAGGCGAGCACGTCCGCCTCGCGGATGGCGCGCACGGCTTTGAGGGTCAGCAGTTCGGGGTCGCCGGGACCGGTGCCGACGCCGCTGAGCTTGCCGCTGGAGATCGCTGGGTTCAAAGGCCGGTCCTCGCCAGGGCGTTGACACAGGCCGCCGTCATGGCCGAACCGCCCATCCGGCCGCGGACGATTGCATAGGGGATCTGCAGATGATGCTCCATCAGCGCTTCCTTGGATTCGGCGGCACCGACGAAGCCCACCGGCATGCCGATGATGGCGGCCGGGCGCGGTGCGCCAGCGTCGAGAAGTTCCAGAAGATGGAAGAGTGCCGTCGGCGCATTGCCGATCGCCACCACAGCACCCTCCATCTGGTCCCAGAGGCCAAGTGCCGCCGCCGATCGGGTGTTGCCGATGGTCTTTGCGAGCGCCGGTGTGCGCGGGTCCCGCAGCGTGCAGATCACCGGGTTTCCGGCCGCCAGGCGAGCGCGGGTGACCCCCTGCGCCACCATTTCAGCGTCGCAATAGATCGGTCTGCCCGCATGCAGCGCGCCCCTCGCGGCGCTGACGAAATCGGACGAAAACCGGAAGTGCGCGGCTGCCTCCACGAGCCCGCAGGCGTGGATCATGCGCACCGCAATGTCGGCCTGTTCGTCAGAAAAGGGCGCCAGATCGGCTTCCTCGCGAATGATCGCAAAGGATTTCAGGTAGATGCCGTCGCCGTCGTGGATGTAGTCGTATGCGGTCATGATTGTCCTGTGGCAGCTGCGAGCCGTGCCGGTCCAAGCCGGGCAAGGCAGGCAGCAGAGGTTTCGCCTGCGCGCTGTTCCGAGGTGACGAGCTCGGAAAGGCGGCGAAGCGTGGCGTTGGTATCGGCAAAATCGATCGAAGCAAAGGGCGGGTCGGCGGCTTTTCCGCCCTCCACCAGCTGCACGCCGTCTGCTGTTCCGCAGAGGGAGAGGGCGGATGGTTGCGGATGGGCGCAGCCCTTGGGGCAGCCGGAGACATGCAGCCTGAACGAGCCATCCAGCAGGCCGGTGCAATCCTTTGCGGCCTGTCCAGCGATGTCGTGCGGGGCGATGGTGCCGGAGGCACAGGCGGGGCGGCCGGGGCAGGCGGCGATATGGCTGCGCGGATCCTGCGCTGTGGTGACGAAGCCATGGCTGGCGGCAAATGATTGCAGAGCCCGGACCGCTGCTCCGGGCCCGATGAAGAGGAGGGCGTGGTCGAGTGCAGGCCTGACCGCGGCGATGCCCAGACGCTCCGCCTCGTTGCAGAGCGCGATCAGATGATCGGCGCTTGACTGGCCGAAGGCGGGGCCGATACCGGCGGCAAAGAGATCCTGCATCAGCGGGAAAAGGTCAAAAGGGGAGGTCGCTTGCGAGTGGGTGCCATTGGCCTGCAGGCCGTCGGTCAGATCCCGGCCGCGGGCCTTGGGGCCACGCATTGCCAGCGTCTGCAGCAGGTCCAGCGTCGCCTCGATCGCGAGTGTTTCACGTAAAACATTGAAAACACGCCCGGACTCTTCCGTGCCGCCGAGAAGCATCTTCCAGTCCACGCCATCGTCGGTGCGGACCGCAACCAGCCTCACGTCCGCGAGAAGCCCGCTCAGCCCCAATTGTCCGCCGCCGTCCACCACGACCGAGAGTTTCGGGGCGAGGCCAAGAATGCCGCTTGCGCCCTGCCGGATGGCGTCCGCCAATGGGCGCGGATCGGCGATCTCCGTCGGGTCGAGGCCTGCCAGAGGTGGGGTTTCCACCGCCAGGCCCTCGCGCAGCGGCAGGTCGAGCGCGCGCACATCGGCATCCAGCAAGGGCGCGGTCGCCTGGGTCAGGCCTCGGATCTGCAGGTTGCCGCGGGCCGTCACATCGATCATGCCGTTGCCATGGGTCTGCGCCAGCCGGCAAAGGGCTTCGAGCTGCAGGGGCGTCACGGCGTGAGCCAGCGCGACGCGGGCCAGCAACCCGTCGCCCGTCAGCATCGGGGCCGACAGAGCGGGGCAGGCGCCGCGGCGCCGGTCTTCAGCGGGTGCGGACGGTTCGCTGCGGTTGAGTGCAAGCGCGATCATGCGGCCTCCTTCCCGAGCATTTCCAGCTCGGCATGGATGGCGTTTCGACGCGGGTGCCAGAGCCCGCGCGCAAGGGCTGAGCGGAAGCGGTCACCCATGTAGCGGGCGCCCTCGGGGTTCTCGGCCAGCAGGAAATCGCGCACCGTCTCGTCGCCCAGATAGGCGTCGTAGGTGGCCTCGATCAGCGACTGGGGAATGGCGTGGGTGGTTTCGGCAAAACCGATCAGCCGGTCGACGGCCTCCACGAGTTCCGCTGCACCGCGCGGACCGTGGCGCATCTGGCCAGCGATGAAACGCGGGTTGACGGCGCGGGCGCGCACGACGCGGGTCACGGCTTCGGAAATGGAGCGTGCCTTGGGGTTATGCGGGTCGGTGGTGTCCAGCGAGATCAGGTCCGCCTTGCCGCCCAGCGCCGCAACAGCTGCCGCAAAGCCACCGATGAAGGCGACGTCAGCCGAGCCGTCCAGCAGGTCGCGGCCGGGGTCGTCGCCGGTGTGAACCAGCAGGTCAGCGTCTTCGACCTGGTCGGCAAAGGCGCCCGGCAGGTGGCGGGACCCGCCGTCGGGGCCACCGAAGGCATGGCTGGTGGAATCCAGGTAAATCTGCCCGAGCTCTTCGCGGGCTCCCCAACTGCCGTCAGCCAGCTTGTCCTCGATGCCGGAGCCGTAGGTTCCAGGCGCCGAGCCGAAGATACGCGGCGGCAGCTGGCCGGTCCTGGCGGCCTGTTCGGCCAGCGGATTGTCGCCCGGCGCTTCGTCACGTGCGGCAATGGTGCGCATGGCGGCGTCGAGCAGCGCGATGAGGGATGGGAACATGTCCCGGAAGAGGCCGGAAATTCTCAAGGTCACGTCGACGCGCGGACGCCCGAGCTGGGCCGGCGCCAGAACCTCCACGCCGGTCACCCGGCCGGTGGCAGGATCCTGCACCGGTTTTGCACCCATCAGCGCCAGAACCTGCGCCACTTCCTCGCCGCCGCTGCGAAGCGAAGCGCTGCCCCAGAGATCGAACACGAGGCTCTTCGGCCAGTCGCCGTGATCCTGGAGATAGCGGCGCAGGATTTCGTCTGCGGCCTTCTTTCCGAGTTCGAAGGCGGTGGGCGTGGGGAGGGTGCGGGGGTCGCTGGCAAAGAGGTTGCGGCCGGTCGGCATGACATCGCGGCGTCCACGCGCCGGCGCGCCGGAGGGGCCAGGCCGGATGTGGTGGCCGTCGAGCGCATCGAGCAGCGCCTGACGCTCGGTGCCGGCACTCGCCATGCGCAGGGGGTCGTCATCTCCTGGAGCGACCACGCCAAACACATGCTGCCCGTCCTTGATGGCGAAATCCTTGAGATCGCAGAGGAAGGCATCGATGCGTGCGAGGGCGGTATCCGGATCATCGTCGGTCGAAACACCCGCCTCCAAGGCAAGGCCGGTGTCGCGTGCAGCCTCGACGATCAGCTTTGCCAGCCGGTCACGGCGGCGGCGATCCAGCCCGTCGGCCTGCGCATATTCGTCGACCAGCAGCTCGAGCTTCTTCTGGGCGTCGGAAAGACCGGCGCCAGTGAGAACGGGCGGCAGGTGGCCGATGGTTACGGCGGAGATGCGCCGCTTGGCGACGGCTGCCTCACCGGGGTTGGAGACGATGAAGGGATAGATGACCGGCAGGCCGCCGGTGACGATTTCGGGCGCGCAGTCTTGCGAGAGCGCCACGGTCTTGCCGGGCAGCCATTCGAGCGTTCCATGGGCGCCCACATGGACGATCGCATGGGCCTGGAGGCTCTGACGCATCCATTGACCGAATGCACAAAGAGCGTGGCGCGGCGGCAGGTCGGGGCTGTGGTAATCGGCACGGCGGTCGGCGTTGCGGCCGCGGTCCGGGGCGAGCGCCACCGTGACATTGCCGAAGTGTGCGGCGCGGAAGCGGAAGCTGCCGTTGCTGACGTCAGTGTCAGACTCGGGCACCCCCCAGGCGCTGTCGATCCCCTGCGGCGGCAGATAGTCGGCGAGGGCTAATTCAGCCGGTGCCGCTTCCAGCAGGTCCAGCAGCTGCCGCGGCGTCTCCGGAATATCGTCTATGAAATAGCCGGCTAAAGACATGTCGTGCAGCATGGAGAGCACGCTCTGCGGCACGTCCAGCCCGACGGCGTAGCCGGTGCGGCCTGGAGCGTTCGGATAGTCCGGGAGGAGTATGACAATCCTTCGGTCGGAACGGGGCGTCATCTTCAGCCGTAGAAAGGCAGCCACGCGGTTGGCCACCTGCTCTACCCGATCCGGCTCCGGCAGGTTCAGCATGGCCGCCGACCGATCGCCCGACTTGAACGAGATGGCGCCGGCCAGGATGCGGCCGTCGAGTTCCGGCAGGACGACATGCATGGCAAGATCGGACGGGTTGAGGCCACGGCGACCCTCGGCCCATCCTTCCCGCTGCGTGGTGGCGATCACAACCTGGAAGACCGGCACGCCGGTGCGGTCGAAGATGTTCAGGCCGTCTTCATCGGTTGCGCTGGCAAACGCCGTCGTCGCGATCACTGCTGCTGCGGGGAGATCACGGATCGCCTGCTCGACCATGTCGGTGACCGGCGCATCCTTGAGGTTGCTGACGAAGATCGGCACGGGCGCAAAACCGCGTTCGGCCAGCGCATGGAAGAGCGCGTCGATCGGTGCCGCGTCATTGGCGAGAAGCATGGAGCGGTAGAAAATGATAGGAAGGCGCGGTGCCCCGGCATCGAATTCGGCCAGCAGATCGGAGATTGGCACGATGCCGTGGCCGGGCCGGTAGAAGCCGGCGCGGGGCATCGGAGCAGGCTGCGGCAGCGGGGCGGTATCGCCCAGCGCAATCGCATCGAGCTGGCGGGAGAGAAGCCGCATGTTGTCCGGACCGCCCTCGCGGAAACAGCCAAGCAGCACGGCCAGCGTTTCCGCCGGCAGGGTCGAGGCCGCGGCCAGCCGGTCGTCGCTGATGCTGCATTCGCCCGGCAGCATGGCGAGCGGAATGTTGCGGCGGCGCGCCATCCGGGACAGCTGGTCGACGCCATAGGTCCAGCGGTCGTAGCCGCCGAGGATGCGGACCAGGATGACCTTTGCCTTTTCGGCGGTCTTTTCGATCCAGAGATCCACCGACATGGGGTGGCGAAGATCCGACAGGGTCGCAAGGCCAAGGCTCGTGCGCGGATCCTGCCAGGCGGCGGCGATGCCGTTCAGGTCGCTGGCGGAAAAGGACAAAACCATCACATCGGCCGGCGACTGGGCAAGGTCGACCGGCTCGATCAGGTCGTCCAGGGACGACGATGTGGTGGCGAGTATGTGCATCCTTTTCCCTTGCTGGGGTCCTGTCTCCTCAGGCGGCCAGCATCCTTTCGATGGCGGCGCGGTCGAGGCCCTTTTCGCCGATCACGACGAGGCGGCTGCGGCGGATTTCGCCCGGCGCCCAGGCGCGGTCGAAGTAATGGTCGACACGCGATCCTACCGCCTGCACCTGCAGGCGCATCGGCTTATCCGCGACATCGATGAAGCCCTTGATGCGCAGGACGTTTTGCGCTTCTGCGGTGGCGGCAATGCGGGCTGCCAGAGTATCGGCGTCGGATACGGCGGGCAGGTCGATCACGAAGCTGTCGAAATCGTCGTGGTCGTGGTCGAGCTCGTCGTCGTGGTGGGTCTTGCGGTTTTCGATGTCGTCTTCGACCGCGAGCCCAAGGCCGATCAGGACGGCCGGATCAACAACGCCATTGGCGGCCGATACGATCTTCACGGCGCGCGGCAGATGCGCCTGAATGCGACCCTTGGCGGCGGCAAGGCCAGCCTGATCGAGAAGATCGGTCTTGGTGAGCACGATCATGTCGGCGCAGGCCACCTGGTCGTCGAAGACTTCCTCGACCGGATCGTCGTGGTCGATCGCGCCGTCGGCCTGGCGCTGGGCTTCGAGCGCATCATGGTCGTCTGCGACTCGGCCTTCCGACAAAGCCAGGCCGTCGACAACAGCGATCACCGCATCGACGGTGACGCGGGCCTTGACGTCCGGCCACTGGAAGGCCTGGACGAGGGGCTTGGGCAAAGCAAGGCCGGAGGTCTCGATCAGGATGTGGTCGACGCGCGGCTCGCGGGCGAGGATCTGGTCGATTGCGGGCACGAAGTCGTCGGCCACGGTGCAGCAGATGCAGCCGTTGGCAAGCTCGATGATGTTGTCTTCCGGGCAGCTCTCGATGCCGCAGCCCTTCAGCACTTCGCCGTCGATGCCGACATCGCCGAACTCGTTGACGATGATCGCCAGCCGCTTGCCCTTCAGGTTTTCGATGAGGTGGCGGATCAGCGTGGTCTTGCCGGCGCCGAGGAAGCCGGTCACGACCGTGCAGGGGATGCGCCCGAAACTGGCGGCTGGGGCGGAATTGGCACTCATGACGGCATGTCCTCGTGATGGTGGAAGGGGGGAATGCGCGCCGTCATGCCCTTGCCGCGCAGGCAGGCGGGACGGCCGCGAAGGGGAAGAAAGCCACGCTCATCCGCGGCCAGCATCATGGCACCGGCAACGATGTCGTCGACATTGTCCAGCGACAGGTGCCCGAAGACATAGGACCAGCCGGAGCGGTGGTTGAAGGCGGCGCTCGGGCTTTTCTCGCAATTGGCAAGGCAGGTGACGGGCTTGACGGCGAGCGGCTTGCCTTCTGCCGCGCGGGTCAGGGCCTCGAGCAGCGGAATGCCGGGGCGGGCCTCGCTGTCTGAGGCCTCGCGGCAATTCGTGCAGACGAAGATCGTCACGTCGGCCGTCTGGGGGATCTGGTTTTTATCGTCACTCATCGTCAGCCGCACGACCGCAGGTATCGAAATGGGGTGCGGAACAGATGGCTGCCAAGGCAGGCCCTGCGACGAATGGTGCACTTCTCCGGAGCACCCCGCCCGGCAAAGCTTGATCTCGAACGGCAGGTCTCCTGGCTCGCGGGTCGACGCCCTGTGCCTGCCTTCCCGGATCTCTCCAGTGGCGTCTCGGCATAGGGCTCACCGCTTACAGTTGCGGGGGCAGCCGCGGCATTGGGCCAAAAAAGACCCGCACCGCATTCTCTCTTAGCCTCCTCCGTTGCCGGAAGAGGACCGTATCGGCACCACCTAAGCCCTGCGGCAGCAGACTGTCAATGTCGCAAAGGCGATTGCCCGTGCGGCGATTTTGTCTATAGTGGTCAAGCCTATGGTGCCCGCAAGGGATTTCGAGGGAATGCGGTGCGACGGTTTTTACCCGTCAATTCCGCGGCTGCCCCCGCAACTGTAAGCGGAAAGTCTTCGTCCACGGCGGCCATACGGTCGCCAAGCCACTGGAGAAATCCGGGAAGGCGGATGCAAGGCGCTCGATCCGCGAGCCAGGAGACCTGCCATGGGCGCAGAGACTCGAACAGCCCTCGGGTGGAGGGCGGAAAGACGACCACGATGTTTACCAAATCTGCTGGGAGCGCCATCAGCGTCTCCACTTCCAAAGTGATCCCCCTCGGCATGACCGCCCTTCTCGGCCTGTTCATCGTCGGGTTCGTCGGCTTCTCGCATCTGGACGTCGTCCACAATGCGGCTCACGACACGCGCCACTCGCTGGCCTTTCCCTGCCACTGAGGCCGTCGGCCAAAAGGATCTCTCCCATGTCGCTCTTTCGTAACATCGTCTTCACGGCGGTGATCGCCGGATTATTGTCCGGCCTCCTGATGACCGTGATGCAGCAATTTTCCACCGTCCCGCTGATCCTGCAGGCGGAAACCTATGAACATGCGGCACCTGCCGCAGGTCACAGCCACGAGCATGCCGCGGCCGCAGATGCCACGGCGCCCGCTGCGGCCGAACATCACCACGACGACGAAGCCTGGACGCCGGCCGACGGGATCGAGCGCTTCGCCTACACGGTTGCCGCAAACGTGCTTTCGGCGATCGGCTTTGCACTGGTGCTCGTCGCCGTCGCCGAGGCGCTCGGCGGATTCGGGGGCGCCTCCAGCAGCTGGCGCAGCGGGTTGATGTTCGGCATTGCCGGCTTCCTCACCGTCAGCCTCGCGCCCGGCCTTGGGCTTTCGCCGGAGCTGCCTGGCATGCCGGCGGCAGAGCTTGGGCCGCGGCAGATCTGGTGGGGTGCGACCGCGCTCTGCACGGCCGTCAGCCTTAGCCTCCTTGCCTATACGCGTTCGCCGCTGCTTGCAGCGCTTGCAGTCGTCCTTCTGGTCGCACCGCATCTGGTCGGGGCGCCGCTGCCACCCACGCATGACACGGAGGTGCCGATGGCGCTCGAAGCACGCTTCGTCAACGCCGTGTTTGCCACCAATCTCGTGTTCTGGGCGGTGCTGGGCACGCTGACCGCCCTGCTGCGGCAGCGGTTGCGCGCCGGTGAAGAGGCAGCCGCCGGATCGGCTGCCGGGCTGGCGTCCCGTTGAAGGAGATCGACCAGCAGACCGAGGAACGCCACCGGGCAAAAATGGAGAGCCGCAAGGCTGTCCAGGATGCGGAAGTGGCGGAGAAGACCCTGGAAAAGGGCCTTCTCATGGTCCACACCGGTTCCGGCAAGGGCAAGACCACGGCAGCCTTCGGGCTGGCGCTGCGCATGCTCGGCCACAACCGCCGCGTCGGCATCGTGCAATTCATCAAGGGCGCATGGTCGACAGGCGAGCAGCCGGCGTTTGCCGTGTTCGGCGACCGGGTCGTCTGGCACACGATGGGCGAGGGTTTCACCTGGGAGACCCAGGACCTGAAGCGGGATGTGGCGGCTGCCGAACACGCCTGGGCCAAGGTGGTGGAGCTGATGGCCGACGAGACCATCGGCCTTCTGGTGCTCGACGAGCTCAATATCGCGCTGCGCTACGACTATCTGGATCTCGATAAGGTGGTCGCCACGCTGGTCGCCCGGCGTCCGGACCTGCATGTCGTGGTGACCGGCCGCAATGCCAAGCCGGCCATGCTCGAGGCGGCCGACATGGTTACCGAGATGACGCTGGTGAAGCACCACTTCAAGGCCGGCGTAAAGGCCCAGGCCGGCGTCGAGTTCTGACGCCATGGTCGCCCGCGCCCTCATGTTCCAGGGAACCGGCTCCGACGTCGGCAAGTCCCTGGTGGTGGCGGGTCTGGCGCGGGCGTTTACCCTGCGCGGGCTGAAGATCATGCCGTTCAAGCCGCAGAACATGTCCAACAATGCCGCCGTGACGGCCGACGGCGGCGAGATCGGCCGGGCCCAGGCGCTGCAGGCGCGGGCCGCGAAGGTGCCACTCAGCGTCCATATGAACCCGGTGCTGCTGAAGCCACAAAGCGAGGTCGGTTCGCAGGTCGTGGTGCAGGGCAGGGTCGAGGGCAACGCCACCGCCGCCGAGTATCAGCTCCTCAAACCAAAATTGATGCCGCGGGTGATGGAAAGCTTTGCGCAGCTGCGGGCCCAGGCGGACCTGGTGCTGGTCGAGGGCGCCGGCAGCGCCTCGGAGGTCAATCTTCGCCGCAACGACATCGCCAACATGGGGTTCGCCCGGGCCGCCGACGTGCCTGTCATCCTGATCGGCGACATCGACCGCGGCGGCGTCATCGCGAGCCTTGCCGGTACCAGACTGGTCCTCGATCCGCCGGATGCCGCGATGATCTGCGGCTTTATCGTCAACCGTTTTCGGGGCGATCCCGCCCTATTTGCCGATGGCATGCGGATCATTGCGGAGCAGACCGGCTGGCAGTCCATCGGTCTCCTGCCGCATTTTGCCGATGCTATACGGCTGCCGGCCGAGGATGCGCTCGGACTGGATAGTGCCAGCGTGCGCAAACCCGGTGCGAAAATCCGGATTGCCGTACCGATCCTGCCGCATATTTCCAATTTCGACGATCTCGATCCGCTGGAGGCAGAGCCCGAGGTAGAGCTGGTGCGCGTCCGGCGCGGGCAGGCTATTCCGGGCGATCGCCAGCTGGTGCTTCTGGTCGGCTCGAAGGCGACGATCGCCGATCTTGCCGCGATGCGCGCTGCGGGCTTCGACGTGGATATCGCGGCGCATGTGCGCCGCGGCGGCGGCGTTCTTGGCCTTTGCGGCGGTTACCAGATGCTCGGCCGGCGGATTTCAGACCCTGAGGGCATGGAGGGGCCGGCCGGATCGGTGGAAGGCCTTGGCCTGCTCGACGTGGAAACCGTACTCACCGGCGACAAGCGGCTGGAAGCCGTTCACGGCGTGAGTTTCGACGGAACGGCGTTAGCCGGCTATGAAATGCATGTGGGCCGGACGGAAGGCAGCGATTGTGCGCGGCCCTTTTCCATGCTCGGGGGTAGCCCCGATGGCGCCGTCTCGGAGAATGGACGGATCTGGGGCACCTATTTGCATGGCTTGTTTTCAGACGATCGTCAGCGCTCGCAATGGCTGGCGCGGCTCGGCGGCTCGGCATCGGTGCTCGATTACGAGGCGGGGGTGGACGATGTGCTCGACCGTCTGGCGGCGCATATGGAGCGGCATCTCGATCTCGATGGCCTGCTTAGATCAGCCAGATGACCAGCGCCAGCAGCCCAAACAGCCCGATCAGCATGGCGTCGGCAATGCGGGCGAGCTTCAGGGCGATATGAATATGCCAGACCGTCAAATGCGGATTTCCGCCTTCGCCCATGAAGCGGGCCTCGATCATCTGGCCGCCATAACTTCTGGGCCCCGCGAGCGCGATGCCGAGCGCTCCGGCCATGGCCGCTTCCGGCCAGCCGGCATTGGGCGATCGATGATGTTTGGCGTCCCGGAACACGGCGCGCATGGCGTCGCGCGGCGAGGCACCCTCGATGAAGAAGGCCGCGGCGGCAAACAGCAACGCGGTCAGGCGCGAGGCCGGCAGGTTGATCAGGTCGTCGAAACGCGCGGCGGCCCAGCCGAAGGCCTCGAAGCGAGGATTGCGGTGGCCGATCATGCTATCGGCAGTATTGGCCGCCTTGTAGGCAGCACCTCCCGCCAGCCCGCCCACGCCCATCCACAGGGCCGGCGCCACGACGCCGTCGGAAAAATTCTCGGCCAGGCTCTCGATCGCTGCGCGGCAGACGGCTGCCTCGTCGAGGTGCTGGGGGTCGCGGCCGACGATCATCGATACGGCCTGCCGGCCGGCTTCGAGCCCGCCTGTTTCCAGCGCCGTGGCGACGGCATCCACATGGGCATCCAGGCTCTTCTGGGCAGGCAGGCTCGCCGCGACCAGCACCAGGATGGCCGGGCCGACCGGGAAGGAGATCAGGAAGCGCTCCACCGCCAGGGCAATGATGACCGTTACCCCCAGCAGAACCACGAGCGCCAACGCGCCGGAGCGCTTGCGCTGAGCGAAACTGTCGGCTTCCCTGTTCCACAGCCGGTCCAGCCGGTTTATCAGCCAGCCCATCCAGGTGACGGGATGGCCGATGCGGCGGTACAGCCAATCGGGATAGCCCGTGGCGCGTTCAACGATCAGGGCGGCGAAGGCAAGAAGGAACATGAGTGGTGATGGGCCCGGAAAGTTCAGTTGAGGATGGTGAGCGTGTGGTCGGCAGCGAACCGATCGCCCATGGAGGCAATCTCTCCCGCGCCCGTACGCTTTTTCCCCAAGCGCCCGAACCCTGGATCGATCTCTCCACCGGCATCAGCCCCTATTCCTATCCGCACTCACCCATTCCCGGCAATGTCTTTGCGCGGTTGCCGGAGCCTGCGCTGGCGCAGAAGCTGAAGGCGATCGCCGCTCATGCCTATGGGGGACCGTCCGCTGCCCATGTGGCGGCAGCACCGGGGACGCAGATCCTGCTGCCGATCATTGCAGGCCTGCTTTCCCGGCCCGGCAAAGCGGCTGTTCTGTCGCCCACTTATGCGGAACACGCCCGCGCGGCCAGGCTAGCCGGTTTCGAGGTGGTCGAAACACCGGAGTTCGAGCAGCTTGCCGCGGCGGATCTGGCGGTCGTCGTCAATCCGAACAATCCGACCGGCCGCGTAGTGCCAAAGAGCGATCTGCTGGCGCTCGCGGCCCTGATGCGAAAGAAAGGCGGCCTGCTGGTGGTGGACGAGGCCTTCATGGATGTCTCGGAGGCGCAAAGCATGGCTGGTGCGGTCGAGCAGGGCGGGCTTATCGTGCTGCGCTCGTTCGGCAAGTTCTACGGCATGGCCGGCCTGCGCCTTGGGTTTGCGCTAGCGCATCCCTCGATTGTCTCGCGCATAGAAGACAGGCTCGGCCCCTGGGCAGTGTCGGGTCCCGCGCTGCATGTGGCGTCCGAGGCGCTCGCCGATGACGCATGGCGGCGTGCCACACAGGCCAGGCTGAAGGCAGACGCGGCACGGCTGGACGCATTGCTCGACCAAGCCGGGTTTTCCGTCTTCGGGGGAACCTCGCTGTTCCGCATGGTTCGCAGCGATAAAGCACAGTCCCTGTTCCGGCACCTGGGGGAAAGCGGCATTCTCACCCGGGTGTTCGCCGAGCGGCCGGAGGATCTGCGGCTGGGGCTACCGGCACCGGACGACTGGCCGCGCGTGGAAGAAGCGCTCGCTTCTATTGAGCCGGCAAACTAAATCGATCCCGCCAGGCCGGTTGTGCCCCCGCGACGGGAAGTGCACTTGCCTCGTAGACGCCGCGAGCCACGGCGCGGGCGGTCACCAGCGTCGCCAGATGGCAGATGTCCAGGAAGTCGGCGGGCTCTTCGAGCGGCTTTGCGCCGGTTGCTGCGGCAAAGATGGTGTCGCCGTCGAGCGGCAGATGCGCGGGCAGGATGGCGCGTGCGAGCCCGTCGTGGGCCATGATCGACAGACGATGCACCTGCGCCTTGGTCAGCAACGCGTTCGTCACAACCACGCCAATGGTGGTGGAGGTGATCGTGCGGCCCTTCAGCCGCAGGCGGGTGTCAAAGCTCGGTGGAAGGCCAAGCCCGCCGAATTCGCCGTTTTCTTCGAAGGGCGCTGCCCAGAAGTGGGGGCCGTCACCTATCGTGGCTGAGCCCAGCGCATTGACGGCGATGAGGGCCGCCACGGTGTGCCCGGAGGCTGTGCGGGCGCTGGCAGATCCGATGCCGCCCTTGACGGTCGCGGTGGTGGCGCCGGTGCCGGCACCGACCGAACCAAGCGTGAAAGCTCCCTTGGCGGCTGCCCGAAAGGCGTCGTAGCCCATGTCGCGGTAGGGCGAATGCAGGCCCCAGTCCTTGTTGCCGCCGTTCAAGAGATCCATCAGGATCGCCTGGGGAACGATCGGAACCCTTGTTGAACCGACCGCAAAGCCACGTCCGATCTCCCGCAGACCCGATTGCACGCCGCCCGCCGCATCGAGCCCGAAGGCCGATCCGCCGGAGAGGACGAAGGCATCGACCGCCTGCACGGTCATGGCGGGATCGAGCAGGGCGGCGTCACGGCCACCCGGCGCGCCGCCCAGCACGGAGCCGGAGGCGATCGCCGGTTGATCGAACACGATGGCGGTGACGCCCGAGCCCAGCGCAAGGTCGGTGGCATGGCCGACGGCCAGGCCCTCGATATCGGTGAGCAGGTTCAGCATCGCCATCGTCTGTCGCGCTAGATCACGTCGAACTTGACGCCCTGCGCGAGCGGCAGGGTGCGGCCATAGTTCAGCGTGTTGGTGGCGCGGCGCATATAGGCCTTCCAGGCGTCGGAGCCCGATTCGCGGCCGCCGCCGGTTTCCTTTTCGCCACCGAAGGCACCGCCGATTTCAGCACCCGACGGGCCGAGGTTGACGTTGGCGATGCCGCAGTCGGAGCCCCGGTCGGAGACAAATGCTTCCGCCTCGCGCATGTCGTTGGTGAAGATCGAGGACGACAGGCCCTGGGGCACGTCGTTGTGCAGGTGAAGGGCCTCGTCGAACTGCGCATATTTCATCACGTAGAGGATGGGCGCGAAGGTCTCGTCCTTCACCGGACCGGACTGGGCCGGCATTTCGACGATGGCCGGGCGCACGTAATAGGCGTCGGAGGCCTGATCCGCGTGCAGGCGCTCGCCGCCGGTGACCTTGCCGCCTTCAGCCTTTGCGGCTTCCAGTGCCGCCTGCATCTTCTCGAACGACGCCTTGTCGATCAGCGGGCCGACCAGATTACCGTCCGCAAGCGGCGAGCCTACAGTCACCGACTGGTAGGCCTTGATCAGGCGCGGCACCAGCGCATCATAGACGCTGTCGTGCACGAAGAGCCGGCGCAGGGTGGTGCAGCGCTGGCCGGCCGTTCCCATGGCGGAAAAGGCGACGCCGCGCAGCGTCAGGTCGAGATCGGCGGTGGGGGCGACGATGGCGGCATTGTTGCCGCCAAGCTCGAGGATGGAGCGGGCAAAGCGCTGTGCCAAGCGGGGACCGACGGCGCGGCCCATGGCGGTGGAGCCGGTTGCCGAGACCAGCGGCACCTTCTTGTGGTCGACCAGCACTTCACCGATTTCGCGGCCGCCGATCAGCAGCTTTGCGAGGTTGTCGGGCGCCGTGTTGCCTTCGGCCTTGTAGCGAGCCAGCGCCTTGTCGAAGATGGCCTGGGTGGCGAGCGCCGTCAGCGGGGTCTTTTCAGACGGCTTCCAGACGACGGAATTGCCGCAGACCAGCGCCAGTGCCGCGTTCCAGGACCAGACGGCGACGGGGAAGTTGAACGCCGAAATGATGCCGGTGACGCCGAGCGGATGCCAGGTTTCCATCATCCGGTGCTCGGAGCGCTCGGTGGCAATGGTGAGGCCATAGAGCTGGCGCGACAGGCCGACGGCGAAATCGCAGATGTCGATCATTTCCTGGACTTCGCCGAGGCCCTCGGAGGTGATCTTGCCGACTTCGATGGAGACGAGGCGTCCGAGTGCTGTCTTGGCGGCGCGCAGTTCCTCGCCGAGCAGGCGTACGAGTTCGCCGCGCTTGGGGGCCGGCACGAGGCGCCACTCCAGAAAGGCTGCGTGGGCGGCGTCGATGGCGGAGCCCGCATCGGCGGCGGTCACTTCGGGAAGCTTGCCGATCTCCTTGCCGGTGATGGGCGACCGGACGGCAAGCGTGCCGCCGGTGAAGCGGTCGGCGGTTACGCCGAGGTCGCTCAGAAGCGTGTTCACCTCGGCGGCGAGATCCAGTGTTGCAAGCGTCATGGTCAGTCTCCGGTCTTTTATGGGCGTCAATCTACAAGCCGGATGCGTTTGCGCAATCCGTCGATGGGGTCAGAAACGTTCGCCGGCCAGATGGGCCACCTGGGCGCCGGCTTCGTAATAGGCTTCCTTGATCGGCCGGAAGGCGGGCAGCTCGATCTCAGTCAACGGCAGGGGCAGGTCGGCCTCCGACAGCTCGCCGAGGATATGGCGGGCCAGGACCTTGCCGAAGCTGGTGCCGGGCGAAATCCCGCGGCCGTTATAGCCGGAAAAGCCCAGCACATTGCGGCCGAAGGTGTGGAAGCGCGGCAGCGCGTTGTCGGTCATGCCGATCTTGCCGTACCACTCCGCCTCGAACTCCACCTCGGCCAGCTGCGGGAAGAGCCGCTTCAGCGAGCGCCGCGCCCAGTTCTTGTGGACCGAGAGGCCGGTGCCGCGCAGCGCGCCGACCGAGCCGAAGACGAGACGGCCGGCCTGGTCCATGCGGAAGGAGGAGAGGATGTCCTTGGTGTCCCAGCAGCCTTCGCGGGCAGCCAGGATCGAGCGGCGCAGGTTGTCGCTCAGCGGGGCGGTGGCAAGGTTGAAATAGGGCAGGTGCACCTGTTCGCGGCGTACCGCCTCCCAGGGGCCTTGGCTGTAGGCGTCGGTCGCAACGATAATCCAGTCGGCCCGCACTTCGCCGACCGCGGTGCGGACGAACTTCTTGCCCTCCGATTCGCCGGTTTCGGTCACGGCGCTGCCGGTATGGATCTTGGCGCCAGCCTTGACGGCGGCATGGGCGAGGCCTCGGGCATAGGCGAGCGGCTGCAGCGTTCCGGCACGCATGTCGAGGAGGGCGCCGGAATAGGCCGAAGATCCGACCCGGCGCTCGGTTTCTGCCGCATCCAGCATGGAGACCGGCGCACCGCGCTTTTGCCACTGGCGGCAACGCTCCTCCAGTTCGGTCATGCCGTCATTCCCGACGGCCAGATGCAGCGTGCCCTGTTTTTCCAGCTCGCAAGCAATCGCGTGCTTTTCGATCAGGTCGCGAACGAGGGTCGGGCCGTTGCCGAGAAGATCGAGCGCGCGTTCGCCGTAGACATCGCCCAGGTGCTTTGGAAAATCGTCGGGCATGACCCACATGCCGGCATTGATGAGGCCGACGTTGCGGCCGGCACCGCCGAAACCGATCTCGGCCGCCTCCAGCAGGCGCACGGTCACGCCCGCTTCTGCCATGTGCAGCGCCGCCGACAGGCCGGTATAGCCGCCGCCCACGATGACCACATCGGCCGAGACATTGTCCTCCAGCCGCGCGGTGACAGGTGCGGGCGGGGCGGTCTTTTCCCAGAGGCCATGGGAGCGTGGATCATTCAGCATGGGAAAATGTCCGCAACGGTTTGTATTCCCACTCTTTACAAGCGTGTGTCAGCAATGAATATCGACTTGTTCTCAATAGGTCATTCGCTGGAGGAATGACATGCTGCCACCGCGCCGTTTCCTGCCGTCGTTTTCCCTGCTGGCTGCCTTCGAAGCGGCGGCCCGCGCGGGCAGCGTCACTGCGGCTGCCAACGAGCTCGGCCTCACCCAAAGTGCCGTCAGCCGGCAGATCTCGGCGCTGGAACGCCAGCTCGGGGTCGAACTCTTCCTGCGCGAGCGGCAGACGATCCGGTTGACGCCGGCCGGCGATACCTATGCGCGCGAAATCCGCGAGGCGCTGCGGCGGATTTCCAATGCCTCGCTCAACCTTCGCGCCAATCCGGCCGGGGGTACGCTCAATCTCGGCGTCCTGCCCTTCTTCGGGACGCGGTGGCTGACGCCGCGGATCGGCGAGTTCCTGCGGGCGCACCCGGATGTGGTGATCAATCTCAGCACCCGGCTGGAGCCCTTCGACTTCCGCTTCGATACGCTGGATGCCGCCATTCATTTCGGGGCGGCAAGGTGGCCCGGCGCCTCCATGGCTTTCCTTCTGGACGAGGAGGTCGTGCCGGTGTGCAGCCCCAGTTTCCAGCAGGCGCATGGGCTTGCCTCGGCTGCTGACCTGCGGAGCGCTCCGCTGCTGCACCTCAATACGCGGCCGGATGCCTGGGAGCTCTGGTTCGCCAAGCAGGAAGTACCGGTCGAAGCGCTGCACGGCATGCTGTTTGACCAGTTCCTCGCCATGGTGGAAGCTGCGGCGGCAGGGCTCGGAGCGGCACTTTTGCCGCGTTTCCTGATCGGGCGGGAGCTGGACCAGGGCCTGCTCGTGCCGGCCGTGGAGGGCAGGATCATGCAGACGGGCCAATATCATCTGGTCTATCCGCCGGACCGGGCCAGCTATCCGCCGCTTGCCGCCTTTCGCGAGTGGATCGCCGGCGCCTTCGAAGCGGAGCGGCTTGCACAAGGCCGGAGCTTGGGACAATAGTCGCCCTTAACCATCACCGACCGCCCGTGCGGTCCAACGATCGCCCCGGCGGTCCCTTGGCGGAAGACATTCATGAAACCCATCTTCGTGCAACTGCGGTGCAAGCCCGGCCAGACCTATGAGGTGGCCGATGCGATCTACAAGACCGAACTGGTCTCGGAACTGTATTCTACCAGCGGCGACTGGGACCTGCTCCTGAAGGTCTATGTCAGCGAGGAGGAAGAGATCGGCCGCTTCGTCAACGAGAGGATCGCCTGCATTCCGGGCATCGAACGGTCTCTCACCACCATGACCTTCACGGCGTTCTAGAGCAGCACGTTCCCCACGAAAAAAGCCGCCCTCTCGGACGGCTTTCAGAGAGGCTTACGCGCACACCTGCGTTCAGACGTGGGTGGTTGGCGCCGTGTTGCGGGCGCGGACGAGGTCGCGGATGGCGAGACGCACGTCGTCGGGCGTGTCGAAGCGTTGTTCGTCGAGGTCGATCACGTGGAACTTGACCGCGATGAATTTCAGCCGATCTTGGTCGGGGACAACGATGCCGACGGGCTCGCCGCCGAATTCTATAACTTGTTTGCGCATGACGGACTCCCGCTATGGCTGCGTTGCAGCTTGCGAATGAATTTCAGGAAAATCGAACTGAAAGCGTTACATTCGACAGCAAGGAAGGGAGCGGCAATCCATGCCATTCACTTCAATTGCGCCCGCATGTCGGGCGGCGACGGTTCGGTCAGATGACATGTCGCTCTCCCTGTTGGCGTTGCGTGGCGCAGGGCCGGATCATGCCGGCCTAACGATTACGTCCTTACGTGATTCCAGCAAATGGATCAACGAGGATCCTAATAGCTAGAATTTTTTTCCGTCTGATGACAGGACCGCGGCAGAAATGTGAAATTTTCTTCGCCTTCGGTCCCGCAGCAGACGATGCTCATATGGCCCGGGCGCGGCCCTGAACAAGGCGCCGGATTGCAAAGTTTTTGTGACCAGATGTGAAGGCGGTCGAAACGCCGAAAGCCGGAGCGTCTGCATCCGGCTTCCAGGTCAGGCGTTCATTTCGAAAATATGGGTTTCAGCCCATGCGCTCGGAGGCGTAGCTGCCGGGGCTTGGCGGAAAGACCACCGTACGGTTGCCGTTGATGAAGGTGCGGTGATGGATATGCGCATGGATGGCGCGGGCCAGCACCTGGCTTTCCACATCGCGGCCAAGCGATACGTAGTCGTCCGGCGACTGGGCGTGGGTAATGCGCACCGTGTCCTGCTCGATGATCGGACCTTCGTCCAGGTCGCCCGTCACATAGTGGGCGGTGGCGCCAATCAGCTTCACGCCGCGCTGGTAGGCCTGCTTGTAGGGGTTGGCGCCCTTGAAGCTCGGCAGGAAGGAGTGGTGGATGTTGATGATCTTGCCCGACATCTTCTGGCAGAGCTGGTCGGAAAGCACCTGCATGTAGCGGGCCAGCACGATGAGTTCGGCGCCGGATGCCTCCACCACCTCCAGCAACTGGGCTTCCGCCTGCGGCTTGTTGTCCTTGGTCACCTTGATGTGGTGGAATGGAATGTCGTTGTTGACCACCAGCTTCTGGTACTCGAAATGGTTGGAAACGACGCCGACGATATCGATCGGCAGCGCGCCGATTTTCCAGCGGTAGAGCAGGTCGTTGAGGCAATGGCCAAAGCGCGACACCATCAGCAGAACCTTCATGCGGTCCTGCCCGTCGAACAGGTCCCACTGCATGGAGAAGGCATCGGCCACCGGCGCAAAGCCCTCGGTCAGACGCGCGGTGTCGACGCCTTCTTCCGAGATAAAGCTGATTCGCATGAAAAACTTGCCGGTATCGAGGTCATCGAACTGCGAGGAGTCGATGATGTTGCAGCCTTTCTCAGCCAGAAAGCTGGAGATTGCCGCCACTATTCCGCGCGTCGATTTGCACGTCACCGTCAGCACGTAGGTCTTCATTCTTCAGCCCTTTTCCACCCGAAACACGAATGTATACATTATTGAACGACCGGCGCATTTCCAGCGCCAAATTCGTCATTATCGACGCAAATCCGACGTGCCGTCGAGCTTTGGGTATACAGGACTTCGCCCCGCAACCTGTGCTGCCTTTACAGTCCCCTGACCAAGCTTAAGGGTGGCGCGTCAAATTTCCGTTCCCTTTGCGTCTTTCAAGCGTTTATCACCGTCGCCATTGCGATCAACGCTGTAGAGGTTTTTCTTGTTGGCATTCGTGACAGGCTCAGCGACTGTCGGCCGGTCGTTGTGGAGGAAAAGGTGAAGAAGCATCATGCGTGGTTTTCCGCAGCCGGGAAGCGGGCCCTAATGGCGCTCAGCGCCGCGGCCCTTCTGGCGCAGCCGGTCAGCGCCAACCCGGCATGCCTGCGTGGCATCAATCTTGCCGGCGCGGAATTCGGCCACCCGGGCGACGCCTTCGGCAAGGGCTATATCTACCCGAGCGCAAAGACGATCGCCTATTTCGCGGCCAAGGGCTTTTCGGCCGTGCGCCTGCCGTTCCTGTGGGAGCGGCTGCAGCCGAACCTCTACCGGGGCTTCAATGCCGCCGAGGCCAAGCGGCTGGTGCAATCGGTGGATGCCATGCGGGCCAAGGGCATGGTGGTGATCATCGATCCGCACAATTACGCCCGCTACAACGGCCAGCTGATCGGCTCGGATGCGGTGCCGCAAAGCGCGTTTACGGATTTCTGGCGCCGACTCGCCGCTCTGTTTGCCAACCGTGAAGGGGTGATCTTCGGGCTGATGAACGAACCCTACGAGATTTCCGCCGAGAACTGGCTCTCCGCCGCCAACAGCGCCATCGGTGCTATCAGGCAGACGGGGGCCGGCAACCTGGTGCTGGTGCCAGGCACGGCCTGGAGCGGTGTCCACAGCTGGTTTGCGGGCGATTACGGAACGCCGAATGCATCCGTCATGCTCGATGTGGCGGATCCGGCCTCGAACTTCGCTTACGAAGTGCACCAGTATCTGGACGCGGATTTTTCCGGCAAGAACGACGAGTGTTCGCGGGCTGCGGATGCGGTCAAGGCTGTCGGCGACTTCTCCGACTGGCTTCGCAGCCACAAGCGCCGGGCTTTCCTCGGCGAATTTGCCACCCCGCTTGCGGCTGCCTGCCAGCCGGCGCTGGCGCAGATGGTGGCGATGGTGGAGCAGGCGCCGGATGTCTGGCTCGGCTCGTCCTACTGGGCGGCGGGCGACTGGTGGAAACCGGACGAGCCGCTTAACATCCAGCCGGTCGAGGGCCGCGATCGTCCGCAGATGCAGACGCTTTCGGAGGTCTTCAAGGCGCGGCCTGCCTGCGGGGGGTAAGCTTCAAAACTCAGTCGAGCGGCGGTTGCCCAGCGCGCGGACGGCACCTTTCGGATTCCGCGATGCGCCTTCCAGGGCCGTGAGCCGGGCGATTTTTGATGTGCCGGGCGCCAGATGGAAGCCGTTGTCGGATGCCCGGTAGCCCGGGCAGTCGATCCAGACGGATTGTGCCAGAATGTCCGTCGCTAGTTCCAGCCGGCTGTCTTCGCCAGACTGATGAAGCGTGACCTTAATGGCCGCATCGTGCATGGCCTTGGCCCGGCCGAGCGGAAAATGAAACGCCTCAGCGAGAATTGCGCCATCCTCGGCACGCACCAGCCGGGCCACGGTCACGTCATGGGAGGGCGGGCCGAAGCGATAGGCGTAGTTGGTGTCGAAGAAGGCGCCAAACAGCGCGATGCTGCTTATGCTTTCAGCGCTGCGCGGCGACAGTGTCAGCTCGCGCTGTCCGCTCACCACGGGCACGCGCCCGTCGCGCAGGCAGGTGATCTCGAGGCGAACCGGCACCGTCTCCGTAGTCTCGTTCAGCATGTGGATGTCGAGACCGTTGGTGCCCTCGTCGGCAAAGACCAGCTGCACGGGGCGGAATGCGCGCTTCAGCGCATACCAGGCGGGCTTGGGCACGCCTCGCACATCCACCACGCCCCAGCCCGGTCCTGGCATCACGTCCTGGAAGGTAAAAGTCAGCGCGCCATGGCAGCTGGAGCCGGGGCGGCGCCATTCGGCAAAACTGGCTTCCATGACCTCGCCGGTGACAGTGCGCGACAGGGCGAGATAGCGTTCAAAATCCTGTTGGCGCAGGTGCTGCGGGTTCACCCCGTAAAGTTCGCCGAGATAATGGTCGCGCACGTCCTCGAAATCCCAGTCGGCACCGGTGTCGCGCGGGATTCCGGCTTTGCCCCCTGCCAGGTCTTCATCGGCGGCGAGATTGGAGAAGGCGAGGCATTCGGCGGCAAACCGGATATTGGCGCGGCGGGCATCCTCGAGCGGGCGCTTGTAGGCACCGACGCCGTAGTAATGGGCGACGCCGGCGTTGGGATAGAAGGGAAGCGCACCGCCGGAGGGGGAATTGACCACATAGGGCAGATCGGGGCGCGTCTCAGCCGAGAGATCGCGCAGCAGCTCCTCGCTGAGCCGCCCCTTCCAGATGCGCTCAGGAAGTCCGAGCATGGCGCCCTGCTGGTAGATCTCGCTGCCGCCGCAAAGAATGGTGAGCGAAGGTGACGCCTGGGTTTTCTCCAGGAATTGCGCGACCTCGGTTTTCACGTGAATCACGAAGGCCGGGTCGGCGACCGGATAATCGAAGTTGGCGAAGATAAAGTCCTGCCAGACCATCAGGCCCAGTTCGTCGCAGAGCGCAAAGAAGGCCTCGCTTTCGTAGGTGGCGATGCCGGGGACGCGGATCATGTTCATGCCGGCCTCGCGGGCCAGCCTCAGCCAGGGCTCGTAAGTCGCGCGATCGCCGGAGAGGCCCACCGGGTCGGCGCTGGTCCAGACGGCACCCCGGCAGAAGATTTCAACTCCGTTGACGATCACGGCAAAGTCGTCGCCATCTTGTCCGCGGTCGACGGCAACGCTCCGGAAGCCGGTGCGGGCAAGCGTGACGTCCTCACCATCCGCCCGCAGGATCACGTCGTAAAGGCAAGGTTTGCCATGGGTGTGAGGCCACCAGGGTTTGACATCGGCCAGTCGAAGCTGCGCCGAACAGATCCCGTCACGCACCTGGAAGGCTGTTTCCTGCCCGTTGCAGACGAGGCTGAAGGCGCGAGGTTCTCCCGCGCAGGCGAAGCGGACGGAGAGATGGCCGGTGCCGTCATCCGCAAGGGTCGCAGAAATCGAAAGATCGGAGAGGGTCGTGGGGCCGGGGCGAATCAGCGAGACCGGCCGGTAGGGCCCAACCGCATGGATTTCGGGCGCCCAGCCGGGCATGAAGCCCAAGGGAGAGGTGCGCAGGAGGCGAAGGCCCTGGTTGTTGATCAGGCGCTGCCGCCAGCGGGCCCGCGGGCCGGTCCGCTGCAGATGCGGTTTCAGCGCCCGGAAGCAGATTGACAGCGTCTGGTCGCCGGTGAGCTCGATCGGCACGTCGTGGCTTTCGAACATGCTGTCGGCGGAGAGGATAAGCGCATCGTCGAGAAAGACCTCTGCGATCGTGGCCAGGCCTTCCAGACGAAGAATCGCCGGCCCGGGCGGTTCCTCGCGCAATGTGCAGCGGTACCAGATGTCGCGGTCGATCAGCGGCTCGGGCCGGTTGCGGTCGAACAGGTGGGCCGCTTCCAGCGCTTTCGCTGCGGTGCCGGGCACCATGGCGGGGACGGATTGGAGGCTCGCCGGGATGTCGCCCGGCCGCGCATGGGCGCCGGCCTGGCAGACGGTCAGCGCCCAGCCGTCGTCCAGGCGACGGATCTTGGCCCCGAGGACATGGGTGTCGCTCACGCCGCCTCGCGGGAGGGGTCAAGCATGCGTCGCAGATCCGCCACCAGAAGGTCCCAGGCTTCCGCCGCCGGGTCCAGCGCCGTCATCAGCGGTTCGAACTTCTTGCGGCTAACGGCACGCGCCAGCTGGAACTGCGTCGATTTCGCCACTTCGGAGATGCGCAGCGCATGGCGTTCCGGCTCGGCAAAGCCCGGTTTGTCGAGCCAGGCGAGGTGGCTTGCCAGCAGTTCGAAATTGGCGCCAAACTGGCGCAGCGTGTTGAAGGCATATTTGTGGAAGACGCTAAAATCCCGTTCGGCGAGTTCGCGCACCTGGTCGGGGAAGACCTTAGCAAAGGCCCGTATCGGGTTTTCCTCCGGTCGCCTGCCGAAATGATGGCGTAGCAGCCTCCAGGCGGTCTCTCGGATCGCGTTTTCCGCCGGGTCGCGGGCCGGGAATTTTGCGAATTCGGTATAGGGCAGGAAGGGCAGGCTGTCGGGTGCCGCGTTCAGCTGGAACAGGCCGTCCAGATCCTCGCCGGACAGGGTGAAGAAGCCGCCGTTGTGGAAATAGTCGAGCGTGCGTGCCTCCAGATCGAGCCGGTTGACGGCGACCGTCGTCTTGCCGTGCTCGTGGCGGTAGGTCAGGCCGCGGGTATCGGGCAGGTAGAAGCTGTCGAGCTCCAGCAGCGTCAGCCTGCCGCGGCGGATCTGCTCGATCACATGCCGCTCCGGCCTGTCGAAGATGGCGAGCTCCGTCACCTTTATACCGTAGAGCGCCTCCAGGTCTTCCAGAGGCACCTTGAAGAAGGTGAACTGGTCGCCCTCGAAATCCTGCGTCAGCGTAAAGCCGAGCATGGCTTCCGGGGGCAGCCCCCGGGCCGCCAGCACCTCGATCCAGAGATCCACGTAGCAATTGGTCTCCGGCCACATGCGCTCGCTGGAATGCAGCGGGTGCGGCGTGAAACGCGCCGGATCAAGGCCATCAAAGACAGCGGTGGCGTTCAGGCTCGACATCCGCTCAGCCCCAGAGGGTCGCGCGGACGCTTTCCGGCCAGGCGGTCACGTCGAGCCCGTGGGTGTGGAAGAGCGCCAGCGCGATGCGCTCCAGGCCGAAGCCGACGCAGGCGGTGTGCGCCACGCTGCCGTCCTCAAGGTTCAGGCCCCACTTCTGGCCGAAGGAATCCTGGTGGTAGTTGAAGCTCATGCAGGCGGTCGGGCTGGTCTGCGAGGTGATCGGGATCAGCAGCTCGAATTTCAGGTTCTGGTCGCGCTGGTTGTTGACCAGCATCTTGCCGGCGCGGCCGAAGAAGGGATCGTTGGCGATGTCGATGGTCACATCGAGCCCGACGGATTTCATCATCTCGACGCCGCGGTCCATCCAGGTCTGGCGGAAGTCGGTGACGTGCTGCTCCGTGCCCATGCAGACGTATTCGCGCATGCGAAACAGCTGCTGGCGGGCGGGGTCCTTGGAGGGCTCGTGGCGGAAGCAATAGCTCTGCAGGTCAAACAGCGCACCGCCTGCGGGCAGGTTGCCGCGCCGGGCCACGGTCGGGTAGAGCGGATAGCAGGCGGCCGGCGTCAGCACGATCTCGGTCGCCTTCTGGTCCTTGGTCCAGTCCTCTTCGCCCACTTCCATGCATTTCAGCAGGCTCATATGGTCGAGCTCGCTGCCGCAGAAGGAGTGCACGGTGCCGGCAAGCTGCGGAAAGCTCTTCATGTAGCCGCTCTTTTCGAAGAAGGCGCGGTTCATGCCGGGCGGGAAGCGCATGGCTTCGGCGCCGTCGGCGCCGCCGGTGCGGTCGATCAGGCGTTCGAAGGCGGCGATGACCTCTTCGAACTGGCCGCTGCGGCCATAGAGGCCGTCAACGCCGGTGTCGATCAGCAGGCCCGCGTCGAACAGGCGGTCGAGAAAGGAAACTTGCATGTCCATGGCGTCACCTCGGTGTCTACGGTTGGCCTGAAAGGGTGTCAGCCGAGAAGGCTGGTGTCGGGTTTTTGCACGAGCAGCATGGTCGACGTATTGGCGAGGATGCGGTCGTTGGAAATCATCAGCTGCGCCGAATGGGCGTCGCGCAGGTGGCGGCCGAGGCTGTAGGGCGTGCCGTTCTTGTAGCCCATGATGCCGCAGACGATCATCGCCTGGTTGATGATGGTGAGGATCGTCTCGGATGAGGCGAGCTTGATATTGTTCATGGCGAGCGAGAAAGCCATCGACGAGAGCTGGTCGGGGTCGTTGCGCGCTTCGTCATAGGTCCTGAGCCCCGACAGGATATTCGCCTTCAGCATCTGCAGCAGGTTGGAGGCTTCTGCCAGCCGCAGCGCGCCGGGGGGCGGCGTGCCTCCGCTTTTGCGGGCTGCGGCTCGCACGAAGGCCTGGGCGCGGGCAACCGCATCGGCGGCGATGCCGAACCAGACGCCGCTCCAGAGCAGATGGGAATTGGCGAGCATGGATTGTGCTGCAATTTCCGCGAAGGGTTTCGGGAAGACCTGCACGGCCGGCGCTTCCCCGACGAAGAGAAATCCGTCGGAACAGGTGCCGCGCATGCCGAGCGTGTCCCAGGTCACGGTCCGTTCCAGCGTGTACTGGCCCTTGCGGAATACCGTCATCACCTGGTCGCTGGGGGCCGCGTTTTCGTGCGACCGCGAGGTGATCATGATGGCATCCGCGTGGGTGCCGTAGGAAATCACGGTGGCATCCTTGTTCAGCCGGCAGGTGTCGCCGTCCAGGTTCCGAAGGATCTCTATGGCGCAGATTGAATTGCGCATGTTGCCGCCGATGCCACCCTCAGTGGTCGCAGACGCGACAAGCAGCTGGCGGGCGGCGAGTTCCCGCATGAAATCGATGTGCCAGGCGCTTTCCTCGCCGTGCTCCACAAGGCTCGAAACCTTGATCTGGTGCATGGCAAAGATCATCGCAGAGGCGGCGCAGGCCTGTCCCAAAATGGAGCAGATTTCCGCCAGGTCCTGGGTGGTTGCCCCTTCGCCGCCGAAGCGGGCGGGGATCTGCAGGCCGAGCAGGCGCTCCGCCTTCATGGCGTCGACCGCTTCGCGCGGAAAGCGGGCCTCGCGGTCCACGGCGTCGGCAAATTCCGCCGCCACCGCAGCGACGCGGCGAGCGCGGGTGCTCAAGCTTATGTCGGTTGCAAGTGCGGCGAGAGACATCAGGCGGCCTCTTTGCTTTTCAGGATCTGCGAGACGGTCTGTTCGATGGCGGCAATGCTGGCAAAGGATTTGCGGTTGAGAAGGTTGTCGGGAAACTCCATGTCGAAGGTCTCTTCCAGGCCCAGCATCAGCTGAACCGAGGCAAAGGACGACAGGCCCACGGCGTAAAGGTCCGCGTCATCGGCCAGTTCTGCCACGGGCACCGGCAGGCCGCCGACTTTGCCCAAGAGTTCGCGAATAGTCTCGTTCATCTCGACGTCTCCCGATCGTTTCGTCTTCGTACAATGCTGGCACACTAGTATGCGGGAAAGCATAACATTCCCGCAAGCAACGTCGTAAATATCAGGCAGCGGGATTCGGTTAAATTGTACCGGGTCGACTGTGGTGGCTCCGGTGGGCCTGCGAAAACCACCTCTCCGAGCTTTTGGAGGTGCATCCCTCTCCTCCGTCATCCTCG
>UCJA01000034.1 GCA_900472675.1 Hyphomicrobiales bacterium
TCTGGGGCATCGAGCGAACTTGGCGACATACCGATTGGTGCTGCTGTATGACCAGTGCAAGGAAAGCAGTTTCATGTCGTATGCCTCACCTGCCATCCTGCTTGATCTGGATGGAACTCTGATCGCATCGGAACCCGGAATCCTGTCGAGCTGCCGGGCAGCGCTTCGCTCCCTTGGACATGAGACCGATCCGGCCATGGACATCCGGTCGATCATTGGCCCGCCGATCGAGGACGTCATGCGTTACCTGCTTGGACAGTTTGGCGACGACCGGGTCACTGAAGGGGTCGATGCCTACCGACAGGACTACGGATCACGAGGCCTTCTTCTGAGTGAGGTCTATGACGGGATCCCGGATGCTCTTTCCGAGATGAAGAAAAAGGCGAAGCTTTTCCTCGCGACATCCAAGCGCGAGACGTTCGCGCGCCGGATACTGGAAGACAAGGGCCTGGATTCTCTCTTCACCGGTGTCTATGGCTCGACCCCGGCCGGCGACATCGACCATAAGCCGGAACTGATCGCCCACATCATCCAGCAGAATGAACTCGACGCTGACCGTTGTGTGATGATCGGCGATCGAAAATACGACGTCACCGGTGCCCATGCCAACGGCATGCGGGCTGCGGGTGTGCTCTGGGGCTATGGCGATCGAACCGAGCTGGAGAGCGCCGGCGCGGATCGCCTGGTCGCCGAAACCGCGGAGCTGGCCGATGTGGCGCTGGGCATGGTGTCCGCCGTCGAGCGATAGTCCTTTCGCCGCTTAATAGCCCAGCGCGATGCCATCCTTGCGGTGGTCGGAGGCGCCCAGCAGAACGCCGCGCTCGTGGTCGATGTAGATCGCCTGCGCACCGCCAATCGGTTCGTCCGCCCAGACCGTCGCGTGGCCGCGGCGCTCCAGATCGACCCGCACATCGTCGGAGATGGTCGGCTCAAGGCTGAGCTTGCCGTCATAGTAGAAGCTGCGCGGCTGGTCGCTCGCCTGCTGCGGATCCATGTCGCGATCAAGGATCTGGCTGAGCAGATGGCAATGGCCGACGGCCTGGTATTGCCCACCCATCACGCCGAAGGTCATGCGCGTCTTGCCGCCTTCGGCCAGCATGCCGGGGATGATGGTGTGGAAGGGCAGCTTGCCGGGGCCGAT
>UCJA01000003.1 GCA_900472675.1 Hyphomicrobiales bacterium
CCCGCCTTCTGGCACCCCCTCACGCCTGGCCCGCCTCCCACCCCAGAATCGCCCGCTTGCGGGTCAGGCCCCAGTGGTAACCGGTGAGCGCGCCGTTCTTGCCAAGCGCCCGGTGGCAGGGCACCACGAAGGAGATCGGGTTTGCCCCGATCGCCGCACCCACGGCCCGGCTTGCCGTCGGCTGGCCGATATCGCGGGCCACATGCGAATAGGTCACCGCCTTGCCAAACGGGATCTTCAAGAGGCTTTGCCACACCCGCACCTGAAAGTCGGTGCCTATCAAGACGACGTTGAGCGGCCGGTCGCACGACCATTCTGCCCGGTCGAAGATGCGCCGGATAAACGGCGCCGTCGCCTCCTGGTCTTCCACGTAGCGGGCATTCGGCCAGCGCCGGGCCATGTCTTCGAAGGCAGCAAGCTCGCCGCCCGCATCGGCAAAGGCGAGACCCGCAAGGCCCCGCTCCGTCGCCATCACCAGCGCCCTGCCGAAGGGCGACGGATGGAACCCGTGGCGGATGGTGAGCCCTCCGCCCTTCGCCTTCCACTCGCCCGGCGACATGGCCTCATGGGTGACGAACAGGTCGTGCAGCCGCCCGGGCCCGGACAGGCCAAGCTCATAGGCGGTTTCCAGAAGTGGCAGGCCTTCATGACCGAGCAGCCGCTTGGCATGGTCGAGCGTCACCGCCTGCAGGAAGGCCTTCGGCGAAAGTCCCGCCCAGCGGCTGAACAGCTTCTGCAGCTGGGTCGGCGCCTGGCCGAGTTCGGCCGCGATCGCCTCAAGCGACGGCTGGTCGCGGTAGTCGAGCGTGATCATCTCGATCACCCGCCGCACGGTCTCGTAGTCCGATCCGTCGGGGGTAATGTCGATGCCGGGTCCGGCCATCTGGGCAAGCGCATTCATCGCGTTTCTCCTTTGCCCCATCAATGCACGGATCGCCCGGTGCAAACCACCCGAAACCGGACGCGCTCAGATCCGCCGCTTGACCGTCGCGAGCGCGCCGCGAAAGGCCCGGGCAAAACTCTCCCGGTCGTCCGGGTTGAGGAAGGAGCCGATATCGGTAAACCGCCCCTCGCCCGTCACATACATGGAGGTAATGCCGAACTCCTCATGGCGCTTCACCCGGAACCGCGCCCAGATGGGGTTGAACCGATGCTCCACCATCCGCCCGGCCGCCGAAAACTTGCGGATCGACAGGTCGGTGCGGGTCACCGTCACCTCCTCGCGCACCTTGCCGGAGCGATAGCTCATCTTCAGTGCGATATAGAGACCAAGGAAATCGAGGCCGAAGAAGAAGCCGACGGGATAGGCGCCCGTTATAAGGAAGAAGCCGCCGTAGAGCAGGCATATGCCGCCGCACATCAGCAGCACCACGCGGAACCCGGTCTTGCCCAGAGACCTGTAGGGCGTCAGTTCTGCGGCAAAAACCGGCTTTTCATCGGAAAGGTCCACGTTGCTTTCCCTCATGAGGATTGCCTATAGAGGCGTATGGCCATTGCGAAACCAAGATCCAAAACCGGCGTTCCGAAAAAGTCAAATCCGGGTACGGCGCGCCGGCCGAAGCGCTACAAACCCCTCTATACGCGCGAGGAGATGGAAGAGATCTTTCGTCGCTTCGCAGTCCAGCGGCCGGAGCCCCGCGGCGAGCTGGAACACGTCAATCCCTTCACCCTCGTCGTGGCGGTCGCGCTGTCTGCCCAGGCAACCGACGCCGGCGTCAACAAGGCGACGCGCGCCCTCTTCAAGCTGGCCGATACGCCGGAAAAAATGCTGGCGCTCGGCGAAGACGGCGTCATTCAGCACATCCGCACCATCGGCCTCTACCGCAACAAGGCCAAGAACGTCATCGCGCTTTGCCGCATGCTGATCGACGAGTTCGCAAGCGAGGTGCCGAAAACCCGCGAGGAACTGGTGCGCCTGCCGGGCGTCGGCCGCAAGACCGCCAATGTGGTGATGTCCATGGCCTTCGGCATCCCGACGCTCGCGGTCGATACCCACGTTTTCCGCATCGGCAACCGCTGCCTGATGGCGCCGGGCAAGACGCCGGACGAGGTGGAAGAGCAGTTCCTCAAGGTCATCCCCGAGCCCTACCTCTTCCACGCCCACCACTGGCTGATCCTGCACGGCCGCTACACCTGCAAGGCCCGCCGGCCGGAATGCGAACACTGCATTATCGCCGATCTCTGTCGGTCGCCCGAAAAGAGCTGCGACGTGCCGGCACCCCTGGTCGAGCTACCGCCCCAGAGCCTTGGTGGCGATGCGGTTGTCCCCGAGAACGAATGACGGGTCGCGCCGGCTGAGCTTCTTGTGCAGATGTACCATCAGCCCGGCCGCAAACAGCGGCGTCAGCAGGTTGATGATCGGGATGGCAAGGAAGCCGGCAATCAGCAGGCCAGCCGTAAACACGGTGCCGCGGTGTCTCGAGCGGAAGGCGCGTGCCTCGGGCGGCGTGCGGAACCGCATGGCCGCAAACTCGAAAAACTCCCGCCCCAGCAGGTAGCCGTTCACCAGGAAGAAGGCGACCAGGTTGACGCCGGGGATGAACAGCATGAACAGGGCGATGATATTGCCGAGGATCACCACGCCGAGAAACTGGATTGAGCCGAGAATGGCCTGGCCGAGCGGCATGGCCGTGCCCGCCGTTTCCGTCGGATAATCCCGCTTCTCCACCACCTCCGCCACGTCGTCGAGAAACAGGCCGGCGATCAGCGCGGTAATCGGCGCAATCAGCAGCGCCAGCACCAGTGCCAGCCCCAACCCGGCCAGAATGGCCGCGATCAGCGTCAGCCATCCGGTCCAGGCCGCAACGTCGCCCGGTACGGTCGGCAGGAAGGCGGCAAACCATGGCCAGAGATAGAGAATGAAGACTTCCCGAAGCGCAAACCACAGCGCGCCGAGAACAAGCAGCGTCAGCCCGATCGTCTTCCAGAAGACGGCGCGGGTTTCCGGTGCAAACAGATTGAGAAGGGACAGGCGTGCGGCGTCGAGGATCATCGGCGTCTCCAAAGGAACCGCGAACATGTAGGCACTCGCACCGGGTCCGGCAAGCGGCCAAGCCGCGCCCTTAGGCGTCATCATCCCGTTGTCACACAATTCGAATAGGCAGCAGGTCACCCCCCCGCGCGGAACCGTCTTGACCCAGAAGCCACCCAGAATCCTGATCGTCGGCGCCGGCATGTTCGGGTCTGCCATGGCCTATCATCTGGCCATTGGCGATGCCGATGTCGTGCTGCTGGAAGCCGGCCCCGCTCCCGGCTGTGGCGTCACCGGCCGCGCCTTCGGCTGGATCAACGTCATCAACCGCCCGCCCCAGCACCCGGGCTACGCCCTCCTCAAGGCGGGCTTCGATGCCTACCGCGATCCCCTTGTCGTGCCGCCGCAAATGCTCGAAGGCGCCCGGTCCGGTTCGCTGATCTGGCACGCGACCGCTGGGGAGACGGAAGACTTCGGCCTCTCGCATCAAAGGGCCGGCGAAGCGGTGGAACTGCTGGACCGCCAGGCACTTGCGAAACTGGAACCTTGCCTGCGCAACCCGCCGGAACTTGCCGTGCTGTCGCGGAACGATCTGGCGCTCGACCCGGCGCGGCTGGCAAGGGCGTTCACCGATGCCGCGGTCCGTGCGGGTGCCACGGTCGTCTTCGGACAGGATGTCGTGGGCGTCGAGCAGGTCGATGGCCGCCCGGTGCTCCGCTCTGAGAAGGGCGAGGCGATGGTGGCAGATGTGGTCGTGCTGGCGGCAGGCAGCGGAACCGGAAAGCTGATGCAGGCGCTGGGCATGGATATCGGCGTGCGCACCGCGCCGGCCCTGCTGCTGCGCTATGCCTGCAGCACCCCTGTGACAAGCCGCATCCTGCGCATGCCGCGGCTGGAACTGCGTCAGGCGGCCGACCACACACTTGTCGTGGCCGCCTCCTTTGTCGATGACGGCAGTGACGACCTGCCGCGCCGATTAGGCGAAGCCCGCCTTGCGGTGATGCGCGACGAGCTCGATCTGCCGGAGGGGGTGACGCTGCTGAGTGCTGAGGTCGGCCAGCGACCGACCTTCGATGACGACCTGCCGCGACTGGGCTTTGCCTCGCAGACCCGTGGCATCTACCTGGCTGTTGGCCATCCCGGCGTCATCCTGGCGCCCCTGTTCGGCAAACTCGCCGCCGACGAAATATTGCAGGGGAAACCGACGGGCCTCGCCGCAATCCCAACAGCGTAAAAAAGCCCTCCGCCAGATGGCGAAGGGCTCTCTGATGGCAAGATCCGTCGCGGTCTAGCGCGACGCCGACATCCGCAGCAGGCGACAGAGGCTGACAAGCCCCTCGTCGTACGAGCCGGAACCGATGGAGTTGCAGCGCTTCACCATCTGGCGGCGCTCGCTGGGCGACATGTCCCGCAGGGCCTGCGTCTGCGTCGGTGTCAGGCCCTTGCCGGGTACGCTGCCCGTTCCTGTTCCCGTTCCGGGGCCAGTGCCAGTGCCAGTGCCTGTACCCGTTCCAGGGCCGGTCACACCACCCGTTCCGCCGCCAACCCCGACGCCAACACCCACATCCACGCCGGTTCCGCCGCCAACACCAACTCCGACGCCCGCGCCGATACCCCCGGTTCCTCCAACCGAAGCACCGACGCCTGCATTGACGCCACGGCTGCCGCCGACGGAAGCACCGACACCTGCATTGACGCCGCGGCTTCCTCCGACTGAGGCTCCGACACCCGCGTTGACGCCGCGGCTTCCTCCAACCGAGGCCCCGACACCTGTGTTGACGCCGCGGCTGCCACCGACGGAGGCACCAACGCCCGCATTCACGCCACGGCTTCCTCCAGCCGATGCTCCGACGCCTGCATTGACCCCGCGGCTGCCGCCGACGGAGGCACCGACGCCCAGGCCATCACGGCCGACGCCGACGCCTGCGCTGATGCCGCGGGAACCGCCCACCGAAACACCGAAATCCCGTGCCTCAACGGCCTGCCCCGCCAAAACCAGGATAGCGACGCTTGCAGCAATAAGTTTGTGAGATTGATACATGACTTCCTCCCATGGTTGATCACACAAGACTAACGGTCAGCCGAGGAGGTTTGGTTCAGTATTTTCTAAAGTAGCGTTTTCTATCGTAAACAGGGAATGACGATCGGCGGTTTCGCCCTAAAATCTGTTCCGGCACGACACATGCGGCGCAACTGTCGGCCTCAACCGATCGCCCGCAACTCCTCGCGGTGGCGCAGCATGGCGAGAAAACGCCGGTAGTCCCGGTCGTAGAGCGGCATCCGGGATGGGTCCGGCAGATGCTCCGTCTCGCCGCCGTCCATGGCGCGGCCGGCCGACGCCAGGTCCGCATGCAGGCCACCGGCCACCGCCGCGGTCATCGCCGTGCCGAGCAGCACCGCGTCCCGCGTCTGCGGAACCAGCACCCGGCAGCCCGTGACATCCGCATAGAGCTCGATCAGCAGCGGGTTGTTCACATGCCCGCCCGTCACATGCAGGTTGCTGAACGCGTAACCATAGCCAGCCATGGTCTCCAGGATGTGGCGGATGCCGAGCGCCACGGAGACGCAGCATCGCCAGTAGAGCCGGCAGAGCCCGTCGAAAGAAGTGTCGAGCGTCAGGCCGCTGATCACGCCGGTCGCATGGGGATCGGCAAGCGGCGAGCGGTTGCCGTGGAAATCCGGCAAGATGTTGATCTCCGGCGAGAGATCCGGCCCTTCCAGCGCCCGCAGCGCCGCAATCCGCGCTATCACCCGCGCATGCAGTTCGATGGTCGGCTCGCCGCCGCTCGCATGCATCCGCACCATATGGTCGAGCAGCGCGCCAGTCGCGGATTGCCCGCCTTCCACCAGCCAGTGGCCGGGCAGCACCGCTTCGTAATAGGGGCCCCAGAGGCTGCGGCCGGGCTTGGCTTCCTGCGCGAAGGCAACGATGCAGCTCGACGTGCCACCGATCAGCGCCACGCTGGTTTCGAGCCCCGCACCGCCTGCGGCACCGCTGAGCACGCCGAACGCTCCCGCATAGGCATCGATCAGCCCGGGCGCCACCGCCACCCCCTCGTCGAGGCCGAGCGCCAGCGCCGCGGCCGGAGACAAAAGCCCGATGCGTGTGCCGGCGCCGGCTGTCTCTTGCGGCAGGCCGCCCTTTTCCAGAAGATCGTCGAGCCCCGCCAGCCGCAGAAACTCGTCGCTCCAGCTGCTCGTCTCGTGCGACAGATAATTCCACTTGGCCGTCAGCGTGCAACGCGATCGCTGCGCTGAACCGGTGGCCTTCCAGGTCAGGAAGTCAGCGAGATCGAAGAAATAGCCGGCCTTCTCCCAGCTCTGCGGCAGGTGCTTCTTCAGCCAGGCAAGCTTGGGCATTTCCATTTCGGGCGATAGCGATCCGCCGGAAAACTGCAGCACCTTATGCTGCGTCGCAGACAGATGGTCCGCCTCGCGGATCGCCCGATGGTCGAGCCAGACGATGGTATCCTGGTTCGACCGGCCCGTGGTGGAAACGGAAAGCGGTGCGCCATCCGCATCCCGGGCCACAAGCGAGCAGGTCGCGTCGAAGCCGATCGCAGCGATGCGCGAGGCCGGTATTCCGGCCTCGGAAAGCGCTTCGCGCACGCAGGCGCAGACCGCCGCCCAGATCTCCTCGGAATCATGCTCCGCATGGTTTTCCTTCGGCCGGAACATCGCAATCTGGCGTTTCGTCTTGGCGAGAAGCTGGCCATCGCGGTCGAAAACGCCGGCCCGGGCGCTGCCCGTCCCGACATCGACCGCAACGAGATGATCACGCATCCGGATATGTTTCCCCCGCCCTCATCCGCTTCCCACCGCCGCCCGCTGCCTGCCTGTTACCACGAGCCTGCGGGAGGAACGCTGCCGCGGCCCTCGAAATGTTTTCGGACAAGGTGGAGCAAATCCGCCATCGCGTCAAATTCGGCGTCCGGCGACAGCGCTGCAACCTGCGCGCGGTAGCCGGGAACGGCGGCATGCGATGCGCCGACAAAGGCGAACACCGCCATGCCAGCCCGGTGCGCCGCCTCGATCCCGGCCGGACTGTCCTCAATCACCACGCAATGTTCCGGCGCAACGCCCATTTGCGAGGCCGCATGCAGGAAGAGGTCGGGCGCCGGCTTGCCGTTCTTGACCATGCTGGCCGAGAAGATATGCGGCTCGAACTTGTCGATCAGCCCGGTCAGCGACAGCGATAGCCGGATCCGTTCCGGCTGGCTGGAGGAAGCGACGCAGCGGCGCAACGGCAGCGCGTCCAGCGCTGCAGCGATCCCCATCACCGGCTGCAGCTCGCTGCGGAACCGCTGGTAAAGGTCATGCCGCATGTCATCCAGGAAGGCCGCATCCGCCTCGATGCCGAATTCCTCGCGCATGGCCGTAGTGACGGTCGCAAGGCTGCGGCCGAGAAAGCGGCGGTAGGCCTCGTCTTCGTCCATGGCAACGCCCTTGCGCCGCAGCGCATCCACCAGCACCCGCACCGAGACCGGCTCGCTGTCCACCAGCACGCCGTCGCAGTCGAAGATCACCAGGGGGCCGGTCATCGAGGTCACCACCGTCACCCGCTACTGGACCAGCTTGTCGGCAAGATAAAGCTCCAGCGTCTTGGCCGTGCCTTCGCTCCAAAGCGTCTTCAGGGCATGCGCGAACCGCTCCCGGAAAATCTCCGAGCCGGACACTTCGCCAAAGATCTCGTCAAACGCCAGGAAGGCAGCCGGATCGTCCTTGGCCTTCAGCGCCGCCGCCTGCAGATTGTCGGCGCTCGCATCGTTGAACACGATCTTGCGGCCACTGTCGGATGTGCCGGCGAAATAGCGGCACCACAGCGCCGAAACCAGCGCCAGGCCCGTCACGTCCAGGCCCTGCGCCAGCCGGTCGCGTGTCGAGGGCAGGATGAACTTGGGCTGGCGGTTGGAACCGTCCTGCGCCAGCCGGGGAATAGTGTCGCCGATCTTCGGGTTGAGAAAGCGCCGTTCGATCAGGTCGAAATACTCGTCGAGGCTGGTGTCGGGCACCGGCGGCACGATCGGTATGATCTCTTCCTTCTCGAGCTTGGCAAGGAAAGCGCGGATCAGCGGATGCTCCATCGCCTCATGCACGAAGTGGATGTCGAGAAGCTCACCCGGATAGGCGATGGTCGCATGGCCGCCGTTGAGAATGCGGATCTTCATCAGCTCGTAGGGCGCCACGTCGTCCACGAACTGCACGCCGACCTCTTCCAGCGCCGGGCGGCCAGAGGTGAACTTGTCCTCCATCACCCACTGCTTGAACTCTTCGCAGAACACCGGCCAGTTGTCGTCGATGCCGAAGTCATTGCGCAGGATGTCGACTTCGCGCTGGCCGGTTGCCGGCGTGATGCGGTCGACCATCGAATTCGGGAAAGAGACGTTCTGCTCGATCCACTGCGCAAACGCCGGGTCCGAGAGCTTGGCGAGACCGACAACCGTGTGTTCGGTGACATGGCCGTTGCCCGGAATGTTGTCGCAGGACATCACCGTGAAGGGCGCAAGACCACGGTCGCGCCGCAGCTTCAGGCCGGCGATGATCAGCCCGAACACCGTCTTCGGTGCGTCAAGGTTCCTGGCATCTTCCACCATCGCCGGATGGGCAGGGTTGAAGTGCCCGGAGGCGTCGATGAAATAGCCGCCCTCGGTGATCGTCATCGAGACGATACGGGTGGCCGGATCCGCCAGCGTCTCGATCAGCGTTGCCTTGTCGTCCGGCGCGATCACGTCGATCATCGGCGCGGTGACGCGGGCAGCCGTCTTGTTGTTGTCCTGCTCAACAACCGTGGTCAGGTAATCCTGCGCCTTCAGCTTCTCGCGCATCGCCGCGTCGGAGGGCAGAACGCCTGCCCCGATGATTGCCCAGTCATGACCCTTGCCCGTGTTGAACAGGTCGTCAAGGTAGACGGCCTGGTGGGCGCGGTGGAAATTGCCCACGCCGAAATGCACGATGCCGGCGGTCAGCGTCTTCGGGTCATAGCCGGGAACGGCGGCTGTTGCGGCGGCGTCCTTAAGGGTCGCCAGCGAAAGCTTCAACGTCATGTCTTTTACTCCAGTATTCGCTCAGGCGCCGGTAAGCGGGCTCGCGATGGCAAGGCCCTTGTCGTCGAAGCGGTGCATCTTGCTGTCATCGGGCGTCACGTAGACGGTGTCGCCGTAGGTTGCGCCGAATTCACCGCCGGCGCGGGCCGTCATCGGGCCGATACCGTCGACGTTGAGGTGCAGGAAAGTGTCGGCGCCCAGATGTTCGGCCACCGAAACCGTGGCCTTCCACAGACCGCTCTCCTTGGACAGCGTCACATGCTCGGGGCGGATCCCCACGGTGTGTGCGCCTTTGGACTTCGCATAGGCGCCGTCGAGCAGGTTCATCCGCGGCGAGCCGATAAAGCCGGCCACGAAGATGTTGCGCGGCGTCTTGTAGAGCTCCATCGGCGAACCGACCTGCTCGATATTGCCGCGGTTCAGCACGACGATCTTGTCGGCCATGGTCATGGCTTCGATCTGGTCGTGCGTCACATAGACCATGGTCGTCTTCAGCTGGTGGTGAAGGTCGGTGATCTCCAGCCGCATCGAGCCGCGCAGCGCGGCGTCGAGGTTGGAAAGCGGCTCGTCGAACAGGAAGGCCGAAGGTTCGCGCACGATCGCGCGTCCGATCGCCACGCGCTGGCGCTGGCCACCGGAAAGCTGCGACGGGCGCCGCTCCAGATAATCCGTGAGGTTGAGGATGCGTGCCGCATCACCAACCTTCTTGTCGATCACCGACTGGTCGAGCTTTGCCATCTTCAGCGGAAACGCGATGTTCTTGCGCACGCTCATATGCGGGTAGAGCGCATAGGACTGGAACACCATGGCAAGCCCGCGGTCAGCCGGCGCATTGTTGGTGTAGTCCTTGCCGTTGATCAGGATCTGGCCACCGCTGACGTCTTCGAGACCGGCGATCAAGCGCAAAAGCGTCGACTTGCCGCTGCCCGACGGGCCGACGAAGACCACGAACTCGCCATCCTTGATTTCCAGGTCGACCGAGGGAATCACCTTGGCTTCGCCGAACACCTTCGAAACATTCTTGAGCGTGATGCTGCCCATCTTGGTTTTCCTTACTTGACGGCGCCGAAGGTCAGGCCGCGGACGAGTTGCTTCTGGCTGAACCAGCCAAGGATGAGGATCGGCGCGATGGCCATGGTCGAGGCCGCCGAAAGCTTGGCCCAGAACAGGCCCTGCGGACTGGAGAACGAGGCGATGAAGGCGGTGAGCGGCGCAGCCTCAACGGTGGTGAGCCGGATCGACCAGAAAGACTCGTTCCACGCCAGAATGATGTTGAGCAGCATGGTCGAGGCAATGCCAGGCACCGCCATCGGCGTCAGCACGTAGACGATCTCCTGCCAGAGCCCTGCCCCGTCCATGCGCGACGCTTCCAGGATCTCGCCCGGAATTTCGCGGAAGTAGGTGTAGAGCATCCAGATCACGATCGGCAGGTTGATCAGCGTCAGCATGATCGTCAGGCCGATGCGGCTGTCGAGCAGGCCGAAGTCGCGGAACATCAGGTAGATCGGCACGAGCACCGCCACCGCCGGCATCATCTTGGTGGAAAGCATCCACATCAGGATGTCCTTGGTGCGCTTGGTCGGCGAAAACGCCATGGCCCAGGCGCCCGGAACGGCGATGATCAGCGCAAGAATGGTGGAGCCCACCGACAGCACGACCGAGTTCATGAAAGGCTTGATGTAGTCGCGCTGCGTCTGCACCGTAATGTAGTTCTCGAACGTGCCGGACGGGATCAGGCTGAATCCGGCAATCGCCTCTGGCTCCGTCTTGAAGCTGGTGATGATCGTATAGAGGATCGGGAAGAAGATGATCAGACCCACGGTCCAGGCCGCGATGGTGGCGATGACCTTCTGTCGTGTGGTGACGGAACGCGCCATGATCTTCTCTCCTACCGGTCGAGGTTCTTGCCGACGGCGCGCATCAGGAAGAAGGCGACGATATTGGCAAGGATGACTGCGATGATGCCGCCTGCCGAGGCGCCGCCGACATCATAGCCGAGCAGTGCCGTGCGGTAGATCAGGAAGGCGATGTTGGTCGAGGCGTAGCCCGGACCGCCGTTGGTGGTGACGAGGATTTCCGCATAGACGCCGAGCAGGAAGATCGTCTGAATGAGGACGACGACCGTGATCGAGCGGGCCAGATGCGGCATCACCAAATAGATGAAGCGGTTGAAGAAGTTCGCACCGTCCATTTCGGCCGCCTCCTTCTGTTCGCTGTCGAGGGACTGCAGGGCGGTCAGCAGGATCAGCGTCGCGAACGGCAGCCACTGCCAGGCAACGATGATGATGATCGAAAACAGCGGATACTGCGCGAACCAGTCGATCGGCTGCAGGCCGAAGAAGCGGGCGATATCGGCAAACACGCCGTAGCCCGGGTGCATGATCATGTTCTTCCACACCAGCGCGGCCACCGGCGGCATGACGAAGAAGGGCGAGATCACCAGGATGCGGACGATGCCCTGGCCGAACATCGGCTGGTCGAGCAAAAGCCCGATCGCAATGCCGCCGGTCACCGTGATGAACAGGACGCCGAGCACCAGCACCAGCGTGTTCCAGATCGACTGGAAGAAGGCCGGGTCGGTATAGAAGAACTCGTAGTTGAAGGTGCCGGCAAAGCCGACGTTCGACGGGTCGAGCAGATTGTAGTTCTGGAACGAGAACCACAGCGTCATCGCCAGCGGCACGACCATCCAGACGAGAAGAAGCAGAACCGAAGGCGCCATCATCAGCCGCGCCAGCGTTTTGGTGTTCTGTGTCGCCATGGCACCCTCCCCGGATAGGTCGGCGTAACGCGTCCCGCTAAGGCGCTGTCGCAGACCCTATTTTGTTGTTGTGTGGCAATCTGGTGAAGAAGCCGCCCGGCGGTTGGCCGGGCGGCAGGTTCGGACGGCTTACTTCTTGGGGTAGCCGGCGCGCTTCATTTCGCGGGCCGTGGCAGTCTGTGCCTGGGCAAGCGCATCATCGACCGTGGACTGGCCGGCAATGACGGCCGAGAACAGCTGGCCGACGTTCGTGCCGATCGCCTGGAACTCGGGGATCGCGACGAACTGGCCACCGGTGTAAGGCACCGGCTTTACGGAAGGCTTGGTGATGTCGGCAGCCTGCATGGCAGCCAGCGTCGGAGTGGCGAAGGCAGCGGCCTTCTTGTACTCTTCATTGTTGTAGAGCGAGGTACGCGTGCCCGGAGGAACGGCGGCCCAGCCTTCCTTGGACTGAACGAGCTTGATGTAGTCCTTGCTCGTGGCCCAGGAGATGAACTTCTGCGCCGAGTCAGCCTTCTTGGAAGAAGCCGGAACGGCGAGGTTCCACGACCACAGCCAGTTGCCGTGATTGTTGACGCCTTCCTTGCTCGGGAAGATCGCATAGCCGACCTTGTCCGCGACCGTCGAGTTCTTCGGGTCGGATACGAAGGAAGCCGCAACAGTGGCGTCCATCCACATGCCGCATTTGCCCTGCTGGAACAACGTCAGGTTCTCGTTGAAGCCGTTCGAGGAAGCACCGGACGGGCCGGCATCCTTCATCAGGTTGGCATAGAACGTCAGGCCGTCTTTCCATTCCGGCTGATCGAACTGCGGAGCCCACTTTTCGTCGAACCAGCGGCCGCCGTAGGAATTCACCAGCGCGGTGATGAAGGCCATGTTCTCGCCCCAGCCGGCCTTGCCACGTAGGCAGATGCCGTTGATGCCGGCCGAACGGTCGGTCATCTTGCGGGCTGCATCACCGATAAAGGCCCAGGTGGGGCTTTCCGGCATCTTCAGGCCAGCCTTGTCGAGCAGGTCCTTGCGATACATGATCATCGCGGATTCACCGTAGAACGGTGCCGCATAGAGCTTGTCCTTGACGGTCAGGCCGCCCCGGATTGCCGGCAGAAGGTCGTTGGCGTCGTAATTGTCGCCAAGCTTGTTCAGCTCCAGAAGCCAGCCCTGCTTGGCCCAGATCGGAACTTCGTAGTTGCCGATGGTCAGGATGTCGTACTGACCGCCCTTGGTGGCGATGTCCGTGGTGACGCGTTCACGAAGCACGTTTTCTTCGAGCGTGACCCAGTTCAGCTGGATATCCGGGTTCGCCTTGGTGAACTCGGAGCTGAGGCTCTGCATCCGCACCATGTCGCCGTTATTGACGGTGGCGATGGTGAGGGCTTCGGCAGAGGCGCCGCCTGCGGATACACCGGCAAGCATCATCGCTGAGCATGCGCTCAGCAAAATTGTCTTCAATGTCATATCTTCCTCCCGAGAAGATGAGTGCGAGCATTCGCTTTGCTCATGGGCAATTACCCAACATTACCTAGCGCAAGTCAACGGAGATTCATCGCTGCAGCGCAACCGAAAATCGTAAACCTATGATTTTCTGTGGATAATTTTGCTAATCGGCCAGCAGGCTGGTAGCCGTCGCCTCATCGGTGATGATGCCGTTCAGCAACTGTCCGCGCAGAGCAGCCCGGATGGCGGGCCATTTTCGTGGGCCCTGGGCAAGCCCGATCACCCGCGATGTCTCGCGCGGCGGGATCGGCACGCTGGCCACCCGGTCATTGACGTCACTCTGGAGCAGACGGCCATCGTGATCGTAGATCCAGCCGCAGATCTCGCCGGCAGCACCTTCTTCCACCAGCCGCAGCATGTCCTCGCGGGCCAGAAACCCGTCCACGCAAAGCGGTCCTTCGACGCCCAGTTCGCCGATCCCGACGAAGGTCGCGTCCGCCTGCGCACCGAGCGCCAGCGTGGAGCGCACCAGAGCCTGGTCGTGCAGCGTCACCCGCTCCTCGACAGAGGAACACAAGACCGGCAAGGGCATGGGGAAATGCCGTGCCTTGATCGCGTCGGCCATCGAGAAGATCACGTTATAGAAGGCAGCCGACCCGTCCGGCCCGATATTGCCGGTCAGCGACACGATCCGGTGCTGCGGACACTCCATCGGCGGCAGCTGGTCGACCGCAGCCTTGAGCGTACGGCCGGTGCCCACCGCAATGATGATCGGGTCCGGCCGCTTCAGCCAGCGTTCGATTTCGCCCGCACCCGCCTCGGCAATGCCGACCGTCGACGATGCCCCGAGCGGATCGCTCGGAACGACCTCCGCATAGCTCAGCGCATATTTGTCCCGCAAGCGTTCGGCGAGCTCAAGGCAGATGGAAATCGGATGGTCGAGACGCACCTTGATCAGCCGCTCCGCCACCGCAAGCGAGACTAGTCGCTGCGCCGTCTGGCGCGAAATCCCCATGGAGGAGGCGATCTCGTCCTGCGTCCTGCCGGCGACGTAATAGAGCCAGCCGGCCCTCGCCGCATCGTCCAGCCGTCCCTGGGTATCGGACCGTTTTGCCATGGCAGAAATTCTCCTCCCGGTTTGCTGCCATGTTTTCGGAGCGGCTGTCAAACGGTTGGGCAAAAGCTGCGCTGGGACAATGCAGGAGACGGCGGATACGCCTTGTTATTCAGCCTGCTTCACTGTTTGCTCGTGGTATGACCGTTTGAGGCAATGACGCAAAGAACGAGGTGCTTGCGAGATGAGCCAGGCCTGGGATCAGGCGCGTAACGCGCCCAGACGTATTGCCAGGGTCGTCTTTGTCGACGCCGGGCTCGACATCGTCTTTATCGTCATCACGGTGATCGTTGCTTTCCTGGTCACCCGGCTGGCAGGCATGGCGATGTCCGGTTCGGATCTTTCGCCGGTCGATCGGTCGAATATTGCCTATGCAGTTCCCATTGCCACGATCAGCACGCTGCTCTTCGCATGCGCGATCATCCGCAGGCGCACAAGCGTGCGCGAAGAGCCCGGTTCACGCTCGCTCCTGCTTGCCGGTCTTGCGGGCGCCATCCTGCTGGCGTCGCGCTCCACCTGGAACGGTTTTGCCCTGCCGGTCATAGACACTGCGGCGACGGGCATGATCCTCACCCTGATCGTCTGCGTGATGGCACCGGTCTGCGAGGAGACATTTTTCCGTTTCTATCTCTGGTCCAAACTCAAGAGCCGGGGACATCACGACCTCACCGTCCTCATCACCACGGCTCTGCTGTATGTCATCCCGCATATGCCGACCTCCCTGGCCGCCTTCGGAGATTACCTGACCATCGGCCTCTTTCTCGGCGCAGTCCGATTGCTCAGCGGCGGCATTGTGCTGTCGATATTCTTCCATATCGCCATGAATTCCATACTGATTTTCGGATTGTAGCGGACGAAAGCAGGCAACAGCGGACGTGTGGGTTCAAGAGTGCTGCAGGGCGCTTTCGAGGACCGCGGCCATCCGGCCATACTGGGCACGGTTGGCCTCGATGGAGGCCGCAATCCACCCGGCGGCGTCAATCCTTGTCAGGTTGAGCGGGTGACCGGCGGCTTGCGCAAGCTGCTTCAGGTAGTGCAGCTGCGTCCTGCCGTTGCCCTCCCGGAACGGGTGGACGTAGTTGACGTCGCCGATGATCTGCGCGGCCTGCACCGCAAAAGCTGTGCGTTCGAGCCCTTTCAGAAACCGCGAGGACGTAAGGCGGCGGTGAACATCCGCCATCCCGGTCTCGATATACTGCCGGAACTGGAACTGGCTGTCACCCTTGGAGATCTCGACGGTACGGACCTCCCCGGCCCAATCATAGACATCCTGGAAAAGATGGCGGTGGATCGCCCTGAGGTGTTTGAGATCGAAATTGCCGGTCGGAACACCTTGCCGCATCCGCATCGCGACGATTTCTCGCTCATGGTAATCCAGCTTGCCTGCATCAAGAATACCGAGCTTGTTTCGAAGAATACGGGTCCCGGGATAGAGATAGGGATCGTCGCTCATTCCGCCGCTTCGGGCGCCGCAGCTGTGCGCGCGCGGGCAAGAATATAGGCGTGCTGCCTTTCCTCGGACCAGCCTTCACGATCGAACATCTCGAACATGGCGATCTGTTCTGCATCGAGCGGATTGCCCTCGATCGCCTGCAGATGCGCGGCTTCCAGCGTGCGCTGGCGGATCGTGTCCTTGTCGCTCATGCGAGACCTCCTTTTGCCAAACACCCGGACTGCAGGCATCTCAAAAGATACCAGAAATCCGGGCGGTCAGCAAATTCGACGAGCGCTTGCTTCCTACGCCATCTGCACCAGATGGCCGGCCGAAACCTCCCGGTATTCGCGCTTCGGCGGCACGTAATTCACCGGGCGGATCGGGCTCTTGATCTCGTCGACGGACATATTGCGCGTCACCCGCCGCCGCGCCGGATCCGGCACAGGCACCGCCGCGATCAGCTTTTGCGTATAGGGGTGCTGCGGGTTTTCAAACACCGCGGCGCGCGGCCCGATCTCGACGATTTCGCCCAGATACATGACAGCGACCCGGTGGCTGACCCGCTCTACCACAGCCATGTCGTGGGAGATGAACAGGAAGGCGAGGTTGAGGCTCTGCTGCAGGTCGAGCAGGAGGTTGCACACCTGCGCCTTGATCGACACGTCGAGCGCCGACACCGCCTCGTCCGCGACGATCACCTTGGGATCGAGCATCAGTGCCCTTGCGATCGCGATGCGCTGGCGCTGGCCGCCGGAAAACTCGTGCGGGAAGCGCTTCATCATGTCGGCCGAAAGACCCACCTTTTCGAGAAGCGCCGCTGCCTTTTCGCGCGCCTGCGCCTTGCGGCCAAGCCCGTGTTCGATGAAGGGCTCCATCACCGCGGAACCGATGCTCATGCGCGGGTTGAGCGAGGCGAACGGGTCCTGGAACACCATCTGCACCGAGCGCCGCATCTTGCGCAGCGTCGCCGGGTCAAGGCTCATCACGTCATAGCCGTCGAGTGTGACGCTGCCGCTCGAGGGCGTGATCAGCCTCGTGATCGAGCGCCCGGTGGTGGATTTGCCGCAGCCCGATTCGCCGACCAGCGACAGCGTCTCGCCCTCGTAGAGGTCGAACGAAACCTTTTCCACCGCATGCACGGCGCCGGTCTTGCGGCCGAAAAGCCCGGAGTGAATGTCGAAGCGGGTGGTCAGGTCCTTGACGTCGAGGATCGGCGTCTTGCCCTTGCCCACCGTATCCAGCACGTCGGCAAGCACCTGCTGCTCGCCGGTGTTGATGTCGACGCTCGGGAAACGCAGTGGCAGCTTGCGGTCGCCCATCGAGCCAAGCCGCGGCACCGCCGAAAGCAGCGCCCGCGTGTAAGGGTGCTGGCCGCGATGGAAGATGTCGCTGGTCTCGCCCGTCTCCACCGCATCGCCACGGTACATCACGATGGTGCGGTCGGCCACCTCCGCCACCACGCCCATGTCGTGGGTGATGAAGAGCACCGACATGCCCTCCTCTTCCTGCAGCAGCTTGATGAGGTCGAGGATCTGCCCCTGGATCGTCACGTCGAGCGCCGTCGTCGGCTCGTCGGCGATCAGCAGCTTCGGCTTGGAGGCGAGCGCCATGGCGATCATCACGCGCTGGCGCATGCCGCCCGAAAACTGGTGCGGATATTCATCGAACCGGCTCTTGGCGTTGGGAATGCGCACCTTCTCCAGAAGCCGAATGACCTCCGCCTTGGCATCGGCATTGGAAATGTTGGTGTGGACGGTCAGCGCCTCGGCGATCTGCTTGCCGATCGGGAAGATCGGGTTGAGCGAGGTCATCGGCTCCTGGAAGATCATCGAGATGTCGTTGCCGCGCACCTGCCGCATCTGCTCTTCCGGCAGCGAAAGCAGCTCGCGACCGTTGAGCAGGATCTGCCCTTCGATCCGGCTCGAGTTCTTCGGCAAGAGCCGCATGATCGACAGGGAGGTCACGCTTTTGCCCGATCCGCTTTCGCCGACGATCGCCACCGTTTCGCGCGGCGCCACATCAAAGGAAATGTTGCGCACGACCGTCTTCCATTCGTCGTTGACGCGGAAGGAAGTCGACAGGTTGCGGACAGACAGAACCGGTGTAACCGATCCCCCGCCCTCTTCCATCGCGGTTCCGGATAGCAACATCGTCGTCTCCTTGTGCTGTTCGGTGGTCAACGTCTTAGGGCGCAAGCCGTCTCAGGCCGCCAGTGCGGTTTCGGCAAGCGTCACCCAGTAGCTGACGCCGAAAGGGATCGCCTCGTCGTTGAAGTCGTAGGCTGCATTGTGCAGGCCCGCCGTGTCGCCATTGCCGATGAAGATGAAGGCGCCCGGTCGCTTCTCCAGCATGTAGGAAAAGTCCTCAGCCCCCATGTGCGGCGCCATGCCGGAATTGACGGCCTTCGGCCCCGCCACCTTGGAGGCGATCTCGACCGCAAAATCGGTCTCATCGTCGTGGTTGAAGGTGACCGGATAGCCGCGATGATAGGTCACCTCGGCGGTTGCACCATGCGCCGTGGCGGTGGCCGTCGCCACTTCGCGCAGGCGCTTCTCGGCAAAATCGCGGGTTTCCGGCAGGAGCGTCCGCACCGTGCCGGCAAGCTTCACGAAGGCCGGGATCACGTTGCTCGCCTGCCCGCCGTGGATGGAGGCAACCGTCACCACCAGCGATTTCAGCGGGTCCGTCTCGCGCGAGACGATGGACTGCAGCGCCACCACCACATGGCTTGCCGCCAGCACCGGGTCGATCGACATATGCGGCTGGGCCGCATGGCTGCCGCGCCCGTTGATGGTGATCTCGAAGGTGTCGGCAGCGGCCATCACCGAACCCTTGCGGATGGCGAAATTGCCGACCGGCAGATGCGGCTCGTTGTGCATGCCGAACACCTGGCTGATGCCGAACTTGTCCAGCATGCCGTCGTTGATCATGGCCAGCGCGCCAGCGCCGCCCTCTTCGGCCGGCTGGAAGATCACCGCGATCGAACCCTTGAAGTTGCGCGTCTCGGCAAGATACTGCGCCGCTCCAAGCAGCATGGCGGTGTGCCCGTCATGGCCGCAGGAATGCGCCTTGCCCGGCGTCTTGGAAGCCCAGGGCTTGCCGGAGGTTTCCAGAATCGGCAGCGCGTCCATGTCGGCGCGAAAGCCGAGCACCGGACCCTCGCCCTGGCTGCCCTTGATGATCGCGACCACGCCCGTGCGGCCGATTCCGGTTTCCACCACGTCGCAACCGAAGGATTTCAGCTTGTCCGCAACGAAAGCCGAGGTGTTGTGGACATCGTAGAGCAGCTCCGGATTTTCGTGCAGATGGCGGCGCCACTCCGCGACCTGATCCTGCATGTCCGCGACGCGATTGATGACCGGCATTCGATAACCCCATTGAATTTCTGCTGTTTCCACCGAATGGAAGGTGGCTGTCTGAGGGATATTGCGATGCCGCAGCAGGCTTTTGCAAGCTGCAATTTTGTCCCTTGCACGTGAAATAGGCCTATGCTTAGATAGCCCAAATTTTGGTCAATGTCGCTCCGGCGACAGGGCCCGATGTTTTTGCGCAAAGCTCTCTCCATGGAGGACGAGGCAAAAATTATTATTTGACGTCAATGGTTTGGCGCCATCTTCCGAAACACAGCAAAGGTGAAGCACCGGCATAGGGTGCAGCCTTTGGCGCGTTCAAAAACCACAAAACAAAGGGGAATAGCAGCATGAAGAAATTGAAGCTCCTTCTGGTAGGCACGGCGGCAGCGCTGGCCTTCGCGGGGTCGGCGGCCCATGCCCAGAAGGGTACGGATGGCGACCTGAAGATCCTGTTCTGGCAGGCAGTGTCGACCATGAACCCCTATCTCTCGGGCGGCACCAAGGAAGTCTACGCCTCCTCCATGGTCATCGAGCCACTCGCCCGTTACGATGAAAAGGGCGAACTCGTGCCCATGCTGGTCACCGAGATCCCGACCATCGAGAACGGCGGCGTCGCAAAAGACCTTCTCAGCATGACCTGGAAGCTGAAGCCCGATCTCAAGTGGGCAGACGGCACGGCCTTTACCGCCGACGACGCCATCTTCACCTGGCAGTATTGCAAGGCCCCGGACGGCGGCTGCGCCCAGGCCGCTTACTACGAAGGCGTCAAATCCGTCGAGGCGCCGGACCCGCACACGGTCAAGATCACCTTTACCGAACCCAAGCCCTATCCCTACAGCGCCTTCGTCGGCGCCCAGTCGCCGATCATCCAGAAGAAACAGTTCGAAAAATGCGTCGGCGCCGCGGCTCCCGGCTGCACCTCGGCCAACTTCGGCCCGATCGGGACCGGCCCCTTCATGGTCAAGGAATTCAAGCCGAACGACGTGATCACCTTCACGGCCAACCCCAATTACCGGGATCCGGCCAAGCCCGCCTTTGCAACCGTCACCCTCAAGGGCGGCGGCGACGCAGCATCGGCCGCGCGTGCGGTTCTCGAAACCGGCGAATATGACTACGCCTGGAACATGCAGGTCGAGCCGGAAGTTCTGGCCACCATGCTGAAGGCCGGCAAGGGCAAGCTGGAGACCGCGTTCGGAACGCAGGTCGAGCGCATCAACCTCAACCACTTCAACCCGGACCCGAAGCTCGGCGACAAGCGCGCCACCAAGGAAGGCGGACCGCATCCGGCCCTGTCCGATCCGGCCGTGCGCCGCGCCCTGACGCTTGCCATCGACCGCGACATTATCGTCGAGGCCGGTTATGGCGCAGCCGGCAAGGCCACCTGCAACATCGTTCCGGCGCCGGCCAACGTCGCCTCCACCAAGAACGACAGCTGGTGCCTGAAGCAGGACATCGCAGCAGCCAACAAGCTGCTCGACGATGCCGGCTGGAAAAAGGGATCGGACGGCATCCGCGCCAAGGACGGCGCCAAGCTTTCCTTCCTCTACCAGACCTCGACCAACTCCGTTCGCCAGGCCACCCAGGAACTGGTCAAGGACATGTGGTCGCAGATCGGCGTCGCAACGGAACTGCGCAACATCAGCGCCTCGGTCTACTTCGGCGGTGACCCGGCAAGCCCCGACACCTTCCAGAAGTTCTATGCCGACATCGAAATGCTGACCAACAACTTCGACGGCACCGACCCGGAGAAGTATCTGGCCGGCTGGCTCTGCGACAAGATCCCCACCCCGGCCAACGGCTGGCAGGGCGAAAACGAAACCCGCTACTGCAACCCGGCCTATGACAAGAAGGTCGCCGAACTTTCCAAGACGGCGGACCCTGCCAAGCGTGAAACGCTCTCCAAGGAGCTGAACGACATGCTGACCGAAGAAGGCGCGCTCATCCCGCTCGTCCACCGCGGCAGCGTTTCCTCCCATTCGCTGGCGCTCGAAGGCGTGCGCATGAATGGCTGGGACAGCGAACTGTGGAACGTCGCGGACTGGTCGCGCAAGAAGTAAGGACGATCGCCGGGCCTGCCTTGTGCAGCGCCCGGCGCCCGCCTCATTCCTCTCCGCGCAGCCTGGAGACTAATTGATGTTTACTTATACCCTGCGGCGATTGCTGTTTGCGATCCCGACTCTTCTGATCATCAGCTTCGTGATCTTCGCGCTGCTCGATCTCGCTCCGAACGACCCGACCGGCGACCTGCCGCTGACCATTCCGCCGGAAGTCCGCGAACAGATCCGCGCCTCGCTCGGCCTCGACCAGCCCTTCTTCCTCCGCTACCTCTACTGGCTGCAGCAGTTCTTCATCAACGAGCCGCTCAACATCCTGGAACGCTTGACCGGCTGGCAGTTTGGCGATGGCACGCGCATGCGGGTGCTGTCCTGGGCGACCCGCAGCCCGGTCGTCGATCTCATCGTCCAGCGCCTGCCGCAGACGCTCTGGGTGGTCGGCCTCGCCTATCTCTTCGGCATCTTGATCGCCATCCCGATCGGCGTCATCTCCGCCTACCGGCAGTATTCGATCTTTGACCAGATCGGCACCTTCATCTCCATGGTCGGCTACTCGGTGCCCACCTTCTTCACCGGCGTGCTGCTCATCGTCATCTTCTCCTCCTGGCTGCAGTGGTTTCCCTCCGTCTACGACACCAATCTGCAGGTCACGGATATGTCGAGCTTCTTTGCCCAGATGCGCCAGATGGTCCTGCCCGTCTCGGTGCTGTCGCTCTACAATGCCTCGCAGATCGCCCGCTTCGTGCGCGCCTCCATGCTGGATAACCTGCACCAGGATTACGTGCGCACCGCCCGCGCCAAGGGCGTGAAGGAAAAATCCGTTCTGCTCGTGCATGTTCTGCGCAACAGCCTCATCCCGGTGGTCACCGTGATTGCGCTCGGCGTGCCCACCATCTTTTCCGGCGCCATCATCACGGAGCAGATCTTCCGTGTGAATGGCCTGGGACAATTGCTGATCGTCGCCATCCAGGGCGCCGACATCCCGCTGGTGCAGACGCTCACTTTCATTTTTGCGGTGCTGATCGTCCTCTTCAACCTCATCGCCGATGTGCTGTACGGCATTCTTGACCCGAGGATCCGGTATGACTGACGCGACCATCACCTCCGCACCGCCAGCCAAGGCTGCAAGCCCGGTCCGCTCGGCGCTCACCGATATCTGGCACCAGTTCCGGGCCCACAGGGGCGGCGTCGCAGGCCTCGCCGTCTTCGTCTTCATCGTGGCTGCGGTCTACATCGGGCCCTATATCCACCGCGTCGCACCCAATGCCATCAACATCCGCGACAAGAACCAGTGGCCATCGCTCGCCCACCCCTTCGGCACCGACAACCTCGGCAAGGACATGCTGGCGCAGGGTCTTGCCGGCGGGAAGACATCGCTCGCCGTAGGCTTCACCGCCATGCTGCTCGCGCTGTTTCTCGGCACGCTGGTCGGCGTGCTCTCCGGCTATTTCCGCCGCCTGGATGGCGTGCTGATGCGGCTGACCGACCTCTTCCTGGCTCTGCCGCTGCTGCCGCTGCTGCTGGTCATCCTTCTGCTGTTTCGCGATACCCTGCGGGCAGCCTTCGGGCCGGAAACCGGCATCTTCCTGCTGATCGTCTTCGTGATCGGCGTAACCAGCTGGATGCACACCGCCCGCATCGTGCGCGGCGATGTGCTGGCAGTCAAAAGCCAGGAATTCATCCTGGCGGCGAAATCGAGCGGCATGCGCGAATACCGCATCATCTGGCGCCACATCCTGCCCAACGTCCTCTCCTCGATCATGGTCTCAGCGACGCTTGGCATCGCCTCGGCCATCATCACCGAATCGGCGCTGAGCTTCCTCGGTCTCGGCTTCCCCTCGGACTTTCCGACCTGGGGGCGTCTGCTGTTCGATGGCGCAAACTTCCTGCAGATCACTCCGTCCCGCGTCCTCTGGCCAGGCCTCTGCATTTCGCTCACCGTGCTCAGCGTCAACTATGTGGGCGACGCCATCCGCGATGCACTGGATCCTCGCACCCTGAAACGATGACACCGGACCAGCCCCGGCAGACCGCCGGCGGCTGGCCTCTCCCACCCTTGGTTTCCCCAAAGCAAAAAACTATAAATTTTCTTGGAAACCTGCGGAACCAAAGTATCGGGAGGTCGTTATGATGATGTCTGAAGGCGACCCCCCGTCCCCCGCCCTACAAAGCCTTCAGACATACTCTTCAATCCCCCTCGAAGAGACATACTGGCTCGGTTCCCCATGGGAGCCGAGCCAGCTTGGTTTTGGGGCTTTCGTTGCTTGAGCATGCCAAAGACGCCACACCTCCCCGATCTTGCGAGCACGGGTATGCATCGACGCGTTTCTTGGATGATCGACAGGATACTGTTTTGAGGTTTGGCGCTTAGTCACTGCCGCTTTCGAGCGGGAAGACCAGGCGGTAGCTGATCCGGCCGCTGGAAATCTCATAGCGCGCCTTGCCGTTGACCGACGCCGGAACGACCCGTTCAAGCACCGTGCTTCCGAAATGCGCCTTGAGCGCATCCTCGCCCTCGGCGGTCTTTTCGGTGTCCAGCACCTCGTCCCAGACCAGCTCCAGCGAATCATGTCCGTCGACCGGAAGCCGCAGACAGGTCACCTCGATCACCTTGCCGCTGCGCAGCACGGAGCCGTGGCTCACCGCATTGACGATCAGCTCATGCAGCGCAAGCCCGAGATGCAGCGAGGCATTCGGCGTCAGTAACACGTTGTCGCCGGACACATGCACCAGATGGGTATTCTCCGGCAGGTATTTGTCCGTCTGCTGCTGCACCAGTTCGTAGAAATATGCGCCGCGCCAGCTGGAGTCGGTAATCAGGTCCTGGCTCTGCGACAGCGAATACAGCCGTCCGCGGAACTTGTGCAGGAACAGCTCAAGCGAGCCGGAATAGCGTGCGGTCTGCAGGGCAATGCTTTGGATGATCGCCAGAAGGTTCTTCGACCGGTGGCTCACCTCACGCAGCAGTGCCCGTAACAGGCGTTCGCGGTGGCGCTCTTCGGATCGATCGATGATGGTGGTGACGAGGTGCAGCTCACCCTCCTGGAATTCCACCGACTGCACCCGGAACTCGTAGACTTCGTCGGATCCGACGGTGACTTCCAGATGCGCCTTGCGGCCGGATGTCGTCATTTCCCGCTTGAGAGCGGTGAGCTTGGTGGCGACCTCTGCTCCAAAAAGGGTAATGTCGCTCGGCGCCGAGAGAAGCTCGACGGACCATACGTCTGGAAGATTGGTGACAAGCAGATAATTCTGCCGCGCGTCCTGGATGGTAATGCTGGCGCCCAGATCGATGAGCGCGGGCATCAGGAACTCCCGCAGTTTGTCATCACTCTGACCAGCGAGCTGCCATGTCAGCGGATGCACCAATTCATCTCTCCATCTGCGGGCTTCCGGGAAACCGAGCCATCCTGGGAGAGGTCCCGGAGGTCTGGTTTGACGGTGTTATAAGGGGTCGAGGATGGCTGAACAAGCCAAACTGGCTTGATAAAAGTCAATCTTTGGCACGTGCGGGTGGACGGGTGTAGAACAACGGAGCGCCGCTCCCCGCCACATCGCAGCGGGAGAGCAGGCCGCAAAGGCGGCGAAAAGCGGGACGACGAAACTTCAGAAATCATACCGTGCCTCCGTTCCGATGGCGTCAGAACGGCATCGACACGGCATTGGTTCCTGTCCGTCGTCGCAGGGCCGGACGCTTTTTTACGCCGCGGCCTTTACGGCTTCGTTGAAGAACAGCGCCTGGCTGATCAGAGCCTTGACCATGTCCGGGTTGAACGGCTTGGTGACCAGGAAGGCTGGCTCCGGACGCTCGCCGGTCAGCAGTCGTTCCGGGAACGCCGTGATGAAGATCACCGGCACGCTGGAGGTCTTGAGGATCTCGTTGACGGCGTCGATCCCCGAGCTGCCATCGGCGAGCTGGATGTCGGCAAGCACCATCTTCGGGCTGGACGCCTGGAACAGGGCGACCGCTTCCTTGTGGGTGCGGGCAATTCCGGTCACCCGGTGACCGAGGTCCTGAACCATCTGCTCGATGTCGAGCGCGATGAGCGGCTCGTCTTCGATGATCATGATGTCGGTCGCGACCTGGCGGGAGATCTCACGCGACGCTTCGTCCAGCAGGCGGTTCACTTCGGAAATGCCGACGTTCAGCACTTCGGCGGCTTCCTCGATGGTAAAGCCCTCGACGGAGACGAGAAGGAAGGCGTGACGGGCCTGCGACGGAAGGCTGGAGAGATTGGCGGCTGCGCGCTGTTCCCAGGCGAAGGGAGATTCGATCGGGCGGATCTCGATCGCCGTGGAACCAAAGATTGCGACAAAAAGTTTGTAAAGCGAAACGCGGTCTTTGGACGATTCCGGGAAAATCGAAACGTCGGCGATCAGAGCTTCCAGAACCGCCGCCACATATGCGTCACCAGACGTCTGCGATCCCGTGACGGCACGGGCATAGCGGCGCAGGTATGGAAGGTGAGACGCAACGCGTGTGGTAAGTGACATACAAAAAATCTCCCCTGGCCCGGTCGGGCAATTGACGTACTATCAACGTGGGCATGAAAAAAAAGTTCCGCAAGAGGGGAACTTTTTTTCCTCCCAAACATTTCCCGCCCACGATATCGCAACAGGCTGCCCGCGTGATGAGTGAAGACCTCAGAAACAAAGATGATATGAACATAGCTCAAGCTCAAGAAGTCAGGCCTGGTTCGGCGTCTCCCAACGCTTCGATCTCGCGAAAGCTACGCGATTTCTACGATGCAGTGCAGGAAGAAGGCATTCCGGATCGTTTTCTGGACCTCCTGGAGAGGCTTGATCAGGCAGAAAAGAATGCCCAGTCGGTGCAAGCAAAATGAGCAAGGATGTCGAGACCGACGACCGCGCGTTTAAGCGCGACCTGCTTTCATCTCTGCCCAATCTCCGCGCCTTCGCTGTCTCCCTGACCGGGCGTCACGACAAGGCCGACGATCTGGTGCAGGACACTATTATGAAGGCCTGGGCCAACCAGACCAGCTTTACGGCAGGCACCAACATGCGCGCCTGGCTCTTCACCATTCTGCGCAACGAATTCTACAGCCAGATGCGCAAGCGTGGCCGCGAAGTGCAGGATACGGATGGCCTCTTCAGCGAGCGCTTTTCCGTTCACCCGGAACAGTATGGCCGTCTCGACCTGCAGGATTTCCGCAAGGCGCTGGACAAGTTGCCCGACGATCAGCGCGAAGCGATCGTTCTGGTGGGTGCGGCAGGCTTTGCCTATGAGGAAGCGGCGGAAATCTGCGGGTGTGCCGTCGGCACCATCAAGAGCCGTGTCAGCCGCGCCCGCACCAGGCTCCAGGAGCTTCTGGGCGTCTCTGGCGAAAGCGATTACGGCCCCGATGCCGGCGACGCTGCAATCACCGCCCGCGCCTTCGGTAGCTGAATAGCCTAACTCTCTACGACTGAAAGGACGCCGCGCGAAAGCCTGCGGCGTCCTTGACCGCTTGCAGAACCCTGTCGTCTTCGAACGGCTTTGGAACGACAGGCGCGCCTGCCCAATCAGCGACACCCTCAAAATCATTCGCGCGGAAGCTGAACAGCACCACGCTGGCACCCGATTCCAGAATCATGGAACGGCACTCGTCACCCGCAGCAATGGTCACGTCGATCATCACGAGATCGAAACGCTCTTCCCGGAACATGGATGTGAGCTGCCACGCCATGGCGATATGCGTCTGGTCGTAGCCGGCGTCCTGCAGGATCCTTTCCGCCTCCATCGCCACGAGATATTCTTGATCGACAATGAGAATGCGCAAAGCAGATCCTTCATGTTCCTGTGGTCCGCCGTAGACCACCGAAACCAGAACTGGTCATTTAAAAAAGACACAGACGACGACGATATCAGCCGCTATGGTCCTGCCATCATCATCTTCATCTGAATCTCATGGCCAATCCGAAACCCATCTATCCTCCCCGCGTCCCCTGCATCCGCTGTCCCATCCGTAGGCTCGAAAGTTTCCGCGACTTTTCACCGCCCGAACTGGATTTTGTCCAGGATTTCAAAGTCGCCGAACTGGTTGCCGATCCCGGCAACTCGATCGTCGTCGAGGGTGAGCGGCATCCGCAGCTCTACACCGTCCTGACCGGCTGGGGTTTTCGTTACAAGATTCTCGAGGATGGACGCCGCCAGATTCTCAACTATCTGCTTCCCGGCGACCTGATCGGCCTTCAGGGCAATATCATGCTGGAGATGCAGCATTCGGCAGAGGCACTGACCAAGATGACGCTCTGCGTCTTCGAACGGGAACGGCTGATGACCATGTACCAGCACCATCCCTCGCTCGCCTACGACATCACCTGGCTTGCAGCGCGAGAAGAATCCATGCTGGACGAGCACCTGCTCAGCATCGGCCGGCGCAGCGCCATGGAGCGAGCCGCCTACCTGCTGGTCTTTCTGCATTCAAGGGCGATGACGACGGGCAACCTGGCGCAGGGAAAGAGCACGCCGCTGCCGCTGACGCAGCAGCATGTGGCTGATACGCTGGGCCTGTCGTTGGTTCACACCAACAAGACCCTGCGCAAGCTAGCCGACCAGGGCCTGATCCGCTGGCTGGATCGCGGCTGCGAGATCGTCGATGCGACAGGCCTTCACCAGATCGCACAATGGCGGCCGCCTGCAGAAAGCAAGCGGCCGTTCATTTAGTCAACAGGGGTTGGGCGTTTAGTCGTCGCGGTCGTTGGTGCGGCGCATGCCCAGCCAGCTGGGCGGCAGCAGCTTCATTGCGGCAAAGCCGAGGCCCCCGACCACTGCCAGCACCGCGATCGAGCGCGACTTTGTTATCACCGGCAGTGCCGATGCGGCAGCGGTTACCATCAGAGCCCGCCGGCTGTTGGCGGCAGCAAGCTCGCGCTTGCGCTTCTCTTCGGCGCTGTTCACCATGGCGGCGGAGATGATCAGGATCAGCGCGAGAACAAGCGCTCCACCGGCCACGGCCAGCAGCCCGATCGGCAATCCCCAGCGTTCGCCCAGGTAGACTGCAAGTGCTGCAAGACCCAGCGTATAGGCCGTCAGCAGGAAGACCATTGCGATGCCGTATAGCATGGCATTGCGCTTGAGCTTCTTGACGAAGCTGCCGATGTCCACCGCAGCGACGGACGCCAGAATGGGGCCAAGTGCGCCGAGCATCAGCGGCGCGTCATCAGCGCGAACAGGAAGCCGACGCTGGCGGCAATGCCGATCGACTGAAGCGGCTTGGTGCGGATCTGGCGTTCCAGGTCACGCTCCCAGGAGAGAGCCTGCTTCTGTACCGTTTCCACCATGTTCTTGGAAGCATCTGCAGCGTCGGCTGCAGCCCGGCGCGCGGTGCCGCGAACTTCGCCGGCCTTTTCGTTGCCGAGTGCTGCAACGCTGCGGGTCAGCGCGGCGATGTCTTCGCGCAGCTGCTTGATCTGGGCTTCCACGTCGTGAGAGGCGGAGGTCTGGCCGGTGCGGGGCAGGTCGTTGGCGGATGGCATGGGGATCTCCTGGTTGTTGGTAGAGCGTTAAAGACGCCTGTGGGGAGGCGGCGAAATGGGAAGGCACAGGACAGGCTCGGCAAGAACCGAGGCCCTGGCTACGGCTGGAAAACGCGTCGAAAGCGCGAATGTTCCAGCATAGCCTTACCTTGCCGCAAATAATCCACAATCAGCGTCACGCGGGACGCCCGGGTTCCGGCCAGCTGGCAATGCCGCCGCTCCACTGCTCGAAGGCCCGCGACAGCTTCAGCACCGTAAGATCGTCGAACCGCGGCCCGACGATCTGCAGGCCGATCGGCATGCCGGACGTCGAGAAGCCGCAGTTGATCGATGACGCCGGCTGTTCCGACATATTCCACGGCACGGTAAAGCCGATATGCTCGAACGGCCGCGCCGGATCATTGGTGGGCGAGGCCCAGTCCGCCGGATAGGATACGATCGGATTGGTCGGCGAGATCACCGCATCCACGGTCGTGAACAGTTTGCCCGCCGCCTTGCGCATTTCGATCGTTTGGTTGAAGCCGCGCACCGCCTGGACGCCTGAGATCGAGGCACCGCCTTCCGCCCACTGGTAAATATAGGGCAAGATTTTCGCCCGCCTCTCCTCAGGCATCGTCTCGATATCGCCCCAGAAGCGCGACCGCCAGAAGCTGTCGAGCCCGTCGAGCATGGCGCGCGTCATCACCGGCGCCACCGGAACGACCACCGCCCCGGCCGCCTCGTACTTGGCTGCCGCGGCCATGACCGCCTCGGCCACCTCGGCATCGACCGCAAGCCCGATGCCGGCCTCCATCATCAATCCGATCCGCATTCCCCGAACGTCGATATCGAGATCCAGCCAGTCGAAATCATTGGGCGGCAGCGAGGTGGCATCGCGCCAGTCAGGCCGCGACAGGGTCGCCATGGCGATCGCCGCATCCTCCACCGTGCGGGTCATCGGTCCAGCGCACCGCCCCACGTAATAGGGGTCGACGGGGATACGACCCTGGCTCGGCTTGAAGCCGAACAGGCCGGTCCAGCCGGCCGGCAGTCGCACCGAGCCGCCGATGTCGGTGCCGATATGCAACGGCCCGAAGCTCGCAGCCCCGGCCGACGCCGCCCCGGCGCTCGATCCGCCCGGGTTCTGGCTGAGAACCCAGGGGTTGCGGCTCAAGGGGTGGAAACTCGAAAGCCCCGACGACAGCATGCCGTAATCCGGACAGGTGGTCTTGGCGAAGATCACCGCTCCATCCTCCCGCAACCGGGCAGACACCGGTGCATCCTCGAGCGCGGGCACCAGTTCCACCGCCGCCGTGCCAAGCGGCACCGGCTGGCCCTTGGTCGCGATCAGCTCCTTGATGGTGACCGGAATGCCGTCGAGCACGCCGAGCCGCTCCCCCCTCGCCCATCGCTCCGTGGACGCCTTCGCCTGGGCCCGCGCATCCTCCGGATCGTAGAGATAGAGCGCCTGCACCTGCGGCTCAAAGGCCGCGATCCGGTGCTCGACGGCCTCCCAATATTCCAACGGCGAAAGCTTGCGCTGCCCATAGAGATCGAGGATGTCCCGGATCGTCAGTTTCAGAAGCGCATTCATTCTGGGCATCCTTCAGGCATGGGGTCAGTTCTGGTCGCGGGGGTCGAGGATGTCGCGCAGGCCGTCGCCCAGCATGTTGAGCCCGAGCACGGCAAGCGCGATCGCAAGGCCCGGAAGCAGCGCCAGCCACGGCGCCTGGCCGAGATAGGTCTGCGCCTCGGCCAGCATCCGGCCCCAGCTCGGCGCCGGCGGTGCCAGCCCAAGACCCAGGAACGACAGCCCCGCTTCGGTGAGGATCGCAAGCCCGAGCTGGATCGTCACCTGCACGATGATCTGGCTGGAAATATTCGGCAGCACATGGTTCCAGGTGATCCGGAGCTTCGACTGGCCGACGCCGATCGCCGCCGTCACATAGTCCCGCGTCCAGACCTGCAGCGCAGCACTCAGCGTCAATCGCGCAAACACCGGCACCATGAACACACCGATCGCAATGATCGCCGTGAACCGCCCGCCGCCGATAAAGGCCGCCAGCATCATCGCCGACAGGATTGGCGGCACCGCAAAGATGATGTCGCAGCCGCGCATGACGATGACTTCCAGCCAGCCGCGCCTCATGGCGGTGACGACGCCGGCAAGAGTGCCGACGCTTGCCCCCAGAGCCACCGCAAGAAACGAGGTCGACAGCGAATTCCAGGCGCCCGCCATCAGCAGCGACGCCACGTCGCGGCCGAAATGGTCGGTTCCCAGGAGGCCGAAGGAAAGCGGCGGCTTAAGCTTGTGGATGATGTTCATCTTGGCGGGCGGAAACGGCGTCCAGACCAGCGACAGCAGCGCCACGCCAAGAAGCAGCAGCGTGATGACAAGCCCGATGAGAAACAGCGGACGGCGCCCGGCCCTTTTGATCGAGGCCCTCATTGTGCACCTGCCCGCAGCCGCGGATCGATCGCCAGATAGGCGAGATCGACCAAGAAATTCATCACGATCACCAGCGCCGAAAAGAACAGCACCACGTCCTGCATCACCGCGATATCGCGCTGCGACAGCGCCTGGAAGGCAAGCCGTCCGAGCCCCGGCAGGTTGAACACGTTTTCCACCAGCACCGCACCGGCGATCAGGAAGGTGAACTGCAGCCCGAGCATGGTGACGACCGGGATCAGCGCATTCGGCACGGCATGGCGCCAGATGGCAGTCCCTTCGCTCAACCCCTTGGCGCGCGCGGTCCGCACGAAATCCTCGTTCATGACGTCGAGCACGGCGGCCCGTGCGACGCGGGTCAGGACGCCCGCCTGCGGCAGCGCCAGCGCCACGGCCGGCAGCAGCAGCGCCTTCAGCCCCGGCCAGAGGCCCGCATCCCAGCCCGGAAACCCGCCCGCCGGTAGCCAGCCAAGCATGGTCGAAAACGCGATGATCAGCAAAAGCCCGACCCAGAAGGCCGGAACCGCGATGCTCACATAGGAGAACACGCCCGCGACGGCATCGAAGGGCCCGTTGTGGCGCCGCGCCGCCTGCACGCCGAGCGGCACGGCGACCGCCACCGACAGGACCATGGCGAGCACCGCCAGCGGCAGGGTCACAGCCAGCCGTTCCAGGATCAGCCCGGAAACCGGCACCCCATAGGTATAGGACTGGCCAAGATCGCCCTGCAGCACCCCGCCCAGCCAGGCGAGGTAGCGGATTGGCAGCGGCTGGTCGAGCCCGAGTTGATGCTGCAGCGCCGCCAGCGTATCCGGGCTTGCCGAGGTGCCGAGCATGATCGCCGCCGGATCACCGGGCAAAAGGTCCATCACGGTAAAGATCAGCAGCGACACGACGAGAAGGGTGACGATGAGGCTGATCGTCCGGCGGATGAGGATAGAGATCATGCAGCGTCCACTTCTGCTATGTCCCGCACGCGCCTGCTCACTTGCGCCCTCTTCTCCCCAGCGGGGAGAAGGTGGTCCGAAGGACCGGATGAGGGGGACAGGTTCAAGACGACGTCTGCGGGATCTGAGTAAAATCCCCCCTCATCGCCTCGCTGACGCTCCGGCACTTCTCCCCGTCGGGGAGAATAAGCGTAACGCCACGCCTTGCACATCTCGCCGGCCATCAAACGCGCTGAACCCCGACCCCCCTCTGTCAGCTTCGCTGACATCTCCCCCTCAAGGGGGGAGATCAAGGGGAGCACGCCGCCCCGTTTGAAAACCTCTTTCGACCCCATTGCGCAAGCTGCAAGAAAAGACCGGCGGCACCGACCCGCGCGGCAGGTCGATCTCCCCCCTTGAGGGGGAGATGCCCGGAAGGGCAGAGGGGGGTAAGCCTTGCACATCTCGCCGGCCATGAAGACAACAGGCGTCACTCTTGCCAATGCACCTCGGAAAGCACATTGGAGGGGATCGGCTCGTTCTCCCACAGCCCCTTCAGCTTCGCGTCCCAGACCCCGAGCTTCGGCATCACGAACAGGAACAGCGCAGGCACGTCCTCGGCCAGCATGGCCTGCGCCTCGCCATAGAGCTTGTCCTGCTCGGCTGGGTCGGAGGTCGCCTCGACCTTGGCCAGCACGGCGTTGAAGGCCTCGTTCTTGTAGTGGAAGTAATAGGGGTCGCGGGCGAAGATATCGATGTCCATCGGCTCCGCATGGGCAACGATGGTCATGTCGTAATCGGCCGCCTTCAGCACGTCCGCCACCCATTTCGCCGGAAACTCGGTGGTCTCGATGGTCATCGTCACGCCGATTTCGGCAAACATCGCCTGCAGGATCTGTGACGAGCGCTGCGCATAGGCCATCTGCGGCGCCTTCATCGTAAAGCTGAAGCCGTTCGGAAACCCGGCCTCCGAAAGCAGCGCCTTCGCCTTCTCCGCATCATAGGGGTGGACGCCGGTCAGGTCCTTGTAGCCGCGGTCGTTGGGCGTGTAGTGGCTGCCGATCGGCGTGCCGAAGCCCGACCACGCGCCGTCGACGACCGTCGCGCGATCGACTGCCATCATCAGCGCCTGCCGCACCCGCTTGTCGGAGAAAGGCTTGCGCGAATTGTTCATGCCGGCAACGACCTTGAGCTCGGTGTTGCCGATCACGGTCGCGAGCTTTTTGTCGCCCTCGAAGGATGCAATCAGCTCCGGCGCTCCGAATTCCGGAAAGGCGTCGACATCGCCGGCCTTCAGCGCCGCTGCCTGGGCCTGCGCATCGGCGATGAACCGGAAGCTCGCAGTCTCCAGCTTCACCGGCGCATTCTTGTTCCAGTAGTCCGGGTTTTTTGCCAGTTCCACCTTTGATCCCTTGGCCCAGGACACGAACTTGAACGGACCGGTACCCACTGGCGTGGTCTTGTTGTCGGCCGCCGTCTTCGGCTCCACCATCACCGAGGCCGGCCAGCCGAGCCAGTAGAGCAGGCTGCCGGCCGGGCGGCTGAGCTTCAGCACGAGCGTGGCCGGATCGGTTGTCTCGACGCTCTCGATCGCGGCAAAATAGCGCTTCTGCGGATTGACGCTATCGGCGCCGCGGGCCCGGTCGATCGCAAACTTGGCGACCGAGGAATCGAAGGCAACGCCGTTGTGGAAAGTCACCCCTTGGGCAAGTTTGAACGTATAGGTCTTGCCGTCCGGGGAGATCTCCCAGCTTGTCGCGAGCTGCGGCTGCACCTTGCCTGCCTTGTCGACGGTGGTCAGCCCCTCGAACACGTTCTGCCAGGTCACCTGGCCGATCGCGACGGGTGCTGCGACCGTCGGGTCGAGCCCGGCCGGCTCCACCGCCATGCCGATCGTCACGGATGTCTTTGGCGCGGCCTGTGCCGGGAGCACGGCGCCAAGCGCTGCTGTCGACACTGTCAGCGCCAACAGCGCCCGTCGCATCACTGAACTCCAAGAACTCAACGCACCCATAGCCAATCCCCTTGTTATGTTTGCAGCATTGGAAGCCAGTCTAGGGTCATTTCGCAGATGCACAACGGGAATTTTGCGGCTGTGGACAACCGTCAATCCCGCCGGAAACCCTCACTCGCCATCAGCAGCTGGCGCGTGTAATCGGCCGAAAAGCTGCGGCTTTCCAAGGCGTCCCGCGCCACGGTCTCGACCACCTTGCCGCTTTTCATCACCGCCAGCCGCTCGCACATGTGGCTGATGACGCCAAGGTCGTGGCTCACCATCACGAAGGTCAGGTTGCGGTCGCGTCGTGCCTGTTCGAGCAGGTTGAGGATCTCCGCCTGGATGGAGGCGTCGAGCGCTGACGTCGGCTCGTCGAGCAAAAGGATCTTCGGCTCGAGGATCAGCGCCCGGGCGATCGCGATGCGCTGCCGCTGCCCGCCGGAGAGCTGGTGCGAATAGCGGAAGCGGAACCCGGCCCCCAGCCCCACTTCGTCGAGCGCCCGGTGGATGCGCGTCTCGATGTCGGTGAAGCCGTGGATGACCAGAGGCTCCAGCAGCAGCCGGTCCACCGTCTGGCGCGGATGCAGCGACCCATAGGGGTCCTGAAACACCATCTGCACCGTGCGGTAAAACTCCTGGTCGCGGCGGCTGCCGGAATAGGACCGGCCATCGACCGTAAGCTGGCCCTGGCTGAACGAGGCCAAGCCAGCGATCGCCCGCAGCAGCGTCGATTTGCCCGATCCGGATTCGCCGACGATGCCAAAACTCTCGCCCTGGGTCACCTCGAGGCTGACATGGTCAAGCGCCGCAAACTCGTCGTAGATGACGCTCATGTCGCGAATGGAGACTGCAGATGTCATAGCGCCCACTCCGGCTTGCGGTCGAGAACCGGTAGCGGATGCCGGTCCGAGCCGATGGTCGGCAGGCAGTTGAGCAGCCCGCGCGTATAAGGGTGCTTCGCCTGTGACAGATCGGCCGTCGCCAGTTCCTCGACAACCCGGCCCGCGTACATCACGAGCACCCGGTTGCAGAAGGAGGACACCAGCCGCAGGTCGTGGGAGATGAAGATCAGCCCCATACCGCGCTCGGCCACCAGCTTGTCGAGAATGGCGAGCACTTCGAGCTGCACCGTCACGTCCAGCGCCGATGTGGGCTCGTCGGCGATCAGCAGTTCCGGCCCGCAGATCAGCATCATGGCGATCATCACCCGCTGCCCCATGCCGCCGGAAACCTCGTGCGGGTAGAGCGAAAACACCCGTTCCGGATCGCGGATCTGCACCGCCTCCAGCATGGCGAGCGTGCGCGCCTTGGCTTCCGCGTTCGACACCTTTTCGTGCGTCTTCAGCGTCTCGATGATCTGCCGGCCGATGGTCATCACCGGGTTCAGCGAATATTTCGGGTCCTGCAGGATCATCGCCACCTGCTTGCCGCGCAGATGCCGCCGCTCCGATGCCGGCATCTCCAGAAGGTTACGCCCCCTGAAGGCAAGCGTCTTTGCGGTAATCCGCGCCTGGGACGGCGTCAGCCCCATGATCGCGCGCCCGGTCTGCGACTTGCCGGAGCCCGATTCCCCGACGATGCCGAGCCGCTCCTTGCCGAGCGTGAACGACACGCCGCGCACCGCCTCCACCTCGCCCGTGCGGGTCGGAAAAGTCACGCGCAGGTCGTCGACGGCGAGCAGTGGCTGGTCTGTGAGAGTGCTCATTGGCCGGCCTCCTTCGGATCCAGCGCATCGCGCAACCCGTCGCCGAGAAGATTGAAGCCGAGGCTGACGATCAGGATGGCAAAGCCCGGCATGGCGGCCACCCACCATTGGTCGAGAATGAAGCGGCGACCGGAGGCGATCATTGCGCCCCATTCCGGCAGCGGCGGCTGCGCGCCGAGCCCCAGGAACCCGAGGCCTGCGGCGGTCAGGATGATGCCCGCCATATCGAGCGTCACCCGCACGATCAGCGACGAGAGACAGAGCGGCATGATGTGGCGAAGCACGATGCGGAACGGCGAGGCCCCCATCAGCCGCACCGCGGCGATAAATTCGGAATTCCGGAAGGTCAGCGTCTCGGCCCGCGCGATACGGGCATAAGGCGGCCAGGAGGTGACCGCGATGGCGAGAATGGCGTTCTCAATGCCGGGACCCAGCGCCGCCACCAGCGCCAGCGCCAGCACCAGTTTCGGAAAGGCGAGGAAGATGTCGGTGATGCGCATCAGCACCGCGTCCACCCAGCCACCCGCATAACCAGCAACTGTGCCGACGAGCAGCCCGATCGGCGCGGCGATCACTGCCACCAGCACGACCACGAAAAGCGTCAGCCGCGATCCGTGGATCAGCCGCGAAAGGATATCGCGGCCCTGGTCGTCGGTGCCGAGCCAGTATCCGGCAGATCCTGGCGGCAGCAGCCGCGAGTTCATCAGGTCGCCTTGCACAGGATTATGCGGCGCCAGCACGTCGGCAAGCGCTGCCACCACCAGCAGAGCTATGATGATGCAGAGGCCGAGCAGCGCCAGCCGGTTTTCCGCAAACCGCGACCACACCACATAGGCGCGGCCGAGCTTGGCCTGCCGGCGCGAGGCTGGGCGATCGGACAGCAGCCATGCGCGGCTGTATGGCTTGGGTGTCTCGACCACGCTCATCGGCTTCGTGTCCTGGGGTCCAGCGTCCGATAGAGAAGATCGGAAAACAGGTTGATGCTGACGAAGACGACGCCGATGGCGATCGTCCCGCCGAGCACGGCATTCATGTCGGCGTTCTGCAGCGAATTGGTGATGTAGAGCCCGAGCCCCGGCCACGAGAAGATGGTCTCGGTCAGCACCGAACCCTCCAGCAGCCCCGCATAGGAGAGCGCAATCACCGTCACCAGCGGCACCGCTGCATTGCGCAGCGCGTGAAACCAGATGATCCGCGTTTCCGACAGGCCCTTGGCCCGCGCCGCCACCACATACTCCTGGGACAGCTCGTTCAGCATGAAGGAGCGGGTCATCCGGCTGATATAGGCGAGCGAGAAATAGCCGAGCAGCCCGCCCGGCAGGATGATGTGCCGGAACAGGTCCCAGAACACGTCCCACTGCCCCTGCCAGATGGCGTCGAGCAGGTAGAAGCCGGTGATCGGTGTGAAGGTATATTCATAGACGATGTCGATGCGCCCCGGATAAGCCACCCAGTTGAGCTTCGCATAGAAGAGCACCAGCGCCAGCAGGCCGAGCCAGAAGATCGGCACCGAATAGCCGATCAGCCCGATCACCCGCACGATCTGGTCGGCGATCGAACCGCGTTTGACCGCCGCCAGCACGCCGAGAGGCACCCCGAGAAGAGCGCCGATGATCGTGCCGATCGTCGCAAGCTCGATGGTCGCCGGAAACACCCGGGCGATATCGGCCATCACAGGGTTGGTGGTCAGCACCGACGTCCCGAAGTCGCCCGAAAGAGCCTGCTTCAGGTAGATCCAGAACTGCTCGTAGAGCGGCAGGTTGAGGCCCAGCTGCTCGCGCACCCGTTCCACCACATGCGCCGGCGCCCGGTCGCCCACGATGGCGAGCGCCGGATCGATCGGCACCACGCGGCCGATGAAGAAGGTGACGGCCAGAAGGCCGAGGAAGGTGGTGGCTGCGGTCACGAAGAACCGCAGCACTGCCATCGCCGAAGACGATGCACGGCGCCGTCTGCGCCGTGTCGCCGCTGTCGTATCGATCAGGGTCAAGGAATGGGCCTTTCAGGCTAGTCCTTGGAGACCGGATAGACGAAGTTCGTGTCGAAGCTCGGTCCAAGCTTGAAGTTCTTCAGCTTGGGCGAATAGCCCGCCACTTCCGTCTGCTGGAAGACGATCACGAACGGGCTGGTGGCCAGAACCTTCTTCTGCAGGTCTTCGTAGATCGCTGCACGCTTGGCGGAATCCTTTTCCAGCAGCGCGCCCTTAGAAGCGTCAGACAGCTCCTTCGGAACGTCCCAGCCATTGCGCCAGGCGAGCGTCTTGCTCTTGCCCTCGTCGGAATTGTCCGGGTTCACCGTGAACGTCTCGGCATTCGAGTTCGGGTCGAAATAGTCCGAACCCCACTGGCCGATGTAGATGTCGTGCGTGCGGGCGCGGAACTTGGTCAGCGTCTGCTTGCCGTCGCCCGGAATGATCTCGAGCTTGATGCCGGCCTGCGCCAGCGTCTGCTGCACGCTTTCGGCAATGCCCGTCACCGGCTGCGTGTTGCGCACATCCATGGTCACCGTGAAGCCGTCCTTGAGACCGGCCTTGGCAAGCAGTTCCTTGGCCTTGGCCACGTCCAGCTTGTAGGGGTTGTCGGAGAGCGCGCCGAGCTGGCCCTTGGGCAGGAAGGTCTGGTGGATCTCGCCGATGCCCTTGATCAGCGTTGCGCCGATCGCATCATAGTCGACCAGGTACTTCATCGCCTCGACCACTTCCGGCTTGGCCAGGTTCTTGTTCTTCTGGTTGAGGCTGAAGTAGTAGACTGTGCCCTTGGGGGCAGATGTCAGGAGGACGCCCTTCTTCTGCACGGCGTCCAGATCGCCCGGCTCCAGGTTGCGGGCAACGTCGATGTCGCCGTTTTCAAGCGCCAGGCGCTGGCCCGAGCTTTCCTTCATGTGGCGGTAGATGACGCGCTTCAGCTTCGGCTTTTCGCCGTAGTAGTTCGGGTTGACTTCCATGATCACGGCCTCGTTGGCGCGCCATGCCATGGTCTTGTACGGGCCGGAACCCGCATAGCCGGTCTTCATCCACTCGTTGCCGAAATCATTGTCGTACTTGTAGTCGGCGCTCGGCGTTACCTTCTTGGCATGCTCCGAGACGACCTTCTTGTCGACGACGGAGGCAACCGTTGCGGTGAGCACGTTCAGCACGAAGCTCGGCGCATAGGCCTTGTCCACGACGAAGGTAAAGGTCGTGTCGTCCGTGGCCTTTGCCTTTTCAGCGACATTGTCGCCGGTCAGGCCGAACTGGGTGAGCAGGAAGGCCGGCGACTTGTCCAGCTTGACGGCGCGCTCGAAGGAATAGGCCACATCGGCGGCCGTGATCGGGTTGCCGGATGCGAACTTCAGGCCGGGCTTCAGCTTGAACGTATAGGTCAGGCCGTCATCCGACGTGGTCCAGCTGGCGGCGAGGTCGCCGATCACCTTCGACGTATCGGCCGGGTCGAGCATCACCAGCTTGCTGTAGCAGTTTGCGGTGATTTCGGCGGTCGAGAGCTCGAAGGCTTCGCCCGGATCGATCGTGATGATGTCGTCGATCGCAAAGCCTTCGACCAGCGTATCGGCCGGCGTTGCAGCGAAGGCCTGCGGCGCGGCTGCAAGCAGCAGTCCGAATGCGGCACTGGTGGACAGCACGCGGAGGCTCTTGTGGAGCGAATGGATCATGGTAGTTCCCCTGTCTTTCAAATTAAGACTTTTTGTCTTCGGTTTTTGAACGCGTCTTGGCCTATTCGTGCCAGGCCTGGCCGAGTACCCTCAGCCAGTTCCCCCGGCACAGCTTGGCAAGGTCTTCGTCAGCGTATCCCTCGGTTTTGAGAGCCGCAACCAGATTCTGGTTTCCCGCTGCATCTTGAATTTCCTGTGGAATTGTCGCCCCGTCGAAGTCGGAGCCGAGCGCCACATGGTCGATCCCCATGCGCTCCACCATGTAGTTGATGTGGCGGATCATGTCCGACAGCGGCGTCGCGGCATCGTCGCGCGCGTCCGGCCGCAGCATGGTCACCGCGTAGTTGAGCCCGACCAGTCCGCCGCTCTCCTTGATGGCGTCCATCTGCTTATCGGTCAGGTTGCGCGCCACCGGCGTCAGCACATGCGCATTCGAATGGCTGGCGATCAGCGGCTGGTCGGAGGTCTTGGCCACGTCCCAGAAGCCCTTCTCGGTGATATGGGCAAGGTCGATCAGGATGCCGAGCCGGTTGCAGGCGCGCACGAGGTCGAAACCAAGGTCGGTAAGGCCAGGACCCGTGTCCGTGGTCATCGGATAGGCGAACGGCACGCCGTGCCCGAAGATGTTGTGGCGGCTCCACACGGGCCCGAGCGAACGCAGGCCCGCCGCGTAAAACACGTCGAGATTGGCAAGCTCCGGATCGAGCGCTTCGCAGCCTTCCATGTGCAGCACGGCCGCGAAGATGCCCTCCTCCATGGCCTTGGAAATGTCGGCGGTGGACCGGCACAGCCGCCAGGCATTGGCGTCGTCGAGCCGCAGCGCGATCGAGGCCTTCTCCAGCGCGATGTTGAGCGAAAATGCGTAGTCCAGCGGCGCTGCCAGCGGCGTCTCGTAGTGGCCCTTTTCGTCCGGCTCCTTCAGCACGAGGTCGCCGGAGGGGATGTAGATGGCGCAGAGCCCGCCTGCGAGCCCGCCGGCCTTGGCGCGCGGCGCGTCGATATGGCCGGACGTCGTGCCGTTCGCAAATTCGGCGATCGGGTCGCCGCCCGCCTTCATGTTCCGCCAGAGCCGCAGGAGCACGTCATTGTGGCCGTCGAACACCAGTTCCATGAAAGCATTCCCGAATTTAGGATTTTGTGCGATGGCTCGCACCATGAGAAGGAGGCTTTACACTAGCCGGCTGCGAAGCGTTCGCAAGTCGGAAATTGCGCAGCTCAGCTACTCCACAGCCCTTCGCCTTCGCGCTGCAGCAAAGGTGTCGCAAAGGCACCGACCACGCGCGGCCGCCACTGCTCGCCAAGGTCATCCAGCCGTGCATGCCAGCGCTCCGATTGCAGCATGGCAGCGCCGATCACCACCGGCTCGATGTCGAGCGATTGCATCAACGACAGGGCAGCCACGATCGAGGCGCCGCTGGAAATCACATCGTCCACCAGCGCCACCCGCTTGCCCTTGATCAGCGGCAGCATGCGCGGATCCACATAGAGCCGCTTCAGCTGGTCGGGCGTCGTGATCGAGGACAGCGGCACCGACAGCGTCTCGTCGTACCAGAACTTGCGCGATGTCCCGAGCGGCACATAGCGGGTGTGGCCGAGCATGCGCGCAACGCCGGATGCAAGCGTTAGCCCGAGCGTCGGCAGACCGACGATCACCTCCGGCCGGAATGCCGCCAGGCGCGGTGCAAGCGCCGCAGCAAGCGCATCCTGCACGTCGAAGCTCGCCTGGTTGATGATCAGCGAGGCCAGTGCGTGCTGCCCGTCACCAAGCGCTCGGATCGGCAGTGGAAGTTCGCTGCCGTCCGGCAGTTCGACCGGAAACAGGTCAGCAAACGGACCCGCCGGGTCGAAACTGCCTGCCGGGTAGAGGGTCTGCCAGAAGTCGTGCGGCTGCATTGCGGGCCTATTCGATGATCGAGAGAATGGGGGTCTCCAGGAGCGTGCCCGTGGAAACGTCGGCAATGCCGCGATCGGTCTGGTGCGGCCCCGCGTTGCAGGCAAGCGTCGCCCCGAAGCAGGCCTTGAAGATCAGATAGGGCGGCTGCCAGGTGACGACCTCGTCCATCGCCCGGCGCACCTCGCGAAACCCCTGCGCAACCGCGGCAAGCGGCGCATCCGAGACGAGGCCGGACAGCGGCAGCGGCAACAGGGCCGTCACCACGCCGTCGACGACCACTGCCATGCCACCGCCGGCCGCAATCACCGCATTGGCGGCAACTGCCATGTCGCGCGGATCGGCGCCGAAGACGGTCAGGTTGTGGCTGTCATGCGCAACCGTGCTGGCAAACGCGCCGCGCCACGTGCCCCAACCCTCCAGGAAGCCGACACGGGTGCGGCTGTCGGCTCGGCCGTGACGGTGGGTGACGGCGATCAACACCGTTCCCTCCGGCGGCACGACGTAGCCGCCCTCGACAGCCGCCTCCATCTCTCCCCATTGCGTAAACCGAGGCCGCGCAATCGTCGCCAGGCGAACCCTTTGGCCCTCCGAGGCGACCCGGAAGTCCTGCTCCTGCAGCAACGACAGCTTGACCGAATTGCGCAACGGCGCCGGATCGGCCGCAGCCATGGCACAGGTCACCGCCCCGTCCCGCGCCACGGGCACGCCGCTCGCCAGAACGCAGCGGGCACGGAAATCCTGGAGGTCCTCGAACACGGCGATATCCGCCCGCCGGCCCGGCGCGATCAGGCCGAGATCATTGCGCCCGAGCCGCGTTGCACCGTGCAGCGTCGCGGCCCGCAGAGCCCATTCCGGCCGCAGGCCATAGCGCACAAGCCTCCGCACCACGTCGTCCAGACCGCCGCCGTCCACAAGGTCGTCCGGAAACACGTCGTCGGTGCAGAGCGTTATCGTCTGCGGCAGATGGTCGAGCCGGTTGATCGCCGCAACCAGCTCCGGCAGCAGATGGTCATGCGAGCCGCGCAGCTCGATGGTCAGCCCCGCGCGCAGTTTCGCCATCAGGTCGTCGGCCGAAACCAGTTCGTGATCCGAGGTGATCCCCGCCACCATGAAGGCGTCGAGATCGGCACCGGCGAGCCCCCGCGCATGCCCGCACACGAGCTTCTCGCAGGACAGCGCCGCCTGCACGATGGCGCTGATGCGCGGCTCGCGCTCGATTACGCCGCGCATGTTCATCACTTCTGCCAGCCCGCAGATCTTCGGCCAGAAGAGCATCTCCTCGATTGCCGCTGCATCGAAATCGGCGCCGGCCATCTCGAGCCCCGGAGCGGAAGGAACGCAGGAGGGCGCCAGCATGACGCAACGCAGTGGCAGCGCCCTCACCGCCTCCACGGCCCAGCTCACCCCGTCTATCCCGTGCACATTGCCGAACTCGTGCGGATCCCAGACCACCGTGGTCACGCCGCGCGCCACGACCGCCGACGCATAGGTGGCCGGCGTCACCATGGAGCTTTCCACATGCATATGCGTGTCGATCAGGCCCGGCGAGAGGTAGGCGCCACAAGCGTCGATCACCTGCGCTGCGTCTAACCGGCTGCCCGACGTGTGGACGCTGGCAATCAGCGGCCCGACGATACCCACGTCCGCCGGCCGCAGCTCGCCCGTCACCACGTCCACCAGCGTGCCGCCGGTGATCAAGATGTCGAAGGGCGCAGCGCCGCGCGCCGCCTCCACCGCCCGGTTGCGCAGCTCCGGGTCGTTGAACGCATTCACGTCCGCAATAATGCTCTTCACCATGTCGCCTCCGCCCGCAGCGCCTCAAGGATGAGGGTGCGGGCCTGCTCCGTATTGATCCGCGCGCCGTAGACCGCGTTGAACGCGCCGCGCCCGGCCCGCGTTTCCACAACCGTGCGGCCGCGAGTCAATCCGCCGGCAAGCTCGACGTCGATCCGCGCCGGCCTCCATGTGGTGGTGTCGGGATGAGCCAGTGCCACCGCCGCCACCGCATCGTAGAGCGCCATGGCCGGTCGCCCCCGGCTGGTGGCAATCTCGATGAACCCCTGCAGCAGATCCGCCAGCAGCCCGGCGTTGCGTCCCCCCGCATCTCTGATCGGCGCGACGTCCCCGGGCGCGCAGAGCACAGTCCGGCAGAGGTCAAGATCGACCATTCTAAGCGGTATTCCGTGCGAAAGCACGATGCCGAGCGCTTCGGGATCTGCAAATGCGTTGAATTCCGCCGACGCCGTGTGGTTGCCCGCCGTCACCGCCCCGCCCATCCAGGTCAGCTCGGTGATCGCGGCCGCCAGATCCGGCCGCGCCAGTGCCACGGCCGCGATATTGGTAAGCGGCCCAAGCGCCAGCACGCGTCGCTCGCCCTCGGATTTCTCCAGCCAGGCGCAGAACGCCTGGAAAGCACCGTCCTGCACCGGGTCCTGCACGTTCTCCGGCACGTCAGGCAGGGCAAGGCCCGAGCTCGGCATGCCGTTGACGCCCAGAATGGCAGTTGCCGTCTCAAGCCGGCCCAGCACCGGTGCTGCGCGCCCCGCATGGATGGGAAACGGCCAGACGAAGGCGGTGGCCGCACTCGCCGCATTGCGCCGAACCTGGTGAAGCGGCGCATTGCCGAAGGTGAGCGAGATGCCGTCGATGGCAAGTCCCGCATGCGCCGCGACCATCACCGCTGCGATGTCGTCGAAGCCCATGTCGGTGTCGATCCAGATACCCATGTCGACCGCTCCTTAGGCGAAACTGGCAAGCGGCGCGGCGCGGTGCGCCGGCAGGTCGAAGGCAAGCTCGGCTCCGAGGTCATGCATCGGCTGGCTCGCATCGACCTCCGCCTTGATCGGCCCGAGTGGCGTATCGAGGAGGTACTCCCGGTGCTCGCCGGCAAACGAGGTGCCGCGCACCTTCCCCTGGAAGGGACCCGATCCGAGCGTCACCATCCGCGGCCGCCAGGCAAGCCCCGCCACCGCCGGAACATCGCCCTGCAGGTCGTAAAGGCCGCCATTGGCCTTGAGCTTCCCGCCTTCCAGCGCAAACACATTCTCGAAGCCGACGAAATCCGCGACGAACGACGACTGCGGCCGGTTGTAGATATCCTGCGGCGAGCCGATCTGCTCGATCGCGCCGCGCTTCATCACCACGATCCTGTCGGCCAGCGCCAGCGCTTCCGTCTGGTCGTGGGTAACGAAGATCATCGTCACGCCGGTTTCCTTCTGGACCCGCTGCAGCTCGGTGCGCATTTCCAGCCGCAGCCGCGCGTCGAGGTTGGAGAGCGGCTCGTCGAGCAGCAGAACCTTGGGCTCCATCACCATTGAGCGGGCAAGCGCGACGCGCTGCTGCTGGCCGCCAGACAGTTCGCCCGGGCGCCGGTTGGCAAAGCCGTTGAGACCGACCGACGCAATCCCCGACTGCACTTTGGCATCGAGCGCCGCCCCCCGCAGGCCCTTCAGCTTCAGACCGAAGGCAACGTTCTCATAGACCGACAGATGCGGGAAGAGCGCATAGGACTGGAACACCAGCCCGACCGCCCGCTTGTTCGGCGAGACATGGGTGATGTCGGCACCGTCCAGCCGCACATGCCCGCTTTTGACCGTCAGCAGCCCGGCGATCGCGCGCATGGTCGTCGTCTTGCCGCAGCCGGAAGGCCCCAGAAGCGCGATCAGCTCGCCGCGGCGGATATCGAGGTCGAGATCGGCAACGGCCACCGTGTCGCCATAGGCGAGCGTCAGCTTTTCGAGCGAGAGGTATTTCAAATCAGACATAGCGGGAGAACCCCAGGAAGCGTTCGGCAGCAAAGACAATGCCGATGGAAAGAAAGGCGAGCAGCGACGACAGCGCTGCGACGGATGGGTCAAAGACGATTTCCATGTAGGCGATCATGTCCACCGGCAGGGTGCGCACCCCTGGGCCGGACAGGAACAGCGACACGGGCACCTGGTTGAACGAGGTAACGAAGCCGAGAATGAAGGCCGACAGGATGCCGCCGCGGATGTTGGGCATCACCACCCGGAAGAAGGCGCCAAGCCGCGACGAGCCGAGCAGCACCGCCGCCTCCTCGATGTCGGAGCGCAGGTTGTCGAGGCTCGCCGAAACCACCCGCACCGCATAGGGCAGCACCAGCGCCGTATGCGCGAGAAACAGCGCGGGCGTGATCCCGACCCCGAACGGCACGACGATATAGCGAAGCAGCGCCAGGCCGACGATGATGCCGGGCACGATGATCGGCGCCGAAACCACGGTGCGGATCACTTCGGCGCCGGGCAGCTTGTAGCGCGACAGCGCGTAGGAGGCCGGAATGCCGAGCATCAGCGCCACCGCCGTGCCGCCAATCGCCAGGAACAGCGACATGGCGAAGGAGGCGCGGAAGCTTTCGACGGTAAACACCTTGGCAATCCAGCGCAGCGAAAATCCCTGCGGCGGGAAGGCCAGCGTCTCGCCGGCCGAAAACGAGGCCGCGACGATGATCAGGAACGGCCCGATCAGGAAGGCGATCACCAGGAACAGCGTGACCGGAATGAAGAAATTGCGGGCGGTCATTGGGTTCCCCTCGCCTCGGTCCGGACCCGGTTGCGGGCCGTGGCGACGCGCTTCAGGAGGATGTTGGCGGCAAAGCTCATGACGATCAGGATGAAGGCGATGACGCTCGCCGAGACGAAGTTGTTGGAGACCGAAACCTGCTGGTACATCAGCGTTTCCAGCATCAGCACCTTGGAACCGCCAAGGATGGCGGGCGTGATATAGGCGGTCAGCGAACCGGTAAACACCAGCGTGCCGCCGATCACCAGTCCTTCCCGGGTCAGCGGCAGGATCACCTTCCAGAACACCTGGAACCAGTTGGCGCCGAGCACCCGGGCGGCCGCAATGGCGTCCTTCGGCATGTTCTCGAGCGCCGAAATGAGCGAGATGATCATCAGCGGCAGGAACAGCTGCAGCAAGCCGATGAAGATCGCCGTTTCGGAAAACAGGATGCGCAGCGGCGCCTCGCTGATCCCCAGCGCCTGGAACGCCTGGTTGACGATGCCGGTGCGCCCGAGGATGACGATCCAGGCATAGGTACGCGCCACCGGCGAGATCATCAGCGGCAGCACCACCAGCCCGGTGATCTTGCCCTTGGTCGAGGGCTTCAGGCTAACGATCGCAAACGCCGCCGCATAGCCGATGACCGCCGACACGACGGTCACGATCGCACCGAGCCGCAGCGTGCGCAGGAAGACCGTGCGGTTGAGCGAGCTCGAAAAGAACTCCGTAAATGCCGACAGCGTCCAGCCGCCCCCCGCCGCCCCATCGACCGCGGCGCTGCGAAACCCCTCCGACAGCAGGATCAGCACGGGCACGAGAAACACCGCCGCCGCAAAGATCGCGGCCGGCAGCGCCAGTGCTAGGGCCTCGGCCCGGTTCTGAAACATGTCTTCGTCTTCTCCAGAATAATCATATCAATTCCCCCCCAGTTAACGGCGAGGCGTCCTCGCGCCCACTGTCCCCCTCACTTGCCATGTCTGACTGAGCTGACGCTGAGCTGAAATGGCTTTCTCTCCCTCAAGGGAGAGAGTGAAGGAGGCAGTCTCGACACCCCACCTCTTCGCTTGCGGGAGAGGCCACCGACAGCGAGGAATCCTCGACACCTCCCTCTCCCCTTGTGGGAGAGGTTACAAAATCAGGATCTTAGCCTTGGCTAAGTCCTAGATTTTGTTGGTGACGGGGATCGCTTACCCAACAACCAATCTCGCCCTGCTCACTCATCTCCTCTTGCCCCCTCACTTGCCATTTCTGACACTTAGCCTGCGGCTAAGCTGTCGAAATGGCTTTCTCTCCCTCAAGGGGAGAGAGTGAAGGGGGTATTCTCCGCACCCCCTCTCCCCTCGTGGGAGAGGTTACAAAATCAGGATCTTAGCCTTGGCTAAGTCCTAGATTTTGTTGGTGAGGGGGACGCCCTCTGGGCTGCCCAAACAACCAACAGCCAGCCCTTCCCCGCACTCATCTCCTGTCCCCTCACTTGCCATGTCTGACTGAGCTGACGCTGAGCTGAAATGGCGTTCTCTCCTTTAAGGGAGAGAGTGAAGGAGGCATTCTCGACACCTCCCTCTCCCCTCGTGGGAGAGGTTACAAAATCAGGATCTTAGCCTTGGCTAAGTCCTAGATTTTGTTGGTGAGGGGGAAGCCCTTACACTGCACAAAGACGAACCGCCCCAACGTCTCCTCCTATCCCCCTCACTTGCCATTTCTGACACTTAGCCTGCGGCTAAGCTGTCGAAATGGCTTTCTCTCCCCTTGTGGGAGAGGTTACAAAATCAGGATCTTAGCCTTGGCTAAGTCATAGATTTTGTTGGTGAGGGGGCGATCTAAAACCCCTTACTGACCGACCGCCTCGTTCCAGGTCTTCACCCAGCCGGTGCGGTTGTCGAGCGCCACGGCCGACGGGATGAGCTTCAGGCTTTTCGCCGTTTCTTCGCCATAGGTGAGGTTGGCGGCAATCTCGTCGGAGACCTTGACCTCCTTGTTGGCCGGGCTGTCGATGAACTTTTCGGCAAGCTTGGTCTGCACCTCGGTCGACAGCCAGAAATCCATGAACTGCAGTGCCAGCTCGCCGTTCTTGGAGCCCTTGGTGGCGATCATCACGTTCATGCCGCCGGTCTGGCCTTCCTTGGGCGTCGCCCAGGCAACCGGCAGGCCGAGCTTGGTGAACGGCGCCCAGGTGAAGCGGCCGATCGGGGCAGCCCAGATCTCTTCCTGCTTCATCAGCTGCACCAGCTGCGACGACTTCTCGTAGAAGGTGACGATCTCGTCCTTCTGGGCACCCACCGCCTCGATGGGAGCCTTGAGGTCCGGCGTATCCTTGCCGAGCGCCTGGCCCAGCATGTAGAGCGCCGGCGGGCCCTGGTTGGTGGTGACGTTCGGCCAGGCGATGTGGCTCGCATATTCCGGCTTCAAGAGGTCCGCCCAGCTGTCGATCTTCATCTTGTCCGAGCGATAGGCGATCGAGGTGGCGTAGAAGGTGTAGCCGACGCTCATGCCGTCGCCGTTCGGATCCTGGGCGATCTCGTAGAGCTTGGCGAAATTGGAGAGCTTGGTCCGGTCGATCGTGTCGATCAGCCCCTTGCGGGCCGCAGACAGCGCATCGGCCATGGAGACGACGGCCATGTCGACGACGGGGCTTGCCTTGTTGGCTTCCATCTTCGCCAGCCGCTCGACGCTGTTGCCGGTTTCGACGACCAGCTTGCAGCCGCAGATCTTCTCGAAGGGCTCATAGACGATCTGCTTGTACTCGTCCTGCGACAGCGCATAGACGGAGATCGTCAGCGTCTTTTCCTGCGCAAGGGCTGCACCCGGAATGGCGCCCATGATGAGCATGAGGGCGGCGCCCGAGGCGAGAATGCTCTTCGTCGTCATATCTTTGGTTCTCCTGCTGTCGGCTGGGTTTGGTTTTTCGCGTGCCATGATTTGGGAAGGGTGAGAAGCGCCGGTTCCGCGCCCGCGGCAGCGTCCGGCAAGAGGCTGGACGCCGGCCCGCTCGATTGTCGAACGACGAGCTGCATCGGCACCCGGTCGGTGAGGCAGGAGACCCGCGTCGCCGCCGCCGCTGTTGCCGCCTCGCCCTCCGCCTCCGGCTCGATGACCCGGATCAGCGCGCCGATCGCAAGGTCTGCGATCGTCGGCAGATCCATCCGCACCGTCGTCAGCGCCGGCGTCACCACCGGCGACCAGATGAGATCGTCGAACCCCGTGACGCTGACCATCTCCGGCACACCGATGCCGGCCCGCTGCAATTCGGTGAGCGCACGCAACGCCGAAAGGTCCGAGACTGCGGCAAAGGCGGTAAAGCCGCTGCGGGCTTTGTCCGCAAGCCCGAGCGGGCAACCCGGTCCGCCGGCGTCCTCGATCGTCTCGATCCACAGCGTATCGCAGTGGACGCCAAGCCCAAGCCCCGCCCGCAATCCGCCGATCCGGTCGCTCTGGACATTGGAGGACTTGTTGTTGCCGACCAGCAGCACGCGGCGGTGGCCGAGCTGGGCCAGATGGCGGCCGATCGCTTCGCCGCCCTGCCAGTGGTCGGCCGATACCGTATTGCCGGGCGTCGAAGGTGTATCGATGACGGCGACCGGACAGCCGATATCGGCAATTCGCGTGCCGCGCCTAGGCACCACGACCATGCCGTCGACACCGCGCTCGATCAGCCGGTTGATCGCTTCCGTCTGCGTAGCGATGTCGCCGCGGCTGTCGGCAATCAGAACGCCGTAGCCGAGGGCCGCCGCCGCGTTCTCGATCGCTTGGGCGATTTGCGGAAACAGCGGGTTGCCGATATCGGGAAGCACGAGGCCGAGCACGCCGCTGCGCCCGGTGCGCAGCGCCCGCGCCGTGAGGCTCGGCACATAGCCGAGGGCTGCCGCCGTCGCCCGCACCTTTTCCGCCAGTTCCGGCGAAACCCGCCCCTTGCCCGAAAGCGCATTGGAGACGGTTGCCGCTGACACGCCAAGAGCCGCGGCAATCGCGCTCATGTTCGGGCTCTGGCGGACAACGGCCATGTGCTCTGCCTGATTAATCGTTTAATCAGAAAAGCAGAAATCCGCAGGCGAGTCGAGTCCCAGGCATCATATCTGCGCTGAGGCTGGCAACCATCCACCGGGTCTTTCGCGTGACAAGCAATCAAAGAAGTATTGGAGGGAGAGATCACTCCGCTGCCGATCGCCGGGATCTTCGAATTTCCCACATTGGCGGCTGCATCGGCATTCTACCATTCTGCGGAATAAGGCCCCCTCAAGGCGGAACGCGAGATCGCCCAGGAGGCTCGAATGTTCATCGTAGACGCAGGCTAAGACGATCTGCCCGCCTATCCCTCCCAATAGGGCGGATCACCGAAGGTCTGTCGCAGGTGGTCGGCGATCGCGCGCAGTTTGGCGGACGGGCTGCGCCCCTGCGGATGGGCCATGTAGATGAACTCGAGCTCCGGTTCGTGCTCCATCTCGACCACCTGCAGCAAGCCGTCGCGAATGGCTGGCCCGGCAATGAAGGCCGGCAGCAACGCAAGCCCCAGACCGGCCACGGCCGCATCCCGTAGCATGTCGCCATTGTTGACGACGAGTGCCGGCCTGGCCCGGACCAGCACCGGACCGTTCTCCGTCTCGAAGCGCCAGTCGGACACGCCGCGGTGGGTATAGAAGATCCCCCGATGGCCGATGAGGTCGTGCAGGTTGGCGGGTCTGCCATGCCGCGCCAGGTAATCGGCAGAGGCCACCAGCCTTCGCCGGCTGGAGGCGAGCTTCCAGGCGATGAGGCGCGTATCGGCAATCGGGCCATGCCGGATCACCGCGTCATATCCGTCCGCCACGGCATCCACGCGCCGGTCGTCGATATCGAGGGTGAGCGCCAGTTCCGGATGCTGGCGTAGAAAGGGATAAAGTGCCGGCCCCAGATGCAGACGGCTGAAGGTAACGGGCGCCGCAAGCCGCACCGGCCCGGCAAGCGTTCCGCGTCGTTCCGCGATGTCGGCAACGGCATCCTCGATCTCGCTGACGATCCGCCGCGCCCGTTCCAGGAAGGCCGCCCCGTCTTCGGTCAGGGTCAGCTTGCGCGTCGTCCGGTGCAGGAGAATGACGCCGAGCGATTTCTCGAGTTCCGCCAGCCGGTCGCTGACCAGCGACTTCGAGACCCGCAGCCGCTTGGCAGCGGCAACGAAGGATCCGCCTTCGACGATGGCGATGAACGCTGTCATGGCTTCGGTCTTGATCATTGTTCTCTTTTTCCGGACAGCAGTTCCATGGGACGCAGGCTAATCCCGCGCCTTGCGAAATGCCATCTTGCTGTCATCGCAACGGAGGCGTCGATCCTCCAGCAAAAGGAGACAATCATGAACAGATTGACCGACAAGGTGGCTATCATTACCGGCGCGAGCTCGGGCATCGGCCGGGTGACGGCAAAACTCTTTGCGGCGGAAGGCGCAAAGATCGTCGTCGGCGCCCGCCGGAAGGCGGAGCTCGACAGCCTGGTCGCCGAGATAGAGGCCGATGGCGGAAACGCCGTCGCCTTGGCCGGCGACGTGCGCTCGGAAGACTACCAGAAGCAACTGGTCGCAACCGCCGTCCAGCACTTCGGCAAGCTCGACATCGCCTTCAACAACGCAGGCACGCTCGGCGAAGGGGGCCCGAGTACGCAAGTCTCCGAGGCAGGCTTTGCCGACACCCTCGCCATCAACCTGACGGCATCCTTCCTCGCCGCCAAGCACCAGATCCCGGCCATGCTGGACAATGGCGCAGGCTCGATCGTCTTCACCTCGACCTTCGTCGGCTATACGGTCGCCTTTCCAGGTACAGCCGCCTATGCGGCCAGCAAGTCGGGCCTGATCGGCCTCACCCAGGCGCTGGCCGCCGAATACGGACCGCAAAACATCCGTGTCAATGCGGTGCTGCCCGGCGCCGTCGAGACGGACATGTACCGGGAACACAACGATACGCCCGACAAGCAGGCCTTCATCACCGCGCTGCATGCCCTGAAACGGGTCGGCACGCCGGAGGAGATCGCCCGCTCCGTCCTCTACCTTGCCTCCGATGACGCGAGCTTCGTCACCGGCACCGCATCGCTGGTGGACGGCGGCCTGTCGATTACCCGGACCTGAGACGGCGGTTGAGCGGGCGGGGGGCAGAGCAAGCGGCTCCAGATGCTTTGCGACGCCCCCTTAAACTACCGCAGCAACGACATCCGGATAATGTCCGCTGCGGGGCCGCAGGCAACATTTGGCGGCTTTGCGCCATGAGCGGTCATTGCGGTTTGCCAACCTCTCATCTGGCTTGTAACTTTGGAAAAGCTGGAGCGAGTGGGCGGGTGAGAAGTGGACTGGATTAACCTCAATGTCGGGATTTCCCTGCTTGTGATCGCGTTGCTGAATTTCCCTTTCGCTCTTTACCAACTCTGGCGCGGAACATTCAGCGTAGATCGGGTAATACGTCCCTTCAAGGTTTTGGCATCACTTGTAGTCGTTTGGGCATTGTTCCGTGTGCTCCAGCACTGGGAAGGTGCGAATGCTTACGCAGGATGGCTCCTAACCGCCGCGCTCTTCGTCAATATAGGGCTTGCGCTTGCCATCCCGTTCACAATTGGTGGGCTGCTTGGACAGACCTTCGCGTGGCTAGTGTGGAAGGTGATGAAGGCAAGACCTTAGTTTCAAGGCAAATTGTCCGCTTAGGGCCGAAAGACGTCTTCGGCTTTGCGCCAAGAGCAGACCTGGTACTAAGCCAGAAATGATGGTCCAAGAGCACTGTAATTCCATGCCTCGTTGGTTTTTGCCAAACGGGCGTGCGGAAAATCATCCCTATTGTTCTGGTAGGAGGGTTCGGACAAAAATTTGTGGCTTTTCCAAAGCTCAGTCAGCAGCATGCCGACCAGACGCCGTCGTTTAAGTCGCGTCGACATGACCAAGCGACCTACTTCATGTGCATCAGAACCTGTCGTTGGTCGCGCAATTTCGTATACCGATAAGGTCACGGTATGCTGTTGTTTGGTATCAGGTGTCACCTCAACGACTACACCGCTTGGCTCATCGCATAAAGCGACTCGCGTAGCTGCGTTCGTTAAGACTGCGTCGCAAATTTCCAAAAGCGCGGTCGGAGCATCTGTAAGTACCCCGCTGATACGAAAAACCGAAATCTGCCCTTGGCAGACAAAGATCAGCTCGCTCCAGCCATTAAGGCCAAAGTCGAAATATAGCTGCGTTCTCTCATCGGGTTTGGTGACATCGCCGCACATTCATATCCAGTTAGCGCTTTTGCTTCGAGGGCGCCAGTGTGTCCGCTCAGCGCCAACAGCGGCCAACGCGATCAAGCCAGATCGACCTTATTCGCATCATAATCAACCCACCTGAATTGCGGTTCTTCTCTCGTAATCACGTCGAGGCAATCGCCCCCTGTAACAAACAGGTAATGGGTCGATCCCGGGAGCAGTACTTTGAAAGTCTCGCGTTGCGCTTCCCAAAAAGGGCTTCCTTGCACCGTATAGGCAAAATGGTTAGAGACATGTCCAACCTTCTGGAGCCCATGCTCTTCCATCGGGCGATGCATATCATCGATGACCCGGAAGATGTCTACGTCGGGGAAGATCACTCTTAGATGCTTGTCCTGCCTGCCTACCGAAAAAAACGCCTTCAGTTCTTTCGCACCAGAATTAGCGTGGTAAGCCATCTCAAGACGAGCAAGGTCGGCCGAAGTGGCTTCCGCCCCGAGATTGAATTCCAAAGGTTCGTATCTGATTATCACGTCGCGACCTTTCAAAACATCTTCCCGACTTCCATGTGGGTAGATGCTGTGATCTGTGACCGGCTCCGGCCAAAGCAGTCAACAGTCGACGATAAAGCTACTGCTTGAGCGGCGCTAATAGCGGCAAGAGTTGACCTACCTGTTCGAGCGCGACACGTAGAATAACTGTTGGCACCACAGAGAGATCGTAAACCTCAAAACGATCCTCGAAAACCTCTATCTGCTGTTGCAGGTCAATCCGATCGAGCACTACTGACGGGTAATAACCTTGACCGACGGTTGACGGCGGCAGCAGCCCTGCATCCCCGTACCTCACAAGAGCCGCGAGATTTTGCAATGTACGTTCGTTCAAAGATGCCGCATTCGGATCATCTTTGGCTGCTTGTAGAACCCTTGTCCATCCCATGCGGCGAGCCTATCCAACGACGTTACCGAAGACGCGCAAGTGCGGACTATCGTGTTTCGCCCTGGTATTGCTGCATCGTCTTCATGGCCTGCTCGAGCATGGTGCGGGTGACCTCGTCGTTGCGCGAAAGCGCTCCCTCGATGCCCGCGCGAACCGTCCCCATGAAGTCAACGCGTTCGCCATCGTCGGTTGCCTGCAGCTCGCCGCCAGTGCCGCCACCCGCCGGAATTTTCATCGACATCGCCATGAAAGCGAAGCCGTCATCAAGCGACATGTTTCCGCTGTGAATCTGGTCATTGCTCCAATCCAGCAAGTCCTGGCGGGTCATGTGGGTAAAGTCGACTTGCTCGGTGCGCTCTTCATCCGGCTGGGACGCACCGGCGGTGGCCGTGCTTAGCGCAGCCGAAAAGGAGGCCGCGTTGTTGTTGGCAGTGGATGCCGGCGTGCTTTGACCCATGTAGAGAAGACTTGTTGCAGTATCTATCTTCATTGTAGCAAAACCTTAAGTATAACAATCGTACTGCACTCTCCAATGCCAAGCTTGCGCCGGACTTTTGGCCTCTCAGGCTGGCAAGATACAATGATCTTCCATCGGCAGGCTTCGCCCGCCCCTTTCCAGCAGAGGCCACCGCACCTGCGTCAACATGGCGGATGTCGCATCCAGCGGCTTTGCGGTAGTCACCCCTCACGCAAGATAGCGTCACGCAACAGCCTGGATTATTGAAAAATGTGGGATTGGTTCCCGATCGTCTTCCTGCCGCTCAAGCTCATCGTCTTGGGCACCGGCATGTTCTTCGCCATCAAGTGGCATCACGATCAGGCGAAGAAGAAGTAGCTGAACGGAATGCTCCTGAAGCGACACCTGAATTTGCCTATTGCAGGTTTTCAATCATGGCGCAGACGCCGCCCGTAGGGCTCCGCAAGAGTCTTGTTCTGCAATCCTCAACGTATTGTCGATTGGGCAGGGCCTACCGAGGAGATATCCTTGGCCTATGTCGCATCCGAGATCCTGGAGACGACGGAGTTGGGATTCGTCTTCGATACCCTCGGCGGTGATCTTGACCCCAAGCCCGACTCCGAGCGCGATGATTGCACGGACGACCTTTTCCTGCCTGTCGCTATCTTCGAATGTTACCACGAAGCTTCTGTCTATCTTGATCTTATTGAACTTGTAGCTTGATAGCTGTGAGAGGCTGGAATAGCCGGTTCCGAAATCATCCAGTGCGATACTGATGCCCGATTTGACAAGATCGTCAAGAACACCACGGGCCGTTTCGGCATCGTTGATGAGCGCGCTTTCCGTGACTTCGAGTTCCAATCGATGGACTGGTAACCCGACCTCGCCGAGGATCTTGAGGAGGCGTAGTCCAAGCAGTCGATCGCTCAGTTGGACCGGAGAAATATTGAACGACAGAACAGTTTCGGCACCCCACGACAGCGCATCCTGGCAGGCGATACGGAATAATTGGTCGGTGAGTTCGACAATCAATCCAGCGTCCTCGGCCAGCGGAATGAATTCGCTCGGCGGAACGAATTTGCCCGGTGAAGTCTCCCAACGGGCAAGAGCTTCGTATCCGATAATGTGTTGGGTCTTGAGGTCCACGAGAGGCTGATAGTATGGGCGGATTTTGTTCTGCTTCATGGCCAGCTTCAAATCCGCTTCCATCTGAATGCGCTGGACCAAGGCCTCCTGCATGACCGGAACGAACGCCTTGACGAGGTTGCGGCCCGACTTCTTTGCCGCGTACATGGCGCAGTCGGAATATTGAATGGCTTCCGTCAGTGTTCCGCTGTCTTCCGGGATGCGAGAAAAACCGACGCTGGATCCTATGTCGACGGTAGCGCCGTTGATGGTGATTGGTTTGCTGATTGCAACGACGATGCGTTTGCCGACGGCCGTCAGATCCTGGTTGCCTTTTCGCTCGATAACCACAACAAACTCGTCACCTCCGAATCGATAGACATTGTCGTCGGGGAAAATGGAGGTCAGTCGTTCTGCCACGACCTTCAGGACACGATCTCCCTGATCGTGCCCGAGCAGATCGTTGACCTTCTTGAAGCCGTCAAGATCGACGCTAAAGACCGCAGTACCGTCTTTGGACGGCAGGGTCTGCGGATTGAGGAGGGTAGAGGCCAGGTACCGTCTGTTGGGTAACTCTGTCAGTGGATCGTGGCAGGCAATCCAGTCGACATTCTGCTCAGCCGTCAGGCGTCGCTGGATTTCTCGAGACATGTCCTTCATGCGAAGCACCGAATAGATCAGACCAAGCGCCCCGGCTATGTTCAACGCGGTGAATATCTCGTCGAGATCATAGTGCTCATATGCCCGGAAAAAGGTATCAAGCTCTTCGTGCGCGTTGAAAAAGAGCGCAGCGCCGTAGATTGTCGCAAATGCGATGAGCCAGGCAATTGCCTCCCATTTGGCACGGTTTGTATGCACAGACGGCATGAAGGATCCCCCTGGAGCCAAAAAATGGCGTCATGCCGGTACGATGGGAATGCATCTTCCCAGGTGGTATACCAATATTAGTAGCTATGCGTTGAAGGGACGTTAAGACATCTCGCCTTCAACGCGTGCTGCAACGCGCCAAGCGCCCAGCCCGTCGGTAGGCCCGACATAGAACTGAGGTTGATAAAACGGATCATGCCCGACGCGTGGGTGATGATGCCTTCGCAACACCGCTGAGGGGCCGCTGCTAGATAAATTGTCTTATCATCACGCTCCAGATCAGAAGCGAAAGCTCAACCACGATGATGTGACATTGTACGCGAAAAACCATTGTTCTTCCTCCCCGAAAGAAGGCTGCTCCTGCTCGGTTGCGCGAGGCTGGAGACTGACCCGCGTGGTGAAGCACATCAAGTGCTGACGACGCCGGTCACAGAGTTGGTCATCAAGTCGCGAAAGTTCTGCCCGGCCATATTGCTGCCGTGCAGCATATGTTTAAATCCCCGCATGAATAAACGGAAAGCTCTTCGAATCGCGGCTTGGGCATCCATAGCCTTTATAGTTGTCGCAACAGTTAGCCCTATCGGATGGCGGCCGCACGATATCTTGCCGGTCAACATAGACCGGGCGCTGGCATTCACGCTGACGGCAGCGCTTTTCGTGATGTCCTATCCCAGACACGCAGTGCTTTGCGGCGCCGTGATCGTTGTGGGTGCAGGGGCCATGGAGCTCTTGCAGTTCCTCTCGCCGTCGCGCCATGCTCATCTGGATGATGCCCTGGTGAAAGCATCGGGTGCTTGCTTGGGTTGGCTGCTTGGATGGGCCGTCAACAGAGCACGATCTGCCCTTTATCCTTCGACTGGGGCTACCCTTGCTTCCTGAAAGCACGACGTAACTCAGCCAGGACTTTGGCTGAGTTAAGGTTACTCTGTAACCTCGTCATCATTCTCTCGTTGCACTGACGCGAAAGTTTTCGGACATGCATACCCATCGTGAAGGGGCATGCATGACAAGAAAGCGCATCAACACCAGTCGCCTGCCAAAGACGACACTCCGTCAGCGACCGAAGAAGCCGGTGAGGAAAGTACCACCCACCGCGCGACCCGCTGAACGGCCCGCAACGAAAGCGGACTACGCTTACCTCGAGGAGGATTTGTACAGGGAGGACGAGAAAGGCGACGACCGATAGATGTTGGGGCGCGAGGCTAGCCGTGATCCACGAGATTGGCTCGCCAAGCGCAAAACCTCCCTCGTCTGCTTTCGGCCACGGAGGCGTCTTCCACGTCCCGCCAACAACCAAACATTGCGTGGCGTAACGGTTGTCTCTATTGTCATCGGCTAATATGGGCCCGGTCGAAGGGCCTCGTAGGGGCGAGAGCCGCCGATTGAACAAGGAGTGAAGCTATGGGAGTGATCGCTGCCGTTGTCTTTTTTGGCCTGGCGTTCTGGTGGTTCAAGAGAGCCGAGAAAACGGCCATCACCTGGCTTGGGATGACGATCTTCGCTTTGGGCCTCATTCCCGTTGCCGCAATCACCAGCTTTCATCCGTATATGCTGCTGGCGATCGGACAATCGCTTCTGACCTTTCCGCTCGTGCCGGTTGGCGTTGCGGTGATGGCGTTTGGCCAATATCTCCAGAACGCAAAACCGGAAAAAGAAAACGGCTGACTGGCTGCCGCCTTGCCCCCACTCACCAGCCCACCACGTCCTGCTGGAAGCGCCCCACTTCCTCGATCAGCCAGGCGCGGAAGGCGAGGACGGGCCTGAAATCCTTTTTGCTGAGCGGCGCCACGGCGTAATAGGCGCTGGGGCTGCGCACCGCATGCGGAAAGGCCTCGACCAGCTGGCCGCCCGCCAGCTCCGCATCGATCAGGAACAACGGCATCAGAGCCACCCCCAGCCCCGCCATGGCCGCCTGCGCCACGCTGCCGAACTGCTCGAAGCGCATGCCCTGGTTGGGCGTCTCGGCAATTCCGAGGCTCTCGAACCAGTGCCCCCAGGCGCCGGGCCGCGAGGCCATGTGCAGCAGCGGCAGCCGCAGCAGCGCATCCGCCTTGGCGATCGGATGCGTGCTCAGAAACTCCGGCGAACAGACCGGCGCCACCCTTTCCTCCATCAGGAATGTGCATTCGGCGCCCGGCCAGTCCGGCCCCTTCTCCCCCATCGGCCCCACGTGGATGGCCATGTCGACGCCGTCCCGGTCGAAATCGAACATGCCGATCCGGGTCACGAAATTGAGCGTGATTTCCGGGTGACGCGCCACGAAACCGGGAATGCGCGGCATCAGCCAGCGGGTCCCGAAGGTCGGCAGGATGGCGAGCGTCAGTTGGTCGCTATGCCGTTTGGTCATGACCTGTAGAGAGGCGGAGCGGATCTGCGCCAGCGCATGGGCGATTGACTTGGCGTAGTCGGCACCCGCCGCAGTCAGCTTCACCCCGCGGCTGGTGCGGTCGAACAGGGAAACGCCCAACTGCTCCTCAAGGCCTGAAACCTGCCGGCTGATCGCCCCTTGCGTCAAGGAAAGCTCCTCGGCCGCACTGGAAAAACTGCCGAGCCGCGCCACGGAATCGAAGGCCGCAAGCGCCGAGGTGGAGGGAAGGAGTTTTCGCGATAATCCGATCATGCCCTATGACTATCGCTCATGCCGGTTTGAGTAAACATGCCTTGCTCTTGCGCGCGCGAGGCGGATAATCCGGGCAAATCACATTCGGAGGCAGACCCTTGGCTTTTTCCTGGAACGACCCTTTCCTGCTGGAAGACCAGCTGAGTGACGAAGAGCGGATGATCCGCGATGCGGCAGCCGCCTTCGCCAAGGCGGAACTCGCCCCGCGCATCAACGAGGCCTATCTCGATGAAACCACCGACAAGGACCTGTTCAAGCTGATGGGGCAGACGGGCCTGCTCGGCGTGACCCTGCCGGAAGAATACGGCGCCGCCAATGCCTCCTACGTCGCCTATGGCCTGGTCGCCCGCGAGATCGAACGCATCGATTCAGGCTACCGCTCGATGATGAGCGTCCAGTCCTCGCTGGTCATCTATCCGATCTTCACCTACGGCTCGGACGAACAGAAAAAGAAATACCTGCCGGGCCTCGTCTCGGGTGACCTGATCGGCTGCTTCGGCCTGACCGAACCCGACGCCGGCTCCGATCCGGGCGGCATGAAGACCCGCGCCGAAAAGACCGCGACCGGCTATCGCCTGCGCGGCGCAAAAACCTGGATTTCCAACGCCCCGATCGCCGACGTCTTCGTCGTCTGGGCAAAGTCGGAAGCCCATAACAACGAGATCCGCGGCTTCGTGCTCGAAAAGGGCATGCAGGGCCTCACCGCCCCCAAGATCGGCGGCAAACTCTCGCTGCGTGCCTCGATCACCGGCGAGATCGTCATGGATGGCGTGGACGTCGGCGAAGACGCCATCCTGCCCAACGTCTCGGGCCTCAAAGGCCCGTTCGGCTGCCTCAACCGCGCCCGCTACGGCATTTCCTGGGGCGTCATGGGCGCGGCCGAAGACTGCTGGTTCCGCGCCCGCCAGTATGGGCTGGATCGCAAGCAGTTCGGCAAGCCGCTTGCCGGCATGCAGCTCTACCAAAAGAAGCTCGCCGACATGCAGACCGAGATCGCGCTGGGCCTGCAGGCTAGCTTGCGCGTCGGCCAGCTGATGGACGAAAAGAAGATGGCGCCGGAAATGATCTCTATCGTCAAGCGCAACAACTGCGGCAAGGCGCTGGATATCGCCCGCCAGGCGCGCGACATGCATGGCGGCAACGGCATCCAGATCGAATACCATGTCATGCGCCACGCCCAGAACCTGGAAACCGTCAACACCTATGAGGGCACGCATGACGTCCACGCGCTGATCCTCGGCCGCGCCCAGACGGGCATCCAGGCGTTTTTCTAGAGGCCATTTTTTTGGTGAATTTGACGACCGCCCGGCCCACGAAAGCGTGGCCGGGTTTTTATGTGGGCGCGATGAGGGATGATCTCAGGCTACCTCTACCCTCTGCGGCTGGAACGCACCCCCCTCTGCCCTGCCGGGCATCTCCCCCTCAAGGGGGGAGATCGGCAAGTGGCCTGCTCCTCCCGTCCATCGAAGCTTGTGATAAGGGCGGATCTTATTTGGCAAGGCGGTGCGGCATTTCGATCTCCCCCCTTGAGGGGGAGATGCCCGGCAGGGCAGAGGGGGGCCGGCAAACGCAAAGGGCAAATCCCCCTGACGTGAACGCTTAGATGCACGCCGGAAGGCTGGCGGACGAGAAGAAGACGGCGCCGGAAATATATGAAAGAGAACGAAGTAAGCCCTGCGGTACGAAGGTTGCTTTGCAGCTACACCCAATAGCCAACACCGCTGTTGGTTGGAACCTAAGCTCCTATAGCTTCTTCCGAAAGTCCGTGCTCTTCAACGCTGATGGAACCTGAGCTGAGATGCGGAAGGACGGGACTGCTAGGCCTGCCGTCCAGCGCTACCACAGTTGCACCATGCCGAAGAAGCCTAACTCTATGCTGGCTGAACGACTTAGTTTTAGTGACGTAAGCACTGCTCTTAACTCGAGAGAGGCCGTCCGCGCTGGGCGGACAATACCCTGCTATTACAATGCCCGGCGGGAGGATAACGGTCGCCTTTTCACCGCTGGCAGCCAGCTCTCTCCATGCATCGATGGCAGGGCCGTGTTTCCCTGATAGCTCTGCGAGGTCAAGCAAAATTCGAGCTGTTTCAACATAGGCATCGCGCACCTGCGAACGGCGAGCTGGTCGGCTGACCCAACGCTCATAACGCCGGAGCTGCCAAATTACGTGTGGCCCTTCACAGTAACCACCATCTGTCAGTTCCCTGTATGACGCGCGGGCTCGTAGCTCACTGTTTACTGAAGACTTTGCTTCCCAAAAGGCTATTTCGCACCCTTGGGCAACCACCATATCCATTCGCGGAGCCGTCCGACTCTTGCCCACAGCATCCTCATCAGCCGGCAGGCCCATTTCAAGGTCAATTACGTTAGGAGTGACCGCAATCAGATCATCAACGAAGCGTTTCTCATCCCCAGCATAAGTCTCCGCTGTACGGATCCACTTATCGATAACATCGGGTCCGATCCTTCCCAATTCGTCGGCATTAACCACTTGGTAAAGCTGACTATCAGGAGCGGCTTGCAAACTACCCTTTTTGACAAATGACTTGTATTTGCAGTGTAATCTGAGACGCGGCGATCCCTTAACTAGCCTCAATTCACCGACCGACTGACCTTTAACATAGAAGTTCAGGTAGCCATTTCTGATCGCTAAACGAAGCCCGTAATCGCCGGCGTCTTGCCCCGGAAGAACCCACCGATCGAGAAGACTGGCAATCCCGCGATTTGCTTTATGAGCCGCTAGAAGCTCGACGGAGAATGCACGCTTAAAATGATCCATATCTCTTTCTTACTTCGTGGCAACACTTTGGGGAAGTGTGCGACGCTGGCAATTGACAATCTAAACGCTCATCTCTCCCCCCACACCATCCCCCCATCCCC
>UCJA01000019.1 GCA_900472675.1 Hyphomicrobiales bacterium
CATGTTTGACCTCCAAGTCAAGTTTTGCACCAGGCGAAGCGAAGGTTGCATTTGCACCAACATCACCCAAACTTCTGTGCGGGATACGATCTAACCTCGTCACATATGCAATGTACCTGAAGTGCTCCGGACAACAATCGCTAAGTGCACAAACCGTCACAAACGGGTCGGCCTTTAGGTCATAGTGTTGCGAACTTGCACTAGTTTGGCCGCCAGCGCGGCAAATTCGGGCAAAAAGTTAAGCAATCGTAAACACTTAAGCGGCTCGGGCCGGAGCAGCTTTTGGCTGAAGGGACAGAGCCCTGCTCAATCTGCAGTGCTTTTCCTGCGAATCTTTCGACGCGTTTGTCGTCGATTCCCCCGTCAGATCAGGGCGAGTGCGCCTGGCGGACGGCGCCAACCTATAGACTTCACCCGTGTAGCGGACGTGGCATTCGTCAAGATGTGGGATCTGCGGTTAATGTCGACTCGCCCAGAAACGAAAAAGCCCGGCTCGATGAGCCGGGCTTCCTTCACGAATCTCTCGACGACATTATCGCCGATTCTCTCGTCAGATCAGAACGAGCGCTGCAGGCGGACGTAGCCGCTCCATACGCCGTCATCCGAGTTGTCGGAGTCGGTGTACTGAACGGAAGCCTTGGACGTCAGACCATCGGTGATCTTGTAGTCCAGGGTTACGCCAGCGCGCCATGCATCGCCACCGCTGAAGTCGCCGGTGGAGCCGTCGTAATCGATCGAATCCCAGTACTGGAAGCCGGGGGTGATCGAGAACTTGTCGTTGAGCTTGGCAGCGTATTCCGCAGCCACGGTCCATTCGGACACGTCGTAGTAGGCGTTGGCGCCGGACGACCAGATACCAGCAACGCTGAACGTGCCAGGACCAATAGCGGCCGAAACGATCGCACGGATCGAGCCGTCGTTGACGTGGAAGTCGTAACCGCCGAGCAAGGTGGCCGATACAACGCCGAAGGTGCCAGAGATCTGACCTTCGATGCCGACGCCGTCGTTACCGTAGAGGTTCGGGTTGCCGACCGGAGTTTCGCTGTAACGCTTGCTCAGTTCGTCGACGAAGAAGGCTGCCGATACGGTGTCACCCTTGTAGGTGTAGCCAACCGAGTTGATGCGGTTCGAGCCGAGGTTGTCGGTTTCGCCGGACAGACCAACGTCCCAGAGGTTGTAGAAGTAACCAGCCTTGAAGCCGCCGAGGGTCAGGTAGGCTTCGTCGATTTCAACAGACGAAGCAGCGCTGTCTTCTTCAGCCCAGGTGCGGAGCGCGATGAACGAGCCGAGCGCACCATATTCCGTGTCGCTCTTGGTCTCGAAGTTTACGAGGCCGCGCGTACGGGCATTCCAGTTGTCAGGATCCGTGTTGTCCCAGTCGATCTGGAAACGGACGTAACCGCCGATCTTGAGGCAGGTTTCAGTGCCAGGGATATAGAAGTAACCCTTGCCGAACGCGTCACAAACGCGAACGTATTCCATCGGCTCGGGCTCAGCAGCGACGATCGCGTCAGCGGCCTGTGCGCCGGATACTGCAGCAAGAGCTGCAGCGGAGCCGAGAAGAAGGCTCTTGATGTTCATTGTTGACCTCCAGTCAAAGTGAAATTGGGTAATGGGTTATTTCGCTGAAGGACAGCATTCCCTGCCCCATCCCCGTCCATGCTGGAAGAAGGACGATCCACCGCCTTGCTTCCAACAACGACAATACAAGTGCGGGGTCGTCACGCAATGGTGAACACTCGTCAAAGGTTCAAAGCTGGAACTCTTGCGTAGATGATGTTGCGCAAAGGACACAAGCCGTTGATGCGACGAGATTATTTTTTAGGGATTGTTAAGAAACGACTTCATTCGGCACCCGGGCGGCAATGCATGCCCCGAAATATACATGGTGCACGAAGTATCGATTCGCTTGAGGCTGCCGAACGGCCAGATGCAGCTTGCACGGCTCAAGAAATACGTTGGGAAACATGAAAAAGGGGGATGGCGGAGAAGATGGGATTCGAACCCACGATACCCTTCCGGGTATACTCCCTTAGCAGGGGAGCGCCTTCGACCACTCGGCCACCTCTCCGGTAGAGGCCTGATTAAGTCGAAGCGTTCGCGAATGCAAGGGCCTTTGGGAGAATAAGGAAATTCACGGGCCGATAAGGGACACGACGCCCGCAATCTGCTGCTTTCGGCCCGCTTCTCCCAGCGATCAGTAGCCGGACTGGAGCTTGGGAGCGCCCTGCCCTCGGCCATAGCGGGCAGCAAGGGCACGCAGCGCTGTTCCGAATTCCGTCACATCGGCGCCGACGGCCACGAATGTTGCGCCGAGATCGAGATAGCGGCGGTTGAGCGTCTCGCTGAAGGTGAGGATGCCGGCAGGCTTTCCGGCCGCGATGATTCGGGCGATCGCGGTTTCAATGACTTCCTGGACTTCCGGTGCCTCGAACCGACCGCGGTAGCCCATGTCGGCGGAGAGGTCGGCGGGGCCGATGAAAATGCCGTCGATGCCCTCGACTGCGGCGATGCGCTCCAGGTCGTCGATCGCGGCGGTGGTTTCCGCCTGGACCAGAAGGCAGATCTCGCCATCGGCCTTATCAACATAATCGGTGATGGCGTTGAAGCCGGATGCTCTTGCGACGGCTGCTCCCATGCCGCGCTTGCCGGCCGGCGGGTAGCGCACGGCTTCCACTAGCTGGCGGGCCTGCTCGGCCGAATCCACCATGGGCACCAGCAGCGTGCGCACACCGACATCCAGCAACTGCTTGATCATCCATGATTCGCCCATGGGCGGGCGGACCACGACCTCGGACGGTGAGGCCGACAGCGCCTGCAGTTGCGCCATGATGCTGCGCAGGTCGTTCGGCCCATGCTCGCCGTCGATGACCAGCCAGTCGAAGCCGGCACGTCCGGCGATTTCAGCCGGAAGCGCTTCGGCCATGTTCAGCCAGAGACCGATCTGCGGCAGGCGGGACTGGAGGGCAGCCTTGAACATGTTCTTTTCGGCCGGCATCGGAATTCCCTCCTCAGGACAGCAATTGCTTCAGATCGACGGATGGATCGGCAAGCCTTGCCCTGTCGACGGGCAGCCCGCTTTCCAGCAGCTTCTTGCCGGTCACATAGGCCTTGGCATCGTTGATCGCATCGACAGCAACCAGATGGCCCTCGCGAAAATACCAGACGGAGGCACTGCCTTCGCGGCTTCCGGCGCGCTGCAGCGTCTCGTCATAGCCGAGGTTGAAGCCGGCGATCTGCAGCTTGACGTCATACTGATCGGACCAGAACCAGGGCTTCGGCTCATAAGGAACACCGGCACCGGCCAGCACAGCCGCGGCGGCTTCCGCCTGGTCGACCGCGTTCTGCACCGATTCGAGACGGATCTGCATGCCCTTCCAGGGCAGCATGGCGCAGTCGCCCATGGCGAAGATGGCGGGATCGGAAGTGCGGGCAAATTCGTCGACCAGGATGCCATTTGCGACTTCGATACCGCTATCCTGTGCCAAGCGGTCATTCGGAGACACGCCGATGCCGACGATCACGAAGTCCACGTCGAGCGTCGTATCGTCCGACAGTTCGGCGGCGGTCACCTTGCCGTCCATGCCGAGAAGGCGGCGCAGGCCGGTCTTTTCGCGAATGGCAACGCCGTGTCCGACATGGATGGCGCGCATGATATCGGCGGTTTGCGGTGCTGCGACGCGCTGGAGAATGCGGTCCGCCATCTCGATCAGGGTGACTTCGAGGCCAAGGTGACGGGCAACGGCTGCTGCTTCCAGGCCGATATAGCCGCCGCCGATGATCAGCAGGCGGCGGCCCGGGCGCATCTCGCCGGCCAGCCTGTCCGCGTCGCGCTTGTCGCGCACGGTATAGACGCCGTCCAGATCGCCGCCGAGGGCTGCAGGGAGCGTGCGCGGCGACGCGCCGGTGGCTAGCGCCAGGTTTTCGTAGTCCAGCGTCGAGCCGTCGGCCATGCGCACATGTTTGTCGTCGCGGTGGATCTCCTCGACATAGGCGGAGAGCCGGAGTTCGACATTGTTTTCTTCGAACCAGGACTGCGGCCTGTAGGTCAGGCGCTCGAAATCCATCTCGCCGAGCAGGTATTTCTTGGACAAGGGCGGGCGCTGGTAGGGAATCACATCCTCGGCGCCGAGAATGGTGATCGGCCGCTCGTCCTTCAGTGCGCGAAGCTTTGCGGCGAGCGCAAACCCTGCCTGCCCTGCCCCCACGATAACCAATCTGCCTGCCACGCCCTGCTCCCCCTGCTTGAGATCGTCTGCGGCTGGCCGTCACGGGTAGCGCCGCGTCCCCGGGCCGTCAACCGCTCGTTCCCGACAATAGCGCCGGCAACGCGGACCTGCCGCCCGTTCGCGACGAAAAGGAAGAGATGCGCGGCATTTTACCAACCGCTTTCAACATGTTGCAGCGAAGCCGGTATAAAGTGAGACACAAGGAGAAGAGAGGAGGGTCCAATGCCCTTTACCAACATCAACAGCCGCGCCACCGACAACGCCCCGCTCGAACAGGCGTTTGAAAAGTTTCCAGTCGATCGTCCCGGACGAATCATTTTCGTCGGGCACCACCTCAGCACCAAGACGTCGTTCCGCTGCCTGATCCGACGCATTTCGCTGGCCGGTGCCGAACTCGAGATCAGTCCACACCTCCCTGTCCCAAATAACTTCTTTCTGGAGATCCTCGGCATCCATGACGAGATCGGATGCACGCTTGTGCGGCGCGAGGAAGAAAAGGTGCTGGTGGGCTTCAACATGCTGATCGACGCGGAATTCCTGCACCACGTGCTGAGACTGAGCTTCGAAACCAGCCACTGACCGGATTGGCCAGGCGGCAGCCGGATTTTCGCGGACGGCACTCCACTATCGGCGGGTGGCGCACTTGCACGGCGGCACATGCTTCTTATGGTGGGTCGTTCAATAGATCCCGGATAGCATCATGCCCGCATTCTCCCGCTTCTCGCCGCTTGTCAAAACCCTGCCCGCAACGGTTCCCTTCGTCGGGCCCGAGGCGATCGAGCGCAACCGCGGGCTAGAGGTGAAGGCGCGAATCGGCGCCAACGAGAGCGGCTTCGGTCCAGCCCCTTCCGTCATTGCGGCGATGGCTGCGGCGGCAAGCGAGACCTGGAAATATTCCGATCCCGAAAACTTTGCCCTCAAGCAGGCGCTGGCTTCACATCTGGGGTGCCGGGCGGAGAACATCGCGATCGGCGAAGGCATCGACGGGCTGCTCGGCCAGATTGTGCGGATGGTGATCGAGCCGGGCATGCCGGTGGTCAGTTCGCTCGGCGCCTACCCGACCTTCAACTTCCATGTGGTGGGGCATGGCGGCCGGCTGGTGACCGCCCCTTATGAAGATGACCGGGAAAACCTGCCCGCACTGCTCGAGCTGGTGCGCCGGGAAAACGCGCCGCTTGTCTATTTCGCCAATCCCGACAATCCGATGGGAAGCTGGTGGGATGCCGACAGCATCATCGACTTTGCCAAGGCATTGCCGGAAACCTGCCTGATGATCCTCGACGAGGCCTATTGCGAGACGGGACCGGCCGGCGCCATGCCTGCCCTGCAGGCGCTGATCGACCAGCCGAACGTGATGCGCACCCGCACCTTCTCGAAAGCCTATGGGCTTGCCGGCGCCCGCGTTGGCTATGTCATCTCGACGCCGGAAAATGCCCAGTCCTTCGACAAGATCCGCAACCACTTCGGGATGAGCCGGGTCGGGGTTGCGGCCGCGCTGGCGGCGCTTCAGGATCAGGCCTACCTCGGTACCGTGGTGGAGGAGATCAAGGCGTCGCGGGTGCGCATCTCGGCGATCGCTGCCGCCAACGGGCTCAAGGCGCTGCCGTCGGCCACGAATTTCGTCGCCGTCGACTGCGGTCGCGACGGCACATATGCGCGGGCGATCGTGGACGGCCTGATGGAGCATGGGGTGTTCATCCGGATGCCGGGCGTGGCACCGCTTAACCGCTGCATTCGCATCAGCGCCGGCACCGAGGCGGACATGGCGCTTCTGGAAGAGGCGCTGCCGCAGGTGCTGAAGGCACTTTCCTAAAGCACGGTCGCCAAAGCAGGCAGCCTTTTCAAAACGAAAAGGCCGCGCCGGCCTTGTTCCTGCCGGTCGCGACCCAAGTTCCAGTGCGATAGCCGTGCGTGGCCCTCGCCTGCCCTCTCGATGTTTGTTCTGTTATTCCTGTTGCGATGCTGCTGCAGTCGTCCGGGCAGAACCGGATCAATGCATGGTCATCCATTCGCGGGCGGCGCGCAGCGCTTCGGCGAGCTGCATCTTGGTCATTGTGTGGGCCAGATCGGCGCGCAATTCGGCGGCGCGGTCGGAGCCCTTGATGGCGGCGATGTTCAGCCACTTGTGCGCCGACACCAGATCGACGGGGCAGCCACGTCCTGTCGCATACATCAGACCCATGTCGCAGTAGGTATCGGCGCGGGTCTCGCCACCCATGGTGGCCGTTTCAGTCGAGTTGATTTCAAAGCGTGCCATCGGTTTTGATCCCTGTTGCGGTCTGTCTTTTCTGCCCTGTCGACTTGCCTTGAGATCACCGTCTTCAAGCGGCTTTTTCGATCTTTCCGGCCGGCGGGTTTCCCGCTCGTTTTGATGAACCCACTATGCGCCCAACCTTCCAAGAGACGCCTAAAAAGCATGATTAACTTGAGACAAACAAAACCCAAACGCTTGGTAAACTTGGGTTTTTGTTAAACATCACGGCCCCTGCACAGCCGCGAAAACGCGTCAATTTTTACGGAATTTTCATCCCGCCAATTTCACCCTTTGCTAACTACGACATCAGCAGCCGTCTCGATCCCCGCAGAAAATGACGAGGGACTTGCGGCCGGCGGACGCGAATGCAAGCGCGTCCCGGCCCGTTTACCTTTACGTGAAGGTTAGATAATCTCGGCGCCGCGATCTCGGGAGGATCGGCGCGGGATGTGAGGCCCGTGCAATCGCCCTGACAGGAGGAGAGACATCATGAAGAGACTGAGCCTTGCCATTGCCGGATTTACCGCGTTCGGAGCCCTGCTCGGGGCCTGGGCTGCCGGGGCGGCCGAACCGATCGAAGGCAACTGGAAGACGGCGAGCGGCGAGACGGCCCAGATCGCCAAATGCGGCGGCGCCTTTTGCGTTACGCTGAAGACGGGCAAGCATTCCGGCAGGCAAATCGGTTCGATGTCCGGAACCGGCGGCGAGTACTCGGGGGAGATTACCGACCCGGCCAACGACAAGACCTATGCAGGGTCGGCTTCGGTATCCGGAAACGCACTGAAGATGAAGGGCTGCGTCATGAAGATCCTGTGCAAGTCGCAGACCTGGTCGAGACTCTAAGCAATCACTGACGTCGAAGAGCGGGACCTCCGGGGGCAAGACTTCCGGACGGTCACCGGTCTCGAATGGCCTGCCTGCCTCTCACGTCGTTTGATTGTCAAAAAGTTCCCGCTATAATGGATCATGAACACGCGAATCTTTTCCCTGTCTCCGCTTTCCTTCATCAGCCCAAGCGTTGCACCCTTGCAGGTGTGCCATGATGCCGTGGAGGCCGTCGATGCACTGACAGCGCTTTACGAGCGCAACACGCAGTTCCTGATCGATGCCTTCGACGCACTGGCCAAGGGCGCTGCCGTGACCGGCCGCTACCGCGCCTGCTATCCGCAGGTCAGCATCGAGACGACGTCGTTCGGCCATGCCGACTCCCGTCTATCCTATGGGCATGTGGCGGCTCCGGGCATCTACACCACGACAATCACCCGGCCGGTGCTGTTTCGCGACTATCTGATCGAGCAGCTCGATCTCCTGATGCGCAACCACAGCGTCCCGATCACCGTGTCGGAATCGACGACGCCGATCCCGCTGCATTTCGCCTTTGGGGAAGGCGCCAATGTGGAGGCCTATGGCAGCAGCGCGCTCGCCGATATCCCGATGCGCGACCTGTTTGATACGCCGGACCTCAACAACACGGACGACCTGATCGCCAACGGCGAATACGAGGCACAGCCCGGGCAGCCGGCGCCGCTCGCGCCGTTTACTGCGCAGCGGATCGACTACTCGCTCGCCCGGCTCAGCCACTACACGGCCACCGAGGCGAAGCACTTCCAGAATTTCGTGCTGTTTACCAACTACCAGTTCTATATCGATGAGTTCGCCGCCTGGGCGCGCAAGCTGATGGCCGATGGCGGCGAAGGCTATAGCGCCTTCGTGGAGCCGGGCAATATCGAGACGCTGGCGGGCAAGGACCGGCCGGAGACCATTGGCGCGATGCGCATGCCGCAGATGCCGGCCTACCACCTCAAGAAGGACGACCACTGCGGGATCACCCTGGTCAACATCGGCGTCGGCCCCTCGAACGCCAAGACGATCACAGACCATATCGCCGTGCTGCGCCCGCATGCCTGGCTGATGGTTGGCCATTGCGCGGGCCTGCGCAACAGCCAGCGGCTCGGCGACTACGTGCTGGCGCATGCCTATGTGCGCGAAGACCACGTGCTCGACGACGACCTGCCGGTGTGGATCCCCATTCCTGCGCTTGCCGAAGTGCAGCAGGCGCTGGAAAGTGCCGTGGAGGAAGTCACCGGCTATGAAGGCTTCGAGCTGAAGCGGATCATGCGCACCGGCACCGTCGCCACGATCGACAACCGCAACTGGGAACTGCGCGACCAGCGCGGACCGGTGAAGCGGCTGTCGCAATCGCGCGCCATCGCGCTCGACATGGAATCGGCGACGATCGCCGCCAACGGCTTCCGCTTCCGCGTACCCTATGGCACGCTGCTTTGTGTTTCCGACCGGCCGCTACATGGCGAGCTGAAGCTCCCGGGCATGGCCACCGCCTTCTACCGCACGCAGGTCTCCCAGCATCTGCAGATCGGCATTCGCGCAGTGCAGAAGCTTGCCGCCATGCCGGTGGAAACACTGCATTCGCGCAAGCTCAGAAGCTTCTACGAGACGGCGTTCCAGTGACAATCTGATCGGTTTGGACTAGGGTTGCGCAAGTGGAGGATCCCATGCGCGCATCCCTGACCATCGACGACAGTCTGCTGCACGAGGCCCGCGAAATCACCGGTCTGCCGGAGGATGCGACGGCCGACGACATCCTGCGCCGCCTTGTGACCAACGAGCGTCAGCGCCGGGCCCTGGACGAGCTTCAGGGGCTTGGCTGGGACGGTCCGCACCACAGCCGCCCGACCTTCGAAACCCTCGCCGCAGACTTCCGGGCCTTGATTGCCGACCGTACCCACACACCCTCCGAGGTGCTGATGCGTGAGGGACGCTCCGAGCGATGACCCTCTACGTCGTTGACGCCAGCGTCGCGATCAAATGGGTTGTCCCCGAAGCAGGGACACCGCAGGCTTTAGCCCTCATTGCGAACAACGATGTCGCTGCGCCCGACCTCATCATCGCCGAATGCGCCAACATTCTTTGGAAGAAGGCGCGAAGGGCCGAGCTGACGCTGCCCGAGGCGCGTTTCGCGGCGCGACTGATCGAAGGCTCTGACCTGCAGTTGCGGGAGATGCTGCCCCTGTTCGAGCAGAGCATAGAGCTTTCGGTCGCGCTGGATCACCCCGCATACGACTGCATCTATTTGGCGCTGGCGCTTCGGGAGGACATCCAGTTCGTCACCGCCGATGAGAGCCTTGTTCGCAAGCTCAGGCAGAATCGTAACCCAACCCTCGGCAAGCTGGCTCTTCTTTTGAGCGAATTCGCCTGATCAGGCGCGTGTCTTTCCGCGTGCGGCAAACAGCGACAGCGCGGTTCCGACCAGCGAAGAAACGATCACCAGGAGGTGGGTGTTGACGGCGGCCCGACCGAGTTCCTCCAGCATGGGCTTGGTGACATCGGCGCCGAAGGCGAGCGCTCCCGCCGTGATGCCGGCCGGATAGGTGCCGACGCCGGCCGGCGCGTGGACCGGCAGCACGGACGACAGTTCGCCGCCGAGAGCGCCGCCGAAGCTCGGTGCGACAGGAAGGTCGCCGAGCAGGCCGAGCACCCAGGCGAGCACCGCGATCTTGGTGAACCAGTTGATCAGCGTGGCGCCCCAGGCGCGCAGGAAGGCAAAGCTGTCGGCCGGCAGGCCCCTCTCCACCTCGTGCAGAAGTTTCTGCATCTTGCCCGGCAGCAGCCGGGTCATCACTGCCAGCGCATGGCGGCGCACCGCAAAGGCTGCGGCGGGCAGGAGAAGGAAGACGACCCACAAGCCCCAGGCCCAGGCACGTCCGTCTTGCAGCGCCAGGCCGGTACCGGCGGCCGCAAGCAGCGCATGCAGGTCGAACAAGCGCATGACGAAGAGAGCCGCCGTGCCGCGGGCGAGTGGCAGGTCGAACTCGCGCTTCATCAGCAGCGGAAAGCTTGCCTCGCCGGTGCGGAAGGGCAGCATGATGTTGAGCAGGTTGTGCACCTGCACGAGCCGCAGGAGGGTGCCGAAATGGCCGCCGGTCTCGCGCGGGAAGTAATCATAGATGCGCCAGGTGCGCAGCACGTAGGTCGCCAGCAGCAGCAGCATGGCCAGCGCCGCCGATCCCCAGCCGGCCGCATCCCACAGCGAGATGACGTTTTCCCAGCCCCAGACCCACTGAATGAAGAGGGCGTAGAGCAGGACGATCGCCACGGTCGCCAGCGTCATGGCGTTGCGAATTATCCATGCGGGGCGGCTGGCAACCGGGGAATTCTTCATATAGTAGGTGCCCCATGAACAATATCGGGTTCCGCAGCCGAAACGGCCGCCAGTTCAAGCCCGTGGTTTAGGAGAAACGCCAGGTGCGTACAACAGCTGAGTCTGTCGGCAGCAGCATCGAGACGGCTGAGCCGATCGAGCTGTCTCTGGTGGTGCCGCTCTTCAACGAGGAAGAAAGCGTCACGCCGCTGATCGACCGGATTGCCGCGGCCATGGTCGGTTACTCCGCGAGCTGGGAGCTGATCCTGGTCGACGACGGCAGCACCGATGCGACCATCGCCAACGCCCGCAGCGCGCTCGGCCGCGTGGGCCTCGACCTCAAGATCGTGGCGCTGCAGCGCAATTTCGGCCAGACGGCAGCCATGCAGGCCGGCATCACCCAGGCGCAGGGGCGGTTGATCGCGACGCTCGACGGCGACCTGCAGAACGACCCCAAGGATATTCCCGGCATGGTCGCGGAGCTTGAGCGCCGCGAACTCGACCTGCTCGTCGGCTGGCGCAAGAACCGCAAGGACGGGCTTGTGCTGCGCAAGATCCCTTCCTTCATTGCCAACCGGCTGATCGGCCGGATCACCGGCGTGCGTCTGCATGACTACGGCTGCTCGCTGAAGATCTACCGCAGCTCGATCATCAAGCAGGTCAAGCTGATGGGCGAGATGCACCGCTTTATTCCGGCCTGGGTGGCCGGCGTGGTGCCAAGCTCGCGGATCGGTGAAATGCCGGTAACCCACCACGCCCGCGAGCATGGCGTTTCCAAATACGGGATTTCGCGCACCTTCCGGGTCATTCTTGACTTGCTGTCGGTGATGTTCTTCATGCGCTTCAAGGCGCGGCCGGGACATTTCTTCGGGTCGCTGGGGCTCGGGCTTGGTGCCCTTTCCGCGCTGATCCTTGCCTATCTGTTCGTCGACAAGTTCATCATGGGTAACGACATCGGCACACGCCCGCTGTTCCTGATCGGCGTCATGCTGTTCCTGTCGGCCGTGCAGATGATCACCACCGGCATCATCGCCGAGATGATCGCCCGGACCTATTACCGGGACGATTCGGAACTCAGCTATATCGTCAGAGAAGTGTACGAGGGCGATGCGGCGCATCCATGAGGCGCTCATCCGCCGGCCGGAGCTGCTGCTCTGGCTGATCGCGGCCTATTATGCGGTGGCCGTCGCGGTTCGCATCCTGCGGTCGGACGGCGTGCAGACGGACGAATCCGAACAGCTTTTCCTGTCGCAGTTCCTGCTGCTCGGCTACGGGGCCCAGCCGCCCTTCTACAACTGGCTGCAATACGGTCTGGTGCATCTCATCGGGCCGTCGATCGCGGCGCTCTCGATCCTCAAGAACGGGATGCTGTTCCTCTGCTGCCTGTTCTACGGCATGGCGGCGCGGCTGATCCTCAAAGACCGCGCCCTGCCCTATGCGGCGATGCTCGGCCTGCTCGCGCTTCCGTCGATCTCGGTGCTGGCGCAGCGCGACCTTACCCATGCGGTCGCGACGCTTTGGGCCGTCTCCTTCTTTCTCTATGCCTTCCTGCTGGCGCTGACGCGGCCAAGCCTGTTTGCCTATCTGCTGACCGGCGTTGCGGTCGGGCTCGGCGCCATCTCCAAGTATAACTTCGTGGTGGTTCCGTTCGCCGCCGTTCTTGCCATCCTGCCCGAGGCCGAGCTGCGTCGCCGGCTCTTCGACCGGCGGATCCTGGCCACCATCGCTGTCGCCGCCGTGATCTGCCTGCCGCACGCGCTGTGGGTGCTGCAGAACCTGCAGGCGGCCACCGTCGGCACGATCAGGTCCATGCGCGACGACGCGACCGGCAACTTCGTCCTCGACCGGCTGAGCGGCCTGTTCATGCTGGTCACCTCGACGCTCGACAGCGTGCTGCCGATCGCCGCCTTCTGCGTGATCGCCTTCCGGCGCGACCTGCTGACATCCTGGCGGGCGCAGAGCCTGTGGACGCGGGTGATCGGCCGGGCGCTGCTGCTCTGCCTGATTCTGGTCGGACTGATCGGCATCGGGCTTGGAGCAACAACGATCAGCCAGAAGTGGCTGTCGCCCTTTGTGATGCTGCTGCCGCTCTATCTCTGCCTCAAGCTCGACGTGGCAGGCGGCGACCTGCGTGGCGGAACGGCGCGGCTGGCCTGGCCTGTCTCCATCCTCACCTTCGGCTTCATTGCCTATCTGGTGATCGGCAACATGGTTTCGCCCTTGCTGGGACGCACGGCCAAGGAGAACCTGCCGACGGCTGCAGCCGTGCGCGCGGCGCTCTCGGAACCGGGGCACCCGGCGCCTGCATTCGTGATTGCCGGCGATTCGGCGATGGCGGCAGGTGCGCGGCTTTCGGCGCCCAGGGCGCGGGTCATCCTCACGTCCTTCAACGAGGGTCCGGCGCCCGATCCTGCTCTGTGGGAAAAGCCGGGCCTGGTGATCTGGAAGTCCGGTCCGGGAGATTTTGCCATGCCCGAAAGCCTGAAGACCTATGTGGACGCGCAGGCGCTGCCGGGCATTCCCCTCGACATCCGGCAGGTCACCGTGCCCTATCCCTATTCCGGCGGAGAGTTGAGTGCGACCTTCGGTTACGCCTGGCTCAACCGACACTGACGACCCCGATGCCACCTATTCCAGGAGTGCGCCTTGCAGCCGGCTGAGAGATCCCTTGACGACGACCGCAGCTCGCTCACGCGAGGCAGAACACTGCTTCTGGTGCTCGGCGGCTATTTCCTGATCAACCTTCTGGTCCGGCTGGTGCTGCCGCACGGGCTGGAGCTGGATGAAGCGGAACAGACCTATTTCTCGCAGTGGCTGCTGGCGGGCTACAGCTCGCAGCCGCCGTTCTACAACTGGCTGGAATATGCGGCCGTGCACGGGCTCGGCATGTCGCTGGCGACGCTGTCGCTGCTGAAAAACGTGCTGCTGTTTGCCACCTATCTGTTCTACTGGCTGGCGGCGCGCCAGGTGCTGACCGACAAGCGGCTCGCCATCGTCGCAGCACTCGGGCTGCTCACCATCCCGCAGGTGGCCTTCGAGGCACAGCGCGACCTCAGCCATACGGTGGCGGCCATGTTTGGCGCCGCCTTCTTCCTCTTCGCGTTCCTGCGCGTGCTCTCAAAACCGTCGCTTGCCACCTTCCTGCTGTTTGGGCTGGCGACCGGGATTGGCGGAATCACGAAGTACAACTTTGCCATCGTGCCGATTGCGGCCGGACTGGCGGCGCTGATGGATCGGGACATGCGAGCGACACTGCTCGACTGGCGGATCCTGCGGGCCGGGCTGGTCGCGCTTGTGATCGTTTCCCCGCACGCCTTCTGGCTGATCAACAACTTCGAGGCCGCCGGCGGCCACACCATGAAGAAGCTGGTGGACGACAAGACCGGCTTTCTCGTCAGCCTGATGGACGGGTTCGGATCGCTGGCGCTCTCGACGCTCGGCTTCATCGCATTGACCCTGGTGATCTTCGCGGTGGTGTTCCGGGAGCATCTCCGAAGCATTCTGCGGGCCAGCAATCGCTGGACGCGGCTCGTCGGCCGCACGCTTGCGATCTGCCTCGGTCTGATCGCGCTGATGATCGTGTTTGCAGGGCTGGAAAACATCCGCGACCGCTGGCTGGCGCCGATCCTTCTCGCCGCACCGCTCTATCTCGCACTGAAGGTGGATGCCGCGAATATTCCCTTGCTTGCCGGGATGCGTCGGCTCTGGGCCGTCGCCGCCGTGGTGATGGTGTTGATCCCGACCATATTGTTCGGGCGCGTGGCGCTGTCGCACTTCACCGGCAAATACGGTTACGTGAACATCCCGTTTGCAGCGCTGGCGGAGCTGGTGGCGCAGAAGGCAGCGGGCGCGAACACCGTGGTGGTGGCCTCCGACGGCCAGCTGGGCGGCAACATGCACTTCAACCTGCCGGAGCTGCCGGTGGTGACGCCGCGGCCACCGCTTGGCCTGCCGCCGCAGCCGCTCTTGGAATTCGAGCGGATCGTGCTCGTCTGGCGAAAGTCGGAAGGCACGACGCCGCCCTCGCTGGAAGAGACATTCGGGCGATATCTGGCCGACGAAGACGCGACGGTCGTGCCGCGCGAAAACGGCGCGGTGGCCTTCCCCTATGCCTGGGGCCGCATCGGCGACGACTACCGGTTCGGCTATGCGGTGATCGACCTGCCCAAGGCGGCCGCCCCTACTCCCTGACGGTGTCGCGCAGGTGGTCGAGGGCTAAGCGCAGCTTGTCCACCACTTCGTCCACTTCGGAGCGGCTGATGGTGAGCGCCGGCGAGGCCAGCATGCGGTCGCCGGTTGCGCGCAGGATGATGCCGTTCTCGACGCAGTGGTTGCGCACGAGCGTGCCGATATCATCGGGCTTCTCATAGCGGCGACGGGTCGCCTTGTCGGCGGCAAGCTGCAGTCCAGCAATCAGGCCGACGCTTTCGGCCTGCCCCACCACCTCGTGATCCTCGAGGCTTTTCCAGGCGGCTGCGAAATAGGGGCCGATATCGTCGCGCACCCGCTCCACCAACCCCTCCTCCTCGATGATGCGGATGTTTTCAAGCGCCGCTGCGGCGCAGACCGGGTGACCGGAATAGGTGAAGCCGTGGTAGAAATCGCCAAGCTCGTTGACCATGACGTCGGCGACCCGGTCGGAGACCATGACGCCGCCGATCGGGAGATAGCCAGAGGAGAGGCCCTTGGCGACCGGCGCCAGATCCGGCTCGACGCCGAAGTGCTGGTAGCCGAACCACGAGCCCAGCCGGCCGAAGCCGCAGATGACTTCGTCGGAGACCAGCAGGATGTTGCGCGCCTTGCAGATGCGGGCAATCTCCGGCCAGTAGGTGTCGGGCGGGATGATGACGCCGCCAGCACCCTGGATGGGTTCGGCAACGAAGGCGGCGACACGGTCTTCGCCGAGTTCGTCGATCTTGGCTTCCAGCTCGCGGGCCACCTTGAGCCCGAACTCGGCCGGAGTCAGATCACCGCCCTCGGCATACCAGTAGGGTTGGCCGATGTGGTGGACGCCCTCGATCGGCAGGTTGCCCTGCTCGTGCATCAGTTTCATGCCGCCCAGCGACGCGCCGGCGACGGTCGAGCCGTGGTAGCCGTTCTTGCGGGCGATCACATGGGTCTTTTCCGGCTTGCCGAGCGCCTTCCAATAGACCCGGGCGATGCGAAACCAGGTGTCGCTCGCCTCCGAGCCGGAATTGGTGAAGAAGATGCGGTTCATCTTGCCGCCGCTGTGGGAGGCGATCTTCTGGGCCAGCAGGATCGCCGGCGGCGTCGTGGTGCCGAAGAAGCTGTTGTAATAGGGCAGCTCCTCCATCTGCTTGCGGGCCGCCTCGGCGATCGATGTGCGGCCATAGCCGACGTTGACGCACCAGAGGCCGGCAAAGGCATCCAGGTATCGCTTGCCGGTCGAGTCGTAGATGTAGAGGCCCTCGGCGCGCTCGATGATCCGCGTGCCCTTGGCGTTGAGCTGTTTCATGTCCGAGAAGGGATGGAGGTGGTGGGCGGCGTCGATCGCAGCCAGATTGGATAGCTTGGGCGCGTCGTTCATGGTGTTCTCCCGCCTGTTCCCAGATTGTCTGGGTAATTTCTATCGGCTACGAATGGCTTTCCGCAACACCTCATCGAAGAAGTCTTCATGACCCTCACGGACACGAGCCCGCCCCGCATCGAAATTCTCCTCGTCGGCATGAACGGAGACCTGCGCGGCAAGCAGATTCCGCTGGAGGCGCAGAAGAAGGTGTGGGACGGAACGGTGCGCCTGCCCTCCTCCACGCAGTCGCTGGATATCTGGGGCGACGACAACGACGACATCACCGGGCTTTCGCTATCCGTTGGCGACCCGGACGGCGCCTGCATTCCCGATCCGCGCAGCACAACCCCCATGCCCTGGGCACCCGAGGGCTCGCTGCAGGTGCTGGCCACCATGCACGAGATGGACGGGACGCCTTCATTCATGGACCCGCGCGCGATCCTGTCCGACATGCGTGAGCGCTACGCCGAGCGCGGGCTGACGCCGGTGGTGGCGACGGAGCTGGAATTCTACCTGATGGAGGACGACTGGCGCGAGACGGGACGACCGCAGCCCCCCGCAAAACTGCGGTTCCGGGACCAGCCGAACGGCTTCCAGCTCTACGACATGGGTGCCGTCGATGCGCTCGACGATTACCTGCAGACGGTGCGGGCCTGGGCGAAGGCGCAAGGCCTGCCGGCCGACGCCACCACGGCCGAATTCGGTCCCGGACAGTTCGAGATCAACCTGCTTCACCGCGCCGATGCGCTGGCGGCTGCCGACGACTGCATCTACCTCAAGCGGATTGCTGACCAGGCGGCGCGGCGCCACGGGCTCAAATCCACCTGCATGGCCAAGCCTTACGCTGACCAGGCGGGGTCGGGTCTGCATGTGCATGCGAGCGTGATCGACGCCAGCGGCGTAAACGTGCTGGACGCCAAGGGCGGCGATCCCGTTCGGCTGAAATCCGTAACCGCCGGGATGCTGCGTACCATGCGCGATGCGCAGCTGATCTTCGCGCCGTTTGCCAACTCCTACCGTCGCTTCCAGCCGGGCTCGTTTGCGCCGGTCGACATCGACTGGGGGCTGGGCCATCGCGGCACCGCGATCCGCATTCCCGATGCACAGGGGCCGGCGGCGCGCGTCGAGCACCGGGTGGCGGGTGCGGACGCCAACCCCTATCTGCTTTTGACCGCGATCCTCGGCGGCATGCTTCTCGGCCTCGACGAGACGCTTGACCCCGGCCCTGCCACCGAGCCGGGAAAGGAGCCGCCTGAAGGCACCAAGCGCCTGACGCACGACTTCCTGACTTCCGTCGAGGACTTTTCCGCCTCGCCGTTTATCCGCGATGCCTTCGGCGAGCGCTACCAAAGGCTTTACGGCGACACCAAGCGCAAGGAGGCGATCACCTTCCTGCGCACCGTCAGCGACTTCGACTACCGCACCTATCTGCCCCGGATCTAGGATCCAGCGTCCATCGGCGAGCGGCTGGCGGAATGGCGATCTTGGCCATATGATAGGTGCTGCCTGCCAGGCTGCAGGAATTGGGACAGGATGCCGGCCACCCTTGGTGGCGCGGATGATCGAGGGCCGCATGGCCCGATGGAGACGCTGATGCCGTTCTGCCGAGCTGCCGCAGCAGCCTTTGTCGGTCTTCTCCTTGCCGCATCGCCGATGCGGGCGCAGGAGCAGCCGCTCACCGTCGTTCTCAAGCCCGGACAAAGTGCTGCCGATGTGCAGCAGGTTCTCGATCTTGCCGCCCGGACAGGTCGGCCGCTCACCGTCCAGGTGGATGCGGCGCCAACCGGCAGCGCGGCAGCTGCGACCACCCCTCCCGCGGCCGGCACCACGCCCGGCAGTTCCGCTGCGCCGGGCGCTGCCGCACCGATGCAGATGACGCCGGAAATGGAAGCGGCCAACATGGGCATGGCCAGCTGGGAGCGGTTCTCGGATGCCTCCTCCCGCGGCTTTGTCACGGCGATCGCGGGGCTGCAGGCTCTGTCGACCATGGCGGGCATGACCGCCTCGCACCTGGACGCCGAGGGTATTGCGAACGGACGGATCGCCGTGGTGGCGTTGCTCTCGCTTTTGGCCGGCGGCGCTGCAGCGCTTGGCGTGCGACTGCTGTTTACGCAGTTGCTGCAACGCAGCCACCTTCGCGCCCGTCACATCGCCGGCAAGTTCCGCCGCTTCTTCAAGCGCCTGATCGGCGACCTGCTGTCGATTGCGATCTTCCTCGGCGTCGCGCGGTGGGTTCTGCTGATGATGCTTGCGGACACGACGGCTGCCTATCAGGTCTGCCAGGCCGCCATTGCGTTCACCCTGATCGTGCTTGTCTACATGGCGGTGGGACGGTTCCTGTTCCGGCCCGATGCGAGCGGCGAAACGCTGATCGCGATCAGCAATCCGCAGTGGCATTTCCACATGCTCACCGTCTACGGCGTGATCACGGCCCTGTTCGGCGAGACCATGCGGCTGTGGAACTGGCTGGGCCTGGACCGGGCCTCGCTCGACGGGTGGTTCCTGATCGGCGGCACACTCCTTACCCTGCTCAAGCTGACCTGGTTCTGGGGCGGCCGGGCCGGTATCCGGGCCGCGTTCAAAGGCGCCAACCCCGGTCCCGTCCGGCGGATCATCGGCAATCTGCTTCCGGATTTCTATGTGATTTCGGCCCTTGTCATCTGGTTCTTCGGGTCGGTCATTATCGGCTTGCCGGACAGTGCGCGCTGGAGTTTCGCGGCCGGCTCGACGCAGGTCATCCTGCTGCTCCTGCCGGTGTTCGCGCTCGGTGCCCACCACGTGGTGGACGAGTTCGCGCGCCACTGGGAAACCACCCAGGGCGCGGGCCTGTGGTCCTCCGTGCTCGCCAGCCTGCGGGTGGTGTGCTCGGGCGCGGTGTGGATCGGCGGGCTGCACCTGATCACCGCGCTCTGGTGGCCGCTGATGTCCAGCGGCGGGGATATCGCGACCAGCTGGATCCTCTGGCTCGAGCGGCTGAGCTTTGCCGTGGTGGCGAGCTGGGCCGTCTATACGCTGGTGTGGAAATATGCCGAGACGATCGCCCCGCCGCAGATCGTTCTGCTGCCGGGCCAGGAGGACGACCAGGCGGACAAGAAGCAGACGAGCCGCCTGACCACCGCGCTGCCGGTCATCCGTAACCTGGTGCTCGGCGCGGTTCTCGCGGTCGGGTCGCTGATCGTCCTCAGTTCGCTCGGCGTCAACGTGGCACCGCTGCTGGCCGGCTTCGGCGTGCTTGGCCTTGCGCTTTCGTTCGGCTCGCAGGCGCTGGTGAAGGACGTCGTCTCCGGCATCTTCTTCATCGTCGACGATGCGTTCCGGATCGGCGAATACATCGATGCGGGCAAGCTGCAGGGGACCGTGGAGCAGATCACGGTGCGCTCTGTGCGGCTGCGCCACCACAACGGGCCGATCCACACCATTCCCTTCGGGCAGATCAGCTCGGTCACCAATTTCAGCCGCGACTGGGGGACGATCAAGTTCCAGATCCGCTTCGAGCGGGACAGCGATGCGGAGGTTATCCGCCGCGCCGCCAAGAAGGTGGGGCTTGGCATGCTGGAGGATCCGGAATACGGGCCGCAGTTCCTGATCCCGCTGAAAATGCAGGGCATCCAGGACATCACCGAGACATCGATGATCGTGCGGTTCAAGTTCACCTGCCTGCCCGGCAACCCGAGCATCCTCAAGCGCGAGGCGATGACGCGGCTGCTGGCCGCCTGCAAGGCCGCCGGCGTGCAATTTGCCTCCAACGCGGTGACGGTTCGCTCGAACGGGTCCAGTTCCATGGATATCGAAGCGGCAGCCGCCGGTTCGCCGCCGCCGCTCACATCGGTCGCCGTCTAGGCGGCGTGTCGCCAGTTCCCGACTAGACCGGCTGCGCTTCGCTCAGGGCTTCGGCTTTCGCGCGTCCTGCGGCCGTATTCTCTTCGGCAACCAGGACCTTCAGTTCGCCGGCGTGGATCTTTAGCAGGACATCGCGCTTCATGGGCAGAAGCTCACCATCCAGCACGCAGCGTACATCATGCCGGTGACGCGGGAAGTGAAGCTCCAGCTCCGTCGCGGTCATCGCGGTGACGGAGGGATTGTGCTTCAGGCGGCCGCGCAGGATATCGTAGGTCAGATGCGCAACGCCTGCCGGGGTCAGCGGATCGGCCAGGTAGAAGCCGAGGCGACCGCGGGTGAGATCATCTGCAAACATCAGCGGATCGCTGCCGAATTCATTGTTGGAAACCGAAATTGCCGAAACCTTACGGTATTCCGACTTGCCCTCGATGTTGAACTCGACCTCGAATTCAGGCGGATTGAGCATGACGCCCACCGCCGCGCGCACGCTCGCGCGCATCTTGCCGAGGCGGGAGGCGAAATCCATGGAATTGCGGTAGCGCACCATGCGAGCGTGAAGGCCCGCGGAAAACTGGTGGACGAAGCTCTTGCCGTTGGCGCTGGCGATATCGATGTTTTCGGGCGCTGCGACGGCCAGCGTGTCGAGCACCTGCCAGATGTCGAGCGGCAGTTTCAGCGAGCGGGCGAACAGGTTCATGGTGCCGGCCGGAACGACGCCGAGCGCGATCTGGCCCTTCCAGGCGATGCCCGCAGCTGTCGAAATCGTGCCGTCGCCGCCACCGGCAATCAGGCAATCAACGCCAGCGGTCGTGGCGGCCCGTTCCATGGTCTCGACCACCTTGTCGCCAGCCACCACATGGCATTCGATCTGGTGGCCTGCATCCTCAAAGGTCTTTGTGGCATGGGCGCAATAGGCGCCCATATCGGTGGTCTTGAAGGTACCGCCATCACGGTTGAAAACAGCGAAAAGATTCATCTCGACGAAAACCCCCGGCCGGATCGGCCCGGCCTCACAACGGGCCAGGAACAAAATGGTTGCGCGCCCAGCGTGGCCTCAAAATGAGCTGGATCAAGCGGACTCGAAAAAGAACTCACATCTTCGTGAAGCCCGCAAGACCAAGGGTTTCGCAAACTACCGCAACGCACAAGTTCATGATATCTAATACATAGGTCATTGTTGACCTGACACTCCAGTGCGGGTAGGGCATCCACGCCCTGCCCGCATCTTTTTTATCCATTCCTTTCAAGCAGATTTATCCATGACCGATAGTGCCGTGCCGCGCGATCCCGCCACCCGTGCGGACGCAGCAAATCACCACGCCGCAGCCGGTCTTTCCCCGCTTGCCGTCATCCTGATCGAGCTGGCGCTCGCGGTCGGCGGCTTTGGTATCGGCACCGGCGAATTCGTCATCATGGGTCTGCTGCCCGATGTCGCCTCCACCTTCCAGGTCAGTATTCCGAGTGCCGGGCACGTGATCAGCGCCTATGCCATGGGTGTGGTTGTCGGCGCGCCGATCATCGCAGTGCTTTCCGCCAGGCTGCCGCGCCGGACGCTGCTCTTGTGCCTCATGGGCCTGTTTGCGCTCGGCAATATCCTCAGCGCGTTGGCGCCGACCTTTTGGAGCTTTACGGCGCTCAGGTTCATCACCGGGCTGCCGCACGGCGCCTATTTCGGCGTCGCCTCGCTGGTGGCCGCTTCCATGGTGCCGCCGAACAAGCGGGCGCGGGCCGTGGGACGGGTGATGCTGGGATTGACGATCGCAACGCTTGCCGGCACGCCGCTCGCCACCTTCCTCGGACAGGAGCTGAACTGGCGGGCCGCCTTCTTCCTGGTCGGCGGCATTGGCGCGCTGACCGTCGCGCTGCTGTGGATTTTCCTGCCGCATGATGCCGTGCAGGAGGGCGCAAGCATTCGGCGCGAACTCTCTGCCTTCGGCCGCACGCAGGTGTGGCTGACGCTCGGCGTTGCCGCCATCGGCTTTGGCGGCATGTTCTCCGTATTCAGCTACATCGCCTCCACCACGACCGTCACCGCCGGGCTTCCGGTCGGCATGGTGTCGATCGTGCTGGCGCTGTTCGGCATCGGCATGAATGTGGGCAATATCGTCGGATCGCGGCTGGCAGACTGGTCGCTCGAAAAGACGATCGGCGGCTCGATGGTGTTCTACATCGTCGTCATGCTGTGCTTTGCCTGGTTCGCGCATGTTCCGGTGGCGCTCTACATCACCGTGTTTCTGGTCGGCTGCGGCTTTGCGCCCGGCCCTGCCCTGCAGACGCGGCTGATGGACGTGGCCGCCGATGCGCAGACGCTGGCCGCCGCCTCCAACCATTCCGCCTTCAATGTGGCCAATGCGCTGGGCGCCTGGCTGGGCGGCATGGTGATCGCCTGGGGCTGGGGTTTCCAGGCCACCGGCTATGTGGGCGCCCTGCTGTCGCTGATCGGGCTCTGCGTGTTTGGGGTTTCCGTGCATTTGCAGAAGCGGCAAAAGACCGCCTGACCGGGGCACGCGCTCCTCCCGTTTCCCCGCACAGCGCGTTCTTGCGCTTTGGCAGTACAGCGCTCATCTAAAGGCCCCAAGTAGCCCTTCAAGGAGAACGCCATGCGCGCCGTCGGCTTCAACCAGCCCCAGCCCATCACCTCGGACACCTCGCTGCTCGACATCGAGCTGCCCATGCCGGAAGCCACGGGCCGCGACCTTCTGGTCGAGATCAAGGCGGTCTCGGTCAACCCGGTTGATGCGAAGGTGCGTGCTTCGGCGACTGTGGAGCCGGGCCAGCACCGGATCCTCGGCTATGACGCGGCCGGTGTGGTGACCGCCGTCGGCCCGAATGTGAAACTGTTCAAGCCGGGCGACGAGGTCTACTACGCAGGCACTATCAACCGGCCCGGCACCAATTCCGAATACCACCTGGTGGACGAGCGTATCGTCGGGTTCAAGCCGAAGACGCTGAGCTTCGAGGAGGCAGCCGCCCTGCCGCTGACGGCGATTACCGCCTATGAGGCGCTGTTCCACCGCATGAAGGTGCAGGACAAGGTGGCCGGCGCCTGGAATGCCGTGCTGATCATCGGCGGTGCCGGCGGGGTCGGCTCGATCGCGATCCAGCTGCTGCGCCAGCTTTCCGACGTGACCGTGATCGGCACCGGATCGCGCCCCGAGACGCGCGACTGGATTGCGTCGCTCGGCGCCCACCATGTGCTCGACCATTCCCAGCCGATGGCGCCGCAGCTGGCGCAGATGGCGATCGGCAACCCGGCCTTCGTGTTTTCGACCACCCATACGGAAGACCACGTCAAGGACATCATCGAGCTGCTGGCGCCGCAGGGCCGGCTGTCGCTGATCGACGACCCGAAGGAGCCGATGGACCTGCGCCCGTTTAAGAGCAAGGCGCTTTCGGTGCACTGGGAGCTGATGTTCGCACGGCCCATGTGGCAGACGGCCGACATGATCGAGCAGCACAAGCTTCTCAACCACGTGGGCGAACTCATCGACGCGGGCAAGCTGCGCACGACGCTGTCCGAGGTGATCGGGCCAATTAATGCCGCCAACCTCAAGACCGCCCATGCGCTGATCGAGAGCCACAAGACCAAGGGCAAGATCGTGCTGTCCGGCTTCTGAGACGGGCGTCACCCCTCCCCGTCAGCCGCAGACGTCTGCGGGCCTCTGCGCCCGAAGGGTCTGCGGGTTTCCCTTAAGGAAAGTCCGCAACCGACATCTTTCGGTTGCGGGCATCCGATGGTAATGTGCCTGCGGGGTTACCAAAGGGGATGACAATGGCAACGTCAACGACAAGCACATACGGCAATCCGCTGAAGGCACTGACCGACACCAACTGGTTCGGCTACGTGGCGCGGACGGTTCTCACCTACATGTTCTGGGCAAGCGGCCTGGCCAAGCTGATCGGCTTCGATGCCGGCATGGCAGAGATGTCGCATTTCGGGCTGGAGCCGGCGGCACTCTTCAACGTCGCGGTGATCATCACCCAGCTTGGGGGATCGGCGCTGATCATTCTCAACCGCTGGACCTGGCTCGGCGCCGGGGCGCTTGCGGTGTTCACCCTGCTCACCATCCCGATCGCCCATACGTTCTGGGCGATGGAAGAGCCGTTGAAGACGATGGAGTTCTACACCGTCATGGAGCACATCACCGTGGTCGGCGCGCTGATGGTGGTCGCCTGGAAGAGCCGCTAGCTATCGATCAGGAGAGCCCGCCGCAGGCTTGCGGCGGCGGGCCCTCTTAGCTCTGGATCAGGCGACAGCCTGGATGACGACGACACGGGCGCCAACCTTGACGCGCTCGTAGAGGTCGATCACATCGTGGTTCATCATGCGGATGCAGCCGCTCGACATGGCATGGCCGATCGAGTCCGGCTGGTTGGTGCCGTGGATGCGGAAATGCGTGTCGTTGCCGCCGCGGTAGAGATACATGGCGCGGGCGCCAAGCGGGTTCATCGGGCCGCCCGGCATGCCGCCGGCGAGTTCCCGGTAGCGCGGCTCCCGCTTCTGCATGTTGAGCGTGGGCGTCCAGGTCGGCCATTCCGCCTTGCGACCGACATAGGCATCACCCGACAGGGCAAGCCCTTCGCGACCGACGCCGACGCCGTAGCGCATCGCCCGGCCCTCTCCCAGAATGTAATAGGCACGACGCGAAGGCGTATCGACAATCACGGTTCCGGCCGGCTGGGTGGTGGCATAGGCCACTTCGGTGCGGCGCAGCTCGGGCCTGATCCGGTCGATCGGTACCTGGCGCAGCGGGAACTCCTCGTCCGGCACGGCGGCGTAATTGGCCTGTTCATTGTAGGTGGAGGCGCAGCCGGCCAGCATCAGCGGCAGGCCGGCGAGAAAACCGCGGCGGGAGAGCGACATGGGGAATCCTTGGTGCGTCGTGACGATGACCAAGAGGTAAATTTTTATGGTTAACGAAGTGCTAATACCGCGGCGCGAAAGATTAATGGACCACGCGTTTTGAAGGCGAACCGCGACCGGCATCAGAAGGCTGGATCGGCGGTCGCAGCCGTGGCATGTCTGAACAGCCGGGATGGCGGAAGGGAGGCGGTTCCATGTCGTATATCGGCGGTGCCGAAGGACCGACCTGAACTAACCTCCCCCGCAGATTACGGAGCAAATCATGGCAATATTCCCGGACAAGGCAAAGGTCGTCATCATCGGGCTCGGCGGCATCGTCGGCGCGTCGATCGCCCATCATCTCATCGAGCGCGGCTGGGACGATATTGTCGGCATCGACAAGTCCGGCATCCCGACCGATATCGGCTCGACGGCGCATGCGTCGGACTTCTGCTACACCACGAGCCACGACTTTCTGTCGGTCTGGACGACCCAGTACTCGATCGATTTCTACGAGAAGATGGGGCATTACGCGCGGATCGGCGGGCTGGAAGTGGCGCGCACCGGCGACGATGCCTGGATGGAAGAGATCAAGCGCAAGCTTTCCTCCGCCAAGGCCTTCGGCACCCGCGCCCATTATGTTTCGCCATCCGAGATCAAGGCGATGTTCCCGCTGATCGAGGAAGACCAGGTCCAGGGCGGTATGTTCGATCCGGATGCCGGTCTCGTCATTCCGCGCAGCCAGACGGTCGCCGGCAAGCTGGTCGACGCGGCGGAGAAATCCGGCAAGCTTTCCATGTTCGGCAATTGCCCGGCGACCTCGCTGATCGTCGAGGGCGGTCGCATCAAGGGGGTCGTCACACCGCGCGGCACCATCATGGCCGACCACGTCATCGTCTGCGCCGGGATCTGGGGCCGGCTGATCGCCGAAATGGTCGGCGAGGACCTGCCGGTCATGCCGGTCGACCACCCGCTGACCTTCTTCGGCCCCTATAATGAATTCGCCGGCACGGGTAAGGAAATCGGCTACCCGCTGCTGCGCGACCAGGGCAACTCCGCCTATATGCGCGATACGGGAGATCCGAACACGACCGAGGGCGGCCAGATCGAGTGGGGCTATTACGAGGCTACCAACCCGCGCCTCTGCCACCCGCGCGAGATCCTCGAAAAGCACCAGGCTCGCCTGTCGCCCTCGCAACGCGACCTCGACATGGAGCAGATCATCGAGCCGCTCGAGCGGGCGATGGAACTGACGCCGATCCTTGGCGAGCTCGGCTATAACGAGGGCCACTCGTTCAACGGCCTGCTGCAGGTGTCGGCCGCCGGCGGCCCGTCCTGCGGCGAAAGCCAGAAGGTGCGCGGGCTCTGGTACTGTGTCGCCATCTGGGTCAAGGACGGCCCCGGCTACGGCAAGCTGATCGCCGACTGGATGACGGACGGGCGCACCGAGATCGACCACAACTCGATCGATTATTCGCGCTTCTATCCGCACCAGCTGACCGAAGAGTTCATCCACGGCCGCAGCTTCGAGGCGGCCCAGAAGATCTACTTCCCCGCGGTGCATCCGCGCGAACCCTATGCCAGCGGCCGCGGCGCCAAGCGCTCGCCGATGTACGAGCGCGAAGTCGAACTCGGCGGCCACTTCATGGAGCTGGGCGGCTGGGAGCGTGCGCATGGCTATGCCGCCAACGCGCACCTGCTGGAGAAATACGGTTCCCGAGTGCCCAAGCGCGAAAACGAATGGGATAACAGGCACTTCTGGCGGGTCTCGAATGCCGAACATCTGGCAATGTCGGACGATTGCGGCATCGTCAACCTCAGCCACTTCCACATGGTGGATATCGAAGGGCCTGACCATGTCGAGTTGCTCGAATGGCTCTGTGCTGCCAAGATCGGCGGCGATGGCAATATCGGCAAGGGCATCTACACCCACTTCCTCGACGACGAGGGCATGGTGCGGGCCGACTTCACCGTCTTCCGGCTGGCTGACCGTTGCCGGCTGGTCAACGGCGCCGATGCCGGCCCGCGCGACTTCCACTACATGCAACGCGTGGCGCAGGACCGCGGCCTCGACGTCACCATCACCGACGTCTCCGAGAAGTTCATCACCATCGGCATCTGGGGACCGAACGCCCGCGAGACGCTGAAAAAGGTAGTGGCCGACCCTCACGGCCTCGATCCGGAAAACTTTGCCTTCGCGGCGATCAAGCCCATCGAGATCGCCGCCAAAGCCGTCACCGCCTTCCGGATTTCCTATGTGGGCGAGCAGGGCTGGGAACTGCACATGAAATTCGAGGACGGGCTTGCCGTCTGGGATGCGCTGCGGGCGACCGGGGTGATGGCCTTCGGGGTCGAGACCTATGCGAACTCGCGCCGCATGGAAAAGAGCCTGCGTCTGCAGAACGGCGACCTGCTGACCCAGTACAATCTGCTGGAGGCGGATCTCGCGCGCCCGAAGGTCAAGGAGGCGGATTTCTGCGGCAAGGCGAAGCACCTGGAGTACAAGGCGCGCGCCCACCAGCCGGCCATGCTCTGCACCCTTGTGATGACCGACAATGTGGATGCCAAGGGTGTCGCGCGCTATCCGGTCGGCTCGCTGCCGGTGATGGACGCGGAGACGGGCGCGGTGCTGATCGACAGCCTCGGCCGCCGCTCCTACACGACATCGATCGCCTATGGCCCGACGATCGGCAAGAATATCGCGCTTGCCTACCTGCCGCATGATTATGCCCAGGTGGGTCGCAAGCTCCACGTCGAGTATTTTGCCGAGACCTATCCGGTGGAGGTGGCCGCCGTCGGTTACAAGCCGCTCTACGACCCGGAGAATGCAAAGCCGCGGAGCTGAGACAAAGAGACCGAGGGCGGCACATTGCCGCCCTCTCCCACGCTGTCATGGCAATTGAGGGCCGCAGGGTTCGATGCTATCCTTGACGGCAAGGGAGCCAAGCCCATGCAGATAACCATCACGATCGACGACGATTTGCTTGAAAAGGCGCGCAAATACACCGGCGTAACCGAAACTCCCACGCTGGTTCGCGTTGCTCTCGAAGCGTTGGTTCAGAGGGAAGCTGCAAAACGGCTTGCCCAGCTCGGAGGAAGCGCACCGGATCTGGTAGCGCCGCCAAGGAGGCGCTTTGATCCGGTGGAACCAGAATGATTCTTGTCGATAGCTCGATCTGGATCGATCACTTCCGGGTAGGTGACACGCACCTCCATGATCTGCTCAACGCAGAGGAAATCATCATCCATACGTTCGTGATCGGTGAGCTGTCTCTCGGCCACATCCCGCGATAAGATGACATCATGACGATGTTGACGGATCTTCCGACAATCCCCATCGCCGACGATACCGAAGTGCGACACATGGTTCGGAGCAACAGGCTATTCGGCAAAGGCATCGGTTACGTAGACGCACATCTGCTTGCGTCCATCCTTCTTTCGGCCGGGCATACCTTATGGACTCGCGACAAAAGACTTCATGGCATCGCCAGCACTTTTGGCGTCGCCATGCCGATCCATCTGCATTGATCCCTCACATGTTCTGATACAGCGGACCCTCGCCGCCCTGGGGCGGGACCCAGTTGATGTTCTGGTTAGGGTCCTTGATGTCGCAGGTCTTGCAGTGGACGCAGTTCTGCGCGTTGATGACGTAGACCTCTTCGCCGTCCTTTTCGACCCATTCATAGACGCCGGCCGGACAGTAGCGGGTCGAGGGTCCGCCATAGACCTCGAGTTCCGAGCGCTTCTGCAGCTCCATGTCCTTCACCTGCAGGTGGACCGGCTGGTCCTCCTCGTGATTGGTGTTGGACAGGAAGACCGATGACAGCCGATCGAAGGTCAGCACGCCATCCGGCTTGGGATAGTCGATCGGCTTGTGCTTTGCAGCCGGTTCGAGGCTCTGCGCATCGGTCTTGCCGTGCTTCAGGGTAAACGGCGAAGTGCCGAATATCTGGTTGATCCACATGTCGAGCCCGCCCAGCGCCACGCCGAGGCCGGTACCGAGCTTCGACCAGAGCGGCTTGACGTTGCGCACGCGCTTCAGGTCTTTGCCGATGACGGTCGAGCGCCACTGGTTCTCGATCTCGATCACCTCGTCATTGGCGCGACCATTGGCGATCGCGGCAGCAATGTTGTCGGCGGCGAGCATGCCCGAATGCACGGCGTTGTGGCTGCCCTTGATACGGGGCACGTTGACGAGACCGGCGGAACAGCCGATCAGCGCGCCGCCCGGGAAGGTGAGCTTCGGCACAGACTGGTAGCCGCCTTCGGTGATGGCGCGGGCGCCATAGGACAGGCGCTTGCCGCCCTCGAAGGTATTGCGGATCGCCGGATGCGTCTTGAAGCGCTGGAATTCCTCAAACGGGTAGAGATAGGGGTTCTTGTAGTTGAGGTGAACCACGAAGCCGACGGCAACGATATTATCTTCGAGGTGATAGAGGAAGGAGCCGCCGCCGGTCTTCATGCCGAGCGGCCAGCCGAAGGAGTGCTGCACGAGACCGGGGCGATGGTGCTCCGGCTTGACCTGCCAGAGTTCCTTCAGGCCGAGGCCGTATTTCTGCGGCTCGCGGTCCTTCTGCAGATCGAAGCGGGCAATCAGCTGCTTGGCGAGCGAGCCGCGCACGCCCTCGCCGATCAGCACGTATTTGCCATGCAGTTCCATGCCGCGGGTAAAGGCGGGGCCCGGTTCGCCGTTCTTCTCGACGCCCATGTCGCCGGTCGCAACGCCGATAACGGCGCCCGCGTCGTTGTAGAGCACTTCGGTTGCGGCAAAGCCCGGATAGATCTCGACGCCCAGGGCTTCCGCCTTTTCGGCGAGCCAGCGACAGACATTGCCGAGCGACACGATGTAGTTGCCGTGGTTGTTCATCAGAGGCGGCATCAGGGCGTTCGGCAGGCGAACCGAGCCGGCAGGGCCGAGCAGCATGAAGTGATCGGCCGTCACGGGCTGCTTGAAGGGATGCCCCTCCTCTTCCCGCCAGCCGGGCAGAAGCTTGTCGACGCCTGAAGGATCGACGACTGCGCCGGACAGGATGTGGGCGCCGACTTCCGAACCCTTTTCGAGGACCACCACGGACAGATCCGGATTGATCTGCTTCAGGCGGATCGCAGCCGACAAGCCGGCAGGCCCCGCACCGACGACGACCACGTCGAATTCCATGCTCTCGCGCTCTGGCAATTCGTGGGCAGGAGACTCTTGCTCGCTCATTCTCAACTCCGCTCGCCGGCCCCATTCCGGCGTCTTGTTCAACGTCCTGTTTGGCAAAAGCCTTTCCGGTTGTCGAGGCGCGATTACGTCCTCGACGGTGCCAATCGCGCTACCGCCGAACAAGCTCTTACGTTTACGTACACGTCATAGCTGCTGCAGGCCGGTGTTGGCAAGTTCGGTCTTCCTGTGCCGCCCGGCACTGCTATAAGTCCTGCACCACCAGTTTTGACATGGGAAGGAACAGTTTCATGGATCTCGGCCTCACGGGCAAACGCGCCCTCGTTCTCGCATCCTCGCGCGGCCTTGGCCTCGGCATTGCCACGGCGCTTGCTGCGGAGGGCGCTCACGTCCTGCTCGTCGGGCGAACGGCAGACCGGCTTGAGGAGAACTGCAGGACGATCAACGGCGCGGACACCACGAAGGCGACCGGCGGCAAGGCCGACTGGGTACGGGGCGACCTGGCAGATGCCGGCTTCGTCGAAGCCATGGTGGCCGCCGTTCAGGACAAGCTGGGCGGGATCGACATCCTTGTCAACAACACCGGCGGCCCGACGCCCGGTACCGTCGCGGACATGAGCATGGACAAGCTGGAGAGCTTTTTCCAGACCATGGTGCTGCGCGTGATCACGCTTACCAATGCCCTGGTGCCACAGATGAAGGCGCAAGGTTTTGGGCGCATCCTCACCGTCGCCTCCTCCGGCGTGGTCGAGCCGATCGCCAACCTTGCACTGTCGAACACGCTGCGGGCCGCGCTGGTGGGCTGGAACAAGACGCTTGCGACCGAGCTTGCCGGCTCCGGCATCACGGCCAACATGCTTTTGCCCGGCCGCATCCACACCGACCGCATCGAGGAACTGGACGGGGCTGCCGCCAAGCGGACCGGCCAGAGCCTGGAGGAGATCCGCGCCGCATCGCTGAAGACGATCCCGGCCGGACGGCTCGGCACGGTGGAAGAGTTCGGGGCAGCCGGCGCCTTCCTGTGCTCAGGCCCGGCCAGCTACATCACCGGCACCATGCTGCGGGTCGATGGTGGCGCTGCGCGCTCGCTCTGAGCGATCGACCGATCTAAGGGTGCAAATTGCGGTCGCGGAATCCCGCGATCGCCTCTCGCCTGACGCGGTCGCCTGGTTTATGCTGCCGCCACAGGGTGCAACGGGATCAAGACAATCATGGTAGTGGTACGCGTGGGCGTTTCGATCATCGGGCTGTTTGCAGCGCTGATCGGGCTGGTATGGATCGGCCAGGGCACGGGCATCTTCCCCTACCCGGCCTCCTCCTTCATGATCAACCAGTCGCCGTGGATCCTGCGCGGCGCGATCCTTCTGGTCGCGGGCCTCGCCATCGTCTGGGCGGCACGGCGCTTCCTGCGCTGAGCAAGAACATCCGGCCGGCCCCGAAGCCTTGACTTCATTACCAAGATTTAATCCGCAATGACGTCAAACGTCATTGGTTTATCTCGGTTGGGCGGCAATATAGCGCGGTAAGTCATGCTCGCACTGCCCTTGCGAGCCAATGCACGCGGATCATCCAATGAAGAAATTCCTGGTACTCGCCCTTTGTGTCGCGGCTGTCGCCTATGCGGGCTGGCAGTACAGGGACAGGATCCCCTATCTTTCCGACATTGCGCCGAAGACGGCAGCCACCGAAAAACCCGAGCAGGGTCAAGGTCAAGGCCAGGGAGGCCGGCGCGGCAATGGTCCGCCGCCGGTGGTGAAGACCGTTGCGGCCAGCCGGGCCGTGCTGCCAATGGACGTGACGGCGACGGGTTCCGCCGACGCGGATGAGAACACCACGATTGCGGCGCAGGAGGCAGGGATTATCACCAGCATCGCCGCCCATGACGGCGACGTGGTGAAAGCCGGCGACCTGATCGCCAAGCTCGACGACCGGACCGCCAAGGCTGCGCTCGACAAGGACAAGGCCTTGCTGGCGCGCGACCAGGCGACGCTCACCCAGGCGGAATCGGCGCTTGCCCGCGCCAAGACGCTGGTGGAGCGCAATGCGGGAACCCAGCAGGCGCTCGACGAAGCGCAGGCTGCGCGTGACACCGCCGCGGCCACGCTGCAAAGCGACCGCGCCGCGATCGCCGCCGATGAGATCGCCGTCGAGCACACGGATATCCGCGCGCCGTTCGACGGGCGGCTTGGCGATATTTCGGTCAGCAACGGCGCCTATCTCGGCGTCGGTGCCGCCGTCGTGACGATCGCTAAATACGACCCGATCTTCGTGAACTTCCATCTTCCGGAAGCCTATCTGGATGCGGTACGCCAGGGGTCCGCCGGCGGCCGCATTCCCGTCGATGCCGTGCCGCAGAGTTCCAAGGGCGCCCCGGTCAAGGGCGAGTTGACCTTCTTCAACAATGCCGTCGACACGGCGTCGGGAACGATCCTTGCCAAGGCCCGGTTCGACAATGCGTCCGGTGCGCTGTGGCCCGGCCAGTCCGTCAACGTGACCATCCACTTCCAGAGCGACAGCAAGGACATCGTCATTCCGACGGTTGCGATCAATCCGGGGGTCGACCAGCCCTTCGTCTATACGGTCGGCGACGACAAGAAGGTCCACATGACCAAGATCGAGGTATCCCGCGCCAACGGCAATAACAGCGCCGTCGCCATGGGTCTCGACGAGGGCGCTCATGTGGTGGTCGAGGGCCAGGTACAGCTGGTGGATGGCGCTGTCGTCAACGAACAGTTCGGCGGAGCCAAGGGTCAGGCGTCGGCGGGCAGCGGACGTGGCGGCGTCGACACCGCGGTCGAGGTGGGAGCTGTCAAATGATCTCCGAATTCTGCATCCGCCGCCCCGTTGCCACCACGCTTCTGGCGATCGGCGCCGTACTGGCGGGCCTTGCCGGCTACCAGCTTCTGCCGGTGGCAGCCCTGCCGCAGGTGGATTTTCCGACCGTCAACGTCTCCGCTTCGCTGACGGGCGCCTCACCGCAGACCATGGCAACCTCGGTCGCCACGCCGCTCATCAAGAAGTTCGAGACGATCCCGGGGATCAGCGAGATCAGTGCCAGCAATTCGCTCGGCAATACATCGATCGTGCTGCAGTTTGACCTCAACCGCGATATCGATGCAGCAGCGGCCGACGTGCAGGCGGCGATCTCGCAGGCCACCCGCCAGCTTCCCGACAACATGACGACGCCGCCGAGCTACCGCAAGACCAACCCGGCGGATGCGCCGGTGCTGCTGCTTGCGGTGCGCAGCGACAGCATGCCGCCGAGCAAGGTGGACGAGATTGCCGAGGACATCCTATCGCCGGCGCTGTCGACCCTTTCGGGTGTTGCGGAGGTTTCGATCTACGGCTCGAAGGCCTATGCGGTGCGCGTGGAGGTCGATCCCGCCAAGCTGCAGGCGCGCGGCCTCGGGGTGCAGAGCGTCACCGATGCGATTGCGGCGGCCAACAGCCAGACCCCGGTCGGGTCACTGCAGAACGAAAGCCAGAAGCTGACCATCAGCGCGGATACGCAGCGCACCAATGCGGCGCAGTTCCGCTCGCTGGTGATCGCCTCGCCGAACGGGGCGCCGGTTCACCTCGGCGATGTGGCGCGTGTGGAAGACAGCGTTGGCACGGTCGATTCGGGCAGCTGGTATGATGGCAAACAGGGCATCATCCTTGCCATCCAGCGCCAGCCGGACGCCAATACGGTGGATGTGGTCGACGCGGTGAAAGCCAAGCTTCCGTCGCTGATGGCGGAAATGCCGGCCTCGGTCTCGATCGACGTGATGAACGACAGCTCGACCGCCATCCGTGATTCGATCTCGGACGTGAAGTTTACGCTGCTGTTGACCATCGGCCTTGTCGTGCTGGTGATCTTCCTGTTCCTCGGCCGGCTGTCGGCAACCATCGTGCCGGCACTTGCCGTGCCGCTGTCGCTGATCACCACCTTCGGCGCCATGTACATGCTCGGCTACAGCATCGACAACATATCGCTGCTCGGGCTGACGCTTTCGGTCGGTCTCGTCGTGGACGATGCGATCGTCATGCTCGAAAACATCATGCGCCATATCGAAGACGGCATGCCGGTGCGGGAGGCCGCCCTGCAGGGCTCGCGCGAGGTCAGCTACACGATCATCTCCATGTCGGTCTCGCTGATCGCCGTGTTCATCCCGATCCTGTTGATGGGCGGCGTGGTGGGTCGGCTGTTCAACGAATTCGGCATGGTGGTGGCGCTCGCGATCGTCGCCTCCACCATCGTCTCGCTGACCGTTACCCCGATGCTCGGTTCGCGCATAGGCGGCGGTCACCACAAGCCCGGCTTTATTGTGCGCAGCTTCGACAATGGCTTCAACTGGACGCTGCGCGGCTATGATCGGGCGGTCGGCTGGTGCCTCAGCCACCACATGATCATCATGCTGGTTTTCCTCGCCTCGGTCGGTGGGTCGCTCTACCTGTTCAAGACGCTGCCCTCGAGCTTCTTCCCGCAGGAAGATATCGGCCGCCTGTCGATCTCGACGCGGGCCCGCGAAGACATATCCTACACCGCCATGCGCGACCTGCAGGCGCAGGTGGCGGACGCCGTGCGCGCTAACCCTGCCGTCAAGCATGTCACCTCGATCGTCGGGGGCAACGCCCGCAGCCCGCTCAACAACGGCACGATGTTCGTGGAGCTGAAGGAACGCACCGAGCGTCCCCTGCTCGACCAGACGCTGCGGGAGCTGCGCCAGAGCACATCCAAGATTGCCGGCATCAAGGCCTTCATCACGCCGCAGCAGAGCCTGCGGTTTGGTGGCCGTTCAACCGCCAGCCAGTATCAGCTGGTGGTGCAATCGGTGAATGCAGCCCAGACCAACCAGTGGTCGGGCAAGCTGCAGGACGCGATGCGCAAGGACACAGCGCACTTCACCGACGTGACCTCGGATGCGCAGAACGCCGCGATCGAAGCCAATATCAAGGTGGATACGGAAAAGGCCGCTGCCTTCGGGATTACCGACCAGACGCTGCGACAGACGCTGGAAATGGCGTTCGGCGGCTATACGGCGGGCGAGATCCAGTCGACCGGCGACAGCTACGACGTGATCACCGAGTTCGACACGACGCGGGCCTGGAACGACCAGATGCTGCAGGATATCCGCGTCATGTCGACGAATGGTGCGCTGGTGCCGCTTTCCAACTTCGCCTCGGTGCAGCGCCGCACGGGACCGGTGACGATCAACCAGACCGGCCAGCTGGTGTCGACCACGGTGTCGTTCAACCTGCCGCAGGGCGTGGCGCTGGGTGACGCGACCGCGGCCATCAACTCGCTGAAGACGCAGATCCAGATGCCGACCGACGTGTTCACCTCCTATGGCGGCACGGCGCAGATTTTTCAGCAGAGCCAGGGCAATACGCCCATGCTGATTCTCGCCGCCGTGCTCACCATCTATGTGGTGCTGGGTGTGCTCTACGAGAGCTTCATCCACCCGCTGACCATCCTGTCCGGCCTGCCTGCGGCGGCCTTCGGGGCGCTGCTGGCGCTTAAAATCTTCGGCTTCGACCTGTCGATCATCGCGCTGATCGGCCTGTTGATGCTGATCGGAATCGTCAAGAAGAACGCCATCATGATGATCGACGTGGCGGTGGAAACCATGCGGGAAAAGGGCGAAAGCGCTGCGGAGGCGATCCACGAGGCCTGCGTGCGGCGTTTCCGGCCGATCATGATGACCACCTTCTGCGCGCTGCTCGGGGCGCTGCCGATCGCGCTCGGCACCGGTGCCTCGTCGGAGCTGCGCCAGCCGCTCGGCGTCGCCGTCGTCGGCGGTCTGATCGTTTCCCAGGCGCTGACGCTGTTCATTACGCCGGTCATCTTCGTGGAGATGGACCGCTTCGGCCGCTTCCTCGCCCGCCTCTGGAAGGGCAAGGACGAGGACCATCTGCGCGAAGCCAATGACGACCGCCCGACTGCGATCGCCGCGGAATGATCAAAGAGGGCAGCGCCTGCGCCCTGCCCTTTTGGTTCGGCTCTCCTTGTCGATCACGCCGCCTGCGGCAGTCTCGCGATGACCTTGATCTCGAAATCGAAACCGGCCAGCCAGTTGACGCCGACCGCCGTCCAGTTCGGATAGGGCTGCTCGCCGAAGGCCGCCAGTCGCACGGTGTCGACCGTCGCAAACTGGTTTTCCGGATCGGTGTGGAAGCTCGTCACGTCGACCACGTCATCCAAGGTGGCGCCGGCGGCCTTCAGCACCGCTTTGAGATTATCGAAGGCGCGCTGGACCTGCTTGTCGAACTCAGGCTCCGGCGAGCCGTCCTCGCGGCTGCCCACCTGCCCGGATACGAAGAGCAGGTCTCCGGAGCGGATGGCCGCCGAGTAGCGGTTGATCTCGTACAGGGCCTGACGGCCGGCAGGAAAAATGGCGTCGCGCTTGTTCATTGTCATGCTCCATTGCACCGGGAGCTGCATCTGATATACGCTCCGTATGTGAATTAATAGAGTACATACGTGGCGTATGTCAACTAACATACGTCTCGTATCATGAACTGGAGATGACAGTGGCAGTGAAACGGCGAGCGGAAATGGTCGAGGAGACCCGTGCCAAGCTGATCGCGGCTGCCCGGGAAGCCTTTGCGACCAAAGGCTATGCGGCCGCCTCGATGGACGACCTGACCGCCGCAGCCGGGCTGACGCGCGGCGCGCTCTATCATAACTTCGGCGACAAGAAGGGCCTGCTGCAGGCGGTCATCGACCAGATCGATGCGGAGATGCTGGCCCGGATGCGCCTTGCGGGGGAGAGTGCGGCAACCAGCTGGGATGCCTTCATGGCGGAAGGCATCGCCTATATCGACATGGCGCTCGAGCCGGAGATCCAGCGGATCATGCTTCTGGACGGGCCGGCGGTGCTCGGCGATCCGTCGCTCTGGCCCAACCAGAGTGCCTGTCTTCGCACGAGCACGCAGGCCATCCAGGCGCTGATCGACGAGGGGACGGTCGCCGACATCGACGCCGAAGCGGCGGCGCGGCTGCTGAATGGCGCCGCTCTCAATGCCGCCCTGTGGATTGCGGCAGCCGACGACCCGCACGCGGTTCTCTCCCGTGCCGTCGAGGCATTCCGGCATCTGGCGCGCGGCCTGTTGCGCATAAACGCGTAAGCCGCACCCGTCCGGCTAGTGTCTTGCGCGCGCGTCTCTCGCGAGACCGTGGGCAACTAACCGATCGATGACCTCGGCGTAACCGATGCCGCTTGCCGCCATGGCCTTGGCGTACATGCTGATATTGGTGAAGCCGGGAATGGTGTTGACCTCGTTGACGAGGAACTTCATGTCCGGCGTCAGGAAGAAATCGACCCGGGCCATGCCGTCGCAACCCAGCGCCCGAAAGGCGACCGCCGCCGCGGCGCGGATCTCCCATTCAATCTCGTCGGGCAGGTCCGCCGGTACCTTCAGAGCTGCGCCGTCAGGGTCGAGATATTTCGCATCGTAGCTGTAGAAGCCATGGCTCTCGGCCGGCATAACCTCGCCCGGGCGGGACACGAACAGGCCGCCCTTTTCATCTTCCAGCACGCTGCATTCGATCTCGCGGCCGGCGATAAATTGCTCCGCCAGCAGCTTGCGGTCATGGGCGAAGGCGGCGTCGAGCGAGCGCGCCCATTCCTGGCTGCCCGAGACCTTGGCGACGCCGACCGACGAGCCCTGCCGTGCGGGCTTGAGGAAGACCGGCGAGCCCAGCTTCTGCTCCAGTTCCTCGAGCGGCGGAACCGCGCCCTCCTCGATCGTGACGAAGCGGGCGACCGGCAGACCTGCTGCCTTCAGGAGCCGCTTGGCGATATCCTTGTCGAGGGCGGCGGCAGAGCCCAGAATGCCACAGCCCGCCAGCGGCACCTCCGCCACGTCGGCAAGGCCCTGCACCGAGCCATCCTCGCCATGCAGGCCATGCAGCACCGGAAACAGGATGTCGCATCGTTCCGCCTCTTGCGCCACGCCATCCGGCGACACAGCGAGCATCCGCCCCTTCCCGCCCGGCACGAGGCAGAGCTCCACGCCGTCCGAAGGACAGGCGAGCCTGCCCTCGATGACACTGCTGCGAAGCCAGCGCCCCTCACGGGTGACGAAGATCGGCAGCGGATCGTATCTGTCGGGGTCGAGAGCAGCCAGGACGTTTGTCGCCGACAGGATCGATACCTCATGCTCGGGAGACCGGCCGCCAAACAGCACGGCGATCCGCAGTCTCGAAGGGAATGCGCTCACGGGAAAGCTCCGAATAAGAGTTAGGGCTTGGCGACAAGGCCGGGCAGATGGAGCGGCTCCGACGTAACGGTCAGAATCGCCGGCGAAAACGTGAGAAAGAGAGTGTTTGCGGGGCCATGCCCTGCTCCGGATGAGGTGTGAGTGCAGTTCTAGGCCCGCTTGAAGGTGCGGATCAAACGATGATAACTGCTGTCTGACATTAGCTCAGCTAGGGCATCACGCATGGTTCGACCGCATCTTCCGCTCAACGCCCTGCGCGCCTTCGAGGCGGCGGCCCGGCATCTGAGCTTCACCCGGGCGGCAGTCGAGCTCTGCGTCACCCAGGCCGCCGTCAGCCATCAGGTGAAGATCCTTGAGCAGCGGCTGGGCGCGACGCTGTTCCGGCGGCTGCCGCGCGGGCTGATGATCACGGAGGAAGGACAGGCGCTGCTGCCGGCGCTGCAGGAGAGTTTTGACCGCATGGCGGACATGCTGGACCGGTTCGAGGGCGGGCATGTGCGCCAGGTGCTGAAGCTCGGCACTGTCGGGACGTTTGCGGTCGGATGGCTGGTGCCGCGGCTCGCCGATTTCCACCAGCGATACCCGTTCGTCGATCTCAGGCTTTCCACCAACAACAACCGCGTCGACATCGCGGCTGAAGGGCTCGACTACGCGATCAAGTTCGGCAATGGCGCCTGGAACGACACCGAAGCCGAAACGCTGTTCGAGGCCCCGCTTTCGGTGCTGTGCATCCCGTCCATCGCGGAGCAGCTGAGGTCGCTCGAGGACGTGGCAGCGCGGCCTCTGTTGCGCTCCTACAGGGCGGATGAATGGCCGAGCTGGTTTGCGGCCGCGGCCGTCGCCCCGCCGCCGATCCACGGCCTGGTGTTCGACAGTTCCATCCTGATGGTCGAAGCCGCGCTGCAGGGCGCCGGCGTTGCGCTTGCGCCGCCGCTGATGTTTTCCCGCCAGCTGGCGGCGGGCGCGCTGCGGCAGCCGTTCCCGATCTCTATTTCCAAGGGCAGCTACTGGCTGACGCGGCTGAAATCCCGCGCGCCGACGCCGGCCATGGAGATTTTTCGGGGGTGGCTTGCCGAGCAGGCGGCGCAAACACGCGGCCAGATGGAAATCTAGATCCGCCGGGTTGCCTTCCCGGCCCCCTTGTGCGATCACGCGCCCTCTCAAAAACAGCAGGGGCGCGCGGGAAAAAACCGTGCCGTTCCATCGTCGGCACCGGTGCCTGCACCGCGGGCCGTCCGACCCCATTCACGATCTTCAGGAGTACGGCCATGGCACAGGCGCTTGGGCTTGATTTCGGCACGACCAACACTGTTCTTGCGCTGGCGCAGGGCGAAGCGGAAACGCGGTCGGTGCACTTCGACAGCAGCGCCGGCGAGACCGACAGCATGCGCACCGCGCTGTCGTTCATGAAGGACGCAAAGCTCGGCGCGCAGGCGCTGAAGGTGGAAGCGGGCCAGGCGGCGATCCGCCAGTTCATCGACAATCCGGGCGATGCGCGCTTCCTGCAGTCAATCAAGACCTTTGCCGCCAGCGCCCTCTTCCAGGGTACGCTGGTGTTTGCGCGCCGGCACACGTTCGAAGACCTGATGGAAATCTTCCTGAAGCGGCTGAAGGCCTATGCGGGCGAAGACTGGCCAAGCGACATCTCGCGGCTGGTGGCCGGGCGGCCGGTGCATTTCGCCGGCGCCAATCCCAATCCGCAGCTCGCCACCGAACGCTACAATGCGGCGCTGACGCGGCTCGGCTTTCCGGAAATCCACTATGTCTACGAGCCGGTCGCGGCCGCCTATTACTTTGCGCAGACGCTGAAGACCGATGCCACCGTGCTGGTGGCCGACTTCGGCGGCGGCACGACCGACTATTCGCTGATCCGCTTCGAGCGGCAGGCGGGCAAGCTGGTCGCCACCCCGATCGGCCATTCCGGCGTCGGCATCGCGGGCGATCATTTCGACGCGCGGATGATCGAACGTCTCGTTGCGCCGGAGATCGGCAAGGGCACCTATTTCAAGAGCTTCGACAAGCTGCTCGAGGTGCCCTCCGGCTATTACGCGGCCTTCTCGCGCTGGAACCAGCTGTCGATCTTCAAGACGACCCGCGAGTTCACCGACCTGAAGTCGCTGGTGCGCTCCTCGCTTGATCCGGACAAGCTGGAGCTGTTCATCGACCTCGTCGAGCACGACGAGGGCTATCCGCTCTACCAGGCAATTTCCGCCACCAAGATGGGGCTTTCCGCCGCAGAAGAAGCGGAATTTGATTTCGCGCCGCTCGGCAAGGCCGGCAAGAAGATGGTCAAGCGCGCGGATTTCGAAAGCTGGATCGCCGACGATCTCGCCCGCATCGAGGGCGCGCTTGACGAGGTGCTGACCCAGACCAACACCTCGCCGGACCAGGTGGACAAGGTGTTCCTCACCGGCGGCACGTCCTTCGTGCCGGCCGTGCGCAGCATCTTCACGCGCCGGTTCGATGCCTCGAAGATCGAAAGCGGCGGCGAACTGCTGTCCATCGCGCACGGGCTAGCGCTGATCGGCGAAAGCGGCGACGTGGCACAGTGGGCGGCTGGATGAGGGGTGCGAGCTCCCTTCCCAGCGCCGGGCCGCTTCGATAGGGTGAACCCATGAACGCCGCCAACGACCTTGATCGCCTGGAGCTCCGCGCCCTCTTGCATTTCTATGCGGAGTCGGGCGTGGATTGGCTGGTCGAGGACGAGCCGGTCGATCGTTTCGCGCAGTTTGCTGCGCAGAAGGCGGCGCATGCGGCGGCCAAGAATAATCCGGCAGCGCGTCAGCCCGCCCCGCCGGCGCAAGCTGCGCTAGGAGACCTATCCGCCATCCTGGAGCCAGCATCGGCGGCGCCCGACTATGCGGCCGCACCTGCGGGACCTGCCAAGACATCGCCCCGCCCCTCCCCGCCGCCTGCCGGTGCCCCGGCCTTCGGCACGGCCCCGATTTCGGTTCCGGATGGC
>UCJA01000002.1 GCA_900472675.1 Hyphomicrobiales bacterium
AAGTCGCGCGCATAAACCGCCGAACGGGGCGCTGAGAGGTGCCACTTACCTACTATACTTACGAGGCAGCTTTCAGCGCCCCGTCCGAAACCTTCGTCGGGCTTGACCCGACCGTCAACCACGGTACCTCTTGGCACGGTGGATGGAGCCGCATGTCGAGGAGAGACTATGTCCGACAAGACCCTCAAAGATTGGGAAGCCCTGGCGGAAAAGGAGCTGAAAGCCTCTCCGGAAACGCTGACCTGGCACACGGTGGAGGGGATCGACGTCAAGCCGCTCTATACGGCGGACGACCTTGCCGGCATGGACCATCTGGACAGCCTGCCCGGGTTTGCGCCCTTCGTGCGTGGGCCGCGCGCCACCATGTATGCCGGCCGCCCCTGGACGATTCGCCAATATGCCGGTTTTTCGACCGCGCAGGAATCCAACGCCTTCTATCGCCGTAACCTTGCCGCCGGGCAGAAGGGTCTGTCGGTCGCCTTCGACCTTGCCACCCACCGCGGCTATGACAGCGACCATCCGCGCGTCGAGGGGGACGTGGGCAAGGCGGGCGTGGCGATCGATTCGGTCGAGGACATGAAGATCCTGTTCGACGGCATCCCGCTCAAGGACATGTCCGTGTCGATGACCATGAACGGTGCGGTGATCCCCATTCTCGCCGCCTTCATCGTTGCCGGCGAGGAGCAGGGATGTTCGCGCGCGGAGCTTTCGGGCACGATCCAGAACGACATCCTCAAGGAGTTCATGGTCCGCAACACCTATATCTACCCACCCGAACCCTCGATGCGGATTGTTGCCGACATCATCGAATACACGGCCAAGGAGATGCCGCGCTTCAACTCGATCTCGATCTCCGGCTACCATATGCAGGAGGCTGGTGCGACGCTCGTCCAGGAACTGGCGTTCACGCTGGCCGACGGGCGGGAATATGTGCGCGCCGCCCTTGCCAAGGGTCTGAGCGTCGACGAGTTCGCCGGGCGCCTGTCGTTCTTCTTCGCGATCGGCATGAACTTCTTCATGGAAGCCGCTAAGCTTCGGGCCGCGCGCCTGCTCTGGGCGCGAATCATGGAAGAGTTCAAGCCGCAAAAGCCGGGATCGCTGATGCTGCGCACCCACTGCCAGACATCCGGCGTGTCGCTGGCCGAGCAGGACCCCTACAACAACGTCATCCGGACGGCCTATGAGGCGCTGTCGGCGGTGCTCGGCGGCACCCAGTCGCTGCACACCAATGCGCTCGACGAGGCAATGGCGCTGCCGACCGAATTTTCGGCTCGCATTGCCCGCAACACCCAGCTGATCCTGGCGCATGAGACGGGCGTCACCAAGGTGGTCGATCCGCTGGCCGGCTCCTACTACGTGGAAAGCCTGACCAAGGAACTGGCGGACAAGGCCTGGGCGCTGATCGAGGAGGTGGAGGCCATGGGCGGCATGACCAAGGCGGTCGCCGACGGGCTGCCGAAGCGGCTGATCGAGCAATCGGCGACGCTTCGACAGGCGAAGATCGACCGGGGCGAAGAGGTGATCGTCGGCGTCAACAAGTACCGGCTGGAGAACGAGGACGAGATCGACATCCTCGCCATCGACAACAGTGCCGTGCGCAAGGGACAGATCAAGCGGCTGGAGGAGGTTCGCCGGCAGCGCGATCCGGCCCGGGTTGCAGCGACGCTTGCGGTTCTCGAGGAAGCCGCCGAGACCGGCGAAGGCAATCTGCTGGCGGTGGCTGTGGAAGCGGCGCGCGCCCGCGCCACGGTCGGCGAAATTTCCGATGCCATGCGGCAGGCATTCGGCAGCCACGCGGCCGTGCCGGAGGTGGTGAGCGATATCTACGGTCCTGCCTACGAAGGCGATCCGGAATACGAAACGATCCTGAGCCGGCTATCGGACTACAGCGCAGCCTCCGGAAAGCCGCGGATGCTGGTGGCGAAGCTTGGCCAGGACGGGCATGACCGGGGCGCCAAGGTGATTGCGTCGGCGTTCGGCGACATCGGCTTCGACGTGGTGGCCGGGCCCTTGTTCCAGACGCCGGAGGAGGCTGCCGATCTTGCCATCGAACGCCAGGTACAGGTGGTGGGCATGTCGTCGCTGGCGGCCGGCCACAAGACGCTGGCGCCGCAGCTGGTGGAAGCGCTGAGGGCCAAGGGTGGCGCCAATGTCATTGTCGTGGTGGGAGGCGTCATTCCGAGGCAGGATTATGACTACCTGATGGAGCATGGGGTCGCCGCGGTCTTCGGTCCCGGCACCAATGTGCTCGATGCGGCCAACTCGATCCTCAACCTTCTGGAGGGCCGCCGCAAGAACAGTCTCGCCTGACGCCTGCGCCTTTCAGTAAAGCCTCATGCAACTACAAGATGGCTTTTTGTGACACTGCGATGACAGCAACCGGCGGTTCAGTCTCTGTCATGGAAACTTCATTGGTCACGCGAAAGTGTGCTCGATAATAGGGCGTGCGCAGACGATCTGCGTTCTCTATTCTTCGAGGGGTCATCCATGCAAGCCAAGCTTCTCAGCGCCTTTGGCGCTCTTCTCGCGACAGCCTTCCTTGCGGGTCCTGCTGCCGCAGCCGACAAGACCAAGATCGACTTCTGGTTCGGCAATTCCGGCGATATCGCCAAGCGCGTCCAGGAACAGTGCGAGCGATTCAACCAGTCCCAGGCCGACTATGAAGTGATCTGCACCAGCCAGGGCAGCTACGACGCTTCGCTGCAGAACACGATCGCCGCGTTCCGCGCCAACAAGCAGCCGACGATCGCCCAGGTTTCCGATGCCGGCACGCTGGACATCATGCTGTCGGGTGCCTTCTATCCGGCCAACAAGCTCATGAAGGACATGGGCTACAGCGTCGACTGGAAGGACTATTTCTCGGGCATCTCCGGCTATTACGCCACGTCGAAGGGCGAGATGTACTCCTTCCCCTTCAATTCCTCGACGGCGCTGCTCTACTGGAACAAGGACGCCTTTGCCAAGATCGGCAAGGACCATGCTCCGGCGACCTGGCAGGAAGCTGCCGAAGACTTCAAGAAGCTGAAGGATGCCGGCTACGCCTGCCCGCTCGGCTTCGACATTTCCAACAATGAAATCTGGCAGTATGTCGAGCAGTTCGAGGCCATCAACGGCGAGCCTATCGCAACCAAGACCAATGGTTTCGAAGGCCTCGACGCCGAGCTGATCTACAACAAGAACCCGCGGCTCGTCAGCTTCGTCAAGGACCTGAAGTCCTGGTACGACAACAAGCTGGCCGTCATCAAGAACAAGGCCGTCGGCCAGACCTTTGTCGAAGCCTTCGCCGCCGGCGATTGCCAGGCGATCCTGACCTCGGTCGGCGACCACGGCAACATCGGCCGCACGGCCAAGGAAGGCATGAACTGGAGCGTTTCCATGCTCCCGACCTATGGCGATGCCAAGCGCCACTCGTCCTATGTCGGCGGTGCGTCGCTCTGGGTCCTGAAGGGTCATTCGGACACCGAGTACAAGGCTGCCGCTGCCTTCTTCAACTTCCTCGCCAAGCCGGAAGAAGCTCTCACCTGGTCGACGGTGACCGGTTACATCCCGGTTCGTAACTCCGGCTTCGAATATCTGAAGAGCCAGGGCTTCTACGCCAAGGCTCCCTACAGCGGTCGTGAACTGGCCATCCAGAGCCTGACCGTCACTCCGGCCACCGATGCCGGCCCGAAGGGCATCCGTCTCGGCGGCCTGCTGCAGATCCGCACGGAAATCGCCAACGGCCTGCAGGCGATCTTCATCAACAATGCCGACGTCCAGGCGTCGCTCGATACGGCTGCCGAACGCGGCAACCAGATCCTGCGCCGCTTCCAGCAGACCTACAAGAACGTCCAGCTTCCCTGATCCCCGGGTCTCTAGCTGCGGGTAAGATTGCCCGCAGGTGAACCCAAAGCATACTGGTCCGGAGCGCCCTGGCGTTCCGGACCGTCGCCATCAGACCCGGACGGAGCCCATGGAAAAGCGCGTTACCTTCTCCTCCACCACCATCGGACTTCTGTTCGTCTCGCCGATGCTGCTGCTGATCTTCGTGTTCTTCTACTGGCCGAGCGCGCAGGCGCTTTACTGGGCCTTCACGCTGGAACAGCCCTGGGGCGGCGGCAATGCCTGGGTCGGCTTCGACAATTTTCGCCAGCTTCTCGGCGACCGTATCTATTGGGAGTCGATCACCCGCAGCCTTGTGTTCGGCCTGTCCTCGACGGCGATTGCCATGGGCCTGTCGCTGATCCTGGCACTGCTGACCGACCGCGAACTGCGCGGCCACAAGATCTACCGCTCCGTGTTCGTCTGGCCCTATGCCATCGCCGCGCCGGCACTGGGACTTGCCTTCCGCTTCATCCTGGCACCGGAAGCGGGTCTGCTGTCGATCATCAACCAGGTCTGGCCCGGCCTCTGGAACCCCGCGCTCGACGGCAAGGACGCGATGATCGCCGTGGTCGTGGCATTCTCGTGGAAATACATCGGCTACAATTTCATCTTCTTCCTGTCGGCGCTGCAGGGCATTCCGCGGTCGCTCACCGAAGCCGCCGCCATGGACGGATCCGGTCCGCTGCGCCGCATCTTCGATATCCAGCTGCCGCTTCTGACGCCGACGCTGTTCTTCCTGCTGGTGATCAACATCACCGAGAGCTTCCAGGACTCGTTCGGCATCGTCGACGTGATGACCCAGGGCGGACCTGCCCGGGCGACCGAACTGATGGTCTACAAGATCTATTTCGACGGGTTCAAAGGCCTCGACTATTCGGGTGCCGCCACGCAGTCGATCATCCTGATGATGCTCGTCATGGTGCTCACCATCTTCCAGTTCCGCTTCATCGAGCGGCGCGTCCACTACAAGTAAGGCCGGGGCGATGATCGAACGGACACCGATTTTCAATTTCATCTGCTACACGATCCTGGCGCTCGGGCTGCTGATTGCGCTTCTGCCCTTCGCCATCGTCATCATAGCCTCGACGCTCGATCTGCAGGCGGTCAACACCGTACCCATGCCGCTCGTCCCCAGTTCGCATTTCTGGGACAATGTGCGCGAAGCCTGGGTCCGCGCGGATCTCGGCAACAAGCTCCTGCACAGCATCATCTTTGCCGTGTCGGTGGCGGCCGGAAAGGTGTTGCTGTCGTCGATGGCGGCCTTCACCATCGTCTACTTCCGGTTTCCCGGCCGCAGCCTGATCTTCTGGATGATCTTCATCACGCTCATGCTGCCGCTCGAAGTGCGCATCGTGCCGACCTATTCGATTGCGGCGAACGCTCTGCAGCCGTTCCAGGCCATTCTCGACGTCACCGGCCTCACCTGGCTGATCGCCACGGTGTTCAGGCTGCAGGTCAAGCTGGAATGGGGCCTTTTGAACTCCTATCCGGGCCTCGTGCTGCCGCTGGTAGCGACCGCCACCGGCACCTTCCTCTACCGGCAGTTCTACCTGACCGTCCCGGACGAGCTGGCGGAAGCCTCCAAGATGGACGGATCGGGGCCGATCCGCTTCTTCGTCGACGTGCTTTTGCCCCTGTCGCGACCGAACATGATCGCGCTTTTCACCATCATGTTCGTCTGGGCCTGGAACCAGTATCTCTGGCCGCTGCTGATCACCACCGATCCGAAGTTCGGCATCGCGGTGACCGAGCTCAAGACGCTGATCCCTTCCGAGTTCGGCCTGCCGGACTGGAACGTCGCCATGGCGGGCACGCTGATCATCATGTCGCCGCCGCTCATCCTCGTCATCCTGATGCAGCGCTGGTTCGTGCGCGGCCTGATTTCCACCGAGAAGTGAAAGGACCATCACCATGGCACCTATCTCCATCCGCAACGTGAAGAAGAATTACGGGAAGACGGCCGTCGTCCATGGCGTCGACCTCGAGATCGCGTCCGGCGAGTTCATCGTCATCCTCGGTCCCTCCGGCTGCGGCAAGTCCACGCTTTTGCGCATGGTGGCCGGACTCGAGGAGATCAGCGACGGCGAGATCGCGATCGACGGCACCGTCGTCAACCAGCTTGAGCCGCGCCAGCGCGGTTGCGCCATGGTGTTCCAGAACTACGCGCTCTATCCGCATATGACGGTCGCCGAAAACATCGGCTATGCGCTGAAGGTGAGCGGCATTTCGAAGGCGGAGCGGCGGCAGCGCGTGGAGGCGGTCGCCAAGGCGCTCAGCCTCGAGCCCTATCTCGACCGGCGCCCGATGGCGCTTTCCGGCGGACAGCGGCAGCGCGTCGCCATGGGCCGCGCGATGATCCGCGAGCCGAAGGTCTTTCTGTTCGACGAGCCGCTGTCCAACCTCGATGCCAAGCTTCGGATCGCCATGCGCGCCGAGATCCGCCGGCTGCATCGTCGGCTGGGTACCACCTCGATCTTCGTCACCCACGACCAGAACGAGGCGATGACGCTGGCTGACCGGATCGTGGTGATGAATGCCGGCAAGGTGGAGCAGGTCGGCACGCCGGAAGAGGTCTATCACTTCCCGACCAGCCGTTTTGTCGCCGGTTTCGTCGGATCGCCGGCTATGAATCTTCTCGAGGGCCGGGTTAACGAAACAGGCGCCTTCGTCTACGACCAGGGCCGGATCATTCCCCTGCCGGCACAGCAGGGACAGGCGCTGGCCGGTCAGCGCGTCGTGCTGGGTGTGCGGGCCGAGGCGGCGCAGCTGGTGTCTGCGGAGACACCCGGCGCGCTTCCCGCGACTGCCGACTTCATCGAGGAACTGGGTGCGAGCCGGGTGGTCCACACGGATTTCGACGGACTGCCGGTTGCAGTCGCACTCACCGGCACGGCCAACTGCAGGCCCGGCGACCGGGTCGGCATCCTGATCGATCCGCAGGCGATTCACCTTTATTCGGCCGATACGGGCGCGAGCCTTGCGGCGCCGGCGGCGGCTCGGCTGATGCCGGTCGAGGCCTGAGGGTTCAGCGCTTGCGCGGACCGCGGATTAGCGGGCGAGCAGCGGCAGCAGCTGGTCTCCCTGCCGTTCGATCTCCTGCAGGTAGGGCGTGTCGGACAGGATGAAGTGGGTGACGCCGAGGTCCTCATACTTGCGCAGCGAGCGGGCCACGTCCTCTGCCGAGCCGACCAGCCAGGTGGTGCTTGCGCCGCCGCCCCCAAACTTGCCGGGTGCCGTGTAGAGATTGTCGTCCAGCACATCGCCTTGGGCTGCGAGATCCAGAAGCCGCTGTTGCCCGACGGCAAGCGCTGTGCGGTGATCCTGCCAGCTGCCGGCCTTGCCCTCGGCCATCTTGGCGACGCGTGCCTCGGCATCGGCCCAGGCCTGTTCCGTCGTGTCGCGCACCAGCGTGGTGATGCGCAGCCCGAACTCCAGTGGCGGCAGGTCACGATCAAGCCTGCGGCCGAGATCCTTCAGCCGCGCGATCCGTTCCCGTACGCCTTCGAGCGGCTCGCCCCAGAACAGCTGTACATCCGCTTCGGTCGCCGCCACCTGTTCGGCCGCCTCGGATGCTCCGCCGAAGTAAAGCTTCGGATGGCGACGCTCGCCGCGCACCACGATCCGGGGTTCCACCGTCGAATCCTCGACGCTGAAATGCTCGCCTTGGACGCTGACGTTCTCCTCCGTCCACAGCCGCCGCACCAGCCGCATGAACTCCTTGGTGCGGGCATAGCGCTGCGCCTGGTCGCCCTCGCTGTCGCCATAGGCTGCCAGCTTGTCGAGGCCGGAGACGACGTTGACCCGCACCCGCCCGTCGCTCAGGTGGTCGAGCGTTGCCGCCGCCGCGGCGAAGTTGGCAGGCTTCCAGTAGCCGGGGCGCACAGCGATCAGCGGCTCGAAGGTTTTCGTCCGCGCCGCCAGCGCCGCTGCCAGTGTGAAAGTATCCGGGCGGCCCCAGCCGGTACCGATCAGGGCCCCCTTCCAGCCGTGATCCTCCAGCGCCTTCGCCTGGATGGTGAGGTTCTCCAGGCTGTTGTGATCTTCGGTCGGCGCGTCGCCGCGGTGGCCGGCCTTCACGTCGTTCGGGATATACCAGAGGAATTCGGAACTCATGCTCATGATCTGATCTGCACTTTAAGTCTGAAAAAAGTTGCGGCGGGACGGCCGGGGAGGCCCTCATCGAGGTAGCGGCTAACGCTGGGGCCAGTCCGGCGCTGGCTCGAAGGCATGGTGTTCCTCATCTCCAAGCGTCAGAGGCTAAAGTCGACCCGTCCAGCGGAGAAGGAAGAATATTCTCTTCTCCCACCCCTGGAGACCGCGACCACCTAAAGGTTCATCAGCTTGGGGAATACCATTCCCTGGCCGTTGGTTTCCCGCGCGGTGAGCGATGCGGGACCTTATTTTCATCAAGGACATGGCAACGGTCGTGACCCGCTGCGGGGTTTTGCCGAGGCCGCCGCCTACCACGGAAAATTATGCCCCCGCAGGCGCGCAATTGAATGCTTTGTACCTTCTGTCGTCCGGCGCTGCGTGGCTCAATGCATGTTTGGGAGATGCAGCATGAGCAGGGTTGTCCGTTTGACAGGAAACATCAGGCCGGTTGCCCCTTATCTGGCCACCGAGGACGAGGCGCTGGACGCAGCTAAGGCACTGGCCAGCATCATCGCGGAGGGTTCGTCGCGGCGCGACAAGGCGCGGATCCTGCCCCATCACGAGATGGAGCTGCTGGCGCATTCAGGGCTGCTGGGGATCACGGTGCCTTCCGACTATGGTGGCGCCGATATCTCCAATCCGTTCCTGGCAGAGGTGGTCGCCACCCTTTCGCAGGCCGACAGTTCGATCGGCCAGATCCCGCAGAACCACTTCTATATCCTGGAGGTGCTGCGCCTTGCCGGCACGCAGGAACAGAAGCGGTTCTTCTTCTCCCGCGCGCTTGCCGGCGAGCACTTCGCCAATGCGCTTGCGGAAAGCGGCACGAAACAGTCCGGAGAGATCGCCACGCGGCTCGTGCCGGACGGCGTCGGTTACCTGATCTCTGGCCGCAAATACTACTCGACCGGCGCGCTGTTTTGCGACTGGATTGCCATCTTCGCGCTTGATCCGCAGGAGCGGATGGTGATGGCCATCGTGCCTCGGGACAGCGAAGGCGTTGCCGTCATCGACGACTGGGCCGGCTTTGGCCAGCGCACGACGGCGAGCGGGACCGTGACGATCGACAACCTCTATGTTCCGGCCGACGCCGTCATCTCGCATGACCGGGTGTTCGAGCACCCCACCCCGCTTGGCGCATTGGGCCAGCTCCTGCATGCGGCGGTGGACCTGGGCATCGCCCGGGCAGCCTTTGCCGACATGCTGGAGTTCGTGCGGACGCGTTCGCGCGGCCACCGCCATCTCGGCATAGAGGATGCCCATGCGGATCCGCTGACCATTGCCCGCACGGGTGCCGTCGTGGTGCGGATCGAGGCGGCCAGCGCCATGCTGGAGCGTGCGGGGCGGAAGGTGGACGTGGCGCAGGTGACGCCGTCTGCGGATGCAGCGGCCGAGGCGTCGCTCGCCGTCGCGGCTGCCAAGGTGCTGACCACGGAGGCAGCACTGGACGCTGCCAATGCGCTGTTCGAGCTGGCGGGGACCTCATCCACCGACGAGAGCCTGAACCTTGACCGGCACTGGCGCAATGCCCGCACCCATACGGTGCACGACCCGGTGCGCTGGAAGCATTATGCGCTGGGCGATTTCCACCTCAACGGCCGGCTACCTCCGCCGAGCGGCTTGTTCTGAGAAGGGTCAGCTGGCGCCGTCGGCCGCCCCGGCGCGGCGCGGCGACCGGCGCGACACCATGTCCTCGAGCGTCATGCTGTCGAGAACATCCGACATGGCATCGCGCACTTGGGTCATGGCATAACGGATCTGGCAGTCCTCCGGAAAATTGCAATCGTCGCAGGCCTCGAACGCCGTCTTGCTGGCGCAGCGGATCGGCGCCAGCGGCCCATCCAGGATGCGCACCGCTTCGCCCACGTAGATCTGGGATGCCGGCTTGGCTAGCGCATAGCCGCCGCCCGGGCCCTTCTTGGAGCGCAGGATGCCGCCCTTGCGCAGTTCCAGAAGAATGGCGTCGAGGAATTTCTTGGAGATATTGTTCTGGATGGCGATATCGCTGATGAAGGCGGTCTTGCCCGGCTCCAGTTGCGCCAGATGCACAAGAGCCTTTAGCCCGTACTTGCCCTTCATCGTCAGCATCGCAGTTCCTACCGGCCTCCACTCGCCGACCGATACAGGACGGGCGCCGGAGCTTCAACCGAACTTTCGCCACGCCGGATGTTTGGCACTCGGCTACAGCCGACGTGGTCAAGACCTGCACGGCCTTTCGGAGAAGGCCCATCTAAAATCTACCAACAAGATAGATTTCCTTGCCTCGCAGGCGGGTGCTGTCGCCGCTACACTTCACCGCAGATACCAAGGAAGACTGGAAGACAGCGATGATCATTTCATTTTCGGCAAAGCTTGCTCCCCATGGCGAGACTGCGGCTGCTTTCGGCTTCCGTTGTTGTCTCGGCTTCGCGTCACGAATGTGCGTCCGGTGGTTTCCGGAGGCAGGCGAACATGGACGATCACGAGGTTGGAGCCAAGACAATGCAGAGGCAGGTTATTGAATTTGGCGGTTTGCCCGTTGGCATAGCCGTCCCGGATGGGGAAAAACTCCGTTTCATCGCCGTCAAGTTTCACGTCATCGCACTGGATGACAGACGGTTCGCATCGGCTGGCGAGATCCGGATGGCAATCCGCCACCATCTTCAGTCGGCAGAGGCTCGGCCGCTGGAAGCGGCCTGACCCCCACAAACCTTAGTCCGAAAATGGCGCACGGCCGCATGGCAGCGGCCAACTATAGCTTGCCCTTCCATGGCACCAGCAGGGCTTCAGCTGCCCGCACGAGCGCGCCGAAGGCAAAGGCACAGATAGCGATGATGCCGATGCCGACGAAGACCACGTCCGTTGCGAGGAACTGCGAAGCGGACATGATCATGTAGCCGATGCCGCGGGTCGAGGCGATCAGCTCGGCGGCCACCAGCGTGCCCCAGCCCACGCCGAGCGCGATGCGAATGCCGGTCAGGATCTCCGGCAGGGCCGAGGGCATCACGATGTGGAAGAAGAGCTGGAGCCGGCTTGCGCCGAGAGCGCGAGCCGCATTGACCCGCTCCAGAGGCAGCGAGCGCACGCCCGCCTGCGCCGAGAGGCAGATGGGCGCGAACATGGCGAGCACCAGAAGCGTGATCTTGGAGGTCTCCCCGATTCCAAGCCAGATAATCATCAACGGCAGGTAGGAGAGCGGCGGCAGCGGCCAGTAGAATTCGATCGGCGTATCCAGCACGCCCTTGGCCCAGCGGTTGAGCCCCATCAAAAGGCCGAGCGGAATGCCGGCAGCGATGGCAATCAGGGCCGCCACCACGATGCGGAACAGGCTTGCAGAAACATGATCTGCCAGAGAGGCACCGGCGTATCCGTCGCGGTAAATATTTCCGACCTGGCGCAGGACTTCGTCCGGACGGGGCAGGAAGAGATGGGGCACCACGCCGAGACGCGACACGAGCCACCAGGCGGCAAGGATGACAACGGCCGTGACTAGGCTGATGGCCAGAGTGGGTTTGTCGCCGACCCCGAAGTCGGCCATCTTGACCAGCCTGACCTTGGCGACAGGTGCCGCCCGGTTGTCGCCGACAAGCTCGCCTGCGTGGATGATCTCGCTCATGCGGCGCTCCTCAGGTTTTCGCCTTCGTGCAGGATGGCCCGGATTTCCTCGCGCAGTTCTGCAAACTCCGGCGACGTCTTGATCGGCCGCGCATCGCCGCCCTCCACGAAGCGGCGGACGAAATCCACGTCGAACCGCCTGACGACACGGCCCGGGCGGGGCGACATGACCAGAACCTGGGTGCCGAGCAACAGGGCTTCCTCGATCGAATGGGTGATGAAGAAGACCTTCTTGGCCGTGCGCGACCAGACGGAGATCAGCAATTCCTGCATGTGCTCGCGGGTCAGGCTGTCGAGCGCCCCGAAGGGTTCGTCCATCAGCAGGATGGCGGGATCCGTCGCCAGCGCCCGGGCGATCCCGACACGCTGGCGCATGCCGCCGGACAGTTCATAGGGAGCGGCCTTGCCGAAATCCGCAAGACCCACCAGTTGCAGCAGGTCCTCGACCCGCTCCTGCCTTTCGCGCCTGCCGACGCCGGCAAACTTCAGGCCCAGCGCGACATTGTCGGCGACCGATTTCCACGGCAGCAGCGCATCCTTCTGGAACACCACGCCGCGGTCAGCACCCGGCCCGGTGACCGGCCGGCCATTCAGGGTGATGGAGCCCTCTGAGAGTGGCAGGAAACCGGCAATGGCGTTGAGCAGCGTCGATTTTCCGCAGCCGGAGGCGCCAAGTGCGACCACGAAGCCCTCGTCCGGAATATCGAAGGATACCCGGTCCAGGGCATGCACGGTTCGCCCGTCGCGGGCGGCAAAAAAGACGCTGGCATGATCGACCTTGAGCATTGTGGACATCCGTTCAGGCGCGTCAGGAGTTCGGATGGGAGCACCCGGGCCGCCGGCAAGGCGATTACCCAGGTGCTCCCGTCCCGGGAGGATCAGTTGCTGGCGGTGATCAGCGCGTCCGGCGTCACGAAGGCGCTGTAGCTTGGAAGGACATCCGACACCTTGCCCTGCTCCTTCAGGAAGGTGGCCGTGTCCTTGAGGATCTTCGCCGCGCCGGATTTTTCGCCACCGCCCAGCCATGCGGCCGAGGCCTGCACATCGGGGGCAAGCAGGGTGAGGTTCTTCAGCGCATCGGCCTGCTGGTCCGGCGTGCCGCCGAGCAGCTTGGCCAGCGCCTTGGCATTGTCGCCCTGCGCACCCCAGGCTGCCTTCTCTGTGGCAAAGGAGGCGTAGTACCGGCTGACGACGGAGGCGAAGCTCTTCAGGAATTGGCCATTGCCCTTCGCAAAGGCGTCGCTTGCCACCCAGGCGGAAAAGGTCGGCGCGCCCTTGTCGGCGACATCCTTGGAGGTGACGAGCACCTTGCCGTTCTTCTTAAGCTCGGTCAGGGCCGGATCCCAGACGAAGCCGCCATCCAGATCGCCGCGGTTGAAGGCTGCCACGATTTCAGGCTGGGGAATGGCGAAGACCTGGGTGTCCTTTTCGGACAGGCCCTGAGACTTCAAAAGCGCGAGCAGCTGGTAGTGGTCCGTGGACACAGGCGCCGCCGCAAGCTTCTTGCCCTTGAGGTCGGCGAGGCTTTCGATGCCCGAGCCGTTGCGGACGACAAGAGCTTCGTCAACGCCGGAGATCGAGGCGAGGTAGAAGGCCTTTACCTCCAGACCGCGTGAGGCGGCCGCCGCGAAGGGGCTTGAACCGACATAGCCGACCTGAACGTCGCCGGAGGCGATGGCGGCAAAGATCTCGGCGCCTGAGTTGAACTTGCGGAAGTCGATCTCGTAGCCTGTGGCTTTCTGGAAATCGCCGTTGGCAATGGCGACGGACGACGGCAAGGCGTCCGTCTGGTAGGCGACGACCACCTTCTTGTCGGCGGCGTGGGCAAGCGAAAGCGGCGAGAGTGTGCTGATACCGACCGCGAGCGCGGCAATCCATCTGGTCAAATTCATGTTGGCCCCCCTGTGGGAGCAAGGATGCTCCCGGTTGAATACCCATTGAAGGTAGCGGGCAAACCAGCGGGCGAGGAGCAAAAGAATACTATAATTGTAGACAACTGAGATAATAGATTACCGGATCTCCGGCATTTCGAAGTCGGCGGGCAAGACGATCGCGTCTATATCCGACCGATAGGCGTTAAAGCACGTTCCATCACTGACAGGAGCCACCATGTCACTTTCTCCCCACTCCGCCGTCCCTGCCTCCGATACGCCTGCGGAGCTGATCCGCCAGCGGCTGGGAGCCGAGACAATCGACACGGAGAACTGGAACTCCGCGCTCGAGGCCATGCTGGCCCACCGCTCGGTGCGCAGCTACCTGCCGAAACCGGTGCCGGACGATGTGCTTCGGCTCGGCATTGCGGCCGCCCAATCGGCGCCAACCTCGTCTGGCCTGCAAGCCTGGAGCGTGGTGGCAGTCGAGGATCCGGCTCGGCGCGCCAAGCTCGCGGAACTGGCGAGCCCCAACCCGCAGATCCTGTCGGCACCGCTGTTCCTGGTGTGGCTCGCGGATCTGTCGCGGCTTAGAACCGTCGCCGTCGACAATGGAAAGGCGGGTGACGGCCTCGACTATCTGGAGAGCTTCCTGCTTGCGGCGATCGACGCCTCGCTTGCCGCACAGAACGCCGTCGTGGCATTTGAATCGCTTGGCCTCGGCACCTGCTATATCGGTGGCATGCGAAACAATCCGATCGACGTCGGGGCCGTTCTCGGGCTGCCGCCGGAGAGCTTTGCCGTGTTCGGACTGACGGTCGGCTATCCGGATCCGACTGTAGCGACCGACATCAAGCCACGGCTGCCGCAATCGCTTGTCCTGCACCGGGAAACCTATCAGCTGCCCCTCTCGCCCGTCGCGCTGGAAAGTTATGACAGCCGCATGCAGGAATTCCAGGCGGCGCAGGGAATGGCGGTGCGCGGCTGGACGCGGGTGATGGCCGGCCGGATCGCGGATGCCGCTGCCCTGAAAGGGCGGGACCGCCTGAAGGAGATCGTCCGGGCGATGGGTTTCAAGCTGAAATAGCTTAGGCCCAGGCTGGTCGCGGGGCAGGACAGGTGGCTGCTGGCAAAAAGCGGATAATATGACTGAGTTACTCTTGTTTAGACAGGAGCAAGCAGGTTATAGGCTCGCCATCCGGTCCCGCGCCCCGGGACTTAGCCATACAGGAAAACCTCGTGATCCGACCGACGTCCTTTTTGACCATCCTTGGTTTCAGCGCCGCCTTGAGCCTGGTTGCCGCACCTGCCCTTTCGGCGCCGACGCAATATCCGCTGACGCTCGAAAACTGCGGTGCGACGATCACGGTCGAGAAGGCTCCGCAGCGGGCGATCGGGTTCGGGCAAAACAGCGCAGAAATCCTGCTGCTGCTGGGGCTCGAAGACCGGATGGCCGGCACGGCTTTCTGGCCGAGCAAGGTGCTGCCGCAACTGGCGGCCGCGAACGCCAAGGTAAAGCTTCTCACCGTCGAGTTTCCGACGTTTGAATCCATCCTGGCAGAAAACCCGGACTTCGTGGCTGCGGCACTGCCCACGCTGGTCGGCCCGACCAGCAAGGTTGCCAAGCGCGAGGATTTCGAGAAGGTCGGGGTGCCCGCCTATCTCTCCCCCAGCACATGCCTCGGCGCCGACGCCGGCAAGACCGCCAAGGACCTCTATGGCAGCCGCGCCCAGCTGTGGAACATGGACCTCCTCTACAAGGAGATCGACGAGCTTTCGCAGATCTTCGACGTGGCCGAGCGCGGCCAGGCGCTGATCGCGGACTTCAAATCCCGTGAGGCGGCCCTTCGTGCGCGCGTTCCCAAGAACGGCAAGCCGCTCTCCTATGTCTTCTGGTTCTCCAGCCAGTCGCCATCGTCGGACGCCTATCTCGGCGGCAAGAACGGCGCATCGGGCTTTATCGCCGATCTGCTCGGGGGCAAGAACGCCATTACCACCGAAGCGGAATGGCCGACGCTCGGCTGGGAAAGCATCATCGCGGCCAATCCCGACGTGATCGTCATCGCAAGCCTCGACCGCAACCGCTGGGAACTCGACAAGCCGGAGGCCAAGATCAAGTTCCTGAACACAGACCCGGCCGTCAGCCAGATGCCCGCAGTCAAGAACAAGGCGATCGTCGTGATGGACGGCCAGGCGATGAACCCGGCGATCCGCACGCTCTACGGAGCAGAACAGGTGGCCGAGCAGTTGAAGGCGCTTGGCCTGATCCAGTGACCACGGCGAGCCCGACCCTTCGCCAGCTCGGCGGCCTATGCGCCGCCATCCTGGGCTCGCTTGCCGCCGTCGGCCTGGTGGTCGGGGTCAGCGTGGGCGTGGGTGACCTGCCGATCCCGCTCGCGACGACCTTTGCCGCCGTGACGAACCGGCTGGGCTGGACGGCAGTCGAGCTCAACCGCATCCACGAGACGGTGATCTGGGACTACCGGCTCAGCCGCGCGCTGGTCGCGGCCTTCTGCGGCGCGGGCCTGGCGCTGTCAGGCGCGATCATGCAATCGCTGCTGCGCAACCCGCTCGCGGAGCCCTATGTGCTCGGCATTTCCGCCGGCGCCTCGACCGGCGCGGTCTTCATCGTCATCCTCGGTCTTGGGGCCGGCGCCATACCGCTTTCGGCGGGTGCCTTTGCCGGCGCGTTCGCCGCCTTCTTCTTCGTCGCCCTGCTTTCCAACGGCGCGCGTGGCGGCGCCGACCGGACCATTCTGGCAGGCGTTGCGGCATCGCAGCTGTTCAATGCCGCCACCTCCTATGTGGTCACCACCTCGGGCAATGCGCAGCAGGCGCGAGACGTGATGTTCTGGCTGCTCGGCAGTTTCGGCGGCGTGCGGTGGCCGGAGTTCATGCTGGTATCGGTCGTAGTCGGCATAGGTCTCGTCGTCTGCCTGTTGCATGCGCGGGTTCTGGACGCCTTTGCCTTCGGTGACGAGGCCGCGGCCTCGCTCGGCGTGAACGTCGGCCGGGCGCGCATCGCGCTTTTCGCGCTGACGGCCATGATGACCGCGACGATCGTCAGCATGGTGGGGTCGATCGGCTTCGTCGGCCTCGTGGTTCCGCATGCCGCGCGGTTCATCGTCGGCCCGCTGCACATGCGGCTGCTGCCGGCCTGCGCGATCGTCGGTGCCATCTTCATGGTGCTTGCCGATATCGCGTCACGATCGCTGATCCCGCAGCAGGTGCTGCCGATCGGGGTCGTCACGGCGCTGGTCGGGGTTCCCTTCTTTTCCGTCATTCTCTACCGGTTCCAGCGTCCGTCATGAGCATCAAGGTCGACACCCTCGTCTGGACGATTGGCAAGAAGACCATTCTCGACGGCATTTCCTTCGAGGCGCCGCCGGGCAAGATGCTCGGCCTTTTGGGGCCGAACGGTTCCGGCAAGACATCGCTGCTGCGAATTCTCGCCGGCCTGAAACGGCCAAGCTCGGGCCAGATCACACTCGATCAGACGGACATGGGTTCGATCGGACGTCGCAGCGTCGCCAGGCGGGTCGCCTTCATCGAGCAGCATGCGACGACCAATGCCAGTCTTAGGGTGATCGACGTGGTGAAGCTCGGCCGCTTCCCGCACCGGTCGATGTTTTCCGGCTGGACGCTCGCCGACGAAAAGGCCGTCGATGACGCTCTCGCGTGTTCCGGCATGACCGCGAAGCGAAACGATCCCTGGCAGAGCCTCTCGGGGGGCGAGCGGCAACGCACTCACATCGCAAGGGCACTGGCGCAATCGCCGAGCGAGCTCATCCTCGACGAGCCGACCAACCATCTGGACGTCCAGCACCAGATCGGGCTGATGCGTCTGGTCTCCAGCCTTCCGGTGACCAGCATCATCGCCCTGCACGACCTCAACCACGCGGCCATGTTCTGCGACACGCTGATCGTGCTCCAGGAGGGCAGGATCGTCGCGTCCGGCACGCCGCAGGAGGTCATCACGGAGGATCTGCTGCGCAAAGTGTTCCGTGTCGACGCGCGCGTCGAGGCTTCACCGCATCATGGGCGGCCGCTTATCCACTACCTGCGCTAAAGCTGCGCAGAAATTTCTCCCTGAACTCCTGCATGGGGAAGACCGGCGTATCCGGCTCTGGCGTCATGCCAGGCGTCCAGTTCCAGCCATCGAGCCTTTGCAGCAGTGCCGGATTGGACGTGACGATGTGCATGGGCACGTCACGCGAGGCGCCTTCACCGGTCACCACGGCGGCCGGCTGATGATCCCCCACCAGCACGAAAAGCGTGTTGCTTCCATAGCGTGCCATGTAGGATCCGAGCGTTTCGAGCACATAATCGATCGAATCCAGATACTGCGCCTGGATACGCTCAGGACTTGCCCAGACGACGGACGGACTGTCGCCGCTTTCGGCCTGGGGGTTGAACACCGTGCCGTCGCCCACCGCCTCCCAGTCGATGAGCTTTGGGATGGGCGTCCAGGGTGCGTGGCTGGAAATCAGCGCGATCTCGCTCATGACCGGCGCGTGGCCTGCCGGACGTTCCAGCCGCTCGAAGGCCGAAAGCGTATACTGATCCGGCATGGTGACCCAGTTGAAGGGCTTTCCACGATAGCCGAGACCGGCGGCGGCATGCACCGCCTGATAGCCGAAATACCGGGCTTCCGGCCAGTCGAGGGTAATGGCCGGCATGACCGCGCTCGTCTTCCAGCCGGAGGCGGCAAACAGGGCGTTGAGGCTTTTGCGGTCACTCGTCATCAGCCGGTCATAGCGTGCCTGGCTGTCGATGCGCAGACCGGAGAGGAGCGTCCCGTGGGCGAGCCAGCTCAGGCCGCCGACGGTGGGCGAGGTGATCCAGCCGCTGCGCGCCTTAAGCCCGGCACCGGCGATCTGCGCCTCGACATCGGCAAGCCGGCGCGTCACGCGTGGCGCATAGCGCGGATCCTCTACGGCACTTCGCCCATAGGACTCGATGAAGATCAGCACCACATCCGTCGTGCCCAGGCCCTTCAGCATTTGATCGTGCGCGATCTCGGCTGCCGGGTCACTCTGCATGTCAGTGCTCAGGCCCGCCAGATCGTGGACCGATTGCTGCACCATGGCAGACCGGGTCGTGAGGTAGGGGACGAGCTGTCCCTCAAGGCGCGGCGTTTTGGCGGACTGGGGCATCCAGACAAGCAGGGCGCTCCCTGCCAGCAGCAGCACGGCGCTCAATGCCCCACAGCGCCGGCGCTGCCGAGGCGGGAGATGGCGGAAGCCGCCCATTCCCCAGTAGAGCAGAGCCAGCACGCCGAGCCCGGCGAGCAGGCATAGACCTGCCAAAGCCATGGCCTTTCCCGGGCCGAGCGTGCCGTTCAACAGGTGCCAGCCATCGGCGACCATCTTGCCATCGAGATAGGGGTTGAAGGGCCGCTGGAAGGCGCTGTCCGTGCCGATGTCAGCGAGCTTGAGACACAGCACGACGGCAGCCAGTGCCGTCACCGCGACCTTAAGGACGGCCAGGCTGCGTCCGGAGAGCAGAAACCCCAGTGCCGCGAGCGCCAGGACTTCGACGGGCAGCGCCACGGATGCGATCGACAAGCCAGCGGCATTGCCTGGAAGCCAGAGGATCACCCCTGCGACGAGAAGTGCAGCCGCAATTCGCACGATAGGACGCCCGTTCCGATTGCGGGGATTTGCGGCGGCAGAAGGCGTGGTATGAGACATGGCTTGCGAAGGAATTCGATCGTTGCGCATTGGAAATAACCCGCCGCTCATAGGCCACCCGTATCATGGATGCTGTCCTTGAAGCGCCTGTGGACATATTCCGGCGTCGCTGTCGCCATCGTTCTCCTGGCGCTCGTCGTCTGGACGCTGGATGCGCGCCAGATCGGGGCTAGCCTGATCTCGGCACGGCCCGAACTGGTGCTTTCCGGACTGGCGCTCGTGCAGATGCAGATCATGCTATCGGCCCTGCGCTGGCGGTTTACGGCCGGGCGGCTCGGCCAGAAGATCGGGGCCAGGCCGGCAATCAACGATTACTACCTCGGCACGCTGGTCAACCAGCTGCTGCCCGGCGGCGTTGCCGGCGATGCGCTGCGGGCGTTGCGGCACCGCACGGGAGAAGCCGGCGGCTGGAAGGTACCGGCCCAGGCCGTGCTGTTCGAGCGGCTGGCCGGGCAAGGCATGTTCTTCCTGATCGCTGGCCTCGGGCTGCTGCTGTGGCCCTGGCTTGCTACCCGGGACATTCCGATGGCGCTGATGGCAACCATCCAGGTCTGGGCCGTGGTTCTGCCCCTCTGTCTGGTCGTCGTTACCCTCTTGCTGCTGTTTCCACCCTCGCGGCTGCGGGCATGGCTCGATGGTCTGAAGGCAGCGCTCTCGCATGTATTCCTGAGAGGTGGCGCATGGGCTGTTCAGCTTGGCCTCAGCTTCGTGATCGTCGGGAGCTATATGGCGATGTTCATGCTGGCATCGGCCGCCATTGGCGCGCCACTGCCGGCGATCGCCTCGATCACCATCATTCCGATCTGCCTGCTGATGATGCTGTTTCCGGCCACGGTTGCCGGTTGGGGTGCCCGTGAGGCAGCCGCGGCGGCGCTGTGGCCGGCCTTCGGATACGACGCCTCGCAAGGCGTGGCCGCCAGCATTCTCTACGGCATCATGGCGCTGGTCGGCTCGGCGCCGGGCTTGTTCATCGGCGCGGCCATGTTGCTTCGACCTCACGGCAGCCGGCGCTTTTCCCGGGCGGCCGACAGAAGTGCCGACGCGTCCGCGCCGAAGGAATAGGTGAGCAGCACCAGGGCACCGGCCGCGATCGCGGTGGAGAGGGGCGGCGTGATGATTGGCAGCATGAGCAGACAGAGGGCCGTTCCCTGCACGACGCAGATCGCCTTGCGGCGGAAGCAATCCTTCAAATCTCCCCGAAGTGCCGGGACAAAAGCCTGGGCGGCGATAAACAGGTAGCGCATCAGGCCGATCAGCACGACCCAGGCGCCAGCCTTGCCGAGCACCAGGGCAGCCAGCGAGAGGAAGAGGATCAAAAGCGCGTCGACCTCCATATCGAACCGGGCGCCGAACTTGGAGGCACGGCCGCTGCGCCTTGCGATGTAACCATCGACGCCGTCGAGCGCCAGGCCGAGACCGGCGGCAGCGGCAGCGGCCCAGACCAGCGTGGTGTTGCCCGGCTCGCGGAACCCGTCGGAGATCAAAACGATGGCGCCGATCAGACCCGTCAGCGCTGCCCGCGACATGGTGACGGCATTTGCGCCGCCGAAGCGCGCATGCGGGTGGGTGTCCAGATGCGACACGGCCAGCATGGCGATCGTGGCATAGATCGCCATCGCGACGCCGACGGTTGCGGTATCGATACGGAGCGTATCGCGCAACAGGGCGATGGCGGCGATAAGCCCCAGGGCCACCACAAAGACGACCAGCAGCGCATCGACCTTCAGTAGGCGCGCGGCAGTGGATGGGCTGGGCTGGCCGCTCTGCTGCCGGCGGTCGCCACCCGACCAATCGATCTGCTCGGTCATCCGTTCGTCCTGCCCTCGACCGCCACCATTGCAGTCTCCTTATCCACGGCGTTGCTGCCGCCCCGGCAGCCCATTCTATGCGAAATTTTCATGACATGCTCCTCCAACTGTCCTTAGATGGAGGCGATGGAGCGCAAGACAGCAGCCCGATTGCCATCAAAGCCGTAAATTAGACGTGATAGCTCAGATGCGACATTTGTCGCAGGCCCTTGCCACTGCAGGATCCGCGCCTAGCTTTCCTCAACATCCAGCGCAGAAGGGGTCACCGTGAACATTCTGGAGACGACCCAACCCTCTTTATCGCTCTGGCTCGAGGCGGCTGGTACTGCATCGCTGAGGTTGGAGATGCTGCCGCCGCGCAAGGCTGGCGAGGTGACGATCCGTTCGCTCTATGGCGGGATCAGCCGTGGCACCGAAGCGCTGGTGTTTTCCGGACATGTGCCGCCCAGCGAGTATGAGCGCATGCGCGCGCCTCACCAGAAGGGCGATTTTCCGTTTCCCGTCCAATATGGTTATGCCTCCGTGGGTGTGGTCGAGGAAGGCCCTCCTCCGCTCAAAGGCAAAGCGGTGTTTTGCCTGCATCCGCATCAGGACCGCTACCGGGTCTCAGCGACCGACGTCCATCTCATCCCCGAAACCGTCGATCCGGGGCGAGCGGTGCTCGCCGCCAATATGGAGACGGCGCTCAACATCGTGTGGGATGCGGGCATCCAGCCCGGCGACCGGGTGGCGGTGTTCGGGGCGGGCGTGGTCGGCCTGCTGACGGCCTGGCTTTCCACCGGCATTTTGGGCACGGAAACCATTGTCTGCGATACGGATCCGACACGACAGGCGATTGCCGAAAGCCTCGGCATCGCCTTCTCGTCGCCCACCGAGCTGCCTCGCGATTGCGACGTGCTGATCAATGCCTCGGCCTCAGCGCAGGCGCTTTCGTGTGCCATCGAGCACGCCGGGTTCGAGGCGCGCATCGTCGAAGCCAGCTGGTACGGCGAGCACTCGGCCGAGATCCCGCTCGGCGGCTCCTTCCATTCCCGACGCCTGTCGATCGTTAGCTCGCAGGTGGGCGCCATTGCGGCTTCGCGCCGGGGTCGCTGGGATTTCAACCGCCGGCTATCCAAGGCGCTGCAGCTGCTCTCCGATCCCCGCCTCGACCTTTTGATTTCCGGCGAAACCCCGTTTTCCGAACTGGCCGACCGCTATGGCGACATCCTTGCCGCCGCCAGCACGCTTTGCCACCGGATCCGTTACTGAAGGATAATTGAATGTTTGCTATCGAAGTTCGCGACCACATCATGATCGCCCACAGCCTACCGCGTCCGGTGTTTGGCCCGGCGCAGGGTATGCACGGAGCGACATTTATCGTCGACGCTGCCTTCTTCACCGCCGAACTGGACGAGGATGGGCTGGCCGTCGACATCGGCCTTGCGACGGATATCCTGTCCGAGGTGCTTAAGCCGCTCAACTACGGCAATCTCGACACGATGGAGATCTTTGCGGGCAAGGTGACGACCACGGAATTTCTCGCCAAGCACATTTTCGACAGCCTGGCCGAGCGGATCCGGGCCGGGCGGCTGGGAGACGGCAGCGGCCGTATCCGTCGTCTGAGGGTCATGCTGCACGAGTCCCACACCGCGCGCGGCTGGTACGAGGCCGACCTGTGAACCCCATCCTCTATTTTGCCTATCCCGGCGACCTTTCCACCCGCACGGGCGGCTATGGCTACGACCGGCGCGTGATCGCATCGCTGGGCGACATGGGCTGGGACGTGCGTCTGGTAGCGCTGGGCGACGGCTTCCCCGATCCCTCCGAGGAGCAGCTTCAGGCGGCCGAGGCCCTGTTGGCCGAGATCCCCGATGGTAGTCTGGTGATGATCGATGGCCTCGCCTTCGGCGTCATGGACACCTGGGCGGCGCGCAACCGCGACCGGCTGAAGATCATTGCCCTCGTCCACCATCCGCTGGCGCTCGAAACCGGCGTTTTGCCGGAGCAGGCGGAGATCCTGCGGACGCGCGAGACCCATGCCCTGTCGCATACCCGGGGCGTGGTCGTTACCTCGCCGGTAACCGCAGACGAGCTTGTGGCCCGTTACGGCCTGTCGCGGCCGGATATTGCCGTTGCCATTCCCGGCTGCGACAAGGCCGAGCCGGCGCGGGGCAACGGGGACATACCCCTCATCCTCAGCATCGGCTCGCTGACGCGGCGCAAGGGTCACGACGTGCTGATTGCGGCTCTGGCACAGTTGCAGGACCTTGACTGGACATGCCGCATCGTTGGCAGCAAGGCACTCGATCCCGCAACCGCCGCTGCGCTGGAGGCACAGGTTTACACTCTGGGGCTGACTGAGCGGATTCATCTCGTCGGCCAGATCGAGGAGGTGGGTGCGGAGTTTGACCGTGCGGATGTGTTTGCGCTTGCCAGCCGCTATGAGGGCTACGGCATGGTGTTTGCCGAAGCGCTGGCGCATGGCCTGCCCGTGGTCGCCTGCCGGGCAGGCGCCGTGCCCGACGTGGTGCCGGAGGCAGCCGGCGTGCTGGTGCCGCCGGATGACGCCGAACGTTTTGCGCAGGCCTTGCGGACGCTGCTCGAAGATCAGGACAAACGCCGGGATATGGCGAAGGCTGCGGCCGAGGCGGGCGCCAGACTTCCGTCCTGGGCGGACACGGCCGCTGTCATTTCCCGTTTCCTGGAGACGGTGCGATGAGCGGCTTCGACACGACATGGCTGACCCTGCGCGAGCCCTCCGACGGCCGCGCCCGCAATGAACCGCTGCTGGCGCGCTTCACGGCAGAGGTGGATGGGGCGGACCAGCCGGTCATCCTCGACATCGGCTGCGGCACAGGCTCGACGCCGCGTGCGATCGGGCCGCATCTGCGGCATGCGGTGGGCTGGCGGTTGTTCGACCACGACCAGCGCCTGCTCGATGCGGCCAAGAGCCGGCATGGCGGCGAGGCAGGTTTCGAGTTCGTGCAGGGGGATCTTAATCGTTTGGAGGCTCTGCCGCTTCACGATGCGCGCTTCGTGACCGCCTCGGCCCTTTTCGATCTCTGTTCAGGCGAATTCATCGACCGGTTCGTGGCGCATATCGCCGGCCTTCGGACCGGGCTCTATGCAGCGCTCAATTACGACGGCCGCATGCAGTGGTCGCAGGCCCATGAACTGGACGATGCCGTCGCCACCCGCTTCAACGCGCACCAGCGGACCGACAAGGGTTTCGGCCCCTCGCTTGGGCCCGGCGCCTGGCAGCATCTGGCCGACGCGCTGTCGTCAGCCGGTTATCGGGTGGAGATTGCGCCAAGCCCCTGGGTGCTGACGGCCGACGACGCGGATCTGCAGGCGATGTTTCTGCAAGGGGTCGCCGATGCGGTGACGGAGGATGGAACGCTTGGCCGCCCGCAGGTGGCCGAATGGCTCGAATTCCGCCGCGACAGCATCAAGGCGGTGGGCAGTTCCTGCCTGGTGGGGCATCAGGACGTGCTGGCCATCCGGTAGGGCCCGGGGCCATTCGTGACCTGTCGCCGGCTGCTTCGAGCCAGCGACAGGTCGATCTGCTTCAAGACGTTTCGTCTCAGGCAGCAAGCACTGCCTTTTCGACGTCGGCGATCGAGTGGCCGGTCAGATCCTTGGGGATCTCGAGGAGCAGCTTCGCCGAAAGAAACTTGTGGTAGTGCTTGCGCAGTTCGCCGAGCGAACGGGGCGCCGAAATCACCACGAGATTGTCGATGCCGCCTTCCAGGACCTGCTTGTTCAGGTACTGCGCAACGCCGGCGGAAAATCCGTCTTCCGACTGCTGGCTGGAATCGGGGTTTGCCGAGTTGCTTGCGTGACGGCCGCCGGAACCCTTGGCTTCTCCCTCTACGGAGATGGCCGGCATGGCGACCAACTGAAGGTCGGTCCCGTTTCCGGTGTTGCGATAGAGGTCGAGCTTCTCGCCGTCGGTAACGGCGATGACGGTATCCTGCGGAAGATTCATTGGTGCCTCATGTCTAAATAGCGTCGCTTACGAGGAATTTCGCGGGCGACGAAGGTCGCGATAAGCGCGAGGCCGGACCAGACACCCTTAATGTGGCTTTTCGGAGTAACTCCTCATACACGGGTCGGAGGCCTGGTGGTGTTTGCGCTTTTCGATCAACAATCACTTGCCTCCACGCGTGGTGATTCCATATCCTCATCAGCACAGGAGATCGTTTCCGTGAAAACTACATCCCTCATCGCAGTCGTCTTTACTCTTATCTCCGGGAGCGCACTGGCCGCCGAGCCGGTTGTCGGAAACTGGAAGACGGAGAATGGCGAGATTTCCGTCATCGACCGCTGCGGTGCAAGCTATTGCATCGTTGCCAAGTCGGGCCAGTATGCCGGCCAGAAGATCGGCTCGTTCACAAAATCTGCCGAGACCTACACCGGCCGGATTACCGATCCGCGCAACAAGGCAACCTACAGCGGCAAGCTGACGGTCGAAGGCGACAGCCTGAAACTGAGAGGCTGTGCCACAGACGTTCTTTGCAAGACCCAGACCTGGACCCGCCAGAAGTAAAATCGATGTACCCGGCACCGGCAGGGTGCATCGAGCGATATGTGTAATATGGGCGGCGGGCTACGAAACTAACTGCAGCAGGGATCCGTTGTTGGTTTCAGCTTGAGTCACGCGAGGCACAGGCTTTCGAACTCAAGCATTGAAAGACCGGCATGCCTGAATCTCCCAAGCTGCTTTCCGTCGGAACAGCCGTTCCTCCCTATGTCATCACCCAGAACGATGCCGCCATTGCCGCCCACACGGCATTTTCCGCGCGGTTCGGAGATTTCGACCGCCTGTCGAAGGTGTTTGCGACCGCCGGGATCAAACGGCGGTATGGTGTGCGGCCCATAGACTGGTATCTGGAAACTTCCGGCTGGCAGGCGAGGAACGCTGCCTATATCGACGGGGCGAGCGCCCTGTTTCTCGACGCGGCCGGCAAGGCGCTGGAGGCGGCCGGCGTTTCGGCATCCCAGGTCGATATCGTCGTGACCGTGTCCTCGACCGGCGTGGCAACGCCGAGTCTTGACGCGCGTGTCAGCGAGACGATCGGTTTTCGTGACGATATCCTGCGGGTACCGGTCTTCGGACTGGGCTGTGCCGGCGGGGTTTCGGGCTTTGCGATCGCGGCGAACCTTGCCAAATCCAAGCCCGGCTGCATCGTTTTGCTGGTCGCGGTCGAGACCTGCACGCTTGCCTTCCGGATGGATAAGCTGACCAAGGCCAATATCGTGGCGACCGCGCTGTTCGGCGACGGCGCCGCGGCCTGCGTGATCAGCACCACCAAGGATGGTCTCGCCGAGGTGGAGATGAGCGGCCAGCATACCTGGCCGGACACGCTCGAGGTCATGGGCTGGAGCGTCGATCCCGAAGGCCTAGGCGTCATCTTCGACCGGGCCATTCCGCCCTTTGCCGAGGCCAACATCAAGCCGGCGATCAGCGGCATCTTAGCCCGCGGCGGCCTGTCGCTTTCGGATGTCGACCGGTTTGCCTGCCACCCGGGCGGCGCCAAGGTGATCGATGCGCTGGAGACCGCTCTGCAGCTCGGCCAGGGGACGCTCAACCATGAGCGCGATGTCCTGTCCGACTACGGCAACATGTCGGCGCCGACGGCCCTCTTCGTGCTGGATCGTCTTATCACCGCCGGCCTGCCGTCGCGCACCCTGATGACCGCGATGGGACCGGGCTTTACCGCCAGCTGCGTTTCGCTGCGAGCTGCCGCATGATCGGCTCCATCCTCCTTCTCGCCGCCGTCACCGCCGAGCGTCTCGGCGAATTGTGGCTGGCGCGTCGCAACACCGAACGGCTTCTGGCGAACGGCGGAAGGGAGGTCGCGGCAGGCCATTACCCGCTGATCGTCGTGCTGCACGGTCTGTGGATCATCGGGTTGTGGCTGCTCGCCTGGGACGCGCCGATCTCTCCCCTCTGGCTTGTCGTCTTCGCGCTGCTGCAGGTCCTGCGCCTATGGACGCTTGGCACGCTTGGCCGGCGCTGGACCACCCGCATCATCGTCGTTCCGGGCGAAACGCTGGTCGCCGCCGGCCCCTACCGGCTGCTGCGGCACCCGAACTACGTCGTGGTGATCGGCGAGATTGCCGTCCTGCCGCTCTGCTTCGGCATGCCGCTCTACGCCCTGTTGTTTTCAGCCGCCAATGCCCTGATACTCACCATTCGCATCAGGGCCGAAAATGCAGCACTCGCAGGATCCCTCCGTGCCGACCCAGCCTGACACCGGACCGACAGACACCCGCGGACCCTCGGTCTGGATTGGCTTTATCGCCATGTGCATCGGCATGTTCATGGCGATCCTCGATGTGCAGGTGGTGGCGACCTCGCTGCCGACCATCCAGACGGCGCTCGACATCGATCCGGACCAGATGAGCTGGATCCAGACCGCCTATCTAATCGCCGAAGTGGTCGCCATTCCGCTCACCGGTTTTCTCACCCGCGTGCTCACCATGCGCTGGCTCTTCGTTATATCGCTCACCGTCTTCGTGATCGCATCTATCGGATGCGCGGCCAGTGGCAGTTTCGAACAGCTCGTCTCCTGGCGGGTGCTGCAGGGCTTTTCCGGCGGCACGCTGATCCCTGCCGTGTTTTCCGCGGTGTTCGTGCTGTTCCCGGACAACCGGCAAGCGCTGGCGACCACGATTGCCGGCGTGCTGGCCGTGCTTGCACCGACGGTCGGGCCGATCGTCGGCGGCTGGCTGACCGAGAGCTATTCCTGGCACTGGCTGTTCCTGATCAACGTCATTCCGGGCATCGTTGCGGCCCTGGTGGCGGTGCGTTCGCTGCCGCATCAGCGGGCATCGCTGTCTCAACTGCGGACGATCGACACGGCCGGACTTGTGGCGCTCGCCATCGCGCTTGTGTCCCTGGAACTGGGACTGAAGGGCGCGCCGGTCAGCGGCTGGCTTTCGCTTCACAGCCTCGGCCTGTTCGGCCTTTCCATCCTGGCGACCGTATTTTTCGTGCGACGCTCGCTCAACATCGCGAGCCCGCTGGTGGAGCTTCGCAACTTCGCCGACCGCAACTTCCTGGTCGGCGCGACGCTGAGTTTCGTGCTGGGCATCGGCCTGTTCGGCTCGGTCTACCTGATGCCGGTGTTCCTGGCCTTCGTGCGGGGACACAACGCTCTGGAAATTGGTATGACGATGCTGGTGACCGGTATCGCCCAGCTTTGCACCGCGCCGATCGCCGTCGCGCTCGAAAAGCGGATGGATCCGCGGCTGCTTTCAGCGGGCGGTTTCGCTCTCTTCGCTGTCGGGATCGGCATGAGCGCCTGGCAGGATCCGTCGACCGATTACGACGCGATGTTCTGGCCGCAGATCGTGCGCGGCTGTGCGATCATGTTCTGCCTGCTGCCGCCGACGCGCCTGGCGCTCGGCATGCTGTCGCCGGACCGCGTGCCAGATGCAAGCGGCCTGTTCAACCTGATGCGGAACCTTGGCGGCGCGATCGGCATCGCGCTGATCGACACCGTGATCTACACGCGGTCGGAACCGCTCGCACAAAATCTCTGGGCAAGCCTCCAGAGGGGCGATCTTGAGACGGCGACATTCGTGGGTGCACCGGTCGATACGATCAGGGACCATAGCGGCGCCTTCGACCAGGCGGCGATGGGTATTCTCGACCCGCTGGTCCAGACGGCAGCGACCGTTCAGGCCCTGAACGAAGCCTGGATGATCGTCGCCATCATCACCATTCTCGCCGTGCTTTGCCTGCCGTTTGCGAGACCTATCGCAAAGCCCTGATGCGGCGATGATTGTCGGTTTAGCTCTTTCGCAAGGCCGTTGCTCCGCCTGCGGTCTGCACGGCAAGGCTTCCGGCATCGATCCCCGCAGACAGGCAGGACGGCAAGGGACCTCCATCAAGCCAGGCATGCAGGAAGCCGGCATTGAAGGCATCGCCGGCGCCCGTCGTATCAACGACCGGCACGGGCTTTGCCGGACCATGCAGGATGCCGTCGCCGGATGTTACCCAGGCGCCGCTCGGCCCGCCCTTCAGGGCAACCGTCGGAAAACTCTTGCCAAGCATGGTGATCGCTACTTGCGGATCCGCACTGCCGGTGATGGCCTCGGCCTCTTCCAGGTTGGGGAGGAAAACATCGACGCCGCGACAGGCCTCCAGAAACCCCGGCGCATAGATGAGGCTGGCATCCCAGCTCGGATCCAGCGACACGGTCAGCCCTTGTGCCTTCGCCCTCGACACGAGATCCGGCATCTCATGCAGCGTGGCGTATTCGGCGATGTGGAGATGCTGAGCCTCCGGCCAGGCGAGTGCTGCCTCAAGCGTCTGCGGCTGTGCCGGTCCGGCGCGGCGCGTGAGAAAGGCGCGGTCCTTGCCGACCACTGCTGCGACCGTGATCTGCGGCCCTGCATCTGCGGCATGTTCGATGAAACGCAGGTCGATGCCGCTGTCGCGGATCTGCTCGCCGACGCCTCGTGACAGCGTGTCCGTTCCCAGCCGCGACACCAGCGCCACCTTGCGCCCCACCTGCGCCACATGCGCGGCCGAGATGAAGGCGCCCCCACCGGCAGCGATATCCAACCCGCCGGCGAACAATTCGCGCCCCAGCACCGGCATCTCGTCCAGACCGGTGAAAATCAGGTCGCAGTAGATCCGCCCGATGCTGAGCACCGCGGATCGATTGGGGTTGCTCGCGATCATGACCGGCCCAGGAACGCCTCTGTCCGGGCGTCGAAGAGGTAGAGGCTGCCCGACGGTGCGCTGCAGGTGAGCTGGCTACCGACCGCCGGAACGGACTTGTCGCGAGCGGTGGCGATCACCGGGGTGCCGTCAACATCCAGATGCACGAGGGTCTCGGGTCCGAGCGGTTCCACCGCCGTCACCGTGCCAGTGAGACGGATGCCATCGCCCTGCGCCGGCGGATTGGCGGCCAGATCATGCGGGCGAATGCCGATCAGGATATCGCCACCGCTTGCGGCTTCGACACCGGTGTTGCTGCGCTTTCCGCCGATCAGGTTCATCGACGGGCTGCCGATGAAGCGGGCGGTAAACACGTCCACAGGGCTTTCATAAAGTTCCGACGGGGTACCTACCTGGAGGATGTGCCCATCCTTCATGACGACGATCCGGTCTGCCATGGTCATGGCTTCGACCTGGTCGTGGGTGACGTAGACGGTCGTCGTCTTCAGGCGCTGGTGCAGGCGCTTGATCTCGATGCGCATCTGGGCCCGCAACTGGGCGTCAAGGTTGGACAGCGGTTCGTCGAACAGGAAGGCGGAAGGATCGCGCACCATGGCGCGGCCGATCGCCACCCGCTGGCGCTGACCGCCCGAGAGCGCTGCCGGCCGGCGGTCCAGGAAGTCGTCGAGACCGAGAATCTTGCCGGCTTCTTCGATCCGCTTGTCCTTCTCCTGCTTGCTGAGCTTGGAGGTATAAAGGCCAAAGCCGATGTTCTGGCGCACCGTCATGTGGGGGTAGATGGCGTAGTTCTGGAACACCATGGCGATGTTGCGCTGCTTCGGATCGCGCTCGTTGACGACATCCGGGCCGATCTTCAGCGTGCCGGCGGATATTTCCTCCAGCCCGGCAATCATGCGCAACGTCGTGGATTTGCCACAGCCGGACGGGCCGACGAAGACGACGAATTCGCCATCGGCGATCGACAGGTCGATGCCCTTGACCGCCTCGACCTTGCCGTAGCGCTTGACCAGTTTCTCGAGTTCGATCGTCGCCATCAAAGGGCTCCTGTCAGCGCAGTGAATCGTTCGTGCAGGTCTGCGGCCGCTTTTGCTTCGTGTGCTGCAGCCCTTTCGGCCTCGGCTTCAAATGCTGCCAACCGCTCCCGGTAAGCGGACAGCGCCGCCTGCATCGGCTCGGGTGCCGGCCCGCCAAAGCGATCACGGACTTTGACGAAATGCTCCGGCGAGACGATCTCGCGGAATTTCTCAAGATCGACGGAAGGCTTGCGGCCGACGGAATGCTGGAAGGCTTCAACAAAGGGCCCATAGCCATCGCTGGGAAGATCACCCTTGCCCGCGACGACACTCCTGGCAGTGGCAGCCGCAATCTCATGCGCCTCGCGGAACGACAGGCCCTCGATACGCACCAGCGAATCGGCCAGTTCGGTAATGGTGATGCAGGAGCGGCGAATGTTCTGGTCGACCCGCTCCGGATCGATGCTGATCTGTGCGATCAGCGCCGCCAGCAGATCGAGCACACGCGAAGCAGATGTAAAGGCCTCATAGCCCATGCCTTGCGTTTCGCCTTCGCTGTCGTTCATATCGGTGAAGGGCGTGTTGTGCATAATGTCGATCACCGTGCGGGCGCGGCCGAAGGTCTGGCTCGCCAGATGGCGCAGGTGCTCGATCGGCACCGGATTGCGCTTCTGCGGCATGATCGAGGAGATCTGCACCAGCGCGTTCGGCACATAGATCTGGCCGACCTCGAAGCTCGTCCAGAACTGGAAATCCTGGATGAGGCGACCGAGATGCAGGAACATCAGCTCAATGGCGGAATAGGTGGACGTCGTGTAGTCGACGGCCGCGATGCAGGAATAGGAATTGCGCTGGGCGGCCGAGAAGCCGAGCAGCTGTGCCACACGGGCGCGGTCGATCGGAAATCCCGAGGTGGTGATGGCCGCAGCGCCCATGGACGAGAGATCGACGATCCGCCGGGCCTCGGCAAAGCGCTCGATATCGCGGATCAGCACTTCGATCGCCGCTGACAGATAGTGGCCAAAGGTGCTTGGCTGCGCCGGCTGACCGTGGGTATAGGCAACGATCAGCGTGGCCTTATTGCGATCGGCGGCGTCGATCATGGCAGCGAGAAGCGCCCGCGCCTTGACCATCAGCGCATCGATCTTTTCCTTCAGGCCGAGCTTGAAGAGGGTGTGATCGATGTCGTTGCGCGACCGCGCCGTATGCAGGCGCCCGGCGATATCGACGCCGATGCGTGCCTTCAGCTCCTTTTCGATCAGGAAGAAGAAGTCCTCTACTTCGCCGGTGTAGACCAGTGTCGACGGATCGATCTCCCGGTCGATGGCGTCCAGTGCGCCGGCAATCCTGGCCGCCACATCGCGGTCGAGGATGCCGGTTTCCACCAGCATCACCAGATGGGCGCGGTCGATCCGGCGGAAGGCTTCCACGTGATGGCCCTTGGCGCCATCAAAGAGCGGACGCAGGACGGTGTCCTTGTAGACCGGATCGGGGAAGCTGCTGGTATCGGACAGGCGCGGGTTGGTATCCGCCATGGTCTTATCCTTTCAGGCCTGCGAGCATCACGCCGCGCACGATGTAGCGCTGCAGCACGAGGAACACGAGAAGCGTGGGCAAGGTGGCGATCGCGGCACCGGTCATGATCATTTCCCACTGGATGGACTGCTCGACGGCAAAGCTCGAGAGCCCGACCGGCAGCGTGTAGAGTTCCTTGCTGGTGGTGACGATCAGCGGCCAGAAGAACGCCGTCCAGTTGCCGAGGAAGGTAAAGATCGCGAGCGCCGACAGGGCCGGCGTGACCAGGGGCATGGCCACTTTCCACCAGATCTGGAATTCGTTGAGACCATCGACACGGGCTGCCTCGATGAAGTCGTTCGGAACGGTTTCAAAGAACTGCTTCATCAGGAAGGTGCCGAACGCCGTCATCATGCCGGGGAACATGATGCCCCAGTAGCTATCCAGCCAGCCGAGCTGGCTCGACATCAGGTACCAGGGAATGACCAGCATTTCGGTCGGGATCATCAGCGTCGACAGGATGGCGATGAAGACGAACTGCCGGCCGCGGAACTGGAATTTGGCCAGCGTATAGCCGACGAGGCTATCGAAGAAGCAGTTGGAGATGGTGACGGCAACCGCCACCAGCGTCGAGTTGAAGAACCACCGCATGAAGCGGCCGTCCGCCAGAACCGCCACGTAATTGGCAAAGGTCGGCGCAGCGGGAATGAGGCGCAGATCGTAAACCTGGTCGGCAGTCTTCAGCGAGGTTGAGAACATGAAGGCGAGCGGCGAGATCATGATCAGCCCGCCGATGAACAGCAAGGTCCAGGCGACGATGCGGCCGGGGCGGATGTTGGCGCGGTGGAGCGTAGGGGCTTCGCTCATTTCTTTTCCCTCAGGATGAAGAGCTGCAGCAGCGAGACGATCATCAGGATGACGAACAGCACCACCGTCTGGGCCGCGGCATAGCCCATGGCGTAGGAGTTGAAGGCCGTCTGGTAGATCATCAGCACGAGCGGCTTGGTCGATCCGAGCGGTCCGCCGGGATCATTGGTCGTCATGTTGTAGACCTGGTCGAAGATGCGCAGGAATCCGATCGACGAGAAGACGACGAGGAAGACGGTGGTGGGTTTCAGGAGCGGCAGCGTGATCTTGCGCAGGATCGCCCATTCGCCCAGGCCGTCGATACGGGCGGCTTCATAGAAGGTCGAGGGAATGGCGCGCAGGCCGGCCATGAAGATGATGATCTGGAAACCGAGGCCGGCCCAGATCGCCGTTACCATCACGGAAAACAGCGCTTGGTCGGGCGAGCGGATGAACGGCTGCTGCGGAATGCCGGCCATGCCCAGTACATCGTTGATGATGCCGATCGGCGGCGGCTGGTAGAACCAGCGCCAGACCCATGCCATGGCCGCTGCCGTCGTCAGGAACGGCAGGAAATACAGGGCGCGGATGAAGTTGTGCATGAAGCGGACGCGATCGAGGAAATAGGCGATGGCGAAGGCAAGCACGAGGCTGATCGGCGTGCCGACGATCAGGTAGGTGAAGGTGTTCTTGAACACCTTCCAGAACTGCGGGTCCTTGAACAGCTTGATGTAGTTGGCAAAGCCGACGAGCTTTGCAGGACGCAGGAGGTCCCAGTTGGTGAAGGAGAGATAGAAGGCCTGCAGGGTGGGGTAGAAGCGGATCACCGTGTAGAACAGGATCGGCAGTGCCAGGAAGCCCCAGACCCATAGGAGCCGCCGCGTCTGCATGGAAAGCCGGCTGCTGATGCCACCCGTCGGGCCACCACTGGGGCTACCATTGGGACGGCCCATTGCCGCCCCCTGCTCTTCAATCGCTGCCATGACCGGCTCCGTCGCTTAAGGCTTCGCCGCGTCGATGATGGCCTGTTCAGCTTCCGCTGCCTGCTTCAGCGAGTCCTTGACCGGCTGCTTTTCCAGGAACACGCGATTGACCATATCGATGGCATTCTGCCGCTGGGCAGCCTCATCCATGAACATGGTCGTATGGGCGTATTCGAGACCCTTCAAGAACGGTCCGTAGATCGGATCCTTGAGGTTGGCCTCCGTCATCGCCGCCGCGCGCCGTGCCGGCAGCTCGCCAACCGTCTTCAGCCAGATATCCATCGCTTCGGCCGAGGAGATGTAGGCGAGAAATTTCTTGGAGGCTTCCAGTTCCTCGCCTGTGGTCTTGGCGCTGATGCCGTTGGCAAAGTAGCTGGCATAGTTGGAGCGGATGCCTTCGGCATTTGCCGGCAATTCAGTGACGCCCCATTCGAAATCCTTGATGGACTTGAACGACCCTAAGCGGAAGGTGCCGTCGATCGTCATGCCGGCCTTGCCGCCGCGGAAGGCTGCCTGGCCTTCATCCATGAAACCGACCTGGCCGATCTTCTTTTCAAGCTGAAGGCTGGTGTAGAAGCTGAGCGCCTTCAGGCCGGCCTCGCTGTCATAGGTCACCTTCTTGTCGCCATCGGTGTAGGGCTCGCCACCGAACTGGCGGATCAGCACCTCGCGCCACCACTGATGGTCCTGGCCGCCCATATCGAGGGTCGAGCCGGCGACGGTGAGGTTGCCGGAGGCATCGTGCTTGGCGATCTTCTGCGCTGCCGCGACAAACTCGTCGAGCGTCTTCGGCGGGGTGTTCGGGTCGAGGCCGGCTTCGGTGAAGAGCTTCTTGTTGTAGAACAGGGCGAGCGAGCGGACCGCCGTGGGCAGGCCGTAGTAGTCGTCGCCGCGCTTCATCGCCGACACGATCGGGAAGAAATCGCTTTCGATCTTGTCGTGCGGGAAGGTGTCCTTCGGCAGCGGCTGCAGAATGCCGCCGACTGCAAACTTGTCGAGCCAGCCGTAGAACAACTGCATCACGTCCGGCCCCTTGCCCGACATGTTGGCGGCAACGACCCGGGTCTGATAATCGGCGTAGGGGAAAGTCACCTGCTTGACGGTGATATCCGGGTTGGCCTTCTGGAATTCGACAATCAACTGGTCCATTGCCTTGACGCGCGTGTCGAAGACATATTGCCAGTATTCGATTTCGACTGCTTGGGCACTGCTGAATGCGAGTGTGCTGAATCCGGCGACGAGTCCGGCGAACAAAGTTGCCTTGCGCATGTGAGCCTCCAGTTTCCCAGCCGGCATTCCGGTCGTGGGTGATCGTTCCCTTTGGTCCGTCACGCGGTCCGCGCTCCGGTATTCGCTGCTGCCGATCTGAAACCGGCGGTGGCAACTCGACATTGTCGCCTGTCTCTTACGGTCACCCGAGATTGGCGTTCTGTCAATAAGATAATTTACTTGAATTAATCTATTGCCGGGCGCGGCGTTGCGGCGGTATGAATTTGTGACGAGGACATCGACATGACGATCCATCCCAACGGGAAGCACTCGATAGCCATTGGCAAGAACCCGGAACGCAGCCGAGAGCACAATCGGCGGGTGGTGCTGGACATCGTGCGACAGCATGAAATGCTCGGACGCGCCCATATCGCCAAGCTGACCCAGCTGACCCCGCAGGCGGTCGCCAACATCGTCGACGAGCTGGTGGGCGAAGGCCTGATGATGGAGCTGGGACGCAGGCGGTCGGGCCGCGGCCAGCCGCCGATCCAGTTTGCCGTCAACCCGGACGGTGGTTTCACCATCGGGGTCGAGATTGCTGCCGATCATATCGTCACCGTGGCGCTCGACCTGTCGGGACGCCTGCGCGAAAGCCGGGTCGTGGCGCTTCGGGATCCGACGCCCGATCATGTGCTGTCGATCTTCGCTTCCGAGCTTGCAGCGGTCAGAACCTCGATCGGCTCTAAGCTGCTGGGTATCGGCGTGGTCATGCCGGGTCCTTTCGAGATCGAGGGAATGACCTCGGTCGGCCCGACGACGCTTCCTGGCTGGGGCGGACGGGACGCGGCGCAGGTGCTGGGCGATGCCTGTGGCCACGCGGTCATCGTGGAAAACGATGCGACGGCAGCGGCGGTGGCAGAGCGACTGTTCGGCGCAGGTTTGTCGATCTCCAATTTTTGCATGGTCTATTTCGGCGTCGGCCTTGGTCTCGGCATCATCCAGGATGGAGCGCCCTATCGCGGCGCCTTCGGCAATGCCGGCGAGATCGGGCATGTCACGGTGGTGCCGAAGGGCAAAAAATGCCCATCCTGCGGTCAGCTCGGCTGCCTGGAGGGCTATGTTTCCACCTATGCCCTCAAAGAGGAGCTTGCCGGTGCCGGCATTACCGAGATGGAATTTGCCGATCTGGAGCAACTACATGCGCAGAACCATCCGGTGATCGTGGAATGGGTGGAGGATGCCGCTACCTATCTCGGCCCGATGGTGGCGATGCTCGAAAACATTCTCGACCCGCAGACGCTGATCTTCGGCGGCGCGCTGCCCGATGCAATCATCGACGACGTTCTTGCCCATCTCGCCCCCCTGCCGACCTCCGTTGCCAGCCGCCGGCAGCGCGACCTGCCGCGGGTGATGCGCGGCAAGACCGGCCAGCTGACCGCAGCCCTTGGGGCAGCGGCGCTTCCGCTTTTCGACATGGTGACCCCGAAGCTGGAGCTCTCGCTCCAGACCCCGGCCGCCGCCCCCGCATGACCGTCTGAGGAGGCCCCGCATGCTGACTGCCCGCGAACGCATCGAACGCCAGATGAACGACCCATCGCTGGTGCGCCTGCACCGCAAGCTCAGCCGGTTGCGGTCGACGCTGACGATGATGAACACAGGCGCTCATCCGGACGACGAACAGAATGGCCTGCTTGCCTTTCTGCGCCTCGGGCTCGGCATGCGGGTGATCATCTCCTGCTCGACGCGCGGCGAAGGCGGGCAGAATGCGCTCGGGCCCGAGCGGCTCGGTGCACTTGGCGTCGTTCGTTCGCGTGAGATGGAGGAGGCCGCACGGGTTCTCGATGCCGACGTGTTCTGGCTCGGCCATGGTCCGGCGGATCCGGTTCACGACTTCGGGTTTTCCAAGGACGGCGACGCGACCTTCGACCGCTGGGGCGAAGCGCGGATCGTCGAGCGACTGGTGCGCGCCTACCGGATGGAACGGCCTGACATCGTGGTGCCGACTTTCCTCGACGTGCCGGGCCAGCATGGCCACCATCGCGCCATGACACGGGCCGCGGAAGCGGCAATCGCGCTGGCGGCCGATGCTGCGGCGTTCCCCGAGCACTTCGCAGAGGGGCTGACGCCCTGGACGGTTTCGAAATACTATCTGCCGGCCTGGTCCGGTGGCGGCGATACTTATGACGACGAGGTGCCGCCGCCGGACGCCACCGTTACCCTTGTGGCCGAGCGAACCGATCCCGCGACCGGGGCGGAATACGGCCGTATCGGCGAATGGTCGCGCTACTTCCACGCCTCGCAGGGCATGGGCCACTGGCCGGAACGGTCGAAAAAGTCCTGGCCACTGCATCTGAAATTATCCGGCACCGGATCCGTCTCCGAGCAGTCCATTGCAGACAATCTTCCCGTCTCGCTTGCGGCATTGGCAGACGTTCCCGGACTGGCGGGCGATCTGGCCGATGCGCTGCGGGCCGCGGACACGGCTCTGACCACGGCAGTTGCCGCATTCCCGGATCGCCCGGCGATCCAGTCAGGCCTTCTTAAAGCAGCCGGACTGCTTGACCGTGTCGCGGAAACGGTCCCGGAGGCGTTTCGTGCGCTGCATGGCCATCGGATCGAGCGCAAGCGGCTGGAGATCGATGCAGCCCTTCTCGAGGCGGCGGCCATCTTCCAACGCGCCTATTGCGACCCGCCGACGCTCTATCCGGGCGGCACAGCGACGCTCGTCGTCGAACTGACGGAAGAGACGGATAACAGCGACATCGAGGTTCAGCCGATCCTGCCGGAGGGCGTGACCTCCAGCCTCCAGTCGGCCGACCGGCATCGCGGTTTCCTGCTGCGGGCCGAGGCCTCTGCGCCGCATTCCGACCTTTACCAGCCGGCGTGGTCATCGCTGGGCGGCAACGGCCCCGGCCATGTCAGGATCTCGGCCAGGATCGGCGACCGTCAGGTCAGCGGGCTTTTCGACCTCGAGGAGGCGCTTTCCGTCGCGCCCGCGCAATCGCTTCAGCTGCTGCCGGACGCGCTTCTGGTGCCTTTGGACAGTGGCCAAACCGCATGGCCGATACAGGGGAGCATGGACGGCTTACCGGCCGCGGTTTCGTTCGCTCCGCCGCCGGGCTGGTCGATCGATCCGGGAGAGGGAGGCTGGCTTGTTTCTGCGAACGGACATCGCACCCCCGGGCTTCTCACTCTCGAGCCGCGGATCGACGGTCGTCCCGCCTACAGCACGACGCCGATCGCGTTCCCACACATCGGCCGCACGTCTTTCCGCCAGCCGGTGGCGCTGAAGATCCTCACCCTCGATCTGACGCTGCCGGAGGGCGCCAAAATCGGTTACGTCGGCGGTGGCGCCGACCGGGTCGGCACCTGGCTGTCGCGCATGGGCCTCGATGTGACCGAGATGGACGCCGCTGCGCTTGCCAGTGACCTGTCCCGCTTCACCACCATCGTCGTCGGGATCTTCGCCTTCGGCATCCGCAAGGATCTTACGGCCGCGACCGAGCGGCTGCATCAGTTCGTCGAGAATGGCGGACACCTGGTGACGCTCTACCATCGTCCCAGCGACGGATGGCTGCCAGACCAGACACCTGTCCGACGCATCGAGATCGGCAGTCCTTCGCTGCGCTGGCGGGTGACGGATCCGGCTGCGGAGGTGACAGTGCTTGCCCCGGACCACCCCCTGCTGAACGGGCCCAACCGGATCGGCCCGGACGACTGGGCCGGCTGGGACAAGGAGCGTGGCCTTTACTTTGCGGCCCGCTTCGACGAGGCCTACGAGCCGCTTCTCGCCATGCACGACGTGAACGAGCAGCCGCTTAACGGCGCGCTGATCTCGGCTGCCATCGGCAAGGGTCGCCACACCCATACCAGCCTGGTGCTGCATCACCAGATGGACCGCCTGGTGCCGGGCGCCTTCCGGCTGATGGCCAACCTCGTGCAGCCGGCGTGACTGCGCCGACGCCTGCGCACGAGAGACCGCAAGGTTCACAGGACGCGCGGGTGGCGATCGGCTGGCTGTTGCTGGACATGACGCTTGTCTCCGGCGGCATGACGGCGCTGGTCAAGGCACAGGGCGCGACCTATCCGGCCTTCCAGCTGGTTTTCATCCGGGCAATGATCGGGCTTTTGTTCATCACGCCGCTGATCTGGCACCATCGGGGCAAGATGCGTCGCGTGCGCCATCCCTGGCGCAACGTCCTGCGAATTTCGTGCAATGCCATTGCCCTGACCAGCAATTTTCTGGCGATCACGCTGCTTCCGCTCGCCACGGTCAATGCCGTCGGCTTTTCCCGGCCGCTGGTCACCATGGCGCTTGCCGTCGTGATGCTCGGGGAAAGGGTGAGCCGCATCCGGTGGGCGGGTGCGGCCTTCGCCTTCATCGGCGTGCTGATCGTCATGGCGCCCGGGACATCGAGTTTCGACGTGAAGATCCTGGTCGTGCTGGTGTCCGTCGTCTTCGGCGCGCTCGCAATCGTCCAGACACGGGCGCTCAGGGACGAAGACACGACCGTGATGATGGTGTTCTACACGGTGGGGCTTGCCGTCCTCACAGCCGTTCCGGCCATCCTGACCTGGCAGCCGGTCATGCCGTTCGACTGGCTGCCACTGCTCGGCATCGGTTTTCTCGCCCAGCTTGGGCAATACTGCTTCCTGCGCGCCTACCGCATCGCTGATGCGAGCGTGCTTGCACCGGTGGGATATCTGTCGATCGTCTTCGTGACCGCCGTCGGCTACGTGTTTTTCGGCGAGGTCCCGGACATGCGGACCGTCGTGGGCGTTCTCGTCATCATCGCCTCGCTGCAGGCCGCAGCCGCCCTGGAGCGGCGGCGGCGCACAGCGTAGCATCAGGCGAAGACGATCTCTTCGGCCTCGATCTTGCTCCCATCGATCTGCATCGCGAGGCCGGGGCGGTCGGGCACTTCGATCATGCCGCCGATGACCTCCAGCGGATCGACCAGGAAATGCTGATGGACGGCATTCCACTTGACCAGATACTCCTGGCACGGCGTGTGGATGGGCGACTGGACCGCCGAGAAATGGGCGGTGGCAAAGGTGGAATGCCCGTGCGGGATGGTCACGAGGTCGTGGACGGTCGCATAGGCTGCGATCTTCAACGCTTCCGTCAGCCCGCCGCACCAGTAGATATCCGGCTGGATAACATCCAGAGCTTCGGAATCGATAAAGCGCTTGAAGCCCCAGCGGGTGTATTCGTGCTCGGCGCCTGCCAGCGGAATGCGGATGCGCTCGCGGATCCTGCGGTAGCTGTCGATCCGGTCCGGCATGACGCATTCCTCGAGCCACCGAGGCCTGTATTGCTCGATACGGTCGGCAAGATCGACGACATAGCCGACGTCCATGGCCTGCCAGCAGTCAAACATCAGGTCGTAGTCGTCGCCGACGGCCTCCCGCAATGTCCGCACCAGCTCGACGTTCTTCTTCATCCCCTCGGCACCGCTCATCGGGCCATGGCGGAAGAACCATTTCTGGCCGCGGTATCCCATTTCCTTGTATTCGATCGCCCGCTCACGCACCTTGCCCGGATCGAGAACCGCAAAGCCGAGCATGGAGGCATAGGCCGGGATCTTGGTCTGGGTTGGGCCACCCAGCAGGCGATAGACCGGCTGGTTCAGCCATTTGCCGCGCAGGTCCCATAGCGCGCAATCGATCGCGGAGATGGCCAGCATGGCATCGCCCTGTCGGCCATGCACCATCCAGCGATGCATCTGATCCCAGAGACGTTCGCCGGCAATGGCATCCTGACCGACCAGAAGCGGACGCAGGCTTTTCGCGATGATGAAGGCGACCCCTTCCGGGATCGGACCCGCCAGCCCGGTGACGCCCTCATCCGTATGGACCTCGACAAAATATGTGACGATCCGGAAGCCATCGGCGGTCTGGACGCCGCCTTCGAAATCATTCCGCGACCTGTATTCGGGATAGACATCGATGGGGCGGACAAGACGCTCTTCCCAGAGATCGCCTGTGGTCGGCAGGGTGCCGGCCAGCTTGCGAAGACGGATTTCAGTGATCAGCATTATCGAACCTCGACTGACGGATTGGGCTCGGCGCGCCCGTAGAGGGCGGTGATGACAGCGAGCACGACGATCGACATGGCCGCCATCAGCGCCAGCCAGTAGAGGCCGCCGTTGAAATTGCCGGTCGCGTCACGGATGCTGCCGATGACCCAGGGGTTGATCACGCTGGACAGATTGCCGAGCGCGTTGATGAGCGCAATTCCGCCGGCTGCCGCGGCACCGCTCAGGATCGCGGTGGGCAGCCCCCAGAAGACGGGCATGGCACCGAAGACACCGAAGGCGGCAAGGCACAGGAAGGCGAGCTTAACGGTCGGATCACCCGACACGCCGGCGCAGACCAGGCCGAGGATCGATACGGAGAGTGCCACATAGTTGGCGAGGCGGCGCTTTCCCGGCCGGTCGGCGAGCCGTCCGAGCATGAGCATCCCGGCCATGCCGAAGAGGTAGGGAATGGCGGCGACGAAACCGGTCTGCATCTGCGTGAGACCGAACTCCTTGAGGATCAGCGGCAGGAAGGTGCTGACCGCGCCGTTGAGATTGGTCAGGCCATAGTACATCAGGCAGAACAGCAGGACCTGCGGCGAAAGCAGGGCTTTTAAGAGCTGCTTTCCATGACCGCTGGCGGTCAGGCCGGCGCGTTCGCTTTCCTCCCGCGTGAGCCTTGCGACCAGCCAGTCGCGCTCTTCGGCATTGAGAAACTTGGCTTCCGACGGCCGGCTGGGAAGAATGAACGGGATGCAGAGGGCCAGCAGAATGGCCGGAATGCCTTCGAGCAGGTACATCCACTGCCAGCCGTGCAGGCCCGCAATGCCGTCCATCTGCAACAGCAATGTCGACAACGGCGTGCCGATCACCAGGGCGATCGGAATGCCTGCCATGAACATGCTGATGATGCGGCCGCGATAGGCCGATGGGACCCAAAGCGTCAGGTAGAAGACGACGCCCGGGAAGAACCCGGCCTCGGCAGCACCGAGCAGAGCCCGCATGGCGTAGAGACTAGATGCACTCCAGATGAGGGCATGGGCGCTGGACAGCAGACCCCAGGTCAGCATGATGCGGGCAATCCACCAGCGCGCGCCGAAGCGCTGCAGCGCAAGATTGGATGGAATTTCTAGCAGCACGTAAGGCACGAAGAAGACGCCGGCTGCGAAGCCGAAGGATGCCATGGACAATCCCAGGTCCTCGTTCATCGTCAACGCCGCGACCCCGACATTGGCGCGATCAAGGATGGCGATAAAATATGCAAAAATCAAAATTGGCAGTAAACGCCACGTCAGCTTACGAATGACGACTTGTTCGGAAACAGCCACTCTCTCTCCTCCTTGAGATCCATCCCCTCAGGCCTCCCCTTCGGGTCTTCCGCCACCGCATTCGGTTCCGGAAACGTTTCCGGAATTGCCATGAGGAGGCTCGGATGTCAAGTAACAGCATCTGACGTCGATGATTGTGAGCCATGAAGAAACCATCCAGCGTCGGGATCCGCGAACTGGCTGCCCATCTCGGCATGGCCATCAGCACAGTCTCGCGCGCCATGAACGGCAGCAGCGAGGTGAGCGCCGAAACGCGAACGCGGATCCTCGAAGCGGCAGACCGTATCGGCTACCGGCCCAACCAGTCGGGCCGCAGCCTGCGCAGCGGTTCGACCAAAGCCGTCGCGCTGACGATGCGCACCGATACCGGCCGCTCGGTTGCCGGCGAAACCTTTTTCATGGCGTTGAGTGAGGGGCTGCAGAGTGTTCTCGCCAGCGCGGGCCTCGACCTTATCATCCTGCCCTGTGCGTCCGACCAGGACGAGAACGAGTTCCTCTATCGCGCGGTGGACCGCAAGCTGGCGGACGGCTTCATCATCTCCAACGTCCAGCGGGTGGACCCGCGCATCAGCTATCTGGAAAAATGGCATGTGCCCTTCGTTTCGCTGGGAAGCAGTCAGACGGAAGGCTCCTATGCGTCTCTGGACCTCGACTTTGCCGGCGTCGCCGAACAGGCCGTCAGGCGGCTTTCGTCACAGGGGCACCGGCAGATTGCGGTTGCCCTGACCGCCCAGGAGACCAACAACAACTACGTGTTCCTGGAGGGGTTTCGCCGGGGCCTTACGGCCGCAGGCATCCCGTTCGATGAGGCCCTTGTCCTGCGCCTCGATGACCGGATTTCCGGCGGCTATGCGCTTGGATCTGCCCTGCTTGCGATGGAGAAGCGTCCAACCGCGGTCGTGCTGATCCAGGAGACCATGGCGATGGGCCTTTACCAGCGGCTGGCAGAGGCAGGCCTGACGGCAGGCCGTGATCTCGCCATCATCGGTTTTCGCGAGAACCCGGTCTGCCGCTATCTGCAGCCATCGCTCACCAGCTTTCACATAGATCTGAAGGCCTATGGTGCCCGATTGGGCGAGATCATGATCGCCGCCCTCAATCCCGGTGGGACAGCTGCCAATCCCATGCCCCTGACACGGGACGTGTGGCCCATGACGATTGTACCCGGCCAGAGCGACGCCCTGCATCTGTGAGGCGGCTCGGCGGCAAGCTGCCGGCCGGGATCTGCTGCGCCGCTTACGGCTCGATGTGGGAGACGTGATTGAGCGCGATCACCCACCTGCCGTCGCGCTTGCGCATCAGCCGGGTGTTGACCCCGGTCTGGCTGCCGGCGCTGCGCACCAGCGCGTAGTTGCTGACCAACTGGGCTGCATCCGCTGCCAGCATCTCCACGCGAATATTCGAGAAAGTGAGCTGGCCCTGGGATCCGGGGGCACCCCCATAGTCGGCGATGTAATGTTGAAGCGTTGCCTCCCAATCCTTCTGGATCCGGCCGCGGGACACGAAGATCACGTCGGGCCTGGCAAAACCATCCATGTATCCGTGGAAGTCACCGCGGTTCCAGGCGGCCTGCATCGTCTCGATCACGCTGCGGATGGCTGCGGCTTCGTCAATCTCTTGCATTCAGGATACTCCGCCTGGTTCGAGCTTGGCCATATTGTCATCCTCCTGCCGCTGCCGCTTCAGGAGGACTTCCTGGGCGGCTGAGACCAGGTGACGACGAAGCGCGCTCTCGGCCCCCTTGGCATCCTGGTCAAGGATCGTATCGACGATCTGCTGGTGCTCCCGGCAGGACCGCTTGAGACGACCGCTATCCTTCAGCTGGTACTTGCGGAACGGCGCCAGCTTCAGACGCAGGGTCTGCGCTGCGGCCAGGAGATCGCTGTTGTGGCTGCCCTCGAAGATCAGGTTGTGAAACTGGGTATTGGTCTCGTTGTAGGCCGCATGATCCCCAGCTTCTGCCATGGCATTCATATCCCGGTGCAGGTTCTCGAGCCTGGCGCGTTCGCTCATGGTCATCCGGTGCGACGAAAGCCGCCCGCAGGTGGCCTCCAGTTCCGCCATGGCTTCGAACATCTCGCCGATCCGCTCGGCGGAAATCTGGGTGACGACGACCCCCTTGTAAGGTTCGCGCTCGGCAAGTCCGCGCCCGCAGAGAATATGCAGTGCCTCCCGCACAGGGGTGCGGGACACGCCGAACTGGGCGGCGATCGACGCCTCGTCGAGACGCGCACCCGACTGGATATCGCCGTTGATCACGGCCTCCTCCAGATGCTCGACAATGACGTCGCTGCGGCTCTTTTTCATCACGGCTGGTTTGTCCAGCATGGGCCTACCTCCCCCGTTCCAACGTCTGCACCCTCACTCACTTTGAAGCGAAGCAACAAGGATACACAATCCACTTGCATGCATGGGTAAAAATATACACTATGCATACATGTAGTCACAATCGCATGCGAGATGCCAGCTTTCAGAGCTCTCGTATATTGACAGCAAGTCGAACGAATTCTGCGGCAGGCCTTGGGCGGCTGCGATTCGCATTCTCTTGCTGGGAGGAGGAGTTGCGATGAGTTTTACGACCCGGCCGGAACTGAGAGGAACGTTCGGCGCTGTTTCCACAACCCATTGGCTTGCCTCGACCGTGGGGATGTCCATCCTCGAAAAGGGGCATACAGCCTTCGACGCAGCCGTTGCTGCCGGGTTTGTTCTCCAGGTCGTGGAACCTCATCTCAACGGACCTGCCGGCGAAGTGCCGATCATCGTTACGCCTGCCGGTGCTGACAGGCCCGTGGTCATTTCCGGCCAGGGACCTTCGCCCTCTGCCGCGACACTCGAGCATTTCCGGGACCTTGGCCTTGATCTCATTCCGGGAACCGGTCTGCTGGCCGCCTGCATTCCCGGCGCCTTCGGTGCCTGGCTGACGCTGTTGCGCGACTATGGAACGGCCGAACTCGAAGACGTGCTGGCGCCTGCAATCTTCTACGCAAAGACCGGCCACCCGCTGGTGCCGCGCATCGCCGGAACGATCGCCACGATGCGGCCGCTGTTTGAAACCCATTGGCCGACCTCCGCCGAGGTCTATCTGCCGGGCGGGGCTGCGCCCGAAGCGGGCAAGCTTTTCCGCAACCCGCAGATTGCCGCCCTCTACCAGACCATCATCGACCATTCGAAGTCCGGCGCGAGCCGCGAAGCCCGCATCGATGCGGCACTGGACTTCTGGTACAAGGGCCCCGTTGCCGAGAAGATCGCCCATTTCTGCGCCACCGAAGAGGTCTGGGATGTTTCGGGACGGCGTCACAAGGGACTGATCACCGCACAGGACATGGCGGACTACAAGCCGCTGGTCGAGACGCCCGTTTCCACGACCTATGGCGACCACGAGGTCTTCAAATGCGGAGCCTGGTCGCAGGGACCGGTGCTGCTGCAGATGCTGCAGATCCTTCAGGGAACCGACATCGCAGATCTCGATCCGATGAGCCCGGACTTTGTCCACCTCGTCGTCGAGGCAGCCAAGCTCGCCATGGCCGATCGCGACTCCTGGTATGGCGACAACGGCGACGTTCCGATGGAGGCGCTGCTGTCATCCGCCTATGCCGATACGCGGCGGGGCCTGATCAGCAATACAGCCTCCATGGAGGTTCGGCCAGGTTCCCCGGATGGCCGCACGCCGCGCCTGCCGCCGCAGCGGCCCGTCGGCACTACCGCCCAGCCGAGCCTTGGCGGCGGAGAACCGACGGTTGCGAAGGTGCCGGCGCTGCCGAACGACAAGCAGGGTGAGCCATCCTTGACCCCCGACGGCGCCCAGCGCGGTGATACGGTGCAGGTGAGTGCGGTCGATCGCTGGGGCAACATGGTCTCGGCAACGCCCTCGGGCGGCTGGCTTCAGTCGAGCCCCGTCATTCCCGGCCTCGGATTCGGCCTGACGACCCGCGGCCAGATGTTCTGGCTGGAAGAGGGATTTGCGTCGACGCTTGCGCCCTCGAAACGCCCGAGAACGACGCTCACGCCATCGATGGTCTACCGCGGCGGCAAGCCCTACATGGCCTTCGGAACGCCGGGCGGCGACCAGCAGGACCAGTGGCAGCTGATCATGTTGCTGCGCCACCTGCACGGCGGCATGAACCTGCAGGAGGCCATCGACGCGCCCTCGTTCCATACGGACCATCTGCCGAGCTCCTTCTGGCCGCGCGAGATCAGCCTTGGCGCGATCACGCTGGAGGCCCGCTTCCCGCAGGCGATGCGCGACGAGCTGGCGGCCAAGGGCCACAAGATCACGGTGGGCGATGCCTGGTCGGAAGGCCGGTTGTCGGCCGTCGCCCGCGAGATGGACGGCGATGTGCAGCTGGTCAAGGCCGGCGCCAATCCGCGCGGCATGCAGGGCTATGCGGTGGCGCGATGACCGCGACGGACAAACTGAAAACAAGAGGGAACATGATGAAGCCGCTATATCTTGCCTTTGCCGCCAGCCTGATGCTGGGCGGACTGACCGCCACTGCGGCTCCTGCTGCAGAACCATCGACCCTTCGGATCGGCCTGCAGGACGACCCGGACACGCTGGATCCGGCAACCAACTGGAGCTTCGTCGGCCGCCATGTTCTCCAGTCGCTTTGCGACAAGATCGTCGACATCGACGCAAAGGGCCAGATCATTCCGATGCTGGCTGCCAGCTGGGAATGGAGCGCGGACAGCAAGACACTGACGCTGAAGCTGCGCGACGACGCTGTGTTTCATGACGGCACCAAGGTCGACGCCGCTGCCATCAAGTACAATCTCGAGCGGGCTCTCAACGCAAAGTTCTCGCGCCGGAAGCCGGAAATCAGCGCCATCAGCACGGTCGACGTCGTCGATCCGACGACAGTCCAGATCAACCTGAAGCAGCCTTCGGTTCCGCTGCTGGCCGCGCTCAGCGACCGCGCAGGCATGATCGTCAGCCCGGCGGCAGCCGAAAAGCTCGGTGAGAAATTCACCGACGCCCCTGTCTGCTCCGGCCCCTACACATTTGCCGAGCGGGTCATTCAGGACCGCATCGTGCTTGCCAAGTTCCCGCAGTACTACAACGCCGACAAGTACCACTTCGACCGTCTGATCTATCGCGGCATGCCTGATTCCAACGTGCGTCTCTTGAACCTCAAGTCGGGACAGCTTGACCTGATCGAACGCCTTGCCGCGACCGAGGTGGAAGCCGTCAAGGCCGACAAGGCGCTTGCCGTCGAACCGGTCGTCGGTCTCGGCTATTACGGTGTGACGTTCAGCATCGGCGGCGAGGGTGCAAACCTCGATGCCGGCAAGAAGGAAGCAATCCGCCAGGCGTTCAGCCTCGCCATCGACCGGCAGGCTATCAGCGACGTGGTCTTCGACGGCCAGGCCACTATCGGCAACCAGCCCTTCCCGCCCAACAGCCCGTTTTACGACAAGTCCTTCCCCATTCCTGCCCGTGACCTGGACGCGGCCAAGAAGAAGATGGAAGAAGCCGGAGTGAAATCTGTCGATCTGGAACTGCTTGTTCCGACGGACGCCGAACGCCAGCAGGTCGCCCAGCTGATCCAGGCGATGGTTCAGGAAGTCGGCATCAACGTCTCCATCAAGCCGACCGAACTGATGACGCTGCTCGACGTCGCCCGCCAGGGTAAGTTCCAGTCGCACCTCGTCGGCTGGAGCGGCCGCGTCGATCCGGACCTCAACATCACGCCGATGCTGTCCTGCGGCGCGCCGACCAATGACGCGCATTATTGCAACGAGGAACTCGACAAGATCCTCGGCAACGCACGTGCATCCGGCGACCTTGAGACGCGCAAGGCGGAATACAGCAAGGCGGTTGCCATCCTTCAGCGGGATCTGCCGATCGTCTACATGTATCACTCGCAGTGGATCTTCGCCCACAACGCCAACATCACCGGCATGACGCCCGCTCCGGATGGCATCATCCGCCTGAGCGGCGTGACCCGGAAGAACTGAGCTGGCACAAAGGCCACGATGAGCACGCTTCCCCACATCCACCAGGACCCGTCAGCCCGATCCGTTCGGGCTGACAACGACCCTTCAACGCGGGTGCTGGAAGTCGCCAACCTGCGTGTCGTCTTCGAGGACGAGACGCGGACCGTGACCGCGGTCGATGGCGTCAGTTTCTCCGTCCACAAGGGGCGGACGCTTGCCATCGTCGGCGAGTCCGGCAGCGGCAAGAGCGTGACCTCGCTTGCGGTGATGCGGCTTCTTCCCGAACACAGCGCCCGCATATCGGGCAGCGTCCACTTCGACGGGCGCCAGTTGCTGGACGAGACGAAGAGCGGCATGCGGAGCCTTCGCGGCAACCGCATGGCGATGATCTTCCAGGAACCGATGACCTCGCTCAATCCGTCCTATACGGTCGGCGAACAGATCAACGAAGTTATTCTGCGGCATCGGGATATCTCGAAGAAAGAGGCAACCCAACGCGGCATCGACATGCTGAAGCTGGTGCGGATCCCTTCGCCAGAGGCCCGATACTCCCAGTTTCCCCATAATCTTTCGGGCGGCATGCGCCAGCGCGTAATGATCGCCATGGCACTGGCCTGCGATCCTGAACTGTTGATCGCGGACGAACCGACGACAGCACTCGACGTGACCATCCAGGCGCAGGTGCTCGAGCTGATGCGCGACCTGCAGCAGAAGACCGGAACGGCGATCGTGTTGATTACCCACGATCTCGGCGTGGTTGCGGAATCCTGCGACGACGTGATCGTCATGTATGCCGGGCAGGTGGTCGAACAGTGTTCGGTCGAGGATCTCTTCAGCTTTCCGCAGCACCCCTATACCGTCGGGCTTCTGGGTTCGCTGCCCCGGCTCGACGAGAAGCGCGACCAGCTGGTTGCCATCACCGGCACGGTGCCCGACATGGCCAACCTGCCGTCGGGCTGTCGTTTCCGGGCGCGCTGTCCGTTCAGCGTTGCCAAATGCGCCGAGATGCCAGAGCTGATGGAGGTTTCCGCCGGCCACCTCAGCCGCTGCTGGCGAACACCCTTGCAGGATCTCGTGCCATGACCCCGATCGTATCCGCGGCGACCACTCCGATCATCGAGGCGCGCGGTCTCGGCAAAAGCTTTGTCGTCAAGCGCAGCGTGTTTGGAAAAGCCCAGGCATCGGTCGGCGCCGTCGACGATATCTCCCTGTCTCTGATGCCCGGCGAAACGCTGGCGATCGTCGGCGAGTCCGGCTGTGGAAAATCGACGCTTGGCCGCTTGCTGATGCGCCTCATCAAGCCGACCGCCGGCCAGGTGCTGATCGATGGGCTGGACGTGACCAACATCAGCCATTCGGCGATGCGCCACCAGCGCCGGCATGTGCAGTTGATCTTCCAGGACCCCTACGCCTCGCTCAACCCGCGCATGACGATCGGCCAGACGATTGCCGAGCCGCTGATGCTGCATGACATCGTGCCGGCCAACCAGCGCGCCAAACGCGTGGCCGAGCTGCTGGAAATGGTCGGTCTGCGCCCCGAACAGGCAAGCCGCTACCCGCATGAATTCTCCGGTGGCCAGCGTCAGCGGGTGGTCATCGCACGCGCGCTTGCCTCCGAGCCGAAGGCGATCATCTGCGACGAAGCGGTGTCGGCCCTCGACGTCTCGATCCAGGCGCAGGTGCTCAACCTCCTGAAAAGCCTGCAGACGCAACTGGGTCTGGCGTTTGTGTTCATCTCGCACGATCTTGGCGTCGTGAAGCATATCGCCGACCGTGTCGCCGTCATGTATCTCGGCCGCGTGGTCGAGATCGGCACATCCGCCGATATCTTTGCGGCACCGCGCCACCCTTATACGCAGGCGCTTCTGTCTGCCATTCCGGTCGCGGCTCCTCCCAGCCAGCAGCGTCCCAAGGCCGCCCGGCTAACCGGCGATCTGCCGAGCCCGCTTTCACCGCCGGAAGGCTGTCGCCTGCATACCCGCTGTCCCTATGCGCGGCCCGAGTGCAAGCTGGTGAGCATGGACCTAGATATCGAAGCCAATGGCCATGCCAATGCCTGCGCCTTCTGGCGCGAACTGCCCGCGCAAGCGGCTGAAATCGCGCGCGAACCGCGCAATCCGAAGCTCGAACAGCTGTTTGCTGCCTTCGAGGCCATGGCTGCGACCGAGACGGCAGCCAAGGCCCTGCAGACCGTGACGAAGGAAGGCTGATCCCATGTCCTCGCTTCTTGCACGCCGCCTCCTGCAGCTCATTCCGACTGTCGTCCTTTTGTCGCTGATCATCTTTTCGCTCCAGCATCTGCTGCCGGGCGACCCGGCACTCGTGCTGGCGGGCGAAAGCCCGGATGAAGCGACGCTTGCCGCCATCCGGGCGCAATACCATCTCGATCAACCCCTGGTTTTCCAGTATCTCTACTGGGTCAAAGGGGTCCTGACCGGTGACCTCGGCGAATCCATGCGCCATAACCGTCCGGTTCTGGAGCTGATCCTGCTCAAGCTGCCCGTCACCCTGCAGCTGGCCGTCATGGGCATCGTAATTGCCCTTCTGCTCGGCATTGCCGGTGGGGTGATTTCGGCGCTCTACCAAAACACCCCGGTCGACTATGCCACCAACGTCGTCTCGCTGGCCGGGATCTCGCTGCCGAACTTCTGGCTCGGCATCATGCTGATCATGTTCTTCTCGGTGAACCTCGGCTGGCTGCCGGCCTCCGGTTTCGTCAGCCCCTGGGAAGACCTGAAGATGAACCTTTTGACGACGATCATGCCCGCGTTCGTGCTGGGCACCGGCATTGCCGGCGTCATCATGCGCCACACCCGGGGCGCCATGCTGCAGGCCTTGGAAAGCGACTATGTGCGCACCGCTCGCGCCAAGGGTTTGAGCGAGTGGACCGTCGTCTTCAAGCACGCCATGCGCAATGCGCTGACGCCGATCATCACGCTCGGCGCGCTGGAGTTTGGAGCGCTGCTCTCCGGCGCCGTTCTGACCGAGCAGATCTTTACCATTCCCGGTTTCGGAAAGCTGATCGTGGATGCCGTGTTCACCCGTGACTATCCCGTGGTGCAGGGCGTCGTTCTGGTCACCTCATTGTTCTACATCATCCTCAACCTGCTGGCCGACATCGGATATATCCTCGTCAACCCAAGACTGAGAAGCTGACCGTGCTGACGACTTCGCCCACCAAACCCATCGGCGCCCCAGCGACCAATCCCGTGACAAATTTCTTTCGCAGCCGTCTGTGGCGGCGGCTGTCCCGGCGCAAGAGTGCGCTGGTCGGGCTCGTCGTCGTGCTGTTCATGATGTCGATTGCCGTTCTGGCGCCTCTGCTGGCGCCCTACGATCCGACGGCGCAGACCTGGACCGCCGTTCGCAAGGCGCCCTCGATGGCGCATTGGTTCGGCACCGACGAGGCGGGCCGCGACATCCTTTCGCGCATCATCTGGGGTGCCCGCGCCTCGCTGCTGGCAGGCCTGACCTCGGTCGGGATCGCCATGGCGATCGGCGTGCCGCTCGGGCTTGCGGCCGGCTTCCTCGGCGGCGTCATCGACGGGCTGATCAGCCGTTTCACCGATGCGATGCTCGCCTGTCCGTTCCTGATCCTTGCGATCGCACTGGCCGCCTTCCTCGGGCCGAGCCTGACGAACGCCATGCTGGCCATCGGCATCACAGCCATGCCGCTGTTCATCCGCCTTACCCGCGGCCAGGTTCTGTCGATCAAGGCGGAAGACTATGTCGAGGCGGCCAGTGCTGTGGGCAACCCGCGCTGGCGCATCGCGGTCTGGCACATCCTTCCGAACATCCTGCCGCAGCTGATGGTCCAGGCGACGCTGACGATCGCAGCCGCCATCATCGCCGAAGCCAGCATGTCGTTTCTCGGCCTCGGGCTTCAGCCGCCGGCACCCTCATGGGGATCGATGCTGAATTCCGCCCAGCGCTTCCTCAGCAACGCGCCCTGGATGGCGCTGTGGCCCGGCTTGTCGATCTTCATCACGGTGTTGTCGTTCAACCTGCTGGGCGACGGCCTGCGCGATGCGCTGGACCCGCGATCGCGGTAAAGAACGGGCCTGGCAGTCACGCGCTGCCGGAGGCCCGAGCCCAGAACGGACTAAGCCGCAGCCGCTTCGGACAGGCCTTGGGTGGTGCCGATAAACGAAATCAGGTCGGCGATCGTGACCAGCGGCATCTTGTGAAGGCTGGCAAAGGCCACCAGCTCTGGCAGCCGCGCCATGCTGCCATCTTCCTTGGCGACCTCGCAGATGACGCCTGAGGGGCTGAGCCCTGCAAGCCTGCACAGATCGACGGCAGCTTCGGTATGTCCCGCCCGCGACAGGACGCCGTTCGGATGGGCGCGAAGCGGAAAGACGTGTCCGGGACGAGCGAAGTCGTCAGGCCGTGCCGAAGGATCGACCAGGGCCCTCACCGTCGCCGCGCGATCGCTCGACGAAATCCCGGTCGTCGTCGCCGGAAGATAATCGACTGACACGGTAAAAGCTGTCTTGTGGGATTCCGTGTTGCGCGGAACCATCAACGGGATGTCGAGCGCGTCGAGCCTTTCCCCTTTCATCGCAACGCAGATCAATCCGCGCGCGTGGTTCATCATGAATGCGATGGTTTCGGGCGTTGCGGTCTGCGAAGCTGCGATGATGTCCCCTTCGTTCTCGCGATCCTCGTCGTCGACCACGACGATCATCTGACCGCGCGCCAATGCCTCGAGGGCTTCTTCAATTTTTGCGATCGTCATTCTACTGCCTTTCAAGGGTTACCCGCGTTAGCGGCAAACTGCGGTTTCAAGCCGCCATCCATCCCTTGGGCCAACAAGTCGGAATCCTCCCCTCGCGGGAAGGTCTGACATTGTTCTCTTCCATCCGGACTATGACCGTCGGCTCCGGCATCTCACCGGATCTGCTGACCTTCCGCTTTCGCGCAAGCGCTCGCGGGCTCCGGGAAAACCCGATACCGCCGGTGGGGAGTTACACCCCGCCCTGAGAACATTATTGAGATAATAAGAGGAGGGGAGGAAATGCAAGAGCGCAAAAGAGAACGGGCTGTTCGATTTTCCTCCTCACCCGATCAGGACATGATCAGTCCGCCGTCGACGTTGATGGTCTGCCCGGTGATATAGGCAGCATCGTCGCTTGCAAGAAAGGTGACGAGACCGGCAACGTCTTCACCGGATCCGGCCCGCTTCATTGGAATGCCTTCGACCCATTCCTTCATCAGCGCGCCCGGCGCGTAGTTGCCAAGCAGCTTGCCCCAGACCTCGTCGTTATAGGCCCACATGTCGGTCTCGATGATGCCGGGGCAGAAGGCATTGACGGTGATTCCATCGACGGCAACTTCCTTGGCGAGGCTCTGGGTAATGCCGACAACCCCCATCTTGGACGCCGCATAGTGAGGCGTATAAATAAAGCCGTCGCGCGCCTGGCCCGAGGCCGTGTTGATGATGCGGCCGCCGCGGCCGTGCCTGCGCATCCGGGCGATGGCTTCCTGCGCACACAGGAACACGCCCTTGGTGTTGACCGCCATGACCTTGTCCCACTCCGCCTCGGTCATATCCTCGATGCGGGCGATGGTGATGACGCCCGCGTTCTGGATCGAAACGTCGACTGTGCCGAAAGCGGCCTCGGCGGCGGCAAAGAGCGCCTGGACGCTTGTCTTGTCGGTGACATCTCCAACGAAGGAAATTGCCTTTCCTCCCTCCGCCTTGATCTGCTCGGCAACGTCATGCACGGCTTCCTCGTTGGCAGAGACGACGAGGTTCGCTCCTTCCCGCGCGAAGCGTCTGGCGATCGCAGCGCCAATGCCGCGGCTGCCGCCGGTGATGACGACCGTCTTGTTTTCGAAGCGGTTCATGGCGAAGTTCCCTTTCAGGTTTGTCGTTGCACCGTCAGGCTATCTGCGTCAGACGGCGACGGCTATGATCTCGGCAAAGTCGGACGCCTTGAGCGATGCTCCGCCAACCAGCGCGCCATCGACGTCGGGTATCTCGAAAATCGAAGCGGCATTGGATGCTTTGACCGATCCGCCATAGAGGATGCGAACCCGCCCACCTTCATCGCCGAGTTCCTGCCGGAGGATTTGCCGCAGCGTCCGATGGACTTCGTCGATCTGCTCGACGGTTGGGACCAGGCCCGTTCCGATCGCCCAGACGGGCTCATAAGCGACGGTCGTGTTCGACCCTGCGGCTGTGCCGGACAGGGAGCCCCGAAGCTGCCGGCGAACCACATCGAGCGCCAAGCCATCGTCACGCTCGGCACGGGTTTCGCCGACGCAGACGATGCTGGTCAGCCCGGCGTCGTGGGCGGCGGCCGCCTTGCGTGCGACCGTCATGTCCGTTTCGTGGTAGACCGCCCGCCGTTCCGAGTGCCCCAGGATGACGAAGGACGCGCCTGCTTCGCTGAGCATGGCGGCCGACACGTCGCTCGTGTAGGCGCCTGACGACTTGGAATGACAATCCTGGGCGCCGATCGCAATGTGCGAGCCCCTTGCCTCCTGCGCAGCCACGCCGATCAGCGTAAACGGCGGACACACGACGATGTCGCAGGTCGCCGCTTCGGTCAGGCGCTTCAGCGTCTCGATCTCCGCCAGGGAGGACGCGAGACCGTTCATCTTCCAGTTTCCGGCAATCAGTTTGCGCATGGCATCACCAGCAGCAAAAGCCGCCATCGACCAGAAGGTCGACGCCGGTCACGAAACTTGCGGCACCGGACAGGAGGAATACGGCCGGACCCACCATTTCGTCGACGCTCGCCATGCGCTGCATCGGCGTCTGTTCCTCAAACAGCTTGGTCTGGTGCACCATCTCGGGTCGCGTGTTCATGGGCGTTGCGGTGTAGCCCGGAGAGATCGTGTTGACGCGAACGCCCCGGTCCACCCATTCCATGGCGAGCGACTTGGACATGTGGATGACCCCGGCTTTCGAGGCGTTGTAATGGGCCTGGCTCAGACCGCGGTTGACGATAACGCCCGACATCGAGGCGATATTGACGATCGACCCGCGTCCGTTCTTCAGCATGGCGCGCGCCTCGGCCTGGCAGGAGAGGAAGACGCCCTTGAGGTTGATATCCATCAGGGTCTGGTACTGATCTTCCTCCATGTCCTCGGCCGGGCTGGCGTTGGCGATCCCCGCCGCGTTCACGGCGAGAGTGAGAGGGCCCAGTTCCGCTTCCGTGCGCGCGACAGCGTCAGTCATCGACTGCTTGCTGGTGACGTCGGCGGCGATCTGGATCGACCGGCGGCCTGTCGCCTCGATATGCTTGGCAGTCTGCGCCAGCCCGTCGTCCGTGCGCCGGTCGAGAAGCGCGACCTCAGCCCCACACTGGGCAAGGCCGATGGCGATGCGCTGACCAATGCCGCTCCCAGCACCGGTGACGATGGCGACCTGACCGCTGAGGTCGAACAGCTTGGGGGCGTTCAGACGGATATCGGACACCGCTCTTCCTTTCAAAGTTGACTAGATGGTTGCAAGTTCCATGACCGAGACATCATTGGCCTCGTCACGGCTCAGGATGCCGGCCTGATTGCCCTGGGCGAGCACCATGATCCGGTTCGAAACACCGAGGACTTCCTCGAGATCCGAACTCACCACGATGACGGCGACACCCTGCTTGGCCAGGTTGACGATGATATCGTAGATGCCGGCGCGGGCACCGACGTCGATGCCGCGGGTGGGTTCGTCCAGCACCACGACCTTGGGATCGCGCATCAGCCACTTGGCGATCACGACCTTCTGCTGGTTACCGCCCGAGAGGTCGGAGGCGTGCTGCTCGGCACGGCCTTTCACGCCGAACTTTGCGACAGCCTTTTCCGCGAAACTGCGCTTGGCGCGGGAGGAAATCCATTTGCCCGCCAGTTTGTCGAGATTGGCGTAGATGATGTTCTCGCCGATGCGGTGCTCCACGACCAGGCCCTGATCCTTGCGATCCTCCGGCACCATCACGATGCCCTTGGCGATCGCGTCCTTGGGACTGCGCAGCTTCAGTTCTTCGCCCTCGAGCCTGATGGTGCCGGCGCTGATCGGGTCGGCGCCAGAGATCGCCCTGACGAGTTCGGTCCGGCCAGCGCCGATCAGCCCGGCGATGCCGAGGATCTCGCCCGCATGAACGTCGAAGGTGACGTTACGAAAGGAATCCTCCGCAGAGGTCAGTCCGGAGACCTGAAGCACGGGACGGTCGGTCGGCTGGGGAAGAGCCGGGAACAGGCGATCGAGCGAGCGCCCGACCATGCTTTCGACGATTGTGCGAACGGGCGTTGCGCTATCAGCAAATTCCTGGACGCGCTCCCCGTCACGCAGCACGACGATGCGATCGGTGATCCGCTTGATCTCGTCCATGCGGTGGGAAATGTAGATGATGCCCACGCCTTCCGAGCGCAGCTTCCGGACCTGCTCGAAAAGCGCTTCGGTTTCCGCGCCACCCAGTGCGGCGGTCGGTTCATCGAGGATCAGCAGTTTTGCGTTCAGCGCCAGCGCCTTGGCAATCTCGATCAGCTGCTGGCTTGCCGTCGAAAGACCGGCCACCTTTCGACTTGCGGGAATATGCAGGTTCAGCCGCGAAAGCTGCTCCTGAGCGCGGCGAACCATTTGCTTCCGGTCAACCACGCCGTTCTTCATCGGCCAACGGCCGATGAAGACGTTTTCGGCGATCGAGAGCTGCGGCAGGAGCTGCAGTTCCTGATGGATCAGGACCACGCCCTTGTCGATGGCTTCCCTTGGAGTGGCCGGGGCATAGGGCTGCCCCAGCCAGGTCATGGATCCTTCGGAAGGCATGCGCGATCCGGCGATGATGCCGGACAGCGTCGATTTGCCGGCACCGTTTTCGCCAAGCAGAGCGACCACTTCACCCGGATGGACGTCCAGGCTCACGTTCTTGAGCACCTGCAAGGGCCCGTAGCGTTTTGAAATGCCTCTCAGCGACAGAACAGGTTCGGTCACGGCGTGCCTCCCTTGGGTTCGGCAGAGGATTACGGGTGGTTCGCGATGAAGCCGGCGACATTGTCCTTTGTCGTCAGCGTCGCATCCATGAGTTGCACCGGCGGCACTTTTTCGCCAGCGGCCAGCTTCACGGCGTTGGCGACAGCGTCACGGCCCATCTTCTGGGTCTGCTGCGTTGCCGTGACGTCGAAGACGCCCTTGCCGAGAGCTTCGAGCGCTGCGGTGTCACCATCGAAGCCGCCGAGAACGATCTTCTGCGACGGGTTGGCGACCTTGATCGCCTGGGCTGCACCGAGCGCCAGAGCGTCGGCCTGCGCGAAGACGATGGAAATGTCCGGATTGGCCTGCAGCATGTTCTGCATGATCTGGAAGCCTTCGTCCTGGCCCCAGATGTTGGAGTACTGCTCGGCCACGACCTTCACGTCCGGATAGGCCTTCAGGCTTTCAGCACATCCCTTGGAGCGGTCGACTTCCGGCGTGGTGCCCTTCTGGCCATGGATGATGACCATCTTGCCCTTGCCGCCGGCCTGCTTGAGGATGTAGTCGCAGACGCCCTTGGCGGAGGCAACGGAATCGGTCGCCAGGAAGGTATCGCCCGGAGCGCCTTCGGCATTGCGGTCGACGTTGACGACCGGCACGCCGGCGTTCTTGGCGAGCTTGACAGGAACGGTGGCAGCGGCGGCACCGGCCGGGATGTAGATGAGCGCGCCAATGTTCTGGGTCAGAAGATCCTGGATCTGGTTGACCTGCGTCGGTCCGTCGCCCTTGGCATCGACCGTGATGACTTCGATGCCGCGCTTCTTCGCTTCAGCTTCAACCGACTGCTTGATCTGGTTAAAGAAGTTTGCCTGAAGGTTGGCGACGGCAAGGCCCACCTTCTTGAGTTCGGCCGCATGGACCGGGCCGAGCGAGAGGCCAAACATGGCCGCCGAGGCGAGCAGAATACGTGTGAGATTCATGGTAGTTCTCCTCCTTGTTAAACCCAACCCTTGGGGTAATCCTCTACCCCTGGGCCATTGATCCGCTCCAAACCTCTCGGAGGGGAAGTGTGTGCGGTCCCTCCTCAGGACCGAATGAACCGACCTCAGGCCCGGCGACGGCGGATGGTCTCTGCCCCGACGGCGAGGACAATGACGACACCGATGATCACCTGCTGCAGGAATGGCGAGACGTTCAAAAGATTGAGCCCGTTGCGCAGCACACCGATGATCAGCACCCCGATGAGGGTTCCGCCGATACCACCGGCACCGCCGGACAAAGATGTGCCCCCGATGACGACGGCCGCGATCGTGTCGAGCTCGTAGCCGAAGCCGCTGGAGGGCTGGACCGAGTCAAGGCGTGCCGCCAGGACGATGCCGGCAAGGCCCGCAAGGACCGCGCTCACCACATAGACCGCGATCGTCACGACCTGGGTGTTGATGCCGGCGAGCCTCGCCACCTCCGGATTGCCGCCGACGGCATAAAGCATCCGGCCCTCGGCGCGAAAATGAAGGAAGACCCAGGCGGCCAGAACGACTGCCAGCATCAGGAAGACGGTTGCCGTCAGAATGCCGAAGTGGCGATCGATCGCCAGCATGGTGAACCAGTCGGGGAAGCCAACGATTTGCTGCCCATCGGTGATCATGTTGGCTACGCCGCGCGCGGCCGACATCATGGCAAGGGTGGCGATGAAGGCCGGCACCCGGAACATGGTCACCAGAAGTCCGACCAGCAGGCCGCTGACCGCCGATGCAGCCAGCGCAAAGACGACGGCGAGCGGCATCGGCATGCCGGCAATGTTTGCCGTCCAGCCCATCACCATCATCGACAGCGCCAGCACAGATCCCACCGAGAGGTCGATGCCGCCGATCAGGATGACGAAGGTCATCCCGACCGCCATGATGCCGAGCACGGTGATCTGATCGAGAATATTGAGCCCGTTGCGAAGAGACAGAAACGCGTCCGTGCTGATGCTGAGAAAAATACACAGCACCAGAAGGCCGACCAGCGGACCTGTCGCTCCGGTTAGCTTGCTAAGCCAGACCCGCGACGGACGGCTCTGTTCGTTGATGTCGAGCGCCACCATCATACCTCCCTGAAGCCACGCGGCAGCAATAAACAATCATGCTGGAATATTTATGCACTGCTTTTTCAAGTTAGTACCAATTCGCTTATGGGCTGTCAACGGTCCTGAAGGGGTGCAGATCCAACTGTCTGAAACAAGTTTTGCTTGACTAATGGACGTCTTCTGCAAAAATATAACCTCATGCATATTTATTCAGGAGATCATGATATGGAGATCGGCGAACTGGAGCGGATGGCTCGGCAGATCCGCCTGCGCGACCTTCAGGCGGTCTACGAGGCGGGCGCAGGCCACATCGGCGGGGAGATGTCGGTGATCGACGTGCTGACCGCGCTGTACTTCCGCGTTCTGCGCCTGTGGCCGGACCAGCCGAAGAACCCGGCCCGCGACCGGTTCGTGCTGTCAAAGGGGCATACCGCCTGCGCGCTCTATGTGACGCTGGCGAAGCGGGGGTTCATTCCGGAAGAGGAGATCTCGACCTTCCTGAAGCCGTATTCCCGGCTGAACGGCCACCCGAACTGCAACAAGGTGCCGGGCGTTGAAACCAACACCGGACCTCTGGGTCACGGCCTGCCGGTTGCCGTTGGAATGGCGAAAGCCGCACAGCTCTCCGGCGCCGACTACCATACCTATGTCATCACGGGCGATGGGGAGATGCAGGAGGGATCGAACTGGGAGGCCATCATGGCCGCCGCACAGTTCAAGCTGAATAACCTGACGCTGATCATCGACCACAACCGCTTCCAGCAGGGCGCTTCGCTTTCCGATACCAACGACATCGCCCCGCTTCGGCCAAAGCTTGAGGCTTTCGGCTGGGAGGTGACGGAGATCGACGGCAACAAGATGAGCGAGGTGGTTCCGGCACTCGAATTTCGAGGCGACAGACCGCACTGCATCGTCGCGCACACCAACAAGGGCCACGGCATTTCCTTCATGCAGGACCGTGTCGACTGGCACCACAAGGTTCCCAACAAGGAACAGTATGAAATCGCAGTCGCAGAACTGTCGGAGGCTTTGTCATGAACGCGCCCGTCCCATCCCCCAAGCTCTATGACTGCCGCGACGCGTTTGCAGCCACGCTGGAGCGCCTTGCCGCCGAAGACGAGACGATCGTCGCGGTCTGCAACGACTCCGTGGGCTCTTCCAAACTTGGCGGCTTCAAGGAGAAGTTTCCGGAGCGGCTGGTCAACGTCGGCATCGCGGAACAGAATATGATCGGTGTCGCAGCCGGTCTCGCCAACGGCGGCCGGCTCCCTTACGTCTGCGCGGCCGCGCCCTTTCTGACCGGACGTTCGCTCGAGCAGGTCAAGGCGGACATTTCCTATTCGAACGCCAATGTGAAGCTGGTCGGCATCTCGTCCGGCATGGCCTATGGCGAACTCGGGCCAACCCATCACTCGATCGAGGACTTTGCCTGGATGCGGGTGCTGCCCAACCTGCCCGTCATCGCGCCCTGCGACCGGATCGAAACGGCAGCCGCCGTCGAATGGGCGGCAAGCTACGCCGGCCCTTGCTTCCTGCGCCTCTCGCGCGTCGGCGTGCCGGATCTTCTGCCGGAAGGCCACAAGTTCGAACTCGGCAAGGCCAACCTTCTCCGCGAAGGCTCGGATGTCACGCTGATTGCAAACGGCACGCTGACGCATCGCATGATGAAGGCGGCAGAGATCCTGGCTGAACGCGGCATCCATGCACGGGTGCTGAACCTTGCCACCGTACGCCCCATCGACGAGGCCGCCATTATCGCTGCGGCAAACGAGACGGGTGCGATCGTGACAGCCGAAGAGCATTCGGTTTTCGGCGGACTGGGGTCTGCGGTCGCAGAAGTGGTCGTCGATCATGCACCCGTTCCGATGAAAAGACTGGGCGTTCCCGGTATCTTTGCACCGACTGGCTCGGCCGAATTCCTGCTGGACGAGTTCGGCATGGCACCTTCGGCAATCGCAGACGCAGCGGAGGCACTGATCAGGCGCAAGGCAGCCTGACAGGCAAGACCCAAGCCGGGGCAGGATACCGCCCCGGCCACGATGATGTGGGGAGGAATTTTATGAAGGCCATTCTGGCGATCGACCAGGGCACCACCAATTCGAAGGCTGTCCTGGTTTCCGAGACGGGGGAGATCGTTGCGAGAGGCTCCGCCTCCGTCGGGATTTCCTACCCCCGGCCCGGCTGGGTGGAGCAGGATCCGCGCCGTATCCACGCCTCCGTCTGCGAAGCGATCGAAGCCTGCATCAAGGCGGCGCTCGGCGTGAGCATCGAGGCCGTCGCCATCTCCAACCAGCGCGAATCGGTCACTGCCTGGGACGCCGAAACAGGCGAACCTCTGGGACCGGTGATCAGCTGGCAGTGCAGACGTACCGCACCCGACTGCGAGCGTCTGACGGCAGAGGGCCATATCGACCGCGTGCAGGGCCTGACAGGACTTCCGCTCGATCCGATGTTTCCGGGATCGAAATTTCGCTGGCTGCTGGACCGGATCCCGGCCGGGCGGCCGGTCCGCCTCGGCACGATCGACAGCTGGCTGGTGCATTGCCTGACCGGCGGGCGCCGGCATGTCTGCGATGCCTCCAACGCAGCCCGAAGTCAGCTTTTCGATCTTCAGGCCCAGGCCTGGAGCGCTGAACTCGGCGAAATCTTCGGCGTCGACATCGCCCTTCTCCCCGAGGTGCTCGACAGCTCGGGCGACTTCGGCACGACGCTCGGGCTGCCGGGCGTTCCGGACGGCACACCAATCCGGGCAGCCATCGGCGACAGCCACGCGGCCCTCTTCGGCCACGGCGCCTTTCACCCGGGCGACGGCAAGGTGACTTTCGGGACGGGATCGTCGGTGATGACCACCCTGCCGGTCTTCATTGCGCCCCGCAATGGCATCACCACCACCGTTGCCTGGCGCGTCAATGGCACACCGACATTTGCGCTTGAGGGCAATATCCTGGTGTCTGCAGCCAGCCTGCCGTGGATGGTGAGCATTCTCGGCCTCCCCGACGTGGCGGCTCTCATCGACCTTGCGGCCACCGCGGAACCGGGGGGACCCGGGTTTGTGCCGGCCTTCGTCGGTCTCGGTGCACCCTACTGGGACTCGGACGCCCGCGCGCTCTTCTCCCAAATCGGCTTCAGCACGACGCGCGCCCAGATGGCCCGGGCCGTCACGGACTCGATCGCCTTCCAGGTCCACGACGTGATCGCCGTGATGAAGGCGCAAAGTGCGAGCGAACTCGGCGCGCTCTATGTCGATGGCGGACCGAGCCAGAACACATGGCTGATGCAGCGCGTTGCCGACGTAGTGGATCATGCGGTCATTCAGAGCGATGCTCCCGAAGCCTCTGCCTTGGGTGCAGCCTATCTGGCAGGCCTGTCTCTCGGCCTTTGGAAGGATCTCGACGAGATCGCCGCCTTGCCGCGCAGCACCCAGGTCATCAACCCGCAGCCGCTCGAGACGGCTGCTCTTCTGGAAACCTGGAACGATGCCCTTGGCCGCTCGACGTGGCGCACCGCGCACGCTAGAGGTGAATAATAATTCGCATCAGGATGGACGATGGCCAGACTCAACGAACTTCGCCTGATCTCCAGAGTGGCCCAGATGTACCATATCGAGGGACAGCGACAGGCGGAGATCGCCCAGCACCTGCGCCTTTCGCAAGCAACGGTCTCGCGCATGCTGAAGCGCGCCGAGGCCGAGGGCATCGTCCGCACGAGCGTCATCCCGCCGGCTGGCACCTATAGCGAGCTGGAAGCCGCGCTTCGGGCGAAATACCAGCTGCCGGAAGCCATCGTCGTGGAATGCACCGAGGATCGGGATGGTGCGATCATGGTGCGGATCGGCGAGGCCGCGGCTCATCTGCTGGAGGTGACGCTTGCGCCTGGCGAGATCATCGGGGTTTCGAGCTGGAGCCAGACGATCTTCAAGATGGTCGAGAACATCCACCCTCAGAAAAGCGCCCAGGTAAAATACGTGGTGCAGACGCTGGGCGGGATGGGAGATCCATCCGTACAGACGCATGCGACGCAGCTTACCACAAGGCTTGCCCGGCTGACCGGCGCCGAGCCCAAGCTCCTGCCTGTCCAGGGCGTCACGACCTCGCGCGAAGCCAAGCTGCTGATGCAGGCCGACCCTTATGTCCGGGAGACGATGGATCTGTTCGGCAGCATCACGCTTGCCATCGTGGGTATCGGGGCCGTCGAACCCTCCGAACTCCTGGCACGATCGGGCAACATCTTCTCCTCCCGCGAGCTGGCGGATCTTGCCGAGGCAGGCGCCGTCGGCGACATCTCGCTGCGCTTCTTCGACAAGGATGGCAAAGCGGTGAAGACTCCTCTGGACGAGCGGGTTCTCGGCCTGCCGCTGGAAGACCTCGGGCGGGTCGAACGGGTGCTCGCACTTGCCGGTGGTGCCAAGAAGACGAATGCGATCGCCGGAGCACTGCGCGTCGGGGTCATCGACATGCTGGTGACCGACAAGTTCACCGCACAGCGATTGATCGATCTCTAGAGGAGCCGGTCCTGCCGAAACCTCGCCAGAACGGCTCTCATCCCAGATAACCCATCTCGTCGATCACACGCCTCACAAGCCTGCTCATAGCCGTGACCTTCACATCGTCGACCACGGCGCGGGAGGCGATGTACAGCCTTCCGTTTTCGGCAGGCGGAGATGAGACCACCATGCGCACGCCGCCATCCCGGACATAGCGCTCGGCCATGCGAACGGGCAGAAGTGCCGCGCCCAGACCGCCCGCGACAAGTTCCGCGATGACGGACACGCTGGTGCACACGTTCATCTGGGCGGGCATCAGCCCGTCCGTGGCGAACCAGCCTGTGATCTGCCGGTACATGGCCGAAGGGGCCGGATTGGTGACGACCGGAAGCAGCCACAGGTCGCGCGGCTTGACCGGCTCGGCGATATCCCAGGCCTTGGGCACCACCCATGTGGTCGGCTGGACGCCGATCGGCACGAGCGACATCTTTTCGTGCCCGATCGGGTTGAGGATCACGGCCATGTCGAGCCGATCCTCCAGGATTGCCGCCTCGAGGTTGGTGCTCGTCGAGACGTTCCACTCGGGCTTCAGATGCGGATGCTCGATCCGCATGGCCTCCAGCAGGGGAGGCAGGCAGTTGATCGCAAACCCTTCCGCAAGGCCGACCCGCAGCTGGCCGACCAGGGACTGCGTCGTGTGCTTTTGCCGGATCTCCTCCAGCTCGCCGAGGATGCTGGCAATATGGGGCAGCAGCGCCTTGCCATCCTCGGTCACCGACAGCCCACGGCCGGTCCGTTCGAACAGATCCTCTCCCAGCACATCCCGGAGCTCCTTGAGGCGCAACGAGACGGTCGGCTGGGCAAGCTTGAGGTGATCGGCCGCGCGTTGCGCCGATCCCAGCTGGACAGTCCAGTAAAAGGTCTCGAGCTGGGCGATGGTCAGGCGCATCATTTAATTTTCCGATATCTCGACGTCAGAAAATCAGATTTGATCATGATTTGCAATTATGACTAGGGTGCGCTCTGTTTTTACCTTGGAGGAGGACCCGATGGAACTAGAGAGCGCGATCGTCCGCAAAGCTGCGTGGCGAATCCTACCGATCATCATGATCTGCTATTTCGCGGCGTTTCTCGACCGCGTGAATATCGGCTTTGCCGCGTTGACGATGAACCAGGACCTGGGCCTGACGGCATCGCAGTTCGGCTTCGGTGCCGGCATCTTCTTTCTGGGTTACGTCCTGTTCGAATTGCCCAGCAACATCGTCCTGTCCAAGGTCGGCGCGAGACGCTGGATCGCCCGTATCCTCATCACATGGGGCATTCTTTCTGCGCTCACAGCCTTTGTGTGGAGCCCAACGAGCTTCTACATCGTCCGCGTGCTTCTCGGTGCGGCCGAAGCCGGGTTCTTCCCCGGCATCATCTTCTTCATGACGCTCTGGTTTCCGGCCCAGTACCGCGGCCGGATGTTCGCCACGTTCAATATCGCCGTACCCTTTTCGACCATCATCGGGGCGCCGCTGTCGGGCTATGTCATCGGGGCCATGAACGGCGTCGCGGGCTTCAGCGGATGGCAATGGATGTTCATGCTCGAAGCCCTGCCCGCAATCATCATGGGCTTCGTGGTGTTCTTCTGGCTTCCGGACACGCCGGAAAAGGCGACATTCCTCACGCCCGGCGAGAAAACTATCCTGATGAACCGGCTGGCAACCGAGAAGACGGCGCGCGAAGCTAAGGAAAAGTTCACCATCGGCACTGCTCTGCGTGACCCGCGCGTGCTCTTGATGTGCTTCATCGCGGTTGGTCTCGTTATGGGCACGACGGGTATCGCCATCTGGATGCCGCAGTTCGTGAAGGAATTCGGGCTCACCAATATGCAGACCGGATTTGTTACCGCGATCCCGGCCATCTTCATGGCGATCTCCATGATCCTGGTCGCGCGCAGCGCCGACCGCACCGGCGAACGGGTCTGGCATGCGGCCGGTCCCTTCCTCGTCAGCGCCGCCGGGTTCACGCTGGCAGCATTCGCGCCGTCGCCGCTCGTCAGTCTGCTCGGGTTGACGATCGGGGCCGCGGGCATCGGCGGTGCATCGCCCAACATCTGGATATTCCCGTCGACACTGCTGACGGGAAGTGCGGCTGCAGCCGGTATCGCGCTGATCAACTCGGTCGGCAGCACCGGCGGGTTCTTCGGCCCCTCGATCATCGGCTGGGTGCGGGATGCCACGGGCGGCTTTCAGGGTTCGCTGCTGTTCCTGGCTTTCGCCATGCTGCTGACTGCCATTGCCATCCTGATCCTCGGCCGGTCGATGCGCGAGATGATGCAGGCGGCCGACGCGCGCAGAGCTTAAGGAGAGCATTTTTTGAAGATCACACAGATCCATCTGCACCATCTGAGTGCGACGCTGCCGGAGCCAATCGGCAATGCGAAAGTGTTCTTCGATCGGCGCGACACGCTTCTCGTCGAGATCGTCGGCAGTGGCATGTCCGGATGGGGAGAGACCTGGGCTCTTCCCGCCGCGGCAGCCAGCCTGATCCAGACCCACCTTGCGCCGCTTGTGCTCGGACAGGATCCGCAGCACGTCCGGCGCCTCTGGCAGGATATGACGCGGGTGTTCGAGACCCGAAGCGGCGTCGCGATGATGGCGATTGCGGCTGTCGACATGGCACTGCATGACCTTGCGGCGCGAGAGCGCGAAATCCCGCTACACGCACTGCTCGGCGGCGCCCGCCGTAGCAGCGTTCCGACCTATGCCAGCGGTCCGTTCTTCAAACCGAACGGCCATCCCTATCGTGATTTCGAGCCGGAGCTCGAGGGCTATCTCAGCCAGGGGTTCCGGTCTATCAAGCTTCGCAGCGGCTTTAACCCCGCCGATGATGCGAAAGCTGCCTTGTTGGCCCGCAGCATGATCGGCGACGAGGCGGACCTGATGATCGATTTCAATCAGTCGACGACCCCGCGCAATGCGATCAGAACCCACGATCTCCTGAAGGACGCGAGGCCGCTCTGGATCGAGGAGCCGACAATTCCGACGGATTTGAATGGCTACCGTCAGGTGGCTGCGCACATTTCCACTGCCATCGCCGGCGGCGAGACCTTTGCAAGCGCTGCAGATTTCCTGCCGTTTCTCGAGGCGGGCGTGATGGATGTCCTGCAGCCGGACATTGCCATATGCGCCGGATTGACCGGTGTCTCGCAGGTCGCCGTGCTGGCGGATCTGTTCAACCGACCACTCATCCCGCATGTCTGGGGGAGTATCGTGAACTTCCAGGCGGCGCTGCATCTCACCGCCACGCTGCCGCCGCATCGTGCAGGCGGCGTCACGCCGTTTCCTTACATGGAATTCGACGTCGGCCCGAACCCGCTGCTCGATCTGGCAGGGCGACCCGCGGTCGGCGCCGGAAGCGTGCTCGCCGTGCCGGAGGGACCCGGTCTCGGGATCGAGCTCGACCGGCGGATGCTCGAACCTTATCTGGTTCACTCCACCACACTCGATCCAAGCTAACCGATGGTCACCCAGGCGTAGACTTACCAGTCTACCAGTTGGTCACCGAGCCATCCCTGCGCTTCAGATGCGGCGCTTCCCAGAACTCAAATTCCTGGCGGGACAGCAGTTCCTCATTGACCTCGATGCCGAGGCCTGGCGAATCGGACACCGGATAGAAGGCGCCGTCCAGTTTCGGCTGGACTGGGAAGAAGTCCGAATTGTCGAAGCCGAGATGGGTCTCGGCCGGGCTGCTGCGGGTTTCGAGCCAGGAGAAGTTCGGCACCGCCGCACAGAAGTGAATGGTCGCAGCCGTGCAGACCGGCCCGAGCGGATTGTGCGGCATCATGTCGACGTAATGGGTCTCGCTCCAGGCGGCCACCTTCATCGATTCCGTCAAGCCGCCGACATTGCAGACGTCGAGCCGGTTGAACTGATGGATGTCGCGCTCGATGTAGGGCTGGAACTGCCATTTCGAGGAGAATTCCTCGCCGATTGCAAAGGGGATGTCCGTCATCCGCCGCAACGCCTCATAGGCGCCGGGGGATTCGTCACGGATCGGCTCCTCCAGGAAATCGAGCGTTCCCTTCGGCATCTTCTGGCAGAAGCTCGCCGCTTCCGCCACGCTCAGCCGGTGGTGATAGTCAATGCCGAGCACGACGTCATCGCCCAGCGTCTCGCGGGCTTTCACCAGCCACTTGGCGGTCGTCGCAATGTGCTCGCGAGGCTCGTAGATCTCCTTTTCCTCGTGGCCGGCCGGCGAAAGCCGCATCGCCGTCCAGCCGTGCTCCACCAGCATCTGCGCCTGCTCGATCATCTCAGGGCCGGGTGCGGCAAAGGTCGTGGCAAAGGTCGGGATGCGATCCCGCTGCTTGCCGCCAAGGAGATCGTAGACCGGCACGCCGAGTGCCTTGCCCTTGATGTCGTGCAGCGCGATGTCGATCGCCGAGATCGCCGCCTGCAGCACGCGGCCGCCCTCGAAGTACTGGCTGCGGTACATTTCCTGCCACAGTGCGCCGATTTTGAACGGGTCGCGACCCTTCAGGAACTCTGCGTAATGCTCGAGCGCGCCGGCCACCGCCTTCTCGCGTCCGGACAGGCCGCTTTCGCCCCAGCCGAAAATGTCGTCATCGGTCTCGACCTTGACGAGCAGCTGGTTGCGGATGCCGACCTTGACGGCATAGGTCTTGATTGCGGTGATCTTCATGGCTGTGTCTCCCCTTGCCGCTCGCCTACCAGTGCCACAGCGTGCCGTCTTCGAGACGGTTCACCGGCAGATAGGCGCGCTGATACGGATATTCCGCCGCCAATTCCTCGTTGATATCGACGCCATGGCCGATCGCGTCGCCCGGATGCAGGTAGCCGTCGTTGAGGCTCCAGGCGCCGGGGAAGACTTCGAGGATTTCCGGCAGGTAGCCGGAGTATTCCTGAATACCGAAGTTCGGCACCCAGAGATCAAGATGCAGGTTGGCGCCAAGGCAGATCGGCGACATGTCCATCGCCCCATGGCAGGCGGTGCGCACATTGTAGACGGATGCGAAATCCATGATCCGCCGGAGCGCCGTGACACCACCCGCATGCACGCAGGTGGTGCGGATATAGTCGATCAACTGCTCTTCCATCAAAAGGCGCGCGTCCCAGATGGTGTTGAACACTTCGCCCACCGCCAGCGGCGTCGTGGTGTGCTTGCGGATCAGGCGAAAACCTTCCTGATGCTCGGCCGCGACCGTATCTTCCAGCCAGAACAGTCGGGCAAATTCGAGATCCTTGCCGACGCGCGCCGCCTCGATGGGCGTCAGCCGGTGGTGCGCATCATGCAGGAGCTCGACGTCCCAACCATGCGCCTCGCGCACCGCCTCGAACAGTTTTGGGATATGCCGCATGTATTTGGAGGTCGACCAGACCTCCTCGTGCGGCACAGCATCGTCGGCGGCATTGTTGGTGATCGACTTGGCACCAGTGCCATAAACATCCGGCAGGCCGGGAATGCCGACCTGGACGCGGACTGCCTTGTAACCCTGTTCGATGCGCTTGCCGACAGCGTCGACGGCTTCCGCGATATCCGTGCCCTGCGCATGCGTATAGCACAGCACCTTTTCGCGGCTCGCGCCGCCGAGCAGCTGGTAGAGCGGCATGTTGGCGGCCTTGGCCTTGATGTCCCACAGCGCCGTATCGATGCCGGCAATCGCCGCCATGGTCACCGGGCCACGGCGCCAGTAGGCACCCTTGTAGAAATACTGCCAGATGTCTTCGATGCGGCTGGGGTCGCGGCCGATCAGCAGGGGCGCGATATGCTCCTCCAGATAGGCGACAACGGACTTCTCACGGCCGTTCAGGGTGGCGTCGCCAACGCCCGTCAGGCCTTCGTCGGTGAAAATCTTGACCGTTACGAAATTGCGGCCGGGCGAGCAGACAATGACTTTGACATCGGTGATTTTCATCGACTTATCCGTTTACTGAAGCAGAAGGCGCGACGTAGCGGAAACGGTTCTGTATCCGTCGGTCGCGGGGATCTGGATGGGGAATGGCTGAGAGCAGCGCCCTCGTGTAATCGTGGGTCGGGCGGTTGACGACCTGGTCGGTCTCGCCGGCTTCGACAAGCTTGCCGCGGTACATGACGGCGACCCGGTCGCACATGTAGCGGATGACCGACATGTCATGGCTGATGAACACGTAGGACAAGCCCATCTCGTCCTGCAGCTTCATCATAAGGTCGAGCACCTGCGAGCGCAGCGACACGTCAAGCGCCGAGGTCGCCTCATCGGCGATGATCAGCCTCGGCTTGACGGAGATGGCGCGGGCAATGCCGATACGCTGACGCTGGCCGCCGGAAAAGGCGTGCGGGTAGCGTTCGCGCCAGGCGGGTTCGAGCCCCACCTGCTGCATCAGCTCCGCCACGCGCTCGTCGAGCTCCTTGCCGCGCATGCCGGCCAGTTTCAGCGGCTCGGCGATGATCTGCGCGACGGTCTTGCGCGGGCTGAGCGACCCGACCGGATCCTGGAAGATCATCCGGACCTCGCGGCGAAGCTCCTTCAGCTGCGGTTTGTCGGCAGTGCGCATATCGATGACGGTTCCGTCCGCGCGCCGGTAGTTGATCTCGCCCATCTGCGGGTCGTAGATGCGCAGCAGGCAGCGGCCCATGGTCGTCTTGCCGGAGCCGCTTTCGCCGACGATGCCGAGCGTCTCGCCCGGACGCACGATCAGCGACACGTCGTCGACCGCCTTCAGCCCGGACGGGAAGGTCAGCGACATGTTGCGGACCTCGAGCAGCGGCGCGGCATCTTCCGCGATCTCGGCGCGTTTCAGGCGGATCTCCGCCTTGCGCTCCAGCCGCACCACGGATCCGATCAGGCGCTTGGTGTAGTCGTCCTTCGGCGCGTGGAAGACTTCGTCCACCGTTCCGTGTTCCATCACCTTGCCGCGGTACATAACCAGCACTTCGTCCGCGATTTCGGCAACCACGCCCATGTCATGGGTAATGAACAGCACGGACATGCCGTGGCTCTGCTGAAGCCGTTTGATGAGGTCGAGAATTTCGGCCTGCGTCGTCACGTCGAGTGCCGTCGTCGGCTCGTCGGCAATCAGGATCTGCGGATTGCAGGCAAGCGCCATGGCAATCATCACCCGCTGGCGCATGCCGCCGGAAAACTCGAACGTGTAGCGGTCGATGGCGGTTTCTGGCCGCGGGATCTCCACCTGGCGTAAAAGGTCCAGCACTCGCTCGCGCTGCTCCGCCTTCGGCGTGCCGAAGTGGATGCGCAGCCCTTCGCCGATCTGCTCGCCGATGCGGTGCACCGGCGACAGCGAGCTCATCGGCTCCTGGAAGATCATCGCGATCTCCCGGCCGCGCACGTTGCGGATCTCCTCGCCGCGCGGATTGAGCTTGGCCAGATCCACCTGGCTGCCGTCCTGCCTTGTCAGCACGATCGAACCGCCGTCGATCGTGCCGGGCTTGTCGACGATCTGCAGGATCGAGCGGGCGGTGACCGACTTGCCGGAGCCGCTTTCGCCAACGACGCAGAGCGTCTTGCCGCGCTTGAGTTCAAAGGAAACGCCGTCGACCGCCTTGAACACCCCGGTGCGCGTCTTGAACGAGGTCTTGAGGTCGTCAACCTTGAGGATGGTGTCGTTGGTCATGCTCATCAGACGGACTCGTACGGGTCGGCGGCGTCGCGCAGTCCGTCGCCAAGGAAGTTGAGGGAAAGCACAGCGATGACGATGGCAGCGGCCGGCGTGAACAGCAGCCAGGGTGCCTGCGCCACGGCGCGGATGTTCTGCGCCTCCTGCAGAAGCACGCCCCAGGAGATGATCGGCGGCTGCAGCCCGACGCCGAGGAAGGACAGCGCCGTTTCGGCAAGGATCATCGTCGGGATGGCCAGCGTCACGGTGGCGATGATGTGGCTCATGAAGGAAGGCACCAGATGGTGGAAGATGATGCCGATCTCGCTCATGCCGTCTAGCCGTGCGGCGGTGACGAAATCCTCGCCACGCAGCGACAGGAACTTGCCGCGCACCTCGCGGGCAAGGTTTGTCCAGCCCAGCAGCGAGACGATCAGGGTAATCACGAAATAGGTGCGAAGCGGCGGCCAGCCGACCGGGATCGCGGCTGCCAATCCCATCCATAGAGGGATCGTCGGGATCGACCGCAACAGCTCGATAACGCGCTGGATGCCGAGATCCACCCAGCCGCCGAAGAAGCCGGAAATGCCGCCGATGGTGACGCCAAGCACCAGGCTCATCAGTACGCCGACGAGGCCAATGGAAAGCGAGATGCGGGCGCCGTGGACGACGCGCGAAAAGATGTCGCGGCCGAGCCTGTCGGCGCCCATGACATAGAGGCTGTCACCTGGCTTGGCATTGACGAGACCGAACAGCTTGGTCTGCATGGGGATGAAGCCGAGCATGGCGTAAGGCTTGGCGGGTACGAAAAAGCCGACGGCGAGCGGCTTTGCCGGATCCGCCTCAAACTCGCGCCGCATGCTCTCCGTGTTCAGCGTCATCTTCAGCTGGTTCACATGGGGCATGAACGAGCCCTCATGCAGCAACGACAGACCCTGCGGCGGCGCGTAGGTGAAGCGCGCGTTGGTGGCGTTGGGATCGAGCGGCGCGATGAAATCGGCAAAGGCCGCGATCAGATACATGCAGCAGATTACTACTAGGCTGACGAGGGCTATTTTGTGCTTCTTGAACTTGAGCCAGAACAAGCGCCACTGGCCGGCCACGGCAATGTTCTGGTCGCGCAGGTCGATATCGGTTTCCGTGGCAGGAGGAAGCTGGGTGATGTCGGTCATGTCAGTCTAATCCGCGGATCGGTCATGGCGAGCAGGATGTCGGAAATCAGCGTGCCGATGATGGTGAGGACGGAAATGAGGAGGATCAGCGAGCCGGCGAGGTACATGTCCTGCGCCAGGAGCGCGCGCAGCAGCAGTGGCCCCGTGGTCGGCAGGCTCATCACCACAGACACGATGATCTCGCCGGAGATGACGGCCGGCAGGATCCAGCCAATCGTCGAGATCAGCGGATTGAGCGCCAGCCGCACCGGATAGCGGATGAGAAGTTCGAACTCAGAAATGCCCTTGGCGCGGGCGGTCGTGACATAGGGCTTCGACAGTTCGTCCAGCAGGTTGGCGCGCATGATGCGCACGAGTGCCGCCAGCGAGCCAAGGCCGATGACGATCACCGGCAGCCAGACGTGGTTTGCGAGATCGAGAAGCTTGCCGAAGCTCCAGCCGGCATCGACATACTCGGGGGAAAACAGGCCGCCGACGCTTTGCCCGAACCAGACCGACATCACGTACATGGCGCCGAGCGCCATCAGGAAGTCGGGCACCGCCAGGAAGAAGAAAGCAAGGAAAGTCACGGTATAATCGGAGATCGAATACTGGCGCACCGCCGACAGGATGCCGATCGGAATGGCGACGGCCCAGACGAAGCAGAGCGTCAGCAGCGACAGCATCAGCGAGAAGCCGAGACGGCTCCAGATCAGTTCGGTGACCGGCTTGCCGAGTTCGAACGAGATGCCGAAATCGCCATGCAGCAGGATGCCGGCCATCCATTTGTAGTACTGGAAATACATCGGCTGATCGAGGCCATAGCGTTCGCGCATGGCCGCCACCGTGCCCGCCTCGACGGCACCGCCCTGGCTTGCCCAGTCGGCCATCAGCGTCGTCAGGTAGTCGCCCGGCGGCAGCTGAATGATGATGAAGGCGATGATCGAGACGGCAAGAAGTGTCGGAATAGCGAACACCAGCCGCCTGGCGATATAGGGAAGCATGACAATGACCGTTGATTTGCGGGAAAAGCGGCCGGAGGCATTCGCGCCTCCGACCGTTGGGAGGAACCCTTATTTGGCCGTGTCGAAATACCACTGCGACAGGGTCGGCGCCGGATGCCACAGGTTGCCGGTGATCGGAATGCCGTCGACGACGTTCTTCAGCCGCTTCGACACCATCATGTATTTCGGCATCGGTCGCGAAATGCCGATGTTGAGGAAGTTATCCGCCGAGAGGCTGAGAAATTCCTTCATCCTGGCCTTGCGGTCGTCGTCGGTGACGGAGGCATTGACCTTGTCATAGGCCGCCATCAGCGCCTTGATGTTTTCCGGCGGCTCTTCGCCGGTGGCTGGATTGGCGTACCATTCGGCCCAGCGCACGGCAAAGAAGATGTCCGCCTTCTGGAACGGCATGTAGCAGCGCGGATCCGTATAGACTTCAGACAGGCCGCCAACGCAGTTCCAGATATAGGCGTCCTGCTCGTTGGCGCTCCACATGGTGTTGAGGCGGGCGCGGTCGGTGGTGCGGATCTGGATGTCGATTCCGACATCCTTGGCGTATTGCTGCACCATCTGCATGACGTCCGGATAGGACAGGCCAAACACGTCGGCGACCATGAAGTTGATGGTGAAGCGCTTGCCGGTCTCGTCGAGGCGGAAGCCTTCGCCATCCTTCTTCGGCATCAGCTTGTCGAGTTCGGCATTGGCCGCGGCCGGATCGTACTCCGTATACTGCGTCGCCTCCTTCTCGTTGAACAGCTCATGCTCGGGCTGCACCGCCACCTGCGCCGGGGCGCCCTGCCCGACATAGACGAGATCGATGATCTCCTGGCGATTGATGGCGCGGCTGAGCGCAATGCGGAAGTCCTTGTTCTGGAACACCTTCTTCTTCACCGGATCGGTGGAGTTGAGGTTGAGCAGGATGGCCGCATCGTTGGCCGGCAGGTCCTTGACGTCGACGAAGCGGTACTTGCCGCTCTCCTGGCCGTCGAACAGGACAGACTTGAAGGTGGCGTTGTTGATGTGGCGGAAGGCGAAGTCGAACTCGCCCGAGGTCATCTTCAGTGCCATCAGCTGCGGATCGTCGAGCTTGGCCCAGGTGACATTGTCGATATAGGGCAGCTGGTTGCCGGCCGAGTCGACCTTCCAGTAGTAGGGATTGCGCTTGGCGGCGACCCGCTCGCCATCGGCATAGGGCACGGTCAGGACCCAGGGGTTCATCGTCGGCAGGTCAAGGTTCTGCCAGTAGGCCGGCTGGAAGGTGAGCGAGATCTTGGAATTGAACAGGGCCACCCAATCGCCGGCGGCCGGATTGGCCTTCAGCAGAGCGGGAATACCGTCCTTGTTGTACTTCTCGTGAAACTGGCTGAGGTAATGCTTGGGGTAGATGACCGGCAGGTGGCCCTGACCGTAGGCGAGCTGCTGCAGGAACAGGCCATAAGGCGCGTCGAACTTGAACTCGACCGTGTCCTCGTCGACCTTGCGAACCTTGACCGGCTTGCCGGCGACGGTGAACGTCGGGTTCTTGGCCGGCGACAGCGCCGGGTTCATGAACACATCCTCGTACCAGAACATGATGTCATCGACGGTGAAGGGCTGGCCATCGCTCCACTTCAGGCCCTTGCGCAGGGTAAAGGTGTAGGTCGTGGCATCATCGGAGGCGGTGAATTTTTCCGCCAGCGACGGCTCGACCTTGCTCCACTTCGGATCCCAGCGCACCAGCAGCTCATTGGCGATCGTGCGGGTAAGATTGTACTGGTCGCCATTGGCAAGGATCGTGGTGCGCAGAGTGCCTCCGTATTTACCAACTCCGTCGACCATGGTCTCGACGAACGGATGCTCCGGAAGACGCTCGGTAACCGCCGGCAGCTTGCCGGCCTTGACCTGTTCCTCAAGGACCGGGGCCTGGTGGTAGTCCTGCGCGAACGACACGCCAGCCAGTCCGGAGATGAAAATTCCCATCAGTCCCGTCGAAACTACGAGACCGCGCAGTTTGCGCTGATAACCCATGTAAATTCCTCCACTTAGCGGGTGCCCGCTCCTCAGGCACGTCCGGCAGGTCATGCCTCTCGGATGCATGGAAGTTTTCAGATCGTACATTATTTGTCAACAAGCGTGTGCAAATTGGAATAATTCGCACTTGGCAGCTCTGGGCCGCATCGGCTAAAATGCGTACATGAACACGATTGTCCCACTGCTGCAGCCCGACGACCCGAACGCCGGCGAAGCCTCGATCTACGAGCGCATCCGCGACGACATCATCCAGGGTCGCCTTGGCGCCAACGAGCGTCTGAAGGTCGCCGAGCTTGCCGAGCGCATGGGCACCTCGACCAACCCGGTGCGCGAGGCACTGCAACAGCTGCGCGGCGAGGGGTTCGTGGTGATGATGCCGAACCGCGGCGCCCGCGTCCGGCCGATCGACGAAACATTTGTGCGCGACATTTTCGAAATCGAGGTGCTGATCGAGCCGGCACTGACGCGCTGGTTCGTCGGCCTTGCGACGAAGGCAGACCTCGACCAGTTGGAAGGCCTGCAGGCGCAGATGGAGGCCTTGAACTTCGCCGATCCGCAAGCCCATTCCAAACTCGACATGGCGTTTCACCAGGTCATGTATGACCGGCATTACAATCGCCATGCCGTCGACCTCTGGTGGCGTCACCGCGAAATTCTCTCCGCGATCAGCCGCAACTTCCAGACGTCGCTCAGCCGCCAGGCGAGCGTCATGAACGAACACCGCGAATTGCTGCGCTGCATTTCAGCGCAGGATGCCGATGGTGCGGCCCGCATCATTGCCCAGCATGTGGAGGGCTCGGGCCGCCACATCATCGAGCACCTCCGCCTGGCCGGCACCGGCCGCGGAACCGTCCGGCGATCCTGAACGGCGCCATCCGCTACTTATAGCTGCCGGGCAATGCGGGCCGTTGCACCAAAACGTTCTGGTGCGCCGTCCGCTCGATCGTGATGACGAACCTTAAGGTCGCCATTCGTGGGACTGTTTTCCGTCCAGCTCGCGATCGAGGTAATAGGCAGCGCTGATCAGCGCCAAGTGCGTGAAAGCCTGCGGGAAATTGCCCAACAGATCTGACCGGGCGTCAAATTCTTCCGCGTAAAGACCGAGATGGTTGGAATAGTTGAGAACCGCCTCGAAAACGCGACGGGCTTTTAAAACGTCGCCAGCGCGCGCGAGACACTCTGCGTACCAGAAGGAACAGGCGGAAAATGCGCCCTCCTGTCCGTCTAGGCCATCATCGCTCCTGTAGCGATAGACAAGGCCGTCATCGACCAGCGCAGTGCCGATTGCATTGAGAGTGGAAAGCCAACGGGGGTCGGTGGCGCTGACGAACCTCACCAGCGGCATTAGCAGCAAGGATGCGTCGAGGGTCTGGCCGCCCCTTGTCTGCACAAAATGTCCCTTCTGCTCGTTCCAGAAGTTTCCCCAGATGTCCTCGTAGATCTGGTTTCGGACATCGACCCATCGACCGAAGGGAGCCGCGAGTGATCGCTTGCTCGCAAGCCTGATCGCCCGGTCGACCGCAACCCAGCACATCAGGCGCGAGTGCAGGAAATGCTGAGGCTCGCGGCGCATTTCCCATATCCCCGCATCGGGATCTTCCCAATGATCACAGACGTAGTTGACGACGTCACGCACGCCATTCCAGGCGTCGTGCGAGATGCCATGGCCATACTTGTTGCTGAGATAGACCGCGTCCATGAGCTCGCCGTAGATATCCATCTGGACCTGGTCCACCGCACCGTTGCCGATGCGGACCGGACGGGCACCACCGTAACCGCGAAGGTGTTCCAGTGAGACTTCGTCGGGCACCCTTCCTCCATCGACCGCGTACATGATGTCCAGCTTTCCGGTTGTCCGGCACCTGGTGGCTCGCTTGCCGATCCAGGCGGTGAAAGCCTGGGCCTCCTGCTGATAGCCGAGGCGCATCAGCGCGTAGACCGTAAAGGATGCGTCGCGGATCCAGGTGGCGCGATAGTCCCAGTTGCGCGTGCCGCCCGGCGCTTCCGGCAGGCCGAACGTTCCTGCCGCCACAATCGAACCGTGCCGACGGGACGTCATGAGCTTGAGCGTCAACGCCGAGCGCGTAACCATTTCTCTCCAGCGGCCCCGGTAAGACGATTGCGCCGCCCAGTCCTGCCAGTATGCAACTGTCGCTTTTTCAAATGCTGGAATGTCGAAAAGCTCGGTCGGCCCATCCTCGATACCCGCCAGCACGAACTCCGCGGTTTCACCCACTGCCAGGCGTGCGGCTGCCCCCACCCCGGTGCTCGCGCCTGTCAGGGGCATGTTTGACGTTAGCCGGATACCGTCTGCCCTAAGGGGGTGCCAGACGGCCTCGTTGCCTGACACCTCGGCGCCGATAATTTCCCGCGCGTAGTCAAAGCGCGGGTCACAACGCATGGTGAAGCTCACCTCACCACGGGTCACTTTCAGCCTTCTGATCACCGTGGTCGGGGCATCCGCGCCGCCATCATGGACGGCCATAAAGTCGGTCAGCTCAGCGCTCGCGTGCTCGCCCATCCAGCGTGTCAGAAGCACATTGGTGTCGGGCAGATATTGCTGGACCACCCGTGCGTCGGGGATATCGGGAGCCAGTTCAAAGATGCCGCCGCGCTCTGGATCGAGAAGCGCTGCGAAGATCGTCGGGCTGTCGAAGTTCGGCCAACACATGAAGTCAATGGCACCGTCCTTGGCCACCAGCGCCAGCGTTGCAAGATCCCCAATGGCTCCATGGTCTGCGATGGTGCGCGGAACCGAATGCTCTGTCGTCGTGATACCGCCTGCAGCATCGGCTTGCGTTCGAATGTTCATGTCGCACTCCATTTCACCCGCCGGTCGACAGGACTATCCAAGATCGTGTTCAGCTTCTTGCCTCTAGCCACTGCCGGAAGCACCGAAAGCTGACTATGGAGCAGGTTCCAGCGGTGGCTCGCAAGCCACGAGTGCATCGCAATAACGTGATGATGCGGCGCAGGTCGATCTGACGCCTTCTGCGTTACCTGCCGAAGCAATTCATCCCGGCATCGCAGAACAGGTTAAACGAAGCTCATGCTTGAACAGCTCAACGGTCTCCGCGAGACCGGATTAACAGTGGCAAGACTTGGCGCCATCGGATGCTTTGCGGTTCTCGCCGGATGCGATCTGCAGGCGGAGGAGCCCGCCAAGCCTCCCCGGCAACCGACAGAGGTGGGGATCGTGTCGGCCGTGGCTGAGGATGTGCCGCTGCAGACTGAGCTTGCGGGCCGCACGTCGCCCTACGAGACGTCCGAAGTCAGGCCGCAAGTGTCCGGCATCGTCCAGGCACGGCTGTTCACGGAGGGTGCACTCGTCAAGAAAGGCGACGTTCTCTATGAGATCGACCCAAGCCTGTTCGAAGCTTCGGTTGCGGAAGCGCGCGCCAATCTTGCAAGCGCCAGAGCGACCGAAGAGAACGCAAGGATCGACTATGCTCGCGTAAAGCCGCTTTCCGAGCGCGGTGCGGTCAGCCAGCAGGCACTCACCGATGCCGCCGCCGCTTTGCAGTCGGCGACAGCCGTCGTTGCCCAGAACGTCGCAAGACTGCAGACCGCCGAGATCAATCTACGCTACAGCAAGGTTTCGGCGCCGATCACCGGCCGGATCGGTCGGTCTCTGGTGACGACGGGTGGCCTTGTCTCGGCGGCGCAAACGCAGGCCTTGGCGACCATTCAGCGCCTGGACCCTATCTTCGTCGATATTCAGCAGTCATCCACGGCCCTGCTAAAGCTCAGAGGCGCGCTGGCTTCAAACAGTGTTGCGACGGATACCGCGGAAGTCCGTCTCAAGATGGAAGACGGTCAGGACTATCCGCTGCCGGGCAAGCTTCAGTTCACAGACGTGACTGTCAATCCATCGACCGGATCGGTGACGCTGCGGGCGGAGTTCCCCAATCCGGATGCCCTACTGCTTCCCGGCATGTATGTGCGCGCCGTCCTATCCCAGGCCGAGGCCAAGGATGCGATCCTTATCCCGCAGCAAAGCGTGACGCGAAACCCGAAAGGCGAGGCGAGTGCTCTCGTGGTCGCTGACGGCGACGTGGTCCAGCGTCGCCCTCTTCAGGTCGGCCAAGCCATCGGCAACCGCTGGCTTGTGACCGGCGGGCTTGCGGCAGGTGACCGCGTTGTCGTCGAAGGCGTTTCCAAGATAAAGCCCGACGACAAGGTCAAGCCAGTCGAGATCGGCGCGAAAGAGACGGCGGCGGCCTCCGATAAGCAGGCGGGCCCTGCCCTATGATCAGCCGCATCTTCGTCGATCGTCCGATTTTCGCCTGGGTCGTCGCCATCGTCATCATGCTGGCCGGGGTCGGCTCCATCCTGACGCTTCCCGTCGAGCAATATCCCGATATCGCGCCACCCCAGGTCAATATTCGCGCCAATTACACCGGCGCGTCGGCCGCCACGCTGGAATCCAGCGTTACCCAGGTCATCGAGCAGCAGCTGACGGGTATCGACGGGCTGATCTATTTCACCTCGACATCAAGTGCGGAGGGTCAGGTTTCGATTGCCGTGACCTTCGACAAGGGCACCGATCCCGACATCGCGCAGGTTCAGGTCCAGAACAAGGTTCAACAGGCGTTGTCGCGCCTGCCGCAGCAGGTGCAGCAGCAGGGTCTAACCGTCACCAAGTCGAATAGCGACTTCCTGCTCGTCGCCGCCGTCTACGACGAAACGGACACGGCGCGGGATGCGGATATCTCGGATTATATCGCCGCCAATCTTCAGGAGAAGATCGGCCGCATTCCGGGTGTCGGGGATACCAATCTATTCGGATCCCAGTATGCGATGCGGATCTGGCTCGATCCGGGCCGTCTGTATTCCTATGCAATGATGCCGTCCGACGTTGTCACCGCGATCGAGGCGCAGAACACCCAGGTTGCCGCCGGTCAGATCGGCGCCCAGCCGTCTCCAGACAGCCAGATGCTGAACGCCATCGTCACAGCGCGTTCGCGTCTGACCTCGGCTGACGATTTCAAGCGCATCGTCATCCGCACCGACGCGGACGGTTCCAAAGTGACGCTTGCGGATGTCGCCCGTGTGGAGCTGGGCCAGGAAAGCTATACCCGCTTTACCCGGTTCAACCGACACCCTGCTTCCGGCATCGCCGTGCAGCTTGCGCCTGGCGCCGATGCGCTCGAAACGGCCGAACGGGTGAAAGCGGCCGTCGACGGAGAAGCCGCGAGCATGCCGGATGGCTATAAAATCAGCTATCCGCGCGATTCAACTGAATTCATCCGTCTTTCGATCGAGGAAGTGGTCAAGACGCTGCTCGAGGCGATCGTTCTGGTCGTGATCGTCATGTACGTCTTCCTGCGCAGCTGGCGCGCGACGCTGATCCCGGCGCTTGCCGTGCCGGTCGTGGTGCTTGGCACATTCGGCGTGCTGGCGCTGTTTGGGTACTCGATCAACACGCTCACCTTGTTCGGGCTGGTCCTGTCGATCGGCCTGCTGGTCGACGACGCGATCGTGGTCGTGGAGAATGTCGAGCGCGTGATGGAGGAGGAGCCGGATCTCAGTCCCCGCGAAGCGACATTGAAATCGATGGCCGAGATCCAGACGGCTCTGATCGCCATTGCCCTGGTTCTCTCGGCCGTGTTCGTGCCGATGGCATTTTTCGGCGGGTCGACAGGTGTGATCTATCGGCAGTTTTCGGTGACAGTGATCTCCGCCATGGTCCTGTCGGTCGTTGTTGCCCTGGTGCTGACGCCGGCGCTGACGGCCACCCTGCTGAAACGACGGAACGGGGATGCGCCGAAGCGGCGCGGCGGGTTGATCCGGCGGTTCGGAGCGGTGTTCGACCGTGGCTACGCCTTTGTCGAGCGCGGCTACCTTGGTACCGTCCGGTTGGCCATCCGCCGCATCTGGATGTCGATCCTCGTCTTTTGCGCACTGGTTGGCGGGGTCATCTTCCTCTTTCTGCAGCTTCCCGGCGGCTTTCTGCCAGTCGAAGACCAGGGTTACGGGGTCGTCCAGTATACGCTGCCGCCCGGGGCGACGCGCGTGCGAACCGTCGAAACCGCAGCTGCGATCGAGGACCATTTCATGGGACCGGAACAGTCCAACATTGCCGGGCTGTTTACGATCTCGGGTTTCCGGTTCAGCGGATCCGGCCAGAACGTCGGCCAGGGCTTCGTTCAGTTCAAGCCATGGGACGAGCGTGACGGCGAGGAAAACGCGGCGGCTTCGATCGTCGCCCGGGCCACAGGAGCACTTGGGCGCAGCCTGCGCGATGCCCAGTTCTTCGCACTAACGCCGCCTTCGGTGCAGGGACTGGGCCAGTCGAACGGCTTTACGATGCAGCTCCTTAACAATGGCGACCTCAGCCCGACCGAATTCAAGCAGCGGCGCGACCAGCTCCTGGCGGCCGCCACCTCCGATCCCACGCTCACCCGCGTCCGACCAAGCGGACTGGACGATGTTCCGACGCTGCAGATCGACATCGACGACGAAAAAGTCGGCGCGCTTGGGATCGCGCAGTCAGATGTCGATGCAACACTCAGTGCCGCCTGGGGCGGCCTCTACGTCAATGATTTCGTCGATCGGGGCCGGGTCAAGCGGGTCTATGTTCAGGGCGACGCCGAGCACCGCGGTGCCGTCGAGGATCTCGACGGCTGGCACGTGCGAACCGCAAGCGGCGAAATGGCACCCTTCTCCTCGTTTGCAAAGACCAGCTGGTCGCAAGCGCCGACGACCCTGACCCGGTTTAACGGCTTGCAATCCTACGAGATCCAGGGCCAGGCTGCTGCGGGATCAAGTTCCGGCCAGGCCATGGAGCGGATGACCGAACTTGCGGCGGACCTTCCCGGAACCTCCGTTGCCTGGAGCAGCCTCTCCTATCAGGAAAGACTGTCTGCCGGACAGGCACCGATCCTCTACGGATTGTCGCTCCTGGTGATCTTCCTCTGCCTGGCGGCCCTTTATGAAAGCTGGTCGATTCCGTTTTCGGTGATGCTGATCATTCCGCTTGGCCTGATCGGCGCGGTTTGCGCGGTGACGTTGCGCGGACTTGAGAACGACGTCTACTTTCAGATCGGGTTGCTGACCACGATGGGGCTTTCCGCAAAGAACGCCATCCTGATCGTGGAATTCGCCGAGCAAGCCGAGCGGGCCGGCAAAAGCGCCTACGATTCGGCTATGGAGGCTGCCCGGCGGCGGCTGAGGCCTATCCTGATGACAAGCCTTGCCTTTATCTTTGGCGTCTTGCCGCTTGCGATCTCGACGGGCGCCGGCGCACAAAGCCGTATCGCGATCGGCACGGCCGTGATCGGCGGCATGATCACCGCGACGGTCCTTGCCACGCTCTACGTTCCCTTGTTCTTCGTTCTCGTCCGAAGAATTTTTACCCGCAAAAAGGCTCAGGCCAAAGAAGCGGATACGGGCACTGAAGCGACGGTACCAGCAGAATGAAAGCGACCAAGCCCAAGACACAACGCCTGAGCGGATCTGGTCCTCACTCTGGTGGCGACGGATTGACGGATCATGGTATCGATAACGCAATCCATCGATAACAGAGTTTGTCGATCAAAAATCGGAGCACGTCATGTCGCTACAGTTGTTCAACCTTGAGGGAAAACGTGCCCTGATTACCGGCTCTTCGCAGGGCATTGGCCTCGCCCTTGCAAAAGGCCTGGCAGAAGCCGGCGCCTCGATCGTGCTTAACGGTCGCGATGAGACCAAGCTGAAGGCGGCGGCAGACGGGTTCGAAACGCCGGTCGATAGTCTCGCCTTTGACGCCACGGACCACCAGGCGGTCCGCGACGCCGTCGACCGCTTCGAGGCGGAAACCGGTGCCATCGACATTCTCGTCAACAATGCCGGCATGCAGCACCGGGGGCCGCTCGAGGATTTCCCGGCGGACGCCTTCGAGCGTCTGTTGCGCACCAATGTTTCCAGCGTCTTTAATGTTGGTCAGGCAGTTGCCCGCCACATGATCGCCCGCGGTAAAGGCAAGATCATCAACATCGCGAGCGTCCAGACAGCACTGGCCCGCCCCGGCATCGCGCCGTATACGGCGACAAAAGGCGCTGTCGGCAACCTCACCAAGGGCATGGCGACAGACTGGGCAAGGCACGGCCTGCAGTGCAACGCCATCGCCCCCGGCTATTTCGACACGCCGCTCAATGCCGCTCTGGTCAGCGACGAGACTTTTTCCGCCTGGCTTGAAAAGCGCACCCCAGCCGGCCGCTGGGGCAAGGTCGAGGAACTGGTCGGCGCGTGCATCTTCCTGTCTTCGGATGCCTCCTCCTTCGTCAACGGTCACACGCTTTATGTCGACGGTGGCATCACCGCATCGCTCTGAAGGCTGTCGCCAAGCATCAGGGCGACCTGCGTCTCCGCCGCCCATCGGCTCGACCAGCAGCACCTCATCCGCTATTTGCCCTTGGTGTTGACCGAGCGCTGGGTCTCGGGCTTCGGCAGCTTTTCCAGCAGATCAGCTTCGTCGGCGACGATCGAGGCCGCTTCGTTCCTCAACACGTCCTTTGCATTTTTGCGGGCATTTTCCATCGCAAGGTCAGCACTCAGGCTCCGCTCGTTCGACTGCAAACCGTCATCCTCACTATTGACCAGCCCGTCGCCCTCGCGCTCGCGTGCCTTGAGACGGGCTGCAAGAGCCGCCTGTTCGTTTCGACGTTCCGTTTCGTTGAGGGAGATGACCCGCTTTTCGCGCTGGGCCTTCAATTCTGCAGCATCTTCGACGAACCGCTGGAAGTCCGGGTCGTTTTGCGTCCGGGCATCATGCCGGCTCTTCAACTGCGGCAATAGCGCAGCCGTGTTCCCCGCCGCCGTATATTTTGCGGGCTTGATCTGGGCCCAGGGCAGCGCGTTGTCGTAGCTCGCCTCGCCAAGCGTCTTGGGGTCGGAAAGCCCCGGCAGGCCGATGTCCGGCATCACGCCGCGCAGCTGTGTCGTCCCGCCATCGACCCGGAAGAACTGGGCAATCGTCAGCTTCAGCTGACCGAATTTCGGCTTGCTGTTCTTGGCCACCTGGTCGAGATCGACCACCGTCTGCACGGTACCCTTGCCGAAACTGGGTTCGCCGACGATCACGCCGCGACCGTAATCCTGGATCGCAGCCGCGAAAATCTCGGAAGCCGACGCGGAGCCGCGATTGATCAACACACCGACCGGACCGGTCCAGGCGGGCGTGGAAAGATCGTCGCTTTCGACCTTGATCTTGCCTTCCGCATCGCGCTGCTGAACCACCGGCCCCTTGCCGACGAACAGACCGGTCAGATCGATCGCCTCGGACAGGGATCCGCCACCGTTGTCGCGCAGGTCGATCAGCACGCCATCGACCTTGTCCTGCTTGAGCTCGGCAAGGAGCTTTGCAACGTCGCGGCTTGCGCTCTTGAAGTTCTTGTCACCTTTGCGTCGGGCTTCGAAATCCTCGTAAAACGCCGGAAGGGTGATCACGCCAATTTTACGGTCGGCACCGCCCTCCGTCACGGGTAGGATGGTCTTTTTTGCGGCCTGTTTGTCCAGGCTGATCTTGTCCCGCACCAGGTTGATGACGCGGTGGCTTGCATTTTCTCCGCCCTCTGCCGGCAGGATTTCCAGACGCACGATGGAATCCTTGGTCCCGCGGATCATCTGGACGACCTCGTCGAGGCGCGTACCGACGACTTCCTTGACGGCGCCGCTATCGCCCTGGCCGACGCCGATGATGCGATCCCCAACCGAAAGCTTGCCGGACAGTTGCGCCGGGCCGCCGGGGACAAGATCGCGGATCGTCGTATAGCCATCGCGATCCTGCAGAACCGCGCCAATCCCCACGAGCGAAAGCTTCATGGAGATATCGAAGTCAGCCGAAGCGGCGGCGCCGAAATAGTCGGTATGCGGGTCCACGGAGGTGGTATAGGCGGCCATGAACGACTGGAACACGTCGTCGCTCTTGTAGGTATAAACGCGGTCCAGGGCATTCTTATAGCGCTTGTCGAGCGTATCGCGAATGGCGGCGTCCGTCTGGCCTGCCAGTTTCAGCCGCAGCCAGTCGTTCTTGACGCGTTTGCGCCACAGGTCGTTGCTCTGCGCTTCAGATTGCGGCCAGGGCTCCATGTCGCGCGACAGGGAATAGTCTTCCTGCACACTGAAATCGAAGCCCTGCTTGAACAGCTCGCGCGAATAGGCCATGCGATCCGCGACCCGCTGCGTATAGATGTTGAAGATCGCGAACGGAATCATCAGGTCTTCGCTGCCGATCGCATCGTCGATCGCGGTATTGTTGGCCATGAAGACATCGATGTCGGCCTGCAGGAAGAAGCTGCGTTCCCCATCCAGGGACTTGATGTACCGGTCCATGATCTTGACCGACAGGGCATCGTCCAGCGGAACGGGCTTGTAGGCATACCGCGACAGGAATTGGGCGCTCAGGTGAGCGGCCTGCGCCTGTTCCTGCACTGGTGACAAACTCGGCGTCGCCGCGACTTCCAAGGAATAGGCTGGCGTTGCAAGGACGAGGAGTAGGCCGAGGAAACCGTAACGTATGCGCATTAAGCTTTGATCCCAATTCCGACTTTTGGTTTCCCCTACAATAGGGGTGGAGCAATGATGCCGTTTTGGCAACCAATGATCACGCAACATTTCGTGTCAATCATAAGATATCCGACTTTGAAACCTATCGGTGACCCGGTTCTATTTCTCTTCGCGCATCTACCTTGTCCGCGCGGCTTCGTGCCAATGTCCGCGAGCCTGCCGTCATTGAAGGGTCCTCAGACGCGTTGAGGATCATTTGCGTCGTCACCTGCTCGGCATCCACGCTCCTTCCGAACGAGCCGATCTGACCATTTCGGTCTGATCTGGGGATTGTAATCAAACCATCTCGAAACTGTCGTCTGAATGTCATGCGTCGGACGCATAGGGTGCGCCGCAAAGGAGTGCCGCATGCAGCCGCAATCGCTAGAACTTTCGGGGATCGGAAAAGGCTTCGGGGCGGATGACGTCCTGAAATCCATAGATCTTTCCATTCGCCCCGGCGAGTTCCTGTCGCTGGTCGGCATGTCCGGATGTGGGAAGTCGACTCTGCTGCGGATCATCGCCGGTCTTGAAACGCCCGACCGCGGCAGCGTCTCGATCGGCAGCAAGGATGTGACCGACGTCGATCCGAGCGAGCGCAACCTCGCCATGGTCTTTCAGTCCTACGCGCTCTACCCGCACATGACCGTTCGCGAGAATATCGCGACGCCGCTGCGGATGCGCCGACTGTCGTTTGCGGCGCGGCTGCCGCTGATCGGCCGGATGATCGGGGACGCGGGCACGCTGCGGGAGATCGCGGCGCTCGTCGAGGAAGCTGCGGAAACGCTGCAGATCGGCCACCTGCTCGATCGCAAGCCGGCACAGCTCTCCGGCGGACAGCGCCAGCGCGTGGCACTCGCCCGGGCACTGGTCCGCTCGCCGTCCGCCTTCCTAATGGATGAGCCGCTGTCGAACCTCGACGCCAAGCTGCGCGCCCACATGCGCGAGGAACTGACCGGCCTGCATCGACGCCTCGGCGCCACGTTCATCTACGTTACCCATGACCAGCTCGAAGCGATGACCATGTCCGACCGCATCGCGCTGATGTCGGAAGGCGGCATCGAGCAGCTCGGCACGCCGGACGAACTCTACCAGCAGCCCGCAACCCTCACGGTCGCCCGCTTCATCGGCACGCCGACGATCAATCTCGTCCCCGTCGAGATCGCAACGTCCGGGCGCATCTCCGCCTACGGTCATGAGCTCGACCTGGAAGCGAAAGTCCAGGCTGCCGGGCAGAACGCACAACCGGCAACGCTCGGCATAAGGGCTGAGGATCTTTACCCCGCGCCGGATGGTCTGGCCGTCAGGATCCTGCGCAGCGAAACCTATGGTGCCGATCGCTTCGTCACCTGCCATCTGGACAGCGACCAGTCGGTGCGGCTCGTCATGCGCCAGCATGCCGGCGACACGCTTCCGACCGGGTCCGGCGACACGCTGCGGCTGCGCTTTGCCGAACAGCGCGCCCACCTTTTCGGCGCGGATGAAAAGCGCATCGAGGTGTGTGCCCGCGCGCGGGTTGCCGCATGACGATCGCCGAAGCGAACCTCGCAAACATGCCGGCCAAGGCCCGTGCGAAACGCTCTCCCGCCGACCGCCGCATGGCGCGCCTGGGGCTTTTGTTTGCCGCGCCCTCGGCCTTCCTGCTCCTCGCCTTCTACATCATCCCGATCATCGTTCTCGCGGTCTTTTCGGTTACCGACTACCGGCTCGGTGCCCTGTCGATCAGCTTCGTCGGACTCGAAAACTTCACCAAGGCGTTCAGCGACACGGTGTTCCTGCGCTCGTTGAAGAACACGATCATCTACGCGGTCATCGTCATTCCGTTCGGTGTCCTCTTGGCGCTCGGTATCGCGCTGCTGGTCTACAATCGCAAGAAGAGCCGCGCCTTCTGGGAGATCGCCTACTTCCTGCCGGTGACCGCAACGCTGGTGGCCATGGCAACGGTCTGGCAGTTCCTGCTCCATCCGTCGCTGGGGCCTGTCAACGCCGCGATCAAGGCCTTCGGCTTCGAACCGGTGTCCTTCCTGTCCAACCCGGCCCTGCTGATCCCCACCATGGCGCTGATCGGCATCTGGCAGGTGCTGGGGTTCAACATGGTCCTGTTTCTGGCGGGCCTGACCGCCATTCCGAAAGACCTGCATGAGGCGGCCCGTCTCGATGGCGCCAAACACCCGATCGACCGGTTTTTGACCGTGACCTGGCCCATGCTCGGGCCGACGACGCTGTTCGTCGTCGTCACCACCTCGATTTCCGCCTTCAAGGTTTTCGAGACCGTCGCCGTGCTGACCAAGGGACGCTTCGGTTCGGAAACGCTGCTGTTCGAGCTCTATCTCGAAGGCTTCGAATATTCCAACACCGGATATGCGGCAGCGCTCACCCTGCTGTTTCTCGTGATCGTGCTCATCCTGTCGATCGGCCAGATGGTGCATATGGACCGGAAGGTGCACTACTGATGGCGGCGCTGCGCAAATACCTGCCCCATCTGGTTCTGGCGCTCGGCTGCGTGCCCATGCTCCTGCCCTTCTACTGGATGCTGCTCACCTCGATCCGCTCGCCGTCCGAGATCTTCAACGTCTCGCTCTGGCCTATCCCCGAACACTTCGATGCGGTTACGAACTATGGCCGTGCGGCCGCCCAGGTCCCCATGGCCCGCTTCATGCTGAACGGCGTGATCGTCTGTGTCGGCATTCTGGTCGTCCAGGTGCTGACCGCAGTGCCGGCAGCCTATGCGCTGGCAAAGCTTCGCTTCCCGGCCCGCCGGCTGATGATGACGCTGATCATCGCGGCGCTTTGCGTGCCCATGCAGGCGCTCGCCCTGCCGCTCTTTGTGGGCCTGGCCAAGGCCAACCTGCTCAACACCTACTTTGCCATGATGGCGCCCTTCTTCCTGTCGGTGTTTGCCATTTTCCTGTTCCACCAGTCCTTCCGCAGCTATCCGGAAGAGGTCATCGAAGCGGCCCGCATGGATGGATTTTCTGAGATGGAAATCTGCTGGCGGCTGGTGCTGCGCGGCTCGCTGCCGTCGCTTGCAGCCTTCGCGGTTTTCTCGCTGGTCGCCCACTGGAACGACCTCTACTGGCCGATGATCGTGGTGACCGACACCAATCTGGCACCGCCGCCGCTCGGCATGCTGTTTTTCTCCGACGTGGAATCCGGCGCGAACTACGGCGCCCTGATGGCCGGCGCCGCCATCATCACGACCCCCATGGTCATCTGCTTCCTGTTCGCCCGCAAGCATTTCATCGCCGGTATCACGATGACCGGGGTCAAATAGTCCACCCTCTACACGGCTTTCCTCTCTTCCCTCCCGACCAACCCGATCCGACCCAACGGAGATTGTCATGAAGATCACCCGACGCGCGATCGTCAGCAGCATGGCGCTTGGCCTTGCACTTGCTGGCCACGCGACCCAAAGCTTTGCAGCCGATGTGACGCTGAACGTTCTCTACAACCTGCCGGGCTTCACGAAATTCCATCAGCCGCTCGCCGATGAGTTCATGAAGAACAACCCCGACATCAAGATCAACTTCCTGGCACCGGCCACCGGCTATAACGAAGGCCAGCAGCAGGTTCTTCGCTCCGCCGTCACCGGCAACCTGCCGGACGTCTACTTCTCCGGCTATAACCTGACCGCCGAACTGGTCCACACGCTTCTGCCGCGCAAGCAGATCACCGATCTTGGCCCGTTCATCGAGGCCGAAGGCGGCCAGGCCTTCCTCGACAAGAACTACAGCCCGAAAATGTCCGCACTCGGCAAGGTGGATGGCGTCCAGTACGGCCTGCCGGTCAACGCGTCGTCGCCCATCATCTTCGTCAATGCCGATCTGGTGACCAAGGCCGGCGGTGATCCGGACAACATGCCGAAGACCTTTCCGGAGCTGATCGAGCTGGCCCGCAAAATCCATGCCCTCGACTCAAAGGTCGCTGGCATGGGTTACGACATCAACGGTTGGCCGGATGACTGGCTGTGGCAGTCGCTGATCTTCCAGCAGGGCGGCAAGCTGGTCGACCAGTCCACCAAGAAGGTCGCATTCGACAACGAGATCGGCCTCAATGCGCTGACGCTTACCCGCCGGTTCGTCACCGACGGCGGCCAGAACCTTCTCGACTGGGACCAGTCTCGCCAGCAGTTCGGCGCAGGCCTCACCGGTTTCATCTTCTCGACGCCTGCCCACGTGCAGACGATCGAGGCACTGGTCGGTGACCGGTTCAAACTGAAGACGACCACCTTCCCGCTCGACAATCCGAAGGATGGTGGCGTTCCGACAGGCGGCAACTCGGCCGTCATCCTGACCCAGGACAAGGCAACCCAGGACGCTGCCTGGAAGTACCTCAAGTGGGTCACCGGCCCGCAGGCGCAGAACGTTATCGTGCGCATCACCGGCTACCTGCCCACCAACAAGCTGGCCACCGGTCCGGATTTCCTGGCGCCCTATTATGCCGAGCATCCGAACGTCAAGACGGCGTCCCTGCAGGCTGAACGGTCGCTTCCCTGGGCCGGCTATCCCGGCGGCGATTCCGTCCGCATCTGGCGCACCCAGCGCGACATCATCGGCGCTGTCATGCGCGGCGAAGTCACGCCGGAAGCCGGTCTGAAGCAGATCGTCGAGCAGACCAACGGCCTGATGTCCAAGTAAGCCGCCTCTCGGCCGCTTGAAGGCTGCGGGGAGAAACTCTCCGCAGCCGATCTCTATCCCGCAAGAAAGACTGCCATGAAGATCATTCAGCTCACCGACACGCACCTGATGCCGTCAGGCATCGTCGTCAACGGCGTGGACCCGGAAAGACAGCTGCGCGCCGCCGTCGCCGATATCGTCGAAAAGCACTCCGATGCGGACCTGCTGGTGATGACGGGTGACCTTTGCAATCATGGCGACCCGGAAGCCTATGCCATCCTGAAGGACATACTGGCGGCTGTGCCGTTCGAAATCCGGCTGATGCTGGGCAACCACGATGACCGCCGCAACTTCGTCGCCGCCTTTCCTGACCAGCCGCGCGACGACAACGGCTTTATCCAGTCCTTCATCGACACCGATGCCGGCCGGCTGATGTTCCTCGACAGCCATGAGGCCGGCGTGATCGGCGGTATCTACGGTGACGACCGCCTCGAGTGGCTGGAGCGGACCCTCGCAACTGCCGGCGATCTGCCGGTGACCGTCTTCATCCATCATCCTCCTATGGACACCAGGATTGCCCATTTCGAACACATCGGCATGCACGATGATGGCGCCATCATGCAGCGCCTACACCGCCATGCGCCCGGCGTCCGACACATCGTGTTTGGCCATATCCACATACCGCTTGCCGGAACCACGGCCGAAGGCATCGCCTACAGCGCCGGCCAGGCCTGCTCGCACCGCTTCATCACCGATGTCGACAGCCCGACCCCGCTCTGGACAGGTGGTAATCCCTGCTACCGGATCATCGACCTCGACCGAACCGGCCTGCGCGCCTATGGCGTGGAAGTGGGCGAAGCGGCAACGGGACGCGCACCGGTCTGTGAAGGTCCCTGACCTCGGGCACAGTCCGATCTCTCTGCCAGCCTGGTAGCCCGTGATGTCTACTTCACCAACGCTCTGTTCCAGGCGGACCTTTGAACGGGCCGGCAACGGCTGAGGTGATCCATCCGCCGTAGAAGGTCCCGGCCTGGGGCACGACGGCCTCGCCGTCGACCAGGCACAAGTCCATGGTCTGCGGGTAGAAGGCCATGAAATCCTTGATCAGGACAAAGGATGGCGTGGGATGCGCATAGGCCCAGGCCGCGTTCCGGCTCGTTTTCTCGCCCGATTGAATATCGAAATAACGCGCCTGTCCTTTCCACTCGCAGAGTGACCTGCTGCCGCTCTCCCGGAGCAAGGAGAGATCGACGTCCGCGGGCGGAAAATAATAGGTCGGCGGATGACTTGTCTCGATCGTGCGCACGGCGGCCTTGGTCTCCGCAAGAACCTGACCGTTATAGATGATTTTCAGATGATTGCGCACCGGCTGGGCGATGCTCGGCCTCGGGAAAGACCAGACACTCTCCTGCCCGGGCAGGCATGGGTCTGGAACAGGATGCGCAAGATTAGCCATGATGTCCTCCGGTGCGAGCGAACATGCAGCAGCAAGCGTAATTTACAAGGCCGAAACGGCGTTGCCGCCGGCCCGGTTTTAAAAGCGTCATGACGACGTCATCGCCAGGTCATCGCGTCGTCATGCGCCAACGCTATCCTTAATTCATTCGAATGAATTGGAAGCGGCCTGATGCGACGAGATGTCTGGCAAACGATCAGGGACGGTCTGGCGGGCGATATAGACACCGGCAAACTGGCACCAGGTGAACGCCTGCCGACGGAACTGGCACTTGCGACAACCTTCGGGACCGGTCGTCATTCCGTCAGACGCGCCGTTGCCTCTCTCGCCATCGAAGGCAAGCTGAAGGTCCAGCAGGGCCGCGGCACCTTTGTGACAGCAGCGCCTTCGATCAGCTATCCGATCGGCCGCCGTACCCGCTTTCGCCAGAGCCTGCTGGAACAGGGTCTCGCCCCAAGTGGCGAGCATCTGTCAGCCGACGTCATTCCGGCCCCCGATCGCGTCGCGCTGGCTCTGGAAATAGCGGTAGGCACGCCGGTTCACTGCGTGAGGCGGCGCGGCTTTGCCGATGACCTGCCGATCCATCTCGGCATGTCGTTCCACACGGTGGCGCTGTTTCCCGATCTCGGGGCACAACGTGCAATGGGCCGATCCGTCACCGAGATCTACCGCGACCACGGCATCGAAGATTATTTCCGCAAGCGCACAACGATTTTTACAAGACGCGCCGAAGCCGATGAAGCGCGCTTGCTGCAGCAACATGCCGATCACCCCGTGATGGTGGTGACCAAGACCGATGTGACCAGGGATGGTCGCGCCATCGGCTATGCGGAAGCCGTCTGGGCCGGCGACCGCATCCAGTTCAGCATCGACAGCCTGGATGAACCCGTCCCCCTGCCGGACGGCCACAAGGACAATTCCGATGATTGATCAACAGCCTGCCCATACGGCGACCGCTTTGTCTTCCGGCGCCGGCGCCCGCCCGGGCAGCTATGTCTCGATCGAAAACCTGACCGTGTCCTTCAATGGAGTGCGTGTCCTGCACGGTATCGACCTTGCCGTCGGCCGAGGTGAAACGCTTGGGCTGGTGGGTGAATCCGGCTCGGGCAAGTCTGTCACCTGGCTTGCGGCCATGGGGCTGCTGCCCGGAAAGGCAAAGGTCAACGGCAGGGTCATGTTATCTGGAGAAAATCTCCTCGACATGCCCGAATCTTCGCTGCGCAGGGTCCGCGGCGGGCGCATCGCGATGATCTTCCAGGATCCGGCAAGTGCGCTTAATCCCATGCTGAAGGTCGGCGACCAGATCGGCGAGGCTCTTTGGCTGCATCGCGGCCTGTCCGGCCAGACTGCCCGCGCCGAAGTCCGCCGCCTGCTCGATCTGGTCGGGATACCGGATGCGGGGCGTCGACTGTCGTCCTATCCGCACGAGCTTTCCGGCGGCCAGAACCAGCGCATCATGATTGCGATGGCTCTGGCGGGCGAGCCGGATCTTCTGATCGCCGATGAGCCGACCACAGCGCTCGACGTCACCATTCAGGCCCAGATCCTCGACCTTCTTGCCCTGATCCAGCGCGAGGCCGGCACCGGCCTGGTACTGATCAGCCATGATCTGGGTGTCGTCGCGGAAACCTGTGACCGCGTCGCTGTCATGTATGCCGGGCGCATCGTCGAGGAAGCGCCGGCCAACGAGCTGTTCGACCGGCCGGCGCATCCCTATAGCCGCGGGCTGATCGACAGCCTGCCCCGTCTCGATGGTCCGCGTCGTCGGCTGGTCTCGATCGCTGGCGCGGTGCCGGACCCCCGGTCTCCGCCGCCCGGCTGCGCCTTTGCGCCCCGCTGTTCGCGCGAAGCCAGCGCCTGCAGCACCACGGTTCCTCCCCTGTCGAGCATCGGCGGCAACCACAACCTCGCCTGCTTCAATGGCCTCCAAGATGATTGCGCCGTTCTATCCAGGCCCATATCGGAACGGGAATTCTCATGAGCACTCCCCTCCTGCAGGCCCGGTCGATTGCGCGGGTCTATGAGACGAACCGCGGTCTGTTCGGCAGAAGCGCCGGCGTGCGCGCTGTGGACGACGTTTCGCTGCAGCTGGATCGCGGCGATACGCTGGGGATTGTCGGGGAGTCCGGATCGGGCAAATCCACCACCGGCCGCGTCGTGCTGGGGCTCGAACCGCCAAGCGCCGGCGACGTGCTCTTCGATGGCCAGCCTATTGCCGCCCATGGCACGCCGGCCTGGCGTCAGTCCCGAACCCGAATGCAGATGATCTACCAGGATCCGCTCGCGTCTCTCGATCGGCGGCTTTCGGTCGCCGCGCAGGTCCGGGAGCCGTTGGACATCCACCACATCGGCACGGTCGAGGAGCGGGATGCCCGTGTCAACGACCTGCTGCAAGCTGTCGGCCTCTCGCAGAGCGTGACGCAGCGCTTTCCGCATGAACTTTCGGGCGGCCAGCGCCAGCGCGTGGTTCTGGCCCGGGCATTGATCACAAACCCCAGCCTTCTGGTGTGCGACGAGCCGGTTTCGGCGCTCGACGTATCCATCCAGGCGCAGGTGGTGAACCTGCTCACCGACCTGCAGGCAGAACTCGGGATCGCCATGCTCTTCATCAGCCACGATCTTCGCGTGGTGCGCCAAGTCAGCCGCCGGATCGCGGTCATGTATCTCGGGCGGATCGTCGAAGAGGGCGATGCGGATGATCTTCTGGCGAAACCAGAGCATCCCTATACCCGCGCTCTCGTCTCGGCGGCGCCGAGCCCCGGTCGCCGCATGGCTGACCGGCAAATGTTGCGGGGCGAGCCGCCAAACCCGGCCAATCGTCCAAACGGCTGCGCCTTCCACCCACGCTGCCCCGTCGCGATCGCGCGCTGCCGCAGCGAGACGCCCGAACTTCTGGATCTGGGCGGCCGGCTGGTTGCCTGTCATCTGGCGGCAGCGGATGCCGGCCTTGCGCCCCATGCCGCAACGGTGCCGGACAGAGCCAAAACCCAGCAGGTGGAGGCTTTTGCGCCATGACCGTTCAAAGCCTCACTGCCATCGCACTTCGGGTGCTGCGCTCGATCTTCACGCTGATCCTCTGCGTCACTCTGGTCTTCATCGTCCTGCGCACGGCGGGCGACCCGGTCGAGCAGCTGCTTCCTCCCGAAACGCCGCCGTCCGTGCTCGAGGAGTATCGTGTCGCCTGGGGCCTCGACCGGCCGCTCTACGTGCAATATTTCTCCTATCTCGGCCGGGCCATGACAGGCGACCTCGGCGTCTCCTTCACCAACAATCTACCGGTTTCCGGCATTGTTGCCGAGGCCCTGCCGCGCACGCTGCTGCTGGGCATCTCGGCCCTGCTTCTGGCTTCGGTACTCGGGCTCACCTTCGGCATCATCGGCGCCATGCGGCGGGGCGGTCCGGTCGACCGAGGCGTCATGGCCTTTGCCGTGCTCGGCTATTCGATGCCCATTTTCTTTCTCGGCATCATGATGATCCTGCTGTTTGCGCTGCAACTGCGGGTCCTGCCCTCGTCAGGCGCCAAGACCTGGGCGCACCTGATCATGCCGACCGTGACGCTAGCCTTGCCGCTTGCCGGTCGCATCGCACGCTTTGCCCGCACCGCCACGCTCGAGGTTCTGGGCAAGCAGTTCATCCGCACCGCCCATGCCAAAGGTGCCGACCAGATCCGTGTCATCCTGAAGCATGCGCTGCCCAACGCCATGGTCCCGCTGTTGATGTTCTACGGCATCGAGATCGGCCTCACCCTTTCCGGAGCAGTCGTCACCGAGGCCATCTTTGCCTGGCCGGGACTTGGCCGACTGCTGGTGTCGTCTGTGTCGGCACGCGATCTGCCGGTGGTTCAGGGCGTCATCCTGACCGTGACGCTGATCATCGTATTGTCCAACCTGGTGGTCGACATGCTGCACGCGTTTATCGACCCGAAGATCAGCCTTTCCAGCACGCTGGGAGGCACCCGATGACGACCCTCGATCTCGCCCCGAAACGCCGCCGACTGTTCGACGGCATGCCGCTTGGGATCGTCATCAGCCTTGGCTGGTTGGCGCTCGTCGTGGTCGTCGCCGTTTTTGCCGACCTGTTTGCACCGGCCCATTACACCACACAGGATCTGACCGCCCGCTTCCGTCCCCCCATCCTGTTCGGCGGCAACCTGCAGCACGTTCTCGGAACCGATCACCTCGGACGCGATGTGCTGAGCCGGATCATCTATGCGCTGCGCACCTCGATCCTCATCGCTGTGCTCGGCACGCTGATCGGCGCCATCGGCGGAACCCTGATGGGCCTGGCGGCGGGCCGGATGCGCGGCATCTTCGACCTTCTGGTGATGATGATGACCGATATCCAGACGGCCATGCCCTCGCTTCTGATCGCCATCGCCTTCCTTGCCTTCTTCGGCAACAGCATTCCGCTGTTCATCGTGCTGGTCAGTCTCGAAGGCTGGGAGCGCTATGCCCGGCTGGCGCGCGGCCAGGTGATTTCGGAACAGTCCGCCGACTACGTGAAAGCCGTGGAGGCGCTCGGCGCAGGCCCGCGCCGTATCGTGTTCCGGCATCTGCTGCCCAATATCGCCGCCGCGCTCGTGGTGCAGGCAACGCTCAACTTCCCCGGCACGATCCTGCTCGAGACCTCCCTTTCCTTCCTTGGCCTCGGGATCCAGCCGCCCGGAACATCGCTCGGCCTGATGCTCGGCGAAGGTCGCAACTACCTGCTGAACGCCTGGTGGATCGCCGTGCTGCCCGGCATCGTCATCTTCATGACCACGCTGACCATGAGCCTTTTCGGTGACTGGTTGCGCGACCGCCTCGACCCCACGATAGAAAGAGAGGGCTGAGCCATGGACCATCAATCCATCTGGAAAGCACCGCGCAAGACCGGTGATGCGGCCTTTATCGGCGGCCACCGCGGCGCCAGCGTCGAGGCCGGCGAAAACTCGAAGGAAGCCTTCGAGAAGGCCATCCTGCTCGGCGCGGACTTTATCGAATTCGACTGGCGGCTGACGCGCGATCACGTGCCTGTCGTCTTCCACGACAAGGACCTTGCCCGGCTGCACAATGACGCGCGCGCCATCGAGGATGTAACCTTTCCCGAACTCGAAGCCATCAATCCAGGCATCATGACGGTGAAGGCTGCGCTGGAAACGGCGCGCGGGCGGATTTCGGTTCTTCTCGATACCAAGATCACCGATCCTGACACCCTGCTGGTCGGGCTTGATCTCCTGTCCCCATGGCTGACGGACAGCGTTGCCTTCGGCACGCGCTCACTCGAAGCCAGCCAGGTCGTCCGCAAGAGGATGCCGGAAAGCCCGGTCCTTGGCCTCTTCAACGATCCGGCCGACTATCCCGATCTGCAGGCGATGGGCGGTCTGTGGGCGCGGCTCTGGGAGGAGGATGCCACCCAGAGTGCGATCCGATCGCTGCAGGACCAAGGCCTGAACGTGATCGTGATGGTCGGCCAACACGTGTCGGTCGGCGTCATTACGCCGGATGCGATGGAAAACGTGCTCTCCCGCAAACCCGATGCGGTGATGCTCAACGACGTCCGGCTCGGACTTTCGGCGCGGATGCGCATCCAGGCCACCGCCTCGTCACCTTCCACCATGCGGGGCGGCTGATCCGGTCCCGCCTTCGGGCAACCGGCCGTCTCGAGACCTGCGCAATACCACCCTTTCCGAACAACCACGGAGCCTATGATGCCACAGATCAACCGTCGCCTGCTGCTGCAGGGTGCCGCCCTGACCCCATTCATCTTCGATTTCGTGCCCCAGGCCTTTGCCGCCGCCGGCACTAGCACCAAACGGCCTGAGTTCACCGTCGCCGTCGCCGCCCTCCCACCAACGCTCGAACCGGCACGGGAACTCTCCAACGTCGGCACGCGCGTCACCTATTCAATCTTCGACACGCTGATCCGCCGCGATTTCCTCGGTTCGCCCGATGGCGGCGGCTCCCAGCTGAAGCCGCATCTGGCGACCTCGTGGGAGCGCGTCAGCGCGAGCGAACTGATCGTCAAGCTGCGCCAGGGCGTGAAGTTTCACAACGGCGACGAGTTGACGGCCGAAGACGTGGTCTACACCTTCCGCGACGGCCGTCTGCGCGGCGACAAGGCACAGATCCCCGGCGGCAAGCCCTATTTCGGGATCCTCGCCGACGTCACGGCGATCGACCCCTACACGGTTCGCTTCACGACCAAGGTGGCGGACGTGCTGCTGGAACAGCGTCTGGCTTCCTGGTGCTCCTGGATCGTCAACAAGCGCGCCTATGAGCAGATGGGCTTTGATGCCTATTCCCGCGCGCCAGTAGCGACCGGCCCCTATAGGGTCGTCTCCCACAACCAGAACGATGCCACGGTGCTCGAAGCCTTCGACGACTACTTCCTGGGCACGCCGACCGCCAGGAAAGTGACCTTCCGCGCGGTGCCGGAACTGGCCGCCCGCGTCGCCGGCCTCGTCTCCAACGAGTTTGACCTCATCACCAACATTCCGCCGGACCAGGTGGCGATCATCGGCGGCTACGACGACATCGATGTGCGCTCGGTCGTTCTCGCCAACGCCCACGTGCTCGTCTTCGACAACCACGACAAGCTGCTCTCCGACAAGCGCATACGGCAGGCCCTGTGCTTCGCGATCGATCGCCAGAAGCTGGTCGACACGCTGTGGCTCGGCAAGGCGGAAGTCCCGGCCAGCCACAACTATCCGGAATACGGCCAGATGTTCGTCGAGGGCCGCAAGCTGCCCTTCGATCCGCAAAAGGCGAAGGCCCTGCTGGCTGAGGCCGGCTACAAGGGTGAAAAGATCGTCTACAAGACGCAGTCCTCCTACTACACCAATGCGCTTGAAGCCGCGCAGGTGCTGGTGGAGATGTGGAAGGCTGTCGGTATCAACGCCACACTTCAGGTGGTCGAAACCTCGGACCAGATGAAGGGCAATGGCGCGCAGATCTTCAACTGGTCAAACTCGACCCGTCTGCCCGATCCGCTTGGCGCTCTTTGGGTTGCCTGGGGTCCGGGCGGCGAAATGCAGGCTACGGACGTCTGGTCGCCGGAATCCCGCAAGGTCTTCACGGAACTTGGTCGCGCGCTGGAAGCCGAAACCGATCCGGCCAAGCGAAAGGCTCTTTTTGTGAAGATGCTGGATGCCTGGGAAGACGAAGCGCCGGGCACGATCCTGTACCAGCCCTTCGAGGCCTATGCGATCAAGAAGTCGATCGAGTGGCGTCCGACGACCTTCTACTTCATGGACCTGAGGCCCGACAACCTGCGCTTCCCGCAGGCTTGAGGACAAAGCCATGGCCAAGCCGCTGACCATCGTCCAGGTATCCGACACCCATCTGTCGCGCACCCATGCCTGGTTTACGGCGAACTGGCCTGTCTTCGTCGAGGAGATGCGCAGACTATCACCCGACTTCATCGTGAATTCGGGTGATATCTCCTTCAACGGACCGGATCGTCCCGACGATCTGGCCTTTGCCGCCGACTGCCATGGTGCGCTGTGCGCGCCGTGGCGGGCGATCGCCGGCAATCACGATGTCGGCGAGGCACCGGTCGCCTCAAGGCTGAACCAGCCGGTCAATGATGCGAGGCTCAACGCCTGGCGAGCGCATGTCGGCCCGTCCTGGTGGGTCGAGGATCTGGGAACGGACGCGCTTCGCCTTCGCCTGATCGGGCTGGACAGCGCCCTGATGGGAAGCGGCCACCCGCAGGAAGGGCTGCAAGCCGAATTTCTGGAGACGGCGCTCAAGACTCGCGACGGCCGCACCACCCTCGTCTTTACCCATATGCCGCCCTTCGGCGAGGATCCCGACGATCAGACGATCGGCACGCACTGCCTGCTGCCGGAACCGCGGCGCTGGTTGCTCGATCTTTGCCTGACCCACGGTGTTGCGGCGATTTCCGCCGGCCATATTCACCGCTACAGCCTGCGCGACTATAAGGGTCTGCCGATCGTCACTGCGCCTGCCACGTCTTTTTTCAACAAAGCGTCGAACCCGCAAGGCGACATCAGCCAGGGGCGCGCCGGCTATCTCGCCTGGCGTCTCGACGCTGACGGCCTGCATCATGAGTTGGTGCGGCCGCCGGTCTTTCTCACCATCGATGCCAGCAACTGGACCGAACACGCCAAGACGACCACCTCCCTCCCGGAACGGCCGCTCAACGCACCCTTTGGTTGACCGGCATCCTGGACGAATAAAACAAGGATAAAGACATGTCACATAGAATGGCGGTAACGGTGATCTGCGACGGCAATCGTCCGGATTTCGTAACCGACGAAACGACGCCGGTCATGGCATCGCTGAAGCGCGCCGGCACCTGGTTTGCCAACCAGCGTGGCATATTCCCGTCCGCAACGCGCGCCTCATCCGCGTCGATTGCGACCGGAAGTCATCCGCTTTCCCATGGGCTGAGGGGCAATTGCATGGGCCTGCCGATCGACGGCGGGTTCGAATTTCACGATGCGGGCAAGCCCGAGTTCTTCGACACCTTTCGCCAGCATTACGGCCGGATGCTGGCGCGTCCTGCGGTCTCGGAGCGCGTTTCGGGGCTTCACGGGGCCATCATCGCCTCGAATGTCTCACCGGGTGCTGCCTTCTTCCACGACAGCTACAGCCATGCGCACATGTATCACCGCGAACTGTGCTACGCGCCAGGCCGCATGCCGACCGGCGAGACGATGAAAACCTCTGCCGGCCATGAGGGCGATACCGTCACCACGATGCGCTTCATTGAGGCCCTGCTGGAAAAGCGCCCGTCGTCCGCAACGCTATGGCTCTCGGAGCCGGACGTATCGATGCACGCAGCGCCGCTCGGCAGCGATGTGCATCTGGCCGCTCTGGCCGGCGCCGACCTTCTCGTCGGCCGTGTTGCCGAAGTTGTCGACCGGCTGCGCGATGAAGGCCACGACGTTCTGTTCATTGTGGGGTCCGACCATGGCCACGAATCCGTCACCGAGGCGATCCCCGTCGAGCGGCGGTTGTTCGAGGCGGGCTTCAAAACCTCTCTCGAGGGACCCGACGTGCTCGTCGCGCCGCAGGGATGCGCCGCCTTCATTCATTTCGGCGGCGACTCCGCCACGCGTCGCGTCGAGGCCGCCGACTGGCTGCGCCAGCAGGCCTGGATCGGGGAGGTCTTCATGGGCGAGGATCTTGCAGCCCTTGGCCAGATCCCAGGCGACGACCTCATCGCCATCGACATGGCCAAGGCGGAGGGGACAAACATCAACGGCGTGCCGGGACTGTCGGCCATGGCGGTCCGGTTTGACGAGGAAATCGGCGAGGTGCGTCGCGACTGCGGCATGCATGGCGGACGCGGCCCCTACGAGACCAATCCGGTGCTCCTGATGGTCGGAGAAGGTTTCGAAGCCGGCCGTCTGGTTCAGGAGGAAAGCTCGATCACCGACATTGCGCCGAGCATCATCCGCCATCTCGCCCTGCCGGAGACGGACATGGACGGCCGGGCGTTGCAGCAGAATTAGACTGTTCGAGTGTCCAGGCGCGAAATTCGCGTCGTCTCGGTCGATCCTTCGACGCTCCGCTCCGCCCGAAAGATCGCGCTGGCTTCCGGCGGCAGGCAGAAGCTTGCCGCGACCATGGCCGCATTGAAACTTCTGCCCCCGCATGTGCTTCTGACCGACGGGCAGGTCGCCGAAAGTCTTCTGGTCGACTGACAGGCTGGTGCAGGGCCGGTGACCTGAGACCCAAAACT
>UCJA01000026.1 GCA_900472675.1 Hyphomicrobiales bacterium
GCAGGTCCGGGGTGGGGTGATTGCGGTTGTCACTCCCACCCGCCGCTTTGCGGCGACCTCCCCCCTCAAGGGGGAGGTAAAGCTACCACCCGGCGCTTTGCGGCGACCTCCCCTCAAGGGGGAAGTGAAGCTCACCAGCCTCCGCCGCCTCCCCCGCCGCCGCCGCCGCCCGAAGAACCGCCGGAAAAGCCGGAGGAGGAAGACGATGAACTGGGTGGCGGAGTCGGGATGGTCGAGGCGATGGTGGAGGCCATGGAGGAGGAGAAGCCGCCGATGCGATCGCTGAACCCGCCGTAATTGCCGTAGTACCAGCTCGGCTGGTAGGCGGCAGCGGCTGCGCCCGCCGCTGCCGTGGCAAGCCAGGCCTCGAACGACTGGCTCCACGGTTTCTCGACGCCCAGCGCCACCGCATAGGGCAGCAGCTTTTCGAAGTGCTGCGGCGACATGGTCGGCGCACCCGCCGTATTCATGCGGTCCTTCTCGGCCAGCGTCAGGTAGATGCGTAGGCCTTCGATGCCATCCATCAGCTTGCGCCCGAGCGGGGTGGGCGCGCTCATCAGGAAGAAGAACACGGCATTGATCAAAACGATGCCGCCGACCGCGACCAGGACCGGCCAATGGTCGCTGCCCGTGAGCTCCGAGCGCATCGCCACAAGGATGGTCGAGAGGCCCGACAGCGCCACCAGGCCGATGAAGCCCAGAACAACCACGGAGATGATCCTGGTAAAGAGCGGCCGGCCGCGCTGCAGCCCCTTGGCGAACCCGACGGCCAGAAAGGCAAAGACCACTGCAAAGAAGGCCGGCACGATGAGGATCCCGATCATATCCGGCTCGAGGTTGCCGAAGACCAGGATGGCGAGGATGGTCAGCACACTCAAAGCGACGCCACCGATGATATAGCCGGTGTTCGCCTTGTAATACTTGCCGCGATGCTCCTTTTCGATCGACTGCCGGAAGCTGGCGCCGACCGACTGCACTTTGCTGCCGTTCGCCTTGTCGATGACGAGGGTTTCGCCGGCGCCACCGATCGCGCCCAGCAGCGCTTCCTGCCCAGAGGGAAGCCCCTTCGGCTCGACGGGCTTTTGTGTGCGGCGGATGGTGATGGCGTTCTTCAGGTCCTCCAGCGTAACATAGCCCTTGACCGCAAGATCAAGCGCACTGGCTGCCAGCGCAGTCCAGCCCTGGCCGGAAAATCCCTTGTTGTCGATGTAGTTGACGAGCGCCGGGGAAATGCCTTCCGGCGCATCCCAGCGCGGAACGACGACTCCACCGGCCGGATCGCGCCCGACCTTCGTCCAGTTGCGGGCGTAATAGAGCCCGACCAGCGCCAGCCCGCCGAGACCGAGGATGGCTGCCATGTGATCCCGCCACCACCAGGCCCGCTGCTGCTCGGCAGACGGCGGTGCGATGACGCCCTTCGGGATGCCGACGACGATCGTCAGGCCTTCCTGTTCGCCAAGCGGAGCGGTCGTGGCGAAATCGGCCGTATCACCCTTCGCTGCACTTCGGGCATTGTTGTCGGTCGATCCTACGGGCCCGGTGAAGGCTGCGACCTTGACGATGCGCGCGCCACCGGGAAGCGTGACCCGGGCAGTGGCCCGGGCAATGCGGAACTGCCAGCCGTTGCCCGTCACATTCCAGTAAAGCTCGTCGTGATCGTCGAAGTAGCGGATCTGGCGGGCCGTCCGGTAGGTGAAGACATAGGTATGCGGTCCGTTCGCCAAAAGGACGTCCGCCGATCCGGCGTAGATCCTCGTGCCGCCGGTGACCTGCTCCGTGCGAAAGGGCTCCGGATCTCCATCGCGAGTGAGGGACAGCATGTCGAAATCGACCCGGACGGTGCGGCCGTTTTCATCTTGCATCGTCAGCGGAAAATCCCGGAAGATGCCACGCTTGATGCGGTTACCCTCCGCATTGACGGTGATGGTTTCTGCCACAGTCAGGTCGCCTTCCGGCGCGACCGTGATGTCCGAATGATAGGCGCGGATATACTCCTCGGCCGCAGCCGGCAGGATCGCGGCAAGGAAGAAAAGGGCGCAAAGGCCCAGCCTGGCGAACAGCGTGCGGGTCATGTCAGAACTTGACGCTCGGCACGGCGCGGTCGGCTTCGTTGGTGATTTCGAAATAGGGCTTCTTGGCAAAGCCGAACTGGCCGGCCACCAGATTGGATGGAAAGCTCTCCACTTTGACGTTCAGGTCTCGCGCGGCGCCATTGTAGTAGCGGCGCGACATCTGCAGCTCGCCTTCGATGGCTTCCAGCGATGCCTGCAGCTCGGAGAAGTTCTGGTTGGCCTTCAGATCCGGATAGGCTTCAGCAAGGGCGATGACCTTGCCCAGCGCCTGGCCGAGCAGACCTTCCGCCTGGGCACGGCCCGCGACATCGCCGGCCGGGACCGCCTGGGCCTGGTTGCGCAGCCTTACCACCTCCTCGAAGGTGCCCTTCTCGTGGGCTGCGTAGCCCTTCACCGTCTCGATCAAATTGGGGATGAGATCGGCGCGCCGCTTCAGCTGCACATCGATGCCGGACCAGGCCTCTTCTGCCATCTGGCGAGACTTGACCAGCCCGTTGTAGATCATGACGACGTAGAGCGCCGCCAGAACAATAATGCCTAAAATGATATACATGCGGACGCCCCCAGATGAAGTAATCGATCTGGCGGGACACTAGGTCGGGTCCGCGAAATTGTCACCGAAATTCGACGCTTTAGCGCATCCCGGGCGGCAAGCTGGCGGTCGTCAGGCCGCCCTGTTCTTTTCGTTTGCTCCGCCGGCATCGGTCAGCAGGAAAGCCTCGCCGCAGGCCTTGGCGAGCGTGCGGACGCGCAGGATATAGCTCTGCCGCTCCGTCACCGAAATTACGCCTCGGGCATCGAGAAGGTTGAAGACATGGCTCGCCTTGATGCACTGGTCGTAAGCGGGAAAGACGCACTTGTGCAGCATCTGGTTGGCCTGATCGCCCGGCGCGCCAAACGCCAGAAGCGCCTGGCATTCCTTCTCGGCATCGATGAAGTGCCGATGCAGCATCTCGGTGTTGGCAAATTCGAAATTGTGGCGGGAATATTCCTGCTCGGCCTGCAGGAAGACGTCACCGTAGGAGATCTTCTCGTCACCTTCGCGGCCGTTGAAGTTGAGGTCGTAGACGTTATCGACGCCCTGCACATACATGGCCAGGCGCTCGAGACCATAGGTCAGTTCGCCGGCAACCGGGGAAACCTCGATGCCGCAGACCTGCTGGAAGTAGGTGAACTGGCTGACTTCCATGCCGTCGCACCAGCATTCCCAGCCGAGACCCCAGGCACCGAGCGTCGGGCTTTCCCAGTCGTCCTCGACGAAGCGCACGTCATGCAGCAGCGGATCGAGGCCGATCGCTTCGAGGGACCCGAGATAAAGCTCCTGCAGGTTCGGCGGGTTGGGCTTCAGGATGACCTGGTACTGGTAGTAATGCTGCAGCCGGTTGGGGTTTTCACCATAGCGACCATCGGAGGGACGGCGCGAGGGCTGGACATAGGCAGCCTTCCAGGGCTTGGGGCCGAGTGCCCGCAGCGTCGTCGCCGGGTGGAAGGTGCCGGCGCCGACTTCCATGTCGTAAGGCTGCAGAACGGCGCAGCCCTTGTCCGCCCAGTATGCGTGGAGCGTCAGGATGAGGCCCTGGAAAGAGCGCTTCGGGGACATGTGGTCGGGCAGATCGGTCATCGGAATGCGGTTTCGGCCGTTGTTTCAGGATGCGGACGAGTGCCACGTGGGGGCAGAAGGGTCAAGGATTTATGCAGTGGTGCAAAGCCCAGTCGATTCGACGGCCGGAATTGTGGTAATACTGGTTGACCCGGAGGCTCGCCATGAACGTCAAGAATACGATCACGCTTTCCGACCGCTATCTTCGCTATGCGGAGCGGCTCGTCGAAGATGGGCAGTTTCCCTCAATCGAGAAAGTCGTCGAGGCTGGAATTGACGAATTGTTGCGCGCGGACCAGCTGACGCCGGAGCAGAACGACGCGGTCACCCGCATGGGCGACGAGATCCGTCGTCGGATGGAATTGCCCTTGGATCAGTGGATACCCTGGGATGGCGAATCCATGGCCGAAGAGATCAAGGCGAAACTTGACGAAATGCACAAGAACCGCGGATGAACTACCGTGTCATTCAGCACCCGCTCGTAGGGAGCGACCTTCTAGATATAACTGCGTTTATTGCCTCTTATGCGGGTTTGGCCATTGGAAAGGCCAAAGTGGATGAGATCACACGGTTCATTTCCAAGCTGAGTGATTTCCCGAAGATTGGTTCGACCCGCGACGATATCCTGACAGGCCTTCGAGCCATCCCGGCCGCGGAAAAAGCTGTCGTTTGCTTCACCGTCAACGATGACAGCCGAACGGTTTACGTCCTCTGCGTCAGCTATGCCGGATCGGAGTGGGCTTCGAGGGTGAAGGAACGAAGCTGAACCCTACTCCTCTTCGCGCTTCACCCGGTACTCCCCCGTCGCCGGGTCCTTCTCCAGCGTGCCGACGGCGCCGGTCTGGCGCTCCTGCTCCTGCCTTTTCGAACGGGCCGACAGACGCTCTGCATCCTTGATAAAGCGTTTGTAAAGCATCCAACCGCCGCAGATCACGACGACCATAAAAATGAGCTGCGCCATTGTCCCCCTCGTCAGAGCATCAGAGCCCGTAACGGCTCCACAATGCCTTTTCCTCCAGGCCTTCCGCAAGGCCCGTTACCGCACCTGCGGCGATTTCGCCGAGTGGAGGCTGGGCTGCGAAGACACCGGGAACGCGGCGCCCGAACAAACTGCGGCTGCCGCCGATCAATTCCAGCCGGGCATCCTTGCCGAAACGACGCTTGATCACTTCGCGCATGTCGCCGAGACCATCGATCAGCCCCAGTTCCAGGCCACGCATGCCGGTCCAGAAGAGACCCGAAAAGATGGTTTCATCGTCGCCCAGACGCTCGCTGCGGCGCATCTTGACCATTTCGATGAAGACCTTGTGGATCTCCGCCTGCAGCGTCTTCAGATATTCGACATCGCCTTCCTTCTCCGGCTGGAAGGGATCGAGAATGACCTTGTTCTCGCCGGAGGTATAAACGCGGCGCTCGACGCCGACCTTGCGCAGCAGCTCGGGAAAGCCGAAACCGCCGGATACGACGCCGATGGAGCCGACGATCGAAGTGGGGTCGGCAAAAATCTCGTCGCCGGCCAGCGCGATCATATAGCCGCCGGAGGCTGCGACATCCTCGACAAAGATCAGGACCTTCTTGTCCTTTTCCTCGGCGAGCGCGCGGATGCGCTGGAAGATCAGCCGGGACTGGACAGGCGAGCCGCCCGGGGAATTGACGGAAATGGCAACGACCGGGCTATCCTTCTTGGAGAAGGCCTTGTCGAGCATGGGTGCCACCGTGGCGAGATTGAGCGCCGGCTTGAACTGGCTGCCGCCAGCCATGATCGTGCCATGCAGCCGGACCACGGGAATCACTGTTCCCTTCTTGCGGAACCGCTTCGGCACCAGGCGCGTCAAAAAACCCATTATCCATCCCACTCACAGTTGTGACAGCATCCCGAGATGTATGTACGGGGCGGCGGAACACAATGGCGACGGGGAAAAATCGCCTTCACACTTCCGTTCGTTTGGAGCGGCGATAGGCGATGCGCCCATTGTTGAGGTCGTCGACCTGAGGGGAAAAGGCGTGGCCATCCTGGTCGTGTACGAAGAGCGGCGCCCTGAAGGACAGCCGGGCGCGTGACCCCTTGATCGCGGTCACGAGAATGCGGATGGCGTCGGCGGCGGGGCGCGGATGCAACGCGGTAATCTCCAGCCCGCCGAAGCGCCGGCCGCAGGCTTCGATGATCTCGCCGATCGACTGGGGCCGTGCAATCAGCGACAACTGGCCGCCGGGTTTCATGATGGCGCCGGCGGTGCGGATCCAGCTGTCGAACAGGTCGTCGGTCATGGCATGCGCCTGCGCCTTCACCGCATCGGGCGTGCGGCGATCGCTGCTATGGTTGAAGGGCGGGTTCATGATGACATGGTCGTGGATCTCGTCCTCAAGGCCTGCGGCAAGCCTTGCCCGGCCGGTGAGCGTCACATCTGCTTCCAGTACGGCCACCCTTTCGGCAAGGAAGGCGTTTTCGGGAACGGCCAGGCTGCGGCGGGCAAAATCGGCCATCAGCGGCAGTTTTTCCACCAGCAGGACGCGCGCTTCCGGCAGCCTTGCCGCAACAGCGAGACCTGCTGCGCCAGCGCCTGCCCCGAGATCCGCGACGCTGACCGGGCCTTTCGCATCGACGAGCGACGCCAGCAGCATGGCATCCACACCGGAGCGATGGCCCTCCCCCTTGGGCTGCACCAGGTGAAAGCGCCCGCGGTGAAAGGCATCGACCGTGAAGGCACCGCCGTAAGACAGATCTTGACCCTGACCGGCAGCGCCTTGCGTCACGTTTTCAGCTCCGCCTCCAGACCAGCGTCCTTTAAAATGCGCCGTGCCTCGTCAACCCGATCGCTCTCCACCATGAAACGGCGCGGCAGGAGGCCGAGGGAGCCCTCCAGCACGCTCATCGACTGGTCGGCGATCATGCAGTGAATGCCCATCTCGCGCATCAGGCTCTCGGCGACAGACAGCGTGACCAAGTCGTTGGTGCGGATAATTTCCTGCATGTGCCCCCGGCTCCCGGTGAATTCCGTGTGATTTGCGCTTGCCGCCCTATGTTGCTCTTTCTATTGTTCTGCGAAAGAATTCATAGGGAGGCCTGATCATTGGGCGTCGTCATACCGCTTGAAGAAGGCAAAAACAAACCGGCATCCGTGAAGCCACTGGTGGATCTCACCAAGGCCGACATGGACCGGGTCAATCAGTTGATCCTGTCGAGAGCGGGTTCGGACGTGCAGATGATCCCGGAAGTGGCCAATCATCTGATTTCCTCGGGAGGCAAGCGGCTGCGCCCGATGCTGACTCTGGCTTCCGCCTCGCTCTACGGCTACCAGGGCGAAGGTCATGTGAAGCTTGCGACCAGCGTCGAATTCATGCACACGGCAACGCTTCTTCACGACGATGTCGTTGACGAAAGCGACCTGCGCCGCGGCAAGTCGACCGCACGGATGATCTGGGGCAACCAGGCCAGCGTGCTGGTGGGCGACTTCCTGCTCGGCCAGGCTTTCCGGATGATGGTGGACGTAGGGTCGCTCGAAGCGCTCGACGTGCTGTCGACCGCCGCTTCGGTGATTGCCGAAGGTGAGGTGCTGCAGCTTTCCGTCGCCAAGAACATGGAAACCACCGAGGACGACTACCTGTCGGTCATTCGCGCCAAGACGGCGGCACTGTTTGCCGCGGCCGCGGAAGTAGGCCCCATCATTGCCAATGCCGACCGGGCCGGACGCTCTGCGCTTCGCTCCTATGGCATGAACCTGGGGCTTGCCTTCCAGCTGGTGGACGACGCGCTCGATTACGGCGGCAAGGCTGCCGACCTCGGCAAGAATGTCGGCGACGATTTCCGCGAGGGCAAGATCACGCTTCCAGTGATCCTTGCCTACCGGCGCGGGACGCAGGAGGAGCGCGCCTTCTGGCGGGAAGCGATCGAGACCGGCGAGAGCAGCGAAGCCAACCTGGAAAAGGCAATGGGGCTGATCACCAAATACGGGGCATTGAACGACACGATCGGCCGCGCCCTGCATTACGGCACGATCGCGCGCGATGCACTGGCCCCCCTGCCCGCTTCGCCCATGAAGAATGCGCTGCTCGAGGTCATCGACTTCTCCATCCAGCGCGTGAACTGAGCAAAGGGCCAGCGCCCTGAGCCACGGCGCGGACGCGTCGGCTCAGGGCGACAATCCTTGCGGTCCTGCTTCAAAAAAGCCATTCTATCGTGAATGAATCGTCGCAAGATCGGCGGGCCTTTTGGCCCCTGTCGAATCGCGCTCTTATGAAAGGCCAAATTCCATGCGGCAGAAAACCGGGCATCTTCTGCTCTGCAGCGCAGCACTGGCGACCGTCCTGCTGTTCGGCGGGCAGGGCCAGGCCGCAACGCCAGAGGCCAAGCCGGCCGTTGCAGACGCCGTCACCTTCGATGCCAGCGACGCACAATCGTTTTCGGGCGCTTTTCTGGCTGCCCGCACGGCCGACGTCGATCATGATTACGTGAACGCGATCCAGCTATACCGCAAGGCGCTGACCTATGAGCCGGCCAATTTGCAGATCCGCGAACGGCTGATGATCTCGCTGTTCCTGAACGGCAGCTTCGACGAGGGCCTGAAGGAAGCGCAGGCGTTGAAGGACGACACGGCCGTGGAGCGCATCACCCGCATCGTGCGCGGTCTCGATGCCATACGCGCCGGCAAGTTCGATACGGCCCGCAAGATCCTTGCCTATGAAGGCCCGAACGACCTCGACAAGCTGACGCATCAACTGCTGGCCGCCTGGGCGCAGGTGGGCGGCGGCAAGGGCAAGCAGGCGATCGCCTCGGTCAGCAGCCTCAAGGGTCCCGACTGGTTCAAGGTATTCACGGACTATCAGCTGGGTTCCATGGCGCTGGTGAACGGCGATCAGAACACCGCCCGCCAATACCTTAACAGTGCGGTGACCAACCGCGATGCCGTGCCGACGGCGCCCGATACCTTCATGCGGGCAGTGATGGCGCTGGCACGGCTGGAGGCTGCAGCCGGCAACAAGCAGAAGGCGCTCGACGCGATTTCGGTCGGCGACGAGATGATCAACAACTACGCACCGCTGAAGGCGCTGCGTCAGAGCATCGAGAAGGGCGAGAAGCCCGCACAGCAGGTCACGAATGCTGCCGAAGGTGCTGCCGGTGTGCTGTTTTCGGTTGGCGGAGCGCTGAACCGCCAGGGCGCCGAGGACATGGTTGCCCTCTACCTGGAAATCTCGCATGCGCTCGATCCGAAGAGCGCCGACACGTTGATCATGCTCGGCGGCATTGCCGAAAAGCTCGAGAAGCCGGATCGCGCCATTGCGCTGTACGGCAAGGTTCCGGCCGATTCGCCAATGCGGCGGATTTCCGAGCTGCAGCTCGGCGTTACGCTGTCCGACACGGGCAAGGTCGATGAAGCAAAGAAGCACCTGAAGGCGCTGATCGATTCCGATCCGGCCGATATACGCAGCTACATCGCCTATGGCAGTGTTCTCTCCGAGGCCAAGGACTACAAGGCCATGGCAGAGACCTACGACAAGGCGGTCGAGGTGATCGGACCCGTGCCGCGGGCCGGCGACTGGACGGTGTTCTTCCAGCGCGGCATTGCCTATGAGCGGCTGAAGCAGTGGGACAAGGCCGAGCCGAGCTTCCGCAAGGCGCTGGAACTGCGCCCCGAACAGCCGCAGGTTTTGAACTATCTCGGCTACTCGCTGGTCGACATGAACATCAATCTCGAGGAAGGCCTCGGGATGATCAAGAAGGCCGTGGATGGCAAGCCTGATGACGGCTACATCGTCGATTCGCTTGGCTGGGCTTACTTCCGGATGGGCCAGTACGACGACGCGGTGACTGAGCTGGAACGGGCCGTGCAGCTGCGGGCCGGCGATGCGACCATCAACGACCACCTGGGCGACGCCTACTGGCGTGTGGGCCGCAAGTTGGAAGCCGTCTACCAGTGGAACCGGGCGATCATCTCCGAAGGCGAGGACGTCAACCGCGACCACATCAAGGAAAAGATCGCCAACGGCCTGCCGCCGCTTGATCCCAACGCCACCACAGCCGACCGCAGCGAGCCGGCCCCCGTAGCGCCTGCCCCGCCGGCGCCGGAAAATCCCGACAAGAAGTCCTGATGCTTTCGCAGATCGACGACACTCCGAGACCCGCCACCATGGCGGGTCTTTTTGAATTGGCGCCTGCCAAGATCAACCTCGCTCTGCACGTGGTGGGGCTCCGGGCCGATGGCTATCACCTGCTGGAAAGCGTGGTGGCCTTTGCCGACCAGGGCGACCACCTGGAATTCACCGCCGCTGACACCGACGGCTTCAGCCTTTCGGGACGATTCGCCCCTGCACTTCAGACCGGAGCCACCGCGGCATCCGACAATCTGGTTCTTTCGGCGCGCGACCGCCTGCGTCGCCTGCTGCTGGACAAGGGGCTCCCCGCCCCTCCGGTTTCCATCCATTTGCAAAAGAACCTGCCGGTTGCCGCCGGTATCGGCGGAGGCTCTGCCGACGCAGCGGCCACACTGCGCGGTCTGCTGCGGTTCTGGCAGGCGGGGGTTTCGCAGCCGGAGCTCGACCGGCTGGCGCTTTCGCTGGGGGCCGACGTTCCCATGTGCCTGCGGCGCGAACCGCAGATGGTGCGCGGGATCGGCGAAGAGCTTTCGCCGCTGTCCGATCTTCCATCGCTCTCGCTGGTGCTCGGCAATCCGCTGGTCGGGGTCGGCACGCCTCAGATCTTCCGGCGCGTGGAGCGCAAGGAGAACGGCCCGATCACCCCACGCGGCAGCCTCGGCTGGCTGGAGTTTCTAAAGGCGCTTCGCAACGACCTGGAGCCGCCGGCCCGCGCGCTGGTGCCGGAGATTGGGGAGCTTTCCGCGATGATTGAGGCGCAAGGCGCGCTTCTGACCCGCATGACGGGATCCGGCGCCACCTGTTTCGGTGTGTTCGCCTCAACCGAAGCCGCGGCCGAAGCGGCCGATCACCTGCGACACATGCGGCCCGACTGGTATTTCCAGGCCGCGCAGACCCTTGGCCAGACCACTGGACACACAGACGGAGCACAGGCATGAGCCGGATCGACGAGAACCGCCCCTTCATTCCCGTGGGCATTGCGGTGCTGACGGTTTCCGATACCCGCAGCCTCGAGACCGACAAATCCGGCGACACGCTGGTGGCACGCATTGCCGAGGCAGGCCATGTGCTGAAGGACCGGGCCATCGTGCCGGACGATCGGGACGAGATTGCCGGTCAGGTGCGCAGCTGGACGCTCGACCCGGAGATCGACGTGGTGATCACCACCGGCGGGACGGGCTTTACCGGCCGGGACGTGACGCCCGAAGCGCTGGAGCCGCTGTTCGAGAAGCGCATGGACGGCTTCTCGGAAGTGTTTCACCGGATTTCCTATGACAAGATCGGCACGTCGACCATCCAGTCGCGCGCCACAGGCGGGCTTGCCAACCAGACCTTCATCTTCGTGCTGCCGGGATCACCTGGCGCCTGCAAGGACGCCTGGGACGGCATTCTGAAACCGCAGCTCGACTATCGCCACATGCCCTGCAATTTCATCGAAATCATGCCGAGGCTGGACGAGCACCTGAAGCGCGGCGTCTAGCAAGTTTTCAGCGAACGGCGCGCGCGACCCAGGCGGGGATCATCTCGCTGGTCAGGCGCGCGGCCTTCAGCCCGCTTGCCAGGCCCTCCAGACCTTCAACCTGCGGGGCAAGCGACAGGGCTTGGTGTTTTGGTAGAAGAAGACCGTGCTCCAGCGGCGGCACCCTGCGGCCAAGCCGTTTCCACAAGGGGCGGCGATAGGACCGCGCCGGGGCAAAGCTTGCCGGGCGCCGGTTGAGCGCCACGAATTCCGCGACCTCGTCGATCCAGCCGGCCTGCGGGCGGGCGCCGGGCTCCAGAAGAAGCAGCCATTCGCCCCGGGCACCCTGCAGCACCTCGTCGATGCGCCACGTGCCATGGAACTGGCAACCGGCCGCATCGGCGATGCGCGAGGAGCCGTCGCCGGACCCGTGATCCAGGATGATCACATCGCTGACAAGACCCTCCACGGCGGCGGAGACGAGGACCGAGAGCGTCTGGGCGAGCTCCGATTCCTGATTGCGGCATTCCATCAACACTGTCAGCATGTTCCAGGTTTAGCGCACAAGCGCGGGGCTTGCCAGAAAAGCTTTCGGCGTTTTGTTCTTGCAATGTTCTCTTTTGCGCGCTAGATATGGAGCTACGAAAACGGGAGCTTTCCCGTGAGGAGTACCCCATGACAGAGCTGTCCGATTTGCGGCAGGTCGCGTTTGCGCCTGCTCATGCGCCAGATATTGCCGATGCGCTGGTGAACGCTTCGGGCCTGCGGGTCGATGTCGATCGGCGGCGCGGACGCGGCGCCGGGCTCAACCCGAGCGGGCGGTTCGAGAGCGAGCGTCGCGAGGCCTTCGACGATGGCTGGCAAACGCTCGAGGATCTGGCGCCATTTCACACCGAGGTGCAGGTGGAAAAGCCGAAGACGGCAATCACCCGCAACGACTCACCGGATATCTCCTTCGACCGATCGATCAACCCCTACCGGGGCTGCGAGCACGGCTGCATCTACTGCTTTGCCCGGCCAACCCACAGCTTCATGGGGCTTTCACCGGGGCTCGATTTCGAGGCGAAGCTGTTTGCCAAGCCGGATGTGCCCAGACTGCTGGAGCGGGAGCTGAGCCGGCCGGACTACAAGGTGCGAGCGATCGCGATCGGTACGAATACGGACCCCTACCAGCCGATCGAGCGGGAATGGCGCATCATGCGGCAGATCCTCGAGGTGCTGCAGAAGGCCAATCATCCGGTCGCCATCGTGACCAAGTCGGCAATGATCACCCGAGACATCGACATTCTGTCGGAGATGGCGGCAAAGGGACTGGCGAAGGTGGGCATATCGGTCACGACGCTCGACCGGAAGCTTGCCCGCAGCATGGAGCCGCGGGCGTCTACCCCGTCGAAGCGGCTGGAGGCGGTCAAGGCACTGACCGATGCAGGCATTCCGACCGCGGTCATGGTGGCGCCGGTCATTCCGGCGCTGAACGACCACGAGATCGAACGCATCCTGGATGCCGGTCATGCCGCAGGCGCGACCGAGGCGAGCTATGTGCTGTTGCGCCTGCCGCTGGAGGTGAGCCCGCTGTTTCGTGACTGGCTGCTGCAGAACTATCCGGACCGCTACCGGCACGTGATGTCGCTGGTGCGCTCGATGCGCGGCGGCAAGGATTACGATGCGGAGTTCGGCAAGCGCATGAAGGGGGCCGGCCCCTATGCCTGGCAGATCGGCCGGCGGTTCGAGATGGCAACGAAGCGGCTCGGCATGGTGCGACGCGGACTGCCGCTGCGCGACGACCTGTTCATTCGGCCGAACGGCGGCGGGATCCAGCTGTCCCTGCTCTGACTGGGCGTCGACCCCGGGACTGACATCCCCCACCGCGGAGGTTCCGCGCAGCAGATTTGGTTTTCGGCACGCGGATCGCCTCCGTCTCGTGCCGGAAAATACCCCGGTCACCGGAATGCCCCCGAGGCAGCCTGGTGGATAGCGCCGCCGCAATCGCGTTCCGGGGTTGCAGGAGATCGGGCCGGTGTGCGAGGCTGCCGCCATGTTGCTTCGCACGCCGCCCGATTCTCCGACGCTTTTTGAAGACGTGCCGCTGGTTCCAGATTTCAGCCTGGAACTGATGGCGCGCCAGGCAGGGCATTGGCCCGTCGCCGGAACCGACGAGGCCGGACGTGGTCCGCTTGCGGGTCCCGTGGTCGCTGCCGCCGTCATTCTCGACCCGAACAATATTCCGCCCGGCCTCAATGATTCCAAGCAGCTTTCCGCAAACCAGCGGGAAATCCTGTTTGACGCCATCATGGCAACGGCAGAGGTTTCGATCGCGGCGTCCGGGCCACGCCATATCGACGAGCGCAATATTCTTCGAGCGAGCCTGGATGCCATGCGCCGGGCTGTTGCCGGCCTCAGCCTCACCCCGGCTTACGTGCTTTGCGACGGTCGCGACGTGCCGCAGGGGCTCTGCTGCGCCGGCAAGGCTGTCATCAAGGGCGATGCCCGGTCCGTGTCGATTGCGGCAGCCTCGATCATCGCCAAGGTCACCCGCGACCGGATGATGACCCGCGCCCACCAGGTTTTCCCGCTCTACGGCTTTGCCAATCATGTCGGCTATGGCACGCTCCAGCACCGCAACGGGATCGAGGCGCATGGGCCTTGCAGCCTGCACCGGATGAGTTTCCGGCCGCTGCGCAAGGATGAGCCGGTCGAGTGCGCGGACCTGCCTGTCGCCGTGTGACGGCATCAACCGCAGCCTGAACTCAAAAGCCCGTTAAAAATCCCATCATAACTTCAAACGAAAAAAGCCGGACTTGCGCCCGGCTTTCTAATTGTTGATTTCGTCAACCTTAGTTGAGGCGAGCCTGAACCGTGCCGACAGCGTCCTTGAACAGAGCGTTCTGCGTGGAGCCATCGGCCTTGTTGGCGATGACCTTTTCAGCGGCAGCAATGGCCAGATCGACGGCTGCCGAACGAACGGCGGCGATGGCGTCGGATTCAGCCTGGCCAATCTTCTGCTCCGACAGGGCGTTGCGGCGGGCGACGAATTCTTCCGTCTTCTGCCGCGCATCTTCCATCAGGGCTGCAGCCTCGCGTTCCGCAGCGGCGATGATGTCCGCTGCGTCGGCTTCGGCTTCCTTGCGCTTGCGCTGGTATTCGCCCAGCAGAACCTGCGCTTCTTCACGCAGGCGCTTTGCCTCGTCCAGTTCCTTGCGGATGTTGACGGCGCGCTCGTCGAGCGATTTCGCCACCATGCCCGGAACCTTGAGATAGGCAATCAGGACGAAGAAGAGGATGAGGCCGACGAGAGCGAAAAATGTTGCGTCGAATGCCATGGCGTCAGGCTCCCATCTTCGCGGCCGCGACGGCAGCGCGGATGTCTTCGTTGCTGGCATTGCCGCCGATCAGCTGATCGACGATGGCAGATGCGGTTTCCTCGGCGATCTGTCCGACCTGGGTGAAGGCCTGGGTCTTGATCTCGCCGATACGACGCTCTGCTGCAGCCAGTTTCTCGGCCAGCTCGGCCTCGATGGCACTGCGGTCAGCAGCGGCCTTGACCTTGGCAGCCTCGCGGGCGGCTTCAGCAATCGCATGCGACTTGGCACGGGCCGTGGCCAGCTCGCGCTCATAGGTCTCGACGGCAGCATCTGCCTCGGCCTTCAAACGGCTTGCTTCGTCCAGATCCTGGGCGATGCGGCCGTTGCGGTTCTCGAGGATGCCGCCAACGCGCGGAACAATGACGTTCTTGATGAGGATATAGAAGATGCCGAAGGTGATGACGAGCCACAGCAGCATCGACGGATAGTAGGTCGCGTCGAAGGGCGGGAATGTGCCCGCGTGTTCGCCACCGTGCGCGGCGCCGGTTTCGGTATGCATTTCGCCTGCCGGCGCGGCATGCGTATCCCCTGCGGGGGCTGCGCCCGGCGCTGCAGGAGTTTCAGGAGCGGCCGGCGCGGTTTGCGCATATGCCGAGGTCACGAACATCATCACCTCCAGGTGTATTCAATGCGAAAGATCACGGCGCCCGGAAGCGGACGCCGTGATCCAGAGGCCTTTGTCAGGCTCAGACTGCGTAAAGCAGGAGGAGAGCGATGAGCAGCGAGAAGATGCCCAGAGCTTCCGTAACGGCGAAGCCGAATACCAGACGGCCGAACTGGCTGTCAGCGGCAGACGGGTTGCGCAGAGCGCCCGACAGGTAGCTGCCGAAGATGTTGCCAAGGCCCAGGGCCGTGCCGGCCATGCCAAAGCAAGCCAGGCCTGCACCGATGAACTTTGCTGCTTCCGCTTCCATGAGAAACTCCTTCGAAATGGTTGTTGCGGCTGATGACTGACGCCTTCAGGACGCCAATGTCGTTATCCTTAGTGCCCGCCGGGGTGAACTGCATCGTTGAGGTACATGCATGTCAGCACCGCAAAGACATAGGCCTGGAGGAAGGCGACTAGGAATTCGAGACCGGTCAGGGCGACGGTCATAAGTAGGGGCAGGATCGCGCCGCCGATGCCAACTGCGCCGAGGGCTCCGAGCGAGGCAACGAAGCCTGCGAACACCTTGAGCGTAATATGGCCTGCCAGCATGTTCGCGAAAAGGCGAACCGACAGCGAAACGGGGCGGGACAGGAAAGAGATGATTTCGATGGTGACGACCAGCGGCAGAAGTGCGCCGGGAACACCGCTCGGCACGAAGATCTGCAGGAAGTGGAAGCCGTGCTTGTAGAAACCGTAGACGAGAACCGTACCGACGACCAGCACCGCCAGGGCAAAGGTGACGATGATCTGGCTGGTGATCGTGTAGAAGTAAGGGAACATGCCAAGCAGATTGGCCGTCAGCACGAACATGAACAGCGAAAAGACCAGCGGGAAGAACTTCATGCCGCCGCTGCCAGCGCCTTCGCGCAGCATGTTGGCGATGAATTCATAGGACATTTCGGCAACGGACTGGCCGCGACCCGGGATCAGGGCGCGCTGCGAAGTTGCAAAGTAAAGGAAGCCGGCGGCGCAGGCCACCGTTGCAACCATGAACAGCGATGCATTGGTAAACGAAAAGTCGAGGCCGCCGATCTCGATCGGAACGATCTTGCTGATCTGAAACTGATGGATCGGATCGTTTGCCACCGTCTACCTCTTTCCTTGGCCGCCGCGGCGACATCATTCACTTCGGGAGCGCGGGCTAGCTGCCGCCCTTCGTCCCATCCTTATCCTTGTCGCCCGTCAGGCTCGCCGGCTGTGCCACCATGCCAACGGCCCGAAGGACGTTCAGAACCCCGGCGCAGAAACCAAGCAGGAGAAGGATAATCAACCCCCACGGCTTCGAAGCCGGCCATACCAGACCCAGCAGATAGCCCAGAACCGCGCCCACCGCTACCGCGGCGATGAATTCCGAGGAGATTTTCAAGCCGAGGGCCATGCCTTTACGGCTTTCCTCAGACTGCGAGTCTCTCTTCGCCTCCGCCGCGTCCCCTGCATGCCTTGCCGCAAGCTCTGCGGTCAAGCGCTTGCGGCGCTCTTCCAGACCATCTTTTCCATCAGCCGTCATGTGCGTCCTCCCATGCCCTGCCCCTAAGGTGCCGGACGACTGCTTTCATGCAGCCAAAGAGGGATTTCGCGCCTTCCGCCCCGGTTTTCAAGTCGCGCGCAACATAGTTTTGGGAGCCCGTATAGTCAAGGCACCCGGCGCGGTTCGTTCAGGCTTAATTAAGGCTCTTGTTTCAATCAGTTAGATTGGAACTGCGGCGCCCGGTGCAAAACCTTGGCGGGAAACGGGGCGGTTATCCGGGGTAATTCAGCTCCAACCACCACCATAGGTACGGTAGAAGACGTGAAGGCCGATGCGCCCGACCTTCTTCATGGTCTTTGCCCAGAAGGGCTTTACGTAGACGGCATGGTAATGCGTGGCGGAGCCGACTTCCGGGAGCCAGATCTTGCCGGCGGTCACGGCCATTGCCACCTCGTGGGCCATGGCCCAGTGATCCTGGGAGCGGACACGATCCTGGATATTGTCGCAGGCGAAGGAGAACTGGCAGCGGTTGCGCCAGTCCTCATTCTGGTAGACCACGTCGCAGATGGTCTTCGGGTAGGACGGATTGCGCACCCGGTTGAGGATGACCTGGGCGACGGCCGCCTGCCCCTTTACCGATTCGCCACGCGCCTCGAAATAGATGCCGGATGTGAGGCACTGCTGCTCCTGCGGCGAAAACACCAATGGCGGCAGAGCCGAAGCTGCCCAGGCGTGATCCTCCGGGCCAATCGGCGGGATGAAGCGGCCCGCCTTCGGCTTGTCCTTCAAGATGGCGTCAAAGGGCGACTCCTTGGAGAAGTCGGGCTTGGCTGCCGCATAGGCGGTCGCCAGCACATCGGCGTCATTGTTATTGACAAGGCTCGCAATCGTTGGCGGCATTTCGGCGCCCGGCTCAGCCTCGTCCTTGCGGAAGTAGAAGGCGGCCAATTCGACAGGCTGCTCGTCGCGGTCAGCCTTGACGAAGGCGGCCATGTCTTCCTTTTGCTCGACGGGGGCCGTGAGCGCACTCGACCGCTGCAGCACCGAGCCTGCGGAAAAGGCCTTGGGCGGCTGCATGGTTTCGACCGCCAGGATGCGGCCCTTCTTCTGGGATCTGTTGACGCGGTCTTCATCCGGCGTGTCGTCTTCCGGCTTGCCCTCGCCGACCAATGCCAGCTTGCGGCCATCGGGAAGCGTGACGCCGGAATCGCCGCCCATCACGGAGGCTGCGCCCGGAAAGGACAGCGATGCAGTATGTATGGAGCCTGCCGGCGAATTGGTAAGCACCATGCGCCATTGCTCGGCGCCGGAGCCCAGACCGCTCAGCAGATCGGCAAGATCGCCGGTTGCCGGCACCGCCGGAAAACACAGCCAGGAGGCAAGGCCAAACACGGCCGGAGAAATCCATCCATCCCAGCGGGACGAGGACTTGCGACGCACAAGACTCTTCGAACGCAAACTGGTTACTCCACGGGGCAAATCGACCTCGTGAAGATGAATCATTAACCTTGATGAGCGGTTAACGCCCTGCTGTCCAAGGGCTTCTGCGGCCAACTATTTCAGCGTGTTCACATACACGTCAGCAACGAGGGGGAAGCGAGGCTCCTCCCCCCCCGCTTAAATGATCACATGCGAGCCCAGTTCCACCACGCGGTTCGCCGGCAGGTGGAAATAGTCGGACGGGTCGGTCGCCGCATTGGCCATGGCGATGAACAGCTTGTCCTGCCACATGGGCATGCCCGAGGCCGCATCCGGCACCAGCTTGCGCCGCCCCAGATAGAATGAGGTGGACATGATGTCGAACTTGAAGCCGGTCTTGCGCAGATAAGCGAGTGCCTGGGACACATTGTGCGACTGCATGAAGCCGAAGCGCAACTCGATCAGCGTAAACCGGTCTGACAGTTTTTCGATCCGGAAACGCTGCTCCAGCGAGACGCGCGGCTTGTTGACCGTGGTGATGGTCAGCACGACGTTCTTTTCGTGCAGCACGTGGTTGTGCTTGATGTTGTGCAGCAGGGCCGCCGGTGCGGTTTCCGGGTCTCCGGTCAGGAAGATGGCGATGCCCGGCACCGAGACCGGCGAATGGGCGCTCTTCTTTTCCACCATGGGGATGAAGGTCCCGAGCGGCACGTCGATCCGGCGGGTCTTTTCAAACAAGATGCCGGCACCGCGGCGCCAGGTCCACATGATGATGGTGAAGATGATGGCCATCATCACCGGCACCCAGCCGCCATCATGGATCTTCAAGAGGTTGGCGCCGAGGAAGACGACCTCAAGCGCCAGAAGCGGCGCGAGTGCTGCAATCGCCAGGCTCTGCGGCCAGCGCCATCTCAGGCGCACGAACTCAAACGCCATCAGGGTGGTGACGACCATGGCGCCGGTCACGGAGATGCCATAGGCGGTGGCCAGCGCATCGGAGCTTTCAAAGCCCAGCACCAGCGCGATGACGCCGACCAGAAGCAGCGTGTTGACGCCGGGCAGGAAGATCTGGCCGGTGTTGGTTTCCGACGTGAAGAGGATCTGCATGCGCGGCAGGTAGCCGAGGTGGATCGCCTGGCGCACCAGCGAGAAGGCACCGGTGATGACCGCCTGGCTGGCGATGATGGTGGCGGCGGTGGCAAGGATGACCATGGGCAGCAGAGCCCATTGCGGAAACATCAGGAAAAATGGATCCGACATGGCTTCCGGATGCTTCAGCACCAGCGCGCCCTGGCCGAGGTAGTTCAGCGTCAGGGCCGGGAAGACCAGCAGAAACCAGGCCCACTGGATCGGGCGGCGACCGAAGTGGCCAAGATCCGCATAGAGCGCTTCGGCACCGGTCACCGTCAGGAAGACGGCGCCGAGCACGACGATGCCGACGTAACCTTCCCGCAGCATGAACTGGACGGCATGCCAGGGGTTGAAGGCGGCAAGGATGCTGAGGTCATCGAAGAGATGGGCGATCCCGCCGGCGCCGATGACCAGGAACCAGACGGCGGTGATGGGGCCGAAGAAGCGGGCGACGAGGCCGGTGCCCTTCGACTGAATGGCGAAGAGCCCGATCAGGATGCCGACCGAGATGGGCAGCACCGCGCTCTGCAGCGAAGGCGCGACGAGCTTCAGGCCTTCCACTGCGGACATAACCGACAGCGCCGGGGTGATCATGGCATCGCCAAGGAAAAGGGCGGCACCGACTAGGCCAAGCAACATCAGCATGGCGCGCTGGCCGGCGGCGGCCTTGGTGAGCAGCGCCAGAAGCGACAGCGTGCCGCCTTCCCCGTCGTTGTCGGCTCTCAGCAGGAAGAGGACATATTTGAAGGTGACGATGATCGTCAGCGTCCAGATCATCAGCGAGATGAGGCCGATGACCTCGGCTTGCGTGACGCCGTCATGGGCGACCGGCTTCAAGGCCTCCCGGAAGGCATAGAGCGGACTGGTGCCGATATCGCCGTAAACGACGCCCACCGATCCTAGCGCCAGGGAAAACAGACCCTCGGCCTTCAGCTTTTCGGTGGCGTGATGTTCTGCAGGATGACCCATATGGGGATCTGGCTCTAAAGCCAGCCTTTCCAACGGAAAACGAAGAAGGGGATGATGGCGGACAGAAGCATGCCAAAAATGGCAAGCGGGTAACCCGCTGGCCATTCAAGCTCCGGCATGAAGTGAAAGTTCATACCATAGATGGAAGCGACAAGCGTCGGCGGCAAGAACACCACCGAGGCGATCGAAAATATCTTGATGATGGCGTTCTGCTCGACGTTGATCAGGCCGAGCGATGCATCCAGCAGGAAGGCGATATTGGCCGACACGAAGGTCGCGTGCTCGGACAGCGTCTCGACATCATGGGCGACGGTGCGACAGAGGCTGTCGTCACCCTCGCTCTGGCGCATCAGTGGCGTGTTGCCGACAAAGGTCAAAAGCCGCGACAGTGAGGCGAGGCTATCGCGCACCTTCCCGACCAACCGGTGACACTGGGCAATCTCGGCGAGCTTGCCTTCCAGGAAGCGGGGCGGACGACGCTTGCCGCGGTCCAGGAAGATGTCGGTCGAGAGTTTGTCGACGCGGCCGGCGGCCTGCTCCAGGATTTCGGCGGTGCGGTCGGCGATGGTTTCCATCAGCCGCGCCAGCAGCAAGGTCGCGCTATCCATGGTTTCGCCGGCCCGGCCCAACGCATCGATGAACAGGCGGAAGCTCTTCGGGTTCGCATAGCGGACGGTGACCAGCCGGTTGCCGGCAAGGATGAAGGCAACGTCCGTCAGCCCCGGATCGGGTCCCTCGGCACCGACCACGAGCGAGGCGGTGAGGAACATGGCGCCGTTCTCGGTATAGAGGCGCGATGACGGCTCGATGTCCTTCAGATCGTCGCGGGTCGGGATCTGCACGCCGAGCAGGGATTCCACATGGGAATCCTCCCGCGCCGTCGGCTCGAGGAGATCGATCCAAACCACATCCGGCGGGAGTTGCTGGGAGGCATCGGCAGGTGCGAGCGTCTTCAGCGAGCCATTGGCGCAATAGGCATTGATCAATCTTGGTCTCCGGTCGAAGTGGATCGACCTTGAAGGGAAGCAGGCACGGGCTCCGGCACATCAGAGCGTTTCAGACTGCCTCTCGCGGGAGCGGCGTATAACGACAGCTTTTTCCAAAATCAAGCACTGCATCAAATCTCCCGCTGGCACCGCACCATGACTCCGCGCCCGGCGATATTCAAGCGGGATCGACGAAGGTACTATGGCGATGAAAGGTTAGTCTGCGCGGCGGCAAGATAAATCTTGTCGGATACCTGCAACCAAGGCGAGATTTTCTACGCAGCCCCTATTCGAAGACGATGGCGGGCGCCTTGCGCTGAACCCGGCTGCCGAGTTCGGCCCACAGCTTTGCGGCCATATCCCGGTAGAGAAGCGCGATCGGGCTTTCGGGATCCGAGACGACGATCGGGACACCGGCATCGGACCGTTCGCGGATATCGATGGTGAGCGGCACCTCGCCGAGGAAGGGCACGCCGATGCGCCCAGCTTCGTCACGGGCACCGCCATGGCCGAAAATGTCGTAGCGCTTGCCTGTATCGGGTGCGAGGAAGTAGCTCATGTTCTCCACAATGCCGAGCAGCGGCACTTCCACCTTGCGGAACATCGCGATGCCCTTGCGTGCATCGATGAGCGCCAGATCCTGCGGTGTGGAGACGATAACTGCTCCCGCCAGCGGCACCTGCTGTGCCATGGTCAGCTGGACATCACCGGTGCCCGGCGGCATGTCGACCACCAGCACGTCGAGATCGCCCCAGGCAACCTCGCGCAGCATCTGTATCAGCGCCGACTGGACCATGGGACCGCGCCAGATCATGGCGGTTTCCTCTTCGACGAGGAAGCCCATGGACATGGCCTTGAGGCCATAGTTCTCCATGGGCACGATGATGCGGTTCTCGATCTGCTGCGGGCGTCCCGAAATCTTCAACAGACGCGGCACGGATGGCCCGTAGATATCCGCATCGAGGATGCCGACGCGCAGGCCATTGGCCAGGAGACCGAGTGCCAGGTTGACGGCCGTGGTGGACTTGCCGACGCCGCCCTTGCCGGAGGCCACCGCAATGATGGCACCGATGCCGGGCACGCCGATCTTCTCGCGGCCCTGGGCCTGCGGCGGATGGGGATGCGCGTGGCCGTGGCCTTTGGCACCACCGGGCTGGGCCGGCGGTTGGGTCGAGGGCTGCGGACGCGCTGCGGGTGCTGCGCCGGCCTTGCGGTCTGCGGTCAGCGTGACCAGCGCACCCTTGACGCCGGGGATCGCCTTCACGGTCTTTTCGGCAGCGATGCGCAGCGGCTCCAGTTCCTTGGCCCGGTCTGCCGGTACGGTGACCGAGAAATAGACCTTGCCGTCGGAGATGAACACGTCCGAGACCATGCCAAGGGAGACGATATCGCCCTGCAGGTCCGGGCCGCGAACATTTGCGAGCGCCTGCAGCACCTGATCCTTCGTGACATCCGCCATGATCGAACTCCCTCGGCGCGGCTCATCGGCTGCGCGTCTTCAATGGGGGGATATATAGGAAGGTGTACCGGGTGGGAGCAAGAAGGAATAACCGCTACCCGTTGGCGCCTCGTAAGCTCTGGCGGGTAGCGGCTTTTCTTCGATGCGTCTCTTGGGACGCTTTCTGTCCCCTCTGGACATGCTCTCTAAGAAGCAGGAAGCATGCCAACTGGCGCTGAAGGCAATTCGTGCCGGTCATTCAAGTAAACCATGCGCATCACGGCAATGGAGCGACACTTTTGTGCTCAACCCGATACCATGGTGCAGCGCAAAAATTAATGGATGCGCCTAAAATCCAGGCTTTCTACTTGATCACGCCGAGGCGCAGGGCCTTTGCAACTGCCTGGGTGCGGTTAACGCTGTCGAGCTTGCGGGCGGCACGATTGAGGTAGTGGTTGACCGTGTGTTCGGAGAGACCAAGGATCTCGGCAATCTCGGCGCTGGTCTTTCCTGCCGACGTCCAGTTCAGGCAATCGATCTCGCGTTCACTGAGAGTATCGGTCGGGCGGACCTCAAGACTGCGGATTTCTGCCAGCCGCTGGTAGACGTGGACGGCGATATACATCAGCTCCATCATCTGCTGATGGGTGAAGCTGGCGGAGGTACCGGCCCAGGATACGGCGCCGCGCCCACCGGATACGTCATGCACCGGGAAATACGCGCCACGAACAATTCCGAACCGCATGAACAGGTCGCGGACCCGCGGCACGACCCGCTCGGCAGGAATAGCCTCGACGTCGAAGGAAAAAGGCGTGGTCGAGCGGCGCAGCCTGCTGAAGACCAAGCTTGTCTGCATCAGGCCCTCGCTGTCGAAGAGCGACATCAATTCGGCAGGCCAGTTGGTGACAATGGTGTTGGAAGAGAGTTCGCGGGAGGTTGCCGGCGGCAGATTGAGGACCACGAAGGTGCGGCATCCGTAGTGCTCCGCGATCCTCTTCATATAACGAATGACATCGAACTGTGTGCTGAGGTTGCCAATCTCGCTGATGTCGCCGTCGATTGCAAAGGCATCGCTGGCCGTCTGAATTCTGGACATCTTCTACTTTCGCTCGCGGCCCCACCTTTTGCCGGATTGGACCACGTCACCACTAATGAATCTTCTACGCCGTACGATTTCTAAGGACCGAGGCTTGCTACAAGCTTTCGCGTCCAAGATGTGCGGTCAGCGGGCGGTTTCTATTGCAGATAATGCCAATGCGATTCGGTTGGTTATGATCTTGATCTCGCTCATAGGATGACATTCCCTCAGGTTTGTAAATCGTCAGCTTTACTGACTGATTCTTTGCAGGTAGCGAATCTTGCAAGACCATGCCGACCGACGGCGGCGGATTTCGACAAGCGGATTGAGATCGGGTAAGCAGGCTGCCATCAGGCAAGCGGGAGTTTCCAATGACGCCAAATCATGAGTTCACCGGAGCTGTTCTGTCGTCCTCGCTTTGCGAGCTTGGCGAGGGCCCAAGTTTTGATGCGCCGACAGGCACCTTGTGGTGGTTCGACATTCTCGGCAAAGCGCTGCACGAACTTCATCTCGCCACCGACCGCCATGCGGTGCATGCGCTTCCCTTTATGGCGAGCGTGATCGCGCCGATCGATGCAGAGCGGCAGATCATCGGGAGCGAAAATGGCTTGTTCATCCGCGACCGCAAGACGGGCGCGCTCTCGCTCCATTGTGAGCTGGAGCCGGACATGCCCGGCAACCGCTCGAATGACGGACGCGTGCATCCGTCCGGCAGCCTGTGGATCGGCACCATGGGCAAGACCGCCGCCACCGGGGCCGGCGCGATCTACCACGTGGCCGGTGCGACGGTGACGCGGATCGTGCCAGAGGTCAGCATCCCCAATTCGATCTGCTTTTCGCCTGACGGCGGGACCGGATACTACGTGGACACGCGGGTGAACCGGATGATGCGTGTACCGCTGGACCCGGCGACCGGTCTGCCGCGGGGCGCGACAGAGGTATTCGTGGACCAGGCCGGACAGCCGGGCGGGATGGACGGCTCGATCTGCGACAGCAAGGGGGAGATCTGGAACGCCCGCTGGGGACAGGGTGCCGTGGACCACTACAGCGTAGAGGGTGACCACCTGGCGCGGTACAGGCTTCCGGCACAGAAGACCACCTGCCCTGCCTTCATCGGCGACGGCAGGATTGCGGTCACCTCAGCGCGGGAAGACATGGACGAGGCGGCCCTTGCCGCCGAGCCGCTGGCCGGGGCCCTGTTCGTGCTCTCCGTGCCGATCGTCGGCCAGATCGAACCCGCTTTCAAGCTGTGAGGTTGTCTCACATCCGCCTCACATTTTAGTGTCCCATTTCGCAGCATCTGCCTGATTTAACATCAGAGATCTGCGGAACTATTCGGACGCCTAACCATTCTCTCTGTGCAACGGCCAAGCTTATCTGGCCGCGCCGAACCCTCAGAAGTTCGACCGCCGATATTGGCGAAGCATTAGGAAGGATTGTTATGAAGAAGACCCTTAGCACGATGGCAGCCGCAGCAGTACTCGTGGCATCAACCGCCGCCGCACCGGTGTTCGCTCAGACCACCCCTGCTGCTCCCGCAACAACCGCGCCTGCTTCCCCGGCAACGCCGGTAGCCCCGTCCGCAGCCACCACTGCCCCGGCAGTTGATGCTTCGGCTGCCTCCGGCACGTACCTGACACAGCAGGCTGAAAACCAGATCAGCGCCAACGATTACATTGGCAAGTCGGTCTACAACGCCAACAACGAAAGCATTGGCAGCATCAACGACCTGATCTTTGAAGATCAGGGTGGCGTCGTTGCCGCAGTGATCGGTGTAGGAGGCTTCCTCGGCATCGCCGAGAAGGATGTAGCCGTGCCGATCGCGAAGGTCACCATGACCCGTGACGCTGCCAACAACAACGAGGTCCGTCTGACGACGACGGAGACCGTCGATACGCTGAAGGGCGCGCCTGAATATCAGACGCTGGCCGACCAGAAGAGCGCGACGGACTCGACCAACACCTCTGCGACGACACCCGCCACCGGCGGCGCGACGTCGACAATGCCTGCAGCTGGTGGTGCAACCTCCACGCCGACGGAACCTGCCAAGTAAGGCAAGATCTGGAGCGTATTACGCTCTGCTGACAATCGATGGGGCGGTATCTACGGATGCCGCCCTTTCGCGTTTTGGGTTTAGAGCAGGGTGCAATAGCGGGCTGCATCGTAAATGGCGGCGTGGATGTTGCGGCTCGCGACCGCATCTCCGATACGGATCAGGTCGAAACCTGCCCCTGGCGCATGCAAGGGTAGCGGCGCCATCCGTGCGATCAGTGCCGGATAATCCACGGCTCCCCGGTTGCGCGAGAGCGGTTTCAGCGCATGGTAGAGATCGGCGTTCGCCGACGTTCCGTGCTCCACCACCACCTGGGCCACCCGACGCTCCTCCACAGTCTCAGCATAATCCGACCCCAGCACCGCCACGAGCCCGTTGCCTTCGCGGCGTACCGAGATTAGCCGGGTGTTGATCGTGACCCGCACCGAGTGACGCGCAAACGCCTTGGCGTAAGGCACATGGTTCATGCCGCCCATTTCTGGCGCAAAAAACCGCTCCGGAGACACGATCTCGAGCTCAGTGCCGGTTGCCGCGATGACTTCGGCCGCACTCATGCCGGCATGGCCGCCATGGTCATCGAACAGGAGCACCGGTCCAACGGGCCTGACGGTGCCGGCGAGAATATCCCAACTGGAGGTGAGGAGATCGGCACCCTCGCCCATCTCGGGAAACTGCGCCATGCCGCCGGTCGCCACGACGACCAGATCGGGAGCGAGCGAATGCACGTCGTCGGCTTCTGCATAGACCCCATAGCGGATGTCCACGTTAAGGCGTTCCAGTTCGGCAAGGCGCCAGTCGATGATGCCGATCATCTCCCGCCGGCGGGGATTGCGCACCAGGAGGTTCACCTGGCCACCCGCCTCCCCCATTGCCTCAAGGACGGTGACGGCGTGACCCCGTTCCGCCAGCACCCGCGCTGATTCAAGCCCGGCGGGTCCGGCACCAATCACCACGGCCCGGCGCTGCACCTCTGCTTTCGCCACCAGGTGCGGCAGCTCAGCCTCGCGGCCGGTCGAGGCGTTGTGAATGCACAGCGCCTCGCCGCCCTCGTAGATGCGATCGAGGCAATAGGTGGCGCCGACGCAGGGCCGGATGCGGGCCTCTTCACCGCGTATCACCTTGGCGCCGATATGGGGATCGGCCATGTGGGCGCGGGTCATCCCCACCATATCGAGCTTGCCCTCAGCGATGGCGTGCCGTGCGGTTGCGACATCGGCGATGCGGGCCGCATGGAAGACCGGGAAGCGGGTCGCCGCCCTCACCTCGCCTGCAAAATCCAGATGGGGTGAGGCACGCATGCCCTGGATCGGGATCACTTCGTTCAGGGCCGCATCGTGATCGATATGGCCGCGGATGATGTTGAGGAAGTCGATCCGCCCCGAGGCGACCAGGCGCCTTGCAATTTCCACGCCCTCGTCGCGGCTCAGCCCCTTGTCCCAATCCTCATCTGCGACCATGCGGATGCCGACAATGAAATCCGGGCCGACGGATTTGCAGACCGCCTCCATGACCAGGTTCGAGAAGCGCATGCGGTTGTCGAGCGAGCCGCCGAACTCGTCCTCGCGCCGGTTGGTGGCGGGCGACCAGAACTGGTCCATCAGGTGGCCATAGGCCTCGAACTCGATGCCATCCAGCCCGGCCGCCTGCATGCGCGCCGCGGCATCCGCATAATCCTGGACGATCCGCTCGATGTCCCAGTCCTCGATCTCCTTGGGGAAGGCACGGTGGGCCGGCTCGCGCACGGAGGACGGCGCCAGCACCGGCAGCCAGGCGCCCTTGTTCCAGCCGGTACGCCGGCCAAGGTGGGTGAGCTGGATCATCACGGCTGTGCCGTGCTCGTGACAGTCGTCGGCGAGCTTCTTCAGCCAGGGCACGATCTCGTCGCGATAGGCATGCAGGTTGCCGAAAGCGGGCGGGCTGTCGTGGGAGACGATGGCCGAGCCCGCGGTCATGGTGAGCGCAATGCCGCCTTTCGCCTTTTCCACATGGTAGAGCCGGTAGCGGTCCTTCGGCATGCCATCTTCGGAATAAGCGGGCTCGTGGGCGGTGGACATGAGCCGGTTCTTCAGCGTCAGATGCTTGAGCGTGAAGGGCTGCAGGAGAGGATCGTTGGAGGCGGACATGGCTGTCTCCGCAGTCTTGAGGGAGCGCCATCATCGCGCAGCCGCGGCAAGACTTTCCACAACCAGAAGCGCCGCAAACTGTCCGGGGAGCGGCGTTGCGCTTTTGTGCTAGACGCGCTCGATCATCATGAAATCGCGGTAGTGCTCATGCAGATAGCGCAGCGTCGCGGCGCCATCCACGGGCCGGCCGTAGTAATAGCCCTGCCCCATGCCGCAGCCGAGCTCCCTCAGCTTGTCGGCATCTTCCTTTTCTTCGATCCCTTCCGCCACGACGTCGAGATCGAGGCCCTGGCACATGGTGATGATCGCCTTGACGATGTGCTCGGAAGGCCGGTCGGAGGTGATGCGGGAGATGAAGGCCTGGTCGATCTTGACCTTGTCGAAGGTGAAGTCGCGCAGGCGGCCGAGGCTCGACTGGCCGGTGCCGAAGTCGTCCAGCGAAATGCGGACGCCGGCCTTGCGCAGGTCGTTGATGATACGGCTTGCGGTATCCGCCGATGTCATGACTGCGGTCTCGGTGATTTCCAGCTCCAGCCGGCGGGGATCCAGCCCGACGCGGGCAAGCGTCGCCAGCGTGGTTTCCGTGGTGGTCGGATCCATCAGCTGCGCGGAGGAGAGATTGAACGACAGGAAGAGCTCGCGCGGCCAGGAGAGCGCTGCTTCGGCTGCCTTGCGCAGCAGCGTTTCGGACAGCGCATCGATGAAGCCGCGTTCCTCGGCGATCGGCACGAAGACGGAGGGCGAGACGAAGCCGAGATCTGCATCGTGCCAGCGGGCGAGCGCCTCGAAGCCGACGGGCGCGCCGTCGCTGAGGCGGACGATGGGCTGGAAGTGGACGTCGACGGCGTCGTTGATGATGGCATTGCGCAGCGCCTGCTCCAGCTGCGTCGCCAGCTTCATCTCCTCGGCGATCTCGCGGGAGTAGACGGTGATCTGGCCGCGGCCGCGGCGTTTCGAGCGGTAGAGCGCGGTTTCGGCGCTTTTCAGAAGCTCTTCGAACTCCTCGCCGGCAAAGGGGTAGATGGCAAAGCCGAAGGAGGCGGAGAGCCGGACATTGCGGTCGCCGAGATCGTAAGGCGCGGACAGCACGTCCTTCATCATCTGGCCGATGCGTTCGGCGCCGTTGCGCTCGAACACCAGCGGCAGGATGAAGGCGAACTCGTCGCCGTCATGACGGGTGACGGTTGCGCCATCCGGCACGCAGGCTTTCAGCCGGTGGGCAACCTGGCAGAGGATCTCATCACCGGCTTCCGCCCCGAACAGGTCGTTGATCGGCTTGAAGCCATCGAGATTGGCAATGCAGATGGTGAAGGGGGCCGGATCGGAGGCACGTTCGGCCGCCAGCAGCTTGACCTTGTCGCGCAGCCGGTAGCGGTTACCGAGCCCCGTCAGAGGATCGCTGTAGGCCATAGCCTGCAGCTCATTCTGGCTAACCTGAGGCCATTGGTTTCCCGCAAACGTCATCCAAAATCTCGCCATTCTGCAATGGCCGGAAGAGTGCTTGACAAAGATTAAGAAATGATACGGCGGCGACTGCCGGAATTCGCATGGAAAATCAGCTCTTGAGGCCAATCCGCTGCAGGTGAGAGCCAATGAACCGGCTGAATACCGCCTCCAGAGCCTCCGGGCTGATCGGCTTAAGGATGACATCGTCCATGCCGGAGCTGAAACATTCGTCGCGGTCGCGATCGAAGGCCTGCGGCAGCACGCCGATGATCGGGACGCGGTGGCCGGCCGCCTCCATCGAGCGGATGGTGCTGGCGGCCTCGAAACCGTTGAGCAGCGGCAGCGTGATATCCATGAGGATCAATTGCGGCGCGCGATCCTCCCACATCTGGACCGCCTGCTCGCCGTCAGTGGCGATGGCGTAGCGGTAGCCGAGACCTTCGAGTATCTGCGAAAAGACGATCTGGTTGACCTCATTGTCCTCGGCGACCAGGACGTCGATCAAGGTGTCCTTTCCTTCCTGGACGACTTCCCACCCGTCTTCGATGGCAGAACCGAGTGAGATCTCGCCGGCATCGGCGAGGCAGGCGGTGACGGATCCGACCAGCGTGCCAACAACGTCGCCCGCGTGGATTTCAAGCGTCGGCAGTCCCTGGGCCGCAGCGATTTCGGTGCATTCGCCCTGGAGAGCTGCATCGACAACCACGAGATCCACACGGATCTCGGATTCCGCCGCAAGCCTAAGGAAGAGCCGCAGTTCATCCGCGCTTGCGACCGAGGAGGCATCCAGACGCAGGGTGGAGAGGGCGGCGAGACAATCGCGCTCCATGTCGGCATCCCCCGAGACGACGAGCACCTTGCGGCTCGCCAGGCTTGCCTGTGCGGCAGACAGGGTGTTGCGGTCTCTTTCTCCCTTGCGCAGGCTCAGCGAAATGAACTCCTCCCACTTCATGGCGGATCTCATCTCGCCATCGCTGCCAACGGTCAGGAAGCGTGTCAGGTCCTGCATGGCGGTGACGACGTAGTAGCGGCCGGGCTTGCCGATGCGGAATTTGTTGGCAATGACGATCGACTGGGTGCCGTTGGCGCGAGTGAGGCGCTCCGGCAGCTGGATCACGTCGCCGGTGTCCAGCACGTGGTTGTTGATGGCTTCCAGGCGTTCGCGCAGTTCGAGCGGCTGGAAATCCTCGCCCTTGCGGCCGAGTATGGCTTCCGCCGTCGTGTTGTGGAATCCGCAGGCCGCCCGGTTGACCGCGACGAAAGTGTGGCTCTGGTCCTTGACCGTGACCGTGAAAGGAAGGTTATCGAGAACCTCCTCCGTCACCTGGACACGCTCCATGTCGGCGCGCCACTTCTCCTCGCGTTTCTTCTGGTCGGAGATATCGCGGAAGATGCAGACGCCGTAACCGGAGGACAGGCGACGCTTGGAAAGGCTGATCCAGCGGTCCGGATCGCGACGCTCGACAAGTTCGGCCTTTTCCTTCCATAGGCAGGCCACCTGTTCGGCGATCCAGTCCTCGCGGCTGGTGGATCGTCGCGACGTGCCGGATTCGGAGGGAAAACGGCCGCCGGCATCATAGGCCGCGCCCAGGAAATCGCGCAGGCGGGTGCCCGGCACCAGCACATGCTTCGGCACCAACAGCAGCGCCAGCAGCTGCTGGCTTGCAAACAGGATCACGTCGTTCTTGTCGTAGAGGAGAATCGCCCCGGACATGCCCTCGGAGATCACCTCCAGAAGTGCCGTCTGGATCTCCGATCCTACTGCTGCCAAACCGTCCATAGGATGAAACTCCCGCATGCCCTCGATGGCGTTTCCCCAGCAGGCTGCACGCGGCGCTGGTCGCGGCATTCCTGTCGTTCGGTCAATTGGAAACATGCTGGCTGCACGGTCTCAACGGGTAGGCAATCATCGAGATAGCGGTGCCCAGCTGGCCGCTACATCACCTAACCGTGGAAGCGAAGACTTCCTCAGGTTCATCCATGACATCACAAATAGGGCGTTTTCCTTAAAGGCCTGTTAAAGGGGATACGCGTGAAAGAAGGGGGGCATAACCCGCATTCCCGGCTTTCCATCGGCGCGCAAATGCCGGAAAATGCAGCCATGTCCGTGAAGCAACTGCCTGAAACCCTCATCAACCAGATTGCCGCCGGTGAGGTCATCGAGCGTCCCGCAAGTGCGGCCAAGGAGTTGATCGAAAACGCCATCGACGCCGGCGCGACCCGCATCGAGATCGCCACGGCCGGCGGCGGCAAGAGCCTGATCCGGATCAGCGACAATGGCGCCGGAATGACGCCTGACGACCTGGAGCTTGCGATCCGCCGGCACTGCACCTCCAAGATTTCGCTGACGCTCGACGATATCCGCACGCTCGGTTTCCGCGGCGAGGCGCTGCCGTCGATCGGTTCGGTGGCAAGGCTCACGATCACCAGCCGGCGGCCAGGCGATGCACAGGGTGCCCAGGTTGCGGTGATGGGTGGCAAGGCGTCCGACGTGCGGCCTGCCCCGGCGAACACCGGAACCGTTGTCGAGGTGCGCGACATCTTCTTTGCGACACCGGCACGGCTGAAGTTCCTGAAGAGCGAGCGGGCCGAAGCCGGCGCGATCACCGAGGTGGTCAAGCGCATGGCGATCGCGTTTCCCGAAGTGCGGTTCGTGCTGTCGGGCTCGGACCGCTCGACGCTGGAGTTTCCGGCGGCGACTGGCGACCCGTTGATCCGCATGGCGCAGGTGCTGGGGCCGGAGTTTCCGGAAAATGCGATCGCCATCGACGCCCTGCGCGAAGACGTGGCGCTGTCTGGCCATGTGGGCGTGCCGACCTTTCACCGCGGCAACTCGGCGCATCAATATGCCTTCGTCAACGGCCGACCGGTGCAGGACAAGCTGATCCTTTCGGCAATCCGCGGCGCCTATGCGGAGCGCATGCCGTCCGGTCGCTATCCCGTCGCGGTGCTGTCGATCACGCTCGATCCGGCGCTGGTCGACGTCAACGTGCATCCCGCCAAGGCCGACGTCCGGTTCCGCGATCCCGGCCTGGTGCGCGGGCTGATCGTCGGGGCCATCCGCGAGGCGCTGCACCGGGAAGGCGACAGGGCGTCAACGACCGGGACATCCGGGCTGATGCATGCCTTCCGGCCCGGTTTCCATGCACCGCCAGCTTCCGGCAAGCCAGCCTGGACCGCGGCAAGTTCGCCGTTCCGCCCGCTGTCGCCAGAGACCCGGGGGTTTGCTGAGAACCGGCAGCAGGGTTTCGACGCGCTGACCATGCCGACAGCCCGGACAGAGACGCTCTCCGAGCCGGCTGCGGCTTCTCCGGAAGAGGTTTCGCGGCACCGGCTGGGCGCGGCGCGGGCGCAGCTGCACGAGAACTATATCGTGGCCCAGACGGGTGACGGCCTCGTCATCGTCGACCAGCATGCCGCGCACGAACGCCTGGTGTTCGAGGCGATGCGCAAGGCGCTGGAGGCGGACCGCCTGCCCTCCCAGGTGCTGCTCATCCCTGACATCATCGACCTGCCGGAAGAAGAGTGCGACCGGCTGATGGCACATGCCAAGGAGCTCGACCGGCTGGGGCTCAGCATCGAGCGCTTCGGCCCGGGCGCCGTTGCGGTGCGCGAAACGCCGGCCATGCTGGGAGAGGTGGATGCGGCGGCGCTGGTGAGGGATCTGGCCGACGAGATTTCCGAATGGAACACGGCCGGCGGCCTGCGTGGCAAGCTCGAGTATGTGGCCGCCACCATGGCCTGCCACGGATCGGTGCGCTCTGGCCGCAGGTTGCGTCCCGAGGAGATGAACGCCCTGTTGCGGGATATGGAGGCGACGCCCGGATCGGGCACCTGCAACCATGGCCGGCCGACCTATATTGAACTCAAGCTCTCCGACATCGAACGGCTGTTCGGCCGGAGCTGAAAACGCTGGAAATCGCCAGCCTCCCGCGATAGAGGAGAGCGATGATCTTCCGCAGGAGGCCAAGAATGAACCGGTTTGAAGGAAGCGGATTTCGCGAGGCGAAAATCCGGTATCTCGACGGCGATTTCCAGATTGTCGCCTCCGGGTCCTATGTGGTCTGCGCGCTCACCGGTGTGCAGATCCCGATCGACGAACTCCGGTACTGGAGCGTGGCGCGGCAGGAACCCTATGCGGACTGCGAGACCTCGCTCGAGGCCGACAAGCGCGCCGGCGTGCTGCCGATCCAGACGCGGGCCTGAACCCGACGAAGCTCTAGCTCACACGGGTTTGCGCAGGCGTCTTTTGCGAAAATTGTCGAAGGCCCTGTCGATGATCTGGCCGGGCGCCTGAGGATCGTCGAAGACCATATCCACCTCGATCACCGTCACACTCTTCAAAAGATCCTCGGCAGGACCGTGCCGTCCGGCCAGCCGTGCCGCATCCTTGGCGGTGGTGACCAGCGACAGTGCCTTGATGCTTGCATCCTCGAGGAGGCCCTGCATCTCGTCCTCGCTGAAGAAATGGTGATCCGGAAAAGACCGGGTGTCTTCCACGAGACCTCCGACGGACCTCACCGTCCGGTAGAACTTCTCCGGATCGGCGATGCCGGTAAAGGCGAGCACTCCCGCGCCCGCCAGTGACTGCCCCTCGCGGGGCAGCAGGCTGGCGACGTGGATCTGCTTGCCGGCCCTTGCCGCCTGCCGCACGAGGCGGTCGGCTGCCGCGTCGTCGCCGACCTTGAGGATCGCCGAGAGCTGGCGCATCTGTTCGGCAAGTGGCGCGCGGACCGGCCCGCCCGGCACGAGATGACCATTGCCGATGCCCCGGCGGCTATCGATGACGACAAGCGCGAAATCGAGCTCCAGCCGGGCGCTCTGGAACCCGTCGTCCATGATGATCAGATCGGCCCCTTCCGCCACCAGCCGGCGAGCCCCGTCCACGCGTCCACGCGAGATGACGGTCGGCGCCTCGCGGGCAAGCAGCAGGGCTTCGTCGCCCACTGCATCGGCCCGGTGATGGCCGGTATCGACGAGCGTGGTGACATCCAGCGAGCCGCCATAGCCCCGGGTGAGGAAGCCCGGCCTAAGGCCCTTGCGCACGGCTGCCCGCGCCAGGGCGATCGACGTCGGTGTCTTGCCGGCACCGCCGACCGTGAAATTGCCGACGCAGATGACCGGCACGGGAACCTGCGCACGCCTTGCCCGCGCCATGCGGCGGCCCGCCACGCGGCCATAGACGAAGGAGACCGGAGACAGCGCCCAGGCGCGCCAGTCGGCCTTCATCCACCAGAAGGGAGGCGCTTCAGACACCATCTGCCCTAGGCCTCTTGTCTGCGCGGCAAAAGCGCTTCCAGTTCCGTGATGTCGTCGAGGCAAAGGTCGGCGGCGTCCTGCAGCGTGGCCCGCGAGCCCGTCCCGGTCAGCACGGCGACCTTGATGCCGGCACCGGCTGCCTCTCCCATGTGCATGTCGTGATTGTTATCGCCGACCATGGCCACCTGCGCGGGCTGAAGGCCAACCGCGCTGCAGAAGCCGAGCAGCATGCCCGGACCCGGCTTCACACCATGGCCGCTGTCGTAACCCGCGACGAAATCCAGGTGCTCGGCAAAGCCGAAGCGGATGGCGGTCTGGCGGATCGACTGCTCGTTATCGCTCGATGCCACGCCGAGTTTGAAGCCGCTCTGCTTCAGCCGGCCGAAGAAGCTTCCAAGGTCGGTGACCGGGACGGCCCATTCGGTGGCGCGCACAAAGAGGTCATCCAGCAGCCGGGTCAGTTCGGCTGTCTCCAGCGGCGACCCTGCGGCAACGAAGCCGGCAGCGATCTCCGCGGCATTGCCGGCCGCAAGGAGGCTGTCGGCGCGGGTGTGGCCGGATACGGGGTCCATGCCGGCTGCCAGCAGCAGGCTGTGCTCGAGTTTCTGATTTCCGGCAGACGCAATGCGGGCCGCCTCCCGGTTCACGGGGCCCCAGCTTTCATCATAGCGCAGCAGCGTGCCGTCCTTGTCAAACAGGATACCGGCAACACTGCTCCAATCGGGCTGCTTCATCGCGCGACAACGACCTTGGACTTTGGCTTGGGCTGCAGCCGAGCCGTAACGGTAAGCGGATTGATGTAGGGTTCGAGCGCTTTGATGGTCTTGCCGAGCGCGCCGCGCATTTCTTCCATGGTCTCGTGGCCTGCATCCACCATCTTGCGGCGTGCCGGATCGTTGACCATCAGATAATGCACCGCTTTGGCGAGCATCTCCACATCCCGCACGATCCGCGAGGCGCCCTTTCGGGCAAGGTTCTGGTAGGCATCGCGGAAGTTCTGGAGGTTCGGACCGGACAGCACGGCACAGCCCAGCATGGCCGGCTCGAGCGGGTTCTGGCCGCCCTCGTTGGTGAGCGAACGGCCGACGAAGGCAATTTCCGTCAGCCGGAGGTAGAGGCCCATTTCGCCGATGGAATCGCCAAGGAAGATGTCGGTCGTCTCCGTCACGGGGTCGTTGCGCGACCGGCGCGCCACGGAGAGCCCCTCCTCCTTCAGCATGGCCTCGATCGCATCGGCACGATCGGGGTGGCGCGGGACGATGATGCTCAGCTGGCCGTTCTTCGGCTTCAGCGCCTTGTGCACCGTGGCGGCCGCCTTTTCCTCACCGTCGAAGGTGGAGATCGCAGCCCAGGTCTTGCGGTCACCGATCTCGCTTTTGTAGCGGGCGAGAAGATCATCGTCGCAAGGCGGCGGATCGGTATCGGTCTTGAGGTTGCCGGAGACGATCACCGGCCAGGCGCCGAGGTCGCGGAAGCGTTCCGCGTCGAGATCGGACTGGGCGATGACCAGAGCCAGCTTTTCAAACAGGGATTCCGCCAGGCTGTGGCGGCTGCGCCAGCGGTCGAAGGAGCGATCCGACATGCGGGCGTTGACGCGGATCTGCGGGATGGCGCGGCGGGACAGTTCGGCCATGGTGGTCGGCCAGATTTCCGACTCAGCGGTAATGCAGGCATCCGGGCGCCAATAGGAGACGAAGCGCTTGACCGGAAACTTGATGTCGAGCGGCGCGTACTGGTGGATGACTTCGTCGCCAAGCCTCGCCTCGACGAGCTTTGCCGAGGTGACGGTGCCCGTGGTCAGCAGCACGTAGATCTGGCGGCGACGCAGTTCGCGGATCATCGGCATGACGGCCAGGGTTTCGCCGACGCTTGCCGCATGGACCCAGACCAGCGGGCCGCGGGGCCGCGGCATGCTGGCGTAGCCAAGACGCTCCAACCGGCGGGCGGGATCTTCCTTGCGCTTCAAGCCGCGGTAGGTGAGGTAGGGACTGGCCAGCGGGTAGAGAGCCACGCCCAGCAGTCGGTATCCGAATAGCGCCACGCGTGCCAGACCGCCGCTCATCGCCCCGGCCTCCGATCCTTGCTAACCGCCCTCAATGAAACGCTTCCCATCGCCTATCCATAACGCATTTCCCCTGTTTCACAAATGCGTCAAAAAAGAGGGTCCGGAGCGCGGTACGCTTCGGACTGCGGGCCTTCCACAGGGAAGACCAGCCGTGACGGAGGTAGATCAGCCCAGTGTGGAGTCGGGATCGAGGAGGCGGTGCATGTGGACGATGAAGTAGCGCATCTGCGCGTTGTCGACCGTCTGCTGGGCCTTGGACCGCCAGGCGACCAGGGCGCTGGCATAGTCGGGAAAGATGCCGACGATATCGAGGCCCGAGAGGTCCTTGAACTGGACCCCTTCGAGGCTTTGCAGCTCGCCGCCGAACACCAGGTGGAGCAGCTGTTTCTTGCTGTTGTCTTCGGTCATCTCATTCATCCCTGCCTACGGCCTCCCGGGCCATCCTCTGCTGCATTCCTCGGCAAAGGTCAACCCGCCGCGCCGCCCACCAGGCGCGGGAGCAGGCTGGAAATGGCATGTTCGTTACCAGCCACCAGCATTTCGCGGGTGACCAGCTTGCGATTGTAGCTCAGCGGACGATTGTCGAGGTCGGCCAGGCGACCTCCTGCCCGCTCCAGGATGAGGTCGGCTGCAGCCAGATCCCAGTCGTGGGAGTTGCGCTTGACGACGGTACCATCGATGCGGCTGTCGGCTGCCATGGCCAGGCGATAGGCGAGCGAAGGCACGTGGCGAACGCGGTGAACCAGATCGCGGAAGGGCAGATCGAACTTCCTGACCAGAGCCTCGTCGGCGGCAATCCGCAGGCCGGATCCCGCGGGCTCCGAGACCCGGATGGGGATGCCGTTCTTCACGGAAGGTCCATCCGCCGTCGCATGGAACTCCTCCTCCAGCGCCGGGGCCACGAGAACGCCCGCGACCGGGCGCCCGAGGTGGACCACGGCCACCGAGACGCACCAGGTCTTTTCGCCATTGATGAAGGCACGGGTTCCATCGATGGGATCGATCACGAAGAGGGTATCGCAGCCGAGCCGGTCGGTATCGTCGTCGGTTTCCTCCGAGAGCCAGCCGTAGTTCGGACGGGCCTGCAGCAGGATCTCCCGCAAGCGGTCGTTTGCGGCAAAATCCGCTGCACTTACCGGCGAGCTTCCCTCGTTCTTCCACCAGACCTCCGGCTCCTTGCCGAAGAAGCCAAGGGCGATGTCGCCGGCCTGCCGGGCCGCCTCGCGGATAAGATCCAGATCATCCTGCCAGGCGCTTCTCGGTGCGGGATCGGCCATCAATCAGCGCCCCGCCAGGGTCATGCCCTCGATCGCAAGCGTGGGCGAAGCGACGCCGTACTTGCGATCGATGTCATTGGCCGGCGTGATGCGCATGAACATGTCCTTGAGGTTCGACGCGATGGTGACCTCCGAGACCGGATAGGCCAGCTCGCCGTTCTCGATCCAGAAGCCAGTGGCGCCGCGGCTATACTCGCCGGTGATCATGTTGACGCCCTGTCCGATCAGCTCGGTGATGTAGAAGCCGGTACCGATCGAGCGGATCAGATCCTCCGGTGCGATGTCGCCCGGCTCAAGCGCCAGGTTGGTGGATGCCGGGGTCACCGAATTGCCGCCCCGCACACCGCGGCCATTGGTCTTCATACCCAGTTCGCGGCCGGTGGAGGTGGAGAGGAACCAGTGCTTGAGCACGCCATCCTCGATCATCACCATGCGCTCGCCGGAGACGCCTTCGCCATCGAAGGGGCGCGACGAGGAGCCGCGGACGATGAGCGGATCGTCGGTGATGCTCAGACCTGACTTCAGCACCTGCTGTCCCATCCTGTCGCGCAGGAAGCTGGTCTTGCGGGCGACCGAAGCGCCGTTGATGGCGCCGGCGATATGGCCGACGAAGCCCCGGGCGATGCGCGGGTCGAAGACGACGGTGACATTGCTGCCGGTATCCACCTGGCGCGGATTGATCCGCTTGACGACGCGTTCACCTGCCCTGCGGCCGATCAGCTTCGGATCGTCGAGGTCGGCTGCAAAGAGGCGGCTGTCGAAATCATAGTCGCGCTCCATCTTCGTGCCCTCGCCGGCGATGACGCTGACGGAGCGACCGAAGCGGGTTCCCAGATAGCTGCCGGAAAAGCCGTTCGAGGTGACCAGCACGAGGCCGCCCATGCCGGACGAAGCGCCAGCGCCGGAGGAGTTGCTTACGCCTTCGACATCGAGCGCTGCCTGCTCCATCTCGAGCGCTGCCTCACGAAGGGAATCGGTCGAGACCTCGGTCGGGTCGAAGAGATCGAGATCCGGATAGGATGTTGCAAGGTCGCCGGCGTCGGCAAGGCAGGCAAAGGGATCTTCCGGAGACACGCGGGCCATGGCAACGGCGCGGTCGGCGAGCGTCTTCATGTCAAAGCCCGGATTGGCCGAGACGCTGGCAACGCGGTTGCCGATGAAGACGCGCAGCGCGAAATCGTCGCTTTCGGACGATTCCGTGCCCTCCACCTTTCCAAGCCGGACGCTGACGGAACGGGAGCGGGACCGCACCACAACCGCATCGGCCTGATCCGCTCCCGCGGCCCTTGCCAGATCGATCAGTTCGCCAGCCCGGGCAAGAAGAGGAGCAGAATCAAATTCGGAGGTCATTTTTGCAGAGCCTTTCGTTCTGCCTCCATTTATTGTGCGCCAGCGCAAGCATCAAGGGCAGCCGGTCGATTCCGGGTTGACCCGTTTCTGCCCGCACCCGAAAGTGCGCGCATGGTTGACCACAATTCGCTCTTTTCCGAAATGCTCCTGCTGCTGGCCGGTGCAGTTATCGCCGCTCCCCTGTTTCGCAAGCTTGGCCTGGGCACCGTGCTCGGCTACCTGGCCGCCGGCGTCATCATCGGCCCGGTGCTGCAGCAGGTGACCGATACCGAAGAGGTGCTGAAGGTCGCCGAGTACGGCGTCGTCTTCCTGCTGTTTATCATCGGGCTGGAGCTGAAGCCTTCGCGGCTGTGGCAGATGCGCGGCGACGTGTTCGGCCTCGGGCCCATGCAGGTTGTGGTGACGGGCGGCGTGCTGAGCGCGCTCGCCTATCTGGCGCATATGTCCGACTGGCGGGGCAGCCTGATCGTCGGCTTCGGGCTGGCGCTGTCATCGACCGCCTTTGCGCTGCAGATCCTCAACGACACCGGCGAGATGAACAGCCGCTACGGGCAACGATCCTTCTCCGTGCTGTTGTTCCAGGACCTGGCGATCGTGCCGCTGCTGGCGCTGATCACCATTCTTGCGCCCGGAACGACAGAAGCGGCCGCAACGCCACTCCTCGATTTTGCCATTGCGGTGGCAGCGGTCGGCGCGATGATCATCGCCGGGCGCTACCTGCTGACGCCGATGTTCCAGGTGATCGCCCGCACCGGCGCGCGTGAGGTGATGATTGCCGCGGCCCTGCTGGTCGTGCTGGGATCAGCCGCGGCCATGCAGGCGGTTGGACTGTCCATGGCCATGGGCGCCTTCCTTGCGGGCGTGATGCTGGCGGAATCCTCCTATCGCCACGAACTGGAGGCCGATATCGAGCCCTTCCGCGGGCTGCTGCTGGCGCTGTTCTTCGTCGCGGTCGGCCTGTCGCTGGAAGTGGAAGTGATTGCCGACAATCTTCTCTTCATCGTGCCGGCGGTGCTGGTGTTCATGATCGCCAAGGCGGCGATCGTCTATACGCTCTGCCGCCTGTGGGGCTCTTCCCACAATGATGCGGTGCAGATCGCCTTCCTTCTGCCGCAGGGCGGCGAGTTCGGCTTCGTGCTGTTTACCACGGCGACTGCGGCCGGCCTGTTTTCCTCCGCCACCGCCTCACTGCTGATCGCCTCGGTGACGCTGTCCATGGCGCTGACGCCGCTCGGGGCAGCGCTTTCCAAACGGCTGATGCGCAGCGAGACGCGCGAGCAGCTGGAAGAGGATTTCGAAGGTGCGGGCGCCGACGTGCTGATGGTCGGGTTTTCCCGGTTCGGCCAGATCGCCGCGCAGATTCTACTGGCCGGCGGCAGTTCCGTGACCGTGATCGACGACAATCCGGACCGGATCCGCCAGGCGGCCAACTTCGGGTTCCGGATCTATTTCGGCGACGGGACCCGCCGCGACGTGCTGATCGCCTCCGGCGTCGCACGGGCAAAGATCGTCGCCGTCTGCACCCACAAGCGGGAGACGACGGACCGCATCGTCGAGCTGATCCGCTCGGACTTTCCCTCCGCGCGGTTGTTCGTGCGCTCCTATGACCGCATCCATTCGCTGGCGCTGCGGGATCAGGCGGTGGAATTCGAACTGCGCGAGACTCTGGAATCGGGCCTGGTGTTCGGGCGGCGCACCCTGCAGGCGCTCGGGATGAGCGAGAATTCGGCGAGCGAGATCGTCGAGGACATCCGCGGTCGCGACGAGGAAAGGTTGCAGATCCAGGCAGTGCAGGGTCTTGGTGCGGGCCGCGGCCTGCTGTTCAACAGCCCCGTGCGCCCGGAGCCGCTGATCAAGCCGAAGCGCACGGTGGTGATCGACGAGAGTGCGGCCGAGCCCGAACCGACAGGGACGGTCTGATCAGAGCATCTCAGGGCTGACGGGTGGCGTGGATCGCATCGATCGCGCGCTTCAGCTCATCCTTCACCGGCTCGGACTCCTGCAGGATGTCGCGCGCTTTGAGGAAATCCAGGACGCCGAAGCGATTGATGCTCGGCCTCAGGAAGATATGCGGCGGACGCAGTTTCAGCTTCAGTGCGATGCTGGCCTGCATGGTGAGCTGGCTTGCCCCAAAGATGCTGTCGATGCGGTTCGGCGCATGGGTGCCATCACCCTCCGGCGCGCCCACCACATCGACGCCGATCACCACGTCGGCAAGGTCCATCAGGTGCTCGTAGGGGACGGGATTGAAGATGCCGCCATCGATCATCACCCGGCCGTTGACCCAGACCGGCATGAACAGGCCTGGAATGGCTGCCGAGGCGGCGACCGCGACGCGCAGATCGCCCTCCTCCAGCACGACCTCGCCCTGGCCGTAGTAATCGGTGACGGAGACCTTGAGGGGTATGCCGAGCTCGGCAAAGCTTGCGGGCACACTTGCCGGAAGGAATGCGTGGATGATCCGCTCGAGATTGAAATGACCGAGCCTAAAACCGCCGAGCCTGTCGCGCATGGTGGCGGGACCAAGGCTCCAGAGCCGGTTGAACAGCGCACCGCGGGTGCCGACGGCATGCAGCGCGTATTCGCCGATCTCCTTACCGGTCATGCCGGCCGCCATGCCCGCACCCATGATGGCTCCGATCGACGAACCGCTGATCGCGACCGGGCGGATGCCCAGTTCATCGAGCGCCTGGATGACGTGGATATGGGCAAGGCCCCTTGCCCCGCCCGCGCCGAAAGCGACGCCGAAGGTCAGACCGCTGCGGTCTTCGGGAAGATCGTGGAGAGCAAGCCGGGTCATCGATCCTCTCCTTTCCCGCGCGATCAGGCGGGCTGGTAGCGGAAGAACTCCATCCGCGTGTCGCCGAAGATGCGGCTTTCCAGCGGCTTGAACACGGGATCCACGGCCAGCGTGACATCGGCCCGCTCCTCCAGGATGACCAGTGCACCTGGAGACAGCCAGCGTCCCGCATGGGCCGCCATCAGCGCTTTTTCGCCAAAACCCTGGCCATAGGGCGGGTCGGCGAACAGGAACTGGAACGGCTCCATCGTGCCCGGCTGGCCCAGCTGGGTGGCGTCACGCCGCAATATCCGGGCCCGGCCATGCAGGCCGAGCGCGTCGATATTTTCCCACAGCAAGCCGCGACCCTCGATGCCGTTCTCGACAAACAGGGCCTGCCGGCAGCCGCGCGACATAGCCTCCAGCCCGACGGCACCGGTGCCGGCGAAGAGGTCGATCACCCGCGTTCCATCCAGCGCGTCCGGATAGACGTGGCCGATGATGTTGAACAGGCTTTCCCGGGTCCGGTCGACGGTCGGCCGGATGTCACTCGATTTCGGCGTGGCCAGCGTGCGGCCACGAAATTCCCCGCCAACAATGCGCACGTCCGGTTATCCCCTCGGCGTGCGCGGCTTGCCGCCGCTTCTGGGTGCCGGACGGCCGCCGGAGGGCTTTCCACCCGATGGCTTGCCGCCGTAGCTCTTGCCGCCACCCGGCTTTCCAGCGAAGGGCTTGCCGGCGCCGCCGGAAGGCTTGCCGCCGAAGGACTTGCCTGCGGGACGGTCACTGCGCGGCCGGTCGCCAGCGGGACGATCACCCGCGGGGCGGTCCTGGCGTGCGGGACGCTCGGAGCGATCCCCGGAATAGGGGCGCTGCGGACGATCGCCATCTTCGCGTGGCTTGCGGTCGCCACGCGGAGCGCCGGTGTAGGGGCGATCACCGGTGGGACGGGCCGGACGATCGTCAGTCGGACGTTCGCCACGAGGCTTATCGCCAAAGCGGGGCTTATCGCCGAAGCTACGCTCGCCGCGGGGAGCGCCGCTATAGGGGCGGTCACCACCAGCACGGGCGCCGGCCGGACGATCGCCGGTCGGACGGTCGCCACGAGGTTTATCGCCAAAACGAGGCTTGTCGCCGAAGCTGCGCTCACGGCGTGGCTCTTCCGACGGACGCGGTCCACGGGTGGGACGATCGCCGAACGCAGGCTTGCGGCCGTAATCGGCCTTTTCCGGCTTGTCGGGCCCATCGGCGCGGATCCAGTCGCGGTCGTCGTCGGCACGTTTGACGACGACGGGACGGTCGTTCAGAGGTGCAGGCTTCTTGAAGACCTCGTCTGCCTGTTCGCGCGCATTGGGCCGCTTCGCGTTGGTTTCGAGGGTCGGGCGGGCACCCGGCGCCATCCAGACGTTGGCGGTGCGGCTGGTGCCCATCGGCGGACGCTTCTTGGGGCGGTCGTCGCTTTCCTGGTCGCGGCTCGGGTAAGGCTTTGAGCCGCCGCGCGGCTTGTCGGCAAAACCACCCCGTTCGCCCTGCCGGGTATCGACGCGCCCCGGACCACGGTCGCGACGGTCGTCGGACTTGCCGAAGCGCGGTGCTTCGGATCGTCCACCTTCCGACCGGCCACCCTCGGAACGGGAGCCGGCGGCACGAGGACGCTCGGAGCCGGAGCGTTCGGGACGGCCGCGTTCCGACGGCTGCGGCTTCTGGGCCCAGCCCGAGCGTTCGGCGCGGGCCGGCTTGTCCTCGTCGTCCTCGCCATCATTGTCGTTATAGATCGGCGCGTCGAAATTCGCCTTGGCATCCTCGATCAGACGCGGGCCGAGCTGGTCGCGCAGGGTGCGGCCACGCACTTCCTGGACCTCGCCCTCGGGCAGGTCGCCGAGCTGGAAAGGACCGTAGGAGATACGGATCAGGCGGTTGACCTCCAGGCCAAGCACGCCGAGGACGTTCTTGATCTCGCGGTTTTTGCCTTCACGCAGACCCATGGTGATCCAGACGTTGTGGCCCTGGGTGCGGTCCAGAGTTGCCTCGATGCTGCCGTAGAGCACGCCGTCGACGGCAATGCCCTCCTTCAGCTTGTCGAGATCCTCCTGCTTGACCTCGCCATAGGCACGCACACGGTAGCGGCGAAGCCAGCCGGTGGTGGGCAATTCGAGCACGCGCGAGAGGCCGCCGTCGTTGGTGAGCAGCAGCAGGCCTTCGGTGTTGATGTCGAGACGTCCGACCGACATGACCCGTGGCAGGCCATCCGGCAGGTTGTCGAATACGGTCGGGCGGCCTTCCGGATCGGAATTGGTGGTGACGAGGCCAGCCGGCTTGTGGAAGAGCCACAGGCGCGTCCGCTCGATGCCGCGGATCGGTACACCGTCGACCTCGATGTGGTCGCTGAGCGTCACATTGATGACCGGGCTATCCAGGAGGCGGCCATTGAGGCTGACGCGGCCTTCCATGATCATGCGCTCGACATCGCGACGCGAGGCAACGCCGACGCGGGCAAGGATCTTGGAGATGCGTTCTGCCTTGCCGTCGGCTTCCACGGCAGTCGCGGTGGCCGGCGCTGCGCGCGGAGCACGTGCGGGCTTTGCCGGGCTATCGCCGGCGTCGCGGCGCTTGAACTCGCCATCCTGCCTGGGAGCGCGTTCGCCGGTCGAGCGGTCTTGCGCCTTGAACGGACGCTCCGACTTGCCGGAGGCTCCGTCTCTTGCAGGACCGCGCTTGGCGGCGCCCGCCTTGAAGCCGGACTTGGCTGCCCCTTCCCTTGGAGCCCCATCCCTGGAACCTGCGGACTTGGGGGCACCGAACTTGGAAGCACCGGCCTTGGAGGGTCCCGCTTTGGAACCACCCGTCTTGGCGGCGTCCGACTTCGGTTTGATCTCGCGGATGAAGGTCTTGGCTTCTCCGCGCTTCGGCTTGTCTTTGGGGGTCATTTGTTGTTTGCCTGAAGCGTGATGTCTACGGACGAGGTCCGGACATTCTTGTTCGTGTTGACTTTAAACGGAATTGCGCCTTAGCGGCGTCCAGTTGGATGCTTCCTACCAGTTCGCGCGCCCCGGGTTAAGAGGAAATTGCCGGCAATGGCCAAGAGCGAAGGTTTGATGACGGAAGGCTTCATGGCGGCGGCCCTTGCGGAGGCCCGCCAGGCCGCAGACCGAGACGAGGTGCCGGTCGGCGCCGTGCTGGTGATCGACGGGGCAATCGTTGCCCGCAGCGGAAATCGTACCCGGACCGACAACGACATTACCGCCCATGCGGAGATTGCCGTGATCCGCCAGGCGGCAGCTATGCTTGGCCAGGAAAGGCTCGCCGGTGCTGATCTCTACGTGACGCTGGAGCCCTGCACCATGTGTGCTGCGGCCATCTCGTTTGCCCGTATCCGGCGGCTCTATTACGGCGCGGAGGACCCGAAGGGGGGTGCTGTCGAGAGCGGCGTGCGCTTTTTCGCGCAGCCGACCTGCCATCATGCGCCCGAAGTCTATTCCGGGCTGGCCGAGACGGAAGCGGCGTCGGTGCTGACCGGTTTTTTCCGATCGCGACGCGCGCCGCGCTGATTTAGCCTCGCCTTACTGGAAGATCTGCCACCAGCTGCTGTCCTTGGAAGCGGCTGCGGCTGCCTTCTTCCGTTCCTTTTCCTTCTGGGCCTCGGGCGTGCCGAGATCCTCGAGAACCGCTGCGTCTGCCGAGCGATACTGCGTGGGCGGTTCTGCCAGCGTCCGGCGCGGACCATTCGGGTTGGTGCTTCCGGCGTCAGCCTTGGCCTTGCGGAAGGCTTCCCAACGCTGCGGTTCGGTCAGCTGGCCCGCCTGGCCGTTGCCGGCCAGAAGCGGCGAGCGGTAACCCGCATTGCCGGAGTTCTCGTCGGCTTCCTGACGCAGACGCGCGCGCGTCTCTTCCGGCGATTCCACCCAGTTCGGGTTGTTTTCGCGGTTGGCGAGGGATGCCTGCGGCGGCGGCAGATTGCCGGCCTGATCCTTGGCGACCACCAGGGTCGGCCGAGGATTGTATTTCACCGTCTTCTTATCGTTTTTGCTTCCGCCGATCGCCACGGTGGAGCCCAGGTCGTCGCCAAGCTGCTCCATGGCCGTCTTGTCGGTACCGTAGGTCGGGCTTCCCATGCAGCCGGACAGGGTCAATGTCGCGGCGAGAACGCCGGCCGCGGCCATGCCGACACGAAACATGTCTGTCGTTTTCATCGAACCCCTTCCGTGGGCGCCCGTCCTGGCGCCGCAGAGACTAATGCTCTTCCCTTGCCGGAAATTCCGGCCAATTTCGGGCAGAAATACCGGATGCCGCGCCAAAGCGCAATCATCCGGTAACGCAGCCCTAACCAAGCCGACCGAGAGACGCCAGCTCGTGCAGAGCCGCCGCATCGCGCGCCGAGACATCCGGATAGGCGGGATCGGACCCGACATCCTTCGTGACACGCCACGAGCGCGCACATTTCATGCCTTCGGCGAGCTTCGGCTCGACGGCGACGCTGGCAACCTCAGACAGGCGGAAGGCCGTTTCCGGACCCTCGCCTTCGACGATCGTGACTTCAGAGGTGATGCAGGTCTCCTCGAAATCCTGGCCCACCAGAGCGGCTGCCAGTTCCTTGTCGCTCACATAGACAATCGGGGCTGCTTCCAGCGAGGAGCCGATGCGCTTGTCCTTGCGCTCGATCTCCAGCGCGCCGGTGACCACCGAGCGCACCTTGCGGATCTTTGCCCACTTCTCGGCGACCGCCTCGTTCTGCCAACCGGCCGGAATGGCCGGGAACTGTTCCAGATGCACCGAGACGGCATCGGGCTTCAGCGACAGCCAGGCTTCTTCGGTGGTGAAGGGCAGCATGGGGGCGAGCCAAGTGACCATGCACTCGAAGATCCTGCGGATGACCGCAAGCGAGGCACGGCGGCGCAGCGACGACGGCGCGTCGCAATAGAGCGCGTCCTTGCGGATGTCGAAGTAGAAGGCCGAGAGCTCGATATTGGCGAAATCGATGAGCGCGCGGGTGATCTTCTTGAACTCGAAGGCGTCGTAGCCTTCGCGGACCATCTTATCGAGCTCGGACAGCCGATGCAGCATCAGCTTTTCGAGTTCCGGCAGCGCCTCATAGGCGATGTCCTCGCCGTCGTCGTGGGCGAGCGTGCCGAGCATCCAGCGGATGGTGTTGCGCAGCTTGCGGTAAGCGTCGACATTGGTCTGGATGATTGTCTTGCCGAGGCGCTGGTCTTCCCAATAGTCGGTGGTCATGACCCAGAGGCGCAGGATATCGGCGCCGGCATCCTTCATGACGTCCTGCGGCGCGACCACGTTGCCGAGCGACTTCGACATCTTCTGGCCCTTCTCATCCATGGTGAAACCATGGGTGACGACCGTGTCATAGGGCGCGCGGCCGCGGGTGGCAGCCGATTCCAGAAGCGAGGAGTGGAACCAGCCGCGATGCTGGTCGGAGCCTTCGAGATAGACGTCGGCCGGCCATTTCAGATCCGGGCGGTCTTCCAGCGTGAAGGTGTGGGTCGAGCCTGAATCGAACCAGACGTCGAGGATGTCCATGACCTGCGTCCACCTTGTGTGGTCGTGATCATTGCCGAGGAAGCGCTGCTTGGCACCTTCGGCAAACCAGGCGTCGGCGCCTTCGGCATCGAAGGCTTCCAGGATGCGGGCGTTGACCGCCTCGTCTTTCAGGACCTCGCCACTCTCATCGGCAAAGACGCAGATCGGGACGCCCCAGGCGCGCTGACGGGAGAGAACCCAGTCCGGGCGCTGCTCGATCATGGCGCGCAGGCGGTTCTGGCCGGCGGCAGGCACGAAGCGGGTGTCGTCGATGGCCTTCAGGGCGCGGTTGCGCAGCGTTGTACCGTCGGCCAGGTCCTTGTCCATATAGACGAACCACTGCGGCGTATTGCGGAAGATGATCGGCTTCTTCGAGCGCCAGGAATGCGGATACTGGTGCTTGAGGCGGCCGCGGGCGAACAGCATGCTGCGCTCGATCAGCGCCTTGATGACGCGGTCGTTGGCATCGCCCTTCTTGCCGTTGTCATCCATGACGCGAGCGCCCTCAAAACCGGGGGCATCGACGGTGTACATGCCTGCGTCATCGACCGGGAACGGGATGCGCGGATCGATGCCACGGGCTTCCAGGTCGCGGACATTGTCCATCCAGGCCTCGAAGTCTTCGCGACCATGCGAGGGCGCCGTGTGCACGAAACCCGTGCCGGCATCGTCGGTGACATGATCACCGGCGAGAAGCGGGACAGCGAAGGTGTAGCCGAGATCGGCAAGCGGATGAGCAGCCGTCATCGAAGCGAGATCGTCGGCGGAAACCGAGCGAAGGCGCTTGAATGCCAGCTTTGCCTTGGCAGCGGATTCTTCAGACAGGCTGTCGGCAAATATCAGCTTTTCGCCCGGCTGCGGACCAAAATCATTGGCAGCCTCGGTCACTTCATAGAGGCCGTAGGCAACCTTCGGCGAATAGGCGATGGCGCGGTTGCCCGGGATCGTCCAGGGCGTGGTCGTCCAGATGACCACATGGGCGTCGGAGAGTTCAGCCGGACCGCCCGCCACCGGGAACTTCACCCAGATCGTGTCGCTCTCGTAGTCGTGGTATTCGACTTCGGCTTCGGCGAGCGCCGTGCGCTCGACCACCGACCACATGATCGGCTTCGAGCCGCGATAGAGCTGGCCGCTCATGGCGATCTTCAAAAGTTCGCCGGCGATGCGGCTTTCCGAATGGAAATTCATCGTCAGGTAGGGATTGTCGAAATCGCCGACGATACCCAGGCGCTTGAACTCTTCCGCCTGGATCTTGATCCATTTTTCGGCATAGGCGCGGCATTCCTTGCGGAATTCGATCATCGCGTCCGGCTGCTTCAGGTCAGGCTTGGCCTTGCCCTTGGCGCGGTAGTTCTCTTCCTCGATCTTCCACTCGATCGGCAGGCCGTGGCAATCCCAGCCGGGAACATAGTTCGAGTCATAGCCGCGCATCTGGAAGGAGCGGGTGATGACGTCCTTGAGGATCTTGTTCAGCGCATGGCCGATGTGGATGTTGCCGTTGGCATAGGGAGGGCCATCATGCAGCACGAATTTTTCGCGGCCAGCGGCAGAGGCACGCAGCTTTTTGTAGAGGTCCATCTCCCGCCAGCGGGCGACCATTTCCGGTTCCTTCTGCGGCAGGCCGGCGCGCATGGGGAATTCGGTTTCCGGCAGGTAGAGGGTCTTGGAGTAGTCGAGCTTTTCAGCAGTCTCGGGCAGTTCGGTCATGAGGTCGGACAATCATTGCTGGCGCCACGGACAAGGCGCATGTCGATGGAAATTCGGCGGCGGAGGCGCTGTGGAACGAGCGCCAAGAACCCGGACCCTCCGGCCGCCCTTACGGCGCGCGGAAGGCCGGGCCGATAATTCGAATGATCATCTCATCGATGAACGGGGCCAGCCGGAATGTCGTCATGGAAGCGGTTATTACGGGGTTTCGGGACGGAAAGGAAGGGGTGGACTGGCGATGATTGTCGCCGTGGCCAAATGCGCCTATATTGTTGGGCACGTGGCACGGAGCGGACAAAATGGCCAAGGCTTTGAACCTCTCAAGGATCGACCCTGCGCAGGCACGCGTCGAAACGGCTGCGGGCGGAGACTTGCTCCAGTTCGACGGTCGGTCGGTCGAGACGCTGAAAGACCATGGTTTCTCGATGGACGAAATCCATCGTTTCGTGGCGCCTCGTCGCACGCTTGCCCGACGCATCGAAAAAGGCGAGCCGCTCACGCTTGCGGAAAACGACAGCGCGCAGCGTATTCTCAGGATCAGCGAGCTTGCCGATCGCGTGTTTGGAACGCGCGAAAGAGCACAGGGCTGGCTTCGCAAGCCGAGTCGCGTGTTGAACGGGGTCGTACCGCTGGATCTGCTCGAATCCGAGACCGGTGCACGTCTTGTCGAAGAAGAGATCCTCAGGATCGACCACGGGATCTACATGTGACCCGCCATCTGTGGCGGATTTCCAACCACCGGGATCTCACGGGGCGCGGTGGCCTTCTGGCGTCCGGTCGATGGCACAGACGCGGCAATGCCGTCGTCTATTGCTCGGATCATCCATCGACGACCCTGCTCGAGATCCTTGTTCATGCCGATCTTGCCGACCTCCCCGCGCATTACACATTGCTGAAGATCGCCTGCCCCGATTCCATTTCCATTCACCGCATAGACAGCGACAGCTATGACACCAGTGATCTGGAGGTCACGCAGGCACTTGGAACGGGGCTCCTCCAGGACCGGCAATTCTGTCTTCTTGACGTTCCGAGCATGGTGATGCCGCAAGCTCGCAATGTCCTGATCAACCCGCAGCACCCTGATGCTGGCAAGATCAGCATCGAGACTGTCTTCCAGTACCCGTTCGACAGCCGCCTGCTGCGGTGACCAGAGGATTTCGGGACGGAAAGGAAGGGGCATCTGGCAGCAAGCGTCGGATCTTTGCATTCCGCTTTCGCCGCAGTATGTCTGCCTGTATGCTGGCTGCGTACAACAGGGCGACAGGTGCAGGCGATGGTGAAACGGACCTTTTTCGTCAAGGCGCTTTGGGACGATGAAGCGGATGTGTTTTACTCGGATAGCGATATCGAGGGACTTCACATCGAATGTGCCAATCTCGACGAATTCGAAGAGATCCTGCTCGACTCGGCGGTCGATCTGATCGTTGCCAACCACATCCCCGCGGCCGACCTCGCCTCGACACCCCTTAAGGATCTGATCCCGGCTATTCTCTGGCTGCGACCTGAGCCGCGTGCAGCAGCCTGAGGCGGCAGAGGGCTACTACAAAATCGTCAGCGAGATTTTATCCGGCCTTGGCTATGCGTATCTGCGCAATGCCAAGGGTTCGCATGAGAAGTGGTATTCCCCGACTGCAAACAAGATGCTGTTGGTTCCGCGCAACCTGCAAAGCCGCCATACGGCCAACGCCATTCTGAAAGACGCCGGTCATAAGGGCAAGGTCTAGCTGCGGCCGGACCGACCGCAGCTAGACCCTTTCATCAGGCTCGCGCCATCTGCCCCCTGGGCAGAACAGCGTTCAAAACCACCGACACGACGATGTTGGCGCAGAGCGCCAGAAGGCCGATGTAGACGGTGAAGGGCGCACCGCCGAGGCTGATTGCCTGCAGCGGCTTCAGGCCGTTCATCCACACCATCCATGAGCCGCCGAAGAAGCCGACGAACCAGCCGACGATGAGAGCCGGCGCCCGGAACCAGTTGGTGTAGAGACCGAAGACCAGCGCCGGCAGGGTCTGCAGGATCCAGACACCGCCGAGCAGTTGCAGGTCCAGCGCGAACTGGGTCGGCAGGAAGAAGATTACCAGCAGGGCGCCGATCTTGACCACCAGCGAGGTGAGCTTGGCAACCTTCGCCTCGCCCGCCGGCTCGATGGCGGGGTTGACGTAGGCCTTCCAGAAATTGCGGGTGAAGAGGTTCGCGGCGCCGATGCTCATGACCGCCGCCGGCACCAGCGCGCCGATGGCAATCGCCGCGAAGCCGAAACCTGCAAACCAGCTGGGGAAGATCTTCTGGAACAGGGCCGGCACCACGTCATTAGCGCTTTCGATCTGAAGGTTGGCCGCATGACCCATGTAGCCCAGCAGGGCCAGCAGGCCGAGAAGAAGCGTATAGGCCGGCAGGAGCACGGCGTTCTTGCGGATGGTGTTGCCGCTGTTGGAGGCGAAGATGCCCGTCAGCGTGTGCGGATACATGAAGGCCGCCAGTGCCGAGCCAAGCGCCAGCGTCGCATAGGCCACATACTGGTTGCCGCCCAGCAGGAGATTGCCCGAGCCCTTGGCCGCGAAGGCCGCTTCCGCGGCGTTGAAGACATTGGCATAGCCGCCCAGCTGGGAGGGAATGATCGCCACAGCCGCGATCACCACGATATAGATCATGATGTCCTTGACGAAGGCGATCAGAGCCGGCGCCCGAAGGCCCGCGGAATAGGTGTAGAGCGCCAGGATGATGAAGGCGATGGCGAGCGGCAGTTCGCCGACCATGCCGAGCGCCTTCAACACCGCGGCCATGCCGACCAGCTGCAGGGCGATATAAGGCATGGTGGCAATGACGCCGGTGGCAGCGACCGCCAGTTCCAGTCCGCGCGATCCATACTGGCCGTGGACGACGTCGCCGGCCGTAACATAGCCGAAATCCTTGGCGCGTTTCCACAGAACCGGCATGACCATGAAGACGAAGGGATAGACGACGATCGTATAGGGCAAGGCAAAGAAGCCGTAGGCGCCGACGGTGTAGACCAGCGCCGGCACGGCGATGACCGTATAGGCCGTGTAGAAATCGCCACCTACCAGGAACCAGGTGATCCAGGTGCCGAAGTTGCGCCCGCCGAGGCCCCATTCGTCGATATGGGCAAGTGTCTTGGGCGCACGCCAGCGGGAGGCGACAAAGCCCATCACCGTGACCAGGATGAAGAAGAAGATGAAGACGCCGAGTGCGACCGGATCAATCTCAGTCGTCATGACGCATGCTCCTGTAGGCGACCCAGGTCAGGAGGGCGGTGATCGGCACCCAGCCCAGCTGGTACCAGTAGAAGAAGGGGAAGCCGAGGATAACCGGATCATGCCGGTTGTAGAAAGGAACCCATAACAGGCCGATATAGGGGATGACGAGCAGCCAGCAGGCCGCTGTTCCAAAACGATTGTTCATGACGAACACGCCTCTGATGATGAAACCGCGAATATGCATACTTCATCATAGACACTGAAACCGACGCTGCTTCGAGGCAAGCCCGTTTCTTGTTTTCGCCGCAATCAGTCGTGGAAAGAGATTGTCCGGTCGAGCGGACCCAGCGGCGTGACGCCCGAGAGCAGCGCCCTTGCCTCCGCCTCGTCGAGCTTCATCTGCTCAATCAAAGGCTCCAGCCCGTGGAACTTCAGCTCCTCTCGCAGGTAGCCGAAGAAGGAGACCGCGCAGGTTTCGCCGTAGAGGCTTTCCGAAAAATCGAACAGGAAGGTTTCCAGCAGCGGCGCGCCGTTTTCGGTCACGGTCGGGCGGCGGCCATAGCTTGCCACGCCATCGTGAATGCTGCCGTCGGGCCTGCGGAAACGCACGGCATAGATGCCGGCCTTCAGCTCCGTTTCCGGCGGAAGCTGCATATTGGCTGTCGGATAGCCCAGTTGCCGACCGAGCTTCTCACCGCCGATCACCTCCGCCTCTACCGTGAACCGGTAGCCGAGCAGGCCGGCCGCCTCGGCGACATGGCCGTCGGCCAAAAGTGCGCGGATGCGGCTCGAGGAGATGACGTCGGCGTTCTCGTCGCGAAAGGCATCCATCAACGAGACGGTGAAGCCATATCGGGGGCCGGATTCCATGAGGAAGGCGGGGCCGCCTTCCCTGCCCTTGCCGAAGTGGAAATCGAAGCCGGTGACGACGGCTGTCGCGCCCAGCCAGTCGACCAAAATGGTGCGGACGAATTCCTCGGCAGAGCGGCCGGCAAAATCGGCGTCGAAAGGATATTCGATGACGCAGCGGAAGCCCATGGCTTCCAGCAGCCTTGCCTTCAGCGGCGCGGGCGTCAGCCGGAAGACCGGCTGGTCGGGACGGAAGACGCTGCGCGGATGCGGCTCGAAGGTCAGGACCAGGGCCGGCACGCCGCGCTCCTGCGCAAGCGCCAGCGCCCGTTCCAGCACGCTGCGATGACCACGATGGACGCCATCGAAGTTGCCGATCGCCACGACGCCGCCCTTCAGCGCTTCGGGCAGCGGCTCCTTCTTCTCATTGCGGTGGAAAACCGTCATCCAGATGACTTCCAACTCGGCCTGGTTATCAGGCGCGTGAACTAGGCGAGGCGTGGCATCCAGTACTTGGGCGCTGCCTGCTCCGCGCGCAGCCATTCCTTGAGGATAGCCTCGTCGGTTTCGCCGTTCACCGTGTATTCGCGCACGTGGATACCGGAGCTGATGTAGAGCAGGTCGAGGCCTTGCGACAGGGCACCGCGCACATCTGTCGGCATGCCGTCGCCGATCGCCAGAACCTTGTCGCGCGCAAAATCGCCGCGCACCTCGCGGGCCGCCTCGAGTGCTGCGTCATAGATCGCCTTGTGCGGCTTGCCGGCGACGCGGGTCTTGCCGCCGAGCTGTTCGTAATAGGCGGCAACCGCGCCGGCGCAGGGCACGATCTTTTCGCCGCGCTCGACCACGAGATCCGGGTTGGCGCAGATGAAGGGGACGTCACGCTTTACGAAGGCCGTCAGCATGTCCTTGTAGTCTTCCGGCACTTCCTTCTCGTCATCGAAGAAGCCGGTGCAGACCACGCAATCGGCCTGATCGGCAGCGACGACTTCGACGCCCAGACCTTCGAAGAGCGGCAGGTCGCGATCGGCGCCGATCAGGAAGACCTTGCGCGGACCTTCGGCAATCAGCTTGCGGGTGACGTCGCCGGAGGTGACGACACGGTCATAGGTATCATCGGCGACGCCGAGGGCCTTGAGCTGCTCGATGACGCCGGGGGCCGGACGCGGGGAATTGGTGATGAGGACCACGGTGGCACCGGCCTTGCGGGCGGCGGCGAGCGCCTGGCAGGAATGCTGGAAGGCTTCGACGCCATTGTGGACCACGCCCCAGACATCCGACAACACGACGTCATAGCCGCCGATAACCTCGCCCAAATCCCCGATACGCTGTGCCATGTTCTCTCGTCCGCTCGATTGCTCTGTGGGCGCTGATGTCGCAAAGCTCGGCTTGCATGGCAAGACTAATCGCGCCCGCGGCCTGATTTTCCGAGGTCGCTTAGCCCTGATGCAGGAGCTGCAGCGCAAGGCCGGCGACTGCGCAGACGGTAAGAACCGAGAGCATTCCCCACCTGAACCAGAACAGCAGAAGCGCCGACAGGAGGAAGAGGGCAAGGGCTGCGGGATCAAGACTTGACCAGACCGGCAGCAGCAGGCTGAAGCCCAGCGCCGGCATAAGATCGACGTCCGCCACCTTACGGAAGAGGACATGCAGGCCAAACCAGAGCGCCAGGTTGAGGATGACCCCGACCACGGCTGCGGTGATGGCCGAAAGCGCGCCGGAGAATGCCGTGTTACCGCGCAGCCTCTCGATGTAAGGGGCGCCGGCAAAGATCCAGATGAAGCTCGGCACGAAGGTTGCCCAGGCAACCAGCACGGCGCCCAGAATGCCGCCGGTCAGCGCACCGAGGCCCGCCCCTTCGCGGAAGCCGACCAGAAAGCCGACAAAGGAGAGGACAAGGACCAGCGGGCCGGGCGTGGTTTCAGCGAGCGCCAGTCCATCCAGCATCTCGCCCGGGCGCAACCATCCGTACTGATCGACCGCCACCTGGGCCACATAGGCCAGAACCGCATAAGCGCCGCCGAAGGTCACCAGAGCCATCTTCGAGAAGAACAGGAAGAGATCGGACAGGGCCTGGGGTCCGGAGAACAGCCAAAGCGCGAGCAGCGGCAGCTGCCAGACGCCGATCCAGAACAGCAGGGTAGCAAGGGATTTCAGCGCAGGCAGCCGGGGGATAAGGTCCGGCGCGTCGAGGGCGGGCTGCAGCCCCCTGCCCTGCCGCCGGCCGACGAGGAAGCCTGAAATGGCGGCGGCGACGACTACCAGCGGAAAGGGAATGCCGAGGAGGAAGAGTGCCACGAAGGCGAGCGCCGCAATGCCACCGAGGAATGGCGTCTTCAACGTCTTGCGGCCGAGGCGAACCACCGCTTCCGCGACGATGGCAAGGATGGCCGCCTTGAGGCCGAAGAAGAGGCCCGCCAGCCATTCCGTCTGGTGGAAGAAAGAATAGGCGCTCGCCAGTGCCAGCATGACGGCGAGGCCTGGAATGACGAAGAGGAGACCGGCGATGGCGCCGCCGCGGGTACCGCCCAGCAGCCAGCCGATGTAGGTGGCGAGCTGCTGCGCCTCGGGTCCGGGCAGAAGCATGCAGTAATTCAGCGCATGCAGGAAGCGCTCCTCCGAGATCCATCGTTTCTCGTCGACAAGGGTCCGGTGCATGAGGGCGATCTGGCCGGCCGGGCCGCCGAAGCTCAGCACGCCGATGCGGCCAAACACGGATGTCAGTTCCGCAAGCGACGGCTTGTCCGCGTCCACGTCCCTCACCGCCCGATCCATTCTCGCCTCATGCTGCTGCGCCACTCATCGACCGGGTTGCCTTTCCGGCGTTGCCGGAACGGCCACGGCCACGAATGCCATCGTTCCATCATGTTCGCATGCTAAGCCATACAGGAATGAGACGAAGACCGAGCCGGGATGCCCGGCTGCAGCCGCTTTGGCATATGGCATGTCCGACCGGGAAACGTGGACCGCAACGTTTACCAAACCGCCCATTCCGGGCCTTTTTGGCCTCATTTTTTCGGTCTCGTTCTTGACTCTCAACCGCTCCACGCTTATCTCGCGGCTGTTAGCACTCCCCACAGGTGACTGCTAACTGAGATACGGGTCTCTGATCCGTCCATGTCATTTGATCGAGGGATTAGACAATGGCAAGCACCAATTTCCGCCCCCTTCACGACCGCGTCGTCGTTCGTCGCGTCGAGTCTGAAGCCAAGACCAAGGGTGGCATCATCATTCCCGATACCGCCAAGGAAAAGCCGCAGGAAGGCGAAATCGTCGCCGTCGGCACCGGCACCCGTGACGACAAGGGCACTGTTACGCCCCTCGACGTCAAGGCTGGCGATCGCGTCCTGTTCGGCAAGTGGTCGGGCACTGAAGTCAAGCTCGACGGCGAAGACCTTCTGATCATGAAGGAATCCGACATCATGGGCATTATCGGCTGATATTTCGGCCTTTTGCCCGATCGCATATCGCTGACACCTCTTTTCAGGAGCTATCAAAATGGCAGCTAAAGAAGTAAAATTCGGCCGCACCGCGCGCGAAAAAATGCTGCGTGGCGTCGACATTCTCGCTGACGCAGTCAAGGTCACGCTCGGCCCCAAGGGTCGTAACGTCGTGATCGACAAGTCCTTCGGCGCACCGCGCATCACCAAGGACGGCGTTTCGGTGGCCAAGGAAATCGAACTTGAAGACAAGTTCGAGAACATGGGCGCCCAGATGGTCCGCGAAGTCGCTTCGAAGACCAACGACATCGCCGGCGACGGCACCACGACTGCTACCGTTCTTGCCCAGGCGATCGTTCGCGAAGGCAACAAGGCTGTTGCAGCCGGCATGAACCCGATGGACCTGAAGCGCGGCATCGATCTGGCCGTGACCGAAGTGGTGAAGGATCTCCAGGCCAAGGCCAAGAAGATCTCCACCTCGGAAGAAGTCGCACAGGTCGGCACGATCTCCGCCAACGGCGACAAGCAGGTTGGTGCAGACATTGCTGAAGCCATGCAGCGCGTCGGCAACGAAGGCGTTATCACGGTTGAAGAAGCCAAGACTGCCGAAACCGAACTCGAAGTCGTCGAAGGCATGCAGTTCGACCGCGGCTACCTGTCGCCCTACTTCGTGACCAACCCGGAAAAGATGGTCGCCGATCTCGACGACGTCTACGTCCTTCTGCACGAAAAGAAGCTTTCGAACCTGCAGGCCATGCTTCCTGTTCTCGAAGCTGTCGTTCAGACCGGCAAGCCGCTCCTGATCATCGCTGAAGACGTCGAAGGCGAAGCTCTTGCTACGCTCGTCGTCAACAAGCTGCGCGGCGGCCTGAAGATTGCTGCCGTCAAGGCTCCTGGCTTCGGCGATCGCCGCAAGGCTATGCTGGAAGACATCGCCATCCTGACGGGCGGCACTGTCATCTCCGAAGACCTCGGCATCAAGCTTGAAAATGTCACGCTCGACATGCTCGGCCGTTCCAAGAAGGTTTCGATCTCCAAGGAAAATACGACGATCGTCGACGGCGCCGGTCAGAAGACCGACATCGAAGGCCGCGTTGCACAGATCAAGGCGCAGATCGAAGAAACCACTTCGGACTACGACCGCGAAAAGCTGCAGGAACGTCTTGCCAAGCTCGCTGGCGGCGTTGCCGTCATCCGCGTTGGCGGTTCCACGGAAATCGAAGTCAAGGAAAAGAAGGACCGCATCGACGACGCGCTCAACGCAACGCGCGCTGCCGTTCAGGAAGGCATCGTCCCCGGCGGCGGTACTGCCCTGCTCCGTTCGTCCGTGAAGATCACCGCCAAGGGTGAAAATCAGGACCAGGACGCCGGCATCGCCATCGTTCGTCGTGCGCTCCAGTCGCTCGTTCGCCAGATTGCTGAAAACGCAGGCGACGAAGGCTCGATCGTGGTCGGCAAGATCCTCGAAAGCGACACCGACAACTTCGGCTACAACGCCCAGACCGGCGAATATGGCGACATGATCGCCATGGGTATCGTCGATCCGCTCAAGGTTGTCCGTACGGCTCTGCAGAACGCAGCTTCGGTTGCTTCGCTGCTGATCACCACGGAAGCCATGATCGCCGAACTTCCTAAGAAGGAATCGGCTGGCGGCGGCATGCCTGGCGGCATGGGCGGCATGGGCGGAATGGACATGATGTGATCAGGCCATAAGGTCTGCACATCTGAGCCATCGGTTCAGTGTTTCGGAAAGGGCGGTCTTCGGGCCGCCCTTTTTGTTTATCGTCGCTCCATAACGTCTGCAAATCTGGGCCATTGGTTCACTGTTTAAAGGCGTTTTAGTCCACCAGCGCTTTCCGTTATATAATCATATTAAGTAAGACCGCCCTGTTGCTTGCTGGATGTCAGGCAATACTAATTTTCAATCACACAAACTGACAGATCGCGCGGTGACGCTCTCATAATCAACACAGCATTAACTGCGTTTATACATCCTCCAACGCGCAGGTCTGTGATGAAGCACGTCTCCCTGATTGGAAAATTTCTGACGCTGATGTCGTTCTTCGGCATTTTCGTCGTCGCAACAGCCTTTTACAGCAGCAACAGCATCCAGACGCTAGATGCCGAATACAGCAGCCTTATCGAGCACGAGAGCCTGGCAATGCTGATGGTTGCCCGCGCCAATCGCAACCTGCAGACAGCACATGCTGCCGCAGGCGACCTTATGATTTCCCGCACCGACGCCGACAACGCGGCCAACCTGGCGGCGTATAACAAAGCCAAGACCTCGTTTGGTGACTGGATGGACAAAGCGATGGCGGCCGTTCCCGGAAATGCCAAGCTGGCGCCGATTAAAGCGGAAGGTATGAGCGTTCTCAGTGACGCGTGCGGCACTGTGGTGCAGCTGGGTGCGAAGGCTGTCACCGATGCTGATATCAGAGCCACGCAGGACATGTTCACCACTGACTGCAAGCCGAAGTTTGCAGCCGTTACCGAAAAACTGACGGCAGCGACAGACGAGGTGACGGCATCCGCAAAAAAGGTCAGTGACGATCTCAGCGCCAGCGCGCTGACGACCATCTACACGACCTTCATTGCCATCATCGGCGGCCTCGCCGTCGTTCTCGTCGCTGGCTTCTTCCTGATCCGCACCTGGCTGTCCCGCCCCATCCAGCAATTGCAGGGCGCAATGCTGACGCTTGCAAAGGGGGACCTGACGGTTTCAGTGGATGGCACGGACCGGCGCGACGAGGTGGGCCAGATGGCCAAGGCCCTGCAGGTGTTCAAGGACAATGGCCTGCGCAGCAAGGAGTTGGAGCAGGAAGCCGAGCAGAACCGTACCACGCGGGAAGCCGATCAGATCCGCAGTGCCGAGGTCGAGCGGCAGCGGAGCCAGGCCATGGCACAGGCGACCAATGGTCTGGCGGAAGGCCTGAAGCGCCTTTCGGCCGGAGACCTGACGTTCCAGCTGGAACAGGCTTTCGCCTCGGACTTCGAAGCACTGAGGGCCGATTTCAACTCGGCGGTCAGCCAGTTGCGCGACACCATTCACTCGGTCGCAACCGCGACAAATGCCATCGACGGCGGATCACGCGAGCTCAGCCAGAGTGCCGGCGATCTCTCCAAGCGCACCGAACAGCAGGCCGCATCCCTTGAGGAGACGGCAGCAGCGCTGGACGAGATTACCGCCAACGTCACGACCTCGTCCGGACGCACGGAAGAGGCGCGCGCCATGGCGATCGAGGCCAACCAATCCGCTGCCCAATCTGGCGCGGTCGTGGCCAAGGCCGTCGACGCCATGCAGCGGATCGAGCACTCGTCGTCGCAGATCTCCAACATCATCGGCGTGATCGATGAGATCGCTTTCCAGACCAACCTTCTGGCTCTCAATGCCGGCGTCGAAGCGGCGCGTGCCGGGGAAGCGGGCAAGGGCTTTGCGGTCGTTGCCCAGGAAGTGCGCGAACTGGCACAGCGTTCGGCCCAGGCCGCCAAGGAGATCAAGGAGCTGATCCGCAACTCGGCCCACGAGGTGCAGAGCGGCGTGGAACTGGTGAGCGCCACGGGCAATGCCCTGCAGGTGATCCAGAACCATGTGGTTGCGATCAACACCCAGCTCGATGCCATCGCGACCTCGGCCAAGGAACAGTCTGTCGGCCTGTCGCAGGTGAACGTGGCCGTCAACCAGATGGACCAGGTGACCCAGCAGAACGCTGCCATGGTGGAAGAGGCAACTGCCGCCAGCGGCACGCTCGCCACGGAAGCGCAGCGGTTGCGCGAACTGGTGGGGCGCTTCAACACCGAAACATCGCGGCCCGCGGCACGCCAGGCATGGGCCGCCGAGCCGGCACCGAGCCGCCCTGCTCCCTCGCCGGCGCGCAATCTCGCCAAGAAGGTCGCCTCGGCCTTTGGCGGATCGTCTGCCGCTGCGGCCGCAACGAGCTGGGAAGAGTTTTAACCCGGTAAGCTCCCCGCTTTCGCACCAGAAAGGGCGGTCTTCGGATCGCCCTTTTTCGTTACGCGTTGAGCTGAGCCGCCCGGTTTGCCAGCGCCGCCAATGTCATCTCCACAGCCTTCCGGTGCACCTCTGCCCGTACCACGCCTTGTGCATCCACCCAGAGATCCGGGTTGGAGCGGCGGGCGGTTTCCGTGCCTTCCGGCAGCAGCGTATAGTGACCGACATCGACCCCCAGGCTCTGCAGACGGCTGTTCGGCAGGCGCTCCTGCAGCCAGGCGGCGCAGAGATCATAGGGGGCTTCCCGGTCTGCCTCGCCGCAGAGAAGCGTGACGGGAAGGTCGATGCCGCGCAGGCTCACTTCCGTAAAACCCCGGACAGGCGGCGCCGGCGCAATCGCGACCACGGCGGCGAGGCGCTCATCCCGGTAGTCCAGCGACTGCCGTTCCCAGGAGGCGCGAAACACGGGGCTTGAGGCCAGCAGCGGCTCGATCCGGGATGCCACGTCCGGCATCTCCTTCGGGCCGCTGGCAAAGGGATATTGCCGGACAAAGGCCATGACCCGATCGGTCTGCGTGATCGCGCCGGCGAGCGCCAGAGCCGTATAGCCGCCCAGCGAAAAGCCGGCGGCCGCGACATCAGACAGGTTCAGGCGTTGCGCAAACAGTCCATCGACACTCAGCAAGTCCAGCAGGACCGTGAGGTCGCGGGCACGTTCCCACCAGCAGAGAAAGCCTTCCGGCCGGTAGGCTTCGGTTGCCGTATTGCCATGGTGATCGACGCCGAGCACGACGAAGCCTTCTGCGGCCAGTGCAGCAGCCAGCCAGCCGAGGCCGGAGGCGGATCCGCCCGTGCCATGCGAGAGCATCACCACCGGATAGCGAGCTTGCGTTTCAGACAGCGGGGCATCGACGCCGAGAAGACCCAGGCTGTAGAGCGCCCGGCCCGGCGGAACGGTGATCTCCGTCTCGACCGCGCCTTCTGCTGCCGGATACCAAGCCGACCAGCGCAGAGGACGTGGACTGTCGCCGGTCCAGTTCCGGCGTTCCTCATCGAGCACGAGGCCGGTTCGAAACCCTACTGTCATGATCGCCACGCTATCTCCCCTTCACCCGTCTGCCCGCCGGCAGGATAGGAATATTCTCCAGATAATTTCAATACTGGCGTCAGGGTGATGCTGGAAAGCGTTGTTCAACAATGTGGAACAATTCGTCTCCGATTGTTCATCTTTCGCGCATGCCTAGAGATCGCTAGGTTCCGCTTCAGAAAATTCACCTGCTCCGGATGTCCGGGGCATGCCTCGGAGACCTTCTCATGTCCACGACCCAAAACATGGTGCTGCTCGTCGCCCGTATCCTTCTGTCCTTCATGTTCATCTATTCCGGCTTCGGCAAGCTGATGGATCCGTCCGGCACTGCCGGCATGATCACCGGCGCCGGCATGCCTGCTGCCACGGCATTGGCCTATCTGGCCGGCCTGTTTGAACTGGTGACCGGCGTTGCCGTGCTCATCGGCTTCCAGACCAAGGTTGTCGGCTGGGCGCTGGCGCTGTTTTGTGTGTTCACCGGCGTGATGTTCCACTCGGGTACGGTTGCCGTCCCCGGCTGGCCTGATGCCGCCCTCGGCTGGATCAACGCCCTCAACGGCATCATGCTGATGAAGAACTTCACGCTGGCCGGCGCCTACATCCTGCTCGCCACCTTCGGCCCCGGCCTCTATTCGGTCGATGCCCGTCGCGGCACTGCCGTCGCCATCGCTGCCTAACCACGAGACCACAACGTCCTCCCAAGACGTAAATGCCCGCCGGACAGTGGTTCGGCGGGCATTTTTTGTCCTGGCGTCTGGACGCCAATCAGAGTGCTGCGCGAACAGCCGTGACGATCGCCGCAACGCGCGGATCCGCATCATGGGCGGGCTTGCGGGCGCGCACCAGGCAGGCCTGCGATTTCAGGATCACGCCGTCAGACAGGATCTTCAGATGGTTGGCCTTCAGGGTCGAGCCGGTCGAGGTGATGTCGACGATGATATCCGCCTGGCCGGCTGCCGGCGCGCCTTCGGTTGCACCCAGGCTTTCGACGATGCGGTAGAGCTGGATACCGTGCTGCGACGAGAAATGCTGCTGCGTCAGCCGCCAGTATTTGGTGGCGATCTGCAGGCGGCGACCGTGGCGGGAGCGGAAATCGGAGGCGACATCGCCAAGGTCGGCCATGGTGTCCACGTCGAGCCAGATCTCCGGCACGGCCACCACGACATCGGCGCGACCAAAGCCAAGCGGCGCGACGATCTCGACCCGGGTATCGGCGTCGCTCAGGCCTTCGCGGATGAGGTCTTCGCCGGTGACGCCGAAATCGACGCTGCCGGCGCCGAGTTCGCGGGCAATCTCCGAGGCTGACAGGAAGGCGATCTCTATGTGTTCGGCGCCCTCAACGCGACCACGGTAGGAGCGGTCATTGCCGACGGCGACGATCGGAAGGCCGGCGCGCTCGAAGATAGCGGCAGCTTCTTCCTTCATGCGGCCCTTGGACGGCAGGGCAATCGTAACGGTCATCAGCGTGCCCTCGCCTGTTCGATCCGGTCCAGCCACAGCGAAAAGCCGACGGCCGGAATATCCTCGCGGGCACCGAGCAAGGTCAGCAGACGATCGAAGCGCCCGCCGCCGGCGAGAACGGCATCCTCGTTCGCCCGGGTCACTTCGAAGACCAGGCCGGTGTAATAATCGAGCGGACGGCCGAAGGCAGCGCGGTAGGTGACACCGGAGAGATCCATGCCGAGATCGGCCAGCGCTTCCACCCGCTGTTCGAAGCCTTTGAGCGCCGGGGCAAGCGACAGGCCCGCGGCATCGCCAAAGCCGGCCAGCGCTGCGGGCGCCTCCGCCAGCGGCAGTTCCAGCGACAGGAATTCGCTGAGCAGCAACAGGGCCGTGCCATCCAGCCGGGTTTCCGCCAGCGCCAGCTTTTCCTTCAGCCGTGCGGCGATCTCGCGCGGGGAGCGGCTGGCATTGGTGGAATAGCCGGTCTCCTGCATGGTCCGGTCGATATGGTCGATCAGCGCCGCCTCATCCTGGCGCACCAGGGCCGCGGTTTCTGCCGAGAGACCGGCGACCGCCTGCGGGCTGGCCAGCCGCTGCAGCAGTTGTTTCAGCTGCGCCGTATTGCCGAATGACTGGATCAGCCGCTTCTGCCAGCCGGACGGCAGGCCGAGCGCGCGGACCACCGCCTCGAACACGCCCTGGTCGCCCAGGCGCACGGACAGGCGACGGCCGGGGAGCAGGTTTGCCAAAACCTGCAGCGCATCCGTCACGGCGCGGGCATCGGCAGCGGCAATATCGGTTTCGCCGAGATCCTCGATGCCGGCCTGGTAGAACTCGTTGTCGCCATCGCGACGCTGGCGAAACACCTCGCCGAGATAGCAATAGCGGCGCGGCGTGCCCGTCACGGTCTCGATGTGGCGCAGGCAGACGGGAATAGTGAATTCCGGACGCAGGCAGAGGCTTTCGCCGGTCTCGCTTTCGGTCAGGAAGATGCGGCGGCGCAGGTCCTCGCCGGCCATGTCGAGAAAGGGCGCTGCCGGCTGGATGACCGGCGTATCGATGCGCTGCGCACCGCGGGCGGCAAAATCATCCAGCAGCGGGCCGGCAAATTCCGGCATGTTGATCAGCGGCATGGGACAGCTCCCAAATCAAGCATTCTTCGCCCGCCTGCGGTCTTCGGCCTGTGCCGCGAGGATTTCCTTAACCTTGGCGACGAGATCGGCTTCAGGCACGACCTCCTGCGCGACGCGGGCCTCGCGCCAGGAAGCGTTGTCCTCGATCTCGCCCGACAGGCGCTTGCCCTCGATCAGGTCCTTGATCTGCACGACGCCTTCGGCCCGCTCGTTGCCGCCCTGGATGATGGCGATCGAGCAACCGCGACGATCGGCATATTTCAGCTGGTCGCCGATCTTCTTCTTGGCGCTGCCCTGGTACATTTCCGCGCGGATGCCTTCGTTGCGCAAAGCCTGCGCGAAGCGCTGGTAGGCGCCCAGGCTTTCGACGTCTGCATCCATGATGGTGACGAGAACGGGCGCGAGGATCTCGTCCTGCCCCAGCTTGCCGAGGTTTTTGAGCGCCGTCATCAGCCGCGAGACGCCGATCGAGAAACCCGTGGCCGGCACCGGCTGGCCCATGAATCGCGACACGAGGCCGTCATAGCGACCGCCGCCGCCGACCGACCCGAAGACGACCTTTTCGCCTTTTTCATTGGTAACGTCGAAGGTGAGTTCGGCTTCAAATACGGGGCCGGTGTAGTATTCCAAGCCACGAATGACCGACGGATCAATCTTGATACGGGTGGAGTCATACCCGGCAGCGACGACCATTGCTTCGATCTGCATAAGTTCAGCCTGACCCTGATCGTAAAGCTCGCTCGTTGGATGAAAGCTGTCGTCCGTCAGATACGAGATGACCTGAGCAATTTGTTCATCCGACAGACCCGCGCCCTTGGTGAAATCTCCGGATTCATCTTTACGACCACCGCCAAGAAGCAATTTGACCCCGTTGAGACCAAACTTGTCGAGCTTGTCGATCGCTCGAAGCACGTTCAGACGCTGGCCGGACTTTTCGTCGCCACTCAAACCGATGGCATCGAGGACGCCATCAAAAACCTTGCGGTTGTTCACCCGGATCACATAGTCGCCGCGCGCGATGCCCAGCGCTTCCATGGTGTCGGCCATCATCATGCACATTTCGGCATCGGCATGGACGCCGGGCGCGCCGACTGTATCGGCATCGAACTGCATGAACTGGCGGAAACGGCCGGGACCGGGCTTTTCATTGCGGAAGACATAGCCCTGGCGATAGGTGCGGTAGGGCAGCTGGATCTCGTTGAAATTTTCCGCCACATGCCGGGCGAGCGGCGCCGTCAGATCGTAGCGCAGGCTCATCCACTGCTCGTCGTCATCCTGCAGCGAGAACACGCCTTCGTTCGGGCGGTCGCTATCGGGCAGGAATTTTCCGAGCGCATCAGTATATTCGAACTGCGGCGTCTCAATCGGGTCGAAGCCGTAGCGCTCGTAAACTTCGCGGATTTTCGCGACCATTTCATTGGTGGCATGGATATCGGCGGCCGTGCGATCGCCAAAGCCGCGCGGCAGGCGGGCCTTGAGTTTCTGGGGCTTTTTCTGCTTGTCGTTCATGATCGATATCCATTGCCAGCGGCCCGCGCAAAGGGCCGGAATTGTGAGCGGTTTCTTAGAGGATCGAGGCTTGAGCGGCAAGGGCGGCGGCTAGCGAAGAGGCGGGGGCAGTGGTATAAAGACCGCGAGCAAAGGGGCTTCCACCATGAACAAGCGTATTTCGATCGAAATACCTGAGCCGATGTATCTGCTGCTCAATCGTTATGCAGATCTGCATGGCTTCGATGCCGATTCCTACATTGCACAGGTGCTCCATAGGCATCTTGAAGATTTGGATGACATCGCTGCGGCAGAGGCGGCGATGGAGCGAATTCGTAACGGCAACTCAAAGACATACACCATGGATCAGCTTGAAACCGAATTGGGTTTCAAAGATTGACGGGCGACGTCGAAGTCGGATCTATAGCTAGCTCATGATCCTCGAAGCCCTGCAGTATGCCGCGACCGTGTCGGTCACCGGCACAGAATTTCGGTCACACGTCCGCTCCTCGGTCAGCCTGTGGTCGCGGGCGAACCGTTGCACCAAGGCATGGGCGAGCCATGAGGACAATTGCAAGGCTTTCGTCCGGGAGGCGATCTCCGGCATGAAGCAGAAGCGCACCGCCGTCGTGCTCGGCTCGGGCCTGTTGCGCGACGTGCCGATCGCAGATCTTTCGCGCGCCTTCGATACGGTGGTGCTGGTCGATCTCGTGCATCTGGCAACGGTGCGGGCCTGGCTTGCCGCCAAGGGCCTGCGCAATGTGCGGCTGATCTCGCGGGATCTGTCCGGCTTCGAGGAGGCACGGGCGGGGCGCACCCCGGAGCCGCTCGCCTTCCTGCGGCAGGTGCCTTATCTCGACCTGGTCGTGTCGGCCAATATCCTCTCGCAGATAGGCGTGGGCTGCCAGCGACAGCTGGAGCGCGAGGGGCATGCGGCGCCCGGACCTATCCTCAAAACGCTGGCGCAGGCGCATCTGGACGGGCTGAGACAGCAGCCCTGCAAGACCGTGCTTCTGACCGACATCCGCTATGCGGTCACCGATCGCAGCGGCACGGTGATCGATGACGGCGATCTTCTGTTCGGCGCCAAGTCCCCTGCCGCGAAGAAGCAATGGTTCTGGCCCGTCGCGCCGTTCGGCGAGCTCAATCGCGACAGCCAGGCGATACACGAGGTGATCGCCGTCTAGGACGGTAGCTCAAGATGGCCGGTTGATTTTGCCCCGCTTGGGTTTAAGTTCAAAAGCATGAAGCGTCTTGCGGCCATCGCCATGTTTCTTGCCTGGCTTGTCTACGGAGCCATGCCCGCCGTCGGCATGCCGATGATGGCGCAGCCCATTCAGCATGGCACAATGCAGCACGACGGCATGCAGCAGGGCGATCCTGCCGGTCATTCACAGCACATGGCTGCGGCCGGTGTCGTTCCGGATGGGCACGGCAAGGACTGTGCAGATGGCTCCAAGATCTGCAGCGCACCCTTTTGCGCCAGCTGTCTCAGTACCGTGCCCGCTTTCGCGGCCCGCAACGAAGGTCCCTTTTTGCACGAAGCGCCGGCACCTGCAGTCGAGCACGCTGTTGTCACGCCCCGGCGCGCGCCGCCGACACCGCCTCCCCGCGCCTGATCCGGACCCGAAGCAAATTCTTCGACCTGATCAGACCCGGAAAGGAAGACCTGATGTCTTTGAAGACAAGCACCACCGCTGCCACGCTTTCGCTCGCCCTGCTGCTGCTACCCCCCGCTTCGATGGCGGTTGCGCAGGAGATGAAGGGGATGGATCATTCGTCCAAGCATACGGATAGCGCATCCACCAAGGCGTTCGAGGATGCCAATGCCAAGATGCACAAGACCATGACGATCCCCTATTCCGGCAACGCGGATGCGGATTTCGTGCGCAGCATGATCCCGCATCACCAGGGCGCCATCGACATGGCCAAGGTGGAGCTCGCGCATGGCAAGGATCCGCAACTGCGCAAGCTGGCGGAAGAGATCATCAAGGCCCAGGAGGCCGAGATCGCCAACATGCAGGCCTGGCTGAAGGCCCACGGCCAGTAACAACCGGCATGGCGGGCGAGCGCGACGCTTGCCCGCCATGGCCATGTCCGCCATATTTTTGGATGGAGGCAGACCCATGCGACCCATTACCGCAATCGGCTTCGATGCCGACGACACGCTCTGGCAGAACGAGCATTATTACCGGCTGACGGAGGGACACTTCCAGGCGCTGCTCGGCGATTATGCGGAAGGCGAGCATGTCTCGGAGCGCCTGCTGGAGGCAGAGAAGCGCAATCTTTCCCACTATGGGTTCGGCATCAAGGGCTTTACCCTGTCGATGATCGAGACGGCGATCGAGATCACCGAAGGCGAGGTTCCGGCGAAAACCATCGGCCAGATCCTCGACATCGGCCGCGAGCTGCTGCGGCATCCGGTGGAAACACTGCCGCATGTGGAAGAGACGCTTGCGGCGCTCAACGGGCATTTTCTGCTGGTGCTGATTACCAAGGGCGATTTGTTCGACCAGGAACGCAAGCTCGCCCAGTCGGGCCTTGGCGATTATTTCGATGCGGTGGAGATCGTCAGCGACAAGAGTGCGACCACCTATCGCCGCGTCTTCACGCGGGTGGCGGATGGACCGGACCGGGCGATGATGGTGGGCAATTCGCTGAAGTCCGACATCGTGCCGGCGATTGCCGCTGGCGCCTACGGCGTGTTCGTGCCGCATGCGCTGACCTGGATTCTGGAGCATGTGGAGCCGCCCAGCGAGGCGCCGCGGTTCCGCCAGATCGCCCATCTGGGCGAACTGGCCGCGGTGCTGGACCAGATCATGGCCGCTTGAAGTTCAGCCGCAGCGCCGAGACCTGCGCCTGGCAGAAGCAGCCGTCCAGGTGATCGTTGACGAGCCCCATGGCCTGCATGAAGGCGTAGATCGTGGTCGGGCCGACGAAGCTCCAGCCGCGCTTCTTCAAGTCCTTGGACAGGCGGACGGACACTGCCGTGGTGGGATTGGCGCGCAGCGTTGCGAGATCCATCACCCCCGGGCGTTCCTCGGGTTTCGGCTCCCATGACCAGAAAAACTTCGCGAGCGAGCCGAATTCGTCGCGCAGTTCGATGGCGCGGCGGGCATTGTTGATGGTCGAGACGATCTTGCCGCGGTGGCGGATGATGCCGGCATCGGCCACCAGCCGCGCGATATCGCCATCGTCAAAGGCTGCGACCTTGTCGGCCTCGAAATTGGCGAAGGCGGCGCGGAAATTCTCCCGCTTGCGCAGGATGGTCAGCCAGGAGAGACCGGACTGGAAGCCTTCCAGGCAGATCTTCTCAAACAGCCTGCGATCGTCCGTCACCGGCCGGCCCCATTCCTCGTCGTGGTAGCGACGGTAATCCTCCAGGCCCCCATGCCAGGCACAGCGTCCCTGCCCGTCTTCGCCCACCACAATCCCTGGTCTGTCCATCTTGAAAATCCGCCCTGTTAACCTGACCCGCACAGGGTTTAACACTGGTCAACCATGTTTCAAAACCGGGCGGTAACCCTGCCAAAGGCTTTATGGCATTTGCCGGGTCACAACGGCCACCCGTTTACCATTCTCTTTCACCTGCCGCTCACCATGCGAGCCAACGCGGGCAATGGTCGCCCGATCGGTGAATGTAGCGAGTGGACCCGATGTTCAACAAAAGCCTGTTCCTTGCCCTCGGCCTGCTGGCCGCCTTTTCGCAAACCGCCGCCGCGCAAGACCGCTACGGCGACCGGCCGCCGGTGGTCGTCAGCCCTGATCTTGCCGCCCCATGGGTGATACAGCTTGGCGGACGCCCGGCCCGGCCGGCCGTCGATCCGCGCCAGGTGGCCCAGCCGCGCGTCGTCTACCGCCAGCGCCGCGGGATTTTCGATAGCAGGCCCGTCCAGCCGGTTGCCATGCGGCCCGCGCCAATCCGCAGCCGGCTCGAGCCGCAATGGCTGCCGCAGATCGTCCGCTACGACACGCAGGAACGGCCAGGCACGATCGTAATAGATACCAACAACCGGTTTCTCTATCTGGTGATGGCGGACGGCCAGGCCCGCCGCTATGGCGTCGGCGTCGGCAAGCCCGGCTTCGAATGGGCCGGCGTGCACAAGGTTACCCGCAAGGCCGAGTGGCCGCAGTGGAACCCGCCATCGGAAATGATCAGCCGGGAAGCCGCAAAGGGCCACTACCTGCCAGCCCGGATGGAAGGCGGACCAGAGAACCCGCTCGGCGCGCGGGCGCTTTATCTGGGTTCGACGCTCTACCGGATCCACGGCACCAATGCGCCCTGGACGATCGGCAGCGCCGTATCCTCCGGCTGCATTCGCCTGCGCAACGAGGACGTCACGGATCTTTACGCCCGCGTCAACGTCGGCACACGGGTGATCGTCCAGTAACAAGCGCTGCGGCGAAAAAGGCTTCCGGCAGCGCGTGATGTTGCCGGATCGCCACGATTGGCGGGTGTTCTTGTCACAATCGGTGGAGAAGGCCGCGTATTCTGAGGTCTTCGTCTTGTCCGGGCGGAAAAGCCCGGACATTCTTGGCCGATATTTTTAGGCCAGGAGGAAATTCTCGATGACATCCGGTAAGATGCTGCTTGCTGCTGCGGGCATGCTGGCGGCAATGACGGCAACGGCTGACCTTGCGCAGGCCGCGCCCGCCCAACCGCAGACGACGGCCAGCGACGCGGTGCCTGCCGTCCGCTCCAAGGTGGTGCCGGACAAGTTCAAGCGGCGCGTGGTGCGGTTCTCGACGTCAGAGGCGCCCGGCACCCTGATCGTCGATACCAACAACAAGTTCCTCTACTACGTGGAAGGCCCCAACCGGGCGACCCGCTACGGCATCGGCGTCGGGCGCGAGGGCTATGGCTGGTCGGGCGTGGTCAACGTCGGGCGCAAGCAGGAATGGCCAAGCTGGACGCCGCCGGCCGAAATGCGGGTTCGCGAGCGGCGCGCCGGACACATCCTCCCGGCGGTTCAGGAGGGTGGTCCGAACAATCCGCTCGGTGCGCGCGCCATGTATCTCTACAAGGGCGGCCGCGACACGATCTTCCGCATCCATGGGACCAACCAGCCCTGGTCGATCGGGCTCAACATGTCCTCCGGCTGCATCCGCATGATGAACAAGGACGTGGAGGATCTCTACGACCGCGCATCTGTCGGCAGCAAGGTCGTGGTGATCGGGCCCGGCAACAAGCAGGGCGACGTGAAGTTCGAAGACCGTGGCATGGACATCTTCCGGACGATCTTCGGCGGTTGATCCCCATCTGCGAGAGCGTCACAGGGCGCCCTCGCCTCACGGAACGGCCAAGAACCGCTACTAAATCGGCACTGATGCAGGAAGGCCACAGAAGGATCAACAGCCTGTCATTCAGGCGGGTTATCGCTACGGGATCAAAACCGGATCGATCACCATGCGCAAGCCTCTTCTTCGTGTCGTCATTCCGAGTGCATTTATCCTCCTTGCCTGCAACGTCGCGGGCGCCATGCCATCGTTCGCCGGCGATTTCGAAATTTCCGGCTACGGCGGCATCGAGTTTGCCCCCAGCAGCGACGTGGATGTTTCGGACGGTGCCGACTTCACCGCCGACTGGGACACCAAGCCGTTCAAGATGCCGCCGTACTACGGCGTTCGCGGCACCTACTGGTTCGACGACGGCCGACTTTCCAACTGGGGCGTGTCGCTCGACTACAGCCACGCCAAGGTCTATGCGGACGACGCGACCATGGCGCGGGCGGGCGACTGGAGCGTGTTCGAGTTTACCGACGGGCTCAACCTTCTGACCGTCAACGCGCTCTACAAGTTTCCCATCGAAGGGACCAAGTGGGTGCCTTACCTCGGCGCCGGCGCCGGCATCAACGTGCCGCATGTGGAAGTGACCCGGCCGAGCGGCCGCACGTTCGAATATCAGTTCGGCGGCGCAACGGTGCAGGCGCAGGCCGGCATTCGCTACGAGTTCACCGAGAACTGGTCGGCCTTTGCGGAATACAAGGGCAACTACTCCTGGGTGGACGTGGACATCGACAGCGGCGCCTCGATGAAGACCGACATCTTCACGCATGCGATCAACTTCGGTGTATCCTACAGGTTCTAGATTTTCGCGGCAGCGACCGGACCGGCCTTGTCCTTGCCGCGTAAGCTGTCGAGCCCGGCCGGCTTTGGCCCGCCATAGGCCCAGTCGAGAAGCTCCACCGTATGAAGAATGGGGATTTTCGTGCCGGTGGCGATCTGGGTGATGCAGCCGAGGTTGCCGGCGGCGATGACGTCAGCGCGGGTGGCTTCGATATTGGCCACCTTGCGGGCCTTGAGCTGCGCCGAGATCTCCGGTTGAAGGATGTTGTAGGTGCCGGCCGAACCGCAGCACAGGTGTCCCTCCGCCGGATCGCGGACCGTGAAGCCGGCCGCCTTCAGCAGCAACTTCGGCAAAGTCGTGATCTTCTGCCCATGCTGCAGCGAGCAGGCCGAGTGGTAAGCGACGCTGAGGCGTCTTGATTCCAGCACCGGCAGGTCGAGCGTCGACAGATATTCGGTGATGTCCTTCGCCAGCGCCGAGACCCTTGCCGCCTTGTCGGCATAGAGCGGATCGAGCCGCAGCATGTGGCCGTAGTCCTTGAGCGTGGTGCCGCAGCCCGATGTGGTCACCAGGATGGCATCCAGCCCGGCGCCATCGATCTCTCCGATCCAGGCATCGATGTTGCGCCGGGCAAAGCCGAGCGCCTCCTCCTCCCGCCCCATGTGATGCACCAAGGCACCGCAGCAGCCTTCGCCGGACGGTGGCGCCACCACGTCTACGCCGAAACGGGCGAGCAGGCGCCGGGTCGCAGCGTTGATGCCGGGATCCAGCACCGACTGCGCGCAGCCGGTCAGGATGGCGACGCGGCCAGTTTTAGGGCCGGTGCGGGAGCCGGGTTCCGGCTCGGGATGGAATGTAGATGACCCGCGCTGTTTTGCTGGGGCAAGCCGCAGCATGGCGGCGAGCGGTGCAAGGGCCGGCACCTTTGCAAACACCGCCGCCAACGGGCGGCCGAGCCTTGCGAGTTGCAGCGCGACGCGGAAGCGTGCCGGATAGGGCAGGATGTTTGCGAGAAGGCTGCGGATCAGCCGTTCGCTCAGCGGCCGCCGATACGTGTTTTCGATGTGGACACGGGCATGATCGACCAGATGCATGTAATCGACGCCCGAGGGACAGGTGGTGACGCAGGCGAGGCAGGAGAGGCAGCGGTCGATATGGGTGACGGTCTCCTCGTCGGCCGGCCTGCCGTTTTCCAGCATTTCCTTGATCAGGTAGATGCGCCCGCGCGGGCTGTCGAGCTCGTTGCCGAGCGTCACATAGGTGGGACAGGTGGCGGTGCAGAAGCCGCAATGGACGCAACGGCGCAGGATCTTTTCCGATTCGGCGACCTGCGGATCTTCCAGCTGCTCCGGCGTGAACGAGGTCTGCATCAGATGACTCCCATGCGGCCGGGGTTGAAGATGCCGGCGGGATCCATCGTCTGCCGAACCCGCGCAGACAGGGCCGCGACGGCCTCCGGCTGTGGCTGGAATGCACCGATCGTTGACCGCATGGCATCGGGCGCCCGCACCAGCGTGGCGTGGCCACCGCCGAGCGCAAGGATGTAGCGGCGCAGGAGGTCTGCCTCCGCATCCGCTTCCATGCGCATCCACACAAGGCCGCCCTGCCAGTCGTAAAAGGCATCGACGCCCGCCTCCAGCCGCAGCGCCGCCACCAGCTGGTGGCCGGCCGAGGGCGCCATGGAGACACGCCAGAGCGGCCGTGTCGTACCATCCGCATAGGGCGCCACGTCGCGGATCTGCCGCCACAGGAGCAAGCTCTGCTCGGGCACAAGCCTTTCGACCGGGCCGAAGGCCGCCATGACAGCCGCCAGCTTCTGCGCCCGGACCTCGACGGAGGCGGAAAGCCCTTCGAGACGCAGTACGGTGGCTGCGCCCTCCGGCAGGCCGCCATTGACGAACCGGTGACGGACCGTCAGCGGCAGATGGGCGGCGCCTGAGACTTCCACCGGTAGTGCCATGGCGGCTGCCATGGCTTGGGCCGCCGCCGCATCGTCCAGCCCGCTGACGACCAGCGTTTCGACGGCCGGCGGCTGCGGAAGAAGCCTGAAGGTGACTTCCGTCAGAAAGCCGAGCGTGCCGAAGGAGCCGGCAAGCAGCTTGACGAGATCGAGGCCGGTCACGTTCTTCATGACCCGCCCGCCGGCCTTCACCGCCTCGCCTTTGCCGTTCACAAAGCGGACGCCAAGCAGGCTGTCGCGCGCGGCGCCGGCCACGAAACGGCGCGGACCGGAGACATTGGCCGCAAAGACGCCGCCGATCGTCGGCTCGCCGGAGGTTCCCATGATGCCGCGATGATCCATGGGCTCGAAGGCCAGCATCTGCCGGTTTCCGGACAGCGCTGCCTCGATCTCGGCAAGCGGCGTTCCCGCACGGGCGGTCATGACCATCTCGGCCGGGTCGTAATCCAAAATGCCGCGCAGCCCGCGAGCGCTGAAGATTTCGGCGGGTTGGCCGAAGTTGCCGAAGCCGGCACGGGTGGCGCCGCCGCAGAGAGCCAGTGCTTTCCCCTCTGCCGCAGCGTTGCGAATAATGTAGGCGGCATCCGTTTCAGACGTGGGTATCAGCAAGATGCGTCAGGTCCTTCCGTCCAGCGGGAAGACCTTCGACGGATTGAGAAGCCATTTCTCGTCAAAGGCGGCCCGCACCGCCATCTGCTGGGCAAGGTCGATGGCGGAGTACTGGTGGCGCATGAGATCGCGTTTCTCTATGCCCACGCCATGTTCGCCGGTCAGGCAGCCGCCCACATCGACGCAGAGTTTCAGGATATCGTTGCCGGCAGCTTCGGCCCTCGCGGCGTCTTCCGGATCGTTGGCATTGAAGAGAATGAGCGGATGCATGTTGCCGTCGCCCGCATGGAAGACATTGGCGACGCGCAGGCCATAGCTCTCGACGATTTCCGCCGTGCGGTTCAGCACATGGGAGAGCTTGCCGAGCGGAACCGTGCCATCCATGCAGATGTAATCGGCGATGCGCCCCGTCGCGCCAAACGCGGACTTGCGGCCCTTCCAGATCAGGGCTGCCTCGGTCGGCGATTGGCACTGCCGCACGGTTTTGACCGCATGACGGCCGGCGATCTCGACGATGCTGTCGAGCACGGCGTCCATTTCCGCCTCCGACCCCTCGACCTCGACGATCAACAGCGCGCCGACATCGAGCGGATAGCCTGCCTTGGCGAAGGCTTCGCAGATCTCGATCGCCGGCTTGTCCATGAATTCGATGGCGACGGGGATGATGCCCGAGGCAATGATATCGGTGACGCATGCGCCTGCCTGTTCGCAGGTGTCGAAGCCGAACAGGACCGGGCGGGCGCCTTCGGGCTTGGCGATCAGCCGCACGGTTGCTTCGGTCACCACGCCGAGCTGGCCTTCGGATCCGCACACGAGGCCGAGCAGATCATAGCCCGCGGCATCCAGGTGCTTGCCGCCGAGCTCGATCACCGTGCCATCCACCAGCACCATCTTGACGCCGAGCAGATTGTTGGTGGTAACGCCGTACTTGAGGCAATGGGCGCCGCCGGAGTTCATGCCGATGTTGCCGCCGATGGTACAGGCGAGCTGGGAGCTGGGATCCGGCGCATAGAAGAAGCCATCGATCGCCGCAGCTTCGGAGATTCTCAGATTGGTGACGCCTGCCTGAAGGGTGGCGGTGCGGTTGGCATAGTCCAGCTCAAGGATGCGGGCCATCTTCGAGAGACAAAGGACGACCGCATCCTCCTGCGGGATCGCGCCGCCCGATAGCGAGGTGCCTGCACCACGCGGCACCACCGGCACATTGAAGCGGTGGCAGTATTTGAGCACAGCAGCCACCTGCGCCGTCGTTTCCGGCAGGGCGACGGCGAGCGGAACCCGGCGGTAGGAGACGAAGGCATCGGTCTCGAAGGGAGCAAGGCCCCTGGCATCCTGCACCAGGCATTCGATTGGCAGGAGATCGGCCAGATCCGCCACGATCGCCGCGCGTCGAGACAGCACGTCCTGCCGCGGCGCCAAGAACCTGATTGCCTCCGACATATCTCCTCCTCAACTCCCCCACCGGCAGGTATTTCACGAACCCGCCCCGGCTTCAATGTCCTTTGCGTGCCGCAAACAGACCATCCTCTTGCCTTGAACAGGCTTTAGGTAGCGCCGCCTCCGGGGCACAACTAAAACGCCGCAGCTGTGCATCGAGCCATGCATAAACGGTGTGTTGACGTGCAACTTTCCCGGCTCAGAATGCTTGTATGTTCCGTGAAAGTCGGGTGATTCTTATCAGCCGCCGGTAGCTGCGGCTGGCAACGTCCACGCAAGCTTTCTATATTAGCATCAAATCAAGTTAAGGAGAAATAAGAGCCTTGGGACTACTGGATGGAATGATTGGCAACTTCAGGTTGATACTGCAGCGCCCGCCGCGCCAGCAGTACGCAGCGCTATGCTACCGCATGAAGAAAAAGCAGGCGCAGCCGGAAGTTCTGATCGCCACCAGCCGTGACACCGGGCGCTGGGTCATCCCCAAGGGCTGGCCGATGTCAGGCAAAAAGGCTCACCAAGTGGCAGAGCGCGAAGCCTATGAAGAGGTGGGCGTGAAGGGCAGAGTGGACAAGACGCCGCTCGGATCCTTCCACTATCGCAAGACGCTGGACAGCGGACTGAAGGTTCTTGTGCGGGTGCAGGTGCATGCGCTCGAGGTTGAGGACTGCCTGAAGAATTTTCCGGAAAAAGGTTCGCGCGTGCTGGAGTGGGTGTCGCCCGAGGAGGCTGCACGCCGGGTCAACGAGCTCGAGCTCAAGACGCTGCTGAACGCTTTTGGTGCAAAATTCCCGCCGGCAGTTAGCGAGCCCGCGCCCACCGTTGCCGCCAATGCCGACAAGCCGATCGACAAGCGCGCTGAAAAGCGCAGCGAGAAGCCCGTCGAAAAGGCCATGGCCCGATCGGCGACGAAGTCCCTTTCAAAGCCCGCGGCAAAGAAGCGCGCCAGCTGAACCGTCCGTACCTCACTGCTTGCATTCCCGCCCGTCCGCCTTTAATCGGGTGCCAACACTCACCGTGAGGCGGCAAGCAGCCCGCTGTGGATTCTCCCCACGCCTCCGATCGATTCCAAGGACGGCGACATGGGCCAGAGACGGCCGCGCCTGGCAAAGCCGACGCTAGACAAAGATCTGGAAAAGCTGAGTTCGGTCGAGGACGCTGCACGGCAGACATCCCGTCGGCTGGCTGCGCCTGGCGCTGCCCTGTTGTTCATCATCCTCGTCGCCATCTTCGCCGCATCCTATGTCACGGGCAAGCCCGGCGCCGTCATCGTCATCGCGGCTGCCGCCATCGCCGCCTACATGGCGATGAACATCGGCGCCAATGACGTGACCAACAATATCGGGGCAGCCGTCGGCGCCCGGGCGATGACCATGGCCTTCGGGCTGGGGCTTGCGGCCGTGTTCGAGGTGGCAGGTGCGGTGATTGCCGGACGAGGCGTCGCCAATACCATCGCGGGCGGCATCGTGCGCGGCGGCGTGGTGACCGATCCGAACATCATGATCTGGGCGATGATGGCAGCGCTGCTGGCTGCCGCCCTGCTGATCAATGCGGCAACCTGGCTCGGCGCCCCGATCTCCACCACGCATGCGATCGTGGGAAGCGTGATGGGCGCCGGCATGGCAGCTGCCGGCACCTCTGCCATCGACTGGGGCACCATCGCCGGCATTACCGCCAGCTGGGTGCTGTCTCCGATCATTGGCGCCTTCATCGCCGCGGGCTTCCTGTACTTCATCAAAGAGACCATCATCTACCGAGCGGACAAGATCGCGGCGGCGCGAACCTGGGTGCCGGTGCTGACCGGCATCATGGCGGGCGCTTTCGTCGCCTATCTGCTGGCACTCGGCGTTGGCTACGAGGGCAATGTATCTGCCCCGCTCGCGACGCTGATCGGCGTCATCAGCGGGCTTATCGCCTGGCGGCTGCTGGTCCCCTTCGTGGCGCGGCAGGCGGAAGGGCTCGAAAACCGCAACCAGTCGCTGCGCAAGCTCTTCCGGCTGCCGCTGATCTTCTCGGCTGCGCTGATGTCCTTTGCGCATGGCGCCAACGACGTGTCGAACGCGATCGGCCCGCTTGCCGCCATCGCCTCAGCCGTCCAGGCTGGCGCTACCGTCGGGGCCGGCAGCGTCGCGGCGGGTGGCGTCACCGTGACGTTCTGGGAGCTTGTGATCGGGGGCGTGGGGATTTCGCTCGGACTGCTGCTCTACGGCCCGAAGCTGGTCAAACTGGTTGGCGGCGAGATCACCAAGCTCAATCCGATGCGGGCCTTTTGCGTGTCGCTGTCCACCGCGCTGACCGTGCTCGTCGCCTCCTGGATCGCGCTGCCGGTGTCGTCCACCCATATCGCCGTCGGTGCCGTGTTCGGCGTCGGCTTCTTCCGCGAATGGTACACGCGCCATTCCCGCCGGCGCTACGAGTATATTCGGGTGCGGGCGGGCAAGGACGTTGATCCGGAGGAGCCGATCGAGCGTAACGAGGAGGAGATCCAGCGCCGCTTCCTGGTGCGGCGGTCGCACTTCCTCAGCATCGTGGCGGCCTGGATGATCACCCTGCCCGCTTCCGCAGTACTTGCGGCGGTGATCGCCACCATCGTCTTTGCCCTGTTTACCTAAACCCAAGGGAAATCCATGCGCGCCAATTTCCGGATGCAGAGGCTTTTCGTCGCGGGACCGCTTCACAGCGGCGGGCGGACCGAGGCCTCGGCAGACCAGTTCAACTACCTGTCCAATGTGCTGAGACTACAGGATGGCGCCGAGATCCTGCTGTTTAACGGCCGCGACGGCGAGTGGAGGGCGCGGCTCGAATTTCCGACCCGCAAGAAGATCTCGCTTGAAGCCGTGGAGCAGGTGCGCGTGCAGCCGCCGGCCAGCGACCTTCACTATCTCTTCGCGCCCCTGAAGACCGGGCGGCTGGACTATCTGGTGCAGAAGGCGGTGGAGATGGGTGCTGGCCTGCTGCAGCCGGTGATGACGCAGCACGTACAGGGCAAGATCCCCAGCCTGGAGCGGCTGCAGGCCAATGCGGTGGAGGCTGCCGAACAATGCGGCATCCTTGCCGTGCCGGAGGTGGCGCCGCCCCGCAAGCTTATCGACCTGATTTCCGACTGGCCGAGCGACCGGCGCATCATCTTTTGCGACGAGGGCGACACGGAGCAGAACCCGCTGCCGATCCTTTCGCGCATCGAGGAGAAAAAACTGGCGCTGCTGGTTGGCCCGGAAGGGGGATTTTCCGATGCGGAACGGGCCCAGTTGCGAGCACTAGCCTTCGTGACGCCCATCCCGCTCGGGCCGCGGATCCTGCGGGCCGACACAGCCGCGGTCGCAGCGCTTGCGGTGATCCAGGCTGCCGTGGGCGACTGGCGCTGATGTGCGGTCACAGCGGTGCGAAATTCTGAACCGAGCTTGAAACAAATTCACTTGCAGGCCACATCAATCCGGTCCAAGCAGCCGGTCGTTCGTCCGATCAGGCACTCCGAACAAGGTTACTTCCATGGCGCGTGATACCACCGACACGACACCGCTTTCCTCGGCGTCCGAACTGACTGCCTACCTGGCGCAAGGTTCGAGACCGAAGGAAAGCTTCCGCATCGGCACCGAGCACGAGAAGTTCGCCTTCTTCAGCGCCGACCACAGCCCGGTCCCCTATTCGGGCGAGGCCAGCATTTCCGCACTGCTCAAGGGCATGCAGGAGAAGCTCGGCTGGGAGCCGATCCTGGACGGCGACAACATCATCGGTCTCGGCGAGCAGTCGGGCATGGGCGCCATCTCGATCGAACCGGGTGGGCAATTCGAGCTCTCCGGCGCACCGGTCGAGACGATCCACGAGACCTGTCGCGAATCAAACGGGCACCTGGCGCTCGTCAAGGCGATCGCCGAACCGATGGGCATCCGCTTCCTCGGCCTCGGCGGCAGCCCCAAGTGGACGCTGGCGGAAACGCCACGCATGCCAAAATCCCGCTACGACATCATGACGCGCTTCATGCCGAAGGTCGGCTCCAAGGGCCTCGACATGATGTACCGCACCTGCACGATCCAGGTGAACCTCGACTTCTCGTCGGAAGCCGACATGGCCGCCAAGATGCGGGTGTCGATGAAGCTGCAGTCCATCGCGACCGCGCTGTTTGCCTCATCGCCGTTTACCGAGGGCAAGCCGAACGGACTGCTATCCTGGCGCGGCGATATCTGGCGCGACACGGACAATCGCCGTTCGGGAGTGCTGCCCTTTGTGTTCAACTCCGATTTCCGCTTCGACGACTATGTGGAGTGGGCGCTGGACGTGCCGATGTACTTCGTGGTGCGCGACGGCCGCTACCACGACTGCACCCATGTGACCTTCCGGCAGTTCATGGATGGTGCGCTGAAGGGCGAGATCCCTGAGTGGGAGCCCACGATGGGCGACTGGACCAACCATCTCTCTACACTGTTCCCCGACGTGCGCCTGAAGCGCTTCCTCGAGATGCGCGGCGCCGACGGCGGTCCGTGGCGGCGCATTTGCGCCCTCCCCGCGTTCTGGGTGGGCCTGCTCTACGACGATGCGGCGCTGGCTGATGCCGAGACGCTGACGGCCGACTGGACGGTGGACGACGTGACTGCCATGCGCAACGAGGTTCCGGCCAAGGGGCTTTCAGCGCAAATCCGCGGTCGTTCCGTGCTGGACGTGGCGCGGGATGCAGTGGCGATCTCGACGGCCGGCCTCAAGGCCCGCAACCGCCTGAATGGCGACGGTCAGGACGAGAGCATCTTCCTGCAGCCGCTGATGGAAGTGCTGGCCAAGAAGCAGACCATGGCAGACGACATGCTGGCGCTCTACCACGGCCGGTGGAACGGTTCGGTGGAGCCTAGCTTCGAGGACTACCAGTACTGAGTGGGCAAACGCCGCGGATTACCGCGGCGGCTGCTCCGGGAATTCCAGGCGGCTGACGTCGTAGCCGAGTTCAGAGGCCCGGGCGACGAGCCGATCGAGCTGCTTCTTGGACGGCACGGTGCGCGTGAAGATATAGAGGTCCTTGAAGTCGGGGCTGGCTTCGATGAACCAGCTATAGTCGGAGGCCCGGTCGAGGATCCAGTATTCCCGCGAGATGAAGGCGTTGTAGCGGACCTTCAGCTTGGCGTTCGTCGAGGTATCCAGGATAGTACCCTGACCGGCGATCGCCTTTTCCTTGCCGCCCGGATTGCCCTCGCGGCAGGCATCCTTGACGGCAACCTTACCGTCGCGCGCCCCGCTGTAGCTCGTGGTGCCGGCGACACAGCCGTCGGTGATGAACATCGGGCGGCGGGCGACTTCCAGCCAGGTCCCGGTGTAGAACCGGGCGGTATCGACGCGCTTCAGCGGCTGGGGTGCGCCTGAAGAGGCGGACATCCCGGTCGTCGAGCAGCCGGCCAGAGCTATGGCCATGCAGGGCACTGCGAGCTTAAGGCTTAGGTTTGCGAGAGACATTCGGTTCTCCTGACGATCGCTCGGATCGAGTGCTGCGACACTTGTCGGCCGAGTATACCCTCACCGGCTCACCGCAATAACGGCGGTCCGTTCAAGCAGTTCCAAAACCAATCAGTCCATCCGTCAGTCACGAACCGAAGGTTACCCGCGGCATGCCTCACGCATAAAAAAAGCCCGGCGCGGATCAACCGGCCGGGCAAAAGGCAGGGTCTTGGCAAACCCTGCGGGGAAACTGTCTAAGGCTCAGCGGCGGGCCACGCGCGAGAAGCGCGTGCGGGCGCGCTGGCGAGCGGCGTTGGTCAAGAGCAAGGACGGATCCTCGAGAGCGCTGCTGTCGTGCAGGGCCTTCGCCACATCGTTGCGGGTGAGACCGATGTCGTCGAGCTGGCTGTCGTCGAGGTCGTAGAGCCGATTAGACGCGAGACGGTTGCGCAGAGCACGCCATACGGAGTTCGCTCGCAGCATCACGGTCAGCAGGCGAGCGGCTTTGGCCGGCGCTGCAGGCGTGCAGTCGATCTGGGTTCCGTAGGTCGTCGTGCTCATCGAACTATCCTTTCATCAGGCACGCGGGTAGCAACCCTTCCAAGGAGGTCTTTGGAAGGTGCCGGGGATGCTTCGGCGCCTCAGGGACGGCGCCATTTCTGTGTTGCAGTGGATCTTGCAACCCGGTTATCGCTGAAAACCCATTGATCAGTCCAACGAATGTTTCTAATGATAAACATCAACCGATCTGATGGGTCACCGAAATGTCAGCACCTCTCGATATCGACCAGCTTCATACCTTCGCCGCCATCGTCGACACCGGCAGCTTCACCAAGGCAGCCGACCGGGTGTTCAAGACGCAGTCCGCGGTCTCTATGCAGATGCGACGGCTCGAGGAGCGGCTGGGCAAGCAGCTGTTCGCCAAGGACGGCCGCGGCAACCGGCTGACGGCGGAGGGCGAGAAGCTTTTGAACTATGCGCGGCGGATGATCCGACTGAACAGCGAAGCGATCGCCGCCTTCGACGACAACCGGCTGGAGGGCATGCTGCGGATCGGTACGCCCGACGACTACGCCGACCGCTACATGCCGGAGATCATCGGCCGCTTCGCCAAGACGCATCCGAACGTCGAGCTCTATATCGTCTGCGAGCCATCTGTGAGCCTGGCGGAAAAGATGGCGCGCGGAGAGCTGGACATCGCGCTGGTAACGCACAACCCGCGCCAGCGGATCTCGGATGTGGTGCGGACCGAACCGCTCTGCTGGGTCGGATCCGCCAATCATCCGCTGAAGGACGATGCCCCTGTTCCGCTTGCCGTCGGGCGACGCGACTGCCTGTGGCGGCAGCTCGCCTGCTCGGCGCTGGATGCCTCAGGGCGGGAATACCAGGTGCTGTTTACCAGCTGGTCGTCGACCGTGGTGGCCGCCGCCGTGCTGGCCGGCATGGCCGTCTCGGTGCTACCGGAATCGGCGCTTCGTACGGGCATGAAGGTGCTGTCTTCCGCAGACGGATTTCCGCCGCTGCCGCCAGTGCAGATCGGGCTGATGAAGCGGCCGGGTCTTTCGCCCTCGCTGATGACGGCGATTACCGACCACATCACCGCTTGCCTCGACAATATCTCGCCGGCCGTTCTGCCGGACGATCTCGACGGCGAACTCAAGCCGTTCCAGCGGATGGCCCGCGGCCGTGCCGGCTCAGTCATGCCGGGGTGGTAGCAGCTTCCAAACTTACGGACCGACCGGGATAGACCGGACATGAAAAAAGCCGGGGCGTGAAACCCGGCTTTTTCTATTCGCTTAAAGCTGCAGGCCTTATTCGGCGGCCTGCTGCGGCGTGTTTGAGGTAACCGAGATGGCCGGCTCGCGGCCAGTCATGGTCTCGCGGGCCTTGCGCACGCCGTTGCCATAGTCCGGGTGAACCCGGTCGAAATGGGCGAGCTGGCGGTCTGCGATTTCCTGCGGGATACCCGACATGGCGGCTGCGATGTTGGCGAACAGGCGGGACTTCTCACCATCGTCGAACAGGTTGAACAGCGCCGTGACTTGGCCGTAATCATCGTTGCCGATGCGGTGGTTGTAGCGATCCGCATCGCCGTGGATCCGCAGCGGCGGCTCCTGGGCGGCGGGCTGCTCGACCGGGCCGTTCACCGAGTTGGGCTCGTAGTAGGCGTCCGGGTTACCCGTCTTGATGCCGCCGTAGACGTTCATCTGGCCATCGCGGTGATAGTGATGAACTTCGTTCTTCGGGCGGTTGACCGGGATGGTCTCGTAATGGGTGCCAAGACGGTGACGATGCGCATCCGCATAGGCGAAGACGCGGGCCTGGAGCATCTTGTCCGGCGAATAGCCGATGCCGGGGACGATGTTCGACGGCGAGAAGGCCGCGTTCTCGATCTCGGCGAAGTAGTTCTCGGCATTGCGGTTCAGTTCCATCACGCCGATATCGATCGGCGGATATTCCGAATGCGGCCAGACCTTCGTCAGGTCGAAGGGGTTGTAGCTGGTCTTTTCGGCGTCGAGTTCCGGCATGATCTGGACCTGGACAGTCCAGCGCGGGAATTCGCCCTTGTCGATGCCGCCGAACAGCGCTTCCTGGTAGCTCTCGCGGGTCTTGCCGATGATGTGGTCGGCTTCCTCGTTGGTGTAATGCTTGTGGCCCTGCTGGGTCTTGAAGTGGAACTTCACCCAGTAGCGCTCGCCGGCATCATTCCAGAACGAGAAGGTGTGCGAGCCGTAGCCGTTCATGTGCATCGGGTCGACCGGCAGGCCGCGGTCCGACATCAGGATGGTGACCTGGTGCAGGCTTTCCGGCGACAGCGACCAGAAATCCCACATGGCGGTCGGCGAACGCATGTTGGTCTTCGGGTGACGCTTCTGCGTGTGGATGAAGTCCGGGAACTTGTAGGGGTCGCGAACGAAGAAGACCGGCGTGTTGTTGCCGACCAGATCCCAGTTGCCCTCGTCCGTGTAGAACTTCAGAGCAAAGCCGCGCACGTCGCGCTCGGCATCAGCAGCACCTGCTTCACCTGCAACGGTGGAGAAACGGGCGAGCATTGGCGTTTCTGCGCCAGGCTGCAGACACTTCGCCTTGGTGTACTTCGAAATATCGCCCGTGATCTTCAGCGTGCCATGCGCGCCCCAGCCCTTGGCGTGGACGACGCGTTCCGGAACGCGCTCGCGGTTCTGGTGGGCCAGCTTTTCGATCAGCTGGTAGTCCTGCAGCAGGACAGGACCGCGCTCACCGGCGGTCCAGGAATTCTGGTTGTCCGGCACCGGTGCGCCGGCTGTCGTCGTCAGAGTGGGACGATCGCTCATTGGTGTTCTCCTCGAAACGCGCTGGGACCTTTTGTGGTCCCGCAGCTTGCTTGTCCCACCGAAGAGCGATAATTTCCAATCGTATTTGATGAATAGGACGATTGGAAAAACTGATCATGCTGACCATCCGGCAGATGCGGTACTTCGATGCGCTTGCATCTGCTCGACATTTCGGCAGGGCGGCGACGTCGGTGCATATCAGCCAGCCGGCCCTTTCCGCGCAGATCATGGAAATGGAAGAACACTTAGGCGTGCGGCTGGTCGAGCGCAGCCGCAGCGGCGTGCTTTTGACCCGCCAGGGCCAGGAAGTGCTGCGCCGCATCCGCATCATCCTTGGCGAAGTAGACATGCTGGAGGACTGCGTGCGCGACAACGGCGTGGTTCTCGATACGCTGGTGCGGATCGGGATCATACCGACGGTGGCGCCCTATCTGGTGCCCAAGCTCGTGCCGCACCTGCGGGCGGAATACCCGCAGATCGAGATCGAGCTGCGCGAGGCGGTGACGGACCGGCTGATTGCCGATCTTGCCGACGGCCGGCTGGATGCCGTGATTGCGGCGCTGCCTGTGGAAGCCGAAAACGTCGAGACTTCGCCGCTGTTCACGGACCGCTTCTTCATGGCGATGGCCAAGAACGACCGGACGGTGCTGATCTCGCCGCTGATGGAAGACCAGGTGGATTCCGAGCGCCTGCTGCTGCTCGAGGAAGGCCACTGCCTGCGCGACCAGGCGCTGGCGGTGTGCGGCACGGCGGGCAAGCGCAGCCTCGTCAATTTCGGCGCGACCTCGATGACGACGCTTTTGCAGATGGTGTCGCACGACATGGGCATGACGCTGATCCCGGAAATCGCCATCGAAACGGAAACGGTGCACAACAACCTGCGGATCGTACCGTTTGCCGATCCCGCGCCGTCGCGCGAGATCGGGCTTGTCTGGCGGCGGTCGAGCGGCCGGCCCGAAGACATGGCCGCCCTGGCGCAGGCGATCCGGACCTGCACCGACCGGGCGCGGAGCCGGGCGCAGACCGCGCTCCCGGTGGCGCCGTTCGTGGTTCCCGAGACGGTCTAGCCGCGATCAGGCCAGATGTTTGCGGAAGAAAGCGATCGTCCTGCTCCAGGCGAGATCGGCAGCCGCCTTGTCGTAGCGGGCGGCCGAGGTGTCGTTGTTGAAGGCGTGGTTGACGCTTTCGTAGACGAAGATCTCGTAGGTCTTGCCGTCCTTCTGCAGCGCATCCCGGTAGGCGGGAATACCGGCATTGATGCGCTCATCGAGCCCGCCATAGTGCAGCATGAGCGGCGCCTTGATCGCGGGGACGTCTTCCGCCTTGGGCTGGGCGCCGTAATAGGCGACGCCGGCGGCAAGCTCCGGCGATTTCACGGCCAGATTGTTGACCGCACCGCCGCCCCAGCAGAAGCCGACAGCCCCGACCTTGCCATTGGCACCGTCCATGCCGGCCAGGTAGAAGCGGCTTGCCTCGCCATTGGCCGCCACCTGCTGCGGATCCAGCGTCGAAAACATCTGGCGAGCCTTGTCCTCGTCGGGAGGGGTGCCGCCCTGGGGTGACAGGAAATCTACCGCAAGCGCATTGAAGCCTTCCAGCGCAACGCGACGCGCGACATCCTTGATATGCGCGTTGAGGCCGCGGTTCTCGTGGATGACGATGACGCTGCCAAGTTTGCCCGCAGCACTTTTCGGGCGGGCGAGATAGCCGCTCATCGTGGCACCGGCGGCGCCCGGATAGGTCACGTCCTTGATCTCCAGGCGATCATCGGCTTCCGGCACCATCTCCGCCCGGGCACCACTGGCACCGAGCAGCGGCGCAATGGCTGCAGCCGCGGCACCGGAGCCGGCAAGCTGCGTCAGCCGCTCCATGAAGCGGCGTCGGTCAAGATGGAGGTGGGTGTATTCGTCATAGGCGTTGATCATCGCCTGGCTGATCTTCGGCTTTTCGTTGTCCATGGCTTGCGCTCCTCGCTCCCAATGATGGGGCAAATCTAACGCCACCATTGCGCAGGTGAAGTTCCCGCAGAGCGCGAAAGCTACACTTGTTCGTGAGTAGCAAAGCGCGGCTTCAAGAGATCAGCTGGCGGCCAGCCAGACCGCAAGCCAGATCCACAGTGCCACAAGAGAGAAGAAGCCGACCAGGAAGGTGGGGCGGCGGTGGCGCAGGCGGTTGCTGGTGATGTGGACGTAGGTATGGGCGAAGCGCGAGCCTACGAAAATCCACTGCAGCGCGACCGTTGCGGGATTGTCTGCGGTCGACACGTAGAGAGCAATGCTCACCGCATAGAAGAGCACGGGAAGCTCGAACTGGTTCTTGAGGTTGTTGCTGACCAGCAGGCTTTCCACCGGTTCCTCGCGGTTCTCGCGGAACTGGCCGGCCTCGATGCTGCCGGTCTTCACCGCGGCAAAGCGCCGGCGCGACAAAAGCCAATAGAGAAAGAAGACGAGCGCGGCATGCGCGATCATCGGCCACAAGGTTGCTTCGGTGGTGGGCATGGGCTCTCCTCGTCGTCAGGAGAACCCATAAAGCGCGGTGGAGGCCGCGACAATCCCGTCAGTTCGAGATCTGCCGGGAAAGGCGGCTTCCTGCGAGCCCCTACACCGCTGCTTATTGCGGCGTGAGGGTTTCCGTGCCGGATCCGTTTTCGCCGGTGATGGTCCAGGCGCCATCCAGCGAGCCGTCGGACTGCACCTTGTAGACCACCAGGCCGACAGATTTGCCGTCCATCACATAGCCGGCCGCAAAGGAGTCCTCGTAGAGCATGCAGATGCCGCTGGAGGTGGCCTTGCCACTGTTGCCCGTCTTCCACTCGATGGCGCAGGTGGTCTCGCTGGTGAGCGTGATCTTGGCTGTTCCGCCATAGGTCGAGCCGTCAAGGTTGGTGCCATCAACCGTATAGACCCCTGCCCGCACGGTCTGCGCCTGCGCAGCACCGGTCACGCCGATGCCGAGCATCAGCACAATCAGCCATGTCTTCATTGTATCCCCCGATCAAAGCCGAATCCCTGCCGATCGATGGTCGATCGACAGTCGGCGACGCAAGGTATCAGAAATTTATGCAAGCCATATTGCCCAACGAGAAAAGCCGGCCCCTGCGAGCCGGCTTTTTTTTGCGAGGGTCGAGCCGGCCTCAGAGGCCAGCGCCCGGATAGTTGGGGCTTTCGCGGGTGATGGTGACATCATGGGCATGGCTTTCGCGAAGGCCGGCACCGGAGATGCGCACGAAGGTGGCGCGCTCCTGGAAATCCGGAAGCGTCGCGCCGCCGACATAACCCATGGCAGCCTTCAGGCCACCGCCGAGCTGATGCAGGACGCCCGAAACAGGTCCCTTGTAGGGAACCTGGCCCTCGATGCCTTCCGGCACGAGCTTCAGCGTGTCGCGCACTTCCGCCTGGAAGTAACGATCCGCCGAGCCGCGGGCCATGGCGCCCACCGAGCCCATGCCGCGGTAGGCCTTGAACGAGCGACCCTGGTAGAGATAGACCTCGCCCGGGCTTTCATCGGTACCGGCCAGCAGCGAACCGATCATGACGGCCGACGCGCCGGCGGCAATCGCCTTGGCCAGGTCGCCGGAGAACTTGATGCCGCCATCGGCGATCACCGGGATGTTCTGGTCACGGGCGGCTTCGACCGCGGACATGATAGCGGCCAGCTGGGGAACGCCGACGCCGGCGACGATGCGGGTCGTGCAGATCGAGCCCGGGCCGATCCCGACCTTGACGGCATCGGCACCGGCATCGATGAGCGCACGGGTGCCGTCATAGGTGGCGACATTGCCGGCCATGACGCGCACATGATTGGAGATGCGCTTGACGCGGGTGACGGCGTCAAGAACCCGCTGCGAGTGGCCGTGCGCGGTATCGACGACGATCAGATCGACGCCGGCCTCAATCAGGCGCTCAGCGCGCTCGAAGCCGTCATCGCCGACGCTGATGGCAGCTGCGGCCCGCAGGCGGCCCTGCGCATCCTTCGAGGCGTTGGGGTTGAGCTGGGTCTTTTCGATGTCCTTGACCGTGATCAGGCCGACGCAACGGCCTTCGCCATCCACCACCAGCAGCTTTTCGATGCGGTGCTTGTGCAGCAGGCGCTTGGCTTCCGACTGGTCGACACTGCTTTCCGAGACGGTGATGAGGTTTTCATGCGTCATCAGCTCGTGGATCTTCTGGGTCGGATCCGACGCGAAGCGCACGTCGCGGTTGGTGAGGATGCCCACCAGCCGGCCGGCGGTGCGGCCTGCAGCGCTGCCTTCGACGACCGGAATGCCGGAGATGCTGTGCGCCTTCATGAGCGCCAGCGCATCGGCCAGCGTCGCTTCGGGACCGATGGTGACCGGATTGACCACCATGCCGCTTTCGAACTTCTTGACCTGGCGAACCTGCTCGGCCTGTTCGATCGGGGTTAGGTTGCGGTGGATCACGCCGATGCCGCCGGCCTGTGCCATGGCGATCGCCAGACGGCTTTCGGTCACGGTATCCATGGCCGAGGAAATGATCGGCAGGTTGAGATCGATGTCACGGGCGATGGTGGTGGAAATGTCTGTCTGGCCCGGCATGACCTCGGAATGACCGGGCTGCAGCAGCACGTCGTCAAAGGTAAGCGCATCTGCGCCGGTTGACGTCTCAATAATGCGTGCCATGCCAAAATCCTTCATCTTAAAGAATACAGGATGCGCTTTGGAACGACTGATTGCGCCCCAATGCTCCTGCAACAATTGCTTGGAAGTTGGCGAGGGCTGGTAACACGATCATGACAGGAAGGGAACAGCAAAAACCCGGGAGCAGTCCTCCCGGGTTTGCATAGCTTGTTCCAAAGCCTTCGAGAGGCCCGCCGAAGCGGTCAGATGTCGAACTGGTAGGTCTTCGGTACGAAGCGGTAGCCCGTCTCCTGCTTCTCCGCATAGCCGACGGCCGGGAACGGCATGTGATAGCCGAGGAAGGCGACCTTATCGGTGGCGATCATGTCGAAGATCTTCTTGCGGGTGGCGGCGGCCTTTGCCTTGTCCATGTCGAACTTGACCTCCCAATCCGGCCGCTGCAGCGACAGAACGTAGTGATTGGCCGTATCTGCCGTCAGCACCAGGCGCTTGTTCTGGGACTCCACGTTGAACACCATGTGGCCGGGGGTGTGACCGGCGGCCAGCATGGCAGTGATGCCGGACACGACCTCGCTTCCGTCGTTCAGGAAGGTCATCTTTTCGGCCAGCGGCTTGACGCTGGCGATCACGGCCTTCTGGTTGCCTTCGGCCGGCGTGCCGGCGCGGGCGCCGTCCGTCCAGAAGTCGTATTCGGCCTGGCCGGCGATGTAGCGGGCCTTGCTGAAGCTCGGCTTGCCATTGTCCATCAGGCCACCGATGTGGTCGCCATGCATGTGGGTCAGGACGACCATGGTGATGTCGTCGGGCATATATCCCGCTGCCGCAAGACCCTCGATCAACCGACCGGCACCCTGGGCGCGGCCTGCCTCGCCAAAGCCGGTATCAAACAGAATGACGTCCTTGCCGGTATCGATCAGGACAGGCGAGAAGCTGTTGACGAACTGGTCCGTCGGCAGAAAATTCTGATCGAGCAGGCCGCTGACGGATTCGGCCGGCTGGTTGGTGCCAAAGGTCTCGCCCGGCTTGCCGGATGCGCGCATACCGTCCTTGACGACCAGGACCTTGAATGAGCCGAGCTTGAACTGGTGGATATCCGGCGGGGTGACGCGGTTGATCACCAGTTTGCTGCTGTCCTGCGCCTGGGCGCGACCGCTGAGCAGAGCCGGCGCGGCGAGCATGCCAAGACCGGCACTGCCCAACAGGCTGCGCCGTGCGATTTTCGATCCCTGCATGAAGTCTCTCCTTGGTCATATTCCGGGCAGCCCGGACCGGGCTGATGCGCCTGTAGATAACCCGCGGTCTTCACAGGGACATCTCGGCTCACGCAGACGTGACCCAAAAGCGCAAAAGGTGACGATCTTCCGTTGGCATGGCGAGCGGGGAGGTTTAGACGAGGCCATCCCGCGCATCGCAGGCATGCCATGAACCGTGTCATTCCCCTCATTCTTGCCTTTGCTCTCTTCATGGAGCAGATGGACTCCACCGTCATTGCGACTGCGCTTCCGGCCATCGCCATGGATCTCGGCGTCAGTCCGATCACGCTGAAGCTGGCGCTGACGTCCTACATGGTGGCGCTGGCGATGTTCATTCCGATCAGCGGCTGGATGTCGGACAAGTTCGGCGCCAAGAAGGTGTTCCGGATCGCCATCCTGGTGTTCGTGATCGGCTCGATCTGCTGCGCGCTCTCCTCCTCGCTCATCACCTTCGTGCTGTCGCGCTTCCTGCAGGGGATCGGCGGTTCGATGATGACGCCGGTCGGGCGGCTGGTTCTGCTGCGCACCACGCAGCGCAAGGACCTGGTGTCGGCCATGGCGCTGCTGACCATCCCGGCGCTCGTCGGCCCGCTGACGGGACCGCCGATCGGCGGCTTCATCACCACCTATTTCTCCTGGCACTGGATCTTCATCATCAACGTGCCGATCGGCGTGGCGGGCATCTACCTGTCCGGCCTATTTTTGCCCGAGGTGCCGACCACCGACCCGCCGCGGATGGACTGGAAAGGCTTTGGGCTGACCAGCATTGCTGCGGCCGGCATCGTGTTCGGCCTTTCCGTGGTGGGCCTGCCGGCACTGCCGCCGGCGATCGGCATCGGCGCCACTCTTTCCGGCGTCGTGGCGGTCGTCCTCTATATCCGCCACGCCCATATTCATCCGTCGCCGATCCTGAACCTCAAGACCTTCCACGACCGGTCGTTCCGGGCCGCAACCACGAGCGGGACGCTGTTTCGCATCGCGACCGGCGCCATTCCCTTTTTGATGCCGCTGATGCTGCAGCTCGGGTTCGGCCTCAACCCCTTCCAGTCGGGCATGATTACCTTTGCCGGGGCGCTCGGCGCGCTTACCGTGAAGTTCGTTGCCCGGCGGGTGTTTGCGCTCACCGGCTTCAAGACCATGCTGATCGCAGCCGGGATCGCCGGTGCCTGCACGACGGCCGTCAACGGGCTCTTCACGCCGCAAACGCCGCATATGCTGATCGCGATGTTTCTGCTGCTCAGCGGGTTCTGCCGGTCGTTTTTCTTCACCGGCGCTAATGCGCTCAGCTATTCCGAGATCACCGACCAGCAGGCAAGCCAGGCGACCTCGATCGCCTCCATGCTGCAGCAGGTGAGCCTGGCGCTCGGCGTGGCCTTTGCCGCCTTCATCCTCGAAGCATCCTCGGCGCTTTCGGGTACGCATCTGCAGCTTGCTGATTTCCACCTGGCGTTCTTCCTGGTGTCCGCCTTGTCGCTGTGTGCGATCCTGCCGCTGATCCGGCTCGATCCGCGGGCGGGATCAGCCGTGTCGGGGCATCGCGCCGGCCGGCCGCTGGTGCCTGAGGCCGGCGAATAGCCAGCGGCTACTCGTCGCTGTCGGCATCCAGCTCCATCCGGTCATCGATCTCGATTTCCGCATCATGGGCATGGGCCGGATCCTGCATGTGGCCCGGTTGGCGGCCCTTGAAGTGCTTGGCGAGCAGGAACATTTCCACCGATTCCTGGCGCGAGGCGCCGGGCTTGATGTGGATGACCTGGCGGAAATTCTGCTTGAGCATATTCAGCAGATCGCGCTCGGTGCCGCCCTGGAAGGTTTTTGCCAGGAAATGCCCGCCTTCGGCCAGGACCTCGACCGCGAAATAGGCGGCGACTTCGCACAGATGCATGGTGCGCAGGTGGTCGGTCTTCTGGTGGCCGGTGGTGGGGGCTGCCATGTCGGAGAGGACCACATCCGGCGCTCCGCCGATCGCTTCCAACAGCTTGCGCGGCGCCTCCGGATCCAGGAAGTCGAGCTGCAGGACGCTGACGCCCGGCAGAGGCGCCATCTCCAGGAAGTCGATGGCAGCGACGCGGATGTCCTCGTCGGTTGAGCCGGTGACGTTGGCGGCGATCTGCGACCAGCTGCCGGGTGCGGCGCCAAGGTCGATGATGCGCTCGGCGCCCTTCAGGATCTGGTGCTTCTCGTCGATCTCCAAGAGCTTGAAGGCCGCGCGCGCGCGATAACCCTCGAGCTTTGCCCGCTGCACATAGGGATCGTTGATATGGCGCTCCAGCCATCGGCGAGAGGACGCCTTCAGCTTGCCCTTCTTGACCCTCTGGCCAAGCTTGCGGCCAGTACGGTTGCTGCCTACAGGCGGTTTGGTCATGGCTTGGCTCCTGCCTCTTCGCGTTGGCCCGGGCCGAACCGGCGCGCACGCGTGCGCCGCCAGACGCCATCGTCGGCCATCATATCCGTCAAAAGGCCTTCCCGCAGCCCGCGATCGGCAACCCGCATCCGCTGGCTTGGCCAGCGCCGGCGGATGGCTTCCAGAATGGCGCAACCGGCCAGGACCAGGTCTGCCCGGTCCGGCCCGATGCAGGGATTGGCGGCACGGCCTGCGAAATCCCAGGAGAGGAGCTTGGCCTGCATGGCGGTCACTTCCTGATCCGACAGCCAGACGCCATCCACCTTGCGGCGATCGTAGCGTGGCAGATCGAGATGGACACCGGCCAGCGTGGTGACGGTGCCCGAGGTGCCGATCAAATGAAAATCTTCCTGGTCGCGGGCATCGCCCAGCCCGACGGGTGGGCACTGGAAGCGATCCAGCATGCCTTCGACCTCCGAGACCATGGCTGCAAAGACATCCGGCGTGACATCGCGGCCACCGTGCCGCTCCGAGAGCGTGACGACGCCGACCGGCAGCGAAGTCCAGTGGGTGATGTGGTTGGCGAGCCGGTTGGAGCGGCTGTCGCCGATGCGGATCACGGCAATCTCTGACGAGCCGCCGCCGATATCGAAGAGCACCACAGAGCGGGCTTCGCGACCGACCAGCGAGGAGCAGCCGGAGACGGCAAGACGCGCCTCGGTTTCGCGATCGATGATCTCGAGATCGAGGCCCGTTTCGGCGGTGACCCGGGCGAGGAATTCCTCGCCGTTTTCGGCAGCGCGACAGGCTTCGGTCGCGATCAGCCGCATGCGGCGGATCGGCCGGGTGCCAAGCTTGGCCGCGCAGATGCGCAGCGCTTCCACAGCGCGATCCATGGCATCGGAAGACAGGCGCCCGGTGGCGCCGAGACCCTCGCCCAGGCGCACGATGCGCGAAAAAGCATCCACAACCCGGAACTGGCCGGGACGCGTCGGCTGGGCAATCAGCAGACGGCAGTTGTTGGTGCCGAGATCGAGTGCTGCATAGAGATCATCACGGACATGACCCCTGCCCTCGGCGGCCGCTTCGTGTGCTGCACCGAAGGATGGCTTGCCACGATGGTCCTTCGTCGCCACGGCTGCCGGCGAGGCAAGCCTTGCGGCGGCGGCGGTCTTGGCCTGGGTGAGCGGACGGCCCTGGAGCCCCCGGCTGCCGCGATTCTTCTTGCGGCGGCGGCCCTGCTGGCCACCTTCCTCCTGCTTTGCTACGCGTGTGGCATTCTGCGCCTCCGGCACCGCTAAAGATGCGCCTGCCTGCGGATCCTGCCCGCGCGACTTTCCACGGCGCCGCTTGCGCTTGCGCGCCGAAGCGGTCGTGGCATCGCCTGCGTCATTAGAGGTCTTGGTGCCGACGGCTGGGTCGGCTGTCTCGCCCGCACCTGCATGGGCCGGCGACGCCGCGTTACGGGGTTTCCCGTGCCGCTTCGCCTTGCGCCGGCGGGAAGGTTTTGCTTCCCCGCGTTCCACAGCCGACGTACCGCCTTGTGGCGGCGTTTCGCCGCTTTCGGGGTCCATCACTTCTCAGTCCATCTCGCCGCGCAAGGCCATACGGCATGCAGCTGGCGTCTGTTTGTTTCGTTGTCCTGAAGATAACAGCGCGCGCCCCTTTCGCCAACGGGTTTTTATGGAGGCAACGGGCGCGAGCCGATGCCCCGGCAGAAATTGCATTTTTTGCAAAATCCGGGTTTGCATTCGCCGATGTTTTGGGTATAAGCCGCAACCAACGGACGGCAACGCCCGCCAATGCTGGGGAATAGTTCAACGGTAGAACGTCGGACTCTGACTCCGTTAATCTTGGTTCGAATCCAGGTTCCCCAGCCAATTCTCCCTTTTATCTGTCAATAACTTAGCTTCAGGTCGCTGGTGCCGGGAATAACCCCGCGCTACACCCGACTCCGTCTTCTTCCGGCGGCATTTCCCCGCTCTGCTCCAGACTCGCCTGGAGAAGGCCGCCAGGACCGCAAGGCCATAACAAGCTGTCCCAAGGCGATGCTGGCGCGGGCACTTCCGCCGTTTAATGGCTGACGTGCAACGCATGGGACCGTCGGCAAGCTCCGATCAGACCCTTATCATACCCGCAGCGCGCCGGGGGTCAGTCCGTCTTCCCGGCGCATGATCGCCGTGAGGTGGCTTTGGCTGGAAAAGCCGCAGGTGAGTGCGATCTCGGCGAGCGGCAGCGGTCCGCTGACGATCAGCGCGCGGGCCTCGTCGAGGCGCAGTCGGGTGAAATACTGGTGCGGGCTCGTGCCCGTCCGACGCCTGAACGAGCGCAGCAACTGGCTTGACGAAAGCCCGACCAGCGTGGCCAGGTCCTCGAGCCTAACACCCTCTGTGAGATGTGCCTGCATGTGATCGCGCACCTGGCGGAACTGCCGGTCTGACAGCCCACCCAGGTCCTTCTGAGGCCGGGCTACGCCATATTGCCGGATGAGGTGGATGCCGAGCAGGTTGAGGAGCGAATCAAGCTCAAGGCTCGCCATCGTCGCATGCGTGCCTGAACGCAGCTCGTCACGCAGCATGCCGCCCAGCAGTCCGACACGGCGGTCAACGACCGGCAAGGCATCCGCGACGACGGTTGCGGCCGGCAGATCAAGGTCGGACTGGGCGAGGTCATCGAGCCATGGCTGCGACAGCGAGAACGCCGCCACCTCCTTGGGCTCATGCCAGCGCGCCCAATAATCCGCGCCGGCCGGAACGATTTCACAGCACCCGCTTGCAGCCGAGGCGGTGCGGATGCGCGTGCCGCCGAGGCGCGACTCGCGGTTGCTGAAGGGCTTAAAGGAGAGCAGCACGAGATGATGGGGGATCGACTGGCTGATCTCGCCTGCGTTGCGCCTATTCCACGCTGCCGTCCCGAAATCCGAGCGGACGAGCCGGCCCCAGTTCGGCACCGGCGTGTCCGCGGTGGCGACATGGGGCGCTTCGGGCGAAATGGCATCTGTCATGTCTGTTCCCCGTCCAGCGTGCGGATTTACTAACAACGATGCGCGTATCCTGAAAGCCGCACCCCTCCATGTCGCCTACTTCTTGGTCATCAACAAGGAGAAAGACAATGACGACCAACGACATGAACAAGAGCCTGGATGGCAAGGTTGCGGTGGTGATGGGTGCAACACGCAACCAGGGTCGGGCCTATGCCGTGATGCTGGCGCGCAACGGCTGCCGCGGCGTGGCAGTTCACTACCACGGCGAGGCATCGCGCGGCGAAGCGGAAGAGACCGCCGCCGAGATCAAGCATCACGGCGCCGAGCCACTTCTGTTCAGCGCCAACCTGACAGAGGTCGCCGACGTGGTGAAATTATTCGACGCGGTCGACAAGACATTCGGCCAGCTCGACATCGTTGTGAACACGGTCGGCAAGGTGGTGAAAAAGCCCTTCGTGGACATCACCGAGGTCGACTTCGATCAGAGCTTTGCGATCAACAGCAAGGCGGCATTCTTCTGCATGCAGGAGGCCGCCAAAAGGATCGCGGACAACGGCCGCATCATCAACATCGGCACGACGCTGCAGGCAGCAACGACCGGGCTCTACGCGGTCTATGCCGGCTCCAAGGCACCACTCGAACACTTCACCCGCGCGCTTGCCAAGGAAATCGGCCACCGTGGCGTCACGGTCAACACCGTCGCGCCCGGTCCGCTCAACACATCCTTCTTCTACCCGGTCGAAAGCGCGGACTCGAAGGCATTTCTGTCCAGCATGAGCCCCCAGAACCGGCTGGGTGAGATCGACGAGATCACGCCGCTGATTGAGTTCCTGGTCGGCCCGGGTGGTAGCTGGGTCACGGCACAAACCCTCTTCATCAACGGCGGCTTCATCGCCCGCTAACACCGGCCCGTGCGCAACACGGCTGATGGCCCACCGATCGGGCCATCCGCCGGCATCCAGCCCGTCTCATGCGAAAAGCGGAACATGCCGGCTCTGGCGATCAAAGCGAACGGCTAACCGGCTGCTTGCCACAAGCTATGTGCGACTCATCCAATGCACATCCATTGATCTGCTGGACACGGAAATGTTTTAGCAACTGATCTCATGCTCTGGAGGCAGCCCCGATATCAGAGGTATTGGCAATCTGGGGAGAGACCGATGCATCCGGCCGAAACGTTTGAACTGGTCTTTACCCTGCT
>UCJA01000018.1 GCA_900472675.1 Hyphomicrobiales bacterium
GGAAGATGGGTCTCAGGTCATCGCCAGGAAGCCTGTAAGGGCCGACCGATTGCCGAGGCCTTTCTGACTATCGTAGCTGCGTAAGGCTTCTTCCAGCTCCCTGTCTTCATCAAGTGACGTCGCAAAAACTCTGACCAGCGGCTCAGGGAATGTGGGATTGACATAAAGCTCGCTTAATATTGGAGGCAAACCGGAGTCAGCTAAGGTGGCGCCAGCTGGGTTCTTCATTCCAATTGCTCCCTGCCCCATCGTTGGGGTAATTCGTTAAACAACCTCGGTTCCTGTCAGGCCCGAGATAGCGAACGTGGAATCCGGTAAGTCGTGAGCCAGACTCGTTTGCATGGGTTGCTAAGCTGAGAGAGCTACGGTTGCCACCTGATGCACCCCCACGTCGATGATCCCCAGGTCGCCAGTTGTGATGACTGGGCGAGAAGCAGAACGGCGGTCCTGTTGCCACTCCCGTCATAGGAATAGCCGTGGCAACGTCCGTCCGCCCCATAGAACGCGGTGGCAAGCCTTCCGTCCGGATCGTATGTAAATGCCGATGTCAGCGTGGATGCGGCGACAAGCACGGTAATACCGAGAACCAGAGTTGTGATCTTCACAGGCGATTGACTGCGCATAATAGCCTCCGATCTCAAACCGCGTGAGTAAATTTCTATGAGCAAACGCAAGTCAGGTTGCGTCAATTCTCCACGAAAGCAAGGTTCCGAGAACTCTGCTGCCAATGGGGTTGGTAATAAACACGATGTTGCTGTAACCCGCGGCGCCTAAAAACCCGGAAGCTTTTGGTGTGTCGAACAACGGTACAAAGTTCACACCGTCCTGACTGAATCCAAACGAGACCCTTGCCCCGTCGTCAGCGAGACGAAACCAGATCGGCTGCGAAAAGCCGTTTGAAGAGCTGGTTACGTCGGTACCATTCAAGGTGGTGACGGAACTCCACTTTTCGACCTTCAGTATCGGCGACCGATCTGGGTTAGAGTTCACCAAAGATATGACATGGAGCCCACCAGATCCGTCATACCAGCCCAGGCCGACACCGTTTGCCTGATCTGTGTTGCGGGTCGCAGCTATGAGGGCGGTTATTGTGTAAGGTGGAACGGGTGCCGGCCGATATCGGCCGGACAGGTTTGGTACAGCAGACGCTGGAGCGTCCAGCGTCGCGCCCACTTGGCTATCCTGCGCCACGGAGGCACCCTGATGGAGCCAACTCGTCAAGCCTGTTGCGGCCAGCGTTGGCGTGGCTGACATGATTGCGCCGTAAAGGGCCATCGACGATCGACGCGAAACCATGACCGCGGCTGCACTATAGTCCAGACTGATACCGTGTCCGGCAGTCAGGCTTCTGGCCTTCGGTAAACCGCCTGTCACACCGATCAGCAATTGCTGACCATCCAGAGGAATACCTACGAGCCCGGTCTCGTCCTGCTGCTGAATCTGGAGGCCATTTATTGGCCCAGCCGGGCTGTTTTGCTGGGTACAGTCTGCGACGGCGTTGTTGTTGGATGTCAGTTGCCCCGCATCAGCGATGCCACTAGCATTAATCTGGAAAGGCAGCACACAGTCGGCTCTCACTTCCGTGCAAAAGACCAATCCTAGAATAGCAATCCCGATAGCATAGGCTGCCGAAGTCGATATCTTCCCACGCTTGTTGTCTGTATCCGCATCTATCACTGGAGAATTCATTCAACCCTCCATGACATCAACGTCCCAACAGTCTCGCCACCTTCCGGGTTAACAGTGAATATGACGTTGCTATAACCGCTCACGCCCAACCATGCCGCGCTCTTGAGTACAGAATAGAGGGTCAGATAATTGGCCCCATCCTGGCTGAATGCGAATGACAAGCTCGCTCCATCGTCAGCAATCTGCATCCATATCGGCTGGGCAAATCCATTGAGCTGCGAACTGAAGTCATCAGAGTTCCAAGAGGTAGGGCTGTTGAGCCGGGAAACCGAAAACCGGGATGGGCCACCGTTACTGGTCGAATAACCGAAAACGTGAAGCTTCGAGGAGCCGTCATACCAACCTAGTCCGACGGTGCTGTAGGACGAACTATTCCTTGTCGCAGAAACCAGTGCCGAGATCTTGTAGGGTGGAGTCGGTGCGGCCATAGAACGAACGGCAGTGTTGGTATTTGAGCTACCCGCCGAACGGACCGACAAACCAACGTCGCTCTCATTAATTGTCGCGCTACCCTTATTGATCCAATTTACCAATCCGGTGCTAACGACTGTTGGAGTTTCAGACATAACCTGGCGGTAAAGGCCACTGTCGACAGCTACCGATCCGTCCGCGGAAATCTGAATTTCTCCTGGCCCATTCGTTACCTGAATTCCTTGGCCTGCGGTAACCGATGCTGCTTGAGGTGGGCCGCCTGATAGACCAATCAATATCTGCCCGTCAGTCAAAGGGCCAGCGCCGCCGAAGGCGCCGTTGCCAGCATTGTACTGCACGGCATTCAAGGCTCCTCCCGGGACAACAGCATTCACACAGGTAAGGAGCGCATTGTAGTTCGCCATCACCTTGCTGGCGTCAGTCGGTTCGCCGTTTTGGATATTATAAGGTAGTACGCACTGCGCGTGGGCTGATGATGATAACAAGGCAAGTGCAAAACAAATTCCGGCTCCTGGTCCGCGCATTGGCAAGCCTCAATTCTCGAGAGAAATAGAAGACACGTAGAGTTGTACCCTGTCGACACTATGAAGCTGGCGCAACCAAAGCGAGAACGCAATGTCCCAGGCAAACCTTGGTTAATCGATTGTCAGACGTGCTCGGAGCACCATGAATACGGCGCCCAGAATGGGCTCTTTTGTCATTGGTTGTCTCATCTGGAGACGTCGAGGTACCATCGAAAGGTCGCAAGCAGCGACGATAGCGGACATAGCGACCCCATAGTTTTTGCTGCCGTCTTCTTAGTTGCAGCTAACAAATTGGATCTCAAGTCATGGCGGCACGATCCACGACTGCTTTGAGGAAGTGTGTTGCGGCCCCGGTAGGCGGTGCACAGCAGCTGGCGTCCAGTTGCTGTTGGCAAGAGCTGGATCCCGCACACGCTCGACTCTGTCGCAAACGCGCGTATGAGGTCTTGAACGGATTCGAACCAATGGCACGCTCACCAAATGAACTAAGCCTCTGAAAAGATGGCGTAAAGCCGATCTATGGAACTTGAGGGAGTGCGCCCAGGCTAGGCGTTAGGCGCAAACTTTCTTCAGGAGCGTCGATATGAGATCGGAAACCTCACGCTGCCGGAGAATACGGGTGTCGCGATCGGTGTCTTCTCCCAATTCGAATTTCGCCACCGCGACAGCACCATCCTTGGTGAAGCCTTCGGTCCGCTCGTCATCAACGAAGTGCTGAGCCAACAAAGTCAGGCTCTCGGCGATAACCTCCTTGTGTTTACCACCAAGCGCTTTCACGAATTCGTCTGCGGCCGCATCGACGCTACCATCATAATGCTCGATGCAGTAGACGAGGTCATGGGCGTCTTTTCGCTCGGCTCGCTGGTTGAAGGCATAAGCTTTCAGGCAAACGAACGCCACCAGGTCAGCATAGTGGAGGTCGACCGTTGCAACGCCGTCGTCCCCGAGAAGCTCGGCCGAGATCTTTCGCGTTTTATGATGATCGAAGACAATTGCCGAATGCGGGATGTTCATGGCCGATACGCTGCCTTCCGTGGGCAACTCAACGACCTTGCCGCCTGACTTGTCAGGATCATCGGCGAGGAGTTCGATTGCGACCTTCGTACCACCCGTCCTGATCTCCCAGCGCCAAGAGACAGACTGCCCCTTCGTGTTTGTGCCGCGCGTTAATCCGAGTTTTTTGAAATTGTCTTCAAGGCTATGGTAAGCCTCCGTTTCGTTGAGCATCTGAAGCTGGATGACGACGTCGACATCGCCCGTTCCTGCGTGTGCCGGAATTTCGGGAGGCTTCCTCTCGATAAGATAGCGAGGCGTCAAACCACCCACCAGGAAGATGGAGTCACGCCATGGCCCCAACCCTCGAAGAAGCGTGACCAGGACCCGTTCGCAGTTCTCAGTGACCTGATTGCTGTATCCCTCGGCGGTCGACGGTTTCGTCATCTCAGACTCCTAAAACTTCTTTTCTAAGGTGTTCGGCCATATCCCTTGATCGCCCCTCGCCTCGCAAGAGGTCCAGATAGACCTGCAGGGGGCTCGCAAGCCAAAGTCCTGCCCGCTTCTCTTTGAAAAGAAACTCAGTTCGGGACGGCGTCTCGATCACGTCGAGATTTGCACCTTCCGTCACAGCTCGGACATCAAGATGCTCCAGAACGATGTCTGTCTTTTCACCAGGCGCCATACGGCAAGCTATGCGATTGATAGATGAAAGGTAGGGCGAATATTCTTGTGCAGCCCTGTTTTGGGTAAGCACATACTCGGCGCCAAGAGCCTCGCATTCAGCTTCCAGCTTGTTTGCAATAGTGTCGGCACCTTTACCAGGAACGTAGAAGCGCCGGCGTTTGTACCGCGGCCCCTCTTCCACATGGCGAGCCCAGCTGTCGAGTAATGAGGTGGTGTCCGACAGGCGCCGTTCTTTATTTGGGCCATTGCCGCGAGCAGACACCCATTCCAGGCGCTCCAGCGCTCTAAGTGTTTCTGAAGCGGTTCCGAACGATACCTTCGCCCGCTCTGCCAGCTCGCTGACGCCGAACCAGTCTCCGTGATCCAGAACCAGGGCATGCAAGATCTGGGAGCGCTTCCCCGTAAACAGGGATCCAATCGTTCGTTCCCCAGACTTCGGGACGGGGCGCTCGATGTCGAGGTAGGCGCCTGGTGCTGGCACAAAGAGGCTTCCGCCACCATCGAAGTATCCAACCCCCTCCTCTCGAAGCAGCTGGCGAGCGCCAACCGATATGGAGCTTGCTGCGAGAACGGGCACGACAGTCTCAACGCGCCTTGCTTCGGCGTCTTTCTTGGCAGCGAGGAGGCGCCATATCGCCTCGCGGACATCACGAGGATATACGACGGACTTGCACTCGACGATCAAGACGATGCCTTTGCCGGCTACATCGGCCTCCACTGCAGCGTCTAGGTATAGGTGACGGCCGAAACCGGGCTCGGTTTCAACATGGGAAACCGTGACATGCGGCAGCCCTTCAAGCGTTTCAACGAGCGCATTGATCGCTTTTGTCGCACGGTCCCCCTCGCTTAACTCCATTGTTTTACCTTTTTCACTGCAGAGTGAAAATTCAATAAATCATCTAATATTCGATGTCACGGCAATTTTCACTGCGCAGTGAAAATACGTGTTATACAAGCGCATTTCGCCATTCCCGCTCTTACGCCTTGAAAGGATTCGAACCAATATCCACCGCTCCGATACACTAAGCTGCTGTAATTTTTATACTCAGCGTGGAAAGGTCGGTCGCGACACATGGGTCCATCATCGTTTTACGGCAACACATTTCACCTCAGCGAGGAGTCCTTGGTGCGCGAGCTCAGAGACACCTATCCGGGTCCATGCATAGGTTCCCTTCGGGAAAACCTCGTTTTTGACAGTCCGGAACACGTCCATGTGCTTGGACATTTCGACATGATAGCTTGTCATTTCCACAATGTCATCGAACGTGCAATGAGCGGCTTCGAGGACAACCCGTAAATTGTCCCACATAGCTCTGAATTGCTCTAAAGGATCGTGAATGATGTTGAGATCCTTGGTCCGCCCAACTTGGCCGACGACGTAGATTGTGTCTCCGACTTTAACCGCGGGAGCATAGCCTGCTCGGCTGACGATCTCCTGCATCTCGTCGGGTATAATGATCTCTCGATCCATAATGGTCCTCGCAATCTTTGCTGGTTGCTGCGGCACTGATACAATCGTCGCGAATTTTCAAGCGCCGCTGGATGAAAAAGTACAAGCGGTCAGCGATGTCGGACAGTCCTTCACTTCGCTCACCGGCACGGCTCTTGCCCGGGCGCAGTTACGTGTCTCAAAATAGCTGGGTCACGTCTCCCGGATGTGGCCCAGCTAGCAAGTTCATCAAGACAAGCGACTTTTGCAGAATGCATGCCGCCGCTACTTGGCAGCTTTGGCTGCTTCCTCGATAACCTTTGCGACCGCAGCCGCCTGCGAGATGTAGATAGCGTGGCTGCCCTCTACCTCTGTCACCGTTGAACCGGCACGCTTGTACATCCAGCGCTCAAGGTCCGGATTAATCGTCATGTCGTCTTTCGCAACAATGCCGTAGCAAGGCTTGTCGTGCCAGGCGGCAACAGGCACCAGCGCACCAGTGGCAGCAACGGCAACAGGCATCTGAGAGTGGGCCATGAACTCGCCCAGATCCTTGGGCAGATCCGCCCCGAAATCAGCCGCGAACTTTGCCGGGTCGATAAGCAGGAAGCCATCCTTTGTCGGCTTGATATCATTGGTGGGTGACGGCATCGATTGGAGCAGTTGTGCGGTGCTTTCGCCCTTTTCGGGCTGCAGTGCCGCAACATAGACAAGTGCCTTGACCTTGGGATCATTACCTGCTGCCGTGATGATCGTGCCCCCATAGCTGTGGCCGACGAGAACGACGTCCCCGTCCTGTTGATCAAGCACGCTCTTCGTGGCTGCAACGTCCTGATCCAGGCTTGTCAGTGGCTGCTGGACGATGCTGACATGATAGCCGTCGCGGGTCAGGATGTCATAAACGCCGCGCCAGCCCGAACCATCTACGAGCGCGCCATGGACAAGCACGATGTTGCGCGCCTCCGCTAAGGCTGGGGCTGTTAGGACAGCAGAAGACAAAAGCGCGGCAATGAGGCCAACGGCCGCTTTACTGAAGTTGGACATGGTCGGTAGTTCCTTGAGTTTTGTGCGTGGAATTGCGGAGGCTTTGAAAGCGCTGAATGACATGTCTCTCCTGGTCCAGGGAGCGATGGACATGATCGCTTGCGCTTACTGCTTGACTACAATTGGCGCCTTGATCGGCACGCGTTCATAGAGGTCGATAATGTCCTGGTTGAGCAGGCGCACACAGCCGGACGAAACGGCCTTGCCAATCGAGCGCCATTCCGGATTGCCGTGCAAACGATAGAGTGTATCTTGGCCGCCGGAGTAGATGTAGAGCGCACGCGCCCCCAGCGGGTTTTTCAGGCCCGGCTCCATGCCGCCATTCTCGATCGAATATTTGGCCAATTCCGGCTGGCGGGCAACCATCTCGTTCGGCGGCTTCCAACGCGGCCATTTCTGACGCCACTGAATGATGCCGTTACCCTGCCAGGCAAAGCCATCGCGCCCGATCCCGACGCCATAGCGCATCGCGGTCCCGCCCGGCTGGACGAGATATAGGAAGCGGGAGGGGGTGTCGACGACGATCGTGCCGGGCGCCTCGCCAGTCGGGTCGAGGACCTGCTGGCGATAGTAGCGCGGATCGATCTGCTTGTAGGGAACCGCCGGGATCAGAAAGCCGCCATCCTCGGTAGGACCGTACATGACAGCCAGTTCGGCATCTGTCGGCGCAGGAGCGATGTGGACAGGGCCGATCGGATCCTGGAGAGGCGTCGACTGTCGCCCCACCATCCGGCTCTTGCCGGCGGTGGAGACGCACCCTGCCAGGGCCGAGACCGCAGCCATCACCGAAAGCGACAGGAGGCTGCGGCGGGATAACGAGGTATCAAAGCTCACGCTCATTCCTCGTCCTGCCATCTGCGCAGATCCGTCTGGTCATGATAGGCCATGCGATCAGGCGTGGTGATAAACTCAATCATCGTGCCCCACGGCGCTCGGCAATAGCAGACCTTATTTGCAGGACCTTTTTCGGTTGCGTAGGGAATAGCTCGTGGTGCCGTAAGGGCTGTTCCGCCAGCCTTCTCAAAGCGCTCTACCGATGCGTCGATGTCGTCGGTATAGACACCAAAATGCGTGATGCCGAAGTCGCTCGGTGTAACCGGTTGCGCTTGTTTGGGGCCGTGCATTTCAAAGAGCTCGATGTCAGGCCCGGTTCCGATCTTGACCATCGCCTGCGCACGCACAACCGTTCCCGGGTAAGCACCAGTGGCCCGCTCGAACTCGGGTCCCTGCCTGGCCGGATCCTGCGGCCCGAACGATTGGTAGATCACCTGGCCGCCAAAAGCTTCCACCAGGAACGATTTTGCTGCCTCGATATCGGGCACTGTGATGCCGATGTGATTGACGCCGCGAATTTGAGGTGCAGTCATGACAGTTTTCCTTTCTCGTTGAATCGATGAACGCGATCGGGCTCAATGTGCCCGGATCGCAGAGTTCACTTGGCCTTGAGGAAATCGATGAGAGCAGCGGCCACTTCACCCGGGCGCTCGTCCGCCACATAGTGACTACAGCGGGCAATCGAGCCGCCCGTAACATCTGTGGCGAACTCATTGAGCATCGGGACCATATGAGCACCGAAACGCTGCTCCCCGCCGAGACCTAAAACCGGAATCCGGAGCGGTCGCTTCTTGTATTCCAGCGCGGCCGCATGGTCGGCGGTCAGTGTGCGGTACCATTCCATGCCACCGCGCGTGCGGCCAGGGAGGGCCATGGCTTTCGCATAGATGTCGATGTCTTCAGGATTAAAGGTGCTGTGATCGTAAAACCGCTCCGCCATGAAGGCCGAAACATAGTCATATTCGCGGCCATAAATCAGGCGTTCCGGCAGATCCCGATTAGCATGGAACGCGAAGTGCCAGATCTTTGCCGTCGTCGCCTCCCACTGGCTCCAGCCAGGAAGCGGAACATCGAGGACGGCAAGGTGAGTAACCGCATCTCGATAGATTGCGGCCTGCGGCAATGCGACCATTCCGCCGATGTCATGGCCACACACGGTATAGAGTTGATGCCCAAGGGCAAGCATGACCTCATGCGCGTCGCGCGCCATCGTCGCCTTATCGTAGCCGTCAAGCGGGCAGTCGGAAAAGCCTGCACCACGCAGGTCAATCGCCACGACGCTAAAATGTTCGGCCAGCAGCGGCATGACGTGGTGCCATTCCCACCAGGTTTCCGGCCAACCGTGAAGCAGGAGGATCGGCGGGCCGGAGCCCCCCGTGACGGCATTGATCTTGATGCCATTGACCGGCACCAGCTGCTGGGTAAAACCTTCCAGTGTTGGGATCATAACTCTTTCCCGTCGATGTTGATGTCAAACAGAGCTAACGACCAGCTCAGGGCTGATCGAAATCGGTAGCGATGGAGATATCGCGCCAGGCGTCGATATCACGGCGAAACGAAGCCAACTTCCGCTCAGCGATCGAATGCGCGACCGGGCCGAGCGGCATATGAAGCGGAGCGTCATCCGCATCGACCGCCTTCAGGATCGCTGCAACCGCCTTGTCGGGATCGCCTGCCTGGTTGCCGTTATTGGTTTCGCGATAATGCCTGCGCGAACTTGCGGTGTATTCCGGCATCTCTTTGGCCGCCATCGTGATCGAACGTCCAAGGAAGTCGGTCCGAAATGGCCCAGGCTCGACGATCAGCACTCGGATGCCGAACGGCTTCAGCTCGCCGGAGAGTGCTTCGGAAACCCCTTCAACCGCAAACTTGGCTGCATTGTAATATGCTGCGCCGCCACTGCCCGCGATCCCTGCGCCAGAAGACATGTTGACGATCACTCCGCCCGAACGTCGCAGTGCAGGCAAGGCTGCCCTGGTGGTTTCGATCAGACCGAAAACGTTCACCTCGAACATCGGTCGATATTCTTCCGGCGTGCCTTCCTCGAGCGCGCCAAACAATCCGTAGCCGGCATTGTTGACGAGGACGTCAAAGCCGCCGAATGTCTCGACCGCCTTAGCGACTGCGGCTTTGACTGCCGCCACATCCGTCACGTCGAGCGGCAAGGTGATCATGCGGCCACCGAAAGGCTCAGCCATTTCTTCGATCGAGTTGACGTTGCGGGCAGTTGCGACAACCTGATCGCCTCGCTGTGCCGCGGCGAGCGCAAGCTGCTGGCCGAAGCCGCTTGAGCAGCCTGTGATGAACCATGTTTTCATAACGTTTCTCCGCTTGGTTTCGAACATGACTTGAATCTAGATGTTTAGATCTGTACTTGAAGTGACAGTTTTGTATTTTCACCGTTCACTTTTGTAAGGGCTTGGGCCGTGGAATGGAGCGACGTAAAAATCTTCCTTGCGATTGCGCGATCCGGCACGCTCGGCGGTGCTGCGCGTGCTCTTCATACAAGCCATCCGACCGTCGGCAGACGGCTGCGTGCCCTTGAGGATGCCATCGGCCACACACTCTTCCAGCGGACCGCGGACGGTCTCGTGTTGACCGAGGAGGGCCATGGGATCATCGCCCTGGCAGAGCAGATGGAAGAAGGCGCGCTGGCCATGGAGCGCCGGCTCGCCGGGCAGGAGCAAAACCTCAAAGGCAATCTGCGCATCTCATCGGCAGACTGGTTCGGGGCCTATGTCCTGCCTCCCATCGTGGCGGATTTCTCGAAAGCCTACCCCAATGTAGACGTCGAGATCCTGACGGGCACTCGCCTGTTCAACCTCGCCCAAAGAGAGGCCGACGTTGCCTTTCGCATCGTTCCGTTCGACACTGCCGATGTCATTCAGCGGCGGCTCTTCAGGCTCGAATACGGCGTCTACATCGCCGAGGAGTCGCCTGACCCTAAATATGGCGACGGGACTGGTTTCCGTCTGATCACCCACGACACTTCGACAGGGCAATTTCCCGACATAGCCTGGCTCGCCGAGAGTTTTCCGAACGCGAGACCTGTGCTGCGATCAAACAACCGAAACGTCCAGGGGCGAATGTGCAGGCAAGGCGTTGGGATCGCCGTCCTGCCCCGCGCAGTAGGCAATCAAATCGCGGGTATCCGCAGACTAGAACTACCCAAGCACCCGCCGGCGCGAGACATCTGGATGGGATATCACCGCGACCTGCGACGTCTTCAGCGTCTTCGGGCGTTTATCTCGGCCGTCTCGGACCACATCACAAATGCCCCTGCATGGTAAGCCGCGCGAAGAAGATCGATTCTCCCCGCCGATCCCCGGCTGCGGTAGGACAGCCGCCACAGACAACTTACTTGCTGGCCGCAATCTCCCTGTGCCGCTCCACCACAGCGCCCACGATCATTGTCATCAGCCCTTCGACGAAGTGCCGACTGAGGCCAACGTCATTGGCGATACTCATCACTCGATCCAATTGGCGTCGCTCTCGCTCATTATCGACCGCCGGCAACGCCTGTTCGGCTTTCAAGTGGCCGACATGCTCGGTACAGCGAAAGCGTTCGGCCAGAATATAGAGGAGAGCGGAATCCAAATTGTCGATGGTCCTCCGGTAGGAAGCGAGTTGCTGTGCCACATCATCTGTCATCATTTGAATATCTTCCAAGTCGTTTCGTGGGCGCGAGGTAGAGCTTATGAGATGGGATGCATACTGCGACGCGACAGGGCGATCGTCAGCCAAATTGCCGAAACCAGGAAGTAGAATGCGCCGACGCCAGCGTAGCCCGCAACCGTGGCGATAGAAGGCTCCTGAGGCCTTTGCGCCTGAAAGATGAAGAGAGCACCGGCCACAGAGGATTGGGCTCCGCTCAAAATCATCACCCACTGACCTCCACTCGTTCTCCAGCGCCGCACGGCAGTTCCAAGCTGCAACAGGCCTGAAAAGATCGCCCATAGACCGAAAGCGCCGAGAACCCAGTTCATGTTCATTGTCAGCGCCAGGATCACGGCTATCGTCATAACCGAGCTCGCGGCGACGTTGATCGCTTGGCTCCGGTTGGCGGCAAGACCGCCGCTCCTCGCGGCATCGATAACGTTGGCGACTGCATCCCAAGCGGGGTAAATGATCAGCAGAGCGGCAGCCACCGCAAAGGAATGTTGTCCGGCCGTCAACGCAGTCGCGACCCACAGCGATGAGAAGGCCGCTCTGGTAAAGTAATACTGCTTGAGCCACTGGTCGTTGCCGCGCGCGGCACGGGAGGTCTGGTTGTTCGACATCGTTTTCTTTCACTTTCTGAACTAGTTGTTTAATGGTTCGCGCAAGCGTCGTCAGATGAAGGCGAAACGCTTGCCCAAGAGGGTGTTCTCCTCCCATTCAGTACGGCGGATCCGATCGCTTTGCCGGAGAGTTTCCCGGCTGACATTTCGGGACTATCGAGGTCCTGGCCGTCGCGAGAAGAAACCGTCGTCCCGCCGCCGTGGGCAACCCTTGATGCTCATGCCTTTCCGAAGGCTCATGGATTGTTTTCCTGTGGTTCACCATTTCGATTACCTCAGATGCCGGCGTACCACTCGTAGCCACGGTCTTCCCAATAGCCGCCGTTCCCACCCCACAGCCCGGCGAAGCTGTCGACCAGTTCGATACGCATGATGTATTTTGCCTGTTTGTAGCCAAGCTGTCGCTCGACCCTGAGGCGCAAGGGCGCGCCGTGGCCGACGCTGAGATCCTGGCCGTTCATCTGGTAGGCGAGGATGGTTTGAGGATGGGCCGCATCGATGAGATCAATGCTCTCATAGTAACGACCGCTTCCGTCGAGCGTCTTTTCGAGTTCGTCGGCACAATGCAATACGACGTAGCGCGCCGTTGGCTTGACCCCGGTGAGGCGCAACAAGTGGGAGAGCGGGACGCCTTTCCATTTACCGATCGCACTCCAGCCTTCGACGCAGTCATGGCGGGTAATCTGGGTGCGGGAAGGAAGCGCCTTCAGATCAGCGAGTGAAAACGTCTGAGGTCGATCAACAAGACCGTCGATCTTCAGTCGCCAGTTTGCGAACTTGCCTTCCAGCAGCTCCGCATATTCATCGCTGTCGGGAGCACTCGTTCCATTGACACGGAAGGAGGGGGAAATGTCCTTTTCGTCAAACTCGCGCGCCAGTGAATCGCGCCCCTGAAGCAGTCTTTGGGCTTTTATGGTCAGATGCTCAGCTGAGCGAAGGACTTTTGCGACGTCTGCGTTCTGGTCCAAGAGGTCGCAACCCGAGAGAGTAAGGGCGCTGGCCCCGAGCGTGCCGCCGATGAGAAAGCGGCGTCGGGTGAAAAGCTTGCTCATGATTTCGGGCCTTTCTCCTGGATCGCATAGCGTCCGGTGATCATCGAGCGGATGTTGTTCCAGGTCCCGGACAGGACCACCATTGCCACATGCACGACAACGAAGATGACAAGCGCCGACGCTGTGATGAAGTGGATGGTGCGCGCGGACTGACGTCCGCCAAAAATCTCGATCAAGGCGGGCAGAGCGGCATCGACGCCCGGTGACATGGTCAGGCCTGTCAAAACCATCAGAGGCAGGAGGACGACAATAACGGTGAGATAGGTGAGCTTTTGAAGCGCGTTGTAGTGCCTGGCCTCCTCCCCTTCTGGAAAGCGGAGCCGAGCGTGGTCGAGGATTTCGCGGCCGAGGTGGCGCGGCGAGATCTCATGGGGCTTTGGCGCCAGGTCTTTGCGGAAATGTCCGCTGAGCACGCTGAAGCCGAGATAGACAATGCCGTTGATCACAAGCAGCCAGGCGAAGAAGAAATGCCAGCGACGTCCGGCGGCAAGATCCTGGAATGAAGGGATGGTTGCCCAGGAGGGAAAAGCGCGTGAGACCTGTTCGCCATCAGCCTGAGAAACGCCAAGCACGCCCGTCGTGGGGATCTTCAACCCGGCAACACGTACGAAACCGCGCGGCTGACGGCCGCCGTCATCGGAGCCTATTGTCAGAACGGCGGGATCGCCGTTCGCGCCATAATGACCCCAATAAAGCTCTGGGTGGGCATTGAAGATCTGCAGCCCGCTCAAAAGAAGGAAACTCAGGCAAAGCACGTTCAGCCAGTGCGTGAGCCGGGTTACAACGGAGTGGCGGCGGATGAAGATCGTCCGAGGATATTGAACATTGTCATTGGAAGCGTTTGCGCTCATCTCAGCGTCTTTCATCTGTGGCATTTACGGCTGCAGATCGAACAACCTCGATCTGTAGTCACCGGCCGAAGCAGTATGGCGGCTGCTCCGGCCAGTGACGGCGTGGCTTACATGGGTGGAACCACGCCGTTCTTGCCGACGACCACCTGGTGGGCGATCGGGCCTGTTGCAGCCTTTTCGGCGGTGATAAAGACAACGGCGCCGGGAACGAGATCATCCTTGGTGGCTCCAGCGATGGTCACGACAGGTGTCCCATCCGGAATGGCGATCTTCTTTTCCTTCCCATGATAGGTGACCGTGACGGTCCGGCCATCGACGCCCTTAACGGCATCCGCGACCTTCGCATTGGTCATGCTGCTGTCCGGCTTCAGATCCCAACCGTAGCTCCCCTCGCCTGTGCCTTTCATTGCCGGAGGGAAAATCAGGACCTCAAGTGCTCCATCGCCCCCGTCGGCCTTTGGCAAGGATGCGATTCCCACGAAATCGCCCGGCTTTATGTCGGTGACCTTGGCATCCGCGACGCCCGCCACCTTCCAGTCGTCGGCAAGCGCCACATCGATTGTCTCGCCTTCGCGCGTCTTCACTTTGAGCGTTGAACTCTGGTAGTCGACGATGCTGCCGCGGACATGGATCGGCGCGGCTTTCTTATCTTCGGCAGATGCGGGTGTCGAAAGGACTGTTACCGAAAGGATGCTGGTCAGCCCGAGGGCCAGAGCGGGGAATACATTTTTCACTTTGATCTTCCTACTAGTTGGTAGTTTCGTTGGACGCGATTGGCCTGAGCAGGCTAGCTACGCAGGATTAGTGAGAGACATTCGGCGTAAGGCGGTTGAGAGCAGGTGCAAGTATCGTCGAAAAGACCTCCGGTTTCCCGTAGGCTCTCGCCGAGAGCATCGCCCCGTACACCGTCGCCAGAAATGCTTCGGCTTCGACATGCGGCGCACTGGTAAGACTCAGCTCGCCCTGCTTGGAACCTCGCTCCATGACCGAAGCCAGCCACGAGGAGATGAAGCGAAAAAAGTTCGTTACCTCGGTTGCGACCTCCGTGGGGAGGGATGGCAGTTCACTGGCAAGCATAGCACAGACACAGTAGGGTCTGCTGGCATCCTCAATGCACGCAGCCCAGTGGTTAGCATAAGCCTTGAGGATGTCCAGAGCATTCGGAACCTTCTGCTCAAGGATTGCCACGCTTGCCTGGCCATCCTCTCGATAACGCTTGACCAGCTCACGCACCAGATCGACCTTGCTGGGAAAATGATGATGGATGCTGGCCTTGCGGATACCGACAATCTCCGAGATATCGGCGTAGCTGAAGCCATTGTAGCCGCCGCTTATCAGAAGGTGTCGGGTGGACGCCAGAATGTCGTCCGAGGTGGTCGAAAGATTGCTCATGCAGCTTGTCTACCTTCTAGTAGGCAGATCGTCAATAGCAAATTTTGGGTTTGCGTTAGCCGTCTGTGGAAACAGTCACGCTCTTCCAAGCTTCGATTTCCTGGGTCAGGCGTTCGATCCGCGCCGTTACATGTCTAAGCGCATCGCTGCCAAGGAGAAGTTGCGGCGGGGGATTTTCAGATTCGATGAGGGTCAGCACCGCGTCGGCGAGCTTTTTCGGATTTCCGAGCTGCTTGCCGCTCACTGCCTGACGCGCCTCGCGGATCGGATCGAACAGGGTATCATAGTCAGCAATGGAACGCTCTGTGCGGACCATAGAACGGCCTGCCCAGTCCGTCCGGAACGAGCCGGGGCAAAGGGTTGTTACGTGCACACCAAACGGCGCCATTTCCGACCGCATGACCTCTGAAATACCCTGCAACGCGAACTTGCTGCCGCAGTAATAGGCGATGCCGGGCATGGTGATCATGCCTCCCATCGACGTGACGTTGACGATAAAGCCGCTTCGGCGCTCACGGAACCTCGGGAGGAACGCCTTGGCGACTGCAACGGCGCCAAACACATTCACGTCGAACTGGCGGCGCATCTCCTCGATCGGCGATTCCTCAAGCACACCCTCGTGCCCATATCCGGCATTGTTGATCAGCACATCGACTGGGCCGTGCTCTTCCTCCGCTCGCTGCACCGCGACCGGAATACGATCAAAATCGGTGACGTCGCAGAGGACCGGGCGCAGTTCCGGGAGGGTCTTTGCCAGCGCTTCGCGCGAGGATTCGGAGCGGATGGTCCCGATGACGGTATGTCCGGCTTCGATTGCAGCAGTGGCGATCGCCAGCCCAAAACCCGAGTTCGCCCCTGTTATGAAAAACGTTTTGCTCGACATTTCTGAAACTCCTTGATTACCCGTTGATGTGACAGATAATCTGGAGACAACGCGGGTTCGATTGCGAATCCTCTTAAAGTTTTGCCAATTCCTATGAACTATAAAATGCCGCCCTCTACACATGACCAGTCTGCCGCCTTGGCCGGACAACTCGCTCCTCGTCTTGGCTACAACCAGACCGGGCTCAGTTGTGTCCGTATCCTACGCACGGAAGCAGTGCTGAATGACATTCCGGTTCTTTATAAGCCGGGCGCCGTGTTCGTATTGCAGGGGAGCAAACACGGAATTCTGGACGGGGAAATCTACCTCTATGACGAGCACCACTATCTTGCCGTTTCGGTGCCCGTTCCCTTTAGGATGACATCTACAGCCAGTCCACGGCGGCCACTGCTCGCGGTCTATTTAGAGTTCGACATGCAGATGGCGGCCGAGATCGCCACGCAGCTTGAAAAGCTCGCGGGTCCTGCAAGCGTCAAGCCAAAAGGGCTCTTCTCGAGTAGGATGGACAGCACTATCGAAGACGTCCTGCTGCGCTTGCTGACGGTGCTCGGCAGTCCGGTTGAGGTCGCCGTCCTTGGCGGCTCCATCCTGCGTGAGTTGCATTACCGGGTCATGTCAGGGCCGCAAGGCGGCGCAGTGATCGCCGCCCTGGAGCGGAAAGGGACGTCGGGAAAACTGATCGAGAGCCTGGCATGGCTGCGCAAAAACTACGGCTCTGAAATCACCGTCGCGGACCTTGCCAGAGCGGTGGGCATGAGCGTTCCTTCATACCATGTCCATTTCAAGGAGCTGACAGGCTCAAGTCCGATGCAATACGTGAAGGCGATGCGGCTCCATGAAGCGAGACTGATGATCGCCCGCCAGACGGCGACAATTGCAGAGGTGGCGGCGTCAGTGGGCTATGTCAGCCCGGCGCAATTCAGCCGCGACTTCAGACGGCATTTCGGGCGTACCGCATCGGAAGAAGCGAAGTGGGTCAGGCATCACCTGGGCGAACAGGTTTGACCATTGCCCCTCACCGTTATGACGATCGATCGACCGTCAGAACACAACATGTCATTGTAAAGCGGTTTGAAGGCCGGCTTTGCAATGAATGAGGGTCGTGTCGAAGACGGGAACGCCTACGTTATCCTGGTTTAACAGCATACCCACCTCGGTACAGCCGAGGATAAGACAGTCGCAGCCTTTGTCGACCAGACGCTGCGCAATCCGTTCATAGGTCAAGCGGCTCTCCTCGCGAACGATGTCGCGGCACAGCTCTTCATAGATAATACGATGGGTTTCTGTTCGATCATCAGCTTCAGGGATCGTTGGCGACAGCCCCTGAGCGATGAGGCGGTCGGTGTAGAAGGTCTGCTCCATGGTGAAGGCCGTTGCCATCAAACCCGGTCTCCGGAAACCGCGGTCGAGGATAGCGGTTGCAGTCGCGTCCGCGATGTGCACGAACGGGATCGACACCCTGCCCACGATCTTGTCCGCCACCTTGTGCATGGTATTCGTCGCCAGAATGAGGAGGTCGGCACCTCCGCGCTGCAGCGCGATAGCATGTTCATTGAGGATTCGGCCCGCCGCGTCCCAATCGGAGGATGCCTGCAACTTTTCGATTTCGTCGAAGTCGACAGACCGTATGAGAAGCTCGGGAGAATGGAGTCCTCCCAGGCTCTCGCGGGTAAGCCTGCAGAGTTCTCGGTAATAAATCTGGGTTGACGTCGCGGACATTCCGCCAAGTATGCCGATGGTCTTCAAATTCTTCTCCATGTTCATACGTTAGGTCTGTTACCGCTCAACGGGCGCTTGAGCAGAAACCAGGCTACCCATATTTGCTATTTTGCTACGATCGCAACGCAGGAAAACCACCAACGGAGTGGAGAAATTCCTGGATGATGGCCACCGCCCGCTTCGCCAGATTTACGCGCACAGTGCAGCGGAGGGAACTCCGCAGCCCATTCGCGCTTAAATTCCGCATTATCACCTACAGGACAGAGCGGCGAGGCACCGCCTCGTATCAATGCTCAGGCACTGATGCCGCCATCGACGAGAATGCCTGAGCCGGTGATGTAGGCTGCACCGGGACCCGCGAGAAAGGCGACGGCCTCTGCGACTTCACTGGCTTTACCGTATCGAGCAATCGAGAGGTTTGGCAGGATAGCGGCTGCGAGCGCGCCATCGGCAGGGTTCATGTCAGTATCAATCGGACCTGGTCGAACCAGATTGACAGTAATTTCCCGAGAGCCCAGCTCACGTGCGAGACCGCGCGTGAAGCTTTCCAGCGCAGACTTGGTCGCGGCATAGACCGCGATCCCCGCGAACGGCACAGCCAGACCCGCGTTGCTGCCGGTACTGATGATGCGACCTCCGTTGGGAATATATTTCAGCGCTGCCTGAGTGATCAGAAAGACACCGCGAACATTGACGTTCAGCTGAAGATCAATCTCCTCCAGTGGCTGCGTGGAGAAATCACCTGCGAAAAGGACACCGGCATTATTGACCAGAATATCAAGGCCGCCGAGCTCAGCGACAGTTTGTTCGACGGTAGCCATCGCGGCTGCTTTGCTCGCGGCATCGGCATGGATGGCGATCGCATTTCGACCCATGGCGCGGATCTTGGCAACGAGAGCTTCCGCTTTCTCGACCGACTTCTCATAGGTGATCGCAACGTCGGCACCATCCTCGGCCAGTTTTAGCGCAATTGCCGCACCGATACCGCGTGCCGCACCGGTGACCAGCGCGCGCTTGCCGGAAAGAGGTAGTGTGGAGATGTTGTTCATGGAGAGTACCTCTGTATGTCTCTGTTTTGCTCGGGAGTTTCACGCCGTTTCCGCGCGATCGGCTGATGATGCGCCGCTCATCGACGCAACGGTTGGGTCGATGTAAGGCTGACGGAAAGCCATCCCGCGATGAGAAGACAAATGGCAATTGCAACGGCTGCAACGCTGTATGCTCGGCCAATGGATTGGACGTCTGTGGCCGGCCCCAAGATCGAGAAGAACAACCCGCCAACGATTGCGGCTGCCAACGCACCGCCAATCTGAAACATCGAATTGACCAGACCAGAGGCCAATCCTGACTGCGCCCGGTCCACCCTTTGCACGATGCTCTTCACCAGGTTTGGAAGGGCGATCCCTTGCCCCGCACCGATAAGAAAAAGCGCAGCAAAAAGGAATTGTGGAAGGCCATTCGAAATCAAGGCCGCCGTTCCAAACAACCCTGCAGCTTGCAGCACCATGCCGGCGCCGGCGGAAAATCTTCCGAAGACGCGGAGGATGCGCTCACTTGCGAACGGACCAAGGACGAAGCCGACGGCCGCAGGAAGGATCGCCAGCCCGGCCTCGAAAGGCGTCAGACCAAGGCCACCCTGCTGATAGACCGAGAATATCAGCCAGAAGGCCGCAAGCGAGTAGAAGAACAATGCAGCCAGCAGCCCGCGCATTAGTCCACGGTTTTGCAGCAGGCTAGGTGCAAGAATCGGATCTCTCCCCGTCGACTCCAGGTGTTTCTCATGCCGCCAGAACAGGAGGAAAAACGGGAGGGACATGACAAGCATCACGATAAGCCAGATCGGCCACCCCTGCTCCCGGCCCTCGATCAGCGGCGCAATCAGTGCAAATAGCGCAATCGCGATCAACAGTGCTCCGCCAAGATCCAGTTTGCTTGGGTGCGCAGATCGGGTTTCTCGCAACATGATGAAGGCCGACGGCGCAGCGACTGCAATAACCGGCAGGTTGATGAGGAAGATGGCTCTCCATCCAAGACCAAGAACATCAAGCGCAATCAACGCACCACCAAGAAACAGACCAACCATCGATGCCATCCCGAATGTCAGGGCATAAAAGCTGAGGGCTCTTGATTTTTCTTGGTCTGGGAAAATGGCATTGATCGAAGCCAAGGCCTGCGGTGCCATAATTGCCGCTGCAAACCCCTGAAGGATACGGCCGGCGACCAACGCGGCTGGAGACCAGGCAAACCCGCATAAGGCAGATGCGGCTGCAAACCCGACCATTCCAGCCAGAAAGACATTTCGTCGACCATAGAGATCTCCAAGCCTGCCGCCAGTGATAAGCATCACAGCATAGGTGGTGGCGTAACCGGAGATAATCAGCTGCATCGTTGACGCAGAAGCCCTGAAATCTGCCCGGATCGAGGGCAGCGCCACATTGACGATGAAGAAGTCAAGCGGTGGCAAAAAGGCGCCGGTCAAAAGGATGATCAGTGCAATCCAACGACGTGGATCGAGTTTGTCATCGGGATTGCTCGTGTCTCTCATAAGTGTCTCCACATCGACCAAAAAATCGATCGACGGTTTGAAATGATAAAAATTGGGAACCTATTGGTTCCAAATTGAAGTTAGCCAAGCGCCTTCAGCGCCAGTTCGACCATGGCCCTCGTCTCAGCGCGATCCGCTCCTGCTTTGGCAAGGACCCGCATGCCCTGAATCTGACACACGAGGAACCTGGCAAGCGTTCGTTCATCCAGCTCGGGATCGATTTCGCCCAAGGCCTGCGCTCTTATTATCGCCGCCGCATAAAGATCTTGCAGCCGCCTGAACAGCCGGGAAATACGTGGTGCGACCTCTTTATCCTTTGGGAGCATCTCGACAGCTGCAAAGACGACAAAGCATCCACGCAAACCGTCCTGTCCCGATGCTTGATCCACCTGTTGAGAAAAAGCTTCTAAAATCGCGGCTTTGGGCGACGGATTGGAATGAAGCGCTTCACCGACCGAGCGAACCGCGTCCTCAATGTAAGCGTCGAGGGCGCGCAGATAGACGCCTCTCTTATCGACGAAAGCCTTATAAAAGCTGCCTCTGGAAAGTTTCATACCCTCAAGCAAGTCGGGAAGGGATGCTTCGTGATATCCACGATCCCAAAATACGTGCATTGCTTTTCGAACTGCTTCATCGAGTTCAAATTCTCTAGGGCGACCAACGGACGCGGATATTTGAGTGCGCTTGACCATAAGTGCTATATGGAACCATTTGGTCCATAATGCAAGCGATATTTTCGGGATCGCGCCAAGCGTCGGCACCCAAGTTAGTTATCGACGCCGATCGACGGGATAATCCCGAGAGAATTCCCTGACCGCCATCAAAATCGGCATAAGCCCGCGGCCTGCCGAACTCAGCGAGTATTCGACTCGCGGAGGCTGCTCTTGAAAGTCGTGTCGGATTATGAGGCCGTCAATTTCCAGCTCCCTGAGATGTTGCGTTAGCATCTTCTGGGATATCCTAGGTATGTCTCTCATGAACTGCGATGCCCGCAATGATGGTTCGGCGAACAATCGGAAAAGGATCGGCAGTTTCCAACGTCCTGTGATCATCCCAAGCACCCTGCTGACATGAGAGACAGAACCGTCGGCTCCGAGGCATGTCGCCCTGTCCTCGACAGGCACTTTAAAGTGCGTAATTGCCTGTTTCATCGACGAACCTCATATCTGCCGGAGACGATAACACGGACCAAATATCATGGACTTACAACTCCAGAACAAGGTTGCGCTGGTCACGGGAAGCAGCAAGGGAATTGGCGAGGGTGTGGCCAGGGGCCTCGCAAAGGAAGGGGCAACCGTTCTTGTCCACGGTCGCGACAGAATGAAAACGGAGGAAGTCGCGCATGACATCATATCCTCTGGAGGTCGGGCATTCGCGGTAGTCGGTGACCTGACAGTGTCGGATCAGGTCGATCGTCTTGTTAGGGATTCCAAGGCCGCAGCAGGGTCGATCGACATCCTGGTCAACAATGCTGGCGGATCTGCCCCGGCGGAGGATTGGACCTCGACAAACTCTGAAACGTGGGCCGCTGTCTATGACAGAAACGTGCTCGCATCTGTGAGGATCGTCTCGCTAGTTCTGCCCGCAATGAAAGCATCGCGGTGGGGTCGGATCATAAACATCTCAAGCCTGGCGGCCCTGATGCCGCCCGCAAGTCGACCGGACTACTCCGCCGCCAAGGCGGCCATGATCGCGATGACGGCGTCGCTCGCAAAAGACGTTGCTGCATACGGCATCACCGCAAACACCGTTTCGCCTGGAACGGTGCATAGCATCAGTTTGGATACCGCATTCCGTAAGAAAGCCATTGAGAGGGGGATGGCCATTGACGCCCCCTGGGACGACATAGAGAGAGAAATCCTGCCAATGTTTGCTCAGGTGCCCGTTGGAAGGGTCGGAACCCTCGAGGAGATTGCAGATGCGATTGCGTTTCTCTCGAGCCCCCGTGCTGGCTATATCACAGGAGCAAACCTCCGACTTGACGGAGGAATGTGGCCAGGGATGTAGCAGGACAACAGAGAAGCTGCGCCAAACCTGTCTAAGTTCCCCGCCTCAGTTCCAGTTTGCCATGACGAACCGGTGGATCTCCGCTTCGAGTTCCTGGTCTTCCGGCGTCCCACCCATGAAGCCACCATGGGGCATAGCTTCGAAGACGTGCAATTCGGTTTCCACGCCAGCTTTTCGCAAGGCTCGATGCATCCTCACCGTGTTTGACAGGAACAGGTCACGCGTGCCGGTCTGCAGGAATGTCGGCGGAAAGGCCGCCAAATCGCCGAAGAGCGGCGATAGATAGGGATTGGAGAGATCGGCACCACCGGCGTAGAGCAGGTTGTTTGATCGTAGCGGGCGGGGCAGAACGAGATCAATCATCTGGTTGGTCTGGAAGCTGTCACCGGATTCGGTGAGGTCAACCTGTGGCGAGAGCAAGACTAATCTGCCAGGCATTGGCATGCCTTCATCTCTTGCCCGCAGCAGCATGGCAGTCGCGAGATTGCCGCCTGCCGATCTCCCCAGGATGATTACCTTGTCGGGGGAGTGACCTCTCAAGACATGACGGTACGTGGCTAAGCAGTCATCAAGAGCGGCCGGATAGGGATGCTCAGGCGGCATCCGGTAATCGACGCCGTAGCATCGCACGGCGTGCTGGTGAGCTTGGCGTCGCGCACTGACGCGACAGGCCTCACCGCCTCCGAACACCAATGCGCCGCCATGCAGGTCGATGAGTGCGCCACGCTCATGAAATGCTCCGTGCGGCGTCGCGACATGGATCGTTGCTTGTTCGACTACAATTGTCTTGACTGTGGACTGCAAACTCCCGGCAAGATCTTTGGCCGCGGCGGCGTAATGCGCATCTACTGCGGCTTTCATCATCATCCAGCCTGAAAAATCCTCTGGGGACGGCATTTCGAACCGCGCATTCATAGGGCTGCCGTCCTTGTCGACCAGGCGCGACAGTGCCGCTTGTGCTTCGACGCTGATGGACTGTGGGGCCTGAATCATCCGTGAAGGGACGGCTGCACTGCGTGAGGAATTGCTCATTTCTTGCTCTGTAATGGAACGAAGCGACGATGACTTTTTCTCGAACCCGGGCGCCGGTCTGGCCTGTCGATTTTAGATGTTCTGCCCGAGACATGAGATCGCTTCAGATTGGCACTTGGGTCCGCAGCCAGATGACTGACTGTATCCCATTGCTTTGAAGGGAGAATAGCCTATTACCAAACTGATTTTGCTACCACCTCAACAGTTTGGGCCCGATTGACGCTCCCAGTGCCGCTACACATGCAATGGCGATCGAATACCATACCGCCACAAAGGCAGCGCCATCGTTGAGGCAGGCGATGGTATAGGCGAGACCACCAACGGAACCTGCAAGGAAACCTGCAATAGCGCCTGCCTGGCTGAGCCGCGTGGGCGTTCCGGCCCGCATCGCAGAAAGAATAGCGGCGAGCGCCGGGATGGAAGCCATGATGATAGTACCCACACAATTTAGCACCGAGTAGGTGTGAACCCCAAGCAAGGGAAAGCCGCTCCGATCGAACAGAGCTCCGGTAAGCAGGAAGGCCAGTGCCGGAGCAAGAAAGATAACCGTGCGAGGCACCTGGCTCGGCTGGACCACTGTCCAAACAAGATGAAACCCGCCGGCAGCTACAAGAACCATGCCGATGACCTTGAACAGGAACGTCCATGTCGGGAGTATCTGCATGAGGTCGGAGCGAGGTCCGGCGATCATCACAACGACACCAGTCGCTGCCAGGATCGAAAAGACCAGCGCGACAGGTAGGACGATCGAGAGACGGAGCGAAAGTGACGCGCCTTTACCAGCTTGCGCTGCAAGCCCTCGAATAAGATCGTCCGTTGGTTGTCGATTGTCATTCATGCCCGGGGCCTCTTCTCTGTGTTGCCGCCATCAGTTTCTTCAACGAGCGATGGAAAGCGACGCGCACCGCTCCCTCGGTGGAACCGATTCGCGCAGCGGCCTCTTTGGTAGAGGCACCCTCAAGCCCGATGGCTCGGACAGCTACCTGTTCGCCAGGGGGCAAGGCGGAGATTAGTTTTTCAACATCTGCCGGATTGCGTTCAGGATCGAACACCTCAAATGAGAACAAGCCGGCCCACTGCTCCTCGGTCAAATCAACGCGCGTGCGTGCGTCACGGCCCAAGCGCCGGCTGGCATCAATGATCTTGTAGCGCGTAATTGCGTTCAGCCACGGAAGCAGAGACCGCTTCGTATCCCATTGGTGGCGACGGGAATGCACTGCTATGAGCACTTCCTGGACGACATCCTCTGCCTCGTAAAGACTGAAACCCATATATCGCAAATGCGCCTCGACGATCCGCCGCACCGAAGCGGCGAAAGCCCTGAGAAACGCCTCGTAGGCAGCGCTATCTCCAGTGCGTTCCGCGCGCATCGCTTTCGCCCATCTGTCTTCCCGTGTGTCCATGCACCCATGCTTTCGGTTGGACGAAACCCATTGTTACGACCTATCGCGAATTTATTCGAATTTACGCGCCGATCACATAGTCGTGACGATGTAAGATTGGGGAATTCCCAACGAAAGACTCCTCCGAAGCATGTGCTTTACGATGAAAGGAAGTCCGGAATGATCATGAACAGGCGCACATTTTCCACTGCTATGCTTGCCGGCGCGGCAGCATCAATGCTTTCAACCAAAGGCATGGCCGCATCGGCGGCCGGCCACCCAGAAAAGGCCCGTAACGTTGTCTTCGTCCATGGGCTATTCGCAGATGGTTCCTGCTGGAGCGAAGTGATATCGAGGCTGCAGCCCGAGGGCTTGAACATCACATCCGTGCAGAACCCTCTGACTACTCTCTCGGAATCGGTTGCTGCTGCGGAGCGAGTACTGGCGCGGCAGGATGGGCCAACAGTATTGGTAGGGCACTCATTTGGGGGACTGATTGTAACTCAGGCCGGCATGCATCCTAATGTGTCGGCTCTCGTGTACGTCGCCGCCCGTGCACCCGACGCAAACGAGGATTTTGGCGCTTTGGCAAAAACCTTCCCTACTCCCCCCGCTTCTGCCGGGATCGTTTTCGACGGTGAGGAAGGGAGACTTAGCGAGAAGGCATTCCTCGAGGACTTCGCCGGCGACATTCCAACGGCCCGCGCGAAGGTGCTGTATGCAACGCAGTATCCGTTCCAGAAGGCGCTACTCTCAGGCAAAGTTATCGAAGCCGCTTGGCGCCACAAGCCCAGCTATTACGCGGTGTCGAGCGAGGACCGCACGATCAACCCGGACCTGCAGCGCTTTCTCGCCAAACGCATGGACGCAAAGGCAATCGAATTGAAAGCCAGCCATCTCTCGCTGATCTCGCACCCGGACGAGGTCGCGGAGCTTATCCTGGAAGCTGCAGGCCAGAAAGCCTAACCCGATCCGCGAAATTCCGACAGTCAGACACCGCTGCGTGACCTCCCCTAAACCTGCGCTAGTCGTCCAGTGACCTCTTTGCAAAGCGGACGGTTTCTAGGCAACGAGGCAAGCAGCGCAGTCGAGAGAGGACGACAGCCAAGACTGGGGGTGTCGTTCTTTCTCCGAGCTGTTAGGCAATGAATATATGTGTGCCAGGTTGTTCAGATTTATCTCTCAAGCAATCTAGCTCTTGAACAGATACGAACCCGCGACCCGCAGACTGCTAATATTCCATCTCGCTGATTATCCATGATAATGTCCTTTACCATGGATATACAAACCGAGTGCCGGACGCACTTAACGACACGGTATTCCATGATCGTCGAGTTCGGTAATGCAGCGCCATACAGAATAAAAGCGCTAAGTCGATGTGAGATTCCGATCAGATCGTTCAACCCATCACCGATGACAACACAGGGCGCCATTGTGTTGCCCGTGGTGAACCGCGTCTGCGGGACGAGCTCTACTCCCAAATCGGCGGGTGGGACGCACCCGCCTGATCTACATTGGCGATATATGGCTTTAATGCTCAAGCAGTGGGAACAGTCCCGCCGTCGATGACGTGCTCCGTGCCGGTGATAGACGATGCTCGATCCGATGCAAGGAATGCGATCAGGTCTGCGACCTCTTCCGGCGCGGCTGGCCGTCCCAGCGGTATGCCGCCGAGCGAGTTCATGATCACCTGCACCGCGTCGTCGTAGCTGATACCGGCTTGATCGGCAATGCGCTGGGCCAGGCCATTGGATCCTGGGCTTGCGATCCAGCCGGGAGAGACGCGAACCACTCTTACGCCCTTAGGAGAAACCTCCTTGGAGATGCTTTTGCTGTAGGTGTTGAGAGCCGCTTTGGCCGAGGCGTAACCGGTCGTTGCTTCCGGGAGCGGCAGGTTTCTCTGGATCGAGGTGACGTGGATGACGACACCGCTTCCCTGAGCGACCATACCAGGGATCAGAGCACGATCGAGCCGGACCGCCGGGAAGAAGTTAAGGTTGAACTCCTTGTCCCACTCCTCGTCCGTGAGCACAGCATAGCCGCCTGAAGGTGCCGAAGAACCGCCCAGCACGTTCACAAGAATATCGAGGCCGCCGAGTTCTCGCTGCACCGCGTCAACGACGGTTTGAACCCCCGTCGGGGTGGTCAGGTCGGCTTCAACGAATGCCGCACCGGAGAAATCTGCCGGCTTGGTGCGAGCGCTGGTCAGCACACGGGCGCCAAGTTCCTTGAAGAGTGCTACGGTTTCAGCGCCGGCGCCCGAAGTGCCGCCGGTAATCAGGGCGCGACGGCCCTGCAATGTGAGGAACTGCGTCATACCGTGATCTCCAGTTCGGCGACCTTGTCGCCCGCGAGAACGAAGAAGAACCGCAGGTCGATGGGGCTTCCGGGGAAGTCACCGACGGCGTGGGCCGTCACAAGGGTCCTGCCGCCTTCATTGGTAATCAGAAAGGGCTCGACCGTGTAGCTGTATTGCTGGCCCTCGTCAGCCATCCACGCGCGAATGGCATCACGGCCTCTATGGGTCTCGCCCTTGTCCTTGACGATGCCATTTTCGGTAAACGCGGCCGCCACAGTTTCGGGCCCTCCATCGCGGTCAGCATCGAAATAGGCTTTGATGCCCTTGGGTAGCGTTATCGTCATCTGTGTCCTCCAATCATGTTTCCAGCCTTTACCGAGTGGAACTTCGACCCTCTTGCGGCCGACAAGGTCAATCTAAGGCCAGTTGATTGACATGATAACTGGGACAAAGCAGGATGAGGAATTGCGAAAAGAGGGACAATGTCGCGATCTGTTCTTACTGACCTCGATGCTGTTCTGAGCATAGCTCGGCTGGGCTCTTTCCGAGCCGCTGCGCTTGAACTCGGCATGTCTACGACCGCACTGAGCAACGCCATCGCGAAGCTTGAGGAGCGCTTGGGCATTCGCCTGTTCAACCGGACAACACGTAGCGTTTCGCTGACTGATGGGGGAAAGACCTTTGTCGAGCGCATTGGACCGGCAATGACCGACATCCACGATGCCATGCTTGCGGCTCAATCGCTTCAGGATACTCCGACAGGCACATTGCGCATCAACGCATTTGCGTCGGCAGCCCGAGAGGTGATGGAACCGCTCATCCTGACGTTCATGCGGCGTTACCCACAAGTCCATGTTGATTTGGTCACGGAGGGTAAACTCGTCGACATCGTCGCGGCAGGGTTCGACCTCGGCCTGAGGACCGTTGATCTCGTTCCCAACGACATGATCGCTCTGCCACTCGGTCTCGATCGTAGCAATGCCGTCGTCGCGTCGCCGGATTTCTTGCGCACTCACGGCACGCCAACCGAACCAGCCGACCTTCATCGGTTCCGCTGCATTCGTGCCCGGCTTCCCAATAATGCCTTGTTTCGATGGCGGTTCGAGAAGGACGGGAATGCCACGCAGATCGATGTACAAGGCTCGATCACGCTGGACGAGCCAAGTCTTGTTAGGATAGCGGCTTACAACGGCGTTGGAATTGGATATGTCATGGAAGCGGATGTGCGCGATGACATTGCGGCTGGTCGATTGGTGCGCATTCTCGAGGACTGGACCCCTTCCCTGGCACCGCTCGCACTGTACTACCCTGGTAGAAAAAATCCACCGGCCGCCTTCAGTGCGTTCATTCAGGCTGCGCGAGAATTTTCCCATCGGTAGTCGTCCGGCGAATATCGACGACATCGTCGTTACGCACCAACATAATTTGACGTCCGTGTGTGGTTGTGAAATTTTGCCCGGAAAACGACCGGAATCGGAACATCAAACTGTTCGGAATCTAAAGCCGCATAATCGCATCATGGAGATTGAGAGTAATGCGTTGGCTCCCGGGTTCAGCCCAAAGCGCTCAATGTCGGCCGGACGAGGACGCGCAGCTTCGCGCCCTCATCTCAGCCACTGAGCACGATCTCGACACCTGCCACTTCGTCATCCAGCTTTGAGCCGCTGCCACTTAAGTTGTCGAGAGCGGTCCCAAATCTGATGCTATTCGAGATCCCCTACGCCATCGTGCTAGCTGCTACTCACCAACGACAATGAGGCCGTTGGAGGTTGCTGCCGTCTGTCGCATCGCTTTCAGCGGCTGATAATCCGGCGCGTCGTAAAAGTCACGAACGGCTTGACGGTTCGGAAACTCCAGCACGACAAGCCACGTCGGGGACCATTGTCCCTCAACGATTTCAGGATGAAGCTCCTTAACGAGTGGTTTGCCACCAAACCGCCCCGCCAAGGCGATCACTGCTCCCTCGTAATGGGTCATTGCGGGTAGATCATGGACAGTGAGATCGATCAGGACTAGGGCGGTCATGGTGTCGTGCCTTAGATTGAGGATTGCGGCGAGGCCGCTCCATTGACAGGGTCATTAGCCGGGCGGCGATATCGACGCGATCAGGCAGCGGTGAAGTCGAGGATTACCTTGCCGCCGCGTTCGGCATGAATAGCCGCCTCGACAATAGCCGACGGCGGATAGACGCCGCTGATCGGGGTATGCAGGTCGCCACTGACGACAAGCGGCAGGACTTCTTTGACGGCGGCGGGTGCTGCTGCGGCCGAGTCCGGGTTGCCAAGGAAGAAGCCGTGGACGGTAACCTGTTTGAAGATTGGCGACCAGGCCGGGATCGACATCGTCGCGCTACCGAGAATGGAATAAGCTACCACTGCCGCGCGAGGCGAGACGATAGTGGCTAGCAGTCCAATCGCCTCACCGCCGATCGCATCAATTCCCAGGCCGATGCGGCCGCCGTCGACCGCTTGTTCGGCTTCAGCCGCGGTGTTGTCGCCGGCGACCAGTACCACATCGGCACCCGCTCCCTTCAATTCATCGACAAGCTCGGGGCGACGAACAATATTGAGCGTCTTCAGGCCGCGAGCTTTGGCCACACCGATCACTGCACGGCCGACTCCCGAGTTGGCGGCATTCTGGACCACCCACTCTCCAGGTTCGAGACTGGTATATTCGCTAAGCAACAGTGCCGCCGTCGGCGGATTGATCCCCAGCATCGACAGCTGGTGCAGGTCGGCATCGGGCAGAGCAAACAAACCCTCGGCGGCAATGGTCACCCGTTCGCGCCATAGCCATGTGAAGATCGGAAGAAGCACGCGGTCACCAATAGAAAGATGGTCTACGTCCGTGCCCATACCGATCACGCGGCCGACGCCCTCGTTGCCCACGGGTCCTGGCGCAGATGGCAGAACGGGGAAGCCGCCCTTGATGACATATAGGTCGTGGGGATTGAGCGGGGACGCCTCGAGCTGAACGAGCACCTCGTTCGAGCCAGGAGCTGCTGGCTCAGGGAAGTCGGCAAAGCGCAGCACGTCGCGGGGCTCGCCGAAGGCGGAAATCTGGATAGCTTTCATCAGGGTCTCCTTGGTCATACGGTCAGTCGGTATCGAAGCATATTTATGGAGTCGCTACTCCATAAATAGTCCATGAACCGCTATCGTGCTTCAGTCAACATAAAAGTGGAGCTATCGCTACAATTATGGTAGGTGCGGTGCAGGCGGAGAGACCAAGCCGTTATGCTGACAGCGAGGAAGGGACTAACAATGATGATCAAGGGCGAGGGCCAAGCGTCGAAAGCGCGTGGACGGCCGCGGCTGTTCGACCGGACAGCGGCGCTTAACCAGGCGATGCGCGTATTCTGGGACAGGGGCTACGAGGGAGCGACCTTCGACGAACTGATCGCCGTGATGGGCCTCAGCCCCTCGAGCTTCTACAACGCTTTTGGCAGCAAGGAGGCCCTCTACCGGGAAGCGGTCGGTGCATATCTTACCGGACCAGGCGGCTTCTTCCCTAAGGCTTTGGCCGGGGCGGGGCCGGCGAAGGATGCGTTCTCGCGGCTAATGATGGCTACGGCGGAAGCCTACACTGACGAAGTGGGGCCTGCTGGATGCATGATCTCCTTGGCCGGGCTGCACGACGCCCCGGACCGCGCAGACTTGCGAGACTTCATGCGTGAGGTTAGAGAGAGGTCGCGCACATTGATGATAGAGCGACTGAACGAGGGTGTCCGAAACGGCGACCTGTCAGAAGGGATTGACGTCGCCCAGATCGCCGAGTTTTTTGAAACAGTGTCGAGAGGCATGGCTGTCCGTGCGCGTGACGGCGCCGATCGCAGGACACTTGAAAAGATCGGCGTCATGGCGCTCGACGCTTGGCCGGGCGTGCGCGCCTAGTCGTCGCCCTTGTCAACCGCACTGAAACCTCGCCCGAACGAAAAGTTTTCCGAGGGCAATGGAATGAGGGTCACGAACACATCGTCCGGCCTGATGCCGACATTGTCGTGGAGTCGCTGGACGATCTCCTTTAGTAGCACTCGCTTTTGAGACATCGGACGGGACGCCGGGATGTGAACGGAGATGACAATCGCACCCGTTGAGCGTTCCACATTCCCGTAGTTAGGATGCAGGAACATGTAGCCTTCGGCGTGCTCGTTGATCACGACGAACTCATCTTCCGGGGGCAGACCAAAGCTGTCCTGAAGAGAGTGTGCGAGCGATTCTGCAATTGCCTTACGCTGATCAAGGGAAAACAGATCCTTGGGGACGTGAACGTTGAAAAACGGCATGACATGATCCTCATTCGTCGCATTCACAGGGGCGTGACGCATAACTGGAGTTATTGCTCCAAATTTCTTTGCTCGCAATTTGCCTGCGCGTCAACTAGTTATTGGAGCCAGGCCTCCAGACAAATTCCGGCAGGAGCCCTTGTGGCGGAAATCCATAGGGCAGGTGTAGCAATCGGTCACAGCTCTGTGAGGTGTGGGGCGCGGAAAGCGGCTAGGGCGGCACCGTCAACACAATACGGAGCCATTCCTCCATATTGTGTTGACACAAGTCGGAACGTCTCTTAGGGATATTTGGAGCAATCGCTCCTTAAATCCGTACGCATGGAGATATTTGATGACCAGAGTAGTTAGAATTCACGAATATGGCGACGCCAGTGTACTCCGGATCGATGACCTGGAAGTCCCGGCGCCAGCGGCCGACGAGGTTCAGATCAAGGTCAAGGCAATCGGGATCAACCGTGCGGAGATCATGTTCCGCAATCACGCCTATCTGCAGGATGCACGCTTTCCAAGCCGTCTTGGCTACGAAGCCTCAGGCGTCATCGAGATGGTCGGTGCATCTGTCAAAGGTTTCGCCATCGGTGACGTGGTCAGCGTCGTTCCCTCACCGGACATTTCTAACGGAGGGACCTACGGCGAACTGGTCAACGTGCAATCGCGCTTGGTCGTCAGACATCCGGAGAACTTGTCTTTCGAGCAAGGCGCAGCGGTTTGGATGGCATATGTTACAGCGTGGGGCGGCCTGATCGAGCAGGCAAAGCTTTCCCAAGGAGAGGCTGTCATCATATCAGCGGCATCAAGCAGTGTCGGCATCGCGGCGTTCCAAATCGCTAAAATTGTAGGCGCGACCGTCATTGCGACGACGCGAACCAGCTCTAAGGGCCAAGCCCTTCTTGATGCTGGCGCCGACTACGTCGTCGCGACGGAAGAAGAAGACCTTGCTATTCGGGTTCTTGAAATCACGAATGGCATCGGCGCTCGGGTCGTGTTCGATCCGGTAGGCGGACCTTCGTTCGGGCCTTTGACGGCCGCCATGGCGCGGGGTGGCATCCTGCTTGAATATGGTGTTCTCAGCGCTGAGCCAACGCCATTCCCGCTCCTTACAGTCCTGAGCAAGAGCCTGACCCTGAAGGGCTACCTCTACACCGAAGTCGTGTCGGACGATGCGGTCCTCGAACGCGCCAAGACTTTCATCACAGACGGTTTGGTGTCGGGCGCGCTAAGGCCCCTGATCGCACGTACCTTCGCCTTCGACGACATCCAAGACGCTCATCGTTTTTTGGAATCCAACGAGCAAATCGGTAAGGTCGTCGTCACACTCTGACCCAATTGCGCCATATCGAGTCGGCGTCGATCAGGACCAAGCAAAGCCATGAAGGTGCTTTGGGGATTGATCGCGATTTCGTCGTGACAGCCAGCACCCAACAGACATGCCCCACGTCCGCGACCGTTGCGGGCGTGTATTTTCTATTTGGCGCGTTCACAGCGGCCGCCATTCTGCACCCTGACCGACGTATGCATGACATTTTAGCTAAAGCGCTTAAGCCTTGGACTATGATAACCGAGACGCACGGTCGCAATACCAAAAGGATCGATGATCATGCGCGCAATGCAAGCCGCTGCCTTCGGCGGCTATGACAACCTCGAGCTGGTCGACGTTCAGAAACCTATTGCGACCGACGGCAAGCTGCTGGTGCGGATCACCGCAGCGGATGTGACCCCACTCGACAACACCATCCTGCACGGCCACATAGACGTCGCTACTGCGCCCCTGGTGCTCGGCAGCGAAGGCGCCGGCGTGATCGAGGGCGGCGACGCCGAGTTCCCGAACGGCAGCCGCGTCATGTTTATGGGACCGTTCGGCCTCTTTGAGAGCGGCACATTTGCTGAGTACGTCGCTGTTCCCAGGGAACTGCTAGGGCGCATTCCTGACAATGTTACCGATGTCGAAGCAGCCGGCGTTCCGGTCGCCTACCTGACCGCCTATCTTGCGCTTAAAAACTCCGGCTTTGCACCCGGCAAGGTTGTTTTCGCGCCAGCTATCGGTGGGTCGGTTGGCAATGCTGCAACGCAGCTGGCGAAGGCTCTGGGGGCCAAACACGCGATTTCCTCGACCACCAACGCCAACAAGGCTATCGAGGCCACGAAGCTCGGCTTCGATGAGGTGATAGATCAAACCAAGGAATCGCTTGTAGCTGGACTCAATCGCATCACTGTCGGCTATGGTGCCGATATCGTCATCGACGCCATCGGTGGCGAAGTCCTAAGCGGCACGCTGCCCGCGCTCGCACAGAAGGGGTCCCTAACGACCATCGGTTATGCCGGCGGCCAGGAAGCTACGATCAACGTCATGCAGCTCATCTGGAAGTCGGCGACGATCAAAAGCTTCCTGCTCTTTAAAGAAAGCGTCGAGGACCGCAGCGACGCATTCAAAATAGTTTACGGCCTACACGATAGGCTTCAGACGTGTTGGCCTGAAACCGTCTTCAATGCAAAAAACTGAATGGATCCCGAATTCGTCAAACGCTTGGCGAATAAGATAGCTGTGCCTGTAGTCCGACGCGCCCTCACCAGCCCTAAAGTAAGCGCGATGCTCCAGATAGCCCAGCGACGCGGCGAGCGTATCGATCGTCGGCTTAGGTGTCTCTGTCATCTATATAACCACGAATCTCATTTATGCAGTGAGCGTACCCCGCCCCCTCGCCCACATCAACAACTAAACCACTGATTCTACTATTAAAATATGAAGGCTTTAAAAGCTCAGCAAGTTCAATGGCTTATGGAACGTCTCCGGAACAAACGGTCGCTTCGGGTGGCGGTGAGCCGTCAGCCATAGGCTGTGAGTGGGAGAGCTGGGGATATCGCCTCCACTGCAGTCCTAGCCACTCATGCCAGGTAGCAGCGCGGTTAATCTAATGCGGGCTGCAGACACCGCTTTAATCTGGAAGACGCATGAGCTTGCCACAGGTTGTAGATATGTAGCGAACGTATTTCATACCTTGAATACGCTGAGCCCTACTTGCCGTCAGAACGGCGATTCGGGAACAGGCCATTTGCTTATCTCTGAAGCGTACGCTGTGGCGGAGGCGATTTTCGGGGAACGCCACCAAGTTTCACCACTCGTGCTCAGAAATCTTGGTTTCATCGAAATCGAGTTGGGGAGATTGGTAGCTGCCCACGCCACTCTAAATCGCTCGGCAAAAGCGGTCCTTGCCAAACTCAACTTAAAGAACTGACCGCATTAGGAGCCGGATTAAAATCGAGGCTTGTAACAGCCGAACGCGAAAGCGGTTCGGCACCTCTACAAACATCCCCACGCCCGAAACCTCCCCCTCCCCGTCATCTCGCGCAAGCCCAGCTCCAAAACAATCCGCCGCGCCGCCTGCGGCGTGACCTCGAGCGTCTTCGCCACCATCGCGGCCGACACGAGCGGTTTCGCCATCACCAGTTCGACCAGTTCCGGCAGTTTTGAAGACGTCCGGCGCCCGTCCAGCTTTCGGTCCATCATCGTCTTCGCCAGTATCAGGCGGTCATGCTCTTTCATGCCGATCTCGGCGGCCGCCAAAAACCCGTGGGCGATGGCGAGCAGCCGGGTCTCCCGATCACGATGCCGGCGTCGATCGACCGGGATGGTTTTGAGGCCGAGATTGATGGCGGCGAGATGCGCACCGGTGGTGACGCCTGCCTGACGCAGGATGGAGGCGGCCAGTAGCCGGCCGAGCCAGGGCGCATGCTGCAGAACGGCCAGCTCGTTCCAGGCATCGAGGGCGACGATCGCCTGCAGCACCGCCGGCAGATTTTCAGCCTGCCGCAACACGCCGCGCCACTCGTCGAGCCTGGCATCCTCGTCCCAGTCGAGATCATAGACCAGTGCGTCTCTATCCGCGGCGCCACTCCGGCCGGGCCGAGTTGCGTTCTCAATTGCGGCCTCCGATCGGGCGAGCACCGCATCGATGGCGGCATAGTCGACGCCGGAAAGATTCTCGACGTCGGCGTCGTCATCCCCCTCCCCTTCCGGATCGATTGTGACCGCAAGCCGGATGGCACCGATCGTCTGCGCCTCTTCAGTGTCAGCCGTCGTGATCTCCGCGGTTTTCCGCAGCGAGCGGATGCCGTCAGCAGACAGCGCCCAATCGGGGGATTGGCCAGCGATCCGCCGACGCGTGCGCAGCACGTCGCGGGCGATGGTCAGTTCGTGGGTGGGCGTGCGAATATCCTTCGTGGCATCGTGGAGGACAAGGTCTTCGAGATGCACCAATTCGCCGTCGATCCACAGCGAGGCACACGCATCGGTGAATTGGGACCGCTCGATCCAGCCGTGCCCAACCGGCGAACGGGCGACCCGCTCGTCGAGACGAGCCAAGGCGATACCGGCGTCGAAGGCCGGCCGCATCAGGGCGGTTATGCTGATTATCGAAATATCGTAAGTCATTGATATTATGGTAAACGATTTCCTAAAAGAACACTATATGATTATTGCTGTTCTTCACATGGTATGATCTGAAGTTGACGCTCTAACCATCGATAAGTACCTCTTATCAGAGGTGAGCCATCTATGGTAATATTCTTGCCATCTCGTATACAATCTCTATAGTGAAGCCACGATTTCACGAGGCACACCATGTCCGAACCGCAGCTCTCCATTCGCAGCAGCAAGGCCCGAGATCTGGCCCATGCCCTCTCCCGCCGCACGGGACAGCCGATCAACCGGCTCGTCGAACTGGCACTCGAGCGTTACGATCAGGAGCTGCGCGCTGACAACATCCGCTATCCAATGGACGCGGTATGGGATCTGGCAGCTGAGGATCTACGCAATATCGCACCCGGCACGACGTCCAATCACGATGACTTCTACGATGAGAACGGTCTGCCGATATGATTGCCGTCGATACGTCTGTCATCATCGCGATATCGATGAAAGAGATGGAAGCAGATGTGTTCAAACCACTGATGGGACGCGAGCCGGTCATCATTGGTTGGCCGACCCTGCTTGAGGCAAGGATGGTCCTGTCGGGTAAAGGTTTCGTCAGTGCCGCCAAAATGATCGGGCGGCTTGCCGAAACTCCGAATGTCACGACTGTCGCTTTCGATGGGAGGCACTACCGGGCGGCAGAAGAGGCTTTCCAGCGTTTTGGCCGTGGTCGTCATCCAGCTGCGCTCAATATGGGCGACTGCTTCTCCTACGCTGTTGCCGCTGTTGCCAAGGCGCCGCTCCTGTTCAAAGGGCATGACTTCGGCCACACTGATCTCAGACTGCATCCCGCGTCGTCGATGGCATGACAAGCGCTGGCTCAGACCCGGTCGACCGTCGCTCTCATGAGCTGGACACGATCGCTGCCGTCCTTACGCTCGATCGCCGCGACGAACTCGCCGAACTGTTGACCGACCAGGATGTCGAAACGCTCCGGCATCTGGTCAACGAGGGCATGGGACAAAACACCCTTCGGGCACTGACGTCTGATCTGGCTTATCTTCAGGCCTGGTGCCTGGCGGCGACAGGACGATCCCTGCCATGGCCTGCACCCGAAGCCCTTCTCCTGAAATTCGTCGCCCACCATCTCTGGCAACCGGAACAACGCGACATTGATCCTCTTCACGGAATGCCGGCAGTTGTCGAGGAGAGCCTGCGGGAGCAACGCTTCCTTCGATCGCCCGGGCCGCATGCACCCGATACGGTGCGCCGGCGGTTGGCCAGCTGGTCGACGCTCACGAAATGGCGCGGGCTGGCCGGTGTCTTCTCCGCCCCTTCGCTCAAGTCCGCAATACGCCTTGCAGTGCGGGCGACGCCGCGGCCGAGAAAACGCAAGAGCGCCAAGGCGGTGACCGGCGATGTGCTTTCCAAGATGCTGGCGACTTGCAGCACCGACAGCCTCCGCGATATCCGTGACCGGGCTATCCTCATGGTCGCCTTCGCGTCGGGCGGCCGGCGCCGCAGCGAGATCGCTGGTCTTCGAATCGAGCAACTCAGCGTCGAGCAACCGATCGAAACGGACAGCGGCCCTCCCCTCCCCTCTCGCGCCATCCATCTCGGCCGCACCAAAACATCCGGCGCAGATCACGAAGAAATCGTCTATCTCACCGGTCGTCCTGTCGATGCGCTCGATGCCTGGCTCGTGGTTGCCCAGATCGAAAGCGGCAGCATTTTTCGCAAGATCGATCGTTGGGGGAATGTGTCAAAGCGAGCGCTGGAGCCGAGTGCCGTCAACCAGATCGTCAAGCAGCGGGCCGAAATGGCCGGGCTCGATCCTGCCGAATTTTCCGCCCATGGCCTTCGCTCCGGCTATCTGACGGAAGCCGCCAATCGTGGCGTTCCCCTGCCGGAAGCCATGGAGCAATCGCGCCACCGGTCCATGCAACAGGCGTCCAGCTATTACAACAACGCCACCCGACGCAGTGGAAAGGCGGCTCGGCTTCTGACCTGACCCGGCCGGATCAAGGATGTCGCCAATTCCTTTGATCCGCCAGATGGGGTTACAGGCCAAACGCCGCAAAAGCAGCCGGGTATGGACCTATCCCCCTGAAAACCATCGGCAAAATCCCAATTTTGACGGCGGTCAACGCATTTCATCCCGGTTATCCGGTCCGCTTCTGGGTTTCGCCGCCTGAGCGCAGCAGCGCCATGATCATCGGGCCGAGCGAAAACTCGCCGCGTTTGGCTCTGGCCGTCAGATCGCGCAGATAGCCGCCGGCCGAGTTGATATGCCCTGCCCTTTCGAGAATGCCCGCCATGATGACCGCGGCATTTTCCGCCCCCATCGCCTCGCAGGCATCCTGATAGGCGGATGGGCTGACGCCCAGCATCGAGCGGACCACCACCGCGGCCGTCATCAGGTCCCGCCAGTTGGCAATTGCGCCGCCCGGCCCGTAATCGGCAATCGTCGGGCAAGCCCTCAGCACCATGCCAAGGGGAAAGACCTTTGGCGGCTCGGTAGTCGGCCGGATTATCTCGCTCAAGTTCGCGCCCTGCTTTTTTTCTAAGCGAGGTTCAAATTCATGGATGGATTCGGTATTTGAACTCTGTATGTGGCAGCCATTGCGGTCGGCATTGCCGTCCGTTTTTGTTGGTTTTATCTGCATATTCAGCTGGTTGATGATCTCTTCCCGAAGCAGTGTCATCTCGTCGAGGGTTTCCGCCATCTGTTGACGGCTTGGAGAGCGTGGAAGGGTGGCTAAAGTGGCGATGTAAATCGCTTCAATCTGCGTCCAGTTACCCTCGGCCCCCTCCTCGATCGCGGCGGTGATCAGCTTGCGCACGTCGCGACGGCAAAGCGTCAGGGCTTCTTTGGTCCGCTTGAATAGCCGCAGCTCGGCAGCCACCTGTTGAGCCATGCCAGCAATTTCGGCAGCCCGCCGCAACAGCGGTTCGAGATCGAAGCCGAAGGCCGTCTCGATTTCACCCGCCTGGTCGCGATGGGCGTAACGTTTGCCGTTCGGGCTGTCGCGGCGATGGATCAGACCCGCGTCCACCAGGGCCGCCAGATGGCGTCTAAGCGTCGTGCCGGTAATGCCATGGGCGCGGATCGAAAGCTGCGCATTCGAGGGAAAGACGACGAGACTGGCATCCGGCTTCAGTTCGTTGTGGGGATAGAAGGTCAACAGCGCGTCGAGCACCGCCACGGCCCTGTCCTGCAGGCCGAGCAGCTGGCGGGCTTCTGCCACGTCGCGGAACACCTTCCACTTTTCAAGCGCCCGCTTCGGTGTCTGTTCCGCCGAGTCGAGCTGGCCTTTCACCAAAGCAAGCGTCATCGGCCGCCGTCCGAACGGCGTCGTTATCTGTCCAGTCTGCATTTTCTTTCACCTTTCAGCAGGCAAAGGAAAAACGCTCACCGAAATGGTGCCAAAAACTCTTGACGAAGATTCGTGAAAATGCGATTCTCTTCTTGCTAGAGATCGAGAAGGGCTTCCACGGGCAACCGTTTGGGGGCCTTTTTCTTTGCGGTCTGACCTATCCTTTTTTCACGTGTTTGCGGTAGTCGGCGTAAAGCTTGTCCAGGCTCGACGCCACGAACTCCCCGAACCCGACAGCGTCGCGAGCCTTGAAGGCCAGCGAATAACTTTTCCCATCGTTGCGAATATTCGCAGAGACGGCTTTGTCACTTGGCGCCCATTTGTCGAGCTTGGGTTCGCGCACATAGCCGGTCGGCTTGCGGCGCGCGAGGGCATCCATCACGAAGGCAAAACGCGCATCTCCATCCAACCCCGACAGGTCGGAATCGGCGAGTACAGCGCGCAGGGCCTCGAGGTTCTTCGGATTTTCGAGACGCTGCTTCAGCTCGTACCAGCGATCGCGGCCGGGCGTCTTGGCGCCGCCGATGGCCGACAGGATATCCTCGGGGATGCTGGTCACAGACAACATCTTGGAGAGCGTGGCCTTGTCGATTGACAGGGCGGCCCGCGCGGTCGCATGGTCGCTGTCGTAGTTCAGCGCATTGAGCTGCCTGGCAAACATCGCCTTGTCGATAAACGAGAGGTCGCTGCGCGCCGAGTTCTCCTGACCCTGGGCGACCACATGGTCACGGTCGTTGATCGACTTGATCACCGCGCGGACCTTGCGGCCAAGTTCCCGAGCCACCCGCAGCCGCCGATGGCCGAACACCACCATGTAGCGGCTGGCTTCCTTGGGATGCGGACGCACCAGGATCGGGCTGTTCTGCCCCTGATCCCGGATTGCCGACAGAAGCTCTTCGAACGCCTGGCGGTCGTCTTCCAGCCTGTCCTTCACAAAGGATATGTCGACGCTGTCAGGATCAAGCTCGACGACCGTTTCGCCCTCGAGAAGCTTGTCGGCCCGCTCGGCAAGTTCATCGATCGTCGAGATGATCGAGCGCGATGCGCCCTTGACCGTATAGTCGAGCGCGACCGGATTGTCGGCCCGGGGCTCGTTCATCACATTGGCAAAGGGGTTTTTACGCGCCATCGCCCGTGCCCTCCATCATCTCACTGATAAAGTTGAAGAAAATCGAGGTTTTGACGGCGGTCAACCTGCTCACATCCGCCCCCAAGCCTTGTGGATCAACCCTTGGATCTCGAAGTTCACGCCATCCATGCATTCGATGGCACGGTCATAGGTGCCTCGCGTGAAGTTGTTGCGCTCGACCTCATAAAGCGTCTGCTTCGTCATGCCGGCGTCCGAAATGGCGGTCGACTTCAACATCGGCTGGCGCAGGATTTCCTCGGCGAGCATGGAATGCATGAAACCCAGCATCTGGGCCTGCGGCACGTCGGTCGGCTCGTAACGGGTGATCAGATACCGCAGCCAGTCCATCTGGACATTGGCGCCGGCGCGCTTGATCGTCTTGGTGATATTGCCGAGCATCAGCAGGAACTGGCTCATCGACATCAGATCGAGCATCTGGGGATGCACGGTGATCAGAACCGAGGTGGCGGCCGTCAGCGCTGTCAGCGTCAGATAGCCGAGCTGGGGAGGGCAGTCGATGACGACGACATCATAGCGATCGTCCACATCGGCAAGCGCCCTGCCGAGTCGTGTAAAGAAGCGCTTGCCTTCGACCGAGGTCTGCATGGCAAGCGGAGTGTCGTATTCATATTCCTGCAGCTCCAGATTGGCCGGTATGATATCGAGATCCGGAAAGTTCGTTTCCAGGATCACATCGGCAATCGGCTTGCGCTCGTCATCGTAACGGATGGCGTCATAGAGCGAGGGGTTCTTGTCGAGCTCGGGCTGGAAGCCATGCAAGGCCGACAGCGAGGCCTGCGGATCCAGGTCGATGGCAAGAACGCGGTGGCCCGTCAGCGCCAGATGCTGGGCGAGGTGGGCCGCACTGGTCGTCTTGCCCGAGCCACCTTTGAAGTTGACTACCGCGATGATCTGCAGCTTGTCGTCACCCTTGCGGTGGGGAACGTATTTTTTCGCGTCAGACTTGCCGGTCCGGTCGAGATAGTGGCGCAGTTCGCGCATCTGCTCGCCGGTATAGAAGCGGCGACCGCCGGTCGACGTGGTCGGAATAGGGCCCTTGCCTTCGAGATGCAGGCGCTTCAGATTGTTCGGGCTGACGCCAAGGTAATGGGCGACCTCAGCCATCGAAAACATGCGCAAGGTCTTCTTCGCATTCGGCGGAAATTTTTCCATGCGAAGCTGGTCGAGCCGCCGGGAAATCTCGGCGCCTTGCAGAAGGATCTTCTCGTCGAACTCGAAAGACGGCAATTTCGAGATGGCATTCATGTCGCAACCATTCTGGCGATAAAACGCTCTGTTTTCCTAAACTGCCGCCAGTATCCGCGATTCTCCCGAACTAGCAAGACGATTTTGGTTAACCAAGCCTTAACACAAGATCGGAGCGATTCTGCTATGTCATTGTTTCATATACGCGTTCTTTGTTTCTGTCTGGGTTCCCGCCACGGGTTGTACCCTGATTGAATCGTCGACCAGCCGGTGCGGAAAAGAAAAAACGAGCACCGAGCACGGGGGAGGGGAGGGAATCGCAATCGAGAATCACCCTCGGTTTTCACGCCGACGAGAGGCATCCGGTGATTCCGGTCGATCTGGAGCCTACGCAATCTTGTTGGCTTTTACCCCTGAGAATGGAGATCGATGCCGGCCTGACGCAGTGACAAATTCGCCGAGAGGGGAGGCTCTCACGGATCGCTGCGGCTGCGGGAGGAAACGGGGAAGCGGGCAGGGCCGCGAACACACCATCGACCTTACGCCGACTTCACTCGATACTCTGACACGCTCGGGCATGCTGGTTGCTCGACCGTGACGGACCTTGGACCCGAAGTGCTCTCCGCGTCAGGGAGCCAGAACGTCCTGATTTGATAGATAAAGCCGCCGCAATGAGCCCGCGCAACAACCTCCTCAAAGCATCCGAAACGTTTTGGAGTTGACTCCCAAAACGTTTCGGATGATATTTCCAGACGTCTCGGGAGGAGATATGGCCAATCTGAAGCAACTTGCCCAATCGCTCGGGCTGTCGATTACCACCGTGTCACGGGCGCTGGATGGCTATGCCGATGTCTCGGCAGCAACCCGCGAACGAGTCCGGCAGGCGGCAGACCAGGCTGGCTATCGTCCCAACGCATCGGCGCGGCGTTTGCGCAAGCAGCGTGCCGAACTGGTGGCCGTGACGCTCCCGAGCGAACCTGGCCATATTGGCCCTGCCCATTTTCTCGAAATGCTTTCAGGCTGCGCAGAGCATCTGGCGACCGCCGGGCTGAACCTGGTGATCGCCCCGGTTCCGAGCGGCGAAAGCGAGCTCGACATGTGCCGCCGGTTCGTCGATGGCCAGAGGGTGGACGCCATGCTGCTGGTGCGCACCAAGCGCCGTGACGAGCGCGTCGAATTCCTGCAGTCGCGTGGCATACCCTTCGTCACCAACGGCCGCACGGAATCGGCCATCCAGCACCCTTTCATCGATGGCGATGGCCTTTCCGGTTTCCACCAGGCGACATTGCGCTTTCAGGACGCCGGCCATCGGCGCATCGGCCATATCGCCGGGCCACAGGACTATTTCTTCGCGCATGAACGCAAGAAGGGCTGGGAAATGGCGATGCGGGACCGCGGCCTGCCGGCCGATCTCTGCGTCGAGCAGGCCCCGACCGAACAGGGTGGCTACGAGGCAGCGCTTGCGATGCTCAACCGGCCCGACCGTCCGACAGCGCTGGTCTGCGCGACGGACGAAATGGCGATCGGCGTGCTTCGGGCGCTGCGGGAGGTCGAGGGCGGCGACACGATCAGCCTGGTCGGCCACGACGACCTGCCGATCGGGTCGTTTACCAGCCCGGCGCTTTCGAGCATGCGCATGACCGGCGGCAATCTCGGGCGCAGCTTCGCATCGCTGCTGCTGCGCACCATTGCCGGCGAGCCCGCCGAAAAGCTGCAGGAACTGCACGCGATCGAATTCGTCGATCGCGACAGCCATCAACGCTCATCGCCTGCGAAGTAGAGAAGAACCACCACTGAAAATACACGGAGGAGAAAATGAAGACACTGTTGTCACTTGCGATCCTGGCCTCGACGGCCGTCGGTATCGCCCTACCGGCCTCGGCCCAGACCGTATTCCTGTCCACCCAGCTGCGCCCGATCGAGGAAGCAACGGCTGTGCGCCAGGAATTGCTGAGCGGCCTTGCCAAGCCGGCCGACTACGTGGTTGAGGAGCCACCCCAGTTTGCCGTGCGCATGGAAGCCGAGCGGCAGGCCGGAAAGCACACGATCAGCCTCGTCGGCGCCCTGCATGGCGAACTGTCGCCGCTCGCCGACAAGCAGATGCTGGAGCCGCTCGATGATCTCGCCAAGAAGCTTGCCAGCGCCGGCATGCCGCAATCGCTGCTCGATCTCGGCAAGCTCGGCAAGACCGAACAACAGTACATTCCGTGGATGCAGGCCACCTATGTGATGGCCGCCAACAAGGATGCCCTGCAATACCTGCCGGAAGGCGCCGACATCAACAGGCTCGACTACGATCAGCTGATCGCCTGGGGCAAGAAGATGCAGGAAGCGACCGGCGCGCCGCAGATCGGCTTTCCGGCTGGGCCCAAGGGCCTGATGGCCCGCTATTTCCAGGGCTATTTCTACCCGTCCTTTACCGGCGGCGTGGTTCGCACCTTCAAGTCTGCCGATGCTGCAGCCGGCTGGCAGAAGCTGAAGGAGCTCTGGACCGTCGTCGCTCCGACCTCGACCAATTATGATTTCATGCAGGAGCCGCTGGCTTCCGGCGAAGTCATGGTCGCCTGGGACCATATCGCCCGCCTGAAGAATGCCATCTCGGCATCGCCGGACCAGTATGTCGTTTTCCCGGCGCCTGCTGGTCCGAAGGGACGCGGCTACATGCCCGTCGTCGCCGGCCTTGCCATTCCCAAGGGCGCGCCGGACAAGGCCAATGCCAACGCGATCATCGAGCATCTGGCCACCCAGGAGGTGCAGCTGAAGACCGCGTCGCTGGTCGGTTTCTTCCCGACACTGAACGTGCAGCTGCCGCCGGATCTCGATCCGGGCGTTGCGCTTCTGGCCGGCGCCGTCACCGCCACCCAGAGCGCTCCGGACGCGGTGATCTCGCTGCTGCCGGTCGGTCTTGGCGACAAGGGCGGCGAGTTCAACAAGGTCTACATGGACGCCTTCCAGCGCATCATTCTGCAGAACCAGCCGATCGAGACGGTGCTGAAGACACAGGGTGAAACCATGGCCAAGCTGATGGCGGACACCAAGGCACCTTGCTGGGCGCCCGACGCCAAGAGCGACGGCGGCTGCCCGGTCGAATGACCTAAGCCTCCCAGGCCGAGCGTGGCCGGACGCGAATGTCCGGTCACATCGACCAGGCGCCTTCCCGGTCGAAGGGCCTCAGGGCCGGCTGACCGCCGCCGCGTATCTCAACAACTTCCACCCAAATGACCGAGGTCTGCATTTGGAAAGCGAGAGCCAATGACCCAAAACCGATCCTGGATCCCCTATCTGCTGATCCTGCCCACCGTGGTCTTTCTAGGCCTGCTGTTCATCGTTCCGCTGGTGCAGACGGTGTGGCTTGCGGTGTCAGACAATGGCGTGCCGTCGCTTGCCAACATGCAGACGATGGTCAGCGACATCAATTTCGGCCGCTCCATCCTCAACACGTTTCTGCTGACCCTTGCGGTCGTGCCGATCCAGATCGCCATGGCGCTGGCGATGGGCACGATGGTCTCGAAGGTCAATGGCGGCCGCGAGACGATCCTCTGGATCTGGACAATCCCGCTTGGCATTTCCGACCTTGCCGCCGGCATGGTCTGGCTGTCGATCCTGCAGAACACCGGCTATCTGAACACGCTGCTGTTCAGCATGGGCCTGATCGAGCGGCAGACGGCCTGGCTCACCTACCAGACGCCGGTTGCGCTGTTTATCGGCATCGCCATTGCCGAGATCTGGCGCGGCACCGCGATCGTGATGATCATCATCGTCGCCGGGCTGAACCAGGTGCCGAAGGAATTCAAGGAAGCCGCCGAGATCTTTGGTGCAAGCCCTTGGACGCGGTTCACGCGGATCACCCTGCCGCTGATCCGTCCTGCCCTGCAGTCGGCACTGATCCTGCGCACGGTGCTCGCCTTCGAGGTCTTTGCCGTCGTCTACGCGCTCGGAGGCCGCAATTTTCCGGTCCTCGTCGGCGAAGCCTACAACTGGCAGAACCAGAACCAGAATTACGGCGTGGCCGCCGCCTATGCGGTGCTGATCATGGTCATCTCGCTGGCCGCCACACTGTTCTACCTCAAAGTCGTCAAGGTCGATCCGGAGCGCCTGCCATGAGCACAGTCAGCAATACGGGCTTTATCTCCGCCCGCCGGTTCCTTCTGTGGAGCGGCATCGTCGCGCTCTGCGCCTGGGTTCTCGTGCCGATCTATCTGGTCGCACTCGGGGCGCTCGGCGGACGCTCCGGCGTCTACCAGTGGCCAAAGACGGTGCTGCCGACCGGCATCTCGCTCGAACCTTTCCTGCTGTTTTTGAGAACAGAAGGGGTGTTCCAGTCCTTCCTCAATTCTCTTGGGGCGGCTGGCATCACGGTTGCCCTGTCGATCCTGCTCGGAGCGCCCGCCGGTTACGCGCTGGCCCGCTACAATTTCCGCGGCAAGGACAGTTTCCGGCTCCTGGTTCTGCTGACGCGGGCCTTCCCGCTGGCGATCCTGGCGCTGCCGCTGACCGTGTCGTTCATCCGTCTCGGTCTCTACGATACGGTGGTCGGCGTCGGCCTGATCCACACCGTGCTGGCGCTGCCGTTTGCCGCTCTGGTCACGCAGGGAATCTTCCTCGGCGTTCCGCGGGAACTGGAAGAGGCCGCCTGGGTGTTCGGCTGCACGCGGATCCAGGCCTTCTTCAAGATCGTCGCACCGCTTGCCCTGCCGGGCCTGGTCGCGACGGCGGTCTTTGCCTTCGTCATCTCGTGGAACGAAGTGTTTGCAGCCTCGGTCCTGACCGTGCGTAACCGCACGCTCACCGCCTACCTGCTGACGGTGCTATCGGAAAGCCCGATGCATTACCGCTTTGCCGGTGGCCTGCTGCTCATCCTTCCTTCTGTCGTCTTCATCTTCGCGGTCAGGCGCTACCTCTTCGCGATCTGGGGCATCTCCTCCAAATAACGGAAAAAATCATGGCCAACATTGTCATCGACAATATCCGCAAGAGTTTTGGCGCCTTCGAGGCCCTCAAAGGTGTCTCGCTGACGATCAACGACGGCGAATTCGTCTCGCTGCTCGGCCCGTCCGGCTGCGGCAAGACCACGCTTCTGCGCATCATCGCCGGCCTCGAGACCGCGACCTCCGGCGACATCAGCATCGGTGGCCGCTCGGTCATCGGCCTGCCGCCAAAAGACCGTGGGCTCGCCATGGTGTTCCAGAACTACGCGGTATTCCCACACATGACGGTCTACGAGAACGTCGCCTTTGGTTTGCGCATGCAGAAGGCGGATGACGCCCGCGTCAGGAAACAGGTCGAGAAGGCAGCAGGCCTGCTGCATATCGAACCCTATCTCGAACGTTACCCGAACAAGCTGTCGGGCGGCCAGCGCCAGCGCGTCGCCGTGGCCCGCGCGCTCGCCGTAGAGCCTGCCGTGCTACTGATGGACGAGCCGCTGTCCAACCTGGATGCGTTGCTGCGCCTCGAAATGCGCACCGAACTGAAGACCGTTCTGCAATCGGCTGGCACCACTACAATCTACGTCACCCACGACCAGACCGAGGCCATGGGTCTCTCCGATCGCATTGCCGTCGTTCATGACGGACGCATCGAACAGGTCGGCACGCCGGTCGAGATCTACAATCATCCGGCCACACGCTTCGTCGGCGGCTTCATCGGCAACCCGCCGATGAATTTCATCACCTTGCCGGTGCGCGACGGACAGGTCGCGATCGGCCAGGAGCGCTTCTCCGTTCCGGCCAGCGGTGGCGACATCGTGCTGGGCCTGCGCGGCGAGACGGTCGAGCGTGCACCCGCCGGCCAGGGCCTGGAAATGCAGGTCCGTGTCGCAGAACCGATGGGCTCGCATCTGCTTCTGACCGGAAGCATACTCAGCCAGCCGGCGCGCGTCATCCTGCCGGCCACCGAAACCGTCATGAACGGCGAAACGATCGGCCTGACCGTCGACGCCAAACGTGTGACCTGGCTATCGCCTGAGAATGGCGTTTCCTATCCGGCCGCAGCCTGAAATATCTGGAGTTTTTCTCAACATGACCAAGCACTTTGACGAGGCCCGGCGTATCCTCGCCGCCAATGATCGTGGCGGCTACACCGTGCCAACCGACAGGCTTTACCCGTTCCAATGGAACTGGGATTCCGCCTTCGTCGCCATGGGCTTTGCCACCTACAATGTCGACCGGGCCTACCGCGAGCTGGAACGGCTGATCGAAGGCCAGTGGGCCGATGGCATGATCCCGCACATTATCTTCCACCAGCCGAGCGATACCTATTTTCCGGGTCCCGGTATCTGGCGCACCTCCCACACGATCCCGACGTCCGGTATCACCCAGCCGCCGGTATTCGGCATGGCGCTGCGTGTTGTGCACGAAGCGGCGGAAAAGGCCGGCACCACCGATGCCCGCGCCCGCACCATCGCGCTTTTCGATGCGGCACTGAAATGGCACCGCTGGTGGTATGCTGCCCGCGATCCTGAGGGTACTGGCCTCGTTGCCCTGCTGCATCCATGGGAGAGCGGCAGCGACAATTCTCCGGCCTGGGACACGGCACTGGCCCGTGTTCCGACGACCACAGATACCGCGGTGGTGCGCAAGGACACCGGCCATGTCGACGCCGACATGCGACCGCGCGACGAAGACTATCGCCGCTTCATCCATCTGGTCGATACCTATGCCGCCTGCGGATGGGATCCGGCAAAGCAATGGGAAAAGGCGCCGTTCAAGGTTGCCGAGGTGCAGACCACCGCAATCCTGCTCAGGGCAGGGGAGGACCTCGAACATCTGGCCGGGGTCCTCGGCCTTGACGAGGCTGCCAGGGAAATTGCCGTCTACAACGCCCGCACCCGCCGCGCGCTTCTGGCACAGTGGCGGCCGCAGCTATCCCGGTTCGTCTCGCGCGACCTGATTTCCGGCGAGGATATCGAGGCGCCGACCCAGGCCGGTTTCATTCCGTTGCTTGCGCTCGATCTGGACGCCGACATGGTCGAGGCTACGGCTGCTGAAATGCAACTGTGGTCGGACGGCATGAAAGTGGCATTTCCGACCACTAAACCGTTTGTCGAAAGCTTCGAGCAGAAGCGTTACTGGCGCGGTCCCTCCTGGGCAATCATCAACTGGCTGTTGATCGACGGGCTAGCCCGTAACGGACAGGCTGCAATGGCCGACGCCCTGCGGTCAAACACCGTTGATGCCATCGAAACGCAGGGCTTTGCCGAATATTTCGATCCGATCACCGGTGAGGGATGTGGTGGTCTCGGCTTTTCCTGGACCGGCGCGGCCTATCTCTGGCTGGCCGCATAACGAGAGGCAGACATCGGCCATGGCTTGGAACGATCGGACTGTTCGAACCCTGTTGCGCCAGATGTTTGACGCAGCGGTCGAAAGTGCCGCGCCGTCGGCCGCGGTGTTACGCAACCTGCCGCCGAAGCCCGCCGGCAGATGCATCGTCATCGGTGCCGGCAAGGCATCGGCCGCCATGGCGGCAGCACTCGATGCCGCATGGCCGGATGTCGATGTGTCCGGCGTGGTCGTGACACGCTACGGGCATGCGGTGCCGGCCGGCCGCATCCGCATCATCGAGGCATCGCACCCGGTGCCGGACGACATGAGCCTGGAAGCCGGCCGTTTGATCTTGCGGGCGGTCCAGGGTCTTTCAAAAGACGATCTTGTGGTCGCCATGATGTCCGGTGGCGGCTCGGCCCTGCTGGTGGCACCGTCGGAAGACATGACGCTGTCGGACAAGCAGGCCGTGAACAGGGCATTGCTCCAGAGCGGCGCCACCATCCGCGAGATGAACGCCGTGCGCAAACATCTATCGCTGATCAAGGGCGGACGGCTGGCGATGGCGGCACGGCCGGCAAGCGTCGTGACGCTGGTGATATCCGACGTGCCGGGCGACGACCCGTCCGATATCGCATCCGGGCCCACGGTCGCAGACGATTCCACCATCGAGATGGTCCGTGAAATCCTGCGGCGCCGACGGATCCAGCTGCCCGCGCGGGCGCAGGCAGTCATCGATACGGGTGTTGAGACCCCGAAGCGTCAGGATCTCGCCAGCGATGTCAGGATCATCGCAGCACCGTCTCTTGCGCTTGCTGCCGCCGCCCGGGTCGCGGAAGATGCCGGGGTCAGAACCCTAATCCTCGGCGACGCCATTGAGGGTGAGGCCCGTGAAATGGGCACGGTCATGGCCGGTATCGCGCTTTCCGCCCGAACCAGAGGTCTCCCTGTCGATGGTCCGGCAGTCATCCTGTCGGGGGGTGAGGGAAGCGTGTCGATCGGGGCTGTTAACCCGGGGCGTGGCGGACGCAACACCGAATTCCTGCTCAGCCTCGCCGTGGCACTTGCAGCCAAGGATGGTGTATGGGCGATCGCCTGCGATACGGATGGCATCGATGGAACGGAGGACGCCGCCGGCGCCATTGTGTCGCCAGATAGTTTGATCCGATCAGAACACGCCGGACTTGATGCGAAAAATCATCTGGCCGCGCATGACAGCTACTCGTTCTTCCAGAGGATTGGCGATCTGGTTAAAACCGGACCGACCCTCACCAACGTCAACGATTTTCGGGCAATTTTCGTCTTGTGACGTCAGAATGGGCCGAATTGTTCAGCGGGTTCAGCGTCGCCTGCTCCAGGACCAGGGAGTTGAACCTGTCGACAATCGGCATGGCGCTACCGGTTTAAAGGGACACCGTCGGGGCCGGTCGAGGGGAGGGGAGGGCAGGGCAGGGCAATCATCTAGACCGTGAATCAATTGGCCAAGATCGATTCAGAAAACTCGTTGGACGCAGCGGGGCTGATCTCCGATTCTGGTTGCCATGAGCACCCAGCAGTTCCACGTCCATCTTGTCCGCGTCGATCCCAGCCGCCGAATGGCACGGTTCTACCAGCTGTCGCTCGAGCCGACGCTCTTTGGTGACGTTGCCGTCGCCCGTCATTGGGGCAGGCTTGGGACGCGGGGCCGAATGCGCCTGGATCTATTTCATGATCAGCGAACTGCCCTGGAGCATTTTCTGACCATGGTGCTCCGGAAAAAGGGGAGGGGCTACAGGCCAGGCTAGGGTCTTTCCTCAAGTCGCGGGCCGAACTTCAGCTCGGAAACACTGGCCCGTTGTGCCAAAATCTCCAAGCTCAAGCCATCGAAATGACGGGCATCTCGCACTTCATCCTTGAACCCAGCCCAGGCTGCAGTTCTCATCAGATAACATGAATTATGGAACTTTTACCAAGCCTTACTGGTCGAGATAGCGCTCCGCGAGCCTCGCCCACATCGCGGCTCCGGTGGTCAGGCTGCCATCGTTGAAGTCATAGCCTGAGGAATGCAGAATTGCCGAGTCCTTGCCGTTTCCAAGACGCAGGAAGCTACCGGGGCGGTGCTGAAGGAAGTAGGAAAAATCCTCGCTGCCAGGCAGCAGCGGACATGTCGCCACGTTTTCAGCGCCAACGAGTTCCTCCGCGACGGCGTGGGCAAACGCGGTTTCTTTCTCCGAATTGACCACGACGGGATAGCCATGTTCGTAATCGATCTCGGCAGTGGCGCCATGCCCGTCGGCAACGCTTGCCGTCAGCTTGCGGATGCGCTCTTCGAGGAAGGACCGGATTGCGGGATCGAAGGAGCGCACGCTCATCGCGATCTTTGCCGTGTTGGCGATAACATTAGAGGCTTCGCCGGCATGAATGGTGCTGACTGTCACGACCGCGGTCTGGGTCGGGTCGACATTGCGCGACACGATCGACTGGAGTGTCATGACAAGGTTGCAGGCGATCAGGACCGGGTCCACGGTCAGATGCGGGCGCGACGCGTGTCCGCCCTTGCCGATGATGGTGATCCGGACGGTATCCCCCGCCGCCATGATGGGGCCCGGGCGCGTCAGAAGCGCACCGGCCGGCATGCCGGGATGATTGTGCAGGCCAAAGATGGCGTCGATCGGAAAGCGATCGAACAGGCCGTCGGCGATCATCTGTTGGGCGCCGCTGACTTTCCCGGCTTCTTCCGCCGGCTGGAAGATCAGCGTTACGGTGCCGTTGAAACGCCTTGTGCGGGCAAGGTACTCGGCAGCTCCGAGAAGAACAGTCGTGTGGCCATCATGCCCGCAGGCGTGCATCTTGCCCGGAACCGTGCTGGCATAGGCCACGCCGGTCTCTTCCTCGATCGGCAAGGCGTCCATGTCCGCCCGGATACCGATGCTCCTTGTGCCAGTGCCGTTCCTGAGCACCGCCACGACGCCATGGCCGCCGACATTGCGGGTCACGTCGTATCCCCAGGCTTCCAACTTGTCGGCGACGTAGCGCGCGGTTTCGGCTTCTTCAAACGAGAGTTCCGGGTGGGCATGCAGGTGATGGCGGGTCGCCTTCAGGTCTGCTTCCATGGCCTCGAAATCGGAGACGCGAGCATAGAGATTGTCTTGACTTGGCATGCGGATTCCAGACTTTTCGACGATTGCAGGACTGTTCCCCCGGCCTTTCGGCCAGGGGCTACTGGCGATTTCGCTCAGAGGAAGCGCGACAGGAAAGACTGCGTGCGCGGATGCTGTGGATTGCCGATGACATCCTCGGGCTTGCCTTGCTCAACGATGACGCCGCCATCCATGAACACGACGCGATCGGCGGCTTCCCTGGCAAAGCTGATCTCGTGGGTTACGACGATCATGGTCAGGCCCTGCTTTGCCAGATCCCGCATGGTCGCGAGCACTTCGCCTACCAGTTCGGGATCGAGCGCCGAGGTCGGCTCGTCGAACAGCATCAGCTTCGGCTTGATCGCTAAGGCCCGCGCGATCGCGACACGCTGCTGCTGGCCACCGGACAACTGGCGGGGATAGGCATCTACCTTTTCCGAAAGGCCGACGCGGTTCAGCAACTGCTTGGCATTCTCGATGGCATCCTTGCGACTTTCGCGGTGAACACCGACCGGCGCCTCGATAATGTTCTGCAGAACCGTCATGTGCGGGTAGAGGTTGAACTGCTGGAACACCATTCCGATCTTGCGGCGCTGCTTTGCAATGCCGTTGGCGGACAGCTTTTCCAGACGGTCGTTCTTCAGTCTGTAGCCGATCTGCTCTCCATCCACTTCGATGAAGCCTTTCTGGATGGCCTCCAGATGGTTGATGCAGCGCAGGAAGGTTGATTTTCCGGAGCCGGATGGGCCGAGGATCACGACAACTTCGCCCGGCATGACATCGAGATCGATGCCCTTCAGCACTTCGAGATGATCAAACGCCTTGTGGACGTTACGGGCCTGCACCAATGGCCTTGCGGTATCGATCACGGTCAATGGCTCGCCTCCCCTGTCGCGGCTTCGACCTTGGCGACGCCGGCATTGCGGCGCTCGCTGCGGCCGTAATAGGCCTCGATATAGCTCTGGCCAAGATTGAGGACCGAGGTGATGAGCAGGTACCAAAGAACCGCGACCAGCAGCATCGGTATGATTTCGAAGGTGCGGTTGTAGATCGACTGGACCGAATAAAGCAGATCGGCCATGGCGATCACGCTGACCAGGGAAGTGGCCTTGATCATGCTGATCAGCTGGTTGCCGGTCGGCGGCACGATCGACCGCATCGCCTGCGGGATGATGATCCGCCACAGGGCACGGCCCTTGGTCATACCAAAAGCCTCAGCGGTTTCGGCCTGGCCGCGATCGACCGAAATCAGGCCGCCACGGATGATTTCAGCCATATAGGCTGCTTCATTGAGAGCAAGTCCGACGATAGCAGCCGTCATCGGGGTGATGACCGAATTGGTGTCCCAACTGGCCAGCGTCGGGCCGAACGGAATGGAGATCGAAATCTCCGGAAACAGCGTCGACATATTGTACCAGAAGATCAGCTGGACCAGCAGCGGCGTGCCGCGGAAGAACCAGATGAACAGGGAGGCAAAACCGTTGGCGAGCCCGTCATTCGACATGCGCATGATGGCGATCACCAGGCCGACCACGACGCCGAGGATCATGGCGACCACAGTCAAACCGAGGCTGACGTAAAGACCGCTGATTACGGTGGGGTCGAAGAAGTACTGCGCCACGACCGGCCAACCGAAGCCTTCGTTATGGGCGATGATCCAGCCGAAATCTATGACGACAAAAGCGATCACCAGCCAAAGAAGCAGACGGCCTGTTCTGAAAGGCGTGTGGGCCGTCGCCACATCGCGAAAGTTCGCAGCGCCCTGAGGCGCCGCTTCACTTTGTGTGCTGTTGATCATTTTGGAAGCTGCCCACCCAGATTGAGGCCGGGCTGCTTGATCATGTTGTTCTCGAGGCCCCACTTTTTCATGATTGCGCCATAGGTGCCGTTATCCATCAGCACCTTGATGGCATCGACGAAGAGCGGGCCAAGTGGCGAGCCCTTGGGGACGACCGCGCCCTGGAAGATGTCTTCAAAGCCGTTCTTCTGGCCGACGCCGGCCAATTCCAGCTGGCCATTCGCCTGGGAGACGAAGTAGGTCAAGGGCGCCTGGGAGGAGAAGAAGGCGTCCGCACGCTTGGAGCGGACGGCGAGGATGGACGCCGGCTGGTCCGTATAGGACTGGACCGTGACCGCGCCCTTGCCGTCAGCCACGCATTTCTCCGACTGGACCTTGATCACCCGTTCCGCTGAGCCGCCGGCCATGACCGAGACGCGTTGGCCACAGGCCGTGTCGAGCGACGTGACGCCCTTGGGATTTCCCTTCAGCGTCGCGAAAACCACGAACTCCTGGACCCAGTCGACGAAGTCGTTGGCCGTCTCGCGATCCTTGTAGTCGCCGACCGGACCGAAGGCGAACTGGTAGCGGCCCGAGTTCACACCCGCCAGCAGCGCCGGCAGGCCGCCCACTGTGGCGTGCTCGATCTTGACGCCGAGAATCTGTCCCAGGGCGTCCGTGAGATCGGCGCTGGCACCGGTCATCTCTGTGCCGGTGACAATTTCATAGGGAGGGAAAGAGCCGTTGTTGACGGAGATCATCTTGCCGGCGGTCTTGATGGTGTCCGGCAGTCTGTCATGCAGTTCCTTGTTTACGTCCAACTTCGGGGCAGCGTCCTGCGCCTGGGCGACACAGGCCAGAGCGACGCCGGCGAAGGTAAGAGCAATCAGTTTCTTATGCGACATGGTCATTCCCCTTGTTTTACGAATGCGTGTTTCTTCGGAACTTGCAGTTTTGGCCGCAGATCAGATCTGGCTGCCGTCCGTATCGAACTGGAAAAGCTCTTCCGGCATCATCTCGCGCTTCATGATGCCCTGCGCATGGAGCTCCTTGGCGAAGTCGCCAATCATCTTGCGGTTGGCTGCAAAGCCGCTCGCGTCCCACCCTTCAGGAAGGTCACGAGAGGTTTTGAGCACTTCGTCGAACATCCACGGCGTGGTTTCGGCATATTTACGGCGCTTCTCCGTCCACATTTTCTGGCTTTCGTCGACGAGGCGGCTGATCTCGGCGATCACCCATGGATTTTCCGCAACGACCTCGGACTTGATGCCGATCAGGTGCATGCCTGGCACATAGCCGACGTCAGCGAAGTAACGCTGCTCCTCGCTGCGGAAATCAGGAAGGACCTGACGGAAGGGCGAACCGGGTTCGAAATAGCCGTTCGGCATGAACGGTGTGAAGATCGCATCCAGCGCGCCTTCCCGCAGAAGGTCCACCATCGGCCGTTCGCCGGGGCATGCCTCGATCAGCCCGGGCTGGCCAAAACCATCGAGACGGTCGGTGATCGGATGCGCCTCGGTGAGCCGTCCCGCATACCACATGGCATCCGTGACCTCGACGCCTTCGCGGCGGATGGCGGCGCGGGTCCAGGTGTTGCCGCTGTCGCGCCAGCCCGTGACTCCGATGCGCTTGCCGGCCAGTTGGCCAAGCGTGGTGATGTCGCTGCCGCCCATGGTCATGATGCAGCGGTGACGAAAGCCGCGCATGATGAAGTTGGGGATGCCGACAACGCTGTCATCGCCGTCGTGACGGAGCTGGGTGTAGCGGCTGAAGGAAACCTCGGCCGCCTCGTGGTCCGGGTCCTTGCCGATATGCGACACCAGCGTCCCGATGCGATCGACCTGAAGATCAAGCTTGTCGGAAGAGACATCGCCCAGGACAAGCGGCGTCATGTAGTCCCAGTCACGCAGTGCAATTCGAAGGCGCAGTGTCATTTGAGTTACTCACGACAGAAATGCTGATAGGTCGAAGATAAAATGTTCAATTCTAAATGATCAAACGGTATTACGTTATTGAACATTTAAATGGTGACGAAATGAGCGATGCCTTTAATTCCAGCTGGTTTGCTGAAAAATTGAGCGATCGCTCAATTCGGGGAATAGCGTTGGAGACCAGCGCCTTAATCCGGGCCGGAGCGCTGCCGGTCGGCGCAAAGCTGCCTCCAATCCGCGATCTGGCATTCTCGCTCGGCGTGAGCCCCGCGACCATTTCCGAGGCCTGGAGCGAGCTTCGTCGCCAAAAGATCATCACCGGGCGCGGCCGTAACGGCACCTGGGTGAGTGGCGACAGCTTCGTTGCCAAGCCGGAGCGACTGGCCAGTGTCGGCCATTATGGTGCCGGCGTGCTGGACCTGACCATGGCCGTGCCCGACCGGACGCTGCTGCCGGGGCTCGAGAATGCACTGGTTCATGCGGTATCGACGGAGAAGCTGAACAGCTACGAGCGCATTCGCATCCTGCCGGAGCTTGAGGCAGAAGTTCGCAGGACCTGGCCCTACGAGGCGGAGGCATTTCTGGCGACGAACGGCGGATATAACGCGGTCTACACGCTGATCCATGCGCTTGTGCCGCCAGGAGCCGCCGTTGCCATCGAAGAGCCGACGGGCATGCGGCTTCTCGACATCCTGGAGGATCACGGCGCCAGGATCGTGCCTGTTGTCTGCGATTCCGACGGCCCCCTGCCCGCTTCCCTAAGGCAGGCAATGCTCAGCAAGCCGGTCGCCTTCATCTTCCAGCCAAGGCTGCACTCCGTGACTGGCCAGACCGTGGCAACCCGGCGGCTCGAAGAACTTGCCGAGGAACTGCGGGATACCGACGTGCTGATCATCGAGGATGACGGCCTTGCGGATATTTCCGACGCGCCACGCCAGTCGCTCGGGGGCGTGTTCCCGGAGCGGGTCATCCATATCCTGTCCTACTCGAAGACCCTGGGGCCGGATCTCCGCCTGGCGGTCCTTTCCAGCACGCGCTTGATCATCGAGCAGATCCAGTCCTACCGGAGTTTCAGCTCCGGCTGGACAAGTCGCATCCTGCAGGGGGCAGCCGCCTGGCTGTTGCGCGACGAGGCGACGGCAGAAGGCCTGAAGGAGGCACGCCGGCTCTACCAGGCGCGCCGCGACAATCTCGTCAGGGCTTTGGCAGACCGTGACGTGATTGTGCCGTCAGGCGGTGGGCTATGTGCCTGGGTTCCCGTGGCATCGGAGCCATTCGCTCTCGTCACGCTTGCAGCGCGCGGCATTGCCGTCCACCCCGGCAAGAAATTCGCTGTTCAGCCCACTCACCATCTGCGGGTGGCGACCAGCAACCTTACCGATCGATATGAAGAGGTTGCGGATGCGATCGCACTGGCAGCCTCGGGTGGTTAAGCACCCAACGCGCGGATACTGTGTGCGGCACTGCCGTCGATCTGACCGCCGTCTCTGGCAGGAGCGCTTCCTAGGCCATGCCACGCCACGGAACCAGCTTCTTTTCCAGCCAGCGCATGGCAAATTCGAAGACCACCGCGAAGAAGCCGATCACAAAAATGCCCATCAACACGATGTCGGTGCGCAGGAAGTTCGAAGCGTTGAGGACCATCTGGCCGACGCCTGTCGAGGCCGCCACCATTTCGGCGGCAACCAGCGTCGTCCAGCCGACACCCATGCCGATCCTTAAACCGACCAGAATGTCGGGAAGCGCTGCCGGCAGGATCACGAAGCTCAGCAGTTGCAGGCGGCTGGCGCCCAGTGCACGCGCAGCATTGATCTGGTCGGACGAGGCGGCCAGCACGCCGGCGCGCGCGGCCAGCGCCACCGGTGCGAAACAGGCGAGGAAGATCAGCAAAACCTTTGAGGTCTCGCCGATACCGAACCAGATGATCACCAGCGGCAGATAGGCGAGCGGTGGCAGCGGCCGGTAAAATTCGATGAAGGGGTCGAACATGGCACGGATAGCCGGGCTGATGCCCATGGCGAGGCCGACGGGAATGCCGATCAGTGCCGCGAGCAGAAAGGCGAAAACGACCCGGAACAGGCTCATCGCCACATGTTCCGTTAGCGGCGCCCCGTCAATTCGTCCATCGATCGCATCGGAAAACGCCTTAAGCACCGTCTCCGGCTTCGGCAGGAACAGCGGCTTGACCAGGCCGAGATGGGTGACGACCAACCAGACGGCCAGCATGAAGGCCACCATCAGCAGGCTGATCAGGCCGATCTGCAGGCCGCTGAGCGGCCTCCTGCGACGGATTTTCTTGGCCTGTCTGCGGGCCGGGATGGCTGCCGTTACCGGATGACTTTTCGAGAAATTGTTCATGCTGCGGCATCCCGTGTCATCCCGTCTCCCTGGTGGATGGCGGCAAGCACTTCCTCGCGAACGGCGATGAAGTCCGGCGAGGATTTCAACGCCCGCGCATTGCCGCTTTCGAGGAACCGCCTGCTGAACTCCAGCGGCATGATCCTGGCTATTCGGCCGGGTCTCGGCGTCATGATGATCAGCCTGGTGGCAAGGAAAATGGCCTCCTCGACGTCATGGGTGATGAAGAAGGCCATCTTACTGGTCTTTGCCCAGACGCCGAGGATCAGCTCCTGCACCTGCTCGCGGGTAAAGGCGTCCAGCGCGCCAAGCGGCTCGTCCATCAAAAGCATGCGCGGATCGGCTGCCAGTGCGCGGGCAATTCCGACGCGTTGCTGCATGCCGCCCGAAAGTTCGTAGATCTTCTTGTCGGCAGAACCGTCGAGCCTGACGAGATCGAGCATGTGGCGGGCACGCTGGAGACGCTCCGCTTTTGGCATGCCCTGCATGCGCAAGCCAAACGCCACGTTCTCGACGACGGACAACCAAGGCATCAGTGCGTGGCGCTGGAATACCACGCCGCGATCGGGGCCTGGTCCGCTCACCGGTTTCCCATCGATTAAGATCGTGCCGTCGGTCACCGGCTGGAAACCGGCGATGCAGGAAAGAAGCGTGGTCTTGCCGCAGCCGGAGGCACCGAGCGCCACGACAAATTCTCCTGGTCCGATATCGAGATCGATACGCGACAGGGCGACCGTGCCGCCTTCGCCTTCTCCGTAGTGGACGCTTACATTGCGGATTTGAAGCATCGGGATCACTCCGTCAGAAGCTGTACCGGACCGAAATCCTCGGCCCGGCCTTTCGGAAACGTCGCTTACTTGGCGGCTGACTTCACATATTTGTCGGTCACGAAGGCCGCATAGTCGGGAGCGAGATCGGTGACACGGCCCTGTTCCTTGAGGAACTCGGAGGTCGATTGCAGAGCCTTGGCGGCACCGCCGCCCAGCCAGGCCGCCGACGCCTGTTCCTCGAGTGGCGGGAATTTGTAGGCGGCCATGCCGGCCGGAACGTCGGCGGCGTTCGCGCCGGTCCATTTGACGACAGCACGAACCTCGGTGGAGTCCGGCGTCCAGGCGGCCTTGTTCTTGGCATAGTCCGCGTCGGAGGCGGCCAGGAGCTTGACGAAGGTCGTCATGAACTCGGCATTGGCGTCGGCAAACTCGTCGGTGACGACGATCCCGTCAAAGGTCGCCTTGCCCTTGGCGGCGAAATCGCCCGCACTGGCAATGACGGTGCCGCTTTTTCTGGCGACATCGAGAACCGGTGCCCAGATAAATGTCGCATCGATGTCACCGCGTTCCCACGCGGCGGCGATTTCCGGCGGCCGCATGTTGAGCAGCTTGACGTCCTTGGACGAAAGGCCGGCTTCTGAAAGCGCATACATCAGTTGATAATGCGAGGTCGATACGAACGGCACGGCAACCGTCTTGCCCTTGAGGTCGGCGATCGTCTTGATGTTGCTGCCGTTGCGGACAACCAGCTGCTCGGCATTGGCGATATCGTCGAGGATCCAGAACAGCTTGATCGGCAGGCCCTGGGAAGCTGCCGCCGCAACCGGCGAGGATCCAGCTTCGCCCATATTGACATCGCCGGACGACATGGCGCGGATGACGTCGCCACCGCCACCGAATTTCACCCATTTGATCTTGTAGCCGGTTTCGGCCTCGAGCTTGCCGGATTCCATCAGCACGCGGATGGGTGTCATCATGTCCTGATAGGCGAATGTCAGGCTTTTGTCCGCCGCCGAGGCGGTAACGGATGCGCCGAACACCATGCTGCAGGCCATGGCCACGGATGCGAATGCTTTGCTCAGGCGCTTCATGAACTTCACTCCTAAAAGAGGACCGGAAACTACCCGCATTAAGCGTGAAGCAATTGCCATGCCGAAAGAGCCAGTTGCGGCGATTCGCCAGTCATCTGGCCCTGTTCACTCACACTGGCCCCATCGTTGACGCCGTCTGGCTCTCACCGGCATTGCCCCGTTTGCCTAGACCGGTCCGCAGATGTGGCTCGGTAGCCACTCTGGCTTTGGAGGGAGAATGGAGGCGCTGGCAATTGCGATCGTGACGATCGGCGCGGGCGGATTTCGCGGCGTGACCGGCTTCGGTTACGCGATGGTCGCCTCGCTTGGCATTTCGGGGGCGATGATGCTGCCGGCCGTAAGCGTGCCATTCATCCTGTTCAACGATTTGCTTCTGACAGGCTTCACATTGCTCAATCGCAAGCATGGCGCGATTGACTGGGTTGCGGGCCGTATTCTTCTTCTCTCGGGTCTCTGCGGCGCCATCTGCGGCGGATTGCTGGCAGCACGGCTCGACGGAGATATCGCCCGGATGATGGTCGCGATCATCGTCGCGCTTACGGCCTGCGTGGCCATGATCCGCAATCCACCCAGTTGGCTGGCCGGGCGATCCTTCGGCATGCTGATAGGGTTTACCGTCGGGCTGCTCTTATCTGCCTTTGCCGTCGGCGGGCCGCTGGCGGCCGCATGGTTACTGGCCGGCGGAACGCAGCGGCCATATGTTCGCGGCACACTGGCGGTCTTTTTCGGTGTCGTCGATCTCGCCAGCCTCGTCAGCCGTTTTTTCCTCGGCACGATTGATCTGCAGCTCATGCAACTGCTTGCTTTCTATTTCCCGCTGACGCTCGCCGGTTTTGGTGTCGGCTTTTTCCTGTCACGCCGAATGTCACCGGAGCTTTGGCACAGACTATCGTCCAGCGGCCTGGTTCTGATCGCCGCCATCGGCCTTGTCCAAGCCATCGGATCATTCCTCGCCGTCTGATTTCTGATCCTCGAAAGGAACCTATCATGTCGAAAACCGCCCTCATTACCGGCGCCACCGCGGGCTTCGGCGAGGCCATCGCCCGGCGTTTCGTTGCCGAAGGCTGGAACGTCATCGTCACCGGCCGGCGAAAAGATCGTCTCGATCAGCTGGTCCTTGAACTGGGAGGACAGGCACGCGCCATCGGTATCTGTTTTGACATCCGGGATGAGGCAGCGACGCGCGCGGCACTTGCGTCGTTGCCCTTGGAGTTCCAGGCTATCGATGCCCTGATCAACAATGCCGGCCTGGCGCTCGGCACCGGAATGGCCGACACATGCGATCTTGCCGAATGGAAAACGATGATCGACACCAATATCACCGGTCTCGTCACCATGACCCGGCTTCTGCTGGAAAGGCTGGTCGCGCGCCGCGGGCTTGTGGTCAATCTGGCGTCGATCGCGGCGAACTGGCCCTATCCCGGCGGCAACGTCTATGGTGCCAGCAAGGCCTTCGTGCGCCAGTTCTCGCTGGGCCTGCGTAGCGACCTTTCGAGCAAGGGCGTACGCGTGACGTCGATCGAGCCGGGGCTGTCGGAAAGTGAGTTTACCCTGGTGCGCACCGGCGGCGATCAGGCGTCCTACGACCGACTGTATCAGGGCGCCAATCCGCTGCAGCCGGAGGACATCGCCGAAACCATTTACTGGGTCTCCAGCCTGCCGGCGCATGTCAACATCAACAGCCTCGAAATCATGCCGGTCAGCCAGTCCTGGGCGCCGTTCCAGGTTCATCGCGAACAGACGGCCTGATCAGCCAACGAACAAGGGCCCAGCCGATCATGGCGAGCCCTTGTCTGGAACGGAAGCCGCGCGCAGCTGTCAGCCGAACACCTTTGTCAGCGCCCGATCGACAGTGGATGTGATCGCATCGATATCGGCGGCCGTCGCGATCAAGGCCGGGCTGAAGCACAGCGTGTTGTTCAAGCCTGGCAGCGACCTATTGGTCGCGCCGATAATGACGCCATCGCTCATGCAGGCACCGATGACTGCCTGAACCTGTTTTTCCTCGACGGGTGTCTTCGACTGCCGGTCGCTGACCAGTTCCGCACCGCAGAAAAGACCCAGACCCCGGACATCGCCGATTACCGCGTGGCGTTCTTGCAGCTCCCGCAGGTTGGCACGCATGCGTTCACCCATGCGGGTGGTGTTTTCCAACAGATCTTCCTCTTCGATGATGCGCATGTTTTCCAGCGCAGCAACCGGGCCGGCAACACAGCCGCCAAACGTCGAGATGTCGCGGAAATAGGACATCGGGTCCGATGGGTCGTCCTTGAAGAGGTCGAAAACCTTTTCATGGGTGACGGTGCAGGAAATCGCCGCATAACCGGAGGCGACGCCTTTTGCCATGGTCACGAAATCAGGTTCGATGCCGAAATGCTGGTAACCGAACCATTTCCCGGTGCGGCCGATACCGCAGACAACCTCGTCAATATGGAGGAGAATGTCATATTTCCGGCAGATTTCCTGGACCCGGGGCCAATAGCCGTCGGGTGGAACGATGACGCCGCCGCCGGCGGTGACGGGTTCGAGGCAGAGTGCGCCGATCGTCTGCGGCCCCTCCCGCAGGATGACCTCTTCGATGGCGTCGGCGGCACGCTCGCCGTAATTGTCGATGTCACCATACTGGCTGCGGTATTCGAGGCAATGCGGCACCTCGACGAAACCCTCGGGCAGCGGTCCGTACTGTTCGCGCCGTTCCGGCTGGCCGGCGGCCGCCAGTGTGCCGAGCGTGGTGCCGTGGTAATCGCGTTCGCGGTAGAGGATCTTGTATTTCTGGCCGCCATGATGACGATGCGAAATCTGCCGCACCATCTTGAAGACCTTCTCATTGGCCTCCGACCCTGAATTCGAATAATAGACGCGGCTCATGCCCGGCATCTTTTCGATCAGCTTTTGCGCAAAAAGCGCACCGGCGACCGAGCCGGCGGAATTGGCGAAATAGTTGAGCTTGACGAGCTGATCGCGGACCGCGTCGGCAATGCTTTCCCGCCCAAAGCCGACATTGACTGTCCACACGCCGCCGGAAAGCGCATCCAAATATTCACGTCCGGTCGCATCCCAGACCCGCATGCCGCGTCCCTCGACGAAAATGCGCGGATCGGCCGTCTCGAAGGTCTTGTGCTGGGTCAAATGGTGCCAGACATGGGCGCGGTCGGCTTCGATCACGGCCTGGATATCGTTGGGCAATATCGCCGAATTCATGGGGCATCTCCTTGAACGTGGAATGTCCGCATAGCACGGCACCGCAGCCTCGTGATGGCGCAACCCGCTCTGGCACCATCGAATGTCCGTTCTGGACCCACGGCGTCAGGGAGCGCTCAAGGTCGGATGGAGGGAGGCGACCGCTCGACGTGGCACGGATGACGCGACGTTTGGTCGGGACGGCTCGACGAATGGCGCCAGGCGCGACAGACCCGCCTCGATGCGGTCTGCCGCAATCGAACCGAAGCCGAGCCGGAAGAGGCGGCGGCCGTGCGCCGGGTCGCTGAAGAAGATGTCGCCCGCTTCGACCAGGACGCCCGCCTGCCGGGCTGCCTCCATCATGCGGCGGACGTCAAAACCCTTCGGTCCCTCGATCCAGAAGCTCGTCGCTCCCTCGCCGCGCGTCACCGTGCAGGATGGCAACAGATGCGGAAGGCATTCGGAGATGATCCGCGCCCTTTCCAGCATCACGGTTCCGGTGCGGTTGAGGTGCTGGCGGTAGTGACCGAGCGCGATGAAGTTTGCGAGCGCACGCTGGTTGTTGGTGGGCGGGTGGCGCAGCATCAGGCGGCGCAGCACGCGCAGCTCGTCAATGACCGGGCGCGGCGCAACGATGTAGCCCACCCGCAATCCCGGCGCGAGCACCTTGGAAAAGCTGCCGACATAGATGACCCGACCATCGCTATCCAGGCTCTTGAGCGAAGGGATGTCACCATCGCTTTCGATCGAAAGATCGGCCTCGTAATCGTCTTCGACAATCAGGACATCATCGACACGTGCCGCCTGCAGCAACATTTTGCGGCGTTCGAGCGGCATCACCGACGTCGTCGGGCATTGGTGGCTGACGGTCAGGAAGGCGACGTTGCTGCGCGCAAAATCCGCATCCGGAATCACGCCCTGGCGGTCGAGGTTAAGGCAGACGATGTTCGATGTCGCCAGGCTGACCATGTTGCGCACATCCGGGTAACCAGGATCCTCGATGCCGGCCGCAGTGCGGCGGCTGACCAGCAGTTGCACGAGCATCGACAGGGCTTGCTGCGAGCCGATCGTCACGATGATCTCGCCGGCACCGGCAAAGATGCCGCGACGTGGCAGGACCTGGCTGCGCAATTGTTCGACCAGATCCGGGTCGTCATCATCGATCATGTCTCCCGCCCAGCCCTGGATCTCCCTGACACTGGACGCAGCACGCACGGCTTCGCGCCAGTTGTTGGTCGGAAAGAGCGCCGGGTCGTATTGCCCGAACAGGAAGGGATAGGGATAGTCCAGCCAGTCCCGCGGTTTGCAGATCTGCCGCTGTGCGGAAGGCTGGATGGCAAACCGTGCCTGCCACTGGTCGAACGAACCCGACGGCGGCTGGTTGACCACCGGTGCCGCTCCGCCGGCCGCCACGAAAATTCCGCTCCGCTCCTTCGAGATCAGAAAACCTTCATCGGTCAGCAACTGGTAGGCCGTCGTCACCGTGTTGCGGGCAATGCCCAGAAGGGCCGCAAGCTGTCGGGTCGATGGCAATCGCGTATTGCGGCTAAGCACACCGGTCTCGATGGCATTGACGATCATGCGGCGGATTTGCAGGTTGAGAGCCTGCCCGTCCTTGTTCAACGCCCCGAACAGGCGCCGCCATGTGACATCCGTGACCGATTGCTGGCGCTGGTTTTTCAAAGTCTTCATGGCATCTGCGAAGCAAAGAACGGGCCAGTTGTCGCCCTCTCGTTGCAGCTGATTGCGATAGCCGCGTCTGCCGACGAACCGGGAAATTGCAAACGCCTCAGCGCAAGTGTTTTGACCAACGCGCCGCCACGAGACCTTCCGTTCCAGCAGCAACCCCAAGAGATATCTGCCTCGATTGGCCCATCAAAAATATGGATCGCGCAAAATAGTGCTGGCGTTCCTGTTTGCCAGGGCGCGTGATCTGATTACGATTTGTGCATAAGAATCAATCGATAAATTAACAGGCAAACCCGTCTGATGGTGGCCGGCAAAGAAATCTATATCCCACCAAAATTTTTTCGATTGGACACCAGACGGCTTCGAAGCTGGACTGATGGAACAACCGAAGCCGCATTTTCCCTCCAACAAACCCGAGGTATCTGTGACACCTTCCGATTGCCTGTCCCCCACCAGACGCGGTGTACTGATCAGCCTCGGCGCTGGCATCGTCGCGATGAGCTTGCCGCAGGGCACGCTTGCCCAGACGCCGGCCTCCGTATTGAAGTTCGGCCTCTCGACCTTTCCGCCGACCATCAAGCCTTTCGATAATACCGGGGGCGCTGCCAACACCGTCAAGCTGATGCTGTACCGCGGATTGATGGGTTACGACGCCAGCGGCAAGCTGGTGACAGAACTGGCCGACAGCTTCTCATGGACCGACCCGACCACCGTCGTTTTCAAGCTGCGCCCGAACGCCGTCTTCCACGACGGCAGCCCGGTGACTTCGGCGGACGTTGCCTTCTCGCTGAACGCGATCACCAAGGAAGGCTCCACGGCCTTTCTGAAAAGCGATCTCAAGATCATTTCTGCTGTCGAGGCGGTCGACGACAAAACGGTCAAGATCACCCTGAAAGCGCCGAGTGCCATCTTCCTTGACTTGCTGGCCAGCTATTGCTGCCCGGTGATTTCGAAGAAGAGCACCGACAGCGAGACGATCGGCGCCGGCCCCTTCACGTTGAAAGGCAGCGAAAAGAACGTCTATATCGAGGTTGCGCGCTTCAAGGACTTCTACATGGCCGACCAGCCGCGGGTCGAGGGCATCCGCTTCGTCGCCTATGCCGACGAAAACCTGCGTTATGCAGCACTCGAAGCCGGTGACGTCGACCTGATCGAATATCTTCCCTGGACGCAGTTCGACACGGTCGAGGCATCCAAGACGCTGAAGATGAAGGCCACGCTGGGACCCTTCATGTTCCTGCTGTTCAACGTCACCAGCGGCCCGTTCGCCAATCCCAAAGTGCGTCAGGCGGTCGGCTACGCGATCGAACGTCAGGATGTCGTCGAAGCTGCCTTTGCCGGACGTGGCGAACCGCTGTTTGGTTTCCCGAACCCACGCGGCTCCACATTCGATCTTGCCGATCCGGCCCATGAATGGAAATACGATGTCGAGAAAGCCAAGGCGCTGCTTACCGAGGCCGGATATGCCAATGGTTTCGAATGCCGCCTACTGGCAACGGCCACCTACGGCATGCACCAGGACACGGCATCCGTCGTCCAGGCCTATCTCGGCGCCATCGGCATCAATGCGACGCTCGATCTGCCCGACTGGGGCACCCGCGTCACGGCCGGTAAGGAAGGCAAGTATGACATCGCAGTGCACGGGACGTCGGGCAATTACAACGACCCCGATGCACTCTGGTCGCTGCTCTATTCCGGCAATCCGTCTTACCTGCAATCCTTCGGTTTCAAGAGTGCGCGCATAGACGGGCTGCTGGAACAGGGCCGCAACGAGGTCGATCCGGACAAGCGCAAGGCGATCTACCAACAGCTGGTCGTCGCCTATTACGAGGAGGTGCCGCAAGTTCCCCTGAACTGGCGCATCCAGGCCTATGCCATGAAGCAGTCCGTCGAAGGGTTCGAGCAGTTGCCGGGCTTCCTCAGCGGTTCATCGGGTTACGCGCTCGACGAGACGAAATTCGCATAAGGAGCGCTGCATGCTGGCCTTCATTTCTCGTCGCATGGCAGCAGCTGTTGCCATGCTGCTGGTCATCGGCACGATCATCTTTTCGCTTCTCATCATCGTACCGGGGGACCCGGCCGAACTGCTGCTGTCGACCGGCGGCGGTTCCGCTTCCGCAGAAGCCATCGCCAATTTGCGCGTCAATATGGGCCTCGACAAGCCGGTCCTCACGCAATACGTGACCTTCCTTTACAATACTGCGCGGCTGGATTTCGGCACCTCGATTGTCGACAACGGCTCGATTTCCTCGGTCATCGCCCTGCGCCTTCCGCGCACGCTCGAAATCATTATCGCCGGTACGATTTTCGCGCTGTTGCTGGCCATTCCCGCGGGCACGGCGGCCGGATTGCGGGCAGGCGGAAAATTCGACATTACCGCCTCCGCCATCAATGCGCTTCTGACCTCGATTCCGGGCTTCGTGCTCGGCACGCTGTTCATCTTTTTCTTCGCACAGGTCCTGGGCTGGCTGCCGGCCGGCGGTTATGTCGCCTTCGCGACCAATCCGATGCAGCATCTTCAGATGCTGGTTCTGCCCGCACTGACCGTCGGCCTGCACCTGGCGACGATCGTGTTTCGCATGACCCGGGCGAGCGTACTGGAAATGCGCGGTCACGACTGGGTACGCACCGCCGTGGCCAAGGGACTTCGCCGCAAACGGGTGGTTCGCCGACACATCCTCTACAATGCGCTCGGACCGATCATCACCGTCGTCGGCCTGCAACTCGGCATCCTTCTCGGCTCTACCGTCCTTGTCGAGTTCATCTACAACTGGCCCGGCCTCAGTGGCCTCCTGGTTTCGGCAGTCGAACAACGCGATTACCCGACGGTCCGCGCCGTCATCCTCACCGTCGCGGCCATCTTCATCGGTATCAATCTCGTGATCGATATCCTGTCCTCGCTGCTTGATCCGAGGATCCGCCTGCAATGATGTCAGTCCGAAATTTTCACAAGCGCATGATCCTGCCAAGCCTGTTTTTGGCAGCCTTGATCATCATTCCCTTTGCCGCCCCGCTGATCACTGCCGACGATCCCGTCAAAATCGCTGTTCGCTATCGGCTCGCCGCCCCTGACCTGGAGCATTGGCTGGGTCGGGACGAATTCGGCCGCGACCGGCTGGCCCGTGTGCTCTACGGCGGCCAGGTATCGCTGACCGTCGCTTTCGTGGCGACCACCATTGCCTGCATCATCGGTACGTTTTTCGGCCTGGTCGGCGCCTATTTCCGTGGACCCTCGGAATTCGTGACGAGCCGGCTATCCGACATCGTGCTCTGTTTCCCGCCCATCCTACTGGCGCTGCTCGTCGTCACCCTGTTCGGACCGGGCAGCGTCACGCTGGTAGCCGTGCTCTCGGTTCTGTATTTTCCGACGTTTGCGCGCATTACCTTTTCCGAGGCACTGCGGGTCACCTCCCTTGATTTCGTCGAAGCGTCCCGCGCGCTTGGCACGCCTTCGTACCGCATCGTGCTTGGAACCGTTCTCCCGAACATCGCCGGACCGCTGTCGGTTCAGTATTCGCTGACGGCAGCAGCCGCGATCACCATCGAAAGCGGCCTATCCTTCCTCGGCCTCGGCGTGGTGCCGCCGGCCCCCTCCTGGGGCCAGATGATCCGCGGCGCGCGTCAATTCATGAACCAGGATCCGCTGGGCATCATGATCCCCTGCGCCGCTCTGGTGCTGACAATCTTTGCCATCAACTTCTTCTGCGACCGCCTGCGCGACACACTGGACCCGAAAGGTGCTTCCGGCAGCAGCATGGATGAGGTTTCCAAGCCGAAGGCGCAGGCGGATGCGCCGACCATCAAAGACCCGGACGTGGTTGCCGTCATCAACAAGCTACGGCTCGAGACTGCGCATTTCGGAACACCTGCCGTTATCGAGGACGTTTCGCTGATTCTGCGTGCCAACCAGTGCACGGCACTTGTCGGCGAAAGCGGATCCGGAAAATCGCTCTCGTCCCTTGCGCTGATGGGCCTCCTGCCTGGCGCCATCCGGCAAGTAGGCGGCACGCTGCAGCTGCGACGCAAGTCTGACGAGGTTGTTGACCTCGGCTTTCTCGATGCCCGCACGCTCGAGGACATCCGCGGCAACGACATCGCCATGATATTCCAAGAGCCGATGACCTCGCTCAATCCGATCCACAAGATCAGCGACCAGATGATCGAGGCCATCACCGCGCATCGGCCGATGTCGAGGTCCGACGCCCGCGCCCATGCAATCGCGCTCCTGAAGCGGGTGGGCATGAACGACGCCGAGCGGCGGATCGACAGCTACCCCGACCAGATGTCGGGTGGCATGCGCCAGCGCGTCATGATCGGAATGGCGCTGAGCTGCGAACCGCGCCTGCTAATCGCAGACGAGCCGACCACTGCGCTCGACGTGACGATCCAGGCGGAGATCATCGAACTGCTGCAAACCCTGCGGCAGGATCAGGGGAACGGCCTCAGCCTGCTGTTCATCAGCCACAATCTGGGTGTCGTTGCAGATATCGCCGACCGCGTGGCAGTGATGTACTCGGGCCTGATCGTGGAGGAAGGTCCCGCCGCCCAGATCCTGCGCGATCCGCACCATCCCTATACGCGTGCCCTGATCGAAAGCATGCCGTCCTCGCATGAAGAACTGAACTCGGCCCGCGGTGACCGGCTTCCAGCAATTTCAGGCACGCCACCGCTGCCGTCTGCCCGCCCCTCGGGCTGCACGTTCCGTGACCGCTGTCCAATCGCGTTGCCGGCCTGCGCCGACATCCGGCCGGCCCTTTATCCGAGCGCAGACGGCGAACGCGCCGTGCGCTGTCTGCGGGCGCCGGAAGCACCGGCGGGCGTGATGAACCACCAGACGGAGGCCGCATGACAGCCGCACCCCTTCTCGACGTCCGCAATCTGAAGAAGAGCTATTCGATCGGACGCAGTGGTCTTTTCTCCAAGCGATCGCTGAAAGTGCTGCATGATGTGAGCTTCAGCGTCGCACCGGGCGAAGTGCTCGGCCTCGTTGGCGAAAGCGGCTCCGGGAAAAGCACGATCGGTCGCGCGATCCTGCGGCTGATCGATTCGCAAAGCGACGTGATGCGTTTCGATGGGCAGGACCTAAACAGCATTTCTCCTGTCCGGATGCGCAGCCTGCGCAAGCAGATGCAGATCATCTTCCAGGACCCTTATGCCAGCCTCGACCCTCGCAAGACCATCCGGGCGGTGCTGTCGGAGGCGCTCGACGCACACGGGTTGCACAAGGGTGCGGCCCGCGTGCCCCGCCTGATCGAACTGGTCACGCTGGTCGGCCTGGATCCAAGCTTCCTCGACCGCCGACCGCACGAGTTTTCTGGCGGGCAGCGTCAGCGCATCGGCATTGCCCGCGCGCTTGCCGTCGAGCCCAGCTTCATTGTCTGCGACGAGGCCGTGTCGGCGCTGGACGTGTCCATCCAGGCACAGGTGCTGAACCTTCTGGCCGACCTGCGTGCCAAGACCGGTGTATCGCTGCTGTTCATCAGCCACGATCTTTCGGTGGTGCGCTACATTTCCGACCGGGTGATGGTGCTTTATCTCGGCCGCGTCATGGAGGTCGGTCCTGCCGATCAGGTCCATTTTTCACCCAAACATCCGTACACGGCGGCCCTTGTTTCGGCCGAACCAAGCCTGCACCGCGAGAACCGCCGCATCCGGCTGACGGGCGAGATCCCCTCGCCGCTCGCCCTGCCCTCCGGCTGCATCTTCCGCAGCCGCTGTCCCTATGCCCAGCCCGCCTGTGCCGAGACTGTCCCGCCGTTGCAGACGGTTGGCGATCAACACCAGTCGGCCTGTCTCAGAACCGACATACTGTAAGGAAATCAACATGCTGACTGAAAAGATCAAGATCGCTGAACTGACCAGCGAGGAAGCCCGCCAGTTTCTCAACGACGATGCCGTCATCCTCCTGCCGATGGGCTCGCTGGAAGACCAGGGAACCCACGCACCGATGGGCGACTATCTCGCCGCCGAAGCCGTCGCACTCGACATAGCCCGCGCCGCACGTGCCGAAGGCATCCCAACCTTCATCGCGCCTGTCATCCCGTTCGGCGGCGCCGATTATTTCGGCTCCTCACATGGGGGCATCGCGGTCAGCCAATCAACGCTTGTTGCCTTGCTGGACGACATGTTTGCCAGCCTGGCCCGTCACGGATTGACCAAGTTGTTGGTGATCAACGGTCATGGCGGCAATGTCGGAGCGATCAACGACGTCTCCCTGAAATGGCGCCAGACCAACGGCATGTTTGTGGCTTCGATGTATCTGTGGCAGATCAGCTATGAAATTCTGAAAGAGATCCTCGGCCCGGAGGCAGCTGCAAAGTCCTCCGGCCATGGCGGTGATCCGCTGACATCGGTCGGCTTACATTATTACCCCGATATCCTGCGCATGGACCTGGCACAGTCGCCGCCGAAGGACCAGAAGGCGATGGGTGTGGACGTGGCGGGCTTTGCCGCGCTGAAATACGCTGGCGCTCGTCTGCAGGCACCGATCGAGGCGATGGAAACAGCGCCGCATGGCGTATGGGGCGGCGATCCGGTATTTTGTTCAGCCGAAACCGGCGCGGCGCTGACCGAGCGCTTGGTCAAAATCGGCTCCGGCTTCATACGCGATCACGTTTCCAAGCGCTATGCCGCCTGATGACTTACAGTCTGGAATGCGGCACCGGTTGGTGCCGCATTCCATAAAAACATCCGTGACATGACCAGGGCTGTAGTGCGATCTTGTGGAAACTCAGGTCTTGCGAAAGCTGACATAACGCGGATGGGCCGCGACCCATTCCTCGGCAGCCTGTCGGGCCAGCTGGAATATCTGCTCCGTCTGCGCCTTGCGCGCTCTGTTCTGATGGACGCAGCGGATATCAAGAGGGGCAAGCTGAACGGTGGTCGGGATCTCGACCAGCATTCCGGTGGCAATTTCCGGCTCTAGCGACACCAACGGCATTGCCGAGGCGCCGTAGCCGGCCCTGACCATCTCACAGATGGTGGCGAGCGAATTGCCGGTGTGGCGAGAATTGGGGCGTCGTTTCGTCTCTTCTATCAGGTCGGCGACAGGGCCGAACAGTGGCGATGTATGCGGGTAAAGCACCAAAGGCAACTCACGCAATTCATCCGGTGTCAGCGGGCGCTTGATCTCGCCGACCACGTCCGGCCGAGCCACCCAACCGACATGATACTGGACCGAGAAGCTATCCTCGATTTGCGGCAACCCAGCCTCTCCGGTAACGAACGCCATGTCCAGCGCGCCAGACTTGACCATCGGTCGCAGATCGAGATTGGCGCCCGAATAGAAATCGACCAGCGGGGGATCCGGAAGGGCAGCAATCTTGTGGCGCAGGGTAACGGCCCACGTCTGGGTGACCATGGAAACAACGCCGATCGTATAACGTCGTTTTTGCTTCGACTTCAGACGGCTGGTCAACGTCTCACTGAGATTGAGAAAGGTCTCGGCATATTCGGCGACCTCATGCCCTTGCTCAGTCAGAGTGAAATCGGATTGGGCACGATCAATAAGAGGAATGCCCAAGCTATCCTCGAGCCCTGATATGCGAGCCGATACAGCCGGTTGCGTCAAACCGATATGATCGGCTACGCGTTGATAGCTCTTGAGACGCGTGAGCCAGTAGAAGGCTTCCAACTGTTTAAAATTCATGACTGGAACCTAGCGGAAACCGACCGGAAAACTCCATAAAAAAATTCTATGAGAGCGACAGGAATTTTTGCTTTGACCCGCACGTCCCTCCTGCAGTGAATGGGAGGCATACCATGACGCATGAGCCAATGAGGATGCTCCATGAACATTGTCGTTTCGCTACCAGCCGCAGACAAGACGGAATGGTGGTGCCAGATGCTGCGCGATCTGATGCCGGACTGGAATGTCTACCCGATAGACCAAGTGCCTGATCCCGATGCCGTCACCTATTCAGTGCTCTGGCGACCGGCGACCGGGTCCATGAAACCGTTCCGAAACCTGAAGGCGATCGTTTCGCTGGGGGCCGGCATCGACCACGTCCTGGCGGACGAGCAATTGCCGATACACGTGCCAATCATCCGCACCGTCGGCACCGATCTGACGCAGCGGATGAAGGAGTATGTCGCCCTCCACGTCCTGCGCCACCACCGCGAACTGCCGGCCATCCAGGCCAACCAGGCTCGCCAGCTCTGGGAGCAGATCGTCGTGCCACCCGCCCCCCAGCGCCGCGTCGGCGTGATGGGACTGGGCAATCTCGGTGCCGTCGCCGCAGACCTTTTGAAACAGATCGGCTTCGAAGTGCGCGGCTGGTCACGATCCCCGAAGGATCTGCCCGGCATCCAGTGCTTTTCCGGCAGCGAGGGATTTGGGGCGTTTCTGGAAGGCACGGAAATCCTTGTCTGCCTGCTGCCCCTGACCGAAAGTACACGCGGCATTCTAAATGTCGACACGTTCAATCGCTTGAAGCGCGGCGCCAGCATCGTCAACGCGGCACGGGGTCCGCACCTGGTCGACAGCGACCTCGTCGACGCCCTGAATTCGGGCCAGATCAGCAGTGCGACGCTCGATGTCTTCCATGTTGAGCCGCTTCCCAAAACGCATCCCTTCTGGACCAATCCGAAGATCACCGTCACGCCGCATGTTGCCTCGCTGATCGACGCGCCGACGGGCAGTAAAATTGTCGCCAAGAACATCCGGACTTTCCAGGAAACCGGAACGGTCGCCGATCTCGCGGACGCCAAACGCGGCTACTAACCCATCGATTTTTCTTGGGGAGCACTCTCAGCCCTTCGGTTACCGCTGCGTGACCGGAGGGCTTTTTTGTTCAAATAATCATCATAATCCAGTCTCTTAGTGCAGCAGTCGGATTAAATAATCGGCCGGTTTTCATCCAAAATTTTTCTGATGCAAGACACAAGAAAATTCGATTGGACAACGGTGGCCGCAGATCGTTGCATCAGGCGCAGTGGATCGTTCGATAAGCCTCCAGCTTTGCCGGGATAGGACCAACCGTCGCGGAGAAGGCTCCAGCAGATTCACATTTCACCGTGCTGCCTGCCATGCCGGCAGCCGCCTCGACAAACCGGGCCGCTTCACCCGACAGGAGAATGTGCCGATGATCACCCGCCTTCTTGCCCCCGTCGTCTTCGGCGCGCTGATCACGACCACAGCTCCGGCCCACTCCGCCGATGTCTCGGGAGAGATCACCCTCACCGCCTATTCGGGGATCTTTCAGGACAAATACAACGAAGCGGTGATCAAGCCCTTCCTGGCGAAATACCCCGATGTGAAGGTCAACTATTTTCCTGCCGGCGCCTCCTCGGCAATGCTGGGCAACCTGCGTTCGCAGGCCGGTGACCCGCAGACCGACGTGGTGATCTTCGACGTTTCCACGTCGCTGATCGGCGACAAGGAAGGCCTGCTGGCACCCTTGACCAAGACCGACGTCCCCAACCTTGCCGACCTGCTGCCGCAGGCCATTGTCAAGGAAGGCTACGGCCCGGCCGTCACCTTCGACAATCTGGTGGTGATCTACAACAAGGAAGCCTTCCCGACGGCGCCGACCTCGCTCGAGGTTCTCTGGGACAAGGCCTATGCCGGCAAGATGGCCGTCACCTCGATGCCTTCCATCCTCGGTTCCGGCCTGATGGTGATGACGTCTGCCATGCTGGGTGAAGACTATACCAAGTCAGTCAAACAGTCCGTCGCCAAGCTTGCCGAGATGGCGCCCGGCGTGCAGACCTTCGACCCCAAGCCTGACGCCTACACCCTGGTCATCAACGGGACCGATGTGCTGGGGACCGGCTGGAATGCGCGCAGCCAGTATTATGCCGACGAATCCAAGGGCAAGCTGGGCGTGATGCTGCCGAAGGAAGGCACCATCCTGCAGATCAATACCATCAACCTTGTAAAGGGCTCCAAGAACCAGGTCGCGGCAAAGGCCTTCATCGATTACGCCCTGTCGCCGGAAGCACAGGCAGCCTTTACGGAAGCGATGTTCTACGCGCCGGTGAATGCCAAGGCAAAGATCAGCCCCGAGGCCAGAGCCCGTACGGTTGCCGGCCAGCTCGACAAGACACTGCCGCTCGACTGGGCCTGGGCCGCCACTAAATCGGATGAATGGAACCAGCTCTGGAAGCGCCAGATCATCTCGGCCGGCAAGTGAAACAGCAGGACGAGCCCATGTCCCTCGCCTCAACGCCCGCCCATATCCGCATCGACAAGCTGACCTTCGACTATGGCGGCGAACGCCCGGCCGTCGACACCTTGTCCTTCGATATCGCCAAGGGCGAATTCATCGGGCTTTTGGGTCCGTCCGGCTGCGGCAAGTCCACCACGCTGCGGATGTTTGCCGGGCTTCTGGCACCGACGTCCGGAAAGATCATCATGGGCGGCGAGGACATCGTCTCTCGCCCCCCGTGGGAGCGCAATCTCGGCCTGGTCTTCCAGTCCTATGCGCTGTTTCCGCACATGACGGTGGCGCAGAACGTCGCGTTTGGCCTGCGGCTGCGCAAGGTCGGCAAGGAGGAAAGTGCAGCCCGGGTTGCCGAGGCGCTGCGTGCGGTACGGCTTGAAGGGTTTGGCAATCGCCGCCCGGCCGAGTTGTCGGGCGGCCAGCAACAGCGCGTCGCCATTGCCCGCGCCATCGTCATCGAGCCGGAAATCCTGCTGCTCGACGAACCGCTGTCGAACCTCGACGCCCGCCTGCGCGACGAGATGCGCTTCGAGATCCGAGACATTCAGTCCCGCACCGGCATCACCACATTGTTCGTCACCCATGATCAGCAGGAAGCACTGACCATGTGCGACCGGATCGCAGTGATGAACGGCGGCAAGCTGGAACAGATCGGAACGCCGGTCGAGATCTACGACAAGCCTGCAACGCCCTTCGTCGCCGGGTTCATCGGCCGCGCCAACAGCGTGCCGGCAACCTTGCGTCTCGGCCCGGGTGCGCCGCGCCTCGAACACGAAGGACAGGCGCTGCCCGCGCCGGACCTCCAGGAATTGCCTTCAGATGCTGCTGATGGCGCCAAATTGGCCGCCATGGTCCGGCCGCACGCCATTCAGCTTTCCAGGCAGGATGGCGATGGCCTGACGGCACGCGTCAACCGCAGCGTGTTCGTCGGCAGCGTGATCGAGGTCGAGCTTGAGCTCGCGGGTGGCCACAAGCTGGTGGCCGAACTTCGGCCCGGCAGCGCGGAAGCGCAACTCGCGCAACCGGGTGCAGACGTCGCACTCACCTGGCGCACCACCGACATGCGGATCTTTGCCGCATGAACCGCTTCACCGTTCCCGGAACCAGCACGAGAATGACACCCTGGCTGCTTCTTGCACCGGTGCTGATCGTGCTGACGATCTCGTTTATCGGCCCGATCCTGTGGCTGTTCCGCATGTCGCTGAACATTTCCGACTACGGCGCCATTACCAAAGCCATCAGCCTGCAGACCTATATCGGCATCCTCCAGGACAGCTACTATCTGGATCTGCTCGGCCGGACACTGCAGCTGTCGATCACCTGCTCCGTGGTGGCACTGCTCCTGGCCTATCCGATGGCCCTGTCGCTGTCGCGGATGACGTCGCGCTGGCGCACGCCGCTGACCGTGCTGGCTGCCTCGCCGCTGCTGATCTCTGCTGTGGTGCGGTCGTTCGGCTGGCTGGTGACCTTGGGAGATGCCGGCCCCGTCAATCACCTGCTGCGGGTGATGGGACTGATCAGCGAGCCGCTGAGGATGGTCAACAATTATTCAGGTGTGATCATCGGTCTGTCGGAAAGCATCATGCCCTACATGTTTCTGACCATCGCTGCCGGGCTCGGCAAACTCGACAGACGGCTCGACGATGCCGCCATGTCGCTCGGCGCGCCGCCCCAAAAAGTCTTCTGGCACGTCACGCTGCCACTCAGCCTGCCGGCCATCCTTGCCGGGCTGACGATCGGCTTCGTGCTGTGCGTCTCGTCTTTCATCACACCGTCCCTGCTGGGCGGAGGCCGTGTGTTTCTGCTGGCAACCGAGGTTTATGACCTTGCCCTCGTTTCGCTCGACTGGCCGACGGCCGCGGCGCTGTCCTTCCTCATGCTGGCGTTTTTCGTCATCGCCATGGGGTTGACCGGCCTCGTGCTGCGACTGCTGACCCGGAGGGCATAGGCATGACGAAATTCCTCTCCTTCATCTCTCGCGCCTATGTCACGCTGGTCTTCTGCATCGTCTTCATGCCGATGGCGATCATCCTCGTCATCTCCTTCAGCGCCGATAGCTACCTGTCCTTCCCGCCTTCGGGCTGGAGCCTGAAATGGTATGGAACGGTGCTCGGCAATACCAGCTTCATGCAGGGTTTCCGCAACAGCGCCATCATCGCAGTGATCGTTGCGGCGCTCAGCCTCGCCCTTGGGCTGCCGGCCGCCTATGCGCTGGTGCGACTGGACTTTCCCGGCCGCGCCCTAATCCGCAGCCTGGTCATCGCGCCGCTCGTTTTGCCGGCGATGATGCTGGGTCTCGGCATCCTGATGGTGTTCACACCGGCCGGACTGGTGGCAACCTATCCCGGCCTGGTGCTGGCGCATCTGGTGATGACGCTGCCCTTCAGCATCCGCATCCTGCAGACGTCTCTGAGCAATCTCGGCACCGATGTCGACGAGGCGGCGATGACGCTCGGCGCCCGTCCGTTGCAGGTCTTCATGCAGATCACCCTGCCGCGGCTGACGCCCGGTGTGATCGCCTCCAGCGCCATCGCGCTCATCCTGTCTTTCGACGAGATCGTGCTGTCGCTGTTCATCGTCGGACCGCGGCTGCAGACGCTGCCGGTCGCGCTCTACCGTTATGTGGACGAGCGCACCGATCCCATGGTGGCGGTGCTGGCGGTTTTGATGATCGCCCTTTCGCTTGCCATCGTCCTCGTCGTCGAACGCAGCGTCGGTTTCGCCAAGGCCTTTGGCCGCTAACTTCCACACCCCAGATTGGATTTAAAAATGGCTTACAAAATTAACCCGATGCCGGCACAGATCGCCAAGCAGGACCTGGAACTGCTGGCGCAGGTCGAAACCGCGACGCTCGGCCACTGGCGGCATTTCGGCTTCCTGCACCGGCAGATCCAGCCGCTGATCCCCGGCCGCCGCGTTGTCGGCACCGCTGTCACCATCGCCATCCCCGGACCGGACTCCACGCTGCTGCACCATATCCTGAGCCTCATCCGGCCGGGTGATTTCGTCATTGTCGACCGGCTGCACGATGACCGTTACGCCTGCTGGGGCGGCGGCGTGACGGTCGGTGCCAAGGCCGCGGGCGCCGTCGGCGCGGTGGTCGACGGCCCCTGCACGGACCTTGAAGAAATCGTTCAGTCGGATTTCCCGATGTGGTGCCGCGGCATTTCGCCGATAACCACGCGAATCTACGATCTCGGCGGAGCGATCAATGTTCCGGTATCGGTCGGTAACACCGTCGTCATGCCGGGCGATGCCGTTTTGGCCGATGAGAGCGGCGTCATCGTGCTGCCACCGGAGGAAGTGGCCTCGGAGGCACAGAAAGCCATCGACATCCAGATCCGCGGCAAGGCGCGCGAGGCCAGTGTTCGCGAAACCGGCGTCAAGCTCGGCGATCTGTCGGGTGCAACGGCCAAAGTTCTGGCCAATCTGATCTGAACCATGCTTTCTAGCCGGAGTACCTTCACCGGCTAGTCTCCTGCGCCGGCCATACCTACCGAATTGAGAAACGACATGACCGCTCCCCGCCTGCCATTCACCTGCGAAAAATCCCCGGCCAGTGGTGCTGGCGGAATGGTGGTGACAAACCATCCCCTCGGCTCGGCGGCGGGTTTTGAGATGTTGGCGGCAGGTGGCAATGCGGTCGATGCCGCGGTCGCGTCGCTTCTGGCGCTGACCGTGGTGGAACCGATGATGGTCGGCATTGCCGGCGGCGGCCTTTCGCATATCCGCATGGCCGGCGGCCCGCATGTGGTGATCGATGCGCTGTCTTCGGCGGCCGCGACCATGCACCCCGAAATCTACGAGCCTGTCTCGGACGAGCCGGCCCGTTACATGGATGCCAAGGGGCGCCGCAACATCATCGGCGCCTCCTCCGTCGCCGTTCCCGGCAACCTGGCGGGCTGGTGCGACATGCAGGCGCGCTACGGCAAGCTGCCGTTTGCCGACGTCGTAGAACCGGCGATCAGGCTGGCTTCACGCGGTTTTGCCGTTACCCACTACCTTTCCGGTGCGATTGGCGAAGCCGCCAGCGAGCTTTCGCAGGACGCGGAGATCGCCAGGATCCTCATGCCCGGCGGCGCGGCACCCGCTCCGGGCGACCGCCTCCTAATGGGCGATTACGCCGAAAGCCTGCGGCTGATCCAGCGCGAGGGCGCCGCCGCCCTGCATGGTGGCGCGCTCGGCGCAGCACTGGCCGCAAGAATGCAGACGGGCGGCGATGATGCCGGCTGGGTTACCGAAGCCGACCTGCGCGCCTATCGACCGATCGAGCGCCAGCCGATCATCGGCAGCTATCGTGGCTTCGAGATTGCCGGACCGCCGCCGCCGGCCTCGTCCGGCGTACATGTCACCCAGATGCTGAACATGCTGGAAGCCTATGACGTTGCCGGCATGGGTTTCGGCAGCGTTGCCTCCCTCAATCTTCTCGTCGAGGTGATCCGGATTGCTTTTGCGGATCGACGCGCGCATTCCGGCGACCCGGCATTTGTCGACGTGCCGGTCGAGCGGCTGACTTCGAAGGCCTATGCCGCCGAATGCCGGTCCCAGATCCGTCAGGCGGCAAGCCTGCCGGCCGCCTATGCACCGGGCTATGAGAGCCAAGACACCACGCATATCACCATTGCCGATCGCGACGGCAATGTCGTCAGCGCCACCCACACAATCAACGGACTGTTCGGCGCACGCATGGCAGTGCCGGGTACCGGCATCATCCCCAACAACTACATGAGCAATTTCGATCCGCATCCGGGCAACGCCCTCTCCGTGGTGCCCGGCAAGCGCGTACCGACATCGATGGCGCCGATGATCCTGATGCAGGATGGCGCACCGGTGTTCGCACTCGGCCTGCCCGGGGGCCTCAGGATCTTTCCTTCGGCCATGCAGGCGATCGTCAACCTGATCGACCACGGGATGAGCCTGCAGCAAGCGGTCGAAGCGCCGCGGATCTGGACGCAAGGTCAGGAAGTGGAAATCGAGCAGGCCTATGCACCGAGCCAGGAAAAGCTTGAGGAACTCGGTCACGAAGTTCGTGTCATGCCGCATATCGGCGGTGGCATGAACGCCATTGCCTTTGGCGACACGATGACCGGTGCGGCCTGCTGGCGCGCCGATGGAACCGTGGCAGCCCTCGGTGGCGGACTGGCCCGTCCAGGGGTGCGGTTCTGGCCGGACAAGGCGCCGGAAAAGCCTTCCCAGAATTGATGCGGTCAAACCGCACGACAGAAAATCCGTTGACCCTGAGCGATCGTACAATCACCAGGACGAAGTCGACTGCCCCATCCCAAGGAGATGACCCATGACACAACCCTCTATCCTTCTGACGGGTGCAAGCCGTGGCATCGGACATGCAACGGTCAAGCTGTTCCTGGAAAAAGGCTGGCGTGTCCTCACCGTGTCACGCCAACCTTTTTCGGAGGAGTGCCTGTGGCCCTCGGCCCGTGAAAGCCATATCCAGGCAGATCTCGCCGACCTGACGCAGATCGACAAGCTGGCGGCCGACGTTCGCGAGCGACTGAATGGCGCGGGGCTGCATGCGCTGGTCAACAATGCGGGCATTTCGCCCAAAGGTGAAGGTGGCGCCCGCCTCGGCGTCATCGGTTCCGACGCCGCCACCTGGACGACGGTGCTGAATGTCAATCTCGTTTCCATCGCCCTGCTCGCGCGGGCGCTTCTGCCCGAACTGGAGGCTGCGAAAGGATCGATCGTCAACGTCACGTCGATTGCCGGCTCGCGGGTGCACCCGTTTGCTGGCGTTGCCTATGCGGCCTCGAAGGCAGGCCTTGCGGCCCTGACGCGGGAAATCGCCCATGAGTTCGGCCCGCATGGCGTTCGTGCCAATGCCATCGCACCGGGTGAAATTGACACCGCGATCCTGTCGGAGGGCACGGACCTTCTGGTGGAAGCAAATGTGCCGATGAAAAGGCTCGGCACGCCGCGGGAAGTGGCCGAGACAATCCACTTTCTCTGCAGCGAAACATCCGCCTATATCAATGGCGCGGAAATCCACATCAATGGCGGCCAGCATGTCTGACGCGGCCACGGCGTGCGGAGCGTGCAGCGGCAGGGCATGACAGGTTTTTAGCCCGGACGATGCAATTCCATCAACCGGGTTGCCATCTCCACAGAGCTATCCGACAGCTGGCGTGTGCCAGTCTTTGGACCGATCCACAGCTTGCGCAAACCGCGCGAGCCGCGCTGCCCCATCACACGGGTTGGGGGTCATGGTTTGCGAAGGCTGCGGGGTCTGCAAGGTTTCGCAAAGCGCGCAGGCGGCAAGCTGGGCGGTGCCGTAGGCGGTCAGTTCGTCGACACTGGGGATGACCACCGTGCACCCGGTCGTGTCGGCAAGAAACTGGCACAGATAACGGGAACGGCTGACGCCGCCATCCACCGATATCCGTGTGACCGGCGCATCTGACGCCATGGCCACGACGATTTCGCTGGCTCGCAACGCAATGCCTTCGATCAGCGCCTGCTGCATGTCCTGGCGGGTCGTTGCCCCTGTCATGCCGATGAAAAGCCCGGCGGCGCTGTCATCCCAATGCGGGCTCCCAAGTCCTGCCAGCGCTGGCACGAAGGCCAGGCCGCGGTCGATGGCCGGGCCTGCTGCAAAGGCATTGAGTTCCGCCGGTTCATTCAGAAGCCCTATTCTCTGAGCCCAGTTGATCGCCGCGCCAGCGGCATGGACGCCACCGTCTGTCGCATAACTGGTTTCGCCACGGATCGACCAGGCTACGGTCGGCAGCAGGCCGTTCTGGCCAGCCGGTCGCCGGTTTGGGCCGGTAAGCGACAGTGCGAAGGCGCCCGTGCCGAAGGTAATCTTGGTGTCACCCGCGACCCGGCAGCCATGACCGTAAAGGGCCGCCTGCTGATCCACCACCGATGCCGTCAGCGGTGTGCCGTCAATGTCTCCGAACTCGCCGACGGTCGGCAGAATGGGGGGCAGGCATTCGATCGGAACGCCGAAAATTTGGCAGAGCCTGCTGTCCCACTCGCCGGTTGCGATATTCATCAGGGACGTGCGCGAGGCGGTGGTGATGTCGGTTGCCGCGCGTCCGGTAAGCCGCTGCAGGAAAAACGCGTCCGTGGTGCCGAGCATCAGTCTGCCGGCACGCCGCGCCTCCTTGACGTCGTCATTGTTCTCCAAGAACCAGGCCAGTTTTGCGGCGGAAAAATAGGGGCTGAGCGGAAGGCCGGACAGCGCCATGATCTCGGCTTGCACAGGGGAAAGGGCGGCGACCTGCGCCGCCGTCCGGCGGTCCTGCCAGACGATCACGGGCGAGAGCGGTCTTCCATCGATCGCATCCCAGGCAAGGCAGCTTTCACCCTGATTGGACAGACCGATCGCGGTGACTTCGCCCGCGGCGGAGAGCGCCGCGCGCAGATTGGCGAGCAGTTCCTCAGCCTCGTGTTCGACCCGATCCGTACCGGAGAAATGCTGCGCATGCGCCGCGGAAAAGACGATGCTGGCCGTACCGTCAGCTGCGACCTTAAGTGCGCGCGTTGATGTGGTACCCTGATCGAGGGCCAGGAAAATGCTCATGCCTTCGGCTCCAGTCGCAACCTAAGATCGCTGCTCTCGCCAGCAAGGTCCAGCCCAGCCAAGGAAAAGCGGATTGGTTTCTGCGGTGCGGCGTTGATGCTTTGTGATCGCAGGATCGTGCCGCTGCCATTCGACAGGATCAAATGCCCCTTGGCAGCCCCGAGCGCGCGCACATTCAAATCCGGTGCGGTGCCCGTGCCTTCGGTCGTCAGACGCTGCGGGACCACGTACTTCAGCCCGGCACCGGCAATGACGCGGCGGCCAGGCGTCTCTTTCGGTTCAGATTTTGCCCGATCCGCAAGTTCGGCGGCAATCAGCCCGGCAACGCGGCGACCCTCGGCCCAGCAATGACCTGCCGTCTCGATTGGGTGAACCATGTTGCCGGCGAAAAATATGCCGGGATCGGAGCCTCGACCATGCTGGTCGATTTCCGGGCCACCGGTTGCCGGATCGAGCACCAGGGCGCTCGCTTCCGCAAGGGCCGCCTCCGGAACGAAGCGGCCGGAAAAGATCACGCCGTCGCACGCCAATAGCGTCTCCGTGCCGTCGGCCAGCCGCAACCGCACAGAGGTCACCCGCAGACGACCTTCGATGGCAAGGATTTGCGCGCCTGTCATGACGGGCACGCGAAGCACACGGGGCAAGGCAAAGAATGCCCGCCGGGCCTGGACGTCGGGTTCACTCTCCACCATGGCGATGGGGCGGATGCCATGGCTTCGACAGGTGAGGATCGCCGACAATGACACAAGTTCGCTGCCGACGATGAGCGGACGTCGAAACGGCACACGCCCTTCCTGGTAGACGAAGGCCTGAAGCGCTGCCGTATTCATCACACCCAGGGGCCGCAGGCCGGGCACCAGCAACTGCGCCCGGGTGGCCTCGCGGGCACCGGTGGCGATCAGGATGCGGGCTGCCTGGATCGACTCGATGCCCTTGGGGCTCGCGACTGTCAGCAGGCCGCCGGGGCCGGTATGGACGACCGTATGTTTCGTCAGGATGGTGACGCCAGCAGCCAGTGCTGCGGCCACGAGGCGGCGGGCATAGGCAGGCCCTGTCAGGATGCGCCCGAACTCGCGCATGCCGAAAGGCGGATGGCCGCAATGGCGAGGGATGCCGCCGGCCTCGTCTCCACGCTCGAAGAGCGCCACCTTCGCCACGCCACGGGCTCTCAACTCGATGGCAGCGGAAAGCCCGGCAGGACCACCGCCGACGATCGCAACGTCGTAAGGGTCCGAGCTCATCGGTCGGCCTCCGGTGTGATCGGCACCGACAGCCGGCCTTCGGTGAGGCTGTTCAGACGGGCTAGACAGTTGAACCCCTGACAGCGCCCCATGGCGCAGCGCGTGCGCCGCCGCAGCCCGCCAAAATCGCCGGGCGGCAGCGGGCTGCTCAGCGCGGCCTCGATCTCCCGCCCGGTCACCATTTCGCAATGACAGACGATGCCGTCATGCCCGGGCAGCTCCCAGTCACGCGGAAGGTGCTCGGCCAGATTGGGCAGCGGCAAGATCGGCGGCGCCGTGATCGGTTTGCCGCCGGCAGTTCGGTCCTGCGCCCATAATCCATGCACATGGCGGGCAATCCCGAGCGCCGCAGTCAGCCCGGTGGAGCGTATGCCGCCGGCGCAGAAATAGCCCTTTTCCGGAAGGCTGTGGAGGCGATAGTGTTTTTCCTCGGAGGCCGGTCGCAAGCCGGCATAAACGGCCGTCACCTGGGCCTGCGCCAATGCCGGCACCAGCTCGACGGCCTTGGCGATCAGCATATCGAGTTCCGGACGGGTGACGTCGGGGCGCTCGCGCTCTTCCTGTTCCTCCGCCGTCGGTCCGACCAGCAGGTTGCCGAAGATCGTTCGTGTGAGCACCACACCCTTGGTGCGGGCCGTCGGCACCGGCAGCAGGATCGTTCTGAGATGTTTGGCCGCAGCCTTGTCGAAGACGACGAACTGCCCTTTTCGCGGACGAATCTCAAACTGCGAGCCGCCGATTAGCATGCGTTCGACGCTATCCCCGTGAATACCTGCAGCGTTGATGACGCTGCGGGCAGTCAGCGTGCCCATGGGCGTCTGAAGATGCCACAGATCGCCATCGAAACGGGCCGACAACAGCCCCGCATTGAAGTGAAACCGCGCGCCCAATGCCTTGGCCTGCATCGCATAGGCGAGTGGCGCCGACCATGGATCGATGATCACCTCGCGCGGCACGAGAAGTGCCGCCCGCACATGTGCCCCCAAAGCCGGCTCGCGGGCGACCACCTCGGCGCGGCTGAGAAGCCGGGCGTCGGCAACTCCGTTGAGGAGCGCCTGCTCCAGCAGTTCGGGAAGCCGGGCCTCCTCGCTGTCACTCCAGGCGGCAACCAGCGCACCGGTGTCGAGGATCGGAAGGTTGAAATCCTCGCGGATCTGCATGTACTCGTCGTAACCCGCCTGCATGCATTGCAGCTCGACGCTGCCGGGCGGCGCATCGAAACCGGTGTGCAGAATGGCGCTGTTGGCTTTCGATGCGCCAGATAGGATATCGGGCGCCCGCTCGAGAACGACGACACTGGCACCTTCCAGCGAAAAACGGCGCGCCATGGCACAGCCGACGACACCGGCACCGATAATGGCTGCGTCCACAGGATTGCCGAAAGCAAGCAAAGCGGTCTCCTTGTCAGCGCACACCGTCGGGTGGCGGTCAGCCGAGAACGTCGCCCATGCTTACCGTTGCCATCGCTGTTTGACGAGAATAAATTGTACGTTCGGTCATTTTATTGACTGAATGTGTTGTTTTGTGTGCCGATTAATCGTGCTAGTGACGGAGACCGGTGGTCCAACCCACCAACTTGCAGATGCTCATGAAAGATCGCATGCGGCGCTGTGATCGCATTTCTTGTGCCGAGGTAACGTAAGTGACGTCTCCCGCCCTCCTGCAATCCGCGGATTACAACGCCTTCGTAGGCACCCTGAAATCGAAGGGCTTCCGTGGCGACGCGACCGTCGCCGCATCGGACCGTGTGGTTTTGGCGACGGACAATTCGATCTACCAGCTTCTGCCAGATGCCGTGGCCTGGCCGATGGACGAGAGCGATCTCGTGCTGATCGCACGTCTGCTCGACGAGCCGCGTTTCCACGGCATCGTTTTGCGCCCACGCGGCGGCGGCACGGGCACCAACGGCCAGTCGCTTGGCAATGGCCTGGTGGTCGATTGTTCACGCCACATGACCGGGATCCTTGAGATCAACGCTGAACAGGGCTGGGTACGGGTTGAGCCGGGGGTCATCAAGGACCAGCTGAACGCAGCGCTGAAACCGCTCGGCCTGTTCTTTGCCCCGGAACTGTCGACTTCGTCACGCGCGACACTTGGCGGCATGATCTCCACCGATGCCTGCGGACAGGGGTCCTGCGTCTACGGCAAGACCTCCAACCATGTCATCAACCTGCGTGCTGTGCTGGTTGGCGGCGAGATCCTGGAAACCCGCCGGGCGCCGCTCGACCCGACGATCAGCGGCCGTGCGGGCGAGATTCTCGCTTGTCTCGACGAGATCTCGTCCAGCCAGGCGGAGCTGATCAAGGCGCGGTTTCCGAAACTCAACCGGTCACTGACGGGGTACGACCTTGCCCATATCCGTGAGGGCGACACGATCGATCCGGCGGCTGTCCTGTGCGGTTCGGAAGGCACGCTGGCACTGATTGCCGAGGCGAGGCTGAATGTTCTGCCCATTCCGAAGGCAGCCTCGCTGATCCTGATCTTCTACCCCGATTTCCAGTCGGCTCTTCGGGATGCGCGCGAAATGGCCGTGCTCGGCGCCACGTCGGTCGAAACCATCGATAGCCGCGTGCTCGGCCTGGCGCGCGAGGAGCCGACCTTTTCCGCCGTCGCACATCTTTTTCCGCAGGCCGGTGCGCAAGGGGTCAACATCGTCGAATTCACCGACGACGATCCGGCAACGCTTGCCGAGCGGATTGCAGCGCTGGTGACACAACTTGCAGGCCTGCCCGCGCGGCTGGCAATGACGGTTGCCAACGGTCGCGAAGTCGAGCTGGTCTGGGGACTGCGCAAGGCCGCCGTTGGCCTGCTCGGACGCGCCGTCGGCGACAAGCGACCGATCCCCTTCGTCGAAGACTGCGCCGTTCCGCCCGAAAACCTCGAGCCCTTCATTGCCGGATTCCGGGCAATCCTCGATCGCGAGGGACTGGCCTACGGCATGTTCGGTCATGTCGATGCCGGCGTCCTGCATGTGCGCCCGGCGATCGACCTCACTGATCCCGCCCAGGAACCGCTGATCCGGCGCGTGACCGAGGCCGTCGAGGCCCTGGCGCGCAGCCATGGCGGCCTTCTCTGGGGCGAGCATGGCAAAGGCGTCCGCTCCGAATTCGTGCCCGAGGTTTTTGGCCCGCTCTACCCGTCGCTGCAGCGGATCAAGGCGGCCTTCGATCCGCGCAACCAGATGAACCCCGGCAAGATCGCGACACCCGACAACGGGCGTTTGTGGAGGATCGACGAGGTCGCACTGCGCGGCCAGAACGACCGCACCGTGCCGGCCGATCTGCGCATTGAATATGCCTCCGCTTTCGGCTGCAACGGCAATGGTGCCTGTTTCAACCGCACCCTCGATGACGTCATGTGCCCCTCCTACAAGGTCACCGGCGACCGACGACACTCGCCAAAGGGACGGGTCGGGCTGGTGCGCGAATGGTTGCGGCAAGGCGGCCCGCAGGGTCGCGCCGATCCGCAGTTCGAAATCGAGGTCAAGCAGGCGATCGACGGCTGTCTCAGCTGCGGGGCCTGTACCAGCCAATGTCCGGTGCGTGTCGACGTACCCTCCATCAAATCGCTGTTTCTCAATAGTTTTTATCGGCGCCATCGCCGGTCCCTGCGTGACACCGCGCTTGCCCATCTGGAAGGCCTGCTGCCACTTGCCGCAAAATTCCGATGGGGTTTCAATCTGATGACCGAGGGCCCCGGCGCGGCATTGATGTCCGCCATCGGCCTGACGGCGCTGCCAAACATGCCGAAGCAGGTTCGAGGGCTTCGCTGGCTGAAACAAGCCGATATCGCTGGGCTCGACCCGAAGATCGACGTGGTTTTGGTGCCCGACGCTTTTACCCAATTTTTCGAGCCGAAGGTCGTTGCGGATCTCGACTTCGTCATGACCCAGCTGCAGAAAAGACTGTGGCTGGCCCCTTATCGACCCTCCGGCAAGGCCCGGAAGGTCCTCGGCCGGCTGGCCGGATTTTCGCGCCAGGCGGAAAGACAGAAGGACAGCCTCAAGGCGATCGCTGCAAGCGGCGTGCCGCTGATGGGGCTCGAGCCGCCGGTGACACTCTCCTATCGCACCGACTATCCCGATGACACGCCGGCCGTGGCGCTGCCGCAGCAGCTGCTCGCGCCGCTGATCGCCGCGTTGCCGGCCCAGACGTCGCAGATGGCAGTGCGGCTTCTACCCCATTGCAGCGAACGGGTTCTCGGTACCGGCGTCACCGCCGAGTGGCGCGCTATTTTCGATCGTTTCGGCATCTCGCTTCACATGCCTCCCACCGGGTGCTGCGGCATGGCGGGAATGTGGGGGCATGAAACTGTCAATCGTGCCAAGTCGGACGAGATTTTTCACCATAGCTGGAAGGCCGCGACTGCGCCCGGCGTCGATGCCATCCTGGCCACGGGTTTTTCCTGCCGATGTCAGACCAGGCATGTCACCGGCACCGAGCTGCAACACCCGGTCTCCTTGCTACGGCAGTTGCTGCAAGCGCCTGCGACCGTGAAGGGATAGACGATGAGACCGGCAGCCAGACGTGAGGCCATTCTTCGGGTTCTCGAGGAAATCGGCGAAGTCACCGTCGAGGACCTGGCCGAACGCTTTGGTGCCTCGCGCGAGACGGTCAGGCGGGATCTCTCCGATCTCGACGTCGGCGGTCACATCCGCAAATTTCATGGCGGCGCACGTGCCCTGAAACTCAAGGACGCCTCCCTCTACGAGAACGAGTTCGACGCGCGCATGAACGAACGGAAGGCGGAAAAAGCCGCCATCGCACGACAGGCCGCATCCCTATTCGCCGAGGGCTCGGTGCTGTTTATCGACACCGGTTCGACCACGATCGCCTTTGCGGAGGCTCTGGCAAGGCGGCGCAACATGACGGTGATCACCAATTCTCCGCAGATCGCCCGGATTCTGGCAAAGGCGGAGATGCGCCACCGAGTCTATTTAGTCGGCGGCGAAGTGGCCGCAGAAGGCCGTGAGACATTGGGAGCGATGGCAATCGCGCAGGCCGCTTTTTTCAAAGCCGAACACGTCGTTCTGACCGTCGGGGCAATCACCACCACCGCCATTATGGACTACGACCTGCGGGAAACCGAGATGGCACGCGCCATGATTGCCCAAGCGCAGAGCGTAACGGTTCTAGCCGATCATGACAAACTGGGTCGTCCGGCCGTCTTCGAGGTAGCGGCCCTGACAGAGGTGACGAGGCTGGTCACTGACAGTCCTCCCACCCTGGACATGGCTAGGGCACTGGCTGCAGCAGGCGTCGATGTGATCCTGGCCGGTTCAGCCGCCTCCTAGCGGGACCTGACCATGGCGCGTTCTGCACCGAACTAAAATGCCGTTCGACGGTTTTGTCGTCGGCTTGCGGGGCGGCTTGGTCATGCCGGCATTGCATCAGACACAGCTTAAAAAGATTCTCCGTTGACTCCATGCGGAGTGAGAACATAATAGGAACACTCAGCCGCGATGACCGCGGTCGCACCATATTATGCAGCGAAACTTGAAGACGCGTTTCGGCGCGAAGGGTAGCCTATGTCCGCAGATCCCATCTCCCACGAGACGCCTGATGACGCCGCTCTTGAGTTGGCCGAGATCCTTCAGGACCACGGCGGCGATGCCATCGCAGCGGTGAAGACGCTGCTCGCCGATTGCCGTCATCTGCGCGATGAAATGCTGACGCTGGATCTGTGCAGGAGCCAAGGCTACGCCCGCGGCTGGAAGCCGAAATTCGTGCGCTGATCCCGTGCCGTCCGTCATCTACAAGGGAAAGGCGCATCCCTACCGTGAGAACCAGATCCCGACGCTTTCGGACGCGGAGAGCAAGCGACAGTTCGTCAAGGTCAGATGCACGCCTTGCAAGATCACCCGGTATTTTCGGCCGCTCGACATCGAGAGGCTCTTGCAGGAGAACCTGCATGTGCTCAACTTGCAGCGCAAGTTCCGCTGCGACCGGTGTGGAAGCAAAGACCATATGGTCGTTGAGTTCAGGACGCTGGTGGCAGCTGAGATGGTTGGCCTGGTGGTTCGCGAACTCGTCGACGTGAAGACTGTCCGCAGGCCGGTGTGGCGCGACAGGAAGATGTGAGGCATGGGCAATCTCTACACCGTCACGACCAACCGGGAGGCCATTCGCAATGACGAAGGCGCTGGATCGTCCCTTCTTGACAATACCCGCGACTACAATTGCTTTTAACGACTGCGCCGCTGTCTCCGCTCAATCCGATCCGCAATGGCGTCAGCCAGTTGCAGGCGGTTTTCTAGAGAAAGCCCGGCCGCGAAATTCAACGCTTCTTCCTCCACAGCTGAGCGCACCTTGAAGTCGGCGTCGCGCGCCTGTTTCAGCACAAGGCTCAGGGCCACATGATCCATCTCCGGAGCCTTCAATAGCTCGGCTGCAGCTGCGCGTGCATTGCGCGCCCCGACGACTTGCTCGCTGACGCCTGACCGTGCCTGCCGCAGCGCCTGACGAAACGCCCGACGTTGTTCGGCGGGAAGTTCTGAACCCGCCACACTGAAAGATCCTGCTGCAATCGGCCCGCGGCCGAAGTTCATCCAGGCAACTCCACCGCCGATAGCACCCACCAGGAAAAGATTGAGAGCGACGGAAACACCGAGCATAATCCGCATCTTCGTCATCCGTTTAATCGTCTCCTTCGTCACTGAAATCCCCAAAGATCGTGTCTCCGGACACCTGCTGGGGAACAACGATTAGCGCCGTGCCGGCGGTCCCTGCTGCCGCGCCCGAGAGGGCCGCGGCAAGACCTATTCCCGCCCACCAGTATCGCGTCGTCGCCAGGGACCTGCGCGCTACAGAGGCCGCCTTCTTCGCCAGCTGCTCGCGGAACGACGGCGTCGGGGAAGGAGCAACCCACTGATCGAGAACGGCTTCCAGATCGGCTTCGTTTCGAAGAAGGGCGGCCGCGTCAGGCGACAGAGCCGTCAGACGGGCAGAGGCCTGGAGCTCCGGCGGCCACTTGTTGATGCTCGAACCGTAGCTTTCGGCAAGAGCCTTGAAACGCTCTAGATCCAGCGGTTCTCTTGGGGCGCTCATGTGCCATTCTCCTTCGCCAGCAGTTCCTGTTTCAGGCGTCGTCTGCCCCTCGCCAGGAGCGATTCCAGTGCCTCGATGCTGATCTCCAGCACGTGAGCGGCTTCGGCTGCATCGAGGTCCTGATAATGCACCAGCATGATCGCTTCCCGCTGCCGTTCCGGCAGCGCACCAATCGCCTTTGCCACAAGACGCGCTTGCTCGGCTTCGAGCAATGCCTGTTCCGGATTTGGAGCGGAATCCGCTCTGTCCGGCATCTCAACGCCGGACAGTTCACGGCGCTTGCGCAGTCGGTCACGGCAGAGGTTGAGAACGACCGTATGCAGCCAAGTGTTGAGCTTCGCGCCGCCAGGCTGCCAGCGGGGTGCATGGCGCACCGCCCGGATGACGGCTTCCTGTGTCACGTCCTCGGCGTCGCCACTGCTTCCCAGAATACGCGCTGCAAACGCATGCAGACGAGAGCCTGCAACAACCGTCAGTTCGCGGATTGCGCCGGGCTGTCCCTGCGCAATGCGTTTCATCAGCCGATCGTCCTGGTCACTGCCGTTCAAACTCTGACCTGCCCCGTCGAGGCCTGCACGCTCTTTGTCCTTCATCTAAATTTGGGCGGGACCTTCTTCCGCCGACAATGACCATGTCCAGCCATTCGATCCACCTTAACGAGCCGGCCCCACGGATAATTCCTTGGCTTAAGGGAAGGCCGGCGACAGATCCAGTCGCCGGCCGGCTGCACGACCGGAAACCGGTTCGCGCAGCCCTGTCGCTTAGCGATAAGCCCAGCCACCGCGGTGCCAGTATCTCTGGGCACGGTAGTAGCGACCATCCCAATAGCCGCGGCCGTTGTAATAGATACCAACCCTCGGGCCGGCCGGACGAACGACAACGGCAGGACGGTTAGGCCTGCAGAAGCCCTGGAGTCCCCTATGAAAGCCTGCGCCGCAGCCCTGACGGGCTTCTGCGGGGATCGCTGCCAAAGAGCTGGCGGCGGCAATGGCCGAGATGGCGATTACGAATATCTTCTTCATCATATCCTCGTTGTGTCAGTGCTCGAACCAGGTCGAACCTGCCTTACACGTCGAGGCGCGCGAATTCCGTCGCAGGCGTTTCATCTTTTTTCGCCGAGGCGATGTCATCGAAGCTCACCGCTCTATCGCGCTACGACGCATGCTTCTGCTAGTCTTTCATGAAGGCGATATCGCCGACGACGCGGACACGCACACGGCGAGCGTCGCCCGGTAGATAGGCGATCGGGATGTCTTCCGTGTCGAGAGTGACGAGCGAACCCGGATCGGCGCCGGCCTCGACAGCGCGCTGGCGGGCAAGCCGATCGGCTTCCGCAATCGCGTTTTCGCGAGACATATCGGAAAACACCTGATCGACCTCGCCGGAGACCTGGGCCATGGCGGCGCCCAGCGCATTGGCAACGCCGGCATGTTCGACGCGCAGCACCTCGCTTGCACCTTTCAGCACCTCCGGGATCAGGAAGGCGCCGCCGCCGACGGCGATCAGCTGAACGCCGTCAGCCGACGTCTTCATCCGATCGATGCCATCCTCAACCATCGCTTCAATGCGCTTGAGCAGATCCGCCACCATCGCCTTGTCGAGATGCTTGACGCGGTCGCGGTCGCCGATGTCGACGAGGCCAGCCGCCACCGCCACGTCAGTGGTGGTCAGCGTATCGCCGCCGAACACCAATGCCTTTTCGGTGATCCGGTAACCGACCGAACGCGGGCCAATTTTTCGGGTTTCCGGATCAATGATCGTGCCGCCGCCAAGGGCCATCGGCAGCAGGTCAGGCATGCGGAACAGGGTGCGCACGCCACCCACTTCGACCACGTTGTTGGCCTCCCGCGGAAAACCGCCGATCAGGCAACCGACGTCCGACGTCGTGCCACCCACATCGATGACCATCGCTTCCTTCAGTCCGGTGAGGAAGGCCGCGCCGCGCATGGAATTGGTCGGGCCGGAGGCAAAGCTGTAGACAGGGTTAGCGGCAGCGACCTCGGCCAAAACGACGGTGCCGTCGTTCTGGGTGAGGTAGAAGGGTGCATCGATGCCTGCCTGACGCAACGCATCCTTGAAGGCGTCGATCGTCTTGCGGCCAAGTCCTTGCAAGGCTGCATTGAGCAGCGTGACGTTCTCGCGTTCCAGAAGACCGATCCGGCCAAGCGTGTGGGAAAGCGTGATGCGGGCATCCGGGATCACCGAACGGACGATCTCGGCGGCTTCCAGTTCACCCTCGGCTGTTAGCGGCGAAAAGAGAGCGGTGATTCCGACAGAGGAGATGCCCGCGTCGCGGATCTGCATGGCCGCATCGCGAATTTCATCGCGGGCCAGCGGCACAAGCGGCCGGCCGTCGTATTCGTGACCGCCACGAACCATGAAGGACAGTGGATTGACGCAGTCGCGAAGATCGTCTGGCCAATCAATCATCGGTGGAAGCGAGGCACCGGCCGGCATGGCGATCCGGATCGCGGCAATGCGTTCCAGACGGGCCCTCTCAACGACGGCATTGGTGAAATGCGTCGTGCCGATCATCACTGCGTCAATCGGCGACGCGCCAGGCGCTTGCGAGGCGACGACATGCCCGATGGCGTTGACCACGCCCTGCATCACATCGGCGGTGGTAGGAAACTTGATGGCGGAGATGACTTTCTCGCCATCGATCAGCACGGCATCCGTATTGGTGCCGCCAACGTCAATTCCGATCCGCTTCATGCTGCAAACACCGATTTGAAATCCAGGTCGTATCCAAAGGCGCGTGGCCCGACGTGTTCGAGGCCCTTGGGACTGGTCAGAACCGCCGGAGCCGGCAGGGCAACGACCGTCACGCGCTGCCCGTAACGCACCGTTTCCGTTCCGATCGCTTCGCCCGAAACCGTGTCGAGCAGGCAGATCAAATCCGGGGTCATGGCAATCGGCTGGCCGTCGCGAAAGGCGACCGCCCATTCGTTCTGGAAGGCGAGCTCGACCTTGGATCCCCTGTCGCCATCAAGGCCCTCGATCATTGCCGCGCCGCGCAGGAACCCGCCCGTCGTCGTCCGATCCACATCGGCAATCTTGCCCTTGAACAGAGCCTTGCCGCCCTCATGGGCGAGCACTGCCTCGATGGGATCGCTATGGGCTGCGCGAGCCTCCAAGACGGCACGACCGAGGCTGATGGCTTTGGTGACCGTATGAAGAACACCCCACTCCTTGACTTCTTTACCGGTACGCGGCGCCTTGCAGGTCGCAGCTGTCGAGCCGACCTCGGTGCAGATCTTGCGTGAGATGCGCTCCATCCATTTCCATGAGGCCGCCTTGGCAACGATCGCCTCGTTTTCACGGCAGTCGACCAGCGTCAGCGGGTACATCGGCAGGTCGCCGATCGCAAAACTGGTCATCTGCGCTTCCGGATAGGCGCGTCCCATCGCATCGGCATCGACGACCGGAATGTCCAGCAAGGCGGCGGCGAGAAACGGCGACAATGCGTTGCCGCCACCGATCTCGACGCTCATGACCGCGCGGAACTTGCGGCCGGTATAGTCTTCCATCAGTTGCATGGCCCGGGCGAGATGCGCAGGATCGACCAGACGTTCCTGGCCCACCAGGGGAGCGCCCATCTTTGACACGACCGCGACGGCATCGCCGTCGTCGAGCGCCGTCGGATCGATCAGCTTGACGCGCTTGCCGTCCTTGTAGAGCTTTTTCAGGTTGAGCTGCGCAAGATAGGGACTGCCGCCGCCGCCGGTCCCGAGAATCCAGGCACCAACCGCAAGCGGGTCGATCTCGCTCGCTTCGAAATCACGGATCATGTTTGCCTCCGAATAATGTGCTAGAACCTAGCCACGTGAGACGAAGGCTGCCTATAGGGGACTGCCCCTAGAATGGGCTTGCCTTCAATTTGTGCATGTCTAGAACGGTTATGTGAAGCGACCAAAAGGACCAGTTCCCTGCCCGTGACGAAGATCCTCCAAAACCCATCTTCGCCCGTGCTGGAAAGGGCGCCTCATTATCGGGTGATGTTCCTGAGTGTCGGCCAGTCGCCGCGAACGGATATCATCGACGACATGCTGACAAATCTCGACCTGCCGATCGAGGCACTGGAAGTCGGCGCCTTGGACGGCCTGTCCGACGCGGCGATCAACGATTTGAGGGTCCGGCCAGGCGAAACCAGCATCGTGACACGGCTGGCCGACGGCAGTGATATCGTCGTATCCAAGCCGCGGATCGCCGAACGAATGGCAAAGATCGCGGCGGCCTTCCAGCCAAACGAATTCGATCTCGTGGTCATCCTGTCGACCGGGCTTTTTCGGGATTTCGAGAGCACCTGCCCGATGGTGAACGCTCAGCGGGCGATGGAATCCACCGTGATTTCGCTCGCCGCACATGGGTCCGCGGTAGGCCTGATCCAGCCGCTGCAGCAACAGATCGACGAGCTCGATATTCCGGCACTGGCACCCTACAGAGTGACCGCGAGCTACGCTGCGGATGGCGACAAAAGGCTGCTGGCCAGCGCATTGGTCGACCTTGCAGAGACAGAGATTATCATCCTCAATTCGGTCAGCTTTACCGAAGCCGATCGGCAGACCGTCGCGAGAGCGAGCGGCAAGCCCGTTGTCCTAGCAAGACGGATCGTTGCAAGCGCGATCCGGCTGCTTCTGCACGGCACGCATCCGGCTGCGCTGCCGGGCGTGCCGCCGGAATTCTCGGAAAAATTCCAGCGTCTGACGCCGCGCGAAAGGCAGGTCCTTTCGCTGGTGGCGGAAGGGTTGTCGAACAAGGCCGTTGCTCGCCAACTGGGGATCAGTCCGAAGACCGTCGAAATCCATCGCTCCAATGTCATGAGCAAGATGGAAGTGAACTCGTCCAATGCTTTGATCCGCATGGTCGTCGCTGCTGGCCATCCGTGAGGGAAATGGCCACGTTTGCGCAATAAAGTTGCGTGAAAAATCGCGAAATGCTTCAAAAAGCATCACAACATGATAATGGAATTGTGACGCTCTAAGGGCATAACCCTATAGTGAACCAGCGCGTCCGGGCGCTAGGCTCCCTGCCAACATTCCAAATGCAGGGATCAAGCGAGAGCATGCCGTCAAAATCCAAGATTGCCTTCGTGACCATCGGCCAGACACCTCGCGCGGATTTAGTGCCCGAGATGATCGCCGAAATGACGATCGGATTGCCTGAAAACGGTATGGAATATCAGGAATTCGGCGTTCTCGACGGCTTAAGCACCGAAGACCTCGACGCGATGCGGGCAAGAGACGGTGAACATTCGTTTGCGACACGGCTGGCAAACGGTGAGGAAATCGTCAGTTCCAAAGCGCTAACAGAGGAAAAGCTCAACCTCCTACTCCACAAGATCGATAGCGAAGGCTTCGATATCATCGTCCTGCTCTGCACCGGCACAAGGATCGACCCGTTGAAGAATACCCTTGTGGTCGAAGCCCAGCGCATCGTTGACTCGACGGTGGAGGCGCTTGCCGCATCCGCCCGCAAGCTCGGTGTCATCGTGCCGCTGGAACGGCAGATCACCGATTTCGAAGAGCGGCACGTGCTGCCGGGCAACCCGCGCATGGTTTCCGCGTCGCCCTATGCTGGCGACGACATGGGGGAGCGCGCCAAACAGCTTGAAGGCTGCGACCTCATCGTCATGCATTGCATGGGCTATTCAGCCGCCATGCACGAAGCCGTCCGCAAGTCGGTCGATGCACCCGTGCTCCTGTCACGCCGCCTGGTAGCGGGTGTCGTGCGCCAGATGCTTTGACTGTTGAATTCCGTTTGACGGGAAAGCCGCTAAAAAAGAGAGGGAACTACATGCTCGGCAAAATCTTCAGGAATATCGCGATCGCGGGGCTGCTTGCCTCATCGGTTCTTGCAACGCCTGCCGGCGCCTTCGAGCGCACCGAACAGGGCAATGTCATCGTATTCGGCGGTCGCCAGGCGATCCCGGTCCTCGATCCGCATATCCGCTACGACTGGTCGACCCGGATGATGCAACAGGCGGTCTATGACGGCCTGGTCAAGTACGAGGGCAATCCGGCCGAGATCAAGCCGTGGCTCGCCGAGAAATGGGAAACCAGCGAAGACGGCAAGACGTGGACCTTCCATCTCGTCAAGAACGCGAAGTTCCACAACGGCGATCCAGTGACCGCCGAGGCTGTCCGTTACTCCTTCGAGCGCGGCCTGAAGCTCAACAAGGGCGTCGCCTGGATGCTCAAGGACTTCCTCACCCCGGAAGGCATCAGCGTCGTTGACGACCATACGGTCAAGTTCGAACTCAAGGCACCCTATACCCCGTTCCTGTCTTTCCTGCCCTGGTGGTACATCGTCAATCCGGCCCAGGTGAAAGCCAACGAGGTGGACAATGACTATGGCCAGAAGTGGCTGACCGAACACGAAGCCGGCTCCGGCCCGTTCAAGCTTGGCCGCTGGGAGCCCAACGTTCTTTATGAAGCCGAAGCCGTGCCGGACTACTGGAAGGGCTGGCCCCAGGGTGAGGCGAACCGCCCGGCCGGCGTGATCTACAAGATCATCCGCGAGCCCTCGGCCCAGAAGGCGGCGCTGCAGCGCGGCGAGGCTGACATCGTCGAGGGACTGACGCCGGACGACTACGTCCAGATCAAGCGTGTCCCGGGCATTGCGATCGAAGATCACAAGGGCATGACGACGTTCGGCATCAAATTCAACACGCAGAAGGGGCCGACCGCAGACATCAACCTGCGCAAGGCGATCGCCTATGCGATGGACTATGAGGCACTGATCCAGGTCTACAACGGTGCTGCGACGCTGGAGACGAGCCCCATCCCGGACGCCATGAAGGGCCATATCGATGTGCCCGGCATTCCCCGCAAGGACCTTGCCAAGGCAAAGGAATATCTCGCCAAGTCAGGCTATCCGAACGGCGGCATCTCCTTGCCTTACGTACATGTTGCTGGTCTTGAAGAAGCCCGCCGCATCGGTCTCGTCCTGCTCGACAGCCTGAAGCCACTGAACATCACGGTCGAGATCAAGCCGGAGCAGTGGCCGAACATGGTCGCTAGCGGATCCAAGGTCGAAACCTCGCCGGCTATGACCTCGGTCTACACGACCCCAGTTTCGACGGATCCGGATGCTGTTGCCTACCAGTACCACAAGAACAGCTGGGGCCAGTATTTCGCGATGATGTTCTACGACAACCCTCAGGTCACCGAGATGATCGACAAGGCCCGGTCCTCATCGAACTGGGATGAGCGCGCTAAGCTTTATGCCGATATCCAGACCCAGATCGTTGCCGACCAGCCGGAAGTGTTCGGCATGCTGCAGAACCGCCGCTGGGCACGGCGTGACTACCTTCAGGGCTTCCAGTTCAGCCCAGTCCGCTTTACCGGCGAAGTCGACCTCTACCCGCTTTGGGTGAAGTCCGAATAGAGTCTGGCCCAGTCCCCTCTTTGTGGCCAGAACGATGCGCATGGCCCGCCTCCCAATCGCGGGCCATGCGCAATTTGCAACATATCGGAGAAGACGATGCTGACATTCGCCTTCCGCAAGGTGCTGACCCTGATTGGCACGATGATCGGCATCGCGGCGCTGACATTCCTCATCACCAATGTCGCACCCGGAGATCCGGCCCGCCTCGTCGCAGGGCCGAATGCGACCGAGGACATGGTCGCAACCATCCGCTCGGAATACGGTCTCGACAAATCGCTGCCCGAGCAATTCGTGGTCTATATGGGCGATCTGGCGCGCGGTGATCTCGGCACTTCGATCGTGACCACGCGGCCGGTCCTGGAAGAGGTCCTGCGCTATGCGCCGGCGACGCTGGAACTCGTCTTTGTGGCGATGGCGCTCGGCATCATTATCGGCGTGCCAATGGGCATGTTATCGGCCGTGTACAAGGACGGACCGCTCGACCAGGTGACGCGCATTTTCTCCATTTCAGGCGTGGCGCTTCCCGCCTTCTGGTTCGGCATCATCCTGCAATTGGTGTTTTCCGTCGATCTCGGCTGGCTGCCGGTCTCGGGGCGCCTGCCGCTCGTCACGCGCCCGCCGGAAACGGTGACCGGCCTGCTACTGGTCGACAGCCTGATTTCGGGCCGCTTCTCGACCTTCTGGGTGTCGCTGCAGCATATCATCCTACCGGCGGTCGTCCTCTCCTTTCCCTGCCTCGCCTCCATTCTGCGTGTCAACCGCGCCGAGATGATCGAGGTGCTTCAATCGGACTACATCGTCGCGGCGCGCGCACATGGCCTATCCTCCTTCCGCATCGTCGCCTGTTACGCGCTGAAGAATGCCATGCTGCCGACGCTTGCGATGATCGGACTGCGCTTCGGTTGGATGCTGGGTTCGACGGTGCTCGTTGAAACCGTGTTCGACTGGCCGGGCGTGGGCCTCTATGCCGTGTCCTCGGCGCTATCCTCCGATTTCAAGCCGGTGGTCGGCGTCACCCTGATGATCGGCTTCTTTTTCATTGTCGCCAACACCTTCGTCGATCTTGCCTATGCCTGGATCGACCCACGTCTGAGGAAAGCGTGACGATGGCCTCCTCTCCCATGAACACATCCATCCAGCCCGAGACGGAAGCCTTGCGCCCCCTCACCTTCCGCGAAAGGCACGCGAGCCAGATCCGCCAGTGGCGACTTTATTCGCACATGTTCCGCAAGAGCTTCTCGTCGATGCTCGGCCTGACGCTCGTGGTGCTGTTCCTGCTTCTTGCAGCCTTCGGCCCGCTGCTTGCGCCCTACCCGGAAGCGGCAAGCGGCGCGATCAACATGTCGGCCAAGCTTTTGCCACCCGATAGTACCTGCTGGTTCGGCACCGACGAAATGGGGGCCGACATCTTTTCGCGTGTCATCATCGGCGCGCGCACGTCTCTCTGGATCGGTCTTGTGATCACCGGCATTGCGGCCATCGTCGGCGTCCCGCTCGGCATCGTGGCCGGATATCACGGCGGCTGGATCCGAGCCGTGATCATGCGCTTCACCGAGCTGTTTCTCGCCGTACCCGGTCTGGCATTGGCGCTTGCCATCGTTGCAGCACTCGGACCGGGGATTACCAATTGTGTTCTGGCGCTGGCGATCGTCTGGTGGCCTGGCTACGTGCGCCTTGTTGAGGCAAAGACTCTTTCGGTGAAGGAAGAGCTGTTTGTCGAGTCCGCGCGGTCCATCGGTGCCAGGACGCCGTGGATCCTCTGGCATCATATCCTGCCCAACTGCCTGTCGCCGATCATCGTCAAGATGAGCATGGACATGGGGATGGCAATCCTTGCTGCTGCCAGCCTTGGGTTCATCGGACTGGGCGCTCAGCCTCCGGCGCCCGAATGGGGCGCGATGATCTCCGTCGCGCGTACCTACATGCCGGATTGGTGGTGGTATTCGCTGTTCCCGGGCGCCGCCATCTTCCTCACCGTGCTCGGCTTCAACCTTCTCGGCGACGGCCTGCGCGACATCCTCGATCCCAGGAGCCGCGACCGTTGACCGCTCTTCTCGACATCAAAGACTATCGTCTCGACATCGGCACCTTCGACGGTCCGGTCCATGTGCTCAAGGGCATCAATCTCACCGTCAACCGTGGCGATACGCTTGGCATCGTCGGAGAAAGTGGATCGGGCAAGACGGTGCTGGTGCGCTCGGTGCTCGGCATCGGTCCGCGAAATGCCAAGGTGACGGAAGGTTCGATCGCTTTCGACGGGCAGGACATCACCTCACTGCCAGACAAGGACTGGGCAAAGATCCGCGGGATCCGCATCTCGATGATCTTTCAGGACCCGATGACCTATCTCAACCCGCTTTTCACGATCGGGCAGCAGATTTCCGACGTCATTGCGGCCCACGAAAAGGCAGGCGGAGAGGGCGTGTCGTCCAGGGCGGCACGACGGACCCGCACCGAAGAACTGCTGGATCAGGTTGGCCTGCCGAACCCGTCCATGCTGTTTTCCCAGTATCCGCATCAACTGTCCGGCGGCATGCGCCAGCGGGTGCTGATCGCCATGGCGCTGGCCGGAAAACCCGACCTGCTGATTGCCGATGAACCGACCACAGCGCTCGACGTCACCGTGCAGGCGCAGGTCCTCGACCTGATCAATTCGCTGGTGGAAAGGCTTAACCTGACCGTCGTGATGATCAGCCACGACATTGGCGCCATCGCTACCGTCGCGAAACGCTGCGCCGTCATGTACAAGGGCGAGATCGTCGAACAGGGGCTGACGGCTGACATTCTTAATCGTCCGCAGCATGAATACACGCAGCGCCTCCTGGCAGCCGTTCCGGATATCGATATCGTTCCGGCCAGAGTGGCAGAAAGGGTGGCAGCCAGAGCACGGGCGGTGGAGCCGAAAACGCCCGTCCGCTTGCTGGAGGCCCTGGACCTCAAGAAGATCTATCGCAGTCAGTCCGGCACGGAGGTCGCAGCGGTCAACTCGGTCAATCTCTCGGTCGACACCGGCGAGATCTTCGGTGTGGTCGGCGAAAGCGGATCGGGGAAATCGACGCTTGCGCGCATGCTGCTACGGCTGATCGAACCGACATCCGGCGACGTGATTTTCGACGGCACCAACATTTCCGGCCTGACTGGCGAGCCATTGCGCAAGATGCGCCGGCACATGCAGTTCGTCTTCCAGAATCCGCATTCGGCACTGAACGGCCGCCATACGATCGGTGACGCGGTCGGCGAACCGCTGCGCATCCAGACGGATCTGAGAAGCCGCGAAATCGAGGCTCGCACGGAAGCCTTGCTCGACATCGTTCAACTGCCGAAGATGTTCAAATATCGCTATCCGCACGAGCTGTCTGGAGGCCAGAAGCAGCGCGTCTGCATAGCCCGGGCGATCGCGCTCAACCCGCGTCTGCTGATCCTCGACGAGCCCACCTCGGCGCTCGACATCTCGGTGCAGGCTCAGGTGTTGGAATTCCTGCAGCAATTGCGGGCCGAGCTGAACCTCACCTATGTCTTCATCAGCCACGACCTTGCCGTCATCCGGCAGGTCTGCGATCGAACGATCGTCATGAAACGCGGCGAGATCGTCGAGTCCGGTGACACGGAGCAGATCTTCCTTGCGCCGCGAGAGGATTATACGCGGGCGCTGATCGAAAGTGGCCGCAAGACGTCGCAGGCAGCTACGTTCAGGGCCTAAGTGCAGCCGGGGCCTTCGCTCAATATAAGCCATTGCGGCGTTACGTTGAATTTACCATAAGAGCGGAAATGCAGTGTCGGGGGTAAGCGTCTTTACCCGTTTGCCGTATGAGACGGGGAAACAAAGCCGATGACACTGCACATGATGGGCAGATGACCAAAAAGATCGTGATCAGCAAGAACGGCACCGCTCCGGTGACGGTTCTTGAGGCCGGCAGCGAGTTTATCCTCAATAAGGGGGTGACGCTCAGCACAGCCGCAACCGCCATTCTGGCAACCGGCGCGGCGACGCAGCGCGATTTCTACATCAACGGCACGGTGCTGTCCGCCTCCAGCTACGCCTTCCAGTTCGGCACAACCAAGGTGACTGACAGCAAAAGCCAGTTCGTGGTCAGTGCGTCCGGCGTGGTCAAGGGCCAGGACTATGGCCTGAAGATCGACAGCGGCGGACTGGACCTCGTCAATGACGGCACGGTGGCGGCACGCCTGACCGCGATCTCCATTGCTGGAACGGTGACAACACTCGTCAATACCGGCCTGATCGAATCCTCTGCCGGTATCGGCATCTCTGGGTCCGGCAGCAAAGCGGAAATCATCAATCACGGCACCATGCATGCGGCGCTGGATGTGGTGCAACTGCGCGGCGCCTCGGCCATTCTCACCAACAATGGCGACCTGAGCTCCGACAAGGGCTCGGCGATCGTATCCAGCGGCAAATCGGCGGTCTTGACCAATCACGGCACCGCGTCCGGCACCGGGACCACCATCGCATCGTCCGGCGCCAATGCTATCATCACCAATGACGGCGCCGTCATCTCGACCAAGGGCGACGCGATCCTGGCGACCGGCGCTATGGCGATCATCACCAATAGCGGCGAGATCACCGCCTTGAAGAACGCCATCACGCTCACCGGCGATGACGGCAAGATCACCAATAACGGCCTGATCAAGGCCTCCGGCTATGCGATTTCAGTCTCGGCCGACGATACGATCATCACCAACAACAAGACCATCACGGCGGACGGCGGCATCAAGGTCGCTGGCGCCGATGAAACCGTGACCAATTACGGCACGATCACCGGGACGCAGGCGTCTCTGGCGGCAATCGATTTTTCGGGTGCGAGCAAAGCGGCGCTGCAAAACAGCGGCCTGATCAAATCGGCGGGCACCGCGTTCCTCGGCGGCAACAGCGCCGATTCGCTCTTCAACAAGGGCACCATCACCGGCGACATCAAGCTGGGCAATGGCAACGACTATTTCGACGGCACCGGCGGCAAGGTCAACGGCACAATCTATGGCGGGAGCGGCAACGACGTCTATGTGATCAGCGACGCGAAGATCAAGCTTTCCGAAAATGCCGGCGGCGGCACCGACCTCGTCAAATCGGCGGTATCGTTTACGCTAGGCGACAATGTCGAGAACCTGACGCTGAACGGGACTTCGGCCATCAACGCCACCGGCAATGCCCTTGCCAACCAGCTTCACGGCAATAGCGGCAAGAACGTCATCGACGGCAAGGCAGGCAACGATATCATCTGGGGCCATGGCGGCGCCGATATCCTGACCGGCGGTGCGGGCGCCGACCAGTTCGTCTTCGCCACCAAGGACGGCAAGGACACGATCACCGATTTTGCCGCGACCGGTTCGAAGCACGACATCCTCGACCTCAACGATCTTGGCAGCATCACCGACTACAAGGACCTGGTCCAGCACCATATGACACAGGTCGGCCACGACGTTTACATCGATGGTCTAAACGGCGACAGCATCCTGTTGCAGAACGTGAAGATCGCGGCCCTCGATGCCGGCGATTTCCTGTTCTAAGCGGTGACGTTCACCGGTCTTTCCAGCCCAAATCGAAACGCTGCGAACGATCCGTCACTCGCCGGATAACGCGCTCATAATGGATGCAGAATGAGAAGCCCTGCGCGGTGGCAGGCTTCGAACCAGGCGCGCTCTGCCGCCCAGGCATGCACGTCCCAGCCCTCAAAGCCGAAGCCGAAGACATCGAGCGTACCCTTGCGCGGGTCCTCCGCCTCGACCGCCATGAAGGTGTAGAGAAAGCCGGAGCTCAACGCCGCGGTCGGAAGGGCGCCGTGCGAAAGCAGCGCCTCACGCGCCCTCCCCTCTGTTGCCTCGTCGATCCACCTAATCTCCTTGCTAAGGGGGGCGAGGCGTTGGCAAAGCGCCTCGGCGTGGCATTCATCCTCGATCCGTGTGGACGGGGGGAACACCAGCGTCACCCGCCGGGCGTCCTGCACCGCCTGCCGTTGCGTGAACTGAGGGTCGGCAAGCCATTCGGCCGGCTGGCCACCGCGGCTCACCAGCACCAGTTCCGACGTCTTCGTCCCGCTCGTGCCGCCGAGACCGGCTGTGTTGTTGAACCGGACGACATGATCATAGCCATCGAGATGAAAGCCCCTGCCGTCGAATTCCGGGGCGTTGCCGATGATTGCCGTCCGCGTCATGGGGTCCCCGTCGCGGGCCGCAAAGCGCCGGTGCGGGGATCGTGTTTCGCAACAGCCTGCTCGTAGACCGCCAGCGTCTGGCGACCCAGCGTTTCACGGGTAAACGCGCCTGCCGCCTGCAGCGCCTGCGACCGCAGGCGGGTGCGCAAGCCGTCGGACACCAGCAATTCGCAAAGCTGAGCGGCAATAGCCTCTGCGCTCGTTGTGCTCGCGAGCACGCCGGCACCCGTCTCCCCGACGAAGGCACGTGCGCTCGGGTCGTCTGCCGACGCAAGGATCGGGCGCCCGAAGGCGATCGCCTCCTGATAGACGAGGCCGAAACTCTCGTAGCGCGAGGGTGCCGCGACGATATGAGCGGCTTCGTAGAGATCAAACATCACCGCGTCCGGCTGCCGCCCGAGCGCGTGTATGCGGCCGCGAGCGCTTTCACCCAGCGTATCCGGCATATCTTCCGCCGGCACGCCCATGAGATCGACCCGGAAATCCGGAACGGTCCCCGCGTCGACATCGCGGCTGACCAGCGTGATCGCATCCATCAGCTCGTGAAAGCCCTTGCGCGGCTCGGCCCGCCCGATGAACAGAATTCTGAGCGGGGGCTCTGAAGCCGGATACGTCGCCTCGCTCGCCCGTTCCAGCACCGCCTGCGACAGGGAGAGGCCGATTGTCTCGTGTATGCGATCATCCGCGAGCCGGTAGAGCTCAGTGATCCGGCGGCCATGGTCATCTGTGTTGGAGATGAGTGCTGCACTTCCGTTTGCCTGCCGCCGTTCCAGGGCATCCGCCGCCCAGGCGTCAAACCGGTTCCTCGGTGACATCTGGCTCTCCCGCGACCAGGAAGCGGGCGTCGAATTGCGGGTGACAAGCGGGAATTCCCGCCGCCCGGCCAGCAGCACAGCCGGCGCATACCAGTTCGTTGCCTCCACCACGTCGAACGGCGTTTCAGCATGGGCCGAGAGGACGGCATCCCGGAACCGCCGCGGTGCGGCGATGTGGCCAAGCCCGGCATAGCTGCGCAGTCGTCCCAGACGCGACTGCTGCGGGATCTCGCAACCGTTGATCCGCACGCCATTCGCGACGCTCACGCCGGCTCGGTCTCCCGAAAACACGGTGACATCGCAGCCCTGCGCGACAAGGCTCTCGGCGATTTCGCGGGCCGCCGTCGACAGGCCACTCGGGGATGGAGGATAGTCCCAGGCGATCAGGGCGGTGCGCATCATCGCTGGAGAAGCCTCCGGTAGATCTCGAGATAATCGCGCGCCATGCGATCTGCGGTAAACCGTCCTTCGAACCGCGCGCGGATGGTGCGGCGGTCGAGCTCACCGATCCGCGCGATGGCGGCAACCGCCTCGTCCTCGTTGTTGACAATAAAGCCTGTGACGCCGTCCTCGACCACTTCCGGAACGGACCCACGGTTCCAGGCAATGACCGGCGTGCCGCAGGCCATCGCTTCGATCATCACCAGCCCGAAGGGTTCCGGCCAATCGATCGGAAAGAGCAGCGCGCTTGCCTCCCGCAGCAGTTTGTTTTTAGCCATGTCTTCGACAGGTCCGATATATTCGGCCGTCGGCGAAAGATGCGGCTTCACGTAGGTATCGAAGTAAAGCGGGTTTCCCACATCGACCGTTCCGGCAAGCCGGATCGGCCGTCCTGAAGCCTGGGCGACGCGGATGGCCACGTCAGGGCGCTTCTGGTCGGTCATCCGGCCGATAAAGGCGAGATAGGCTTGCGGCCTGTCGTTCGGTTCGAACCGGGAGGGGTCGACGCCGTGAAGGACAACACCTGCACGGTTCGATGCCGGCAGGCCCTGCTCCTGGGAGCGCGAGATGGCGGCGACGGGAAGATCGGGAAAGGCCGAAAAGAACAACTCGCGGTCGAGTTCGTCGACACGCCAGTGAATTGTCGTCAGCGACGTTGCGCGCTTCTCGCCAAGCAGAGCGGCGTGAAAGAACTCGCCGTGAAAATGCACGATGTCGAATTGCGGGAGCGCCTGGCGAACCTCTTCCATGCGCACCGTTTCCAGTACGGCAGGGATCGAGGGTGGCACGGAACCATGTTTTTTTTCAAAGAATTGCAGGCTCGGCAGGGCGCCCACCCGGCGCAGGGGACAGGTGCTGTCCGACGGTGCAAACAGCGTGACGTCGCAGCCCAGCGCCTGCAGCCCGACGGAGAGATCGTGAATGACCCGCTCCGTCCCGCCATGATTGAGCGGGGGAACAGGGAAAATACTTGGGGCGATCTGTGCAACTTTTAGCGGTTCACTCAGTTCCCGAGGGTGGTTCGGCATTCGTAGTCCTGACTGCAAAGGAGATCCTGTATGTTCGTTCTTCATGTTGCACTTCAAGGGTGCCTGCGCGGAAAAGATGTCGAATACGGCGTGACGACCGATACGGGCGGACACATCCGCTACCTGCTGGATCTGGTGGAAGCCTGCGCTGCGGATCCGGATGGGAAGCGCATCGTCATCGCTACGCGTGCATTTGAAGGGTTAGGGAATGACTATCTCCGGCCGGTCGAAGTCGTGTCGCCGCAGATCAGCATCGTCCGTTTCCCGACAGCTCACCCCGGCTACCTCGCCAAGGAAGATCTCCACACCGAGATCGACAGCTTTTCTGACGCACTGATCGATTACTTCCAGTCCTCCGACAACCGCCCGGACATGCTGCACGCGCATTATGCCGATGCCGCGGTCGTCGCTGCGAAAATTGAGGATGCGCTCGGCATTCCCTTCGTGTTTACCGGCCACTCGCTCGGCAAGGTCAAGCAGAAGGCGCTGCGATCCTGCCAGAGCGACCGCGGCTTTGCGCAGCGGATCGCGGCGGAGGAGCTCGCCCTTGCAAAGTCCTCGCTGGTCATCGCCTCCTCCCGCGACGAGGCCGAACTCCAGTACAAGGCCTACGACAACTACGACCCGGGCAAGATCCGGGTGCTGCCGCCGGGTAGCGACCTGAAGGCCTTTCGCGGCGCCCTCTCCTCCCCGATCGTGGAACAGGAGATGGCGCGGTTCCTCACCGTGCCGGAAAAGCCCGTGATCCTCGCCATTGCGCGTCCGGTCGCCAAGAAGAACCTGGCAGGACTGATCGAAGCCTATGGCCAGTCGAAAGATCTGCAGGCACTGGCCAATCTGGTGATTGTGGCGGGCTCGCGCGACGACATCGATGCGCTCGAAGCGGACGTGGCGACGAACCTGCGCGAGATCCTGCAGCTGATCGACCGGTACGATCTCTACGGCAAGGTCGCCTATCCCAAGAACCATCGTGCCCAAGATATCCCGGCCTACTACGCCTACGCGCGGGACCGCCGGGGCGTGTTCGTCAACCCGGCCTTCAACGAGCCCTTCGGCCTGACGCTTCTCGAAGCATCCGCTGTCGGTCTTCCGCTGGTCGCAACCGACAGCGGCGGCCCCAACGACATTATCGAGACCTGCGGCAACGGCCTGCTGGTCGACCCTCGCGACGCAAACGGTATTGCCGACGCGTTGCTGCAGATCTTCCGCAGCCCTGAAATGTGGCAGCGATTTTCGGCATCGGGCGACAGGGCCGTCAGGACCTATGACTGGGAACGGCATGTGACCCGCTACCACGGGTTGGTTCACGATCTGGTCAAGCCGCAGGACATTCAGGCGCAGCGCCCGATCCAGATGCTGATCAGCGATATCGACAATACGCTGGTCGGCTCGGTTCCGCATCTGCATGCCTTTGGCAACTGGCGCCGCACCCAGGAGAACCTCGCTTTCGGCGTGGCAACGGGACGGTCGTTCCACAGCGCCATGGCGGTTCTCGAACAACAGGACGTGCCCCGTCCCGAAGTCATGATCACCTCGGTCGGATCCGAGATCTACACGCTGTCCGAAAACGGCGTCTCCTATGCGCAGGACACGGGCTGGCTGAAGACGATCGGCGACAACTGGCAGCGCTCGGCCGTCGAACGGGTGCTGCGCAGCGTATCCGGCGTGACGCCGCAGGCGCCGCTGGAGCAGCGGGATTTCAAGCTCAGCTATTTCAGCGACGGCACCCATGCGACCGTGGAGCGGGTTCGCTCAGCGCTTCAGGATGCCGGCGTGCTGGCCTCCGTCATCCACAGCCACAAGCGTTACCTGGATATCCTGCCGATCAAGGCATCCAAGGGCACGGCCGTCGATCACGTCCGACGCCGCTTCGGCCTGCCCAACAGCGCCGTGTTCGTGGCGGGCGATTCCGGCAATGACATCGAGATGCTGCAGGCCATTCCGCAGTCGATCATCGTTGCCAACTACTCCGACAATCTTGGCAGGCTGCCGGCGCTCAAGCATTCCTACATTGCCTCCAACACCCATGCGGCAGGCATTATCGAAGGCGTCATTCACTTCCGCAACAAGGCGAAGGCACAGTGTCTGCAACTGTCGTGAGCATCAGCGTCCTCACCATCGTTCGTGGCCGCACTGACCATCTGCGCGGCCTGATGGCAGGGCTTGCCCGCCAGAGCGTTTTACCGACAGAGCTGGTGATCGCCTGGATGCAGGATGAGCCTGCCGAGGACCTGCCCGATCTTCCCTTCCCCGTCCGGCATATCTTCGTTCCCGGCGACGCCATGCCACTGGCCGCCGCCCGAAACCGCGCGGCAGACGTGGCGACCGGCGACAAGCTTATCTTCCTTGACGTCGATTGCATTCCCTCGCCCACCCTGGTCGAAGCCTATGACCGGGCACTGGACGAGGTGGACGGCGTTCTTTTGGGAGAAGTCTACTACCTGCCTGGCGGGATGCCGGTGTTTACCGGAGATTTCTCCGAGCTTGAAGAGGCCGGCGTGCCGCATCCGTCCAAGGCGTTGTTTCCTGACAGCGGCGTGGTGCGCGAGCCGGATGCGGGGCAGCTCTGGGGGCTTTCCTTCGGGCTGCGGTCGGAGACCTGGCGGCAGATCGGCGGCATGGACGAGGCCTTCTTCGGCTATGGCGGCGAAGAGACGGACCTCGCCCGCCGCGCTGCCGATGCGGGAATTCCGACCTACCGTGTCGGCGCCGCCGGCGCCTATCACCAGCACCATGCCGTTCACATTCCGCCGCTGCAGCATTTCGAGCATATCCTGCGCAACGCCCGTCTCTACAGGCAGAAGCACGGCGCCTGGTGCATGGACTACTGGCTGGGGCAGTTTGCGCAAAGGGGGCTGATCGACTGGAGCAGGGACGCCGACGACATCGTCGTGCACCGCCTCCCGGACGGCCGAGAAACCGACGCCGCCCGCCAGCCCGACACCGTACTCTTTTCCTGATGGGACCTAGCGAATGACCAAACCGATCTCCTTCTTCGTCCACCATCAGGGCCGCGGCCATGCCAACCGGACGATGGCGATGGCCGAGCACTTTTCGAAGGATCGACACGTCTCTGTGATGACCGCAGCGCCCGAACAGTTCGCCAAGGCAGATCCCCGCATCGAGGTGATCGCGCTTCCGAACATGATCGGCGAAAGCGTGCCGACGCCGCGCCTGTTTGCCGAAAACACCCCGTCGGTGATGCATTGCGTGCCGCTCGGCCTGCCCTCGATGCGCGGGACGATGCGAACGATCCTCGATCATCTCGATGATCGCGATGTCGGGCTTTTCGTCGTCGATGTGTCCTCGGAAATCGGCATGCTGGGGCGGATCGCCAGCACGCCCACGGTGCAGATCCGCATGCATGGCGACCGGAGCGATGTCGGCCATATCGGCTCCTATGAGGCCAGCGTCGGCATGATCGCGCCCTTCGACGAGCGGCTCGAGCAGGACGATTACCCTGAGTATCTGCGCCGCAAGACTTTCTACACCGGCGGTCTTTCCACCACGCGCGACGCGGTGCTTTCGCGGCAGGCAGCCCGCGCCAAGCTTGGGCTTGCCGAGGACCAGAAGGTCATCCTGGTGCTGACGGGTGGCGGCGGAAGCGGCACGCCCCTTGCACCGCTGACGATTGCAGCGCGCGCTGTGCCCGATGCCTTGTGGCTGGTGGCGGGACCGGTGCATCGCGAAGGCCACGAGACCGACTTCGCCAACTTGCGGGAACTCGGCTGGGTCGACAACGTGACGGACCACATCGCGGCCGCCGACATCGTTGTCGCCTCCGCCGGCGACAATACCGTCCATGAGATCGCCCGGGCTGGAAGCACCTTTGTTGTCATGCCGGAATGGCGCTATTTCTCCGAGCAGCACCGCAAGGCCGACGCGCTTGTCGGGCTTGGTGCCGCGGTCACCGCACCGGCCTGGCCGGGCGACTACGGCGGCTGGCAAAAGCTCCTCAACGATGCGGCCGCGCTTGATCCGTCTGTGCTGCGCTCGCTGCATGACCCGGAGGCCGCACGAAAAGCCGCCAACTGGCTGGAAGCGCTTTGCGACGAGCTCTGGCAGGACGCTGCGGCAACGAGTATGCCGCGCCTGAAGGTCGTGTAGACTCATGGTAACGCTGTTAACGGTCCTGCGGAGCGGTGGCCGCTATGACGCCACATGGGTGGAACGGCTGGCCGCCGGCGCGCGCCAATCGATCGCAGGCCTCGACCGCATCGTCTGCCTCACCGATCTTACGCTCGACGTCAGGGGCGTGGAAACCGTGCCGCTCCTTCACGACTGGCCCTCCTGGTGGTCGAAGTTCGAGGCGTTCCGGCCGGACCTTGCCGACGATCTCACCATTCTATGCGATCTCGACACCATCTTTACCGGCAATGCCGATGCGCTGGTCGACGACAGTCTGGCGGCCATGGAGGATCACTTCCTCAAGGGCCGTGTCTCCACCGCCATCATGCGCTGGCGCGGCGACGAGCTTGCCGACCTCTACCTACGCTTTGCGCAGGACCCCGCTCGCTGGATGCAGCCGGGTTCCTGCGGCGACGTTCCGAACGCTGTCCACGGCGACCAGGTGGTTGTCGATCACCTGTTGCGCGCGTCCGGGAGAATTCCCGACTTTATCCAGCAAAGGCATCCCGGGCTGCTGGATTTCTACGATGCCTCCCGGCCGATGACCGGCCCCGTCGTGATCTTCATCGGCGACAGCAAACCCGACACTGCGGATGAGCGAACGCAGGCGCTGTGGCGGGGGAAACACGCGGGTGATGAGTTGCCTCGACGTTCCGCGCGCCAACACCATGGTCGTTTGGCGCGCAGGGAATAGACGCCCTTTTGACAGAAGAAGGCTTTTCCAATTGGCGTCGTCTTGCGCTATCGCTCGAACCGCTCAAGCATCTTCTTGAGTTGCGCGTTCTGCACTCGAAGCTTTCCCGCCAATTGGCCCCTGAGCACCCTGATTTCGTCGTCGAGGCTCAGCGTATCACCTGACGGGATGCTGACGTCCGGTGGAACCTGCGGTGTGTCGACTGGCTCCGATTTCCTGGGGCGACCCATCTGCTTGCGCGGTTTGCCCCCCACTCGCAGGTGCAAGTCCGTGGCGTCCGGAGATGGGATGAGGACGGTCTCCGGGAGATCGGATGGCGCCCGATCACCAGCGACAACCGCAGCGACCACATTCTTTGCCGCATCATCAGCTTCGCCTGCAGCGCTTGAATCAGACAAGCTCTCTTCTGCAACGATCTCCGCTGGGCCGGAAAGAGCCAGGACATCCGGCTTCTTGTCCGCAACCTCTGCGTCATCCTGCTTCGGCTCGCGTCGGCGTGGCACGAGTCGGCTTAAAAACTTCCAGGGAGATGCCATGGATCGGCCTCGCATCTGTCATCGATCTACGCGGGTTCAGTCCGGCGACGGGCTAGAGCCGCCAAACTTGTTTGATTGAGATCGCAGGTTGTGAGCAGCCTTAGGCCGCAGCCGACAGTTTAACCGAGATTGAGCTTCTTGCGCAAATCAGCATTTTCGGCACGAAGCTTTTCAGCCAGCATCTTGCGAAGCTTCTGGTTCTCCGCCTCCAGCTGCAGCAGATCAGCCATTTCATCGCCAGCTGAAGTCGCAGCGTTACCAGCGACCTGATCAGCCGTCGGTGCAAGCTTCGGAGCCTTGGGTTCGACCGGTGTTGGGTCTTCGCTCACGCGTGGCTTGCGGCCGCGCTTCTTACGACCATCGATACCGCCGGTAACACTCTCTGCCGACGTAGCGACAACCGAGATCTTTTTCTCCCGGGGCTTACGCTGCTTCTTTTCAACAACAGGCGCGTCTTCCTGCCCAGGCGCTTCAGCAACGTTGAGTGTGTCGGTATCGTCGGCCATGGTCATTCCCTTCGGTTCATTAGCAGTTGTCGGCGTCGCTTCGGATGGTGTCAAGAATGGGGGATGAGGATTTGCGAAAGGCACTGACAGTTCTGGCCCCGGTTCACCAGTCTTTAGGCTTTCCTGCAGAACCGGCATAGCGTCACTCTCCACGTCACGAGCGACGGACTTCAAGTCCATACTGCCCCAGATAGAGTTGGGCTTGGCGTCAAGCTTTCGGCGGCCGGATTTGTACTCGACGGAAAAATTGCGCTGTGTTTTCTTCACTCAACCGGCTTTCGGATTCTCGGAGACGGACTTCGCGACTGGTTCGGGACGCGGCAAATCTGGAAGTAGCGATTTCCCGGCTGTTAGTCCATACTATTGAAGAGATCTGGTCCTACAGGCACCTCGCATCGCTGGCCTGTTAGGAAGAGTGCAACTTTGTCAGCTTGCTGGCACCGCAGGCCTCGTGGGCGAATAGAGCCATCAGTCTTCGATTAACGGAGCTTCTTGAAAACACGACGCCCAGAGTTCGACCCGGAGCGTCAAGCAGGTTCATTTTTCGAAGCGACAGTCCTTCTGGCCAGGGCGGAAGCCAATCCGGAACGAGCGATATTCCAAAACCGCGATCAACCATCACGGCTATCGCCTCCAGTGAATCCAACTCGTAGCGGTCGTCTGGATTAATCCGCATTTTTTTCAGATAGAGGTCGCCGGCCCGTCCGCCCCAATGTCTTCGATCATATCTGATGAAAGGTTCCGTTTTCATCAGCAAGAGCGGATCATTGCCCCGGTGATCCTTGCGCGTGAGGAGGATCAACGGGTCCTTACGCAATTCTTGCCAGACAAATTCCTTTGGCATTGAAAATGGTGGTTCGACCATGATCGCGCCATCCAAGGCTTGCTCCTTGACCTTTTGATAGAGGTCGGAGGATTGGCCCGGGATCACCTCGACCTTGATGCGTGGCCTGTTCTCCTTCATCGAGGATAATATTTCGGGCAAAAGGCCTGTTATCATCGAGTGGATGACCCCGACGCGGATAGAGCCAACGTCTTCCGGTCCACCTGCCAGACTTTCAAAGCTCTCTGCCAACTCGACGACCTGCTTTGCTGCCTCCAGCACTGCGAGGCCCGCTTCCGTCGGCCGCATCGAATGTCCGGCCCGGCGTACCAGCACCTGTCCAACCTCAGCCTCAAGTGCGCGCAAACGCTGGACGACAGCCGAAGGCGTCAGATTCTCTTTGCGGGCGGCTGCCGCTATCGAACTGGTCTCGACCACTCGCAGGAAGGTTTTGAGAAACCGTGTTTCCAAGTTTAGATTTCCTGCATTTCAAACACATCAAAACGCAGGTTCTCTACTGAGTGAGCGAATGTCAATCTCCGCTCTCGTGTCAGGCGCAGCGAAGTCAGCGCCTGGTCAAACACCTCACGGTTACGGAGAAATATCATGGACCTGGGAATAGCCGGAAAATGTGCACTCGTGCTCGGTGCCGGCGGTGGCCTGGGTGGTGCTATCGCCCAAGCGCTTGCGACCGAGGGCGCAAAGGTTGTTGTTGCGGACATCGACGCTGACGCCGCAGGAAAGACCGTCGACGCCATTCAGTCTGCCGGAGGCGACGCCTTCGCACTGAAGTGGGATATCGCCGATCTTTCTGTGATCGAAACGAATATATCAGACATTGAAAAGCGCTACGGTCACGTCGCCATTCTCGTCAACAACACGGGCGGCCCGCCACCGACACTTGTGTCCGGTCAGTCTGCAGACCAGTGGTCTAAATTCTTCCAGTCGATGGTCTTATCGGTCATCACGCTGACCGACCGTGTCCTGCCCAATATGCGCACAGCTAAGTGGGGCCGCATCATCACATCGACATCGTCGGGCGTTGTCGCACCGATCGCCAATCTCGGTATTTCCAACGCCTTGCGCTCCACTCTCGTGGGATGGTCGAAGACTCTCGCGAAGGAAGTCGGTGCAGATGGGATCACTGCGAACATCGTGCTGCCAGGTCGAATTGCCACCGGCCGCATCACTTTTCTCGACGAACAGAAGGCAAAGCGCGAAGGTCGGACAGTCCAGGAGATCTCAGCCGAGAGCACGGCCTCGATCCCGGTCGGCCGCTACGGCGACCCGAAGGAATATGGCGACGTCGTCACCTTCCTGGCGAGCACAAGATCGTCCTACCTGACTGGCAGCATCATCCGCATCGATGGCGGTATGATCTCCAGCATCTAATCTCTCAAAGGGGAAAGACACATCAATGGCTAGCGAAACTGACATCAAAGAGATTCTTTCGAAGATCACCACTGCCACGCTGACAACCATTCTGTTGAAGAAGGGGCTTCGCAACGTTTGGATCCGCGGTGCAATGCCGCTGAAGCCCGACCAGGGTCGCATTGTCGGCCGCGCCTTTACGCTGCGGTTCGTGCCGGCTCGGGAAGACCTCGCTACCCCCGCCTCGTGGTCGTCGCCGATCTCAACCCGCGCGGCCATCGAAGCCATGCCGGAAGGCTGCATTGCCGTGGTTGACGCCATGGGCAACAAGGACGCCGGGATTTTTGGCGACATCCTTTGCGCTCGCATGCAAAAGAGAAACGTTGCTGCCCTGGTGACAGATGGCGTCGTTCGTGATCTCGAAGGTGTCCTCGGCACAGGCTTACCCGTATGGTGCTCGGGTGCGGCTGCTCCTCCGTCAGTTGCCGGCCTGACCTTCGTTGCCTGGGACCAGCCGGTCGGATGCGGCGGCGTTGCGATCTTCCCGGGCGATCTGATCGTGATCGACAACGACGGCGGCGTCGTCATCCCAGCAGCACTTGTCGATGAAATTCTCGATGACGCGACCGAGCAGGAGCGGCTTGAGGGCTGGATCATGCAGGAAGTCAACAAGGGTGCTGCGCTTCCTGGCCTCTACCCGGCGAATGCCGAGAATAAGGCGCGCTACGAAGAGTGGAAGAAGCAGCAAGGCCATTGAAGCTACCCAAATGCCCGCCACATCGAGGCCATCGATGCGGCGATGGCGCGCGATCAGACAGGTCCTTTGGGTAGGATCAGGAGTCCAGGCTGGACGACTGTCGAAAGTGGCTGAAGACGTCTTTCAGCGTGTCGCGTATTGCGCGATCAAGTTTGGGATCGAGGCCTGATCTGGATTTCAAGATTATCGGACGCCGCAGCTCCGGGTCGATGATCCGACGCGCAACCAGATCCGGCACTAACTGTTCGGGGAGCACAGACAACTCCCCGAACACGGTCACCCCATAGCCGGAAACAACAATCTTCTTTCGCGGCTCGAAGCCATCGACGTCCATGATCACATTGAGTGTGAGATCCACCTTTGCGGACGCGATTTCCAGGAACCGGCGTAGCGGATTGCCCTTTGCAGGCAGGATCAGCGGAAGCGAAGCCATTTCCTTGAAGGTGATCGGACCGGCGATCTCGGAGCCGTTCATGATGCAATAAAGGCTTTCCCACGTCAGTGGTGGCTCATCGACATCTGCAGCACCGGACAGGGTAATTGCAATGTCTGCCCGACCGCTCTCAATCAGTTCGTTCGCGAACGAGGTGCGCGCATCAATGACATGCAGAATGCGGTCTGGGAGCCGTAGTCGAAACGCATCGATAAGCTTCGGTACGATCGCCCCTGCCAGCGATGGGATAAGCGCCAGCCGGATTGTCTCCTGCCTTCTGCCTAACTCCAGCAGACGATTGGCATCCTCGGCCGCAAGCTTGACTGCATCGAGGATAATCTTGCCGTGCTCGATGAAGAGTACGCCCATCACGGTGGGCGTCACGCCTGTCGACGACCTTTCGAACAGCGACGCCCCCAACGCCCGTTCCATCTCGTTCAAGTGATAGCTCAACGCCGGCTGCGCGACATTCAACATCCGCGAAGCTCCGGAGATGGAGCCGCTCTCCGCGATCGCAACGATGTAGCGCACGCGGCGCAGGTCAAGGAAAGCGTGATACATGCACACCCTATATAGGATTTTGATAGCCAGATCAAAACTCTGTAGTGGCGGGCATAATTTTCCAGGCCTACGGTGGCGCCAGGGTCAATGGAGGAAACTTGACCCAGCAATTGCATCCGGACACAGGCGATCCCGCGGAGGACTGATGTCTCGGATACTGAGGAAATTGCCTATCAATCACCGCTGAACTCTTCGTCAGCGCGCCGTCAAGGCGTCGATAGCTGACCCGTGTCCGGCGACAAGGGAGGAATTATGTCATCTAAATCCGGAATCCTGCAGGCATTCGCGATCACCATCATGGCCGCCACTGCGCCCGCTGCCTATGCACAAACCGCGTCGATCAAGATCGCGGTGCCTGTCGAACCGGCAAACATCGACGGCTGCAACACGACCGTAAACGGCATCAACCTGATCGTGAAGGAAAACATCGTCGAGACCCTGACGGTACTCGATCCCAATGACAGCAAGGTTCTTCCTCGCCTGGCGACCAAATGGGAGGACACCGGCAACGGCGTATGGCGGGTCACATTGCGCGATGGGGTGACGTTCCATGACGGCAAGCCGCTCAATGCAGACGCTGTCGTCAAGGCAGTTGAGCGGATGCAGAGCACCGGAGTGACCTGCCTCGATCGGACCAAAATTGCCAATGTTAAGCTGACCGCAAAATCGATCGACGACAAGACGCTCGAGCTCAAGGCCGATCCTGCCCAAGTTCTGATGCCTGTCTTTCTGTCGTTCATCGGCGTAGTTGGTCCCGATACCTCGCCAACGCAGTTGAGCCGCGCTCCGGTCGGCACTGGACCGTACCAGTTCGTCTCCTGGAACGCAGACGGCGTACAACTCAAGCGCAACGATGGCTACTGGGGCAAGAAGCCCGAGGTCGAAAATGCAACATTCGTCTTCCGCGGAGAGTCGGCACTGCGCGCCGCAATGGTCAAAACGGGTGAAGCCGACATAGCTTACAGTATCTCTCCGCAGGACGCTGACGATCCCAAGATGGACAAGGCTTTCCTGAACGGCGAGACGACCCGTATCCGGTTCATCATGCAACCACCGCTGGATGACATTCGCATCCGGCAGGCACTCAACCTCGGCTTCGACCGCGGCGCACTGGTCGGAACCGTGTTCAGTGATGAAGTCGTGCCCGCGACGCAATTCATTCTCCCCAAGATCAACGGCTACAATCCTGATCTCAAGGTTTGGCCCTACGATCCGAAGCAGGCCATGAAACTGGTTCAGGAGGCCAAGACCGCGGGCGTGCCTGTCGACAGGCCAATCCGCCTCATCGGCCGGACAAACTTCTTTCCGAACCAAGGCGAAGCGCTGCAGGCCATCCAACAAATGTGGCAACAGATCGGGCTGAACGTGAAGATCGAAATGATGGAATCTGCTGAGTGGCTGAAGCTTGTCAACAAGCCCTATCCTGCCGAGCGCAGTGCCATGATGATTCAGGAAATGCATGACAACAACAATGGTGACGCCGCCTTCACCATGTACTTCCGCTATCATTCGAAAGGGCAGCAGTCCGAGATGAATAACCCTCAGGTCGATGGGCTGATCGACAAGGCAATGGCAGAGACCGGTGCCCAGAGGACGAAGGATTTCCAGGAAGCCAACCGCATCATCGCAACCGACGTCATCCCGGCGGTACCGATGTATCACATGGTCAGCCAGATGCGCGTAGGGCCGCGTGTCAACTACATGCCGAATGCCCTCAGCACCGTTCAGTTCGAGCTCTCTGACATCACCATGACGAAGAAGTGAGCCCCTGGGGTCGCGACTTTGGCAGCCGGGCTTCCCCGGCTGCCACAACAATGGAGGCGCCTGATGGGCAGTTATCTTAGCAAACGAGCGGTCTGGAGTGGTATCTCGCTTTTTCTGCTCGTCGTGATGGTCTTTTTCATGGCTCGTCTTACGGGCTCTCCGGCTGATCTTTATCTGCCGATCGATGCACCGAATTCCATGCGCGAGGAGTTCGCGCGGTTGCATGGGTTCGACCAGCCGGTCCTCGTGCAGTTCTTCACCTTCCTGCGGGGACTGGTGATGCTGGATTTCGGCGAGTCTCTTCGTCAGAATCGTCCAGCGCTGGCGCTCGTGCTCGAGGCCATGCCGACAACGCTGCTCTTGGCCTTCTATTCGATCGCAATCGCCCTGATCGTGGCTGTGGTGACGGGTGCCCTGGCCGCCTGGCGCCCGAACAGCATCTTCGACCGTATCGCGACACTGCTGTCACTGATTGGTGCGAGCCTTCCCAACTTCTGGATCGCGATCGTCGGGGTACTGGTGTTCGCCGTCGGGCTGGAGTGGCTGCCGACATCGGGAACCGGAAGCGTCGCGCAATGGATCCTGCCGGTTGCCGTGCTTGCGATCAGACCTTGCGGCCTGATCGTCCAGATAGCCCGAAGCTCGATGATCAGCGTCTTGTCCGCCGCCTATGTGAAAACGGCTCGTGCCAAGGGCGCAAAAAGCCGGCGGATCATCTTCGTGCACGCCCTGCGCAACGCCATGCTTCCCGTGATCACCGTCGCCGGGGATCAGGCTGCCGGCATCATCAACGGTGCTGTGATCGTCGAAACGATCTTCGGCTTTCCCGGCATCGGCAAGTTGATGATCGATTCCATCACCTATCGCGATTTTGCCGTCATCCAGGCCGGCGTGATGGTGACTGCCATCGCGATCTTCATGCTCAACGTCGTGATCGACATCGCCTATGCGATCCTCGATCCGCGCATACGGATGAACTGACATGGCTCATCAGATTCTCTCGACACCGTTAGCGGACGCACCGATGCCGGAAAATCGTTTCAAGATCATCCTCGGAATGCTGTGGCGGGACAAGTTTGCGTTCACTGCCACGATCATACTGCTGGTTACGATACTCTCGGCAATCCTCGGTCCCTGGCTCTTCGGCGATGCGGCAATTGTCATGAACCTCCGTGCCAGAAACGCACCGCCTTTCGACCTCAGCCGCGGCTTCGCCTTCATTCTGGGCGGCGACAGCCTTGGGCGTTCCATCCTTGCGAGGATAGCGCTCGCGTCGCAGACCACCATGCTGATTGCAGCAGCCACCGTCTTTTGCTCATTGGTGGCAGGGACTGTCCTGGGCCTTGTAGCCGGTTACCGCGGCGGTCTCCTCGGCGAAGCGATCATGCGGGTCACAGACATCATCATGAGTTTTCCATCGCTTCTGATGGCATTGGTGATCCTCTATGTGTTCAGTCCGGCGATATCCAACGTCATCATCGTGCTTGCGATCACACGCATCCCTCTTTACCTGCGCACCACCCGCGCGGAGGTCATGGAAGTCCGCACCAGGATGTTCGTCGTTGCCGCCGAAGTGACGGGTGCGAGTACCTTTCGGCTTGTGTTCAAGCACATACTGCCGATCATCGCACCGACGCTTCTGACAATCATGACGTTGGACTTCGCATTCGTCATGCTGGCTGAAGCCAGCCTCAGTTTCCTGGGGCTCGGCGTTCAGGCCCCGGACGTCACATGGGGCGCGATGGTCGCGGAAGGCAGAGCCTACCTGTCAAAGGCCTGGTGGCTGTCCTTCTGGCCTGGTCTTGCGATCGCCCTGGTCACCATGTCCCTCAATCTTCTTTCCAACTGGCTACGCATCGCGACGGATCCCCTGCAGCGGTGGCGCTTAGAAAAGCCGGAGACGCAGAATGTCTGACAATAAAATCATGCCTGATGGCGCTATTCTCGACGTCGCAAACCTGTCTGTCGAATTTCACGCACGCAACACTGTTACGAAGGCTGTCCGCGATGTCAGCTGGAGCATTAGAAGCGGTGAGACGCTTGCGATCCTCGGCGAGAGCGGATCGGGTAAAAGCGTCAGTGCATCCGCTGTCATGGGCCTGATCGACAGTCCGCCGGGGTTCGTGACCGGCGGTACGATCCACTACCGTAGCCGGGATCTGCTCGGGATGGCGGCCGAGGAACGCCGGGCAATCAGCGGGAAGAAGATCGCCATGATCTTTCAGGATCCGCTTTCTCACCTCAACCCGGTCTATCCGATCGGCTGGCAAATCGCCGAAGTCATGCGCATCCATGGCATGGAGGCCGGGGATGCCCGTCGGCGGGCCTTGGACCTGCTCGAGCGGGTCGGCATCCCGAATGCCGCTGCACGGGCCGGTTCCTATCCGCACGAGTTTTCGGGCGGGCAGCGCCAGCGTGTCATGATCGCCATGGCAATTGCTCTCAAGCCGGACCTCCTAATCGCCGATGAACCGACGACAGCACTCGACGTCACAGTGCAGGCGCAAATCCTGCGCCTCCTTCGGCAACTCCAGAAAGAGGAGAGTATGGCACTGCTCCTGATTACCCATGATCTGGGGGTCGTTGCTGAAATCGCTGATCGCATGATCGTCATGAAGGACGGAGAAGTCGTCGAGACTGGCGATGTCGCCGAAGTGTACCGAAATCCCCGGCACGCCTACACACGGCAATTGCTTGCGGCCGTGCCAGGGCAGGAGCCGTTTCGTCCCGAGGTTGAACGCAGTGAAGTGCTCATCAAAGCGACTGCGCTGAAAAAGACCTATCTGCTTTCATCCAACGCTCCCCCGCTGAACGCGATGGACAATGTCAGCTTCGAATTGCGCAAGGGCGAGACACTGGGGATCGTCGGAGAGTCCGGATCTGGCAAGACGACGCTGGCCAAGACGTTGCTCCGTCTGAATATCCCGGATTCAGGGTCAGTGACTTACCGCGGCAAGGACATCTTTTCCCTTAAAGGCGACGACCTGTTTGACTACCGGCGGCGTTTGCAGGTCGTCTTTCAGGATCCCACCGCTTCCCTCAACCCGCGGATGTCGATCTTCGATATCATATCCGAACCCTGGGCCATCCATAAGGGCGTAAAGCCGAAACAAGAATGGGCCGCGGCCGTGCGAGATCTGCTGACCCAGGTGGGACTAAAGCCGGAACACGCCAAACGCTATCCACATCAGTTCTCCGGCGGGCAGCGCCAACGCATCGCAATAGCCCGGGCGCTGGCGCTCAAGCCGGAGGTCATTCTGTGCGACGAGGCGGTTTCTGCCCTCGACGTGTCCGTACAAGCCCAGGTCATTGCGCTCCTCAAAGATCTCCAGGAGAAACTCGGCCTCTCGTACATCTTCATCGCACACGATCTTCCCCTCGTACGTGATTTTGCCGACCGCGTGATCGTCATGCGGAAGGGACAGATCGTCGAGCAGGGTTTTACGAGCGCAATCTTCACGGCGCCGGCCGATCCGTACACACGAGAACTCATAGCCGCCAGCCCGGAGCCAGACCCTGCAGTCCACCGTTCCAGAACTCAGCCGGCGGCAAACATGGAGGCTCACGCATGAACAATCAGAACATAATCGAGGCAGCAAAAGCGTTGCAGAGCGCAGAGCGCGGATTGCGTCTCGAAACACTTCCTGACCATCTTGTTCCGGACTCCGTGGAGACAGCCTACGCCATCCAGGATGCGCTATTGGCAGGGCAGACTGTCGGAGGCTGGAAGATCGCTCCGGCTGCTGCAGGCGAGGTTCCGCGTTGTTCGGCATTCGCCGACACCAGGATCGTACAAAACGGCACCGCACTGCCTTTTGAACTGCAGGCGCCTGAGGTCGAGGTGGAGGTCGCATTCAGGCTGGGAAAGGACCTTCCCGGCAGAGCAACCGCCTACAGTCGAGACGACATCATCAATGCGATCGGCAGCACGCATGTGGCCTTCGAAATTCTGGATTCGCGGTTCGTGGATCGAAAAAAAGTTTCCTCTCTGGCTGCACTCGCAGACAGCCAAAGCAATTGTCTGGTGGTGTTGGGCGACGGTGTCGAAGGCTATCCTGGAGAAACGTCGCTGCGCCCTGCCCTGACGATCCGGGGAACTCACTATGCCGTCGAAAAAGCGCTCCCGGAAAATGGAGCTGTGCTGGATGCGGTCGCATGGCTTGCGCAACATGCCGCGAGCCGTGGCCACCCGCTCACTGCCGGACAGATCGTCATCACCGGCGCAAGGGTCGGGCCGATACCGATCCCACGATCGACGTTGATTGAGGCTGAAATCCCTCTCATCGGCGGTGTTCGGACGCAATTCCTTGCAATCGAAATAGCTTAGAAAGGCAACACTCATGAATTTCATCCGTCTGCTTCAGCCGTCCCGTCGGGCATCGGCCGACTATGTCGCTAAATTTGCCGAACTGCCCGTCGCCTGCGTCAGCGACGTGATGCTTCGCACCGAAGCAGGCGGTGCTAAGCTTCGGCCGATGCACTCCGGAGGCATGCTTTGCGGACCGGCTTTCACCGTCAAGACACGACCGGGCGACAACCTGCTCATTCACAAAGCAATCGACATGGCTCAGCCTGGCGATGTGCTTGTCATTGACGGATCCGGAGAACTGACGAACTCGCTGATGGGCGAAATGATGCTGGCCTACGCGGACAAGCGCGGTATTGCGGGCGTCGTTGTGAACGGGGCAATACGAGACAGCGCTTTCGTCAGAAGTCATGCGTTTCCCGTCTACGCGGCAGGCGTGACGCATCGCGGACCGTACAAGAATGGCCCTGGCGCCATGAATGTCCCGATTGCGCTTGATGGCATGGTCATCGAACCCGGCGATCTCGTTATCGGCGATGACGATGGGCTGGTGTCGGTTCCATATTCGATGCTCGAAGCGGTCTATGCCGGTGCAGCGAAGAAAGCGGCAGCAGAAGCCAAGCAACTCGCAGCTATTCTGTCTGGCGAATATGGACCGAACCAACGCAAGTGGGTGGACAAAGCGCTGAGTGAATCGGGTTACGAGCTAGCCACATCCTGACCCAGCCGCTCATCAACGCATTCTGGAGGACAAGAATGAATTTTGGCACGGACTCAAAAGGTGTTTACGCGATCGCGACAACACCTTTTTTTACAGATGGATCGATCGACTTCAACTCGATCGACAAGCTGACGGATTTCTACGAGGACAGCGGCTGTACCGGTATCACCATTCTAGGCATCATGGGCGAGGCGCCAAAGATGGAGCAGGAGGAAAGCCGGGCAATCGTCAAAAGGGTTGTCTCGCGGGCCAAGGTGCCGATCATCGTCGGTGTCTCTGCGCATGGGTTTGCAGGCATGCGCTCACTGGCACGTGAGTCCATGGAAATGGGCGCTGCGGGCGTCATGATTGCGCCGCCCCCGGCACTGCGGACCGACGACCAGATCGTGAACTATTTCGGCGGGGCGGTAGAAGCGGTAGGCCGGGACGTCCCCTGGGTCCTTCAGGATTATCCGCTGACACTCACTGTTGTCATGTCGCCGAGCGTGATTGCAAAGATCATGACCAATCACCCCTCCTGCCTCATGCTGAAGCACGAGGATTGGCCGGGTCTCGAAAAGATCTCGAAACTGAGGTCGCTACAGACATCGGGAGAGCTGCGAAAATTCTCGATCCTCTGCGGCAATGGCGGGATGTTCCTCGATTTCGAGCCGGAAAGAGGCGCCGACGGAGCCATGACCGGTTACGGTTTTCCCGACATGCTGACTGAACTTATCAGGCTGTTTACGGATGGAAAGCGGGACGAGGCACACGACCTTTTCGATGCGCATCTGCCATTGATCCGATACGAGCAGCAACTCGGCGTCGGCCTTGCGGTGCGCAAGCACGTCCTGAAGCGAAGAGGTGTGATCGCCGATGATGCGCAACGCAAGCCGGCGCAAATGCTGACGCCCCAAGCAAAAGCAGAGGTTGATTATCTGCTCGATCGGATCTCGCGTCATGACGAACGCGCCGCTTTCTGAGCCTGTAGAGCGCTTACCGGAGGTGGTTATTGCAGAGCAAGAGGGATCGGGACCACATCTGCGGATATCGATCCACGCATCGGACACTAGCAATTGCACGTCGAAACAGGCTCAAACGATGTGACCCGACAAGCAAAGTTCGGCGGATAACAACCCGCCGAACCAATGACAATTTTCAGGTGTGGCGAATTTCCGTGCCAAGGACTTTCAGGCATTCGCGGATGAATGCGGCCAACGCCGTCCAGCCCTTGGCGGAGACCATTGTCCCGTCTACGTAGGCCTCGGTTGGCGACAGATCGATATACGTGCCACCCGCAAGGATGACCTCCGGCTCGCAGGCACCAAGGGCCGCCACTTTCTTTCCGCGGATCACGCCATCGACGGCAATCAAGATTTGCACGCCATGGCAAATCGTGAAAATCGGCTTCTGCGCGTCGTGGAAATGGCGAACCAGAGCCTGTATTCGCTTATCGGTGCGGATATATTCCGGCCCTCTGCCGCCCGCAGCATAAACAGCATGGTATTGGTCTGGATTGGCGACCGCTTCCGAAAACGTCTTGTTGATGGTGAAGTAATGCCCCATCTTTTCCGTGTAGGTCTGGTCACCTTCGAAATCGTGCAGCGACGTCTTGATCAGATCGCCCGCATTCTTGTCGGGGCAGACCACGTGAACAGTGTGTCCGACCGCTTCCATAGCTTGCTGGAATACAAAGATTTCGTACTCTTCCGTGAATTCCCCGGTCAGCATCAGTATTTTCTTGCCTGGCATATCTTTTCCTTTCGATTTCCGTGAAATCGAGGGCAGCGATCGCGCCCTCGATCGGTGTGGTTAAAAGGGTGAATCGGGGAAATAGTATTCCCGCGCATTTGCCTGCGTGATCAACGGCGCATCGAGCTTCACAGTGCCCCGAACCGGAGCCTGGCCAACAAACTGTGCCGCTGTCAGGTAGATCGCAGTCTTGATCATGGATGGCGGATACGGCGTCTCGATGGGCGTGACGGCATCGCCGTCGATCACCTTCTTGACGATCTCCTTCATGCCGTTGCCGCCGAGGGCAAATTTGATCTCCTTGCGGCCAGAAACCTTCACCGCTTCGAGGACGCCGAGAAGCATGTCGTCGTCGTTTGCCCAAACGGCATCGATATGCGGATACTTGGCCAGATAGTCCTGCATGAGTTTGAAAGCCTCATCGCTATTCCAGTTGGCATACTGGATATCGAGGATCTTCATATCGCTCTTGGCGATGACGTCCTGGAAGCCCTTGATCCGTTCGTCATCGATGACGGTCGGGATGCCACGCAGGACGACCAGATTTCCCTTGCCGCCGAGCTTGTCGACGAGGAACTTTGCAGTTGTCGCACCAACAGCAATGTTGTCGCCGGCCACGTAGAGATCCTGAATGGACGGATCACTCAAGCCGCGATCGACCACTGTGACAAACGCCCCTGCATCCTTGACCGCCTTGACCGGGGTCGTCAGTTCTTCCGAACTGTGGGGAAGGATAACCAGGGCGTCGAGCTTGCGGCCGGCGGAAAGATCCTCGATCGCGCTGACTTGCGCCGTTGCCGAGGGTGACGTCTTGACGATCACTTCAACGCCCGGAAACGCTGCGTTGATCTCCTTGGCGGCCGCCTGGGCGTGATAGACCACACCGGCCGTCCAACCGTGATCGGCCGCGGGTATTGATACCGCGATGACCTTCTTGTCCGCCGAGAATGCACTGCCTGTCATCAACAGCGTCCCAAGCAGGGTCGCTGCAATCAGATTGCCTTTAAACATTTATTCCTCCCAGAATAATGGACCAGAGTAGACAGACACCGTGAGGCCCGGGGCACGGAGCTATTTGGACAGCCGTTGGATGAGCATGGCAATAATGATGATGACGCCCTGCACGCCGGCAACGAGGTATTCGGAGACGTAATCCGAAAGCACCATGAGATTTGCGATCAGCTCGAGAATGACCGCGCCCGCGACGGTCCCCCACACGTGGCCCTTGCCGCCACGCAGCGCAGTGCCGCCGATGACCACCGCGGTAATGACCTGCAACTCCCATAGAAGACCGGTTGTGGGCGTCGCAGCGCCGAGGCGCGGCACGTAGCAAATCGCGGCAATCGCGACACAGACACCCTGGATCACGTAGGCAATGGTTCGTGTCTTGACGACGGATATGCCGGAATAGCGCGCAACATCGGCATTGGCACCGACAGCGGCACATTTGCGGCCGTATTTCGTCTTGTAGAGAATGAACGATGCGATCGCCGCGACGAGGAGCGAGATCAGGATCGGGTAAGGGATGCCTGCAAAAGTGCCAAAGTAAACGGGCCGGTAGATATCCCGCAGGGCGCGGTCGATGGGGATTGTGCCACCATCCGACATGTATGTGATAAGGGCGCGAAAGATGCCCATCGTCCCCAGCGTGGCAATGAACGGCTCGATCTTGCCCACTGTGACGATCAGACCATTGGCAAGGCCACACAGGACCCCGACGGCGACTGCGATGGCCATGCCCATCGGGATCGACAAGCCCGCGAAATCCGGCGCCAGTCTGTTCATGAACATGATGGTGACGCCGGTGATGAAGGCGGCCATCGAGCCGACGGAAAGATCCAGCCCGCCCGACGAAATGACGAAAGTCGCCCCGACGGCGATGATGGCGATGAAGGCACTGCGGGTGATGACGTTACTGAGATTGGTCGCCGACAGAAAATCCGGGTTGACGACAAAACCAATAGCCAAAAGCGCGCCAAGTGCCAAAAACGGCCCAAGGTCTGCCCAGTTCAGATTGAGCTCGCGACCGGGTCTCAGCGTTGGGGTTTCGGTAATGGCGCTCATGCTCTCTCTCCCTGTGATGCATGTCCCGGCTCCGCCCGCGATGTCGCCAGCAGCGCGATATTCGTTTCGGTCATTTCAGCGCCGGCAACTTCGCCGTTGATGCGTCCCTCCCGCATGACCAGAATCCGATCGCAGATCCCGATCAGTTCCTGCATTTCGGATGAAATGACGATGCATGCCTTTCCTTTGGCAACGATGCTGCGCACGAAGGCATAGATCTGCGCCTTGTTGGCGATGTCGATCCCGCGGGTCGGCTCGTCGATGATCACCACTGAAGGATCCGTCAGAAGGACCTTGGCCAGCAGCAGTTTTTGCTGGTTGCCGCCCGAGAGTTGTCCGGCGGTCAGTCGCAGGTTCTTGAGGCGGATATCATAGTTCTCGACGGCCACCGCGAGAGCGGCAGTTTCCTTGCGACCCCGCATGTAAACGCCGGGGTGAAAGCGGGAGAGAGATGAAAGCGTCAGGTTCGGCCCCAATTGCTCCTGCAAAAGCAGGCCTTTGCCTTTGCGATCTTCGGTCAGGTAGCCGATACCGGCATCGATTGCCTGACGGGCGCTGTGGATGGTGATTGGCCGGCCATCAAGCTCGACAATTGCGGTGCCGGGCCGAAGTCCTAGTATCCCTTCGAAGAGTTCGGTACGGCCGGCGCCAATCATGCCGGCGAAACCTAGGATCTCACCCTTGTGCACCGTGAAGGAAACGTCCGAGACGTAACCGGGGACGCAGGCGTTGCGGACGGACAGCATCGGCTCCGAACTCGGTGTGGTGTTTTTTGCCGGGTAGAGCGTTGCCAGTTCGCGGCCGACCATCAGGTTCGCCATGTCGGCTTGGGTCAACGACCTGCCAGGATAGGTTCCAATCATCCTGCCGTCCCGCAGCACGGTGACCTTGTCGGCCAGCCGCTGAACTTCATCGAGCCGGTGACTGATATAGAGGACGGCGATGCCATGCCGTTTCAGCTTGAGGATGATGTTCAGCAGCCGTTCGACTTCGTCGCCGGTCAGAACGGCGGTAGGCTCATCGAAGATGACCAGCTTATGATCGTCCAGTAGGGCGCGAGCAATCTGCACCAGTTGGCGATCCGCAAGCGCGATGGTTCCGACCAGCGCATTGGGCGACACCGAACAACCGAGTTCCGCGAGTTTTTCTGTCGCCATACGCCGCATCGTGCGGTCGTCGACGATGCCGCGACGCGTCAACTCACGCCCGAGGAACAGGTTTTCGGCAACGGTCAGCCCGTCGGCGAGGAGGATCTCCTGATGGACGAGAACGACGCCCGCGTCCTGAGCCTCATTCGGCCTGGCAAACTTCACCAACCGCTCGCCCATTGAGAGCGTACCTTCGGAGGGTTCCGCATAGCCAGACAAGAGGCGCATGAACGTCGATTTTCCAGCGCCATTTTCGCCAATGACGGCATGGATTTCGCCAGCGAGAATATCGAGACTTATCTCCGAGAGTACCGTGACCGGACCATAACGCTTCGAAACATTTTCAGCCCGCATCACCAGAGCGGGCAAAGCCGCCTCGGCATTCTCGGCGACGCTCGTGGCGTTTTCCATCTTGATACTGCTTGCAAGGGACATCGGCTTTCCTCAGTCGAATGCCGGCCTGAGGCGGTCGCGTGAATGTTCGATATGGTCGCGCATGGCTTTTTGCGCGGCGATCGGCTCAGCCTTTGCAAAGGCATCAATGATCGCCTCATGCTCGTCGAGCGCCTCTTCGGTCACCCGGGCATGAAACATGAGGCGAAAGATGTGAAAATGGGTGTGCTGAAACGTCAGCGTCTGGCGGATCAGTTCATTGCCGGCGAACACCATGATCTGATCGTGGAAGACAGCGTCCTGGCGCGCGAATGTGGAGTAGCGAGCTCTCTCGTCCGCGCCATCGCGGCGACCCATGACGCCTGCAGCCTCCCGCAAAGTAGCAAGCTTTGACTCGTCCATGGATGCGGCCGCTTTGCCTGCCGCATCGGGTTCGAGCAAAAGCCGCAACTCGTAGAGCTCATCGAAGCGTTGTCTTGAGATCTGGGGCGCGGCGCTGTAGCCGATCAGGTGCGTCTTAAGAACCAGTCCCTCGCCTTCCAGGCGACCAAGCGCCTCCCGGATGGGCGTATGCGAAACGCCGAATTCCTTGACCAGGCTGTCTACGGTGATCCGCGATCCGGGCGCAATTTTGAGCTCCATCAGTTGCGAAAAAATAGCCTCATAGACATCGCCTGCCAGACTGCTGGCGCGGGGGATCTGTCCTTGGCCGGTCACTTCGTCCTGCCCTGTCGAATTCAAGTTCTGCATGGTTTTACCTCTTGACATGACCAAGGGTTAACACGATGCTCCCTCCAATGCAATCCTATATCCTATACGATTTAATATCGGAGATGATGTGAGAGTTACCCGGCAGGAAACTGAGGCCGTGGCGACGAGCCTTCTGGAACGGCGAGCTGCCACCTCGGCGAACGCTCGGCTGCAGGCGGCCGTGCTTGTCGACGCGGAACTGAAGGGAAACCCCTCCCATGGGCTGCAACGGCTCCCACGGATCCTCGCCCGGATTGACCGGGGCGTGATCAACCCTCGAACGTCAGGGGTCAGTCACTGGCGCTCCGAGGCCATTCTTGATGTCGACGGGGAAATGGGACTGGGTCCCGTTGTCGCCATGACCGCGCTGGAATTGCTGCAGCAAAGGGTCGTCAGAACAGGCATAGCGCTTGCCGCCATTCACAACAGCAATCATCTCGGCATGCTGGCCTTTTATGTCGAGCGGCTTGCAGAGCATGGGCTGATCGGCATCGCCATGTCCTCCAGTGAAGCACTTGTGCATCCTTTTGGCGGCACGCGCGCCGTACTTGGGACCAATCCGATCGCCATCGCCGTGCCGACGGACGATCACCCACTGATTCTTGATCTGGCCACCAGCCTTGTCTCCATGGGCAAGATCCATCATCACGCGGCCAATGCCTTGTCCCTTCCATCGGGCTGGGCCCGTGATCGCGACGGCCATCCGACAACCGACGCGCAGAAGGCAAAGGCTGGCGCCATCGCCCCCTTCGGTGACGCGAAAGGCTATGGGCTCGGCATCGCCATAGAGCTTCTGGTGGCCGCCCTTGCCGGGTCGGCGCTCGCACCCGATGTTCACGGAACGCTGGACGCAGATCGCGTCTGTAACAAGGGCGACGTGATTATCGCCATCGACCCTGGTTGCCAGTCTTCAGTATTGCGAGCACTGGCTGCCTATCTGGAACTGGTCCGCCTCTCGACACCCTCTGATCCAGGCAATCCGGTTCGTGTCCCCGGTGATGGTGCCCGCCGCCGACGCGATGCATCTGTGCGGGACGGCTTCGAGATCAGCCCCCGGCTTTGGTCCGAAATCACCGCTTCTTCCCTTGCCGCGGTTCCAGTCCCCCACTCCACAATTGCTCTCGAAGGATTCCAGACATGACCCTGTTTGCCGCGCTCAGGTTGCCTCGAGAAATCCTCTTTGGAAAAGGTCAGCGCCACGCGCTGCCGATCGTTGCAGCGAAACTGGGCTCGCGAGCTTTGATCTGCACCGACGAACGCTTGGCCGGAACGGCCGTCTTCGCAGAGATGCTTGCGTCTTTGAAGGCAGCCTCGATCGAGGTTTTCGTCCACGATCGTGTCCAGCCGGATGTCCCGCGTGATACGGTCGCAATCTGCGTCGAGGAGAGCCGGGCTTTTGCGCCAGACATGGTCATCGGGATCGGCGGCGGCAGTTGCCTCGACATGGCGAAATGCGCAGCGCTCCTTTTGTCGCATGGCGGCCAGCTCCAGGACTATTACGGGGAATTCAAGGTTCCGGGACCGACACTGCCGCTGATCGCAGTGCCGACCACCGCCGGAACCGGATCCGAAGTGACGCCGGTGGCCGTCATCTCCGATCCTGACCGCACGCTCAAGGTCGGCATCTCCAGCCCGCACCTTATTGCCGCAGCAGCAATCTGCGATCCGGACCTGACGATGACCTGTCCGCCAGGGCTGACCGCAATCGCCGGGGCCGACGCCATGACACATGCGATCGAGGCCTTCACCGCTGCCCACAAAAATGGCGGCGCCGAACTTGCGCAGAAACATGTTTTCATCGGCAAGAGCGCGCTCACCGATCACTTTGCCCTGCTGGCCATCAAGCTGCTCGGCCGTAGTCTCGAAAAAGCCTGTTCAGACGGCGCGGACGAAGATGCGAGGGCCGACGTTATGATGGGCGCGCTTGCCGCTGGATGCGCATTTGGAACGGCGGGTACCGCTGCAGCCCACGCGATCCAGTATCCCGCCGGGGCATTGACCCATACGGCCCACGGCCTCGGCGTGGCGACACTGATGCCATATGTCATGAACTTCAATCGCTCTTTCAGTCTTCACGACATGGCGGAGATCGCCCGAGCGCTTGGATTGACCACCGGCGGCAGCACCGACGAACTGGCCCTGGCTGCCATTCACGAGATCGCCCGCCTGTTTGCCGCCATCGGCATCACGACGACCCTTGAGCAACTGGGACTGGCAGAGGACAAGCTTGACTGGACAGCCGAGCAAGCGATTGGCATCGACCGGCTGATCAAGAACAATCCCCGCCCGCTCGATCTCGCATCCATGAAACAGCTTGTCAGGGCGGCCTATGACGGCGACCTGGCGGCTGCGGCCCTCTAATTTCCAGCACGAGAAAACCGGCATGAACATCACCTCCAGCATCACCGACGGAAACCAGAACCCGTTTGACCTCGACGCATTTTCGCAAGGCCTCTACATCGATGGGCAGTGGCGCGCCTCGACAAGCGGCAACAGCATTTCCGTCGTCGATCCTTCGACGGAAACAACACTGACATCCGTTGCGGACGCCACGGTGGAAGACGCATTGCTTTCGGTGGAAGCCGCCGCCAGAGCGGCGCCCTCATGGCGCGACACCGCACCCCGCAAACGCTCGGAAATTCTGCGGCGCTGTTTTGAACTGATGATCGAACGTTCAGACATGCTCGCCACACTGATCTCGAAGGAGAACGGCAAGGCATTGCGGGATGCACGCGGAGAAGTTGCCTATGCTGCCGAATTTTTCCGCTGGAACGCCGAAGAGGCCGTGCGGATCTCGGGCGAGTTCGGCATGGCGCCCGCCGGCACCAATCGCATTATCGTCGATTATCAACCCATCGGCATTTGCGTGTTGATCACGCCGTGGAATTTTCCGGCCGCCATGGCGACACGCAAGATTGCCCCGGCTCTTGCCGCCGGTTGCACAGTCATCCTGAAACCCGCGAGCGAGACACCCCTGACCGCCTATGCGCTTGCTGCGATCTACGCGGAAGCGGGGGTGCCGGCGGGCGTCGTCAATGTGTTGACAACCACCAATCCCGGCCCTGTCACAGCCGCAATGCTTGCCGATCCCCGGGTGCGCAAGCTCTCGTTCACGGGCTCAACCGGCGTCGGCCGCACCCTTCTGGCAGAGGCTGCCCAGAACGTGATCTCGTGCTCGATGGAGCTCGGCGGCAACGCACCTTTTGTCGTCTTCGATGACGCGGATCTGGAGAACGCTCTCGACGGCGCTATGGTGGCCAAGATGCGCAATGCCGGAGAAGCCTGTACGGCAGCCAACCGGCTGTACGTGCAGTCTGGAATTCATGACGCCTTCGTGGAAGGGCTTGCAAAGCGCATGAGCGCTCTCGTCGTCGGACCGGGGGCAGACCATGCGACGGAATGTGGACCGATGATCACGCGCAAGGCGGTCGAAAAGATCGATCGGCTCGTCACCGACGCAAAGGATCGTGGTGCGGCGGTCATCTGTGGGGGCGTGGCCCTTCAAGAAAAGGGTTTTTTCTACCCGCCGACCGTCCTGACCGGCGTGCCGCCGGATGCGAAGATGGCGCATGAGGAGATCTTCGGGCCTGTCGCCCCGATCTACCGCTTTCACACGGAGGAAGAGGCGATCTCCCGCGCCAACGAAACGGAATATGGTCTGGCCGCCTATGTATTCAGCCGGGACCTCTCCCGTGCCATGCGGGTTGCCGGTAAAATCGAGGCTGGTATGATCGCAATCAACCGGGGACTGGTATCGGATCCCGCCGCTCCCTTTGGTGGCGTCAAGCAAAGCGGTCTTGGCCGTGAAGGGGGGCAGCACCATGGCATTTCCGAGTTCATGGAGGCGAAGTATATCGCCGCAAGCTTTTGACAGCGGGAGCAATGGTGGAAACTGACCCCTTTCGAACACGCGACCACGTTGCCGATTTCGACGATGTCGTCAGCGATTTCGTGGGCCAAAGCGCGAGAACCCGGTCTAATCTCACGACGGCTGCCGACATCCCATACGGACCGGGGCCATCGGAAACACTTGACCTTTTCTTCCCGCAGGAACGCCGGCACGGTATGCCCGTGCATATCTTCATCCATGGCGGTTACTGGCGTATGTTTTCCAAGAGCGACTATTCCTATGTCGCAGACACGGTGACCGGTGCCGGCGCGATTGCGGTAATCCTGGACTATGGCCTGATGCCGTCGGTACGCATGCGCGACATCGTCGATCAGGTGCGGCGCGCAACTCGATGGGTGGTCGAAAATATCACCGACTATGACGGCGATCCGCGGCAGCTGACCGTTAGTGGCCACTCGGCCGGGGCGCATCTTGCGAGCTTTCTGTTTCATGCCGGCAAGGCATCCTTTGGGGTTCAGGCCGCGCTGTTGCTGGGGGGGCTTTACGATCTGAAACCGCTGCAATCGTCGTTTCTTCAGGCAGCAATCAGCCTGACGGACGAAGAGGTCAACAGCTTCTCACCGCTGCAGCACACCCACGATCCCGCAACGCGCGTCTGCGTCCTTGTTGGCGGCCAGGAAACACAGCCCTTCCATGATCAGGCCAGGGCCTATTCCATGCTGCTTCGGCAACAGGGACTGTCTGTCGACCATGCTCAGCTAGCAGATCGCAACCACATGAGCAGTGTTCGCGACCTTGGTATCACCGGCTCAGAAACTGCCGAGTACTTGATCCGGTTGATCTCTCAGTCTCACGCGGCCTGAGAATTTCGATTTCCCGCCGGCCCTAATGGGCGTCAAATTTCGCAGCTGTCCTTGAAACAATACCGCGCAAGATCATCCCTGATCGAGGAAGCCTTTACCAAGCTGAAAGCGTAGAGTCCTGAAAAAGTCCCCTGTGTCGGCTTTTCCATTGACTTGTCCGTGGACTTGGATGTCTTTTCACTCATATAACGGGACGCGAGTTAAAACGGCCCCGAGGCCTAATGCTGCGTTTTCGTTCATCGATTGAGCGAACCTATGACGACTTTGGCAAAGGCGCGTTTCGCGCAGATCGTGCTGCCGCGTTTCGACGAAGGTTATCGCCTCGCGCGCTGGCTGACCGGCAGCCCGACCGATGCGGAAGACGTGATGCAGGAGGCCTGCCTCAAGGCCTATCGAGCTATCGAGAATTTTGCCGAGGGCAATGCGCGGGCCTGGTTTCTGACTATCGTTCGTAACGTGGCCTATTCCTGGCTGCAGCGTCATCGGCCAGCAAAACTCGTTTCGCTCGAAGATATATCGCTCGAAGCGCGGCATGAAATCGAAACGGGCGGGGTAATGGTCAGCGCCGTGCCGACGCCGGAGGACCTCCTGCTTGCCAAGCAGCGGTCGGCGGAATTACACGGCGCGGTAGAAACCCTGCCTCTGCATTTGAGAGAGACCCTGGTACTAAGAGAATTCCACGGACTGAGTTATCGGGAGATCGCAACGATCTGCAATGTGCCTATCGGAACCGTCATGTCGCGCCTCGCCAAGGCCAGGCAATCTCTTCTGTCCCACCTGAAGGAGACGGAGCATTGACGATCGACCACGAGACCCTACTGCTGCTCAACGCCTATCACGACGGAGAACTCTCACCCAGCGAAGCGCTTTCCATGGACCGTCGGATCGACCAGGAGCCGGAACTCGCGGCATTTGCGCGCCAGCTGAGGAGCCTTTCTTCCCAACTGGTCGATGTGCTGCCCGGCGCGCCCGCATCAGAACGCCTGCGCGGCGCCGTCCTCGCCTCGCTTCCCATGGACCTGACCGGCGATAGCGACGAGAGGCTGGATGATGGAACCGACGATATCAGTGCCAAGCCGACCGTAGCGCCGATGTCCACTCAACGGCGCTCGATCGCAGCCGCTCTGGCAATCGGTGTCGTGGCAGGCACGCTCGGCGGCGGGTACGCATTCCAGGTGATGCAGGACGATCGCTCGATTGCTGTGGTTGAGAACGAGATCCTCTCTGCCCACCTGAGGGGACTGATCGCCCCGCAGCCATTCGACATCGCGTCCTCCGACAACCATGTCGTCAAGCCATGGTTCAACGGCAAAACCACGATCGCACCCACCGCACCGGATTTCGCAGCCCAGGGCTTTCCGCTGGTCGGCGGCCGCGTGGACGTCATCGGCGGCAAACCTGTGCCGGTCATGATCTACAAGCGGCGTCAGCATACGATCAGCGTCACCGTCACCGCGACCGCTGGCGACGACGCCAGCGCACCGGACGCTATCGACGGCACTAATGTCAGACGCTGGTCGGAAGGAGGCCTGACCTATTGGGCGATGTCCGACCTTAACCCCAGTGAATTGTCATCGTTCGTCGATCTCTACCGAAAGGCGCTGGTCGGTAACGGCTGAAAAATTCGCGGGTCTCGCGAATAAACCGGCACCGCTTTCTGTTTACTCCAGTGTGCAAGCCTGGGGAGACATATGAGCGGGATGACATGCCTTCTGGCGGGCTTGGGCGCCGGACTTTCCATTGCAATACCTTTCGGCCCCGCGAGCATGATGTGTGTCGAACGCACACTTGCGGATGGAATGCGGGCTGGCATGGCGACCGGGCTGGGAATTGCAACCGTGCACCTCACCTACAGCACGGTGGCGCTTCTCGGCGGTATGACGCTGATGAGCAACTCAGAAAACGCAAACCTCATGACCTTCGCCGCCGGGCTGGTGCTTCTCTATTTTGCCGCCCGGCTGTGGCGAAGGGAACTTGTGGCCGCGACATCCGGCAGCGTTCCTCCAAGTTTTGCCCGCGCCTATTGTGGCGCGATCTGCTTCGGCTTTCTCAATCCACTGACGCCAGTCCTCTGCGCCGCAACCCTCACGGCTGTTGCGAGCCAGATCGCTACCCCTGGCGGGTTGCTGCCTGTCGGCGTCTTCGCGGGCTCTCTCGCCTGGTGGTTCACCCTCAGCATCGGCATATCGCTGCTCAGGCAGCGGCTTAACCTCGCAACGCTCGCGCTTGCAAATCGTGGCGCCGGCATTCTGCTCGCCATTCTAGGGCTCTCGATGCTCGTGAAGAGCTTGGATGGCCTCAGACTTATCGCCTCCTGACGGGCGATTTCGTTTGCCGTCCTCGACCTCCAGGAGAGCGGCGAAACAGCGTACGGGGTCTACCCCACCCGTAGGCGCTGCGGATGGAAGGCCGCGTCTAATCTCCGCGCGGCCTTCCATCATCGCACAGGCAGGTCCGCCACCTCGGACACCTCGGACACCAATCGGTTGTCGTTATCCTGGCCGATCAGTTGGCGATCGGGTCACACTCGGGCGCTCTTAAAGGGATGTGAACGCATGGCTCTTCACTGGATGGTGCCATCAACAACCATCTTCGATACGAAGGCTTTCAGCAGGTCGGGATCAAAGTGACCCCGTGATTGCAGCATGGTCTCTACAGCCTCAGCCTGAGTCCAAGCGCGCTTGTAGGGTCGCACCGACGTCAGGGCATCATAGATATCACAGATTGCGGCAATGCGTGCTGCATCGGGTATCGCCGATCCAGCTAACCGGTATGGATACCCTGTGCCATCGAACTTCTCATGGTGGTAGAGGCAAATGTCGAGAACGGGTTTCGGCGAGTCCTCAATCTGCTCCAGCAGCTCGTAGCCCCGCAATGGATGTGTCCGCATAACTCCGAGTTCATCGATTGTGAGCTTTCCGCGCTTACGCAACAATTCCGCTGGCAACAACATCTTCCCCAGATCGTGTACAAGCCCGCCTAATCCCAGAAGCCTTACCTTCTCCTCGTCCAGACCGAGCTTCCGCCCGAAGGTAACCATCAGCGCACTCACAGCCAGCGAGTGCAAAAACGTCCCCTCGTCCTGCTTCTTGAGTTTTGCCACAGCGATCATCGCACCGGCATTGGTCATGGCCTCCAACATTACCCGTTCGACAGCCTTGTCCGCCACTTCCAGACGAAATGCCCCTCGACGCCGAGCGTCCTCGAGAAGATCTCTCACACAAGGTCGCGTATCCTCGATGGCCTTTCTTGCTCGCTGGATTTGCTCAGCACTGAACTTCGAACCGAGATCGGACTCGAAACTGGCAAGAGCAAGCGCATTACCATCGCGGCGGTCGAGATCGACGTCCAAACCCTTACGCGTGTCGATCACGACACTGATCGCACGGCTGTTCATCAAGAGATCGATGTCACCGGCAGACGAGATCGAACCAACCACATGAGAAGACGCCACTTCTCCACTCTCTAGTTCGTCTACGTACATGCCGACCCGGACCTGATGGAGCCGTATTCTTTTCCTCATTCTGGTCTTCCAGAGCATTAGCGAGAGAGAAGATACTTTGGCTCGAAAACATTACGAATATCGAAAGAATGGAATATTGGCGAGATGGGCCTCGACCTGCCTTCGACCATGCGGCTTTACAGGTCAATCCGAGGCCAGAGGTTTGTCAGCAGTGTGAGGAACCGCCGCCGCTGCTTCAACGATACGTCCATTGCCAGGACATTTTTGACGCCATCGTCCGCCAGGCGATCACCCGGGGCCGGTCGACAGCAAGGTCCTGCGTGCGGATTCGACTCATCTGAGAGCCAATGCTAACGAGGGAAATTATGGCTTGGCAATACTCCAGAAGTCGCGCTCCGAACCCAAATTGTGGTCCAGACACACGCGGTTTCTACCCTGCTGCTTTGCGTCATAGAGTGCTGCGTCGGCCGCTGCGAGAATCAACTCGCGCGATACACCGGGAATAACCATGCACGATACAAGACCAATGCTTACAGTCTTTGACGGCGCAGATCCCTCGATGCCATTTATCTGCATAAGTTCGACGGCCTGACGCGCGCGTTCGGCAACCCGAAAAGAATTGGACTTATCGTGGTCGGGCAAGATCGCCACAAACTCTTCCCCGCCATATCGCGCCAGTAGGCCGCTGGGCGAAATTACGTCGTTGAGAGCCTTCGATAGCACCTGCAAGCACCTGTCACCTGCCTGATGCCCGTAGGTGTCGTTAAACAGCTTGAAGTGATCGACATCGATCATCATGAGGGAGATTGGGGTCTGATGCTCACGGGCGCTCGCAAGCGCTTCATCAAAAGTCGCGTCAAATTTACGCCTGTTCGCCAGTCCCGTAAGTGGATCCTCGAAAGCCTTTTCTGCCAGTTTGTCGTTCGCCACACGTAGGAGATCATTCTTGAGAGTAAGCTCTTCAAGCAACCGTTCGCTCATTTGCTCCGCACGCAGTTGCCGCATCCGGTTTTTCACCATCTGAACGATGAATGACGACAGAAAGCAGTAGTATAGGATGCAAGCGGGTATAAAGACGTAGTTGCCATCCAGAAATGCAGCAATACCCATCAGTCCAAGAACAAGAGCGATGTTGATAAAGGCCGTTCCGGGCATCATGAATGCCCTTCCAGCTGCACCCTGAACGATTGCGCAGGCTACGCCGACGGTGATCGTCTGAGTGATCGCTGATGCTCCATAAAGGAGAACCGCGCCAGAGATGCCCCAACCAAGTCCCGAAAGCAACGATCCTGCAACAAAAAGCAGAACCCATCGGTGCTGCACAGGGAAGGTGGCACGCCTCACGTAAAGGTACTCAATAAAGATTCGGAATAGCAGGCACGTCACCGCGACAACCGTTGCGACAACGCCTGCACCGCCTGCCCCAGACCAGGCTGCGCTTTGGCTCGCAAGCGCAATGCCCAGAGTTGCAATAACATGAGGCCTGCTACTGTAAAGCTCGCGAAGCGTTGCCTCCACCTGTTCTGGTGAAGCTATGTGAGAGCCCGCCAGGGAAAAAGGATTTAGCATTCCAACCAGACGCATTGCGGTTTCCGGATCGCTCGATGAATCTACTGCAAACGTCCTCACCATTATCAGCTGCTAGTAAATGATTCGAACATAAGTCGAACTAGACCTATGGGAGGACCGCCTCTCCGGGATACATATAGCCAAGCGCATCCGGCCAACCTTGAGCGGCGGCAAGGTGTCGGAAGGCGTCGCGCACCTCCTTGCGAAGCAGGGCGCGGTCTGTCCGTCTCATCGAAAGTTAGACTTGTGGCTTTAGCGCTGCCTTGGATTTAAGTCGACATCCACCGTTGCTCCGGCTTTGACAAGCTCCGATAGAAACCAGCTATGATCGATTAGTCGTTCAGGGAGTCCTCGCGAAGACATGCGCCACGGCGGCTGACTACAAACTCTTTGCGGCAACGCTCTTCCAGGAACGTCAACCAATGCCAAACAGGCCGACCCTCCGTCGGTTCTCGCGAACAATATTCGGTGTATCTTGACTGACGACTTGGGCCATTTCGACTTAGACGTGCGCTGGAATGTTTTTCCGCGTTAGCATCACAAAATCGCGCAGTAGCAGGGCAGAGTCATCTAGAACCGTGGTCCTCGGTGACGATGTAGCGGCTGAGAATTTCGGAAATATCGGGACCGTCGTCCTTGTCGTCGGTCTTTGCCCGGTCTTCCACGGCATGCAGGTGATGATCCATGATCCGAACTGCTGTAGCGGCGTCCTGATCCTTCAAGGCTTCGATCAGCTGAATGTGCTCATCGATTCCGCACTCTGCCGAATGAGGACGTCCGAAACGGGCAAGAATGAGCGATGAGCGAGACACGATTTGGCTAATGAAATCAATCAACAGCTTTGAACCGGTCAGTTCGGCGAGCAGAATATGGAATTCTCCAGCCAGCCTGATCGAGCGGGGCGAAGACGCCTGGAGAGCACGTTCCTCTTCGCGCACATGACTGATCAGCGCATCGATGCCGTCGCGCGGCATTCTCTTGCAAAGCCGATCAATAACTTCGCGCTCCAGGCAGCGGCGAAGCGCAAAGACTTCCTCAGCCTCTTCCAGTGTCGGCATCGCGACTGCGGCGCCGCGGTTGGGCTTGATCTCGACTAGGCCATCGGACGCCAGTCGAAGCAGTGCGTTGCGCGCGCTGGTCCGGCTGACACCAAACGTATCGCCAATGGAATCCTCCGGCAGTTTCGTGCCGGGCTTTAGAGCCTGCTCAAGAATGGCGCGGCGCAAGGACGCGTAGATGGCGTCGCTTCTGCTGAGATTCGTGGACATCGCTTTCCCGTTGAATGCAATTTTGTCGGATATCGCACGAACATTGCGCGGAATCCAATCAAATAAATTGCATGCAATCGTCTATTGATTTTGCATTCTTCATAGAATACCGTCCGGACACATCCACTGAGAATGACGAGAATACGCACCAGTCGGATACCGTTTAGCCGCATGCAGCCTGGTTTGGCGTGGCAGCCAGCAGATATTGCATGCAATCCGAGGGGATTTAAAAATGCAGTTCAAGAGAATTCTGGCAACCGGCGCTGCGCTGCTTGCCCTGTCCTTGCCGGCCATGGCTGGCACGCTCAAATGGGGCGCGTCGCGGGACATCAGCTCGCTCGACCCCTATTCCTACGGTGACAGCTTTGCGCTCGGCGTGCTCAATCACTCTTATGAGGGGTTGATGCGCTACGATCGCAATCTCAAGATCGAGCCTGCACTTGCCGCTTCCTACGAGATCATCTCTCCGACCACCTGGCGCTTCAAGCTGCGCGAGGGCGTGAAATTCCACAATGGTGCGGATTTCACGGCCGAGGACGTCCAGGCTTCGCTGCTGCGGGCGACAAACCCGAAATCGCCGCTGCGCGGCAATATTCCAGCCTACAAGGGATCGCGGGTCATCGACGAACATACGATCGAGATCGATGTTTCGGCCAATTATCCCCTGCTGCTCAACGACCTGACGACGATCTACATCTTTGATGCAGGCTGGCTGAAGGAAAACAATGCCGAAGCGCCGACCGACGTCGGCTCGGGCACCGAAGGCTATGCCACCTATCATGAAAACGGCACGGGACCGTTCAAGGTCGAGAGCCGTCAGCCGGACGCAAAGACCGTGTTCGTCAAATACGATGGCTGGTGGGACAAGCCGCAGCACAATATCGACCGGATCGAGCTGACGCCGATCGCCTCGAGCGCCACCCGCGTCGCAGCGCTTCTCTCGGGCGATATCGACTTCACCGACCAGGCACCGGTGCAGGACCTGCCGCGGCTCGAAGCCGCTTCGGGGCAGGTCAAGCTTCTTGAAGGAACCGACCTTCGCACCGTGATGATCGGTTTCAGCCAGCGCGACCAGTTGCTGTCGGGCGCTCCGAACCCGATGAAGGACCTGCGGGTTCGCCAGGCGATGCAGCTCGCCATCGATCTGGATCTCATCCAGAAGCGGGTGATGCGCGGCAAGTCGCGCAATGCCGGAGCGCTGGTTGCGCCGCTGATCCCCGGCTATGACGCGGCGATCGACGTCCCGGTCAAGGCCGATCCCGAAAAGGCCAAGGCGCTGCTCAAGGAAGCCGGCGCCGAAGGTTTCGAGTTCGAGTTCAACTGCGCCGATACCCTGGTCAACGAGGAGCAGGTCTGCCAGGCGGTTGCTTCGATGTGGTCACGCGTCGGCCTCAAGCCGAAGCTCGATCAGGGTCCGCGCGCCGTACAGACGCCGAAGCGCTCGGCGGGCAAGGTGGATGTTTATACGCTCGGCTGGGCGACGCTGCCGATGCTCGACACCTACAGCCTGACCTCGCAGGTCCTGCACACCAAGGAAGGCTCGTTCGGGATCTTCAACTGGGGCGGCTGGTCCGACAAGGAGTTCGACAAGGTGACCGAGGCCTCCGCCGTCGAGCTGGACAGGACGAAGCGTCTCGCACTGGAAGCCCAGTCGCTCAAGATCGCCAAGGATCACGCGCTGATGATCCCGCTGCATCAGCAGCCGCTGGCCTGGGCCACAAGTGCGAAGGTTGCCGACTTCCCACTGTTTTCGGACAACCTCCCGCGCCTGTGGCTGGTCAAGATGTAACCGCACCTCCCCCGCCCGATCTCGCGGCGGGGGAGCATCCCTTCTTGTCATTGAGATCAAGGACCGATCGCCATGCTAGCCTTCCTGATCAAGCGGATCGGCAATGCCGTTCTCGTCATGCTGACGGTCGCCTTCTTTGCCTTTCTGATCTTCCGGTTCCTCGGCGATCCGGTCGAGATGATGGTCAACGAGAGTGCCACCCAGAGCGATCGCGACGAGTTGCGCGCACGCCTTGGTTTGAACGAGGGTTTTCTCGTTCAATATGTCCGCTTTGTCGGCAATGCGGCACAGGGTGAGTTCGGCCTTTCGTGGCGCAACCAGCAATCGGTGATCGGGCTGATCGCCGAACGCTTCCCGGCGACTTTCGAACTGGTGATCATCGCCACCCTCCTGTCGCTTGCGATCGGCATTCCGCTCGGCGTATTCACTGCGATCGGCCGCGGGCGATGGTGGGCGGAAAGTCTGCAGTTCGGTTCGATTATCGGCGTTTCCCTGCCAAGCTTTCTCGTCGGCATCCTGCTCATCCTGATATTTTCCGTGTCGCTCGGCTGGCTGCCGGGCTACGGCCGCGGCGACGTCGTCAATCTCGGATGGTGGTCAACCGGTCTGCTCACACAATCGGGACGGGCCGCCGTGGTCCTCCCCTCCCTGTCCCTATCGCTGTTCCAGATCACGCTGGTCATGCGGCTGGTGCGGGCGGAAATGCTGGAAACGCTGCGGGCGGATTTCATCAAGTTTGCCCGCGCCCGCGGTGTCCGGCGACGCGCGCTGTGGTTCCGCCATGCGCTGAAGAACTGTCTGATGCCGGTCGTCACGCTCACGGCCATGCAGGTCGGCAATCTGATCGCTTTCGCGCTGGTCACCGAGACCGTGTTTCAGTGGCCGGGCATGGGCATGCTGTTCATGCAGGCCGTGACCTTCGTCGATATCCCGGTGATGGCGGCCTATCTCTGCATCGTATCCTTCATCTTCGTGACGCTGAACACCTTCGTCGACATTGCCTATGCGGTGATCGACCCGCGCCTGCGCGCCGCGTGACAGGAGCCCTATCATGACCGCAATCGAGCCGACCCCAGCGACTGTCCGCAAAATGCCTTCGAAATGGACGCGCCTGCGTCAGTCCGACCTCTGGTGGAGCTTCACCCATCACCCATCGGCAATCATTGCAGCAATCCTTTTGCTGGTTCTGATCTTCTCGGCATTTCTGGCGCCGTGGTTCACGGTGCAGAACCCCTACGACCTTGCCTCACTCGATCTGCTCAATGCCGAAATTCCGCCGATCTGGATGGCGGATGGCCAGTGGCCGTTCATTCTCGGCACCGATGTTCAGGGCCGCGACCTGCTGTCGGCCATCCTTTACGGCTCTCGTGCCTCGATCATCATCGGCGCCGCATCGGTTGCGGTCTCGCTGGTGATCGGCTCGACGCTCGGGCTGATTGCCGGCTATCACGGCAAATGGGCGGACAGCCTGCTGATGCGGGCGGGCGACGTGCTCCTGTCGATGCCGACCATGCTGATCGCGATCCTCGTCTCGGCGCTCGCCCGACAGATGCTGCCGCCCTATTTGCGTGAAGCGGGAGCATCCGGCGTCATCGTCTTTGCGATCTCGCTGTCCGCCTGGGTGCAGTATGCCCGCACCGTCCGGGCGCAGACCATGGTCGAGCGCAACAAGGAATATGTCCAGGCGGCCCGGCTGATCCGGGTTCCGACATGGCGGATCATGCTGAAACATATCCTGCCCAATACCACCACGCCGCTGCTGGTGACCGCGACCCTGAATTTCGGTCTCGGCATCCTGATCGAGGCGACGTTGTCCTTCCTTGGCGTCGGCATGCCGCCGGAGCAGCCGTCGCTCGGCACGCTGATCCGCATCGGCAACCAGTACCTGTTTTCCGGGCTTTGGTGGATCGTCCTGTTTCCCGGCCTGCAGCTCTGTCTGCTGGTCGTTTCCATCAACGTGCTCGGCGACTGGCTGCGCGACGCCCTTAACCCCAAACTGCGCTGAGGCATTCCGATGAGCGATCTTCTTATTACCAACGCAAGACCGATGGGCGGCGCAAACGCCGATATCCTGATCAAGTACGGCCGGATCGCGGCGATCGGCTCTGATATCGTTGCCGAAGGTTTGGCCGTTGAAGATGCCGGTGGCCGCATTGCCATCCCTGGCCTCGTCGATGCGCATACCCATCTCGACAAATCGCTGCTCGGCTATCCCTGGTACAAGAACGAAGTCGGCCCCCGCCTGATCGACAAGATCGACAACGAGCGAAAGGTGAAGCGCGAATACGGGCTCGATGCGCATGTGCAGTCCATGCGCCAGTCGCTGCAATCGGTCGGCTATGGCACGACGCTGATCCGCACCCATGTCGATATCGATACCGACCAGGGTCTTGCAGCACTGGAAGGCGTGATGGAAACACGCCGCCAGCTCGACGGCGTGGTCGAAATCGAAATCGTCGCCTTCCCGCAATCCGGCCTGATGCGCCGTCCGGGAACTGCCGAGCTGCTTGACCAGGCAATGACGATGGGTGCCGATCTGGTCGGCGGTCTCGACCCCTGCGGCATGGACCGCGACCCGAAGGCCCATCTCGACACGGTTTTCGCGATCGCCGAGAAACACGGCAAGGGCATCGATATTCATCTGCACGAACTGGGCGAACTCGGTGCCTTTTCGATGGAAATGATCTTTGAGCGTATCCGCGCCATGGGCATGCAGGGCAAGGTCGCCGTCAGCCATGCCTTCTGCCTCGCCCTCCCCGACTGGAACATCTCGCAGGCGCTGATCGATACCTGCGCCGAGCTGGATGTGCCGATCCTGACGACCGCGCCGCCTTCCCGGGAAATACCGTCGCTGAAGCGGCTGCATTCGGCCGGCGTGCGCTTTGGCGCCGGTGTCGACGGGTTCCGCGATACCTGGGGCCCATACGGCAACGGCGACATGCTGGAACGCGCCATGCTGCTCGGCATGAAGAACAATCTGCGCCGCGACGATGAAATCGTCATGGCGCTCGACGTGTGCTCCACCGGAGGCGCTGCGGCCATGGACCGGCCGGCCCACGCGCTGGAAGTCGGCGGGCGCGGCGATGTCGTGCTGGTGGAGGGCGAGAGCGTCGGCGAGGCGATCGTTACGCATCAGCCGCGCAAACTGGTCGTCACCGCCGGCAACATCGTCGCGCTTGACGGCGCAAGCCTGCGAGCTCGGCCATGACGATGGCAGATTGGTCCGCACTCCCGCTTGGCAAACGTCCCGCCGGTCGCTGGGCGCTTGCCGCACGCTTCGTCATTGCCGATCTGCCGCAGGGCCGGCGCCTGATCGAAAACGGTGAGGTGGTGATCGAGAACGACCGCATCATCTGGGTTGGGCATCGGTTTGAAGGCGACGTGGCCGCCCGTTACGATATGGGCGAAGCGCTGATCGGTCCCGGCTTTGTCGATCTCGATGCCCTGTCCGATCTCGACACCACGGTGCTCGCCATGGACAACCAGCCGGGCTGGAAAAAAGGCCGCGTCTGGCCGGCAGATTATGCAGCGCACGCCTGTGAAATGTACACGGCCGAAGAGCTGGCGTTCCAGAAGCGCTACGCGTTTGCGCAACTGCTTCTCAACGGCATCACCTCGGCACTGCCGATAGCTTCGCTGTTTTATCGCTCCTGGGGTGAGACCGTTGCCGAATTCGAGGCCGCCGCATCCGCTGCTGACGATCTCGGGCTTCGCGTGTGGCTGGGGCCGGCCTATCGCACCGGCGGCGTGATCCTCGACGAGCAGGGCGCGATGCAGCCGGTGTTCGATGAGGAACGCGGACTGGCAGAACTTGCCGAAGCCGCAGCCTTTGCCGGCAGAGTGCACGGCACAGCCAGCGGCCTGATCTCTGGAATGTTCGCACCGGATAGGGTCGAGACCTGCACCGAAGCGCTGCTGCGAAAGACATTTGCGCATGCAGACGAGATGGACATGCCGGTGCGCCTGCATATGGCGCAGGGCGAGATGGAATTGCAGACCCTCCGCCGCCTTCAGGGCGTGACCGCTCCGCACTGGCTCGACAATCTCGGACTTCTCTCCACCCGCCTGATCGCGCCGCATGCAACCGTCGCGACCGAGGACGATCTTGCTCGCTATGCCGCAAACGGCGTGACCGTTGCCCATTGTCCGCTGGTTTCGGCGCGTCACGGATCGTCGCTCAAATCGTTCTCCGGTCTGAGCGCAAAGGGCATCCGCATCGGCATGGGCACAGATACGGCGCCGCCCGACATGGTGCTGAACATGGCCGTGGGTCTGATGGCCAACAGGATTGCCGAGGGCAGCAATACTGCGGGCTCAGCTGCAGAATTCTACGACGCCGCGACACTTGCCGGTGCCGACGCTCTCAACCGCGCAGATCTCGGCCGTATCGCGCCTGGCGCCAAGGCCGATATCGCCGTGTTCGACATGGCCGACCGGATGGTTGCACCGCGCATCGATCCGATCCAGACGCTGGTCTATGGCGCCACCAGCCGCGTCACGCGCGCGACAATCGTCGATGGCCGGCTTTCGATGCGCGACGGTCAAGTGGCGGGCATGGATCTGAACCATGCACGAGACCAGGCGCAGGCGCAGTTCAATCGGTTAGTGGCGCGCTATCCCGAGCGCACCTTTGGCCATCCGCCGGTGGAGGAGATCTTTCCGCCAAGCTATCCCTCCTTGCAGAGCGAGCCGTCGTCATGAACCCCGCCAGCCACTCTCCCGCACTTGAAGTCAAAGGCCTTTCGGTCGAGTTTCCAACCCGCAGGGGCATGCTGACGGCGCTTTCGGATGTGTCGCTGACGATCGCGCGCGGCGAAATTCTTGGCGTGGTCGGTGAGTCCGGCGCCGGAAAGTCGATGACCGGCATGGCCGTGCTCGGCCTGCTCGAACCGCCCGGCCGCGTCTGCGCCGGCGAAATCCACATTGGCGGCAAACGGACCGACAATCTCGACAATGACCAGATGGAAAGCGTGCGCGGTCGTATGGTCGGGGCGATATTCCAGGATCCTCTGACCTCGCTCAATCCGCTGTTTTCCGTCGGCCAGCAATTGATCGAGACGATCCGGCTGCATTCCGACCGAAGCCGGGCCGACGCCCGCGCCCATGGCATCCACCTGCTGAAACAGGTCGGCATTCCCGGTGCCGACGAGCGCATCGATCACTATCCGCACCAGTTTTCCGGCGGCATGCGCCAGCGGGTGGTGATTGCTTTGGCCCTTGCCGGCAATCCGCAGCTGATCATCGCCGACGAGCCGACGACAGCGCTCGACGTCTCGATCCAGGCGCAGATTACCACGCTTTTGCGCCGGCTGTGCCGCGAACAGGGGGCCGGCGTCATGCTCGTCACCCACGACATGGGCATCATTGCCGAAACAGCCGATCGGGTCGCGGTCATGTATGCCGGCCGCATCATCGAGATCGGTTCGGTCGAGGATGTTCTCGCCCGGCCGAAACATCCTTATACGCGGGGTCTTATGGGATCCATCCCGGCACTTGGCGCCCGTGTCGAGCGCCTGACGCAGATCGATGGGTCGATGCCGCGGCTGAATGCCATTCCGCCGGGCTGTGCGTTCAATCCGCGCTGTTCCGCCGTCGGCCCGCGCTGTCTTAAGGCCCGCCCGGTGCTGGTGCCCGAGGCACAGGGCGCCGTCGCCTGCTTTATCCATCACGGAGGTGTGGCATGAGAAGCTCTGAGAACGCTCTCGAGGTCGATCAGCTGACGCGGGTTTTCGATGTCTCGTCGCCGTGGCTGAACCGGATGATCGAGCGCAAGCCGAAGCGCTACCTGCGTGCCGTGCAGGACGTTACATTCACTGTCCAGAAGGGCCGCTGCCTGGCGCTGGTCGGCGAGTCCGGCTGCGGAAAATCGACCGTGGCGCGGCTGGTGACCGGTCTCTACGATCCGACCGAAGGCGCCATCGTTTTTGCGCCGGCTCGCAAGGGCCTCCGGATTGGCAGGCCGATGGAAGCGCAGATGATCTTCCAGGATCCGCATGCCAGCCTCAATCCACGCTGGCGCGTCGGCGACATCGTTGCCGAACCGATCCGCGAATTCGGCCTGCGCGACACGGCAGAAGAGGTCGATGTACGCGTCGCGGACCTCCTGAAGATCGTCGGTCTCTCACCTGACGACAGCCGGCGCTATCCGCACGAATTCTCCGGCGGCCAGCGGCAACGCATCTCGATTGCCAGGGCTCTGGCGAGCGAGCCCGAATTCCTGGTCTGTGACGAACCGACATCAGCGCTCGACGTCTCGGTGCAGGCGCAGATCCTCAACCTGATGCGCAGCCTGCAGGACGAACTTGGCCTCACCTATCTGTTCATCAGCCACAACCTCGCCGTCGTACGCCACATGGCAGACCGGATCGCGGTGATGTATCTCGGTCGGATCGTCGAGGAGGCTGACACGGAAGCCCTGTTTGGCGATCCGCAGCATCCCTATACGCAGCTCCTGCTACAGACGATCCCCGACGTTGCCGCGCCCAATCGCGACCGCGAACTGATGGGAGGCGAACCTCCGAGCCCGCTCGATCCGCCCAAGGGCTGCGCCTTTCACCCGCGTTGTCCCCTGGCGGCTGACATCTGCAGTCGCGAGGCGCCGCCATCGCGCGATCGCCACGGCGGCGGTGTCGTTGCCTGCCACATGGCGCCGTCCACCTGAACTCGCATCGAACGACAAAAAAACATTCGAGGAAGCCCATGACCACAAGCAACACGGTTTTCACCAATGCCAAACTGGCTGACGGCATTCTGCGCGACATCCTTGTCGAGAACGGTCGCATCACGTCGATCGAGGCCGCCGGTTCGGGACAGGCGTCCGGCCATGTCGTCGACATCGCCGGCGAGTTGCTGGTCCCGGGCTTTGTCGAAGGCCATATCCATCTCGACACGAGTTTCTACGGCGATAAATGGATGCCGCATCGACCCTGCACCAACGGTTTCGACGTGCATGAGCGGGTCGCCTTCCAAGCGGAAAACATGGCGGCGGCGGCTCCCATGGACAAGCGCGCCCGCGACCAGCTCAACCTCTGCATTGCCAATGGCACACTTGCCATGCGCAGCCACATCATGGTCGATGGCTCGGTCGGGTTGAAGTCGCTCGAAACCATTCTTGCAGTCCGTGAAGACTACAAGGATCTGATCGATATCCAGCTGGTCGCCTTCCCGCAGAGCGGCATCCTCAAAAGCCCCGGCACGCCGGAGCTGCTCGATGAAGCCATCAGGCTTGGTGCCGATCTGGTCGGCGGGCTCGATCCGGCCAGCTTCGACCGCGACGTCAACGGCCATCTCGATGTGGTCTTCGGCCTTGCCGAAAAGCATGGTGTCGATGTCGACATTCATCTGCACGATGCGGGCAGCATGGGTGCTTTCACCATCGAAGAAATCTGTGCCCGCACGGTGGCACTCGGCATGCAGGGCCATGTGGCCGTCAGCCATGCCTACGGACTTGGCGACCTCGGCGCTGACGCGGCGCGAAAAATTGCTGCGACGATTGCGAGAAGCGGCGTTTCGATCATGACCAATGCGCCGGGCAACCATGTTTTCCCGCCGGTCGCTCTGCTGCGCTCCGAAGGCGTCACCGTGTTCAGCGGCAGCGACAATATTCGCGATAGCTGGTGGCCCTATGGCGACGGAGACATGCTGCACCGGGCGGAAATCATCGGCTACCGATCGGGCTTCTACACCGACGAGGACCTGAAGGCGGTGTTCGACATCGTCACCTCCGAAAGCGCTAAGGCGCTGCGGATCGAGGACTACGGCATCAAGGTCGGCGGAAGAGCGGATTTCGTGACGTTGGCTGCCGCTAACATTCCAGAAGCGGTCGTCTCGCTTCCGAGAGCACGAAGAGTGTTCAAGCTGGGACGATTAATCGAAACAGATAAATTCCGCTATCAAGCAGCTCCATAGTCGCCACGGTCGCCTCTAACCTACCTCCAATCGTTGTCACCAGAAAGCCGTTGCATATTGACAATACGATTAGGTAGCCGCTGGATGCGCCTTCGAGCAACTACGACGGCCGTACAGATCGTATCAGCGTCCACGTCCGACAACATGCAATGTCGAACTGTCCGATACCGTAATGCTCGAGCGCGCCGACTCCACGACAGGTGGCATAGATCTCCTGGTCGGTCACGCCGGGCTTCGTCACATGGTAGGCCGCCTGCGTGGCAATGCTGACGAGTTGGGCGGCGGCCAGAAACATCTGGATCTCGCAGACCGAGCGCACCTTCTGCATGCGGTCCAGAATGGCATTGTCGGCTACGAACTTCATTAAGAACTCAGACTCACGTGAAGATGATCCAAATCTGTCTTTAGAGTTGGTGGTGCGGTGGAATTTCCGATCGACAGCCGTGGGACAAGAACACTTTCCCGTGGGGCGATGGGAATGGGAGAGGTCGCCTCGACCCGATCCAGAAGATAGTCGGCCGAGATCTGCGCGATCTGCTCGATGTCCTGCAGAACCATGGTCAGCTTTGGCTGGATCACGGCACTCCACGGAATATCGTCGATGGTCGCCAATGATACGTCCTGCGGGCAGGAATAGCCCAGCTCCTGGATCGCCTGAAGCGCACCCAGCGCCATCATGTTGCTGGCAGCTAGGATCGCCGTCGGCTTGTCCCGGCGGGTCATCAGGCGCATCGTCTGCGCATAGCTCTCGGTATCCCGATAGCGACCATCCACCAGCAGGCCTTCATCCACCTGCAGTCCCGCCGCCTGCATGGCCTCACGATAGCCTTCGACACGCTCGGCTGCAGTGTAGAGCTGAACAGGACCGGTGATCTGGGCAATGCGCCTATGGCCGAGGTTGATCAGGTGGTCTGTGAGCATCCGAGCCGCCATTCTTGTATCCGAGGCGACATAGTCAAGGTCTGCGCCGCGAAACCGATGGTCGACCATCACGATCGGCGTCTTGAAACCGGCCAAGCGACGGCCATAGGCCGCACTACTCCCGTGCGGTGAAATCATCAGGCCGGCAATCCGCTGGGCGGTGAATTGGTCGAGCAATTCCAGTTCGCGTGCCGGATCGCCATCTGTATCGGCAACGATCATCAAGTACCCGCGCTCAAGGGCACGCTTCTCGACGGATTTGAGCAGCCTGCCGAAGAAGGGGCTGGAGATATCACCGACCAGCACACCAATCATCCGCGAGCGTCCCCGCTTCAGACTTTGCGCCAAGGGATTGGGCCGGTAGCCAAGCAGATCGGCCGCCTTCCAGATGCGCTGGGCGGTATCCGGACTGACACGCTCGGGGTTCGCGAAGGTCAGAGAGACTGTGGAAATCGAAACCCCTGCGCTTTGCGCAACATCCTTGATGGTCGCCATGGTCCCTCTCGAATTGTTTCGATCACCGCACTAACAGGATCATTGATCGATGATTGCCGAGAAATCAATTACTGAAATTTGAGCGCGTGAACTCACCTCCTGCGGGTCAATCCGTTCCCAGGGTCTTGACATTGATCATGATCCGATGGTTTTCTGACTATCGTAACGTTTCGATCGTGACACTCGTTCTGTGTGGGAGGCGGTCGAGGCACATTTGGAGGAGGAACCAAATATGTGCAGCTCTAGGATTTCGTCTGTCGCAGCCCTTGGTCTTGGAATGATGCTTCTGGGAACAACAGCCTTCGCGCAGTCCACCAAGGAGATCACGCTGCTGACCTGGCTTGGCGGCCCCGACCGCAAGGTCCTCGACAGCCTTGTGATAGGCTTCGAAGCCAAACATCCGAATCTCAAGATCAAGATCAATGTCGTGACGTCACAGGGTGATGCCCGTGGCGGCATGCGGACGGCCCTCCTGGGCGGCGAAAAACCTGATCTGTTGACGAACACATGGCCGGCTTTCCGCCAGGAACTGGCCGAAGCCGACATTCTGCGCGACGTGACGCCGGTATGGACGGAAAAGGGCTGGGACAAGTCTCTCGCGAAGACCTGGCGCGACATCAGCACCACCGAAGGATCTGTCTACGGCATCCCCTACATCTTCGGTTACCGCAGCGGTATCTGGCATGTGCCAGCCGACCTGACGAAGATCGGGCTGCAGGCATTTCCGACGTCATACGATGATTTCCTCGCCACTTTCGACCCACTGCGCAAGGCGGGCTTTGCCGAGCCTATCGCCATGCCGGCCAAGGTCTATGCGCATGCGGAATGGTTTGAGACCTTGCTGATGCGCACCGGCGGGCCGTCCCTGGTGACCGATCTCGGTGCGCACAAGATCGCCTGGACAGACCCCAAGGTCGTCGAAGCCCTGCGTCAGTACGCGCGGCTGTTTGACGCGAAATGCTGCGGTGACAGCCGGCTGATGTATGCCACCCATTGGGACGATGCGGCCGACCGGATATTCGTGGAACGCAAGGCGAACTTTCTGCAGATCGGCATGTGGATCAACGCGCGCGCCATTTCCCAGTACCACTTGAAACCCGGCACCGACTTCGCGCTCGGCAAGTTCCCGGCCCTTGGGCGCGGCTTTGACAATGCGTCGATCATCGATGCGAAGGAAATGCTGGCGACCGGAATTGGCGAGAACCCCGAGGGTGCGGACCTGTTTCTCGACTACATCCTGAGTGCCGATGGCGCCAACACCATCGCCAAGGCCGGGTTCACCACACCGAGTGCCAATGTCGACGCATCGATCTACGATCCGGTCGCGGCAGCATCCGTCCGCTTCGTCAACGAAGGTGACGTGCGCTTCGTGCTCGGCGACATGCTACCCGGCAGTCTGGTCGATGAATATCGCCTAGCTCTGCAGCAATTCATCGGCAACCCGACGGATGCAAACATCAAGCCGACACTGGAGCGGATCGAGGCTGCGGCAGGTCGGGCCTACTGATGGCAAGCGCCAAGCCACACGCCAGGGAATCCGGTGTGCCGTTTACGCCCACCGGCACCGGGAGCCCCAATCGGCCACGGCGCGGGCTTGCCCTGCCGGAGTGGACGACGGCCTTCCTGCTGTTGACGCCTGTCATCCTGTTGTTCAGCATCTCGGTCATCTATCCCGTCATTGAAACGGTCCGCATCAGTTTCTGGGAAATCCGAGGGCTTGGCCGGCCCAGTTTCGTCGGCCTCGGCAACTACGCGCGGCTGTTCAGCGATCCCGTATTTCTCGGGACGCTGTGGACGACGCTGATCTTTACCCTTGGCGTGACGATTGTGTCCGTCAGCATCGGCTGGTTCATCGCGCTGCTTTGCGCGTTTGCGCCGCGGCAGACTTCGATCTTCCGGTTGATGATCTTTGCGACCTTCGGGATTTCGGAAGCCGTCGCAGGCTATATCTGGATCGGCATCTTCCGTCCGGGCGATGCCGGACTTCTCAATGGCATCCTTACCGCGATTGGACTGGGCGAGTTTGCCCAGCCCTGGCTTGGCGGCGCGAACTCCGCACTGATTGCGCTGATTGTCACGGCCTCCTGGAGTGCCGTCGGCCTGCCCCTTCTCCTGAGCTTTGCCTCGGTGCAGGCGATTCCCCGCTCCATCCTTGAAGCGGCCTACATGGATGGCGCCAAGCCGCTGACCATGATGTGGCACATCATGGTGCCCCTATCCCTGCCGGGTGCGCGGGTGGCGGTATTCCTGACGCTGCTGAGTTCCTTGCGCGCCTTCGACATCGTCTTCGTGCTGACGGCCGGCGGCCCGGCGCGGGCGACCGAGACGGTCGGCTTCTTCATGTATCGGGAGTCGATGACGCAGTTCAATCTGGGCTACGGCGCCGCCGCGACCATCATCCTGTTGATCGGCGTGCTGCTTGTCTCAACCCCTGCCATTGCGCAGCGAACGAGAGGAGCAAAGTAATGGTCGGTCGCGCACCCATCTGGATCATCTTCGTAGTCGGCATCGTTGGTTGCTTGTGGATCATTCCCATCATCGGGATCGTTGCCACCTCGCTGCAGACGACCGATTCCATCGCGCGCGGATGGTGGCACTTCGGCGAAAATGAGTTTTCGTTGCAGGCCTGGTACACCGTCTGGCAAACCTATCCTCTGGCAGGAAGCCTATGGGTATCGATCAAGATCACGCTCGCGGCAACCGCGCTAACGATGGTGACGGCACCGGCCGCCGCCTACGTCTTCCATTACCTGCGCTTTCCGATGCGGCGCCTCTGGCTGATCATCATCATCAACGCTTTCGTGCTGCCGCAGCAGGTGGTGATCATCCCGCTGTTCCAGCTCTGGCGCGAAGTGGGCCTGCTCGACAACATGGCGGCGGTGGTGATTCCGTTCGTGGGACTGAGCTATGCCTGGGCTGTCTTCCTGATCAAATCCTTCCTTGAGGATTTTCCCAAGGAATTGATCGAGGCGGCACGGATCGACGGCTGCGGCCCGATCCGAACCTTTACGCAGGTCGTTCTTCCGAACCTGATCTCCCCTATCGCTGCATGCGGAATCCTACAATTCCTCTGGTGCTGGAACACGCTGCTGCTGCCGATGCTGTTCCTGCGGAGCGATATCTCCCTCACCGTGCTGCTCGCCCGAATTGCCGGAACATACGATCCCAACCTCGACCAACAGGCCGTGGCTGCCATCGTTACGGCATTGATCCCGCTCGCAATCTTTCTTCTGTTCCAGAAGCAGTTCGCTGCCGGCAACCGCGTATCCAGCGGCGGCAAGGAATGATGCTCGTCTGCTTCATCGTGGAGAATACCAATGGCTCAAGTTGAACTCAAAGGCGTCAGCAAGCGCTATGGCAGCGTCGAAGTTATCCGTGACCTCGATCTGGTGGTCGAAGATGGCAGCTTCACAGTTCTTGTCGGCCCTTCCGGTTGCGGCAAGTCGACCCTGCTGCGCATGGTCGCCGGTCTCGAGACCGTGTCGGACGGAACCCTGGAGATCGCCGGGCAGAAGGCCAACGATCTCGATCCTGTCGCACGTGGCGTCGCGATGGTCTTCCAGAATTATGCGCTCTACCCACACATGACCGTCGCCCGCAACATCGGCTTTGCCCTGAAGATCGCCGGGAACGACAAGGCCGAGGTCGAGGCTCGGGTCCGGCAGGCGGCGGATGTTTTGCAGATCACCCATCTGCTCGAGCGGAAGCCCGCCAACCTGTCCGGTGGGCAAAGACAGAGGGTCGCCATCGGCCGCGCCATCGTCCGCAACCCGCAGGTCTTTCTGTTCGACGAACCCCTGTCGAACCTCGACGCCGAGTTGCGGGTATCGATGCGCGTGGAGCTTGCGCGGCTTCATCAGCAGATCAAGGCGACGATGCTCTACGTTACTCACGACCAGACCGAGGCGATGACCCTTGCGGACAAGATCGTTGTGATGCGCGACGGCAAGATCGAGCAGACGGGCACGCCGGAACAGCTTTACGGCGACCCCAATAACAGCTTCGTCGCGGGCTTCATCGGCAGCCCCCGGATGAACTTCCTCCCGGCGCAGGCCGAGGGCGGCAAGCTTCGGTTGGTCTCGGGCGTGGAACTCCCCTGCCCTCCGGCGCTCGCAGGCCCGGTCAGCGTCGGCATTCGCCCGGAACACATGGTGCCGCAGGATGGCCGGACGCATAGCCTGCCGGTCACCATCGACATGGTCGAGTACCTTGGCGGCACGCGCTACCTCTACGGCCGGCTTGCGGACGAGGCGCCGGTGGCGGTCGAGGCGCGCGAACGTGTTGACATCCGCCCCGGCGAGACAATCGACGTCACCTTCAACGATCGGGACGTGATGCTCTTTGATGCATCCGGTACGCGCATCCGTTCCGCCACACACAATTCATGACAAGAAAGCCTGAAATGTCGAACATACTTTGGTACGCCCGCGAGGCTTGGGTAGACTGGACTAGGGCCCTGCCGGTGGGCAATGGCCGTCTCGGTGCGATGGTCTTCGGCAGCAGCCGCAAGGAGAAGATCCAGCTCAACGAAGACACGCTCTGGACCGGATCGCCCTACAGCGCGGCCAACAATGGTGCGCACCAGCACTTGCCCGAACTGCGTGAACTGATGTTTGCCGGCCGATATGCGGAGGCCGAGCGCCTGGCCGACGCGCGCATGATGTCCCGTCCACGGATGCAGATGACCTACCAGCCGGCGGGCTGGGTGTTCCTTGAAACGCGTCATCGTCCTGACCGGGACACGTTCAAGCGCTGGCTGGACCTGGAAACGGCAATCGCCTCCGTCGACTACCATCACCAAGGCATCCGCTACCGGCGCGAAACCTTTGCCTCGGCGCCAGACAACGTCATCGGTACGCGCATGTGGACTGAGGGCGGAGAGCCCTTCAATACGGATATCAGCTTCGACATAGAACAGACGGTCACGCCGTTGATCAACGCGGAACGCGGCGAGATCACCTGCCATGGTCGAAACCGCGGCGAGTTCGGCGTTCCCGCGGGCCTCGATTGGGTGGTACGGGTGAAAGTCCTGCCGGATGGCGGCAGCATGGAGGCTTACGACGGTGGGTTGAGGCTTACCGGCGTGCGCGGCGTCACCCTGTGGATCGACGTCGGCACAAGCTTCAAACGCTTCGACGACATCTCGGGCAATCCCGATAACGCTACGAGCGAACGGATCGAAGCGGCAACCGTGAAGGGCTGGGATGCCATTCGCGCTGATCACGTGGCGGACTACCAGCGCCTCTACAATCGCTTTTCGATCGAGTTCGGGCCCGGACGGACGGACTTGCCGACCGACAAGCGGGTGGCCGCGCCCGACAAGGAAGCCGATCCGGCACTGGCGGCCCTCTATGTCCAGTTCGGACGCTATCTGATGATCAGCGCGTCGCGCCCAGGCACGCAACCCGCCAATCTGCAAGGGATCTGGAATGCCGAGTTTCGCCCGCCCTGGAACTCGAAATACACAGTCAACATCAACACGGAGATGAACTACTGGCTGCCCGATCCGACCAACTTGAGTGAGTGCTTCGAACCGTTGATCGCAATGCTGGAAGACCTGACGGAAACAGGTGCCGAGATTGCCCGCGAGCACTACGGCGCCCGCGGCTGGGTGCTTCATCACAACACAGATCTGTGGCGCGCCGCGGGCCCCATGGACGCCGCTGATCCGGGACTATGGCCGATGGGCGGCGTCTGGCTGTCCTGCCAGCTGTGGGATCATTGTGTTTATCAGGGAAAACCGAAGCATCTGGTCGATCGCGTCTATCCGATCCTGCGCGGCGCCGCGGACTTCCTTCTGGATTTCCTCATCCCATTGCCCGGCACGGATGCACTCGTCACGGTACCGACCAACTCTCCGGAGAACATCCATCCCGCCGGAGTCAGCCTGTCTGTCGGTGCTGCCATGGACAATCAGCTTGGGCGCGATCTTTTCGATGCGATCCTGGAAGCTGAGGTCGAAACTGATCCGGCATTTCTCGAAAGGATAAGGGAGGCACGCGCACGCCTGCTTCCCGACCGCATCGGCCATGCCGGACACCTGCAGGAATGGCTCGAAGATTGGGACATGGATGTCTCCGAGATGGATCATCGCCATGTCTCGCATCTTTATGCCGTTTATCCGGGGCTGGCGATCGATACCATAGACACGCCCGAACTGGCTGCCGCCGCAAAGCGATCGCTCGATATTCGTGGCGACAATGCAACGGGCTGGGGGATCGGCTGGCGGATCTGCCTGTGGGCCCGCCTAGGCGACGCGGAACGCGCCTGGTCCATCCTCAAAAGCCAGCTCTCACCCGCGCGCACCTATGCCAACCTCTTCGACGCGCACCCACCGTTCCAGATCGACGGCAACTTCGGCGCGGCAGCGGGGATCTGCGAAATGCTCGCCCACAGCCGACCCGGCGAGGTCCGACTTCTTCCGGCGCTGCCCAAGGCCCTGTCGACGGGCAAGGTCTCAGGCCTTCGCCTGCGCGGCGGGATTGAGATCGACATGGAGTGGGCGGACGGGACCGTGATCTCGGCAAGGCTGAAATCGGTCGCTGCCCAGACCGTGCTGCTGCGCAATGGTGAGAAAACGTCAAACGTCGCCCTCGAAGCCGATCAGTGGGTAGGCATACTCTGAGACAAGCCGCCTCGCATACCGAGGATGACTCGACGGCAATCTGTGTATGGAGCTCTTGATGAGATTTGAACCCCTGGCGCGCGTTCCAAGCGGAAACTATTTCCGCTTACCAATGTCGAACCCTTCCGGCGCCTTGAAGGGATGCGGATAGAGGGTCAGCATATGTCCTGTTTTCTCGAAGCAATTATACAACCAAACAATCCTTTAGCCCCGTCGCTCAATACCCCCGCGTGACCAATCATCAATGAAATCGGCGATATGTCTGCAGTCGGCAACGCGCTCACGAAGGTTCATCCAAGGGGATCGCCAAGGCCGTGTTCCAGGCCATCGACGATCCCCAAAAACTTTGGTCCCCGACTTGGAAAATGCAAGCTAAAGCGGGCACCACGTTTCAAAGGAGCTCCTGGAACGAGATGACGGAACTTGACGTGCTGTAGACCTGTTGTGAGTGTCAAATTGAAAATCACCGGAGCATTCAGTTGGCGACAGGCCTGATAGCACTACTCGACGATATCGCTGCAATAGCGAAGCTGGCTGCTACGTCTCTGGACGATGTCGCGGCCCAGACGGCGAAGGCGAGCGTCAAGGCGGCGGGCGTTGTCATCGACGACACGGCCGTGACCCCTACCTACGTCGTTGGGCTCTCGCCGGCTCGGGAACTGCCGATCATCCTGCGCATCGCATTGGGCTCGCTGCGCAACAAGCTAGTCTTCCTCCTGCCCATCTGCCTCCTGCTCGGCTACTTCGCCGACTGGCTGATCACCCCACTTTTGATGATCGGTGGCCTGTACTTGTGTTACGAAGGGGCGGAGAAAATCTACGGTCTGCTGGCACCTCACGCGCATAATTTGGGAGACGCTGCGACATCGGTCGATCCGGTCGAGCTCGAAGAACAGAAAGTCGCTGGAGCTATCCGCACGGACTTTATCCTGTCTGCCGAAATCATGGCACTGACGCTCGCCGATGTCGCGGATTCCAGCATCTACACCCAGGCCATGGTGCTCGCTGCCGTCGGAGTGCTGATAACGGTCGCCGTTTATGGCGTCGTGGCCTTCATCGTAAAGGCTGATGATATCGGGTTGCATATGGCAAAGGCCGGTTCTGGTCTTGCCCGGGTGATCGGCCGCGGTCTGGTCAAGGGCGTCCCGGTGTTTCTGCAGATCCTAGCAGCCGTGGGGACTGCGGCTATGCTTTGGGTCGGCGGCAGTATCGTCGTACACGGGCTGGATGGGCTTGGGCTCTCCACACCCGAGCATGTTATTGAAGGGGCATCCCATTTCGTGACGAGTGTGGTCGGTGTCGCTCCCTCGGTGGTGGGGTGGCTTACGACATCCTCGCTGCAGGCTTTGCTGGGCATTATCCTCGGCGCGGTCGTCGTCATCGGGGTTACGGCCGTGCACGCCGTACTCCCCTTGCGTCAGTCGACATAACGTCCGGCAACATCGAACGGAAGGCTCGCCCGATTTAGTCGTAGTAACAGTTGGAACGCGTAAGATCTGTCGACTGAACACGGATCTAGACCTCCAAGTACTAGCTTCAATCCTGAAGCTGCAACCGATATGACGAAGATGCCAACGTCGATGCCTGAGCGAAATCTCATCACGAAACCGTGGCCCAGAGTGTTCGATCTCCTGATTGGTTGAAGCCGGCGAAGGTGCTAATCTTTGGTCACCGCAATGCGAGTTCAAGGGCTATCGGTATGTCTGAAATCGGTTTCGAGCGCCGCGCCTTGCTTCTTGGAGGCGGCGCACTTGTAACAGCTGGTTTTGCGGGTTTCGAATTGCCTGCAGCAGCAGCAGCCGGGCTTGCCGCAACACCAACCATGCGTGGCGGCGCCAATAATTATATTCCCGGCGCTCAGATCGTCGAGCGTATCGGCGGCGGCGGCTTTGTCATTTCGGGTACGGTGCGACGCGTGGGCGATGGCGCACCGCTGGCAGGGCAGCGGATCCAGATGTGGGCGCATACCAAAGAAGGTAGCGAAAGCGATCCGCGCAGCCACGGCGCAACGCTGACCGACGCCAATGGGGTTTTCCGCCTCGAAATGCCGCAAATCATTCCGGCGCTCGGACAAGCTCACGCGCACCTCGCCTACGATAGCAAGGAATTCGAGACCGTCTTCCTCCGTCCGTTGCTCTCAAGCGCAAGAGATACAAGTCTAGAGGCGCATTTTGTGCTGCAGCGGGCCTGACTTTGGGCTCAATGCCGCGTAGGACCCGCGCATTCTTCATCTGGACCGGGTTGTTTCTAACGCTTGGCATTCCTTTGGGGTTTGCCGCATCAAGCGAATACCTGGCGTGGCGCGATCCGATCTACATCTCTGCAGGCTTTGCGGGCGTCATCGCCCTCTGTATGCTGCTTGTGCAGCCACTGCTTGCCGCCGGTTGGCTGCCTGGCCTGCATGTTTTGCGCAGTCGTCGCGCCCACAGGCTGGTCGGAATAGCACTTGTTGTTTTAGTCATCGTTCACGTTGCCGGCCTCTGGTTCACCAGCCCGCCAGATATCGAAGACGCGCTTCTGTTGCTCTCCCCTACCCCTTTCTCTGTTTGGGGAGTCGCTGCCATGTGGGCGCTCTTTGCCGCCGCGCTGCTTGCTGCCGTCCGCCGCCAGTTATCGCCACGGACATGGCGCCTTGCACACACGAGCCTTGCCAGTGTCGTGGTGTTCGGTGGTGCAGTTCACGCTATGCTGATCGAAGGGACGATGGAGCCAATTTCGAAGGGCGTGCTTTGCGCCCTCGCCGCTATTGCGACCGCTGCCGCGGTAGTCGCCCCTTGGCTGCGTGCCCGGGAGCGCGCCTCAGGCAGAAGGTAACCCCCTCCCTAGATGGGGTGATGGCCAAGTCATGTTATGCTTTGTCAAACGGTTGTGCAGCTGACGAACGCGGACTGCGCTGAGTCGATGGCTCTGCGGGTTTCAACCTCGCCGACCCATGGAACATCGCCGATCCGGGGCCTCGGTCCCAGGATTTTCCACCGCGTAAGTCCTGCTATTGTCGGCGCCGACCCATTCACCGGCGATACAGTTGGCTTCCTTCATCCTGCCAACACGTTGTTCCTGTACGCATTCGTGAGCAACAATAGGTGTTTGACGGTCTTCGTAGTCGACGACCGTCGCCTCCAATCTAAATACAAACTACTACAACGTGAGGTGACAAGATCGCGGCGCGAAACGCAAAAAGGGTGGCCGGCTGTGATGAGATCGACTTTCCGGAAACTGCTACCTTGTTGATCCTGGCATTCGCAAGCCAGCCTTCAGTGGGGAAACAAGTACTCCCCCAGTCGAAGCCGACATGGTTCTTGCGGGCTCACAACGAGCATCATGCTTAAGTAACTCTGTTCGATAGAAACCTCGCAGTTACGTTCGCAATCCAGGAATGGCTTGTCGAACCCAATCGAGTCTCCGTTGCGGAATAAGCCCGTAGTTGTAAAAGTTAATGCCCTCCTCCGGCTGATCCAGCCGCTCGAGATCGTGATACCAGCCGGCGATATCGCCTTCAGATACGGCAGCGCCTGCCGCGGCTGTTCGATCTGGAGCCGGGGCTGTGGGCGCCGATCGCCTGTAACGGGCGTGGCGTCGCGCTGACCACAGCCTTCGGTCGCGAGCTGGGAAATTTCCTGACCGGAAAGATCACTGCGGATGATTTTGTCGTGCCGATCACCAAGCCCGAGCCGATTCCCATGCGCACCTTCGCAACACTTGGCCCGTATTTTTGGCTGCCCTTCAGCGAATACATGAACAAGCGGGAAACCGAATTGCTGCAGGCCTGAACGTTATGGCTTTCGATGCGTCTCCCCCCGGTCAGCGATGACGAATTGAGCCACCCGCTCTGCAATCAACATGGTCAAGAAATGCGAAGCGACAGGTTGCTGATACGACCGCGGAAGGCGGGGCGTGACAGAATTGCCTGCCTTCCGCCGATCGCGGCTGCCATGAGAGCCCGATCGCGGGATCGGCAAGCGGCGCGATCTGTTTCTCTTCACCAACCACGCGAAATTGACGGCATCGAGTACTAATTCGTGCCTACGTGGATTGGCAAACGATGGCTCTTCAGTCCACAGCATCAGCCCGGGCGACCAGGTGCCTCATTGCGAACATGTCGAGGTGGCCGCCGCCGACATTCTTGTAGACGGTGATCTCGCCTGCGCTTGTCCGTCCGGAATGCCGACCCTTGCAGAGATCGAAAAGGTCGGCGACGATGTCCTGTTCGCCGATCACGCCGGCAGCGAGCGGCCCCGCCACGTCGCCCGACCCCTTGGCATTGTTCCGCGTGTCCACGAAGAGGCAACCGGCCCGCCGCAGGACGTCGTCGTCGGCCTCCCGCATGTCGTGCGTATAGGCCCCGATCAGATCCACATGGGCGCCCGGTTTCAGAAGCACGCCGCGCACCAGTGGCTCTGTCGCCATCGTGACGCAGGAGATGATGTCGGCTTCGGTGACCGCATCGTCCAGAGAAGAAACGACTGTCACCGGTTGCCCCGCAGCCCGCAGTCGATCTGCCAACTGCTGTGCTTTCTCAATATTCCGGTTCCAGAGCATGATCTTGCGGATCGATGGCCGCACGCTCGTATGAGCCTCGACGACATGCGGCGCCAGACCGCCGGCTCCCACCACTAGCAGGACTTCGGCATCCGGCCGCGCCAGGAGATCGGCACCCAGCGCCGAATCCGCCGCCGTCTTGCGGAACGTCAGCGAGGCGCCATCGCAGGTGGCAAGCGGCCCGCCGGTTTGGCCATCGAACAGCGCTACAAGGCCCTGCACCGAAGGCTGCGGCGGCGAAAGACCCGTATTGCCGGGAAACACACCGACCATCTTCACGGCAATCACCTCTCCCGAAGCCCAGGAGAGCAGCGACACGAACTTGTTTTCCTCGCGCTGACTGTCGCTCAGCACGTTGACATGCATCTGCGGCATCGCGCCGTCACGATGGGCCTGCCTCAGAGCCTCCACGAGACGCGGATAATCGAGGAGCTGGTGAACCTGGTCGGCATCGAAATGACGCATGGAAACTCCTAGAGGACGCGGGCGAGGAAGGAGCGCGTGCGGCTGTGTTGTGGATTGCTGAGAACATCCTTCGGGTGCCCCGCTTCGACGATGATGCCGCCGTCCATGAACACCAGGTGATCTGCCACGTCCCGCGCGAACGACATCTCGTGCGTGACGACCACCATCGTCATCCCCTCTTCGGCGAGCTGGCGCATCACGGCCAGCACTTCGCCCACCAGTTCCGGATCGAGCGCCGAGGTCGGCTCGTCGAACAGCATGAGCGTCGGCTGCATGGCAAGCGACCGGGCGATCGCGACGCGCTGCTGCTGCCCGCCGGACAGCTGTCGCGGGTAGTAGTCGGCGCGGTCGGCCAGACCGACCTTGTCGAGAAGCGCATGCGCCTCCTCGGTTGCCTGCGCCCGGCCCTTGCGCTTGACGATCATCGGCGCCTCGATGATGTTCTCGAGCGCGGTCTTGTGCGGAAACAGATGAAAGCCCTGGAACACCATGCCCATCTTCTGGCGCTGCACGGAGAGCTCGTTGAAGGACATGCGGTAGAGCTTGTCGCCCTTGAAGCGAAGGCCAACCGGTTCGCCTTCGAGATAGACGGCGCCGGAGGTCGGCACCTCCAGGTAATTCAGGCAGCGCAGCAGCGTACTCTTGCCCGAACCCGAAGGCCCGACGATGCAGGTCACGTCACCGGCGGCAACCGTGAGGTCGATCGACTTGAGGACCTGGTGCGTACCGAAATCCTTCGACAGGCGCTCGACGTTGAGAAGCGGCATCATAGCATCGCCTCCCCGCGCCGGAGGCCCCAGAACTTACTCTTGAACAGCGATTTCAAGATGAGCTGCAGCTCGAGCGGCGGACCATCCTTGAGGCGGTGCTCGATGTAGTGCTCGGCAAGGGTCAGGATGGTCGACAGGACCAGATACCAAATGGTTGCCACGATCAGCAGCGGGATGGTCTGGTAGGTGCGCGAATAGATCATCTGGGCCGAGTAAAGGAGGTCGGGAAGCGCCAGCACGCTTACGAGCGAGGTAAACTTGAGCATCGAGATCGTGTCGTTACCGATCGGCGGCACGATGATCCGAAGCGCCTGCGGCAGCACGATTCGCCGCAGCGTCTGCGCCTGCGTCATGCCGAGCGTGGCCGCGGCTTCCGTCTGGCCAAGGTTGATCGCCTGGATGCCGGCCCGGATCATCTCGGCAGCATAGGCGCTTTCCGTAAAGGCGAGGCCCAGCAATGCAGCGCTCAGCGGCGTGATCAGCGAATTGGTCGAGGCGGACCAGAGGGTCGGCCCGAATGGGATGGCGATCGATACCTCCGGGATCAGCAGGCCGAGATTATACCAGAACACCAGCTGCACCAGCGGCGGCACGCCGCGGAAGAACCAGATCCAGGCCCAGCTCGTCGCCTGGAAGACCGGGTTTCGCGACAGGCGCATGACCGCGATGACGGTGCCAATGATCAGCCCCAGGATCATCGACAGGAACGTCAGCATCAGCGTGCGTCCAAGCCCCGCAAGGATTTCCGGGCTGAACAGATACTGCCAGACCACGCTCCACTGCAGATTTTCGTTGGTGACGAGCAGCCGGATGAAGAGCACCGCCAGCCCGAGCACCAGGGCACCGCCGATCCACCAGGACGGATGAAACACATCGACGGGCTTTATCGAATGGATATCCGGCTGCCGGGCTGGCGATTTGATAGGGATGTCAGCCATGCTTGCTCTTTCGTGGGGAAGAAGGCTCGGAAGGTGGCATTCCGAGCCTTTGACGGATCAGGGGGCCGGATTGGCCTTGGTGATCAGGACAGCCTTGTCGAGCATCCCGGCACCGTCCACACCCCATTTTGCCATAAGCGCCTTGTAGGAGCCATCGTCGATCATGGCCTGCAGGACGTCCTTCAGCGCCGGGCCGAGGGCATCGCCCTTGCGCACGCCGATACCGTTGAACACGGCATTGCTGATGAAACCTGCGAGCTCGAACTTGCCGGTTTGCTTGGCAAGATAGGCAAGCTTGGCAGAGCCTGCTGCGGCGATTTCGACGCGACCCGAAGACACGGCCAGTTCGGCAGCGTTTTGCGTGGTGAACTGCTGCAGGTCGATCGGCTTTGCGCCGGCATCGACGCAGGTCTCCTTGCTGACCTTGGTCAGGTACTGGAAGTCCCAGGCGCCGGTAATCAGCGCGACGCTATGACCGCAAAGATCCTTTTCCGCCGCCAGCTTCAAGCCCTTGCCCTTGAGGAAGGCGTAGCCGGTGCCTTCCTTGCGCTGCGGGATGAAGTCCAGCACCTCGAGCCGCTCTGGCGTGACGCCGAAGGAGGAGAAGCCGGCATCGAAGCGTTTGCTGGCAAGGCCCGGAATGATCACGTCGAAGCTGGTCGCCTCGAACTTGAAGGGAACGCCGAGCCGCTCGGACATCGCCTTCGCCATATCGATGCTCCAGCCCTTCAGCTCGCCGTTTTCCACGAATTCGTCCGGTGGCCAGTCATTGAAAGCCGCAACCTTGACGCCGCCGGACTGATAGTTGGCTGGAAGTGCATCGTGCAGTGTCTTGTTGACCTCGGCCGCGTGAGCGGAAAACGAGGATGCCAGAAGGGTCGCTGCAAATCCTGCAACCCGGATAAAGGTCATGCCCAGTCGGTAAGCCAATTCGATAATCCTTCCCCTTTTTATCGTGTCGTCCGGCGCCCGCGAAGCCCACCCAATTGCATCCCAAGAGAATTTGTGCGAACGTTCTCATATTATAGGCATTGCTTTTTCTTTTTCGTCAAGTGAGAAATTCCCGGCAGGGGTGTTGCAGCCTCCGGAAGGCTGGCCGCAAGGAAGAATGAACAAGGCATGAGCGACAGGCGGCCGGAAAAGGTCACGATAGCCGAAGTGGCAAAACGCGCCGGCGTCAGCACGGCGACGGCTGGCCGGGTGCTGGGCGGCTACGGCTATTCGCGCCAGGAGATCAAGGAGCGGGTCAGGCAGGCCGCCGAGGATCTCGGCTACCGTCCCAATCTCCTGGCCCGCGGCCTGATCACCGGCAAGACCAAGACCATCGGCGTGGTCGCCGGAGATATCCAGAGCCCCTTCTATGCCAGCATCCTGAGGGGTGTGTCAGACGTCACCCGCATGGCGGGCTTCGGTATCCTGCTGACCAATAGCGACGAGCAGATCGACCGGGAGATCGAGGCGGTCCAGCTGCTGCGGGAAAAACAGGTGGACGGCCTGATCGTCGCACCCTCGGACCTGGTCCAGGCGTCGCATCTGCATGCAGCGGTCCGCGACGGCTGCCCCGTCGTTCTGATCGACCGCGTCGTCAGGGATCTTAAGGCCGATGCCGTCTGCATCGACAACCAGGCCGCCTCGCGGGACTGCGTCATGCGCCTGATCGAGGCCGGCCATCGGCGCATCGGTCTTGTCGCCGAACTCGAGCGTTGGGAGGGCGGCAACGTCCAGGACTTTCTGAGCGCCGCGGCGGGCGGAAGCATTGATGCATCCACGCTCTTTCCCAGCTGGCAGCGCTTTTACGGCTATCTCGAAGCCATGCGGGCGTCGGGCCTGCCGGTCGATCTGGATCTGGTCGGCCGCGTCGGCCTTTACTCGGTGGATGGCGCCCGCAAGGAAACCCGGCGGCTTCTAGGGCGCCAGGATCGGCCGACTGCCCTCTTCACCGCCGACGGGCTCATGTCGGCCGCCGCGATGGATGTGATCACCTCGCTCGACCTGCAGATCCCTCGCGATCTCTCGCTGATCTGCTTCGACGATCTGGACTGGATGAGCTTCATCCGGCCGGGCATCGCAGCCGTCGTCCAGCCGCTCATCGAAATGGGCGAGACCGCGGGACGGCTGATGCTGTCCCGGATCGGCGGCGACGAAAGCGAGCCGCAACGCCTGGCTCTGCAGCCGGAATTCGCGCCCCGCGGCTCTGTCGCTGCGCCGCCAGCCGCCTGATCCCAAGCCGTCCTAGAGCCCGGGATAGGCTGCCCGGATGGCAGAAATATCGACGCTCAGCTGCGTCGGAACACCGTGACCAACGGCACCAAAATAGCTGCAGGTCGCTGCAGCCTCCACGGCCGCCGCAGACAGAAGCGCGTCCGGCGCCTCCCCATTCATGAGCCCGAACAGGGTGCGCGCAATGAAGGTGTCGCCGGCACCCAGCGTATCGACCAGACCCGCCTTCGCCGCCGGCACCTCGAAGATCTCTTCCCCATGACCGAGGATCGCCCCCTGCGAACCGCGAGTAACGAGGCACCATTGCGCGCCTCTCGCAAGCACGCTTTGCATCAGGGCGCGGGCGTATTCGAGCCCGTCCTCCCGCGCCGACAGCGAGGCGAGAGTGCAGAGCGGCGCGATGCGGGAAATCTTGTCGTCGTCGTACTTATTGGAAAAATCATAGGACAGCGGGACCAGCCTTGAAATTTTCGGCAGATACGCATCGAGCCCGCTCGACTGGCCGATCTGCACGGCATCAAAGCCTGCGATGAATTCGAAATCGGCATCTGACGGCTCGAACATCGAAACCCCAAGGTCGAAGGTCACAAACACCCGGTCGGCATCGCGATGGCCGATGACGCAATAGGCGGTGGGTCCCTCCAGCCGGCGCAGATGCGAGGTCTCGACGCGCTCCTCAGTCAATGCCCGGAGGATGGCGTCACCGGCGGCATCGCGGCCGATGGCGCCGAGATAGGCGGACTGGCCGCCGAACTTCCTGATGAACACCGAGACGTTAAGGCAGTTGCCGCCCGGGAACATGGTGTTCTGCGAGAGGTAGCAATCGACGACGTTATCGCCCATCGCAACGATCTTGACCATCGGAAATCTTTCTGATTGACTTGATGTGAGAACGTTCGCACAACGTATCACACCTGTCAACGCCGACGCGAGATCATGCCATGAAGACACAGCTGAACCCCGACATCGAGACGACCCTTGCCGCCTTGGCGACGCGGAAGCTTAGCCATGTCTTCCTCGTTGCCTGCGGTGGATCCCTGTCGATCATGCACCCCGGCAAGTACTTTCTCGACCGCCATTCGGACGCGCTGACCTCGGATGTCTATAACGGCGACGAGTTCGTTGCCCGCAATCCACGCAAGCTTGGGCCGAATGCCCTGGTGCTCCTCTGCTCCCAGACGGGCACGACCAAGGAGACCGTCAACGCTGCAAGGCACGCCCGCGAACACGGCGCCGTCACGATCGCCATGACGCTCGATCCGCAGTCGCCTTTGGCAGAAGCAGCCGAGCATGTGGTCGCCTACCAGGCCTCCTACACGACCGGCGTTCCGATCGATGCTGCCGACAGCAATTACGGCGTGCTCTACATGATCCTCACCGGATTGCTGCGCCAGACCGACAAGGTCGACCTGGTTCCGACCCTGCTCTCCAGCCTCAGCAACCTGCAGCCGGCAATCGACAAGGCGCACACCGCCTATTCGGGCCTGTTCGATACCTATGCGGAGCGCTTCAAGACCGCGCCGGTCATCTATACCATGGCAAGCGGCGCCAACTATGGAGCCGCCTATTCCTTCGCCATCTGCGTGTTCATGGAGATGCTGTGGATCAACTCTCAGGCGATCCACGCCGACGAATTCTTCCACGGCCCTTTCGAAGTGGTGGACAAGGACGCGAAATTCGTTTGCATGATCGGCCTGGACGAGACCCGCCGGCTTGAGGAGCGCGGTCGTGACTTCCTCTACCGTTACGGCGCCAAGGAGAACATCCTGGTGCTCGACGCCAAGGATCTCGATCTTGATGGCATCGACGCCGCCTTCAAGGGCTATCTCGTGCCGCTCATCTTCTTCGATGCTCTCTGGAAGTTCGCCTACAAGCTGGCGGCGCAGCGTGAGACGATCATGCTCGAAGACCGCCGCTATATGAAGAAGATCTCCGGCTACTGATCCAATCATACCAGGCAATAACAGGGAGAGAAGCCAACGTTGATCGTTGGCGTCATTTCGCGAAGGGCCCGGTACCTGAATACCTTCTTCGCTTTGATGAGATAAGTCCTTCCCTGTCGGGCCTTTCTTTATGTCGACCCCGCTGTCGTACCGCTGAAGCGACTCGGAGGCTCGGAGGGTTCGGTTGAGAAACTCTACGTATGCGTTCATCTTCGCCAAGCTTGCGCACGGTCCCCTCTTCCGTTGGGTTTGCGGGACCAGCCAAAGCGGTTGGGCCATAACGGCCAAAAGACAAGGGGATTGAATTCGCGCCGGACGGTACTCTTATCCCGCCGTCAAAATAGCATTCCGGTATTGTCCGGCGGATTTCACCTGAGCGTCGCTATTTTCCGATGGGACAGCGGAGAAAGTCTTCAGGAACGCGATGAATGCGCGCAATGCTGCCGATTGGTGACGACGGCTGGGAAAATAAAGGTAAAGCGGATCCATCGGAGAAAACCATACGGGAAGGACACGTACGAGCTTTCCTGCGTCGATGGAGCCGGACACGTACGCAGCTGGCGCACTGACGATACCGAACCCTCTGACCGTCAGGTCGATCTGGGAGGCCAGATCATGAACGATCGCCGCTGCCGGCGGAACGATCTGCACAACTTCGGCTGCCGATTGCAATGTCCAGGGTATGATCTGGCCGGTGATCTGACTGCGGCACATCACCGCGCGATGATCGAGAAGATCGCTGGGCAGATTTAGTCTCGCGCGACCACGAAGATAGTCGGGCGATGCGACAAGAACCGCCTCCGATGGCGGTGCGACCTTAACGGCAACCATATCCTTCTCAACACAATTGCCATGGCGCAGACCTGCGTCGTAGCCCTGCTTGACGATGTCGATCATCCGCGCTTCGACCGCGATCTCGAGATCGACATTGGGATAAGTGCGCTGAAACGCGACCAGTGCGGGAGCGATCAGAAGGTCGAAGGGCCCGCGCGGCATTGTGAGGCGCAACGGCCCCGTCGGCCGTCCGCTCCGACCGGAAGCCTCCTCGGCGGCCTGGCGCAGTTGCGACAGGGCTGGCGCTGTCGCGATCAAATAGTCCTTGCCGACATCGGTCAGGCTTAAACTGCGGGTCGAACGGCGAAACAGCGATGCTCCCAACCGCTCTTCGAGACCGCCGATTGCCTGACTGACGGCGGATGGCGAAATGCCGAGCCGCCTCGCCGCTTCGGAAAAGCTGCCGGCCTCTGCAACGGCCACGAACATGGCCACGCCTTCAACGGAGTCCTTCTGCCGCAACAAAGCACCTGTAAGTTCTGCTTCAAACCTCATGCATTATTATCAGCCTAATCACACGAAAGCTATCGACGTACCATGATGCATGACCATCATTCAGAACCCTGCCACCATCTCGTATCCACCGCTGGCTTCCCATGGCGGATCGTTGCCTAATCGAAGGTCCGTTCTTCTCGGGATGGGTGCGGCCGCCGCGGTCTTGTCGGGCGGCGCGACATGGGGAGCGCCCTTGACCACATCAACACTGGCTTCGCGTAGCTTCAGCATGCCCAGACACACGACGCACTATCTTCAATCCGGCCCGGCCGACGGACCGCTAATAATATTCCTCCACGGTTGGCCGGAGCTCAGTCTGATATGGCGCGCACAGATGGACGCTTTCGCGGCCGAAGGCTGGCACTGTGTCGCACCGGACATGCGCGGTTATGGCGGCTCGTCCGCACCGACCGGCAATGACGCCTATACCCTTGAGGCAATCGTGGCCGACATGGCCGAACTGCACGACCACCTGGGCGGAAAGCCGGCCATCTGGGTTGGCCATGACTGGGGTAGTGTCGTCGCCGGCGAGCTGGTCGCGCATCAGCCCGAGCGCAGCCGCGGCGTCGTACTCGTTTCGGTGCCCTATTTTCCCGAAACGAACGCCCTGCCGACGTTGGTTCCCCTGGTCGACCGGACAATTTATCCATCTGATAAGTATCCCTATGGCCAGTGGGACTATTATCGCTACTACACGACGCATTTTGCATCCGCCGTCGCTGACCTGAACGCGGACAAGGCGGCATCTCTGGCGTCGATCTACCGGCGCGGAGACCCCGCCAGCATCGGCAAACCGTCACCGAACGCGATGGTCACGCAGAAGGGTGGGCGCTTCGGTGCCGCGCACCGTGCCCCGCCGACCCCTCCGGATCCTGCGCTGTGGCCGGCGGCGGACTTTGCCGTGCTGGTCAAGACGTTCGAGGCTCACGGCTTCCGCGCACCCTGCGCGTGGTATCTGAACGACGACGCGAATGTCGCATATGCCCGCAGGTCGCCGAACGGCGGCCGCATCTCCCAACCTGTACTGTTCGTCAACGGTGACTTCGATGCGATCAACACCATCCACGGAAACCGCTCCAGCGATCCGATGCGCGCCGCTTGCGCAGATCTCAGCGTGACCAGTCTGCGCGGCGCGCATTGGCTGCCGGTAGAATGCAAGGTTGAGCTCTCTCAGGCTATCCGCACCTGGCTTCAGAGCAAAAAGCTGTGATGGCGGTTAGCAGCCACCGGCCGCCGAAGACGATCGGCTCCTGGATCATCATCATCGGGGTCGGCTATCAATGGCTATACAACGGCGTCAATTTCCTGGCGTTCAAGGTTGGTGGCGAGGCGTTTCACCCGCTGATGCTGGCTGCATTGCGTTTTGGCGCTGCCGCGATCCTGATCCTGCCCTTCGCTGCCTGGCGCTGGCGTCTTCGTCCTGCGTCGTTGCGCGAACTCGCGGGCGCCGCGCTATTGGGACCGGTCATGCTGGTCGGCAGCCAGACCCTCGCCATCTGGGGAACGCACTACCTTCCTGCTGGCGTCGCGTCTGTGTTCGGATCAGCGGCGCCTGTATTTATCGCACTGTTCGCATGGGTCTTCTTTCGTGAGCTGCCTGGCATACGACAACTTGCGGGAATCGCGCTGGGCCTGATTGGATTGACCGCAATGGCTTTGTTGTCATGGTCCGGGACCGGTTTCCACCCAATCGGTGCTGTCATGATGCTAACCGCCTCGGCATTGTGGGCCGCTGGCTCACTCGGCGCATCGCGCCTGCGCCTACCCAGCGACCCGGCCATCGGACTGGCTGCTCAACTATTGCCGACGGGGGTGCTGCTCGCACTGATTGTCTCGCTCACGGGCATCGACCGGTCGCTGGATCTGTCGGCCGTGCCGCTTCGGGCCTGGGGCGCTCTCTGCTTCCTTATCGTCGCCAGCACGCTCATCGGCTATGCGGCGTTTCTCGCGATCAGCCGAAGCGCTTCGCCGATCGTCGCCAACAGCTTCAGCTATACCGCTCCAGTGATCGCGCTGGCCCTGTCATCCTGGCTGCTGAACGAGCCCGTTGGCTGGGGTAAATCTATCGCCGCCGGCGTCACCTTGGCCGGTGTGTCACTCATGGTAGGCCCCAGAACGCCGACCGGCACATCACGTCGCACGACTTTACGCCCGAGCAGCCATGGCCGCATAACTTAAACCGAGTGGCCTCCGGCAAATCCGATGCCGTTCACCTGTCATGCTGATTGCTGGCTTTCGAGGTGGTTACGCCAACGCCCTCAATGGCTGTCGGTTGGTACCTTCGCTCTGCCCAAAGCGCTTGAGCAACGACGTCGCCGCGTGCCGATCAACCGCCTTGGAAAATAGAAAGCCCTGCCCGAGCGT
>UCJA01000036.1 GCA_900472675.1 Hyphomicrobiales bacterium
AGCAGGGTAAAGACCAGTTCGAACGTTTCGGCCGGATGCATCGGTCTCTCCGCACAGGGGTATAAAGACCTCTGGTAGCGGAAATCTATGAATGGCGTAAGGGCGCAGACGCCTGGTCGGCTGTCCCCGCCGTGGACAAGCCGCCAGTCACAACGCGTCGGCTATTCTTCCGCAAAAGAAGCGGCCGAGCCGCCGTCAATCGAATGGTCGATCGATCGAAGCGGACGGCTGCGTAAAGAAGACCGGGCCCGTTGATGTCATGTAGATGATGTCTTCCAGGCGCACGCCGCATTCCCCGTAAAGGGCCAGCATCGGCTCGTCGGAAAACACCATGCCGGGCGCAAGCGGCGTCTTGTTGCCACGAACCATGTAGGGGTCTTCGTGCATGTCCATGCCGAGTCCGTGGCCGGTCCGGTGGGGCAGGCCGGGCACCTGATAGTCGGGGCCGTAGCCGGCATCGGTCAGCACCTTGCGGGCGGCAAAATCGACCTCTTCGCAAGCCGTGCCGATCTTGGCCGCGTCGAAGGCGGCGCGATGGGCCTTGTGCTCCAAGGTCCAGATCTCCCGCTGGCGCTCCGTCGGTTCTCCGAACACATAGGTCCGGGTGATATCGGAGCAGTAGCGGTGAATATGTGCACCGAGATCGATCAGCACCATGTCGCCTTGCTTCAGCGTCTGCGCATAGGGAACGCCGTGCGGATAGGCGGTTGCTTCGCCGAACTGGGCGGCGGCAAAGATGTGTTTCATGCCGAGCTTGGCATGCGCGGCGGCGATGAAATCGGTCACCTCCGTCGTCTTGACGCCCTCGAAGAGACCTTGCCAGACGGCCTTGTGGACGCGGAGGCTGGCCGTCATCGCGGCCTGGATAATGGCGATTTCGGTCGCCGACTTGATCTGCCGGCATTGGGCGATCAGCTCCTTGGCGCCGGTAACCGTCAGGCGGCTACCGAGATGCGTGGTGATAGGGCTGGAAAATGCAAACGGCGTCGCGGGATCGAAGGCCAGCGTGTCGCCGTCTGCGTCCAGGCCCAAGATCAGCTCTGCGACGATAAGCGCCGGGTCCTCATGCTCTTCCCAGACCGCGATCTCGCCGGGAATGGTGATCAGGGTCTGGGTCTTCGGCTCCTCGAAGGCAGGGCTGATATAGATCGGCGCGCCGCTCGAGGGGATGATCGCTCCATGCATGCGTTCGCTTGCCCCAAGCGTCATGGCAGTGAAATAGGTGAGGCTCGTCGAGGTATCGAGATAGACGGCCTTGACGCCTCCGTCCCGCATCAGCCCCTGCAGCTTGGCGATGCGCGCATTCAGTTCCTCAGTCGAGATCGGCGGGATCGCCGCTGCGATATCGTCAAAACCGGCAAGCGACTGTTCGAAGGATGTGTAGGCGGGGGCACTCATGCTGGATCTTCCTGTGATGACTTAAGCGGAATGGTTATAGCGCCGCGCGATGAACATGCTGCTGGCGACGGTGAGGATCAGCGTGACGGCCATCAGGATGAACGACAGTGTCGCGCCGAACGGCCAGTTGGCCTTGCTGAGCACTTCATCGACCACCATCGGCGCCATCATGCGGAAATTCGGCCCGCCGAGCAGGACCGGCGTCGCATAGGCGTTCATGGTGAGGATGAACGACAGCACGAAGGCGGCAAGGATCCCCGGCATCACCAGCGGCACGGTGACCAGCCGGAACGTTTCGAACGGACCAGCGCCGAGACTGAGCGAGGCGTCCTTGGTATTGGGATCGAGACCTTCGAGCACGCTCTGCAGGGTCAGCACAACGTAAGGCAGGTTGACCGAGACGATGCCGATGAAGACGGCAGTCGGGGTGTACATGAGCGTCAGCGGCTGGCCGATCAGGCCGGTTGCGCCGAGCAGGTAGTTCACCACGCCGTTCTGCCCGAAGGCGACCATCCAACCGGCGGCCCGCACCGCATTGCTGACGAACAGCGGCAGGATGATCATCAGCAGAAGCAGTGTCTTCAGGCTGCCCGTCTGCCGGGCGATGAAGCTGGCCAGCGGCAGGCCGAGAACAATGCAAAATACCGTCACGCCGAAGGCCATCATGATCGTGGTCTTCAACCCGTTGAGATAGTAGCTGTCGGAAAGGAGATTGACGTAATTGGCGACCGTCATGCCCTCGACCATGAATTCGCCTGGCACATACTGGTTGAAGCTGTAGCGCAGGAGCAGCAGCATCGGCAGGGCCAGAAACACCACGACCATCAGCGTCGCGGGGGTCAGCATCGCAGCTGCCGTGGTACCCTTCTTGATCATCTCGCTCGCCATTCCTTCGGTCTGTCGCCTGGGGTGCCGGCCGGGGTGAACCCGGCCGGCAGTGTCTGGGGTTGTCGGAAGGTAGGGATCAGCCCTTGAAGGACTTGTTCCACCAATCCTGCAGCCCCGCGTCGTTCTTGGCCAGATATTCCATGTTCTGGATCATCAGGCCCTTCCGCTGCTCTTCCGTGTAATCGACCAGCTTGGCGAGGTCCGGCTCCAGCTTGACGGTGGAGTTCGTCGGCGCATAGCCCATGCTCTGGGCAAAGGCCGTCTGCGGCCCCTGTTCCATCATGGCGTTCATATAGGCGTAGGCCGCTTCCTTGTTCTGCGCATTCTTCGGAACGCACATTTCGGAAATGTAGAGCACGAGGCCTTCCGTCGGAACGGCAATCTCGACGGGGATGCCCGCCTTTTTCCACATGTAGCCGCGGGCATTCCACATGATGCACATGACGCACTCTTCGGTCTTGAGTGCCTGTGCCATCGCTTCGTTGGTGGGGTAGATCTTCACGCCCTGCTTCTTGAGTTCCAGCAGCTTTTCCTTGCCGGGCTCGTAGTTGTCGAGCGCGCCGCCGGAGATCATCGCGGCCGACTCGATCGTCGTCTGGTACTGGATATCGATCACGCCGATCTTGCCGGCATACTGCGGATCCCAGAGGTCCTTGTAGGAGGTCGGCGCCGTCTTGACGAACTTCGGATTGTAGAGAATGACGCGGCCCGTATAGATGTGCGGAACGCTGTAGTTGTTGCGGAACACAGCCGGCACATTCTTCATGTTCGGCACTTTGGTCTCGTCGAGTTCTTCGAGAAGGCCGTTCTTGTTCATCTCGTAGGCGCCCTGGCCGGTCAGGCAGGCGATGTCCATCGAGCCGCGCGGCAGGCGGCGCTCGGCAAGCATTTTGGTCTTGCGCACCGTATCATTGGCCGTATCGAATACGACATTGATGCCGGTGTCCTTCATCAGCGCATCGACGATGAACTGCTGCTGCAGGTTCTGGTAATCGCCGCCCCATGTGCCGACGACGATGCGTCCGCTGGGGGCAGCGCGTGCCACGGTCGCCGAGAGTGCGGTGCTGGCTGCCAATGCGCCGGCCATCAGGCCGAATTGTCTTCTGTTGATGCCGTTGGTCATGCTGTTCCCTTTCGTTATTGTAGGCTCGTTCACATCAGGACTGCCGATTCCGGCGAGAAGGACAGAAACAGCCGGCTGCCGATCTCAGCGTTCAGCCCCTTGTCCTTGAGCGTCTTGACGTTGGTAATGACGGTGAAGCTGTCGCCCGTCGGCAGGGTGGCGACCATTTCGATGCTGCCCCCCAGGAACACGCTGTGGGTGATCTGCGCTTCGAAGCAGTTGGCCTCAGTCGTCTTTTCCGCAGAGAGCTCCATCATTTCCGGCCGTACAACCAGCTCGGTCGAGGGCCGCTCGGCCGTTGCGGTCGCAATGGTCAGGCCGCTCGTCGCCTGGAAGGTCGTGTCGCCTGCGGCAATCGTGCCCTCGATGAAATTCGTGCGACCGATGAACGACGCAACGAACCGGTTGGCGGGATGATTGTAGAGCTCGGTGGGCGTGCCGATCTGCTGGATCTTGCCTTCCAGCATGACGACGAGGCGGTCGCCGACATACATGGCCTCGTCCTGGTCGTGGGTGACCATGATCGTGGTGATCTTGAGCTTCTGCTGAAGCGCACGCAGCTCGTCCCGGACCTGGAGACGCAGCTTGGCGTCGAGGTTGGACAAAGGTTCGTCGAGCAGCAGGATGTCGGGGCGAATGGCGAGCGCCCGGGCAATCGCGACGCGCTGCTGCTGTCCGCCCGACATCTGCTTCGGATAGCGATCCTCCAGATGGCCGAGCCTCACCAGTTCCAGCGCTTCGTTGACGCGCGTCTTGATCTCGTCTTCGGGAAGCTTGCGGCGGCGAAGGCCGAAAGCGACGTTCTCGAAGATCGTCAAATGCGGAAAAAGCGCGTAGTTCTGGAAGACGAGCCCGATATTGCGCCGGTAGGGTGGTTCCGCGGTGATGTCGCGGTCGCCGATCGCCAGACGCCCGGTGTTCTGCTCGACAAAGCCCGCCAACATGCGCAGCGTCGTCGTCTTGCCGCAGCCCGAAGGTCCGAGCAGGATCAGAAACTCGCCGTCCTTGACCTCGAGGTTCATGCCTTCAACGGCAACGAAATCACCATAGACCTTGCTCAGGTTCTCGATCGTGACTGTTGCCATGTTCAGACCATCCTTGAGAGATTAACGAAACGATTGGTGATGACGAGCGCAAGGCCGATGATCGTCACCTGCATGACCGAGGCCGCCGCAATCGTCGGGTCGATTTTCCACTGCAGATACTGAAGAATGGCGACGGGCAGGGTGAGCTGGCCGGGGGTCGACAGGAACATCGACACTTCCAGATTGCCGAAGGAGACGACGAAGCTGAAGATCGCGGCAGCAACGATGCCGGGACGGATCAGCGGCAGGGTGACTTTGCCGATGACCGCAATCGGGGAGGCGCCAAGGCTGGCTGCGGCTTCCTCAACCACTTCGTTGAGACCGGCAAGGTTCGCGGTGAGAAGCCGGATGCACCACGGAATGGTGAGGAGTACGTGGCCGGCAATGAAGCCGACCATCGACCCGGTGGCCGGAATGCCGGTTCGGACCTCAAGCTCGACCATCGTCATATAGAGCGAAGCGCCGATGACGATGGCAGGCACGATCAGCGGCGACATCAGCAACTGCATGATGGCGTCGCGGCCGATGAAGCGCTTGCGCACCAGAACGATGGCCGCCGGAATGGTGACGAGCATGCCGATCACGGTCGCGCCGATCGCCACCATGGCGCTGAGATAGAAGCCGTTGATGAACTGCGGCTGACGCCAGACCTCGGAAAACCAGTTCAGCGTATAGCCTTCAGCCGGCAGCGACAGCACGCTGTTGGAGATAACCGACAGCCAGAAGATCAGGATGAGCGGGATGACGCAGAGGCTAAGCCCGATCGTGTTGATCAAGCCGACCGACAGTCGTCCGAGGCGCTCTGCGAGAGTTTTGCCCTCTACCATGGTCGCGTCTCCCGCGGTCAGGCCGGAAGCTCGTTCTTGTAGAAATGGCCACCCTTCATGATCGCCTTCAGTCTGTCGTGCTGTTCCAGCACGCTGATGTCTTCCAGCGGATTGCCGTCGACCACCAGCAGGTCGGCGAACGCACCCGCGCTAAGCTCACCGACCTTGCCTTCCATGCGGCAAAGCTTCGCCGAGATGAGCGTGGCGGATTCGATGATGTCGGCAGCCGGCAGCACCTTGTTGCGCGTCGTGAACTCGATCGACTGGTACTTGTGCAACTGTCCGAGCAGGTCGGAGCCGTAAGCCATCGGCACGCCGGCGTCGTGCAGGATTTGCAGCGAACGTAGCCCGCCGACCCGCACGGTCTCGATCTTGGCGACCGAGTCCGGCTTCAGGCCGAAGGCTTCACCCTCCATGGCAAGCCCTTCATAGGCTGCGAGCGTCGGGCAGGCGATAGCACCCGACTTGGCGGCAAGTTCCGCTGTTTCTTTCTCGATCAGGTTGCAGTGTTCGAGCGAGTGAACGCCACATTCGACAGCCCGGCGGATCGCGGCGTCCGTATAGACATGCGCTGCCACATAGGTGCCGACATTGTTCGCCTCCTCGACGATCGCGATGATCTCCTCGCGGGAGTATTGCAGGACGTGGATGGGATCCGTCGGGGATGCAACGCCGCCGTTCGCCATGATCTTGACGAAGTCCGCGCCGTTGCGGATTTCCTCGCGGGCGCCACGGCGAACCTCGTCGATGCCGTTGCAGATACGGCCGAGCGCACCAAGGCTTGCCTCGTGCAGCGGGCGATTGTCGAACCGGTTGCGGTAATCCGTGTGGCCGCCGGTCTGGCCGAGCGCCTTGCCGCAGATCACCAGGCGGGGGCCGTCGATCAGGCCTTCCTCGACCGCGAGCTTCAGGCCGATGTCCGCACCGGCGAGATCTCGGACGGTGGTAAAGCCACGCATCAGCATGCCGTTCATGATCTTCGCTGTGCGAAGTGCGACCAGCGAGCTTGGCAGTTCGGCGTTGGCGGCGAGATCCACCAGGGTGGCAACTACATGCACATGCGCATCCACGAGGCCCGGCATCAGCGTCTTGCCGCGCAAGTCGATCTTCTCAGCAGACGAGTTCTTGATCGGCGTGTCGGAAAGCTCGCGAACGATACCGTCCTCGATCAGCACGTCCACGCCTTCGACCATGGTCTTGGCCTTGACGTCGAGAAAACGGCCGCCGGTGAAGAGATATGCAGTCATAAGAGGCTCCCGGTTATAGGCAGGCGCCCAGAGGGGCGTTCGCCAGGCACGCCGAAACACTGCAGCGACGAGTATCGTCAGCCGCCGGATCCAGTCTCGGACGTCAGTTTCTGTGTTTTTGCAGGAAGCCTATCGGCCGTTTGCCCTGCGTAGTTCCCGTGTTTTGTTAAGGGGATAATACAAATTGTCGACAGGTGCGCAATAGGCTTTCGCATGTTTCAGGTCCGCCGCCGGCTGGCACGCCGCGACCTGCAACGCCGCACTTACGCGCAGAAAGTGCCGCGGACAGTAGAGTTCACGGATAAGTAAGCAATGCGTCAATAAAGATTTCACTTGTGAAATAGATCTCTGAATATAGAGTGAAATGGCCAATAACGTGAACGCAGATGTAGAGAGTTTCGTCCAGGCGTGCTTGCTTCGATGAGGTTATTCTCAGAGCGGGCAGTGGCGGATCACCTCTGAATTGCCGATGTGCAACCCTAGGGCACGTCTTAACTGCTGAAACTCTTGTTCGATTGACGTGCATCCGAGTGTTCCCGCACCCTTAGTCCCCGCACCCTTTAGTCAAGGAGTCTGTGATGGCCGGCCTCGCCAACAATGTTCGAGCATGCCCCTTTTGTAAGGAAGAGATCAAAACCGGGGCGACCCGCTGTATTCACTGCCTTGCCGATATTCCGGCCGGAGCGGACGGACGTGCACGACCGCCTGTTATCCAGGGCCGGCGCATCCGGGCGTTTGCGCACCGCGTTCCGTCGACGGCGCCGGTAGCTGTGGCCAACAATGGGCCGTCGTCCGCCTGCAACGATCTCGAGATCGACGACGCCGGCGTCTGGGAATACATCGGTGAGGATGAGAACTTCTGCTACTACTGGGGCCCTTCCTGACGGCAACTTCGAGCGCCAGGAGACTGGTGCGATATCGACGGGTTCCGGCACCTTATGCGCGGTAGTCGATCAACCTTGAGTCAAAGACAAGTCAGCGTTTGACGACATTCTGGGAAAGCCGTTGCACGGCGGCTGCACGGACCGGCAGTCCTTTGGCCGATAGAGGCGCTTGTAATTGCCCTCGATGGCCCTTTCTCTCTGCTTTCGCTGGTGCTCTTGCAATCGGAGCGACACGGACGGTGCTGCCTTGCCCGGCGCAGCCGGGGGCGCGCTTGTGGCGCAACCCGAGAGGCCAAGGCAAAGCCCGAACGCGATGGCTGATAGGCGCAAGACTGTGGTGACGGTCAAAGTCTTTTCTCCCGCTGCAGCTCTTGAACCCGGTTCGCGAAGGCGTCGTGGTGCAGTGCTTGATGGCATCATGCCTTAATTAGGCCTTCGAAAAATACCTTTGCGAACAATTTAAGTTAAAAAACTTTTAACTGTGCCGGCCACATCTTGCCTCCGTCGACTGACTCCAGGGTGAACGGATCACTCAGGGGTCGTTCAGGTCACGCGCATCATATCCATTCCGACCATTTGGTTCGTCACTTTATCAGGGAATCCCATGAAAACCGCAGGTCTCTTGCTCGCATCGCTCCTTCTCGCCACCGCTGCGCAGGCGGACGACATTTCGCTCGGCACGCCCGGCTACGGCGGGAGCGGCTGCCCGTCGGACAGCGTGTCGGCGACCATCAGCCCGGATGGAAAGGCACTCAGCCTGCTGTTCGACAACTATGTCGTCGAAGCGGGCGGCGATACCGGCAAGTCGTTTGAGCGCAAGACCTGCAACGTGGCGATCCCGGTCCACGTCCCTCAAGGGCGCAGCGTTTCCGTGCTCGCGATCGACTACCGCGGCTTCAACCAGCTTCCGCGTGGCGCGCGCTCGCAGTTCAACGTCGAGTACTTCTTCGCCGGCACACGTGGACCGGCGTTCACCAGAAACTTCAACGGCCCGGTCGAGAAGGACTATCTGATTTCCAACAAGCTCGTCGCCGAATCCCTGATCTGGTCGGCATGCGGCGAGGACGTCAACCTGCGCACCAATTCCAGCATCCGCGTCAATACCACGCGCCGCCAAGAAGCCATGGCAACCGTCGATACGCAGGACGTGAAAGCGGCAATCGTTTACCGCCTGCAGTGGCGCGAGTGCCGTTAAGCTAGACAGTCCGGGGCAGCATTGTTGCTGCCCCTCGCAATGCCGGGAATCTTGTCATGCGTATCCCCCGTTTTCTACCGCTCATCGCCCTGGCCGCGGTACCCTTGCCGAATTCGGCACGGGCTGCGGACGGATGCCAAGAGGGGACTTTCTCACGCGTTCAGTCGCCTGATGGCAACGCGACCAGCTTCCTGTTCGATGATTTCTCGGCGACGGCGGGCGGCGCCTCTGGCGTCCGCCGCGCCAATACCAGCTGTGCGCTCAGCGTCCCGGTGACCCAGCCCGATGGCCACAGCGTCTATTCGATGGACTATCGAGGCTACGCCTCGGCGCAGGAGGGGCAGACCGTCTCCATCCAGGCGCTCAAGGATCGAATGGAGATCGTCAAATACGAGGCCTCTGGCCCGCTGGACCAGGATATCGCCATCAGCGGCAGGGTCGGTATCTCCGGATCGAGCACGCTGGATCTCGCGGTCCTCCTCCAGTCGACGGGTCCCCTGGATGAGGACGCGCTCGAATCGATCCTGTTTCTCGATTCGGTCGATTTTGCTCGAATAGGTTTCACCACAACGCGTTCCGTCGTCGAATCGATGGACCAGATCGCAAGGCAACGCCAGTCGATTGCCCTCGACCTCGCGGGGACTGCGTACACTTTGCTGGGCCAATCCGATCGGTTCGACAGCGAGAGCTATGTCTCTGCCTTCGGCAACAGCGATGCAGCGGCGGGTTTCAATGCCCGCTGGGAGGCTGGGAGCGGGATCAGCCTGTTCGGCGGTGCGGCGCTTGTTACGTCGAACGCGTCGGACGCTCTGTCGGATCAACTCGCACTGTTTGCGGGTGGTATCCGCTACACGACCCCTCAGGCGTCATGGCGCGCCTTCGGTGAGGCGGGCGCTTGGGGCTCTCCCGATATTTCGGCCTCGCTGAGCCGCAGCTACATCAATGTCAACGAGATGATCTACACCGGCGGCACCACGTCGGGATCGCTGTTTGCCACCTATGCCCGCCTCGGCGTGATTTACGCGCCGGGTGACACCAACGAGCTGGCGCTTTCGACCCGCTTTTCGCGGTCTTGGCTAAACCTCGATGGCTACGACGAGAACACCGCAGGCAACCTGTTTGCCGCCCACATGGGCTCCGGCTCGACCATTACGGACAGCGTCAGCGCTGAACTTGCCTGGAGCCGAAAACTCGATGAGCGGTTCGACTACACGCTGTCTCTCGCCCTCGGACGCACATCCTCGGACAAAAGTGGCGTGAAAGCGTCTGTTGACTGGGTCGGCGACGTTAAGGGCACGGCCAGGGACCAGAACTTTGCAGTCCTCGGCGGGCGCGTCGGCTGGAAGGTCAACGAAAGCCTGCAGCTCAACACATCGGTTGCTGCGACATTCCGCGAAGACGTCGATCCGGTCTGGAGCGTCGGCGGCCAGCTGAAGGTCTCGTTCTAGACCCTGCCAATGCGCCACGGGTCGCAGCGGCGCGGGATCCTCCGATGCCGAGGGCAGATATGCGCTTTCGGCTCGATTGATATGCTCACGGAGCTTTGGGCGGCCAATCTCTCTTCAGCGGCGCTTTATGCGATGAAGTCCGGGCCTGCACCCCTGCCGGCAACAGCCGAACTCCCCCGCTAGTCCCCACACGACGAACTGCCCAAAACGAGGAAAGCCCGGACACTGTCCGG
>UCJA01000007.1 GCA_900472675.1 Hyphomicrobiales bacterium
GCCCTCCCCCTTGTAGGGAGGGGGGGGAGGGGTTTTCCGACAGACCACCGCCCGGGCGATCGCACCCGTTTTAAAACAACTGTTGACGCAATCAACATTTGTTGAAAGATAGGGCCGTCTCAAGGAAAGCCCACCATGGAAGACACCAGCCCACAGGAAGCAGCCGTTCTGGCAGCGATCCGCGACAACCCTTTTGTCGGCCAGCAGGAGATCGCCTCTCTGCTGGGGCTGGCGCGCTCCACTGTTGCGGCCCACATCGTCCAGCTCATGCAGAAGGGCCATATCCTCGGGCGCGGCTATCTTCTGCCCACCCCGGCCCGTGCCGTCTGCCTCGGTGGCGCCGTGCTGGACCGCAAATACCGGGCGCGGCAAACGCTGGTGCCGGAGACCTCCAATCCCGTGGACGGTATTCGAAGCCTGGGCGGCGTCGCCCGCAACGTGGCCGAAAACCTCGCCCGGCTCGGCACTGCCACCACCTTCGTGTCGATCGTCGGTGATGACGAGGCCGGCCGCACGCTGCTTTCCTTCATGCGCGAGCGCGGCATCGACGTGAGCCAGGTCCTGGTATCGGCAGAGCGGCCGACGGCGGAATATGCCGCCGTGCTCGATCCGGCCGGCGACCTCGTCATGGGGCTCGCCGACATGAGCATCTTCGACCTGCTGCTGCCCGACCATATTGACCGCATTTGGCCGCATCTCGCCGCCGCAAGCTGGGTCTTCAGCGACTGCAATCCGCCTGCTGAAACCCTGGCGGCACTGATTGCCAAGGCAAGCACCGCGCAATTCCGGCTGGCGATCGACGCCGTCTCCACCGTCAAGGCCGCACGCCTGCCGAAGGACCTGACCGGCATCGACCTTTTGCTGATGAACCTGGACGAAGCGAACGCCATCCTCGACCGCCGCACGGGCCGGACCATGGCCGACGCGAAGGACGCCGCGCTTGGCCTGCAGCAGGCCGGCGCCCGCGAAGCCATCGTCACCATGGGGGCAGATGGCATCGTCGTCGCAGGCACCGACGGCCCAAAAATCTTTCCAGCCGTCGCGGCCACCTCCGTCGACATGACCGGTGCAGGCGACGCCATGATTGCCGGCACCCTGCACCGCCTGATGGCCGACGACGATCTTTATTCTGCAGCCCGGGTGGGTGCGCTGATCGGCGCGCTAACCACCGAAAGCCCGGCCAGCGTCCACCCGGAACTCTCTCAAACATTCCTCGATGCAAACCTGCATCGCATTCTCGCTTGAAAGGAAACATCATGTCCCTCTTGAAGCCCAGGCTGAGCCCGGAAGTCGCCGAAGCCATCGCAAGCGGCGGTCCGGTCGTCGCGCTCGAATCGACCATCATCACCCATGGCATGCCCTACCCGGCAAACCTGGAGACAGCGCTCGGCGTGGAGGCCGTGGTGCGCGAGAATGGCGCGATCCCGGCCACCATCGCCGTGATCGACGGCGAACTGCGGGTCGGCCTGGAACATCATGAGCTGGAAACGCTGGCCCAGGCGAAGGACGTGGTCAAGGCTTCCGGCCGGGACCTCGCCGTCGCCATGGTACGCCGCCAGACCGCGGGAACCACGGTGTCCGCCACCATGCTGCTCGCTGATCTCGCCGGCATCGAGATCTTCGCAACCGGCGGCGTCGGCGGCGTTCACCGCGGCGCCGAACAGACCTTCGACATCTCGGCCGACCTTACCGAGCTCGGTCGCACCAAGACGGCCGTTGTCTGCGCCGGGGTGAAGTCGATCCTCGATATCGCAAAGACGCTGGAATATCTGGAAACCCAGCGCGTGCCGGTGATTGCCTTCGGCACCGAGGACTTTCCGGCCTTCTTTACCCGCAAGAGCGGCTTCAAGGCCGACCACCAGCTGGATACGGCAGAAGAGATCGCCCACGCCATGCACCTGCACCATCAGCTTGGCACCGGCACCGGCCTTTTGATCGCCAACCCCATTCCCGAACAGGCGGCGCTGACGCCGGAGTTCATCGACGGCACGATTGCCGATGCGGTGCGCGAAGCGGATGAGCGTGGCATCGGCCGCAAAGAGCTGACGCCCTTCCTGCTCGCCCGCATCAACGAATTGTCGAAGGGCGAAAGCCTGAAGGCGAATATCGAGCTGGTGAGAAACAATGCCCGGCTGGCGGCCCGCATGGCAGTGGCCTATGCGGCACTGAAGAAGGGCTGAGGCTGAGCCCAGCCTGAGGCAGAAAACGAACCGGCGCCGGCGGATTGCTCCGCACCGGCGCCGGCAAAAGCGTGATTACTGCAGCGTGCGGGCCGGGGCGTGGTCCGCGCCGTATTCCGGGGCGGGCGTGCCGAGCGCGCCATCCTCGAGACCGGTCGCCACGACCGAGACCCGGAACTTGCCGTCGAGATTGCGGTCGAAGATCGCGCCGACCACGATGTCCGCATCGTCCTGCACCTGATCGCGAATGCGGCTCGCCGCTTCGTCCACTTCAAACAGCGTCATGTCGGAGCCGCCGGAGATCGAGATCAGCACGCCGCGTGCGCCACGCAGCGATACGTCGTCGAGCAGCGGGTTGGCGATCGCAGCCTCGGCGGCATTCATCGCACGGCCATCGCCCGAGGCTTCGCCGGTGCCCATCATCGCCCGGCCCATGCCGCGCATGACCGACTTCACGTCTGCGAAGTCGAGGTTGATCAGGCCTTCCTTGACGATCAAGTCGGTGATGCAGCCGACGCCGGCAAACAGCACCCGGTCGGCCGTCATGAAGGCATCCGCGAACGTGGTCTTCGCGTCGGCGATCCGGAACAGGTTCTGGTTCGGGATGACGATGACCGTATCGGCGGCCTGGCGCAGCGCCTCGACACCGGCTTCCGCCATCCGCATGCGGCGATTGCCCTCGAAGAAGAACGGCTTGGTGACGACGCCGACGGTCAGGATGCCGGCCGAACGGGCTGCATGCGCGATCACCGAGGCAGCCCCCGTGCCGGTGCCGCCGCCCATGCCGGCGGTGACGAAGCACATGTGCGATCCGGCCAGGTGATCCATGATCTCGTCGATCGATTCTTCCGCCGCCGCACGCCCGACTTCCGGCTGCGAACCGGCGCCGAGACCTTCGGTGATATGGGCACCGAGCTGGATCCGGCGCGAGGCCTTGGAGGTGGCAAGCACCTGCGCATCCGTATTGGCGGCGATGAATTCCACGCCCTGCAGGTCTTCCGCGATCATGTTGTTGATCGCATTTCCGCCGCCGCCGCCAACGCCGATCACAGTGATATGCGGCCGCAGCCCGGAAATGCCGCTCTTGGCGTCGGTCATCGTGCTCTCCTTCAAAACATCTGGCCCTGTCTGTTTGCAGACAGCGAATCGCCCCGGAGACTACACGCGCATCAAGGCGGAGGCGCGGCGAAAATCCCGGCAGGCCGCACTTAATACGCCTCCGGCCTTGCCCAGAGCCTTCGCGGGCGCCGGCACCGGATAGGTATCAGGCCGGCTCAAACAGTGGTGCGATCTCCATTTCCGGCACCAGTACCAGCCCCTTGTCGGTAATCCGGATTTCCGGAATGACCGACAGCGGAATGAGATTGAAGCCCATGTAGGCGATGGTGCATTCCGCCTTTTCCCATTCCAGCTTCAGCGCTTTCACCTCGTCGGCGACCGCGTGGACGCGCTTGTCCGACAGAAGGCCGGCGATCGGCAGCGGCACCATGGCCGTCACCTTGCCGTCCATCACCACGCAGACGCCGCCCTGTGTCGCCTCGATCGCATCGAGCGCCACCTGCATGTCGGCAGAATTCGTGCCGGCAACGATGATGTTGTGGCTGTCATGCCCGACGGAGGAGGCAACCGCGCCCTTCTTCAGGCCGAAGCCGTTTAGCAGTCCGTGCGCCACATTGCCGTCGGACTTGCCGTGGCGCTCGACAACGGTGACGAAGCAGAGGTCGTGATTGTCGAAATGCGCCTGCCAGTCGTTGGCGGGCTCCAGCGTCACGGTCACATGCCGCAGCGTAATGCCGGGCAGCTCGGTCTTGATCGTATGGGCGATGACCCGCTCCGTCGGCAGGTCTGGCGTCAGCTTCAGGCCCTGGGGCAGCTTCACCGTGTGATAGGCGGCCTCCGGATAGCGGTAGGGCTTGGACAGCGCCTCGTCGAGAACAGGCGTGATCTTCTTCTGGTCCACGACCAGCTCGCCGCCATACCAGGTGCTAACCGGCTCCAGATCGTCGGTGAGCAGCACCAGGTCGGCGCGACGTCCGCCGCCCATGCCACCGATTTCGCCGTCCATGCCGAAGCGTGTCGCCCCGTGCAGCGACCCCATCGCCCAGGCCTGCTCGGGCGTCATGCCGTATTTCACCGCCTCGCGGGTGACCCAGTCCTGCCCGAAGGCAAGCAGGTCCTCGGCATCGCGGTCGTCGGTGCAGACCGCGATGCGCTTGTGGGAGGCACCAAGCTCGGTGATCGTCTTGATCGCCTGCGGCAGCGAATGCCAGGGCGTGGTGGGCGGTCCGCCGCGCAGGAACAGCCAGACGCCGGCATCGAGCAGGTCGTCGGCAATGTCGCGGTCGATCGCCTCATGCGTGTCGGTGACGCCAGACGCCGCGTATGCCGCGACGAACTCCCGCCCGTAGACATGGCCAGACACCGGCCGGCCGCGCTCGAGCGCTGCGGCAAGAATGGCATGGCTGCGCTCGTCACCCATGGCAACCGGCACGAAATCCATCTTCTCGCCAAGTCCCACGGCCTCCGGCCACTTGTCGAACAGCGCCGCGATCTTGGAGGGCGTCAGGTCTCCGCCGGCGGTTTCCATGTCCGCCGAGGTGGCCGGCACCGTGCTCGGCACCGTCAGGAAGATCGACAGCGGCGCCTGCCGCGCATCCTCGAGCATCGCCTCGACACCGGCCACATCCATCACATTGCCGATCTCGTGGCTGTCGCAAAAGATCGTCGTGGTGCCGTTGAGAAGGGCAGCCTCCGCATAGGCGCAGGCCGTCACCATGGATGATTCGATGTGAAGATGCGGATCGACGAGACCGGGCGCGATGATGCCGCCGCGGGCGTCATAGGTCCGCGCGCTGCTTCCCCTGTAGCTGCCGGCCGGCTTGACCGCCGCGATGCGCCCGCCCGTCACCCAGACCTCCCGGTCCCTGAGCGTGCGCTCCGAATAGGTCGACAGCACGCGGGCGCCCTGGATCACCAGCTCCGGCTCGCGTCGCCCCGAGGCAACGTCGGCAAGCAGGCGCGTCATGGTCGACAGCGGCTTTACGGAAAAACGATTGAGCATGGCCATGGGGTCCTGTGGTGATCGCCTGCGCCATCCTAGGCAAGTTCGGTGGTGCAAGGAAGATGTTCCGTCGCCCTCACGCAAACGACGCGGCATATCCTGCCGCGCCGTTTGCAAAGGTGGGAATGACGGAAGAGTCTACTTGATCGTGGCGGTCGGGCCGTCGCGATAATAGGAGGCATAGCTGTCGTGCAGCCGCTCCGGAGCGCCGGCATCGGCATACTTGCGCAGATCCGTCATGTCCGTCTTGTTAAGAATGACGCCAACCGTCTTTGCCGCGACCTGCGGCTCGGAGCGCAGCACGCTCTGCACGGCCTTGACGGGTGTCACGCCCCATTCCGTCACGAACACGAAGCCGTCGACATAGGGCTCGAACGCCTTGGCATCGATGACCGGGATCAGCGGCGCAAGGTCGACGATGATGACGTCGAACGTATCCTTGATGCTCTCCAGGAATTGGCTCATGCCGGTCGAGGCCAGCAGCTCGCTGGTATGGGTGAGCTGGCGGCTGCGCATGGTCATCGGCAGGATGGTCAGGCGCGAACGACGGTCGACGCGGGCAGCGGCCGTCCACGGTGTCTTCTGCAGCACCACGTCGACGAGCCCGACTTCAGGCTGCGTCGCCAGCATCTTGCTGAGACCCGGGTTGCGCATGTCGGCATCGATGACGAGCGTGCGAACGCCGGCAGCCGAGATAAGGCCGGCAAGGTTTGCCGCCACCATCGACTTGCCCTCGCCCGGCAGGCAGGAGATGACGCCGATCACCGAGCACTTGCGGCCCTGGAAGACGATGTCGCAGGCAAGCTTGGTGTTGCGCAGCGTTTCCGCAAACTGCGAGCGCGGCGCTTCTACCGCGATCCGCATCATCCGGCGGAAGGATATCGGCGCGCCGGCGGGCGGCTGCGTGCCGTCGGCCTGCTCCGGGATAGGTGGCGCTGCGCCATCTTCGGCCGGCATCGCATTCAGCTTCGGCAGGTAGCCGAGGAAGCGCATGCCGAGCTTTTCCTGCACGTCTTCACCGGTGCGGAAGAAGCGCTCGCGGAACTCCAGAAGCGCGGCAACAGCGCAGCCGAGCATCAGGCCAAGCACCAGCGAGAGCGCGATGGTCAGCGTCTTGCGGGGGCTGGACGGTGCGGTCGGCGTACCGGCGTCGGAAATCACCCGGGCCTTGGCGATCGGCAGCGACTGCAGCTGGCTCGCCGTTTCGAAGCGCTGCAGATAGGACTGGTAGAGCGCCTTCAGCGCATCCGCCTTCTGCTGCAGCTCCTGCAGCCGGACCATGGAGACCTGCGCGTCGGAATTATTGCCGGACACCCGCTCGATGCTCGCCCGCAGCGACTGTTCGCGCGACTTGGCCACATCGAGGTCGTTCTTGAAGCTCCCCGTCAGCTGCTGCAGTTCGCGGTAGATCTGCTGGGACAGGTCTTCCTGTTCCTGAGCGAGAGCAACCGCCTGCGGATGGTTGGCACCGAACTGCTGCACCACGGCCTGCATGCGGTCGTTGACGGCGATGAACCGCTTGCGCAGGTCCTGGAGAACCGTGTTGTCCGTATCGCGGGTGGAAATAACCGCGTTCTTCACGGCAGTACCGGCACCCTGGTCGAGGATCTCCTTGTACTGGTTATAACGGGCGGCGGCGGAAGCCACATCCGCCTGGGAAACGATCAGCTGGCTGTTCAGATCGGACAGCTGCTGCGCCGAAAGCAGTTCGCCACGTGGCGAGATCAGCCCCTTTTCGCGCTTGTACTGCTCCACCGCCAGCGAGGCTTCCTGTGCCCGCGTGTTGAGGTCCGTCAGCCGCTCCTGCAGCCAGATGGTCGCCCGCTCGGTGGCATCGAAATTGGCATTGAGCTGCTCGGTCAGATAGGAGCTGGCATAGGTCTTGGCGATCTGGGCGGACAGCTGCGGATCAGGCGAGCGGATCGACAGCGCGATGACCGAGCTGCGGCCGATGCGCTCGACCGTCAGCGCCTGCTGCAGCACGGCACCTGCTTTTTCGCGGCGGCCGGCGCGCATCTGGTCTTCAGTCGGCGGCGGCGTACCGGGCGATACCATCGAAACGACGCTCTGGATCACACCCTTCACCAGGTCGACAGGCGATTTCGACGGGTTTACCAGCGCTTCGATCTGGTCGAACTTGCCCTTGTCCACGACGCTGAGCGCCAGGGCCTTCGACTTCAGGATCTCGACCGCGCTCGACATGCGGTTGTCGATCTGCTGTGCGGTCTGGGTGTCGGTCTGCTCCTCCGCATAGCGCGACAGGTTTTCATCGAGCAGCACCTGCGTCATGGCCGTGTAGATTGGCTTGGCGGTCAGAAGGTAGATACCGGCCAGGGCGACAACCGCGACGACGCAAACGATGATGACGCCAAGCCGGCGCATGGCTGCCGTCCACAGCTTGTCGAGATCGATGAAGGCGTCGTTATCCTTGCTCTCGCTCGGAAAGATCGTCATCGGCCGGAAATTTACCTGGTCCATGGCTGGGTCCGCTTTGGGAGTAATGAGCGAGGAATGGCGAACTGTCATGGGCCGTTCCTCGGATTAAGGTCTGTCAAGGCATCTCGCATGGCACGCTCTCGGCTTGGCGCTATGCCTGTAGGGGTGTTTGCGCCGGTGATGGTCGCCGCGATATTAGCATGCTTGCATGTCCGGCGTCAGGCGGGCGCTTCAAGCGCGGCAACGGTCAGCGTCTGCACGATAGAGCGTCCATTGCGGTAATTCCGCGGCGTCGCCACGGGTCGCGTCAGGCTCATGTCTTGGTCCCTCCGGAGGAACTGCTGACGCCCGCGGCACCCTGCCCGTCGATCGGATCGCGGTTAAAGCCGGCAGCCTTGGCCAGCCGGCGCATGCGAACGGCGATCGGCATCCCCAGGTGCTTCAGTGCCTGCGGATGGGCGAACGCCGTCTGAAGGAAGCCGCCGACGGACCGCGCCTTCAGGGCATCGACCATGGTTATGAAGGAGGCTGCTTCCTTGATGCTGCGGGTCCGGCGCTTTTGCGCGGCCATCGCATCCGGCTCCAGCCGGTAGCGGGACAGAAACGTCTCGTCGGCCGCAAGCATGGACTGCAGATGCTGGGGTTTGAGCACCCGCGAGATCGAGCCGTGCCGCAGATGATAGACATAGCCGGCCGATGGCTCCACCGCGCAGCGCGCACCGCTGGCCAGCGCATAGGCGAGAAGCGCGTAATCCTCGCCGATCCGCAGCGTCTCGTCGAACCGCAGCTGGTGCGCCGAAAGGAAGGACCGCTCGAAGATCGGTTTCATATAGCCGAAATTGAAAGTCGAACCGAAGATCAGGTTCGAGCCGATGAACTCGGACAGCGTCATCAGCGGCCGCTTTTCCAGCACCTCTCGGGCAAACATCGGCTTGGGCGCACCGCCGTCAAGCGGCACCACGTCGATATTGTCGACCACCACCTGCGCATCCGCACTCCGTGCCCGCGTGATCATGGTCTGCAGGCGCTGCGGATGGATGGTGTCGTCCGCATCGAGGACCGCGATCCACTGACCGGTGGCTGCGGCAAAACCCGCATTGCGGGCCGCTGCCGGTCCGCCGTTCACCGCTTGGGAGATCAGCCGTACCCGCGGGTCCGGATGACGCGACACGAGATCGCGTGTGCCGTCGGTGGAGCAATCGTCCACCACCAGCACTTCAAGCGCGACACCCTCCTGCGCAAGCGCGCTGGCGATCGCATCGCCGATCGTATCCTCGGCATTATAGGCGGCAATCACGAAACTGACGTCCGGGCGGTTTGCTGCGGCAGTTTTCGAATCAGAAGTGATGTTTGACGTCATGTGGCCTCCACCACGCCATACTGGCGGATCTCACGCATGCCGAGAACGCCCATGACGGCGCCCGCATGCAGTGCGGCACGCAGCAGATAGCGGGTGCGGATCACTGGCAGGAAGGCCGCGACGAACGCGGCAAAGGCGCAATAGACAAACTTCAGCCCTGCGATCGCTGCCGCCCGCACCCGGCCCACGCCAGATGTTTTCGCCGCCAGAATGCGCCCATGCGTCTGGCCCGAGCGGAAACGCCGCTTGGCGAGCCACGAGAAGCTTGCCCGCTTCTGCGGCACCGCTTCCAGGATCAGCGCCTCGGGTGCGAATTCGATCAATCCGCCCGCTTGCGTCAGCTGCGTGAAAAAATGCGTATCCTCCCCGCCGCTCTGCCCAAGCGATAGCGCGAAGGTGCGTCCGACGACCTGCGGGGAGCCCATGTCGAGCAGCACATTGCAGGTGTAGCCGGTTCGGATGCGTCCACCGACGAACACCGGATGGGTCGAATGGAAATCGCCGTCGCGCATCCAGTCGGCGCTCTCTGCGCCATAAACCGCACGAACCGGACCGAGCACGGCATCTGCGCCGGTGGCGCGTGCCTTCTCGAGCAGCGCCGAGAGCCAGCCGGCGTCAGCCGTCTCGTCGTCGTCGATAAACGCGAGATAATCGGCCTGGCACTCGGCAAGGCAGGCGTTGCGGGCGATCGAGATGTTCGACTGCGGGCAATGCACATAGGCGATCGGAAACGGCGAGCGTGCCCGCAACCGCTCGACCAGCGCTTCCGCGCTGGGAACGGCGTCGTTGTCCGCCACGATCAGCCTAACGGCGGCGCCCGGTGGAACCGACAGCGCAAACAGCGAGACGAGCGTTTCTTCAAGTTCCGGCCGCCGGAAGGTGCAGATGCCGATATCGATCCGCAGTGTCTTGTCCTGCATCAGGCAGCCCTCTTCGTCGCTCGGAAGCCCGCCAGTTCCAGCCAGAAACCGACCGACCACGCCAGATGCATGATCATGGCCGACACGGCGGCCAGCGGACCGAACGGATTGCGCTGCCCGATCATCATCCAGAAGCCGTAGCCGAGGCAGGCGACGGCCCAGACGGCGAACGGCACGATCGCCCACCAGTGCAGGAGGGTAAACATGGCAACCACCACCACGGGTGCAACCGCAAGCGGGATCGCCTGCCGAATCTTGGGGATCGAGCGGTGCTTCATCATGTTCTTGGCACGCCCGCGGCCATAGCCGAGATACTGCCTAAACAGCGCGGCCGCGGTGGCGCGCGGATAATAGGTCATGTAGGTCTCGCCAGTCATCCAGATGCGGAAGCCGGAGCGGCGCAGCCGCAGGTCCAGTTCCGCGTCCTCGTTGTGGCTAAAGCTCTCGTCATAGCCGCCGGCCGCCTTGAAGGCCGCAATCCGCATCAGCGCGTGGTGACCATGGTCCACCCACTCGCCGCCGCCGCCGGCCCGGTGCTTGGAGCCGCCATTGCCGAGCTTGGAATTCTGCGCCACGGCCGTCGCCTTCTGGAACAGGCCGAAACCCACCGTATCCATGCCGACCACCACGGAATCTGCCCCGACCGACATCGCTTCCTCGAGCAGCACCCGGCAGTAGTCGTCCGGATAGTCCCCATGCGCATCGATGCGGATGAGGTAGTCGCGCTCATCGCCGAACTGCTGCACGGCCAGATTGATCGCGGCACTCTGGATCTTTTTCGGGTTGGACAGCAACACCACGCCCGGCAGCGTCTCGGAAACGCGCCGCACGATCTCCGGCGTGCCGTCGCGGCTGCCGCCGTCGGCAACCACGATCAGCATGTCCATGCCCATCCGCTGCGCATGCAGCTTGTGCAGCAGCGGCTCGATCGTCCTGGCCTCGTTGAGGCAGGGAATCACCAGCAGCACGCGCGCGTGGGGCATCTGGTCACTGGAAGTCTTAACTGTGATCATCTTCTGGGACCTCACGACTGCAGGGTGGAAACGGCCGTCACCGGACCCGGCGACGGCGTATTGCGATCAAGCGCCGCCAGCCGCGCCACAAGTGCACGGCAATCTGCGGGGCTGGTCACCCACTGGCTGCGGTCGATAGCGGCCACGGCAGCGGTGAGGTCTTGGTATGTGTCGTCCGTCATCGTCGAAAACAGTGTGGCGAGCCTGTCCGGCGTCGCCTGGTCGAGGGTGACGCCGATCTTGCGGCCAGACACGAAGCGCCCGGTCTCCGTGGAGGCGATCGCGATCGGCACTGCGCCGTAGAGCCCGCCCTCGTAGAGCCGGTTAGGGAGAAGCCAGTCCGAATTCAGCCCCTCCTCGAAGAAGTCGATCGCCCAGGTGAAATGGATGTCACCGTAGATCCGCGCGAGCTCCTCCGGGTTTTGGTAGGGCCCGTGGAATTCCACATGCGGCGCCGCCCGGACCTGGGCGTCGAAATCCTCAAACTCGGTGTGTGCGGGCCGGCCGCGGATCACCACCTCGACGCGGCCATCCATCTGTCTCGCGAACTCGGTCAGGATATTCAGCGACTTGGCGCAGCGGATGGCGCCGAACCAGCCGATCCGCCAAGGCTTGCTCTGCGGCGGCATCCGCAAAGGGGCGGGCATGGCCGACGGCGCATCGCCGAGCATCAGCACCTTGTTTTCAAGCAGCAGCACCGGCAGGTCTAGGCCGGAATGCGGCTTGAAGAAATTCTCCACAAACGCCGGCGAACTGGTGATGAGCAGACTGGCGTGGCGGGCGAACTGACGCTGGGCAAAGCGCATCGCCTTGCCCTTGGCGCCCTGGTCGAGCAGCAGACGGTGGATGTCGAGACATTCGTAGACGATAGGAATGCCGCCACCGAAGACGGCAGAGGCAGCGTTGGCGAGCGCCAGCGTTTCCAGGTTGCGGGCAATGATGACATCGGGCTTGGGCAGGCCGGCAAGCTTGCGCTTGAGGTCGAGGCGCGCCTTGGCGACCGCTCCGATCCGCTGCGCAAACCGGCCGTCCGCCGTTTCGCCGAGCACGCGCGAGGTGACGCCGGCTTCGGCCGAAAGCAGATTGCCGCCGCGCTGGAACCCGGCCACGGTCACGTCCGCGCCGCCTGCCCTCAGGGTCAGGACGCGTCTGCGGATCGCCGCATCGGCCAGATCATGCGCCAGATAGAGAACCTGCAACGTCAATTCGCCTTACTCCTGTCCGGGTCTCTGGACCCGCCTGCTGTTTCACTCAGTCGATCTTGCACAGCACCGATTCCGGAAAATGGCAGTCTTCCCCGAGCGCCGTGTAGGCGATGCGGTCGATCGTCATCGTCGAAGGCCCGCTATAGGCAAACGCGCCCATCCACTGCTTCAGCGTGTCAGTGCCCCAGAGGCTAAGGAAGATCTTCTGGGCATTGGTGGGGATCTTCGATGCATCGGTGACCTCCTGCACGAGGTTGCCGTTGACGAAGTAGCGCAGCCGGTTCGCCTCCCAGATGAAGGCATAGTCGTTGAACTCCTTGTCGGCTCCACCCGCGATCGGGGTCAGCTTTTCATTGCCGCCCTTGCCGTTGATATACTGGTTGAGCTGGACCTGGGCGGTGTTCTTGCCGAGCACCTCCATGTCGATCTCGTCCCAGGGCTTCTTGTCGGTCGGCCCGATGTAGGTGAAGAAGGCCGAGTTCAGCCCGAGCCCGGTCGCCGCCTTCATCCGCACCTCATAGGTGCCGTAGCCGAAGCGGGCCTTGGTCTGGATCTCGCCGCAGAGGAAGTTGCGGTCCTTGGCCTTGCCCTCGGCAAAACCGAGCTGCAGCATGCCGTCTTCCACATGAACCTGCTTCTTCGACCAGTTGCAGTTCTGGTGGCTGCCGTTGTTCCAACCGTCGGAAACGTACCAGATCGACGGATCGATCCGGTCGAAGTTTTCCAAGAAGGTTTTGCCCGTGGCGCCCGGAATGGAGGGCGCTCCCGGAGCAGCCGGCGCGCCTGGAGCCCCCGGAGCGGGCGGCGCCGGCGCCTGGGCAGCGGCCTGAAGCGGCATCGCCAGGCAAAGCCCAGCTGCAAGGATGGACAGGCACCGGCCTGCGAGATGAAGTCCGTGGGTCATGGTCACCTCTGGTGTTGCGATACGGCGGGCTCGCGCGTGCGAGCATGCGGCGCCGGGGATATGCGTTTGGCATTTACCGTCGGTTTGTCTTTCCTGCCGCGGCTTCCGGTCAGAACCTGGTAGATGACCGGCATGAAGCGGGACACCATCTGGTTGGAGACCACCAGGATCACGAAGGTGGCGATGACGGCCCCGACGTAGAACACCGGATAAAGCGTCTGATCGGCGATGCGGTTCCAAACCATCCACATCACCACCAGCAACGGATAATGGCCGCAGAAGATCCAGAAGCTCAGGCTTCCGGTTCCGGCCATCTTGCGGCCGGCCACCGATCGGATCGCCAGGGCCGAAAGCAGCCAGAACCCGCCTGCCCCGAGGATAGATAGCGCGTTGAGCAAAAGCCCCAGAACCCACGGATAATCCGGACCGTTTTGGTAGAGCGCGACGGACAGCAGTCCCGCCGCCGCGAGCACCGACGCCGTTCCGGCGCCTGCGAACCGGTCGAACACCTTGGGATCGACCTTGTTCACCGCCAGATAGATGCCCAGCGTGAAGCTGAACAGGATGGATTTCTTCAACACGATGGCAACCGGAATGTCCGGGATGATCGCGATCGCAAACAGCACGACGAGCGTCGTCAGTGGCATCCGCCGCACCAGCATTGCCAGAAGCGGCGACAGAAGGATGCACACCATCAGGTCGCGCAGGAAATACAGCGGCACGTTGACCGGAAAATCCTCGACCGCAAACGCGTAGGTGAGGAGTTCCCGCGGTGACGCGGTCAGGAGGTCGTGGAAATAGCCCACGCCCATGCCCATCAACTGGATGCAGAGCACCAGAACCAAGAGCCCGCAATTCCACAGCAGGAACGGCAGGAGCACGGTCTTGGCCTTCGACCGCAAGGTCTTGGCATAGTTGAAGCTCTCCGCGCCGCGCACGAAAAGCAGATAGCCGGAAATGGCGCTCAGGCAGGGAACGCCGATCCGGAACAGGCTTTCGCCCAGAAATACCCTTAGCCAGTCGAACAGGCCATTGCTGCCCAGGAACTGGCTGGTTGCGTCGTCACTCGGCACATGTACGAAAACAATGCCGCAGATCAGGAGAATGCGCATCAGATTGATACGGGACGATATGTTCTGATCAACAGTCATACGAGTCACCCTTTTGGGCGATGGCTCGCGTCACCGCCGTTTCATCAGAGCAGACTTTAGCCCGCAGTCGTGACGAGAGGATCGGGGATACATGAGCACAAAATATGGCGCTGCAGCAAAAAACTGGCGAACGCCAAGTATAGCGGCAACCTGATACCGGATCGGATTCAATCGGTTATAAGTTAGCGAGATCTAACTAAGCCCGATTTCATAGGCGATCTCGCCAATTGGCATGCTGCACCGCAACACGAACAGAAAGTGCCGTCCGATCACGAAAACTTTTTTTCATCGGGCGTCCAAAACGCCCCCGGAACTGCTTCCGGGAACTCGAAAGAGGCTGAAATGTGGCAACATCAGGGCAAATTAGGCAGACGTCGGCTCGGTGACTGTTCCCTGCTTGCGTCGGCGCACGAGCGTCAGAACCTTCCGCACGAGGGTCATCTCGGTCGCCAGGAACAGGATCCCGTAGAGAACGCCGCCCACTGCAGCACCGGCCAGCACCTGCGCATAAGGGCTCGTTAACTGTTCGGCAAACATGTGCAGAAACAGCCGCACGCCGATTGCCATGATGAAGGAGGTGATCATCGACCGGCTGCTAGTCAGAAGGCCCCAGAAGAACGGGATGCCGTCGACACGGAACACCGCCCAGGAGTAACCGACCAGCGTCACCGCGTTGACGATGCATAGGCCGATCATCGCATCCACCAGGCTGCCATAGTAGGCGCCGCCGGCAATCGCGATGGTGGTCGCAATGGCACGCAGCACGGCCGACCAGAACAGCACGCGGCTGTGCCCTGTCCCCTTCAGGTAGGGGATGAACGTGCTGCAGGGCGTGATGATCGCCTTCGACAGCGCCAGCAGCCCGAGCACCGGCCAGGCATAGGCCCATTGCGGCCCAAACAGCACCAGCATGGCAGGTTCCGCCACCGCCCACAGGCCGAACATGGCCGGAGCCAGAACCACCGTCATCGCCTGGGTGCTGAACATCAGCGCATCGGAGCGCCGCTTGCGGTCGTCCCCCATCAGGCTGAAGGCCGGAAACAGAACACCCATCACTGCCGACAGCACGATCTGGTTCGGTATGCTCGCAAACCGGTTGGCCGCCGAGTAGGCGCCGGCATCCGCCAGCCCAAGCACCCGGGCGATCACCACCATCGGCGCCTGGAAGGTCACGAAATTGGCCATCTCCGAACCCATCAGCCCGGAGGAATAGCGCAGCAGCGGCACCATACGGGCCGGCCGGATGACGCAACGCGGCACATAGCGGGTGATCGCATAGAGGCCGAACAGCCGGATCGCCGCTGACGAGAAGAGCTGCACCACCAGCGCCCAGACGCCGAAGCCGATCAGCGCCAGCCCGAGCGCAAGCAGCGCCGCGGTCACTTCCGACACCGTGCTGAGGATCGCATCCTTGCTGAAATTCATCTGCCGGGCGAGCAGCGAATAGGCGACGTCCGCCGTCAGTTGCAGCGGAATGAGCAGCGCCATGATGCGCACGAGATCCGCCGCTTTCGGCGCTCCCATCATCGTCGCAAGCCAGTCCGCACCGAAGAAAAGGATGAGCGCCATGGCACAGGCCATGGCTAGGTTTGACCAGAAAACCGTGTGGACCGTGTCCATGTCTCCGTCCCGATCGACGATCAAAGCGGAGGTCAGGCCGGCCCCCCCGATCATCGCCAGGAACTGGACAACCGTCAGCGCAACGGCTACGGATCCGAAATCTTCGGGCGTCAGCAGTCTTGCCAGAATGGGAACCGTGACAAATTTCAGCCCGAAAGTCGCGGTTTTTGAGAGCACGCTCCAGCCGACATTCGTCGTGATGGACTTCACGCCTTGAGTTGGAGCCATATCCTAGATCCCGTACTGGAGTAGTTTTGAACGCGGCGGTTGCCGCTCTATCGAGGCCTGCCGATAGTCAGCGGCTTTGCAAGTCTTGGAAAAAGCAGGGGCGAAAACATGGCGACATTTACGGTTGTTATTCCATTTTACCAGAAGGAGCCCGGCATTTTGCGCCGGGCACTGAAATCGGTCTTCGATCAGACCTACCAGGACTTCGATATCATCATCGTCGATGATGCGTCACCTCTTCCCGCCGATGTCGAGCTTGAAGGCATTGAGGAAGCGTGGAAATCGCGCATCAAAATCATCCGCCAGGCGAACGGCGGACCCGGCGGTGCCCGCAACACGGGCCTCGATGCGGTGCCCCGCGACACGCAGTTCGTTGCCCTGCTGGACAGCGACGACCTTTGGCTGCCCGATCATCTCAGCAACGCCTACGACAGCATGACCCGCTTCGGCGCCGAGTGCTATTGGGCCTCCATGCAGGCGAGCGAAGAGTTCTACTACCACTTCGGCATGGCCGAGCTTGAGAAGACGGAAGGGGGCACCCGACTGTCCGAAAGCCCGCTGGTGATCGAGATGCCGGATCTGGCCAGCGTCATGCTGAAGAACTGGAGCTTCCTGCACCTGACCTGCATGGTCATCGCGCGGCCCGTGTTTCAACACGTCCGTTTCGACCCGACGCTGCGGCTGGCGGCAGAAGACGTGCTGTTCTTCGTCGATTGCATTCTCAAATCCAGGCGCACCATCCTGTGCGATGCGCCGGGTGCTGCCCGCGGCATGGGCATCAACATCTTCCACAGCATCGACAACCAGTCGCCCGAGTTCCTGCGCCAGCAGTTCAACACCTGGGTAGCACTCGATACGCTCGAGCAGCGCTTCCGCTCCCGTCCAGCCGACGTGGCGTCGATTGCCGCCTACAAGGATACCGCCAGGCGCCAGGCTCTCTGGAGCCAGATGGGCCGGATGAAGCGTCGCCAGGCGCCGGATCTTGGCCTGCTCGCCCGCTGGGTCATGCGCGATCCGTCCCTCATCCGCGCCGCCTTTGCGCTTGGCGCCGGAAAATTCAGCCGTACCGCGCCCTGATCGCGCGGTCCGTTATCTGTCAATCTCACGGAGGCCTGCATGCAACCCTACCACTGGGAATCCCATCACGGCAATTTCGGCGACGACCTCAACCTATGGCTCTGGGATTACCTTCTCCCCGGCTTTCGCGACGTACATCCCGAGACCATGCTGGTCGGCGTCGGCACCGTGCTCAACCCCGTGCTGCTGCCCAGGGATCGCAAGAAACTGGTGGTCGGCAGCGGCTACGGCTATGGCGAGGTGCCAGACATCACCACACCGGACTGGGATGTACGCTGCGTGCGCGGTCCGCTGACGGCAGCAAAACTGGGGCTTCCCACTGAAAAGGGCATCACCGACCCGGCCGTACTGATCTCCGATATGCCGGAGTTCCAGAACCTGCAGAAGATCCACAAGAAGACCTTCATTCCGCACTGGGAATCGGCGGAATTCGGCATGTGGCCGACGGTCTGCGAGCCGATCGGCCTCACCTATCTCGATCCGCGCGGCGAAGCCAAGGCTGTAATCCGCCATATCGCCCAGTCGGAACTCATCATCGCCGAATCCATGCACGGCGCCATCCTGGCCGATGCCTTCCGCGTGCCATGGGTGGCCGTCAGCACGTCGCGCGCCATCAACAATTTCAAGTGGACCGACTGGGCCTCATCCGTGCGCGCCCGCTACGAACCGCGCTACGTTCCTGTTTCCACCCGCGCCGAAGCGGTCAAGAAGCGGTCAAGCTTCTGGGGCATGAACTTCGACAAGGAGCAGCCGCAGGCAGCAACCGCTGGATCATCGGCGGCCGGCGGCGCCGGCGCCCGTTCGGCACCAAAGCAGACGGGTCTGCGCGGCATGGTCAAGCAGGCGCTGGCGGGCCCCTCGACCCTCGCACTCTGGCAGGCCAGCCGCGCCGAGCCGCATCTGAGCCCGGACGGCGCGATCGAGGAACGCAAGCAGATGTTCCGCGAGGTCCTCGAGGGGATCAAGCGCGACTACTTCTGACGCACGCCCGTAAGCAGGTAGCGCACGGCAGCAGGTGATGCAGGGGCCGCCGGAGATCCTTTCCGGCGGGCCGCATCCAGCTTGTCCAGGAAGATGCCCGTCGACACCGAGGCGATATGCTGCGGCCGGCCCATCAGCCGGCGTAGCGCACCTCCAAGCCCCGCATGCGCCTTGGCATCCAGGAAGGCGCGATGCTCGTAGCGCTCGCGGATATGGTTGCGATGCCGGGTGATCACGTCCCGGGCATCCGGAGGAAGCGAGGCATCCGCAAGGATCGCCTCGTCCGCCTCGTAGAGCATCCGCAGGTCTTCCGTCCGGTGCCGGCTGCTCAAGGAATCGTGGCGCACCACAGCGCCGTAGCCGCAATGCTCGATCACCTTGTAGCGGGCGCCTTTCGCCAGGGCCCTCAGATAGAGATCATAGTCTTCCCCAAGCCGCAGCTTTTCGTCGTAGCGGATCCCGTGCGCCTCGAGGAAGGCGCGGCGCATGACCGGCTTGAGAAAACCCACCTCGCCGCGCGGCTTGCCCCGCTGGGAGAGATTGCCCTCCACGAAATCGACGAGCGAGATCACCCGCGGGCGGGCCTCGAACCGTTCGGGAATGGAAAGCGCATCGGGATCGGGCATGAAGGCGATGTTATCGGCCAGCATGTCCCAGCCCTCTTGCGCCAGCATGGGCGCGAACCGGCCCGGGAAGAAGAAATCGTCGGCATCCAGGATGGCGATAAGCGGCGCCTTGGAGGCGGCGATAGCGGCGTTGCGGGCAGCAGAGGGGCCGCGGTTCTGCGCAAACGACAGGATTTTCAGCCGGCCCGAATGATCATCGGCAGCGCGGGAGACATCTGCCGTCCCGTCGCTGGAGCCGTCATCCACCACCACCACTTCGCTGACCAGCGGCTCTGCCAGAGCCGAGGCGATCGCCTTGGCAATGGTGTCCGCGGCGTTTTTCGCAGCGATGATCACGCAGATCGTTGGGGCGGAAGTCTCGTCCATGCAGGCTCTCCATCGTTTTGATCAACGACTACAAGCGCAGGAACATGGCTCTCATGTGAAGCGGGGTCAAAAAGAAACTGAGGTCAGCGGATGCGAATCAGCTGTCGTGGGCCGGGAAGTTCCGCGCTGTCGTGGAGCGGATGTCGTCCCGCGAGTCCAGTTCGAGACTTCTGAGCATCATCGCCGGGCGCGACGGAACACCTTCGCTGCGGAGCTTCTCGCGTCGGACGAGAAAGAGAACGCCGATGAAGTATCCGGTCTGGATAATCACCGTACAAATCACCGTTTGTATGAACGCAGTCATGATCGACCCATTGATAAGATAGGACGATACTGCAAACACCACCAGAACGGTCACCATGCTGGCAAAGACGCGCGGCGCATACATAGCAATTCCTCCCTGGACACCATCCTGCCCAGTATGATTTCCCGGCTCCTCTTTGCGGTCGTACACGAACCTGCCGAAGAGGATATAAGTTATCATCATCGATAGGCCGTTTCACGTTGAAACTTGGTAACGTTTCCCCCGCGGTCGGGACCCTCTTGAGATTAACCTAAACCCTTTCTTACCGAAATACCACAATGTCCCCGACACTTTCTCGCCACGTTTCGGCACTCGGGTTCCGTCGATCGCAATTTCTCCTCTCCGAACTATGCTGAGACCCTTAATTTCGATCAACTTTTATTACAAAGGTCCGGCATTCCCGGAACGCCCTTTCGCACCGCACCATTGTATTGCACTGCAACAGGAACGGGCCTTTGGTCTGACCTCCAAGCTACTTTGGCCCCTCCGGCAAGCAGCGTCGGCAAGTTTCGCTGGCCCGAAGACCCGGTCATTACATGCGGCAGGCCGGAACCGAGAAGACTTTATTACCAATCCGGCAGGCACTACGAATCGATTTAAGTAGTTCTGTGCGGCTTTACTGGCTTTCCGGGAGTAGCGCCCCGCGACCAGATTGGACTTGACGCCCGTCAAGACCCTGGGAGCCCCTCGCCCCATAAAAAAAGGACTGGCACCAAATTCAGAACACAGACTTATTGTCATATCGCAGGTGCAAAGACGCGCCGCAGAGGCACCGACTATCGCAAAACAAAATGGAGTCTTCTCCTATGAAGTCAGCGACACGCTCGGCAAGTTCGCCGTTTGTCAATTCCGATCAGACCCCAGCGGCACTCCCGCTTGGTGGCTTGGTCAAGCGTAGCTTCGATATCACGGCTGCGGTTTGCGCCCTGTTGATCTTCAGTCCTATCTTTCTGATGATCATGGCGCTGGTGAAGTTTTCGGACAAGGGTCCGGCATTTTACGGGCACACCCGGATCGGCCATAACGGCCGGCCGTTCAAGTGCCTCAAGTTCAGGACCATGGCCACCGATGGCGATGCGCTCCTGCAGAAATATCTTCGGGAAAATCCCGAGGCCAATGAAGAGTGGCGCCTGACGCGCAAGCTGAAGGACGATCCTCGTGTGACGATCGTCGGCAAGGTTCTGCGCAAGCTGAGCCTTGACGAACTCCCGCAGCTTCTCAACATTCTTCGTGGTGAAATGAGCGTCGTGGGTCCCCGTCCGGTGGTCGACGACGAACTGAAGGTCTACGACAGCTTTGCCGTCTACTACCTTCGCAGCCGTCCGGGCCTGACCGGACTGTGGCAGATCAGCGGCCGCAATGATGTCTCCTACGAGACCCGCATTGCGTACGACACGCAGTATGTACAGAACTGGTCGCTCGTTCGGGACATCGCCATCATCGCGAAGACCATCCCGGCAGTGTGCTTCGCCCGCGGCAGCTACTGATCGCTGTTCGGGCAGGCCTGGCGCGACCAGGCCTTGGCACAGACCAGACCTCGCCCGTCACGGACCGGCTCGGTATTTGAGAGAGACGCTCATGCGCAAGACCCTAGCTCCAGCGGGGCGTATGGCTGCCACCTTCGTGATGGCGGCCTCGGCCTTTGTAATCTCCACCGTTGCGTCGGTGGCCGCCGACAGCGGCTACAAACTCGGCGTAATGGATAAAGTGCGCATCCGGGTTGCCGAATGGCAGCCTGCGGATGGCAGCATCCGGGATTGGGAGGTCGTTGGCGGCGAATACACCGTCGGGCCGTCCGGGGCGATCTCTCTGCCCTTCATCGGCGACCTGCCGGCAGCCGGCAAGACGCCGGCTGAAGTGGCCGGTACGATCGGCGAGGAACTGCGCAGCAAGTTTGCCCTGCGCAATTTGCCCTCGGCTTCCGTCGAGATTTCCGCCTTCCGCCCCGTTTTCCTCGCGGGCGACGTGGATAAGCCAGGCGAATACCCCTATTCCCCGCGCCTCACCGTCTTGAAGGCGCTGAGCCTTGCCGGCGGTCTCAAGCGGTCGGAGGCAGGCCAGCGCTTTGCGCGTGACTTCCTCAATGCCCAAGGGGACGCTGCCGTCTACGACAGCCAGCGCGGACGGCTGATTGCCCGGCGTGCGCGGCTGCTGGCGGAAGTGGCCGACGGCAAGACGATCGAGATGCCGGCGGAACTCAAGTCCTTCAAGAACGCCCAGCAGCTCATCGACAGCGAATCCTCGCTGATGAAATCGCGTCGCGACCGCTACGAGCTGCAGCTGAAGTCGCTTGCGGATCTGCGATCGCTTCTCCAGAGCGAAGTCCAGTCCCTGGCGCGCAAGACCGAGACACAGAAACGCCAGCTCGAGATTGCCAGCGACTCGCGGGACAAGATGTCCAAGCTCACCGAGCAGGGCATCACCAACAACAACCGGCTGATCACGCTGGAAGAGCGGACCGCCGATATCGAGACAAGCCTACTCGACATCGACACCAACGCACTGCAGGCCAAGCAGTCGATCAGCAAGGCCGATCAGGACGAGATCAACCTGCGCAACGACTGGGTCGCACAGCGCGCCAAGGATCTGCAGGATACCGAGGCGGAGCTGGAAAAGCTCGGCCTGCAGCTCGGCACCAGCCGCCAGCTGATCGCCGAGGCCGTAGCCCAGTCCGCTGAAGCCCTGAAATTCGATCCGAGCGGCAAGTCCTCCACCATCAAGTACACGGTGGTGCGTGACGAGGGCCAGGGGCCGAAGGAAGTCTCGGTGGACGAGAACACCCAGCTTTTGCCGGGCGACGTGGTCAAGGTGACATCCGAACTCCTCATGCAGTGAGGTTTCGCCCATGAAGATCGCCAGTTCTGCATTCATCGATCCGGCGCGCAACCACGTCTATGCGATGATGGCGGTCGCCGTCTCCTTCTTCGTCTTCGCCTATTCGAGCCGCTTCGGCCAGGTCTCCATTCTCGCCTACTACGGCGTCTGGGGCCTGCTCGTGCTGGTGAACTATCGCAAGGCGCTCGGGAGCTACGGCAAATACCTTTGGGTGTTCAGCTTCGCGATCTTCTGCTTCGTCTCGGCCTTCTGGTCGCCGGCCTTCGGCGTCTCTCTGCGCACCGCGATCCAGTATCTGACCCATGTCGTCTGCGCCCTGATCGCCATGCGCACGGTCAGCATCCAGAACCTGACCCGCGGCGCCGTGCTCGGCATCGGCCTGGTGCTGGTCTATTCGATCGTCTTCGGCACCTACCTGCTCGACAGCATCGACGGCACGTTCGGCTTCGTCGGCGCCTTTTCCTCCAAAAACCAGCTTGGCTTCTACGCCTCGCTCGGCATCTTCTTCTGCTATGCAGGCATCTTCGTTCTGCGCCTCTGGGGCCTTTGGTTGCCCATCATCGGCGTGGTGGCGCTGCTCGCCGCCTATTGCCTGGCCGCCGCGCAGTCCGCCACCTCCGCCATCACCACGATCGGCATCATCGCGATCTGCATGGGCATGCAGGCCTTCATGGTGTTTTCTCCGCGAAACCGGCGGATGCTGTTTGCCGCAGCCGTGGTGCTCGGCTTAGGCGCCGTGGTCGGTGCCCTGCAGTTCGGCGCCATGGATGCCATCCTTGGCCTCTTCGGCAAGGACACGACCCTCACGGGCCGCACCTATCTCTGGCAGCAGGGCATCGAGATCGCCCAGCAGTCGCCCTATTTCGGTATCGGCTACCAGGGCTTCTGGGTGCCGGGCTTTTCCGATGCGGAACGCCTGTGGGACGATTTCGGCATCGCCGGCAAGAGCGGCTTCCACTTCCACAACACCTATATCGAGACGACGGTGGAAACCGGCGTGTTTGGGGTGCTGCTCCTTGCCTTCATTCTGCTGGCGACTCTGACCGGCCATGTGAAGCGCCTGCTGACCTTCAACAGGACACCGGATTCGCTTGTGCTGTTTGGTATCACCATCCTGCTGTTGATCCGATCCTTCGTGGAGATCGACATCCTCAATCCCTATCAGGTCGGCTCCTTCCTGTTTTACTTCGCCGCTGGCAGGCTGGCCATTGCCGCAGTCCCTGCGGAACAGGTCCAACTCGCCACCCCCAGGCCCCAGCCCGGCGGCCTGCAGGCGCGCTTCTGAGTTCCTCTCACCGCGGGAGTAGCCCCGTCGGAGGATTGCATCATGCAAACCCTATATTCGATCCAGTACCTGAGGGCGCTTGCAGCCCTGTCCGTGGTTCTGTTTCACGCCGGCGAACGCGGCGACATGCATTTCACCATTGGTGCAGCCGGCGTTGATGTCTTCTTCGTCGTGAGCGGCTTCATCATGATGGCGATAAGCGACAGCCGCCCGACCCGACCCGTAGCCTTTCTGCGCAACCGCTTCCTGCGCATCGCCCCGTCCTACTGGGCAGCCACGGTCGCCATGCTGCTGGGTGGCCTGCTCGGCCTCTTCCCCAACCTCCAGATCACGCTCGCCCACACGCTCGGATCTTTCCTGTTCGTCCCCATCCCATCTCCCAGCAACGGGCAGCTGTGGCCTCTGCTCGTGCAGGGATGGACGCTGAACTATGAGATCTTCTTCTATGTCGTCTTCGCGCTGACGCTGTTTGCCCCTTCCAAGCTCCGGCTCGCTCTACTGGCCGGCACCTTCGGGCTTTTTTCCGTCGCGGGAATGCTGATCGCGCCGACAAGCCCGCTGATCGCCTTCTACACCGCGCCGGTCATCCTGGAATTTGTTGCCGGCGCAGCCATCGCCAAGCTCTGGCGTCACGGGCAGCTGCCGCCTGCCTGGGTCGGCGTCATTCTCGTGACGCTTGCGATCGCGGGCTTCGCAACGATCGAGATCCGCCACATGCCCTTCGGCGCCTGGTCCTGTGGACCGCTGGCAGTGCTGCTGGTCACGGGTGCTCTGTCGATCGAAATTGGCGGCTGGCTGCCGAAACTGCGTCCGCTCGCCTATCTCGGCGACAGCTCCTACTCCATCTACCTCTGGCACACGTTTGCGATTTCGGTCCTGCTCAAGGCAGCCACCATCATCACCATTCCGCCGGTTCTGCTGGTTGTTGCAAGCGTCGCCGTCGGAACCTTGGCCGGCATCATTGCCTACGAGGGGCTGGAACGACCGCTGCAGTTTCTGCTGCGCGGTAAGCGCTCGTCGCTTTGGCGTTTTCCACGCAGCAAAACTGCGCCCTAGGCCGTTTTCCCGGCCGGCAGACCATTAGCGTGAATCAGCCGAGTCGCTGCGCATAAAGCGGCGGCTCGTCGTTTTCATCGGGGTTGGGGATTGGCGCCTCGCCGGGAAGCGTATCCGGATCCGGCTCGTCGATCGGAGCAGTACCCGGTGATGGCGGCACGGGAGGGGTCGGGGTCGAGCCGGGAACGGGTTCGAACGGGTCTTGGGCCATGGGATCTCCTTGAAGGCTTCGTTGGTCAACTGGCGCGGGCCGCCATGGTTCCCGCCGATCGGTGATGACCGGCAGGACCGCGGCATGGTACGACAGGGCTTCAGGCGTTGATCCGGCCCTCGACAACCCGCCAGTTCACCAGCTTTTCGAGCACCGCCCGAATGTGGTCTGCCTTGCGGTTTTCGTAGTCGAGATAATAGGCGTGCTCCCAGATATCGATTCCGAGATAGGCCGGACGACCGACGGCCACAGGGTTGTTGCCGTCTTCGTAACCGATCAGCGCGAGCTTGTTCTGGTCGTCGCGCGTCAGCCAGACCCAGCCCGTCCCGAACACCTCATCCGACACCGTGACGGCGCGCTTGATGAAGCCCTCGTAGTCACCAAATTCCGCGTTGATGGCGGTGGCAATCTCGCCCATCGGCCTGTTCGGACCATTCGGCACGAACTGGTCCCAGTAGGACACGTGGTTCCAGGCCTGCGCCGCATTGTTGAAGATCTTCGCATCTGCCTTGGAGTTGGCGGACTGCTTGACGATCTCCTCCAGCGTCATGTCGGCATAGCGCGTCCCTTCGGCCAGCGTGTTCAGCTTGTCGAAATAGGCCTTGTGATGCTTGCCGTAATGCAGGGCGACGGTTTTCGACGAGATTACTGGCGCAAGGTCCGTCTGGATGAATGGCAGCTCCGGCTGTACCAGCGGCAGGGCGGCTCTCGCCACATTCGGCGTCTGCAGAACGGTGGCGGCGGCTGTGACGGCACTTGCGGCCAGCACGGTGCGGCGGGTCATGTTCATGGATGGTCTCCTTGCCTCTGGTCCTCCCCAGACAACGGCAACCATCCGGCTTTGTTCAACCACCCGGCGAACACGATCTCGCCAGTGACACTTTACCGCCCTGACGACAGACCTGCTCGTCGGGCAAGCACGGTCTCGACAGCGCCGAGCCCGTCATAGATCAGCACGGCAAGCGCCCCGACGATCAAGCCGCCCTGCAGCACGAAGGCGAGGTTATTGGACTGCAGCCCGGCGATGATCACCTCGCCGAGCGTCTTGGCCGCCACCGTCGAGCCGATGGTCGCGGTGGCAAGGCTGATCACCACCGACAGCCTTATGCCGCCGACGATGACCGGCAGCGATAGCGGCAGCTCCACCTTCGTGAGGCGCTGCAGCGGCGTCATGCCGGAACCCTTGGCCGCCTCCATCACCGGCCGGGGCAACTGGGTCAATGCCGTCAGCGTGTTTTCGAAGATCGGCAGCAGGCCGTAGAGAAACAGCGCGATCAGCGTCGGCTTTTCCCCGAAGCCGACTGCCGGCACCGCAAGCGCCAGCACCGCGACGGGCGGAAAGGTCTGGCCCACATTGACGACGCTGCGCGACAAAGGCAGGAATTCCGCACCGAAGGGACGCGTGACCAGGATAGCGAGCAGCACCGCAACAACAGTCGCAGCAACTGTTGCGATCGCCACCGTGCGCAGATGCAGGAGCGTGATGGTGAGCAGGCTGCCCTGATTGTAGATGGCCGGCGCGTTCGGCTGCACGAGCGGTTTCAGCAGCGGCTCGAAACTTTGAGGCGACAGCAGGAAGCTCACCAGCACGACCAGCAGCAGGGCGCGCAAAAGCCGCGGCAGCCAGATCCGCACCAGACCACGCGAAGCCTGCACGCTCCCGCGACCGCCTATTGCCAGGCCGCCGCTCATTGCGGCCTCGCGGCGCGCTTCAGCAGCGCATCGAGCGTGATCCGCCCGGTAATGGCGCCCGCCTGCGACATCACAGGTGCCGATGTCCGTCCGCTCCAGAGAAGCTCCGACAGCGCGTCCTGCTGGCTGCGCTCCTCGCCAAGCGGCGTGCCTTGGGCCTCTCCCGGTTCCAGAGCCTCACCGACGCGCGACACCGAAAGCAGGCGGAACGGCCGCTGCATGTCGCCGATCAGCGTTTGCACGAACTCGTTGGCGGGCGCCCGCACCAGGTCCGACGGCGGCCCGTATTGCAGCACCTTGCCCTTGTCCATCACCGCGATCTTGTTCGCCAGATGGAAGGCCTCGTCCATGTCATGGGTGACGAGCACGATCGTCGTGCCGAAATGTTTCTGGATGGTGAGCAGATCCTCCTGCGCCTTGGCCCGGATGATCGGGTCGAGCGCACCGAAGGGCTCGTCCATCAACAGCACGTTCGGTTCCGCCGCCAGCGCCCGCGCCACCCCGACGCGCTGCTGCTGCCCACCGGACAGTTCGTGCGGGTAGCGATCGGCAAAAACCTTGGGGTCGAGCTGGAAGAGCGCCAGCAGTTCCGCGACCTTGGCCTCCACCCGCGCCTTCGGCCATTCCAACAGGTTCGGCACAGTGGCGATATTCTGGGCGACCGTGCGATGCGGAAACAGCCCGTGGCCCTGGATGGCATAGCCGATCCGGCGCCGCAACTCGTGGCCGGGAATAGCGCGGCTGTCCTCGCCATCGAGGCGGATCATGCCGGACGTGGGCTCGACAAGCCGGTTGATCATCCGCAGCAGCGTCGTCTTGCCCGACCCGGAGGTGCCGACGATCACCGTCACCGTGCGTGGCTCGACCACCATGGAGACCGTGTCGACCACGGTGATCTCGTCATAGCGCTTGGTAATCGCATCGATCTCGATCATGCGGCCTGCCCTTTTCTCGGAAACCTTGAACTCATCTGGATCAGCGCATCGAGCACCACGGCCGAGCCGAACGCCAGTGCAACGGTCGGCACGGCGCCGAGCAGCACCAGATCCATGGCCGTCTGGCCGATCCCCTGGAACACGAACACGCCGAAACCGCCGCCGCCGATCAGCGCCGCGATCGTGGCAAGCCCGATGTTCTGCACGAGCACGATGCGGATGCCGGTGAGGATCACCGGCATGGCGAGCGGCAGCTCGATCTGTAGGAGCCGTTGCCCGTCCGTCATGCCGATACCGCGGGCCGCGTCATTCGCTTCGCGCGGTACGCCGGCAAGCCCGACCACCGTGTTCGCGACGATCGGCAGCAGTGAATAGAGAAACAGCGCCACGAAGGCAGGCGCCGTTCCGATGCCCCGGATGCCGACGGCAGCTGCACCAGGGACATTCACCGCGATCCAGGCGAGCGGCCCGATCAGAATGCCAAACAGCGCGATCGAGGGAATGGTCTGGATGAGGTTGAGTGTATTGAGCACCGCGGCGCGCATCGCCGGCACCCGGTGGCACAGGATGCCGAGCGGCAGCCCGATCACGCAGGCAGCCACCAGCGAGCCGATCGCCAGCGTCACATGCTTGGCGGCTTCCGCCCAGAACACGTCCGCGCGGCCGGAATATTCCTTCATGATCGACAGCCCCGACCAGAGACCGGAGGCAAATACGCTCCAGACCAGGGCCGCGACCACTGCGAGGAAAACCAGCCGCAGCCAGGGCGGAGGCTGCAACCGGCTGATCGCATCGGCAGCCAGAAGCGCAAAGGCAAACACGAGGATCCAGAAACCGGCAGCGGGCGACACGCGCGCATAGCTATTGCCGGGCGGCGTCAGCGCTCCTGCCGCATAGCCGATCCCGATGACGAGGGCGGCAAGGGCAGCGACCGCGGCCGCCAGCCGGAACCACAAAGGCACGCGCAGCACGGCAATTACGGTGCAGGCCAGAAGCACCAGCAGCAGCCCCCAGCCGATAGAACCGGGAAGCGCCTCCACGATGCTTTTCGCCTGGCCCTGCAGGATCCGGTTGGGTTTCAGTACGGCAAAGGCTGCGGCCAGCATGCCATAGAGGGCGATCAGGCCTATGACGACGCCAAGCTTGTCGATCCGGATGCTCAAGCCATGCAACCACTTCTGATAAAAAAGCCGGGCACGGTGCCCGGCTTGATGGCATTCTGGAGCGGGAGGCGGCTTACTTCAAGAAGCCGTTCTTCTTGAGGAAGTCTTCCGCGACGGCCTTGGCCGGCTCGCCACCCACCTGCACGCGACCGTTAAGGTCCTGCAGGGTAACGAGGTCGAGCTTCTCGAACACCGGCTTCAGCAGGGTTTCGATGGTCGGGTTCTTCTTCAGAACCTCCTCGCGGATGATCGGCGACGGCTGGTAGACCGGCTGCACACCCTTGTCGTCTTCCAGCACAACGAGACCCGACGGAGCGATGCCGCCATCCGTGCCGTAGACCATGGCAGCGTTTGCGCCGTTCGTCTGATTGGCGGCAGCGCCGATGGTGGCCGCCGTATCGCCGCCCGAAAGCGTGATCAGCTGGTCAGGCTTCAGCGTGAAGCCGTAGGTCGTCTGGAAGGCCGGCAGTGCCGCGGCGGAATTCACGAATTCCGACGATGCGGCGAGCACGATCTTGCCGCCGCCGGCCACGTACTTGCCGAGATCCGAGAGCGTCTTCAGCTTGTTGGTGTCGGCGATGTCCTTGCGAACCGCGATGCCCCAGGTGTTGTTGGCGGGCGACGGTGTCAGCCAGACGATCTTGTTGGCATTATAGTCGAGCGTCTTGACGGTCTCATAGGCCTTGGCTGCATCCTTCCAGGCCGGATCATCGTCCTTTTCGAAGAAGAAGGCACCGTTGCCGGTGTATTCCGGATAGATATCGATCTCGCCGGCGATGATCGCCTTGCGCATGACCGGCGTCGCACCGAGCTGGATGCGGTCGGTCGCGTCGATCTTGTTGGCCTTCAGGACAGACAGGATGATGTTGCCAAGCACGCCGCCCTCGGTATCGATCTTGGAGGACACGACGACCTGCGCCTGCGCCATGCCGGCGGAAACGCCGAGCGCCAGGGCAACACCCAGAAACTTCTTCTTGAACGACATGGCGAACCTTCTCCCGATAGAATTGTGGCTTATGAGCAGTTGCCAACTATCTAGGGCGAGCCTCGGCAAACGGCGAGGTTGAAACGTGCAGGAATTATGCCGTCGCCGGAAGGATTTGGCGGCAGACGCAGTATCGGGGAAATGACCGGGGCGGCAGGGAGCGCCACCGCCCTGCCGGCCAGGATCAGTTGGCCCCTGCCCGCTTCTGGTAGAGCTCCGGATCGGGGATCGGCACCGCAGCCATCAGCGCACGCGTGTACTCTTGCTTCGGTGCCTCGAAGATCTCGCGCCGCGTTCCCGTCTCGACGATCTTACCACCGCGCATCACCGCCACATGGTGCGACATGCGCTCGATCACCGCCATGTCGTGGGAAATGAACAGGTAGGCGAGCCCCATGGTTTCCTGCAGTTCCAGCATCAGGTCGAGCACCCGGGCCCGCACCGACACATCAAGCGCCGCGACGCTTTCGTCGGCAACGATGATCTTCGGCTCCACCGCCAGCGCCCGGGCGATGCAGATGCGCTGCCTCTGGCCGCCGGAGAACTCATGCGGATAACGCGTCGCCGCATCCGGAGTCAGGCCGACGCGACGCAGCAGGTCCGCCACCCGGTCCTGCCGTTCGCTTTTCGAGCCGATGCCATGGATCACCATCGGCTCTGCGATCGCAGCACCCACCGCCATCCGGCTGTCGAGCGAGGCATAGGGATCCTGGAAGATCATCTGCGCCGAGCGCCGCACTGGCCGCATCTCGCGCTGGCTGAGGCCGGCGATATTGCGGCCGTCGATCAGCACATCGCCGCTCGACGGGATAAGTCCGAGCACGGCCTTACCCGTAGTCGATTTGCCCGAGCCGCTTTCGCCGACCAGCCCAAGCGTCTGCCCCGGCAGGATATCGAACGACACGCCATCCACCGCATGCACCTGCGGCTTGCCCTTGAGGAAGCGGCTGGCGGGACTGCCATAGGTGACGCGCAGATCCTGCACGTTCATGATCGGCGTCCGGTCCTCGACCCTTGGCTGCGCCGGCTGCGGCGTGATCCGCGGCGGACCATCCGTGCCGGCGTGTGCCCCGAGCCGCGGCACGGCAGCCAGCAACTGGCGGGTATAGGGCTGCTCCGGCCGGTTGAAGATCGCAACCGCCGCCCCCTCCTCGATCAGCCGTCCGCCCTGCATGATCAGCACGCGATCGGCCATCTCGGCCACCACACCCATGTCATGGGTGATCAATACGATAGAGGTCCCGAACTCCGTCTTCAGTTCGCGCATCAGCGTCAGGATCTGCGCCTGCACCGTCACGTCGAGCGCCGTCGTGGGTTCGTCGGCGATCAGCACCTTCGGCTGGCACGACAGCGCCATGGCGATCATCACCCGCTGGCGCATGCCGCCGGAAAGCTCGTGCGGATACTGCTTGAGACGCCGCGCCGGTTCCGTGATCTGCACCGCGTCCAGCATCCGAAGTGCCACCGCTTCGGCATTCTCGTTCCCCTGATGGGCCCGGATCGCTTCAGTCAGCTGCGCGCCGATCGAGATCACCGGGTTGAGCGAGGTCATCGGCTCCTGGAACACCATGGCGATCTCGCCGCCACGCACCTGCCGCATCGCCCTGTTGGAGATTTTGAGCAAATCCCGCTCGCCGAGCAGGATCTCGCCGGACGTCACGCGCAGCGACGCCTTTGGCAAAAGCCCCATGATGGCAAGCGAGGTGACAGATTTGCCCGAGCCGGACTCGCCCGCGATGCAGAGCGTTTCCCCGCTGGCAAGGTCAAAGCCGATATCCCGCAGGACCGGCTTCAAACCCTCCGGCGTGCGGGCATCGACGCTAAGATCGCGAACGGACAGAACCGGTGCGGCAGGAGCAGGAGATGTCACGCGAACACGATCCTCGGGAAGTAGAAGGACACAACCCAGTTGGGGGCATCGACGATTTCGCTAATCCTGAGATCACCGCAGGTCGAGCAGAGCAGATAGGCATCCACGGGGTTCATGCCGTGTTCGGCGCCGAGCAGATCGATCATCCGCATCACGCTTTCGCGCGCGCCGGTCATCAGGTCCGGGCCGATGCCGGTCGTCACCTCATAGCCCATCCCGTCCAGATGCCGGGTCACCGGCTCGGTGGTGGTAAAACGTGGCGACTGCAGCCTTGCGTCCTTGACCAGCTCGATCGTCGCCTCGACGTTCATCTGGCTCTCGATCGCCGTGCCGCATACCTCGCCATCACCCTGGGCGGCATGCGTGTCGCCGATCGAAAACAGCGCGCCGTCCACTTCGACCGGCAGGTAGAGCGTCACGCCGGCGGTGAGATCGCGGATGTCGAGATTGCCGCCGACGCGGCGCGGCGGCACCACGGAATGCAAGCCCGGCTCTGCCGGCGCAACCCCGATCGTGCCGGCAAACGGCTTTAGCGGCACGCGACCGCCGGGACCATAGAGCGCCGGCACCATGCTGTTGGCGTCATAGCTCCACACATGCAGGGCTGGATCTTTGAACTGGTCGGCGAGCAGGCCGAAGCCCGGAATGTTGGCCGTCCAACCCATGCCCGACGGGATGAACTTGCGCAGCGTCACCTTGAGTGCGTCGCCGGGCTTGGCGCCTTCCACATAGACGGGGCCGGACACCGGGTTGATCTTGCCGAAATCGAGCGAGTTCAGCGTATCGAGCGTCGCATCGGCTCCGAGCTGGCCGCCGGAGGAATCCAGGCACTCGAAGTGGATGGTCTCGCCGGGCTTGGCGACCACGGCGGGCGGAAAATCCTTGTTCCAGCCGAAGTTATGCTGGGCGCGGTGAATGGTGTGGGTGCAGGCGATGCACATGGATGGTCTCCCTGGTATCTTTTGTTAGCAAGTCCCCTCCCCGACCCCTCTCTACAAGGGGAAGGGGTGAGCCTGCCGCTCCGTCCGCGATCGAAACTAGACGTCGCCGCGGAGTTTCTCCCCCTTGTGGGGGAGATGGCCGGCAGGCCAGAGGGGGTATCGACCTCAGGCGGAAGCCGAAAGCGCCTACTGGTTCACGTAGATCGCGTCGTAATTGATGACGCGGGTCGGATCGATGTAGATGTTGTCGGACCCGCCCATGCGCAGCGACTTGGCGACGACGCGGCGCTCGTTGATGACGGGGACCCAGGGCGCATCGGCCATGATGTCGGTGAACACCTTGCCCCAGGCAGCCGTGCGCTCGGCGGACTTCGCCGGATCGGACATGCTGTCGGCAGCGATCGCCCGCGCATCCAGATCCTTGTTGCAGTACCACGACCAGTTCCAGCCACCCGGAACGGCGCCGGCGCAACCGAGAATCGGGCCGTAGAAGTTCGACGCATCCGGGAAGTCGGCGATCCAGGCCATGCCGCCCGACCAGATCATCGGTGCCTCACCTTCGGTACCGCCGGCTGCGATCACATTGGCCTGTGCGAGAGCCCGCACGTCGGCCTTGATGCCGACTGCCGCCAGATCCTGCTGGATCGCCTGGGCGATGCGCGGCTGCGGATCGGTATTGGTCGAGTAGAGGGTCGTTTCAAAACCCTTGGGGAAGCCGGCCTCGGCGAGCAGCGCCTTGGCTTTGGCCACGTCATAGGCATAGCCCTTGAAGCCCTTGTCGTAGCCCGGCATCAGCGGCGGCAGCGGCTGGTTGGCGGGCGTCGCGCGACCGTTCAGGATGCGGGTGATGCGCTCCTTGTTGACCGCCATGTTGACCGCCTGGCGGACCTTGACGTTGTCAAACGGCTTCACCTTGGTGTTGAGCGTGACGTAGCCGGTGTTCAGCTGCTCGCCGTCGACGATCATCTTGGCGCCATCGGCCGAGTTCTTGATCTCGAGGAACTTTGCCGGCGGAATGCCGTCGCCGGCGATATCCACTTCGCCCTTCTGCAGGCGCAGCAGAGCGACCAGCGGCTCCTGGCCGACTTCGACGGTAAAACCGTCGATATGCGGCATGTCCTTGACGAAATAATCCTTGTTGCGCTCGAAGGTGAGCTTCTGGCCGATCGTCCAGTCCTTGAGCACAAAGGTGCCGGAGCCGACCGGCTTCTTGCCGAAATCACCGCCGGCCGCGTCCACGGCTTCCTTGGGAACGACCGAGGCGAAGTTGATGGCGAGCACATGCAGGAAGGTCGCATCGGGACGCGAGAGCTTGAAGATAACTGTGCCGGCGTCCGGGGTCTCGATGCCCGACAGCGTTTCGGACTTGCCGCCCGTCACGTCTTCCGCACCCATAATGGAGCCGAAGAAGCCGGCGCCCGGGCCTTGTGTCTTCGGGTTGACGGCGCGCTCGATCGAATACTTGACGTCGGAGGCGACGACTTCGCGGCCGTTCGAGAACTTCACGCCCTTGCGAAGCTTGAACGTATAGGTGAGGCCGTCCGGCGAGACGGTGAAGCTTTCGGCCAGCGAAGGCTCCAGGTTCGGCGTGCCCGGCTTGTAGTCCATCAGCCGCGAATAGAGGCTCTTGATCATCGACCAGTTGACCCAATCGTAGCCGATGGCCGGGTCGAGCGTGGTGATGTCGTCCTTGTAGGTGACGACGATCTCGCCGCCCTGCTTGGGTGCGTCCTGCGCCATGGCCGAGAGTGGCGCAAGCGCCAGTACGGTCGCCACGGTTGTTGTTTGGAGCCAGCGTTTGAACATTTTGAGTTCCCCTTTTCTGATTGCTGTCAACGAGTGCGGATACGCGGATCGACGATCGGCGCGATAAGGTCGGCGAGCAGGTTGCCGATCACGATGGCAAGGGCGGAAGTGAGCGTCACGCCCATAATGATCGGGATATCCACCTGCTGGATGGCCTGCCAGGCGAGCTGGCCAATGCCGGGCCAGCCGTAGACGGCTTCCACCACCACCACGCCGCCCATAAACTGGCCGATGTCGATGCCGATCATGGCGATGATCGGCAAAATGGCGTTGGGCAGCGCGTGGCGCAGGATGACGCGGCGCGACGACAGCCCCTTGGCGCGGGCGGTGCGCACATAATCCTGGTTGAGCACGTCGATCATCGCCGAGCGCACCATGCGGGCATACCAGCCGGCGCCGCAGAGACCGAGCGTCACGGCGGGCAGCACCACATGCGAAAAGCCGCCGAACCCGCTCATCGGGAACCAGCCGAGCGTGACCGCCAGCAGGTAGAGAAGCAGCAGCGCCACCAGGAACTGCGGCGCGGAGGTGCCGACGAAGGAGGCCATCATCACCAGCCGGTCCACGAAACCGCCGCGGCGGATGGCGGCGATCGTGCCGAGCGTCAACCCGAGCAGGACTTCCACGAAGATGCCGGCCGCCATCAGGGTCAGCGTTGCCGGCAGACGCGCCGCGATCAGCGTCCAGACGTCGGTCTTCTGCGCATAGGAGCGCCCGAGATTGCCCGACAGGAGGTTGGAGAGGTAGTGCCAGAACTGCATGAGCAGCGGCTGGTCGAGCCCGAGTTCGTGGCGGATGTTGGCGACCGTCTGCGCCGTGGCGCTGCGGCCGGCGATCATCCGCGCCGGGTCCGCCGGTAGCGCATAGAGCAGCACGAAGGTGATGGCGGCAACGCCAAGCAGGATCAGCAGGGCCTGCACCAGGCGGCGGGCAACGAGGAACATCAGTTTCTCCCCCGCTGCGTCGGGTCGAGGATATCGCGCAAGGCGTCTCCGACCAGGTTGAACGAGAGCGCCGTCAAGAGGATCACGAAGCCGGGCACGAAGACCAGCCAGGGGGCCGCCTGGAAGTAGCTCTGGCTTTCGAAGATGATATTGCCCCAGGACGGCTGCGGCGGCTGCACCCCGATGCCGAGGAAGGAGAGCGTCGCCTCCAGAAGCACGGTGGTGGCGATGCCGAGCGTGCCCCAGACGATCGCCGTCGGCATGAGATGCGGCAGGATATGCAGGAACAGCACCCGGAAATGCCCGGCCCCCAGCGACCGTTCGGCCATGATGAAATCGCGCTCCGACAGGGCCCGTGTCTCCGTGTAGATGATGCGCGCCACCTGCACCCAGTTGACGAGCGCAATCACCATGGCGACGATCCAGAGGCTCGGCCGCAAAAGAGCGGCGAGCACGATGGCAAGCAGCAGGGCCGGAAACGCCATCATCAGGTCGGTGAACCGCATCAGAACGCTGCTGGCAAACCCGCGCAGATAGCCCGCGACAATGCCGACCAGAAGGCCGATCGCGACCGCGATGCCGTTGGCGACGAGCCCGATCACCAGCGAGGTGCGCGCGCCGTAGAGCAGCCGCGAGAATAGGTCGCGCCCGAGCGTATCGGTGCCGAGCAGGAACTGGCCGCCGGGGGGCATGGGCGCACCTTCGAGCGTCAGCCCGTCGAACATCTGGTTGTCCGGGTCGAACGGCGCGATCCAGGGCGCAAAGACCGCCAGCACAATGACGGTGACGACCACCAGCAGGCCAAACACGGCCGAGGGTTGGCGCAGCATTTCCTTCAGCACGCGCATCAACCGGCCTCCGGCAGGGGTTCGGCGCCGCCGACGATAAAGGCAGCGATCTGCTCCATCGGCAGGCGCCGGCGCATGGCGTGGTCGCGCAGGATGGCGTAGGCGCGCTCCTCGTCGACGCGGTGGGCTCTCATCAGTTTCTCCACGGCGGCATGCACAAGCGGGCGAAGACGCACCCGCTCCTCAAGATGGCGAAGCCGCTCCGCATTGGTTTTACGTTCCTGGTGAATGGAGGCGGCCATGACCAGCGCCGGGTAGACGGCCGAGGCGGCAACCGGCTTGGCGATGATTGCGCCCGCCCCCTGCTGGATCGCCCAGGCGATGCGGCCGGGCGCTTCCGAGCCGAGCATGGCGACCACCGGGCAGGCAGCTTGCTCCGTCTGCCAGGGTAAAAGGTCGTCCCAGCCCTGGTCGGCATCGACGATCACCAGGTCCGGCACGTCCGAGGCAGGCAGCGGCGCCCACTGCAGCCGGGGATCCAGGCCGAGCAGCCGCAACTGCCGCATCAGCCTGTCCGTATTGCCGTCCTCGCGGTGGAGGACGGTGGCGCGCCAGCCGTTGAAATTGGGTGTTTCCCTCATGAGACCACCCGCAGCCGGGGCTTGGCCAGGAGCTTGGCTTGACGGGCCCGGCCCGTCAGATAGGGATCGGCGGCAAGCGGCGGGCGCGATGCAATCACGTCGAAACTGTTGTTGCCGTTGATCTGTCCCAGGTGGAAGGGAAGTGCGGCATGATTGGTGTCGCGGTCGATGGCGATCGGCCCAAGCAGGCTTGGCCGTACCGTCTGGTAAAGCTCACCGCGAACTGCGACCGGATCGTCGCTGCCCGCAGCAGTGATTGCCTCCGCGCAGAGCCGCGCTGCCGTATAGGCGCTGGCAAATACGCTCGACACCCGCCGCTCCGGCCCGAACCGCGATGCCACCCGCCGCTTGAAGCCAAGGTTCTCCGGCGTGGACAGCGTATCGAAATAGGAGGCGGCGCAAAGCTGGCCGACGGCCGCATCGGGCACGATATCGGCAAGCTCGCATTCCATCAGGTCGCAGCTGACGACCGGGCAATTCTCCGGCAGGAACGCCGGATCGCGGTCTGCAAGCTGGCGGATCGCAGCCAAGAAGGCATAGCTGGAGGGGCCGATCAGGTTGTTGAGGATGAAGCTCGGACGGCGCTGCTCGATGTCGGCAACGATCCGGTCGACCGCCGTTTCCTCGAGCGGCAGATAGCGCTCGCCCAGCACCTCGCCGCCGGCGTTGTTGACAAGTTCGCGCGCCAGCCGGTTCATCTCCCAGCCCCAGACATAGTTGGCGCCGACCAGATAGGGCCGCGCACCGAGGCGCGGGATCAGGTGCTCGAACAGCGGAATGAGATGCTGGTTGGGGCAGCCGCCCACATAGACGACGTTCTCGTTGGCCTCGAAGCCTTCGTAGGGGCACATGTACCAGAGCAGCGCGTCGTGCTTCTCGACCAGCGGGATGACTTCCTTGCGGGCCGCCGAGGTGATCGTGCCGATGATGTGCCGGCAGCCGGCGCGCAGCAACTGGCGCGCGCCTTCGAGATAAGCGGCAAGATCCGCATGCGGATCGAAGAACACCGGCTCCACCGCCGTGACGCCGTCTGCCGCAAACTCGGCAAGCGCGAATTCCGCACCGTCGCGCGCATCGCGACCCATCGAGCCATAGGGCCCGGTGGTGGAGTAGAGAATGCCGATCTTCAGCGCGTCCATCATCAACTGCCCAAAACCAAAAACCCCATGACGCCGGACCCACCGCGGGGTGGGGCGTCATGGGGCGAAACTGCCCGGCGACAACAAAGTCATGTGAGTGCGGCGACGGTCGATATGCCTAATCCGCAGGCCTGAATAAAATACAGGCAGCCCACCTTGTCAAGCGACAAGGCGAGCAACGCGCAATATTCGAAGCGGCAAGGTCAAAGCCGCGAAAGGATGTGACGAACGGGGCGCCTGATCAGCCGGCGAGGCTGACGACCTTGCCCTCCCGCACGGACCGCAGCGCCGCGTCGGCAAGCTGCAGGGCGATCAGCCCGTCTTCGGCCGAGGGAGAGAGAGCCGCACCCTTCTCGACGCTGTCGATGAAAGCGGAAATCTCGGCAGCATAGGCCTCCGTATAGCGGGTCATGAAGAAATCATGCAGCGGCGGGCGGGTGTAGCCCTCCTTGTTGGCGATCTCGATCGACACCGGCCGCTGGTTTTCCGCCGACACGGAGCCGAGCGAACCATGCACCTCGATGCGCTGGTCGTAGCCGTAGCTTGCGCGGCGTGAGTTGGAGATCATCGCCTGGCGGCCGCTCTTGGTGGTAAGGATCAGGCTGGCGCTGTCGTAATCGCCGAGTTCGCCGATGGCCTTGTCCACCAGCACGGCGCCGGTCGCGAACACCTGGACGATCTCCTCGCCGAGCAGGAAGCGGGCCATGTCGAAATCATGGATCGTCATGTCGCGGAATATGCCGCCGGACACCTTGATGTATTCGGCCGGCGGCGGGCCGGGATCGCGGCTAGTGATCGTCACCATCTCCACCGTGCCGATCTTGCCCTCGTCGATCGCCTTCCGGACGGCGCGAAAATGCGGGTCGAAGCGGCGGTTGAAGCCGAGCATGACCTTGGCGCCGGTCTGGCGCACCACCTCGAGGCAGGCGCGGGCGCGCTCCACATCGAGATCGATCGGCTTTTCGCAGAAGATCGCCTTGCCCGCCTTGGCGAACCGCTCGATCAGATCCGCATGGGTATTGGTCGGCGTGCAGATGATCACGCCGTCGATGTCGGGATCAGCGATCACCGCGTCGATCGTGCTGACCTTGCAGCCGGCGCTGTCGGCAATCGCCTGTGCCGCATCGGCCATGGCATCCACCACGGCGACCAGCTTGGCGCGCTTGTCTGTCGCGATTGCCCTTGCGTGCACCTTGCCGATGCGCCCTGCCCCAAGAAGTGCGAGCTTCGTGACCATTTCCGTCCTCCCCGACGCGATCCGGTCTTCGAACCACAGCGCTCCCGAGCCGGGTCGAAAACTCGATTTGGAATATATGTTCCATTCTGCTAGATGGTGATTATCTTTATGTCAAGCGCAGCGGAAAAAGGACGGGATATGGCTGATGCAGGTGGTCCGGCGACGATCAAGGCCTTCGAGGAGCGCCTGCTGGAGGTCTCCGAAAGCCTGCCGAAACGCCTGCGCCAGTGCGCCGACTACGTGGCCGCCAACAAGGACAGGATCGCCGTTTCCACCGTTGCCGAAATGGCCGAAGGGGCCGGTGTGCAGCCCTCGGCCTTCATGCGGTTTTGCCAGATCATGGGCTTCTCCGGCTTTTCGGAAATGCAGCGCCTGTTCCGCGAAACCTTCGTCGGCGGCTGGCCGGACTATTCGACGCGCCTCCACCACCTGCGCGAAAAGGCGGAGGACAGCCCCACCGCCCTGCTTGCCGAATTCGTGGAAGCCGGACGTGCCTCGCTGGAAAGCCTGCTGAAGACCGTCGATCCGCACCATCTGGAGGCGGCCGTCGCCACGCTGTCCAAGGCCAACATGATCCACATCATCGGCCTGCGCCGCTCCTTCCCGGTTGCCAGCTACATGAGCTATGCCTTCGAGAAAATGGATGTGCCCGCCATGCTGCACAGCGCCGTCGGGCGGCTCGACAACCGCAACGCCATCCGTGACGGCGACGTGGTGCTGGCCATCACCTTCTCTCCCTATTCCGTGGAAACGATCGAGCTCGTGGAGGCTGTCAGCGCCCGCGGCATTCCGGTGGTGGCACTGACCGATACGGTGGTCAGCCCCTTGCGCAAGTTCGACGCCATCACCCTCTCCGTCTCCGAAGTGGACTTTGGCGCCTTCCGCTCGCTTTCGGCCACGCTCTGTCTGGCGATCACCCTGTCGGTCGCGGTGGGAACGGCCCGCTCCGGCTGAATATTTGTGTTGAACCTCTATAAAATGGAATTTATAGTCCATTATGGTCACGGAGGTTGAAACGCCTCCGCCGCTGCTCGGGAGGCAGCGGAGCGCCATGGATTTGCGGAGGGAGGAAATTTTGCCGTCACTCGATCTCATCACGATCGGTCGGTCGTCTGTCGATCTCTACGGCGCGCAGGTGGGCGGACGCCTGGAGGACATGGCCTCCTTCAACAAGTATATCGGCGGCTCTCCGACCAATATTGCCGCCGGTGCGGCTCGGCTGGGGCTGAAGTCCGCCGTCATCACCCGCGTTGGCGCCGAGCACATGGGCCGCTTTATCCGCGAACAGCTGGTGCGCGAAAAGGTGGACGTGCGCGGCGTCAAGACCGACCCGGAGCGGCTGACCGCACTGGTGCTGCTCGGCATCCGCGACGAGCACCAGTTTCCGCTGATCTTCTACCGCGAGAACTGCGCCGACATGGCGCTCTGCGAAGACGACATCGACCCGGAGTTCATCCGCGACGCCGGCTGTGTCTGCGCCACCGGCACCCATCTCTCCCATCCGAAAACCGAAGCAGCGGTCCTGAAGGCGCTGCGTCTCGCCCGCGAGAACGGCGCCCGCACGGCACTCGACATCGACTATCGCCCCAACCTCTGGGGCTTGGCCGGCCATGAGGCGGGCGAGAGCCGTTTCATCGAATCCGGCAAGGTGACCGCCAAGCTGCAATCGACACTGCACCTCTTCGACCTCATCGTCGGAACGGAGGAGGAGTTCCACATTGCCGGCGGCTCCACCGACACGCTGGAGGCACTGCGCGCGGTGCGCAAGGTCTCCTCCGCGACGCTGGTCTGCAAGCGCGGGCCGATGGGCGCCGTCGTCTTCGAGGGCGAGATCCCCGACAGCCTCGACAAGGGGCAGAGCGGTGAAGGCTTCCCGATCGAGGTCTTCAACGTGCTGGGCGCCGGCGACGGCTTCATGGCCGGCCTGTTCAAGGGCTGGCTGACCGGCGAGGACTGGCCGACGACGCTGAAATTCGCCAATGCCTGCGGCGCCTTTGCGGTCTCCCGGCATGGATGCACGCCCGCCTATCCGAGCTGGGAGGAGCTGCAGTATTTCTTCCGCACCGGCATACGCAACAAGGCGCTGCGCAAGGATGCGGCGCTTGAACAGGTGCACTGGTCCACCAACCGCAGCGGCGACTGGCCTGAACTCCGGGTTTTTGCCTTCGACCACCGCATGCAGCTTGAAGCCATCGCCGAGGAGGCGGGACAGAGTTCGGAACGCATCGACGCCTTCAAGGCGCTCTGCCTGAAGGCAGCCCTCGAGGTGGCCGGCGACCGTCACGGCTACGGCATTCTCTGCGACGGCCGTCTGGGCCGCGAAACGCTCTACCGCGCCACCGGCACCGGCCTCTGGATCGGACGGCCGGTGGAATGGCCGGGCTCCCGCCCGCTGACGCTCGAGCCGGAGCTGGGTGCGGATCTCGGTGGCCTCGGCGAATGGCCGGTCGACAACGTGGCCAAGGTGCTCTGCTTCTATCATCCCGATGACACAGCCGAGATGCGCGAGCGCCAGGAAGACACCATCCGCCGCCTGTTTGCCGCAACCCGTCGCAAAGGGCTGGAAATGCTGCTGGAGGTCATCCCCTCCAAGGTCGGGCCGATCAACGACGACACCGTCGCCCGCATCATCGAGCGCTTCTACGAGATCGGCATCTATCCCGACTGGTGGAAGCTCGAACCCATGACCAGCGAGCGGGCCTGGGCGAACGCCTGCCGGGCGATCGAAACCCATGACCCTTACGTGCGCGGCGTGGTCGTGCTGGGCCTCGATGCGCCCATGGCCGAACTTGAGGCGAGCTTTGCCACCGCCGCCCGCTTCGACCTGGTCAAGGGCTTTGCCGTCGGCCGGACCATCTTCGGCGACGCGGCGCGGCAATGGTTTGCCGGCCAGATCGACGATGCGCAGGCAGTCGCCGACATGACACGCAAATACCGCGACCTCTGTGCGACCTGGGACAAGGCCCGCGCAGCAGCGACGGGCGCAGGAGGAAACGACCGATGACGACAGTGAGACTGACGGCGGCGCAGGCCATGGTGCGCTACCTCTCCAACCAGATGACAGAAGACGGTGTCCCCTTCATCTCCGGCGTCTGGGCGATCTTCGGCCATGGCAATGTCGCCGGCATGGGCGAGGCGCTGGCCGGCATCCGCGACGAACTGACGACCTATCGCGGCCAGAACGAACAATCCATGGCGCATGCCGCCATCGCCTATGCCAAGCAGCTCGGCCGCAGGCGCGCCATGGCGGTCACCTCCTCGATCGGCCCGGGCGCGCTCAACATGGTAACGGCGGCAGCGCTCGCTCACGTCAACCGCCTGCCCGTTCTGTTCATCCCGGGCGATGTCTTCGCCAACCGCGCGCCGGATCCGGTGCTGCAGCAGATCGAGGATTTCGGCGACGGCCTTGCCAGCGTCAACGACTGTTTTAAGCCCGTCAGCCGCTACTTCGACCGGATCAGCCGGCCGGAACATCTTCTAACCGCCCTGCCCCGCGCCATGCGCACGCTCACCGATCCGGCAGATTGTGGCCCGGTGACGCTTGCCTTCTGCCAGGATACGCAGGCTGAAGCCTATGATTACCCTGAGAGCTTCTTTGCGCAAAAGACCTGGCACTGGCGCCGGCCCCGCCCGGACGGCCACGAGCTTGCCCGCGCCGTCGATGCCATCAAGGCCGCCAAGGTGCCGGTGATCGTTGCCGGCGGCGGCGTCCACTTTTCCGGCGCGACGGAGGCGCTTGCCGCCTTTGCGGCACGGCACGGCATTCCGGTCGTCGAAACCCAGGCCGGCAAATCGGCCCTGCCCTGGGATCACGGCTTGAATTTCGGTCCTGTCGGCGTCACCGGCGCGTCGAGCGCCAACGCGATCTGCGAAACCGCCGACCTGGTGATTGGCGTCGGCACCCGCTTCCAGGATTTTACCACCGGCTCCTGGTCGCTGTTCAAGAACCCCGACCGGCGCATCCTGGCGCTCAATGTCCAGCCCTATGACAGCGCCAAGCACGATGCGATCCCGCTGGTCTGCGACGCGAAAGTGGGCCTGGAGCTGATCGGGGCAGCACTCGGCGACCACCGCGTTTCCGCCCCCGATGCGATCCTAAAGCAGGCCTGGTTCGACAAGGCCGATGCGGTGACCGCCGCACCGAAGGACGGCAATCTGCTCCCGACCGACATGCAGGTGATCGGCGCCGTGCAGCGCGCCGCGCGTGACAATACGGTGGTGATGTGCGCGGCGGGCACCATGCCGGGCGAATTGCACCAGCTTTGGAAGGCAGGCCGGCCGCTCTCCTACCACATGGAATACGGCTTCTCCTGCATGGGCTACGAGATCGCCGGCGGTCTCGGCATCAAGCTCGCCGAACCGGACCGCGACGTCATCGTCATGGTCGGAGACGGCTCCTACATGATGATGAATTCCGAGCTGGCGACCGCGGTTGCCATGGGCGTCAAGATCACCGTCGTCATCACCGACAACCGCGGCTACGGCTGCATCAACCGCCTGCAGATGGCGACCGGCGGCGAGCAGTTCAACAATCTCTACGCCCACACCAACCAGGCGAACCCGATGCAGATCGATTTCGCCGCCCATGCCGCGTCGATGGGCGCTGAGGCAAGCAAGGTCTCGACCATCGCCGATCTCGAGGCGGCCCTCAACGGCGCCCGTGAGGCGACGGTGCCGACCGTCATCGTCATCGACACCGACCCCTACCCCACGCCCGACGCCGGCGGCTTCTGGTGGGACGTCGCCGTCCCGGAAGTCTCAAAGCGACCGGAAGTGAACCAGGCGCGTGCCGCCTATGAAACCGCGCTCAAGGAAAGACGCTGACCATGATCCTCTACGGCACCAACCCCATCGCCTGGTCGAACGACGACGACCGCACGCTCGGCGCCCATATCAGTCTGGACCAGTGCCTGGACGAAGCCTCGCGGATCGGCTTCGACGGCATCGAAAAGGGCCACAAGTTCCCGCAGGAGCCGGCAGCACTCAAAGCCGTGCTCGAGCCGCGCAAGCTGCGCTTCGTCTCCGGCTGGCATTCGCTGAACCTGCTTACGAATTCCATCGACGACGAGAAAAAGGCCATGCAGCCGGCGCTCGATCTCCTGAAGGCCATGGGCTCGAAGGTCGTCATCGTCTGCGAAACCTCCAACGCCATCCATGGCGACGACGGCACTGCCGTCAACGACCGGCCGAAGCTGGCCGGTGACCAGTGGCCATCCTTCGGCGCCGGTGTCGAAGCGCTGGCGGCATTTGCCGCCGAACAGGGCGTGACGCTGGTCTATCACCACCACATGGGCACGATCGTCGAGAGCGAAGACGAGATCGACAAACTGATGGCCCACACAGGCCCGCACACCCACCTCCTGCTCGACACAGGCCACTGCCTGTTCGGCGGCGGCAACCCGGAACGTCTGGCTGAGCGACACATGGCCCGCGTCGGCCACATCCACGCCAAGAACGTGCGGCCCGATATTGCAGCCCAGGTACGCGGCGAAAAACTCTCCTTCCTGGAAGGCGTACGGCGCGGGGTCTTCACGGTTCCGGGCGACAAGGAGGGTGGGGTCGATTTCCCGCCGGTGCTGAAGATCGCCGCCGAGCATGGCTATGAGGGCTGGCTGGTCATCGAGGCCGAGCAGGATCCGGACGTCCGCAACCCGTTCGAATACCAGAGCATGGGGCTTTCCTCGCTGAAGGCCATGGCTCTCTCCGCCGGCCTCGACAAGGGGAGGCATGGCGCATGACGAACCTGCTGCGCAGGCCGAACGGCACCACCGGCAAGGTGCACGACGTGACGCCCGAAAGTGCGGGCTGGGGCTATGTCGGCTTCGGTCTCTACCGGCTGAAACCGGGCGAGACGGCGGCCGAACCGACCGGGGAAACGGAAGTCATCCTCGTTGTCGTCGAGGGCAAGGCAGAGATTGCCGGCGGCGGCAAAAGCTTCGGCGAACTGGGCGACCGCATGAACGTCTTTGAGCGCAAGCCGCCGCACTGCGTCTACGTGCCGGCCGGCGCCGATTGGAGCGCAACCGCCACCACCGACTGCACGCTCGCCGTCTGCACGGCACCGGCGAAACCCGGGCGCGAGGCGGCGCAGATCGGTCCGGAAGGATTGACGCTCGCCACCCGCGGCAAGGATGCCAACACCCGCTATATCTTCCCGATCGCCATGGAAGACCGGGACGTCGCCGACAGCCTGCTGGTGACGGAGGTGTTCACGCCGTCCGGCAACTGGTCATCCTATCCGCCGCATCGGCATGACGAGGACAATTTCCCCGACATGACCTATCTCGAGGAAACCTATTACCACCGCCTGAACCCCGCTCAGGGCTTCGGCTTCCAGCGCGTGTTTACCGAAGACGGCTCGCTGGACGAGACCATGGCGGTCGCGAACCATGATCTCGTGCTGGTCCCCAAGGGGCATCACCCCTGCGGCGCACCCTATGGCTACGACATGTACTACCTCAACGTCATGGCCGGGCCCCTGCGCAAGTGGCGGTTCAAGAACCATCCGGACCACGACTGGATCTTCCGGCGCGACAATCCCTGACGCGCCGACACACATCATCTGCATCGACCGGGAGGGGACAATGGCAGGATTGGGCATCGGGCTGATCGGCACCGGCTACATGGGCAAGTGCCATGCGCTGGCTTGGAATTCCGTGGCGAGCGTGTTCGGCGATGTGGAGCGGCCGCGGCTGGTGGCGCTGGCCGAGGTCGATGCCGGGCTGGCCGCGCAAAAGGCGGCCGAACTGGGCTTTGCGTCCTCCACCGGCAACTGGCGGGAGCTTATCGCCAACCCTGACGTGGATGTAGTGTCAGTAACAACGCCGAACGCCTTCCACGCCGACATGGCGATTGCCGCACTCGAGGCGGGAAAGCACGTCTGGTGCGAAAAGCCGATGGCGCCGGCGCTCGCCGAGGCCGAACGCATGCAGGCGGCCGCAAGCCGCACCGCCAAGGTCGCCGCCATGGGCTACAACTACATCCAGAACCCGATGGTCCGCCAGATCCGCACGCTGATCGCCGAGGGCGCGATCGGCACGGTCAACCATGTCCGCGTCGAGATGGACGAGGACTTCATGGCCGATCCCGGCGCCGTCTTCTACTGGAAGAGCGAGGCCTCCTCCGGCTATGGCGCACTCGACGATTTTGCCGTCCACCCCCTGTCGCTGCTCTTCGTGCTCTTCGGCCATGTGCAGTCGGTCGTCACCGACATGGTGAAGCCCTACCCGGAACGGCTGACGTCGGAGGGAGAGCCGCGCGCGGTCGAAAACCATGATCTGGCGAGCGTGCTTCTGCGGCTTGAGGGCGGCATCTCGGCAGTGCTGATGGCCAACCGTTCCGCCTGGGGCCGCAAGGGGCGCATCGCCCTGCAGATTTTCGGCTCCAAGGGATCGATCCTGTTCGACCAGGAACGCATGAACGAATTCGAGATCTACCAGAACACCGGTGACCGGGCGCTGCAGGGTTTCCGCAAGGTGCTGGCCGCACCGGACCACCGGCCCTATGGACGCTTCGTCCCGGCACCCGGCCACGGGCTCGGCTTCAACGACCTGAAGATCATCGAATGCCGGGAACTGATCGCCGCCATAAGCGGTGAGCCGTCCCATCTCATACGTTTCGACGACGGCTTGCGCATCGAGCGCTCCGTGCATGCCATGGCCCGCTCCTTTGCCGAGCAGCGCTGGGTCTCCGTCGACGGCTGACCAGCCTCTTATCGACCATCGGCTTCAACAAAAAGAGGCGGCCCGAGGGCCGCCTTCAGTCGTTTGGGAGGAGTGTTGGTCAGACCTTCGCGCGCTTCTTCTGGCGGTAGACGTCGGTCACCACGGCGGCGACGATGATGATCCCCTTGACGATCTCCTGGTAGTAGGCGTCCACCCGAAGGAAGGTGAAGCCGGATGTCATGACGCCGAGGATGACGGTGCCGATGACCGTACCGGTGATCCGACCGGCGCCGCCCGCAAGCGACGTGCCGCCGATCACCGCCGCGGCGATCGCGTCGAGCTCGTACATCACGCCCATGCCCGACTGGGCGGTCTGTGCGCGCGCCGCGGTAACGACGCCGGCGAGCCCCGCCAGCATGCCGGCGATCGCATAGACCTTGATGAGATGCGCCTCGACATTGATGCCGGACACCCGGGCCGCCTGCACATTGGCGCCGATCGCATAGGTGAACTTGCCGTAGCGCGTGTAGCGCAGCGCGATGTGGAAGATCACCGCCACCACCAGGAAGACGACGACCGGCCAGATGCCCGTGCCGATGAAGGTGAAGCTGTCCGAGAGCCCCGAGACCGGCTGGCCCTTCGTGTACCACTTGGAGATGCCGCGGGCGGTGACCATCATGCCGAGCGTCGCGATGAAGGGCGGGATCTTGGTTCGGGCGATCAGCTGCCCGTTGATGAAGCCGGCGAGCAGCCCCGCCAGCACGCCGACCGCGATCGGCACGACGAAGGGCATGTCGGTGAGGCCCGGATAAAGCGCCCTCGGCCAGGTGGAGGCCTGGGCAAGGCTTGCCGCAAACATCGCCGTCATGCCCACCACGGAGCCCGAGGACAGGTCGATGCCGCCGGTGATGATGACCTGCGTCACGCCGACCGAGATGATGCCGATCACCGAGACCTGCAGGATCATGATCGTCAGGCGCTGCTGGTTGAACAGGAAACTCTGGCCGACGAAGATCCAGCCGAGCACTTCGTAGATCAGCGCGATCGCAATCAGCACTAGGAAAATGTTGGCTTCCGGCGGCACGCGGCGGTGTCGCCGACGGGCCGGTGTGGCGTCGAGGCTGGCCTTGGCCGTCGCATCCGTTGTCATTGTTGTTCCTCCCATGTCCGGATGCCTCAGCGCGAAGCGAGGTCCATCACCTTGATCTGTGTTGCTTCCGCCCGGTCGAGGAAGCCGGTCACCCGTCCCTCGTGCATCACCATGATCCGGTCGCTCATGCCCAGAACCTCCGGCATCTCCGACGAGATCATGATCACGGCCACCCCGGTGCGGGCCATTTCGCACACCAGCCGGTGGATCTCCGCCTTGGCGCCCACGTCGATGCCGCGGGTCGGCTCATCGAGGATGAGAATGCGCGGGTTGGTCAGCATCCAGCGGCCGATCAGCACCTTCTGCTGGTTGCCGCCCGAAAGATTCTCCACCCGTTCGGAAAGGCTGGGCGTCTTGATGCGCAGCTTGCGGCACATGTCCTCGCAAACCTCCGACAGGGCGCCCTCTTCCACGAAGCCGCGCTTGACGAATTTGTCCTGCAGGACGGCGATCTGCATGTTTTCGAGAACGTCTAGGATCAGCAGGCAGCCGGTATCCTTGCGGTCTTCGGTGAGGAAGGCCATCCGGTTGCGGATCGCGGTCGTCGGGCTGTCGATGGAGACGGGCTTGCCGTCGATCTCGATCGTGCCGGAGGTGGCGGGCGTCACGCCGAAGAGCGTTTCCGCCACGTTTGAGCGGCCGGACCCGACAAGGCCGGCAACGCCTAGGATCTCCCCGGCCCGCACCTCGAAGGACACATCGCGGAACACGCCTTTAAGGTTGAGGTTCTTGACCGACAGCCTGACCTCGCCGATCGGCACCTCTTCCTTGGGAAACATCTGGGTGATCTCGCGGCCGACCATCATCCGGATGATGTCGTCGCGCGTCACGTCGGTGGAGGCATGCGTGCCGATGTACTTTCCGTCGCGGAACACGGAGAACTCGTCGGCGATCTCGAACAGCTCGTTCATCTTGTGGGTAATGTAGACGATGCCGATCCCCTGGCTGCGCAGGTCGCGGATGATCTGGAACAGATGCTCCACCTCGCGCTCGGTCAGCGCCGAGGTTGGCTCATCCATGATCAGCACGTCGGATTCGTAGGAGACCGCCTTGGCGATTTCCACCATCTGGCGGTTGGCGACGGAAAGGTCGCCCACTTTCGCTTCGGGGTCGATCTGGATGTTCAGCCGCTGGAACAGTTCTTCCGTGCGGCGTTCCATCTCGCCGTGATCGACAAAGCCGAACCGTGTCAGCGGCTCGCGCCGGATCCAGATGTTTTCGGCGACCGTCATCAGCGACATCAGGTTGAGCTCCTGATGGATCATCGCAATGCCGTTTTCGAGCGCATCGAGCGGCGATTTCAGCCGGATCTCGGTACCCTTCAGCCGAACAACGCCCTTGTCAGGCGTGTAGATGCCGGCCAGCACCTTCATCAGCGTCGATTTGCCGGCCCCGTTTTCGCCCATCAGGGCATGCACCGTGCCGCGCTTCAGGCGGAACGACACATTGTCCAGCGCGACGACGCCGGGAAATTCCTTGCGCACATCCTCGGCCGTCAGCAGAAATTCGGCGTTGGGAATGGCGCCGCTCTTGCGAACAGCCGCCATGGTTGATGGGCTTACGACCATCCGGCACCTCCTGTGGAGACAGGCAACGACGGGCACGGCACGGATGTCACCGCACCACGCCCATCGCCGCCGCCGCTTAGTTCTTGGCGACGAAGGTTTTCACGTTCTCCGGCGTCACGAGCTGGAAGGGAATGTAGACCTTCTTCTCGACCTTTTCGCCCTTGGCGAGCTTCAGCGCGGCGTCGAGCGCGCCCTTGCCCTGGCCGGCGGCATCCTGGAACACCGTCACGTCGAGGTCGCCCGCCTGCATGGCCGAAAGGGCATCCTGCGTGGCGTCCACGCCGGCAACCACCACCTTCTTCATGTCCTTGCCGGCCGCCTTCAGCGACTGGATGGCACCGATGGCCATTTCGTCATTGTTCGAGATGACCGCATCGAAGGCGACGCCGCTCGACAGCCAGTTGCTCATCAGGTCGGCACCCTGGGTACGCTCCCAGTTGGCCGTCTGCTCTTCGACGATCTTGATGCCCTTGCAGGCATCCGTCGCGAACACGTCGTGGACAGCCTTGGTGCGCATGCGCGCGCCCTGGTTCGACAGCTCGCCCATGGCGATCACTGCATTGCCCTTGCCACCCAGCAGCCGGCACACTTCCTTGGCTTCCAGCGTCCCGGCTAGGGTTTCCTCCGAGGCGACAAACGCCTGCTTTTCCGGCAGCTTGTCCACATTGACCGGCTCGCGGTTGACGTAGACGAGAGCGACCTTGGCATCGGCGGCGATTTTCGACATGGCCGTCGTGGCGTCCGTATCGACCGCATTGACGATGATCGCATCGACACCGGCGGCAATGAAATTCTGGATCTGGCTCTGCTGCTTTGCCACATCGTTCTGCGCGTCCTCGACCTGCAGGGTCACGCCCTTCATGGTCTTGGCGTAGTCCTGCATGCCGTTGCGCAGAACGGTCAGGAAGTTGTCGTCGAACTTTGCCATCGAAACGCCGATGGTTTCCGCATGCGCGGCCGTGCTCAACAGCGCCGTCAGCACTGCTCCGTAAAGAAACGTCTTCATGGTATCTCCTCCTCCGATGGCGTCAGGTCACCCGACCTCCCCGAAGCCAACCTCCCAACACAAAGGACCGCCTGCGCTCCCGACGCAGAGGCCTCGCGGAATGAAAAAACCGCGATCCGGATTGTGCGGATAATTTATTCCATTTTTTGCGGGCGTCGTCAACGCGCACGACATCACAAAACGCTAGACCCGGCGAATTCTCGGCTGGCCATGGGCTTTGAGCTGCGCTGACGACGAAACATGCCCTTTCAGGCGCAGAATTTTCGTTCCAAACCGACAGGACTTGCAGGGATATCCGTCAGATCGACCGGTCGATAAAGGCCATGCTGGCGCCGATGGAAGCCGCAGGGTCCGGCTCCGCATGGACAGCCGGAGCAAATGGCTCGAACGAGAAACGTCCTCCGTAACCGTCCGACAGGAGTTCGCGGATCTGCCCGATGTTGTCGAGCCGGTCGGCGGCATCGACGAGCACCCGGTGCCCGTCCCGCATCTCCTCGACCGGGACGGCAGGGTCGCTGACGCCGGAGATATGCACGAGGCCGGTGAGATGCGGGAAAAGCTCCGGCTCCCCCGCCAGATGATGGTGAAACGTATCATGCACCAGCCGGAAGGCGTCGCCGCCCACCTGCGCGATCGCCTCCGCCGCCTCCCGTTTCGACCTGAGCGAGCAGGTCTCAAAGCCGAGGGGCTCCACCAGCCCGAGGATGCCGGAAGCCTCCAGCAGTGGACGCAGTCCGGACAAGGCCGTCCGCAGATTGTCCTCTCGCTCCCACTCCGCAAGGCCGCTGCCATCGTTGGCCGGCACCAGCACCAGCGCGCCGGCACCGCTTGCTCCGGCGTAATCGATGAGAGCCGCCGCCTCTTCGGCGCGCGTCGCGTGCCAGGCGTTGAACCGCTGCAGCGCATTGATGGAGACGATCTCGATGCCCATGGCGTCGGCCAGGCGCCGCACCTCTGCCGCCGGCATGCCGTCGAGAATGGCATTGCCGTCAAGGTCGTTGCGGATTTCCACCGCAGCGATCCCGAGGTGAGACGCAAGCGCAAAGAAGTCCGCAAGCGGCATGCTCGGAGCCGTCATGTGGTTGAGCGCATAGCGCAGCTGGTGCATTCCAGAATCCTCCCCGGTGAATACGCGATCCCTCCCGAGGTTCGCCGGCACAGTTAAGACCGGTTGCCGCTTGCCGTCAAAGCCCGCCGCGCACGCAACGGCAACAGGCATGCCAGCTCGGATCCCGCAGGGCATCTTTGTACGCCATCGTACGCAAGGGGTCGTTGAGCCTTTTTGCCGGAACGAGCCCCGTCGCTTCGGGTTTCGCTATCAGATTGGAGGGCCCGAACCATGCACGGATCCAACTCACACCCCCGACTGGAAGCCGAGCTCATCGAGCTCATCCCCGCACTCAGGAAATTCGCGCGGCGATTCTATGCTGCGCCAACCGATATTGACGACCTTGTGCAGGAAACGCTGCTGAAGGCGCTGAACAACATCGACAGGTTCCAGCAGGGGACCCGCCTGAAGTCCTGGATGTTCACCATCATGCGCAACAGCTTCTGCACCCGCTTCAGTGTCGCCAAGCGCGAGCATATCGGCTTTGACGACGCCATTGCCGCCCGCTCGGTTGTCGAGCCGCACCAGGAATGGTCGGTGCGCGGTCATGAACTGGAACAGGCGATATCCCGCCTTCCGACCCCGTATCGCACGGCCATTGACCTCATCTTCATTCAGGGCATCAGCTACGAGGAAGCGGCAAAGCGCTGCCAATGCCCCGTCGGGACCGTGAAGAGCCGGGTCAACCGCGCCCGCGAAAAGATCACGCTACAGCTGAACGGCTAAGATCGACACCAAGAGACGGCGTTCGAGACTGCACTCAGTGCAGGTCGTTGGCGCCGTCCCTCCACAGGGCCTTTGCGATCTTCGCCAGTTCCGTCGGATTGTCGCAGAGCGAAAACCCGGGGTAGCCGCGGCGCAGCAGGGCCGCGTCATATCCGGTCGCAAAAACGAACGGCAGATTGAGCTCTTCCAGCCTTTCCGCCAGCGGAAACGCCACATCATCCCCCAGGTGAACATCGAGAATTGCGGCATCCACGCTATCTGTGCCCGCCAGATGCAGCGCCTCGTCGAGACTGTCAGTCGCCGCGATAACGCTTGCGCCGAGCTTGGTAAGCTTGCGCCGCACTTCATCGCCGAGGAAACTCTCGGTTTCGACCACCAGGATCCGCTTTTTCGCGAAGAGGTCTAGAAGTGTCCGATCGATGGTCAATCGTTCCCGCCAGGTTAGGGTGGTTGCGCAGGCAAGGCCTGCGCGCCAAAATCTCAGGACGCCGACTTACCGTTCACCGCACGTCTTGTTGCGAATCTAACCGCACAAGTGGTGCGAAGTTGCGTCTCGATTACGGCGGAAACGGAATTGTGAGTTTCGCTCAGTATTTCAGCGCGACTCGCCTCAGGGAGCATCTCTCATCGTGCTGTCACGAACCTGAAGCTGGAAGCCCAGATCCACGCACCGCGCCTCCTCGGCCCCGCCCTGCAATCGCCGCAGGACCATCTGCACCGCCCGGTGCCCGGTCTCGAAGCGCGGCGTTCGCACACTGGTCAGCCTCGGATGCGCAACGCCCATGAGGTCCAGATCGTTGAACCCGCAGATCCCGAGCGCCTGCGGCACGCGGATCGCCTGCCGCTGCGCCTCAAACAGCACGCCGAGCGCCAGGTCGTCGTTGTTGCAGAACACGGCGTCGAGTGCCGGGGTCTTGGCCATCGCCTGGCAAAGCAGTTCGCCACCCAAAGGTACGCTCGACGGCGTCGGCGTCGTCACCACCAGAGCCGGATCGAAGAGTCCCGCCTCCTCCAGTGCCAGCCGGTAGCCGGCCAGACGGCGTTGCGAGCGCGGATCCATGCGCGCGCCGATAAAGCCGATCCGCCGGTATCCCGCCTCCACCAGATGCCGGGTCGCAGCCTTGCCACCCTCGAAGTGGGAGAAACCGACCAGCATGTCCACCGGCTCGTCAGCATATTCCATCACCTGCACGACGGGACAGCCGGCCGTCTGCAACCGCTTGAGCGTCGCCTTGGACTGGTCGATGCCGGACACAATGAGACCCGACGGACGCTGGCCGAGAAACATGGCGACCAGCCGTTCCTCCTCACGCGGGGAGTAATGCGTATTGCCGATCTGGATCTGCAGCGGGTTGCCCCGCAGCGCCTTGTAAACGCCGCTGATGAAATCCGCGAACACGATATTGGTGAGCGACGGCACCAGCACGGCAATGACATCGGCACGCGAGGAGGCAAGCGCCCGCGCATTGACGTTCGGCTCATAGCCCAGTTCGGCAACCGCCGCCTCGATCTGCCGCCGCAGTTCCACCGACACCAGCGAGGGATCGCGAAGCGCACGCGACACCGTGATCGCGGCGACGCCGGCAAGCCGCGCCACGTCGGTGATGGTCGGCCGACCGCTGTTGCGCCGCCCCGTTTTCTTCATCGCCTCCGGCTGCGTCAGCCGATCCTGTCCCACCGTGTCACGTGCTGCGGAAGCGCAGGCTTTCCACGTCGCTCGGCCCTATGAACCAGTCCCGGGCGTTGACCTCGTTGAACACGATCCAGACGTCCTGTTCCGCAAGTCCCGTCGCGGTGGTGATGGCCTCGGCCACCTTGCCGGCGATCTCCGCCTTCTTGGCCGCGGGATCGGCTCCCAGAACCTCCCGAACGATCGAAATGTTGATGAATGGCATGTCATCCTCCCACGGTTTGCTTCACGCTTCTGAACGGCCCGCTGGACTGCAACCTCCCGAAGTCTGCAGTCTTGCCCCATACTGCCCGCCGCCACGCGGTCATGATAGCGCTACCTTAGTGCAAAAACGCAAGTGGCTTCATCCAATACTTGCAGGCAAGTAAAACGGCCGAAGCGTTTCTTGCGGTTGCTGGAGAATCCCCTTTACATGAAATCATGGTAGCGCTACCCAATAGAGGACTGCAGCCCTGGTGAGGAGACCAAGCTGCGCTGTCATGGGAGATGACTGGCTGACCACTGACGTCGCCAGTAAATTGTGCGCAACGGGATCCATTTTAGTGTCCGTCGGAAGATGGGGCCTGATCGTGCGCGTCAACGGGAGGGAAAGTCGATGATGAAATCCTTTGCACGTGGTCTTGTCGCTGCAACTGCACTGCTGACGCTGGGCTCGGCGGCCCATGCGCAGCCTGAGGTGGTCGCGGGTCCTTCTGCCGAACCGGGCTGCTTTGCGCCCTGGTCTGCAGACACGAAATTCTTCAAATTCCCCAAGAAGAGCGGGCCTTATCGTATCGCTCTTGCCAACGGCTATATCGCCAACACCTGGCGCATCCAGATGGTGCAGACGGCCAAGGCCTATGCAGCCCAGAAGGACGTTGCGGCCAAGCTGAAGGAGTTCAAGGTGGTCTCGACGGGTGAGGATGTGCCCGCCCAGATTTCCGCGATCAACAACTTCATCGACTCCGGCTATGACGCGATTGTCGTGAACGCCCAGAACCCCACCGCCTTTGCGCCGGTCATCAAGCGCGCCAAGCAGGCGGGCGTCGTGCTGGTCGCCTTCGACAACGTTCTCGACACCAAGGATGCGATCAACGTCAACGTCGACCAGAAGGGCCTCGGAGAGCTTTGGGGCGACTGGCTGGTCAAGTACCTGCCCAAGGGCGGCAAGGTGCTGGAAGTCCGCGGCGTTGCCGGAACCTCGGTCGATACCGACCGCCACAAGGGCATCCAAGAAAAGCTCCAGGCGTCGGGCAAGCCGTTCAAGGTCACCGAAGTCATGGGCAAGTGGGATGACGGCGTCGCGCAGAAGGTGACGGCGGACGCGATCGCCACCGGCGGCCCGTTTGACGGCATCACCGCCCAGGGCGGCGACACCGGTGTGGTCCAGGCGATGATGGATGCCAAGCACCCCTTCGTTCCCTTCGGCGGTGAAACCGAAAACGGCTTCCGCAAGCTTTGCGCCCAGCACGGCGGCGACGGGTTGAAGTGCACCTCCGCAGGCTCCGGCCCGGCCCAGGTGGCGGTCGCCATCAAGACGGCGATCGCAGCGCTCGAGGGACAGGTGGTGCCGCAGGAAATCAAGCTGCCGCTCGCCATCACGTCTGATCCGGATTTCAAGGAAGGCCAGGACTACTTCGCCAAGCAGTCCGACAACTTCTTCGTCGGCAACTCCTTCCCCAGCTGCGGGATCAACTTCTCGGCCCAGGAAATCATGGGCCAGACCAAAGAAAACCAGTAGCAGCCATGACGGGCGGACGCGGCGCGCAAGCGCCGTGTCCGTTCCGGTAGAATGTCCGGAGCAGCCGATGCAGGATCCTGAACCGCTTTTTCGCATGGAAGGCATATCCAAACGCTATGGAGGGGTCAGGGCGCTTGAACAGGCAGAGCTGACGCTTCGGGAAGGCCGGATCCATGCCCTTCTCGGCGAAAATGGCGCCGGCAAATCGACGCTTATCAAGATCATGGCCGGTGTCGTGGCGCCCGATCAGGGCAATATGCTGCTTGATGGCCGACCTGTTTCATTCCCCTCGCCCGCTGCTGCCAGTGAGGCGGGCGTCGTCTGCGTTTTCCAGGAGCTGTCGCTGATCCCGGAACTCAGCGTCGCCGACAACATCATGATCTTCAACCCGCCGACGCGTTATGGCCTGATCGACCGCCGCGCCCAGCGCCGCGTGGCCGAGGAGGCGCTCGCCAGCGCCGGTGCCGGCGACATCCATCCGCTGGCCCTCGTCAAGGACCTGCCGCTGTCGCGCCGCCAGATGGTCGAGATCGCCAAGGCGCTGGCCCGCAAGCCGCGCATCCTCATCCTCGACGAGGCCACCTCGGCCTTGACGGCAGCAGATGTCACCAAGGTCTTCCAGGTACTCAAGCGCCTGCGATCCGAAGGCCTCGCCCTCCTCTATATATCCCATCGCATGAACGAGATCGCCGAGCTTGCGGACGACTGCACCGTCTTTCGCAACGGCAGCAAGGTGGCGAGCTACCCGGCCGGATCCAAAAGCGACGAGGAGGTCATCGAGATGATGATCGGTCGCGAATACCACAGCGTCTACCCGCCAAAGCCCGATGCCGTGAAGGATGTGAAACCGGTCCTGGAGGCGCGCAACCTGTCGTGGGGCGATCGTCTGCACGACATCTCCTTCTCGCTGAAGCCCGGCGAGATCGTCGGGCTCGGCGGCCTCGACGGACAGGGGCAGCGCGAACTTCTGCTGTCGCTGTTCGGCGTGCTACGCGATCTGCGCGGCAGCATCCTCATCGACGGCAAGCCTGTGCGCATTGACAGCCCCGGCGCAGCGCGCAGCCACGACATCGGCATGGCGCTCATTCCGGAGGACCGCAAGACCGAGGGCCTCATGCTGCCGATGACGGTGCGCGAGAACCTCTCCTTTGCAGCGCTCGACCAACTGGCCCCGAGCGGCATCATCGACGGCAAGAAGGAGCAGGGCCTCATCGACGGCATGATGACGCTGCTTTCCATCAAGGCGGGCAATCTCGACGTGGCCGTCGGCACGCTGTCTGGCGGCAACCAGCAGAAGGTGGTGATTGCCAAATGGCTGATGCGAAACCCGCGCATCGTTCTTCTGAACGATCCCACCCGCGGCATCGATGTGGGCACCAAGCAGGAGATCTACCAGCTGCTGCGCAGGCTGGCGCAGCAGGGCGCGGCGATCCTCTTCTATTCCACTGACTATGCCGAACTGATCGGCTGCTGCGACAAGGTGCTGGTGCTCTACGACGGCGCAGTGAAGCGCGAGCTGGTGGGCGCGGAGATCACCGAACACGCGCTGCTTGCCAGCGCTCTCAATATCTCCGAGGCGCCAAAACCGCTGCAAGGACGAGCATTATGAAAGACTGGCGTTACTGGCTTTCGGCACAACAGGGCACGCTGACCGCGCTGGTCATCTTCGTGCTGATGTTCGTCATCTACACGATGAACCATCCGGCGGGTTTCAGCGCCAATGTGGTGCAGACTGCGGCCAACAAGGGCGTACTGCTGGCCTTCGTGGCGATGGCGCAGACCATGGTGGTGATCACCGGCGGCATCGACCTTTCGGTCGGCATGATCCTGCTCTTGACCAACTGCCTGGCATCCTGGCTGGTGATCGGCACGCCCTTCGAAACTGCTCTCGGCGTCATTGCCGTTCTCGCAGTCGGTGCGCTCTGCGGCGCCATCAACGGCGCCATTGTGATCTATGGCCGGCTGCAGCCGATCGTGACGACCATCGCGACCGGCGCGGTCTATTTCGGGATCGCGCTCCTGCTGCGGCCCTTTCCGGGAGGATCGGTCAACGAGGACCTGGCCGACGCCATGACCGGCCGCGTGTTCGACATGATCCCAAGCAGCCTCATCGGCCTTGCCGTCGTGGTACTGGTGATCTGGGTGCCCTATAGCCGCTCCGTCTATGGCCGCGCCGCCTATGCCGCAGGCTCCTCCGAGACGGCAGCCTATATGTCCGGCATGCCCATCCGCCGCGGCAAGTTCCTGAGCTACACGCTGGCTGGACTGATCGCTGCGGTCGGCGGCCTGTTCCTCACCTTCTTCACCTATACCGGCGATGCGGCGCTCGCGAGCGGCAATGCCTATACCCTGTTTTCGATCGCAGCCGTGGTGCTGGGCGGCGTGTCGCTGTTCGGCGGCAAGGGCAGCGCGATCGGCGCCGTGTTCGGAGCGCTTGCGTTCCGCACAATCGGCGACCTGCTGTTCGTCTTCGATTTCGACCCGATCTGGCAGCCGCTCTTCCAGGGGCTGATCCTGCTTGTGGCTGTCAGCATCGGCGCCTTTGCCCTGATCCGTGTCCGCAACCGGCTGGAGTGGTTCCTGTGAGTGATACCGCAACCGTCCGCATGACCGACCGCATGCCGGCTTTTATTCGCCGCCTGGATCGCGCGGTCCTGATCGCCTTTGCCTGCATCATCCTGCTGCTCGTCCTCGGCAGCCTTTACTCCTCCAGCTTCCTGTCGCCGGAATACCTGTTGCAGCAGCTGAAGGTGGCATCCTTCCTTGGCGTCATTGCCACCGGCATGATGCTCGTGATCCTGCTTGGCCAGATCGACCTGTCCGTGCCTTGGGTCGTCTCGACCGGCGCCATGATGGCCTGCGCAGCCGCTGCCTATGGCGATATCGGCGTCGCCCTGGCGATTCCCTTCGGCATCCTGTGCGGGGTCGCGATCGGCATCCTCAACGGTCTGGGCGTTGCCTACCTGCGCATCCCCTCGATGATCATGACGCTTGCGACCAATGCGGTCGCTCAAGGCGCCATGGTCGTCTACACCGGAGGCTTCTCGCCGCAAGACAGCGCCACCCTGACCATGCGCTACCTCGCCACCGGCGCGCTCATTCCAGGCCTTCCGAACGTCGTCATCATCTGGGCGCTGGTGGGCGCCGGAATGGTCTTCGTGCTGACCCGAACCAGCTTCGGGCGCTGCGTCTATGGCATCGGCAATCGCGAACGGGCCGCCTATCTCTCCGGCATCAACACGCGTCGCATCGTCATGATCGCCTTTGCAGTGTCCGGCGGGCTGTCGGCACTCGGCGGCATCCTGCTTGCGGGCTACGCATCGAAGGCGGCCCAGTCCATGGGCGACGCCTACCTGCTGCCTGCCATCGCCGCCGTCGTGCTGGGCGGCACCTCGATCGTCGGCGGGCGCGGCTCCTATCTGGGCACCATTGCCGGCGTCATCCTGATCACCCTCCTGCAGTCGATCCTGTCGGTCATGCAGATGCCCGAGGCCGGCCGCCAGATCATCTACGGCCTGGTGATCATTTCCATGCTCCTTCTCTATGGACGCAACCCCGCCAGTCGCTGAACCAAGCACCTGTCAGCATTTTCGGAACCTAAAGTGGAGGTATCCATTGTAAGGGGGACGGCCCAATCACGAAGGCCGAAGAGAAGGAAACCCCATGAAAAAGTTGATCTTTTCAGCGGCGCTGCTCGTCGCTTCCGCACTTTCCGCCCACGCTCAGACGACCCCTGCTCCGAACCCGAACGGCGACACACCAGCCGTAGCGACCACGAGCGAACAGAACCCGACGGCTCCGGTCGCTGGCAAGAACAGCTTCACGGAATCGCAGGCGAAGACTCGCATCGAAGAGTCCGGCGTCACTGCAGTCATGGGGCTGAAGCTCGACGACCAGGGCGTCTGGCAGGCCACCGGCACCAAGGACGGCAAGCCCGTCACCGTGTCCATGGATTACCAGGGCAACATCGTCGCGAAGTAACCAGCGAAACACGCTGAAAGGATATTCTTATGAAGACCGTAACCGGACTATTTGACGATTATAGCGATGCAAGCGCTGCAGTAACCGCACTCGAAGCCCGCGGCATTCCCTCCGACGACATCAGCATTGTTTCCAACAATGCGCATGATCGTGACGGCCATGACGAGAACAACACGGCCGAAGGCGCAGGCACCGGTGCCGGCATCGGCGCCGTAGTTGGCGGCGCAGGCGGTCTTCTGACCGGCCTTGGCCTGATGGCAATCCCGGGCGTTGGCCCCGTGGTCGCAGCCGGCTGGCTTGCTGCGACGGCTGTTGGCGCTGTCGCCGGTGCCGTCGCTGGCGGTGCCGCTGGCGGTATCGTTGGTGCCCTCACCTCGTCGGGCGTTTCCGAAGACCACGCCCATGTCTACGCCGAAGGTGTACGCCGCGGCGGTTCGCTGGTCACGGCCAAGGTTGAAGACAACCTGCAGGTCGAAGCCGAAGCCATCCTGCAGCGCTCTAACTGGGTTGACCCGGTCGAACGCCGCCAGGCCTACTCCGAGCAGGGTTGGACCAAGTTCGACGACACGCTGGAGCCCTATGGCAAGGCTGAGATCGAAGAAGAGCGCAACCGTTACCCGCGCCGCACGGTCTGACCAAAAGTCAGCGCAATGGACTGCCAGCGTATGAGGCAAACGCCTCGCCTGGCGGCCAGAGCGACGAACACAAAGGGCCTGTCGGCGGTTGCCGACAGGCCCTTTTGCTATTCAACGCCTGCTTAGGCAGCCTTGGCTGCCTTCAGGTTTTCGAGCAGGATGCCTGCGGTCGCGACCGAGGAACCAGGGTTCTGCCCGGTGATCAGCAGACCATCCTGAAGCGCATAGGACGCCCAGTCGTCGCCGCTCGAATAGACGCCGCCGTTCTGCTTCAGCATGTCTTCCACCAGGAAGGGTACTACCTTGGTGAGGCCGACAGCGTCTTCTTCTGTGTTCTTGAAGCCGGTGACCTTTTTGCCCTGAACCAGCGGCAAACCGTCGGCGGCCTTGACGTTCCGAAGCACACCCGGCGCATGGCAGACCAGCGCAACCGGCTTGCCGGCAGCATAGGTGCTCTCGATCAGCTTGATCGAGACCTTGTCTTCCGCCAGATCCCACAGCGGACCGTGACCGCCGGGATAAAAGACGCCGTCGTAGTCTTCCGCCGAAACGGATGCGAGCGCGACGGTGGCGCCAAGCACGGCTTGGGCGGCCGGATCCGCCTTGAAGCGGCGGGTATCGTCCGTCTGCGAGGCTGGCTCGTCGCTCTTCGGATCGAGCGGCGGCTGGCCACCCTTTGGCGAAGCGACGGTGATCTTCGCGCCGGCATCGAGGAAGGTGTAATAGGGTGCGGCGAACTCTTCGAGCCAGAAGCCGGTCTTGTGGCCGGTGTCGCCAAGCTGGTCATGCGAGGTCAAAACCATCAGGATGTTCATGTGCGGATCCTTTCAAGGACTGTCAGACGCCGGATCGGCCTCTGTTCCGATGTCCAGACCATGCCACCTACTCTCGTATTCCTGAAATTTATTTCTTTTATTCCAGATATTCATCTGGCACATAACTGCGATGAAATACGACCTGAATCTTCTGCCGGTTTTTATGGCCCTGATGGAGGAGCGCAATGTCACGCGCGCGTCCGAACGGTTGGGCATCACACAGCCGGCACTCTCCAATGCCCTGAACCGATTGCGTGATACGCTGCGCGACCCGCTTTTCATCCGCGAGCGCTACGGCATGAAGCCGACGCAGATGGCCGAGGATCTTGCCCCGGTGATCGGTGCAGCCCTGGCCAGCCTTGATGATGTCATCCTCGGGCAACAGGCGTTCGATCCGGCCAAGGCGACCCGTCTCTTCACCATCGCACCAAACAGCTACGTGGAATTTGTGCTGATGCCGGCAATCGTCAGCCGGTTGCGCGAGCAGGCGAGCGATATCCGGCTGCGCCTGACACCTTTCGGCAACGACGTGATCGAGACCGGCGCCATGTCGGGCACCACGGATATGGTGATCGGCCGCATCGTCGACCCGCCGGACAATCTGGTGGTCCAGCACCTGATGGATGACGGTCTGGCCTGCGTGGTGCGGGCGGATCATCCGGAGGTTGGCGACAGCCTGTCGCGCGAACAATATGAAGGGCTGAAGCACGTCAACGTCCTTCCGCCCGGGCGGATGCGCGCCGGCCTGTTCCAGGCCCTGCAGCAGCAGAGCCTGAGGCGCGAGGTGGCCGTGTCGGTCACCCACTTCCTGGCGGTGCCGGAAATGATTGCGGTCACCGATTACTGCGCCACGCTGCCAAGCCTCATCTGCCGAAGCCTCGCCCATGACCCGCGCCTGAAGATCCTTGCCGCACCGGTCGACCTCGGCACCTTCCCGGTCGAGATGGCCTGGCATGTGCGCTACCGCCACGACCCGGCCCACCGCTGGCTGCGGTCGCTGGTGACGGAAGTTGCCAAGGAAATCCAGACTGCGACCTGAGCCGTCAGCCCGGCAAGCCGATCCGCGACACCGTGCGCAAATGGTCGGCCGTGGTCGTCGGAAGCCCGAAGAACTCCAGATAGGCCGGGATCTGCTCAAACAGCATGTCGGTCCCCACCTGAAATGCGCAGCCGCGCTCCCGTGCGGCGAGTAGCAGCGGCGTCATCTGCTCCTTCATCACCACCTCGCCCACATAGGTCGAGGCGGAGAGCTTCGAAACATCGATCGGCAGCGGGTCGGAGGCCTGCATGCCAAGCGGCGTCGCGTTGACGACAATGTCGAACCCGCTCGGATCGGTCGATCCGGCCACCGCCTGCAGCGCCGGATAGTGCCGCGACAACCTCTCGCGAAGCCGCTCTGCCGAAGCCCCGTTGTTGTCGTAGATCGCAATCCGCCCCACACCTGCTGCTGCAAGCGAGGCAGCGATCGCCGACCCCACGCCGCCTGCCCCGACCACGAGCGCCGCAGCGCCCTCTAGCAACTGGCCCTTGCGGCGCATGCCGCGCACGAAACCCTCGCCATCGAACATGTCACCGACCAGCCGACCGTCCGGATCAAGCTTCACCGCGTTGCAGGATCCGGCCACCTGGGCCGTGACCGAGATCTCGTCGAGCAGCTCGATCGTCGTCACCTTGTGCGGCATGGTGATGAGCGCACCGAGGATGTTGGAAAGCTTGAACACGAGCTTGAGGAAGGCCGGGAAATCTTGCGCCCTGCACCCCATCGGCACCACCACGGCATCGATACCGGTCTGCTCGAAATAGGGATTGTAGATCAGTGGTGCCTTGAAGGCCTCGGTCGGATAGCCGAGATGGGCGATGAGCCGCGTGGTTCCGCTGATCATGACGATGCTCCCGGGACCGCGGTGCTGACAGACGACGTTGTGGGGTGAGCGACAGTCACGATCTTGGCCTCAATGGTTGAGGATTTCGCCGAGGAACTTGCGCGTGCGTTCATGGGCAGGATTGCTGAAAAATTCGGCCGGCGGCGCCTGCTCGACGATCGCGCCATCGGCCATGAAGATCACCCGGTCGGCGACCTGCCGCGCAAAACCCATTTCGTGGGTCACGCAGATCATCGTCATGCCGTCTTCGGCGAGCCCGATCATCGTATCGAGCACTTCTTTCACCATTTCCGGGTCGAGCGCCGAGGTGGGTTCGTCGAACAGCATCACCTTCGGCTGCATGCAGAGCGCCCGGGCGATTGCCACCCGCTGCTGCTGCCCGCCCGAAAGCTGGGCCGGATACTTGGCCGCCTGCTCGGCAATCTTCACCCGCTCCAGAAGCGCCCGCGCCCGGGATTCTGCCTCGGATTTCGCAAGACCCAAGGCCCGCATCGGCGCCAGCATGCAGTTTTCCAGCACGGTCAGATGCGGAAACAGATTGAACTGCTGGAACACCATGCCGACCTCGCGACGGATCGCATCGATCGCCTTGGCGTTCGGCCCAAGCACGATGCCGTCCACCCGGATCTCGCCCTTCTGGTGCGGCTCCAGCGAGTTGATGCAGCGGATCAGCGTCGACTTGCCGCTTCCGGATGGGCCGCACAGGACGATCTTTTCGCCCTGGTGCACGGACATGGTGACATCGTGCAGGGCCTTGAAGGCGCCGTACCATTTTTCCACGTGGGTGAGCGTGATCATGGCGTCTGCCTGCGTCGCAGAGGGATTGGTCATCGCAATGCTTCCTTGGGACATCTGTCGGTGTTGCGGGTTCAGCGCGCGGAGGCGGCGAAGCGCCGCTCCAGATGCGCGCCGAAAATGGTGAGCGGGCAGCACAGCAGGAAATACATCAGCCCGACGATCCCAAAGACCGTCAGCGGCTGGAAGATCTGGTTGGAGATCATGTTTCCGGCCCGCGTCAGCTCCGTGAAACCGACGATCGACGCGAGCGACGTGCCCTTGATCAGCTGCACCAGGAAGCCGATGGTCGCCGGCAGCGAAACGCGCAGCGCCTGCGGCAGGATCACGTCGCGCATCCGCGACACGTATTTGAGGCTGAGTGCCTTGGCCGCCTCGGTCTGCCCCCGCGGCACGGCCTCGATCGAGCCGCGCCAGATTTCGCCGAGGTAGGCGCTGGCGTGCAGGGTAAGGCCCGTCGCAACCGCCACCCAGGCGTCGATCTTGAAGCCGACCAGCGCCAGCCCGTAGTAGACGACGAACAGCTGCATCAAAAGCGGCGTACCCTGGAAGACGCCGATATAGGCGGCCGTCGCGCGCTCCAGCAGCTTGATCCCCGAGGTGCGGGCAAGCGCCACGGCAAGGCCGCCCAAACATCCGCACACAAACGCGATCGCCGAGAGGATGACGGTCCACTTGAGCCCGGTCAGGAGAAAGACGAATTCATCGGTACCCATGAGTGCCCCCTACTTGACCGGATAAGCGAAGTAACGTGCCGAGAAGAAGGCGAAGAGCCGCATCATCAGCCAGGAGATGACGAGGTAGAAAGCCGTCACCGTGAAATAGACCTCGAAGCTGCGGAAGCTGTCGGACTCGATCCGCTGCGACACGGCGGTGAGCTCATAGGCCGAGATCGCCGAGGCGACGCTGGAGGTGAGCGTCAGGAGCACGAACTGGCTGGTGAGCGACGGGAAGATCGCCCGCAGGGCCGGCTTCAGGATGATGAAGCGGAACACCTGCGCCTTGTGGAGCCCCAGCGCCAGCCCCGCTTCCATCTGCCCCTTGGAGATGGACTGGACGCCGCCGCGGATGATTTCGATCGCATAGGCGCCGCCATTGATGCCAAGCGCGATGATGGCGGTCGGTGTCGGATCGAGCCGCAGGCCGGCGAGCGGCAGGGCGAAATAGAGGAAGAAGATCTGCACCAGGAAGGGCGTGTTGCGGATGACTTCGACGAAGCCGATCATCGCCCAGCGCGCCGCCTTGTAGGGCGAAGTCCGCAGGATCACGCCGCCGATGCCGATCACGATGGCCAAAAGCATGCCGCAGATGGCGAGCAGGAATGTGCCGAGGCAGCCGAGCAGAAGATCCGGCAGGCCGTCGATGACAGGTGTAAAATCTAGCTGGTAGTCCATGCTCCGCCTTTCTTCTCGCCGCCCTCAGGCCTGATCGACCATGCCCGCCATGGCCTCGATGGCGAGCTCGTAGCCCCGCGCTCCAAGGCCGATCATGATGGCGGTCGCCACCCGCGAGATCAGCGAGTTGTGGTAGATGCTTTCCCGCGCATGAACGTTGGAGATGTGCAGCTCGATCTTCGGCGGATCGAACATCTTCAGGGCGTCCAGCAGCGCGACGGACGTAAAGGTATAGCCGGCCGGGTTGATGATGATGCCGCAGGCCTGCTTGCGGGCCTGGTGCACGCTTTCCACCAGCTCGCCCTCGAAATTGGTCTGCCGGAAGTCGATCTGGAAACCCAGCTGCTCCGCTTTGGTGATGCAGTTCTGGCGAACGTCGGCAAGGGTCGTGGTGCCGTAGATGGCCGGCTCGCGTTCCCCAAGCAGGTTGAGGTTCGGCCCGTTCAGCACGAAAATGGTTCTGCTCATGATGTGGTCCCTGACGCGGGTGATCCGCGAACGGCGCGAGCGCAGACCGGTGGGCGCCAAGGCACCCACCGACCGTCTTTCGCGTCGGCGAAGATTACTTGGCGGTGAAGGAGATGCCTTCGAGGCTTTCCGGGAACGTCGGAACCGGAACCTTCATCCACTTGTCGTAGATGGTCTTCAGCTCGCCATTGGCCTTGATCTTGTCGATGAAGGTGTTGAGCGAGGCGTTGATTTCCTTTTCGCCGAGCCGGGTGCAGGCACCGTTGTAGAGCTTCTGGAACTCGAGCTTGTTTTCGTATTCGCCGGGCTTCGCCTTCTCGACGCGGTCCATGTAGAAAATATTGCCGCCCAGCGTCTGCACCTGGCCGGAGACCAGCGCCTGCACGCTCGGTGCGTCACCGTCATAGCGGCGGATGGTGGCCGAGGATGGCGCGTTCTTGGTAACCTGGGTGTCCTGTGCGGCACCCTTGGCAACGCCGATGGTGAGGTTCGCCATGTCGTCATTGGTCTTGATCGACATAGACTTCGGGCCGATCAGCACGATCGCATTGGCAACGTAGGGCTTGCTGAACTGCACCGCCTTGGCGCGATCCGGCAGCATGGCCATGGTGGCGAACAGAACGTCCACGCGGCCGGTGGTCAGTGCCGGGATACGGTTGTTAACCTCGAGCGGCACAAACTCGACCTGGACGCCCAGTTCCTTGGCATAGAGCGTGGCGATATCGGCATCGAGGCCGTCCTGCTTGCCGGCGCTGGTCACGAAGCCCCACGGCGGATTGTCGCCCTGGATGCCGACGACCAGCTTGCCCTTGGCCTTGATTTCTTCGGGCGTCACGGCAGCGGCAGGCCCCGCAAGACCGGCAACGGTCACCAGGGCGGCAGCACCCAACAGCGCCATGCGGCGCGACAGCATTGAACTGAACATGTCTTTCCTCCTTGTGGCGGCCCCCGGCCTGATGGCCGACCTCTCCCGGCCGATTGCTACAAAGATTGTCAGAGGCAGCCAAATTTGGCAACATAGTTTTTGCAAAGTCTATGAGATTATCGTGTATCGCGATTGAATTGCATTCCTCAGGATATTCCGCATAATGAAATGACGAGGACTGGCGGTGCCCATCGGGATTGGCGTGCCCCGAGCGACTGGGAGAAGTAACCATGAAGACCTCCATTGCCACCGTATCGCTAAGCGGCGAGCTGCCGGAAAAGCTTGAAGCCATTGCCCGCGCGGGCTTCGACGGGGTGGAGATCTTCGAGAACGACTTTCTGGCGTTTGACGGCAGCCCGAGGGATGTGGGGAAGATGGCCCGGGACCTGGGACTCGCCATCACGCTCTTCCAGCCCTTCCGGGATTTCGAGGGCATGCCCGACACCCTGCGCAGCCGGACCTTTGATCGGGCGGAGCGCAAGTTCGACGTGATGCAGGAGCTCGGCACCGACATGGTGCTGATCTGCTCCAATGTCTCGGCGGCAGCGCTGGGCGGCATCGACCGTGCGGCTGCGGATTTCCGGGAGCTGGGCGAACGGGCGGCGCGCCGGGGGCTGAAGGTCGGCTACGAGGCTCTCGCCTGGGGCCGCTTCATCAACGATCACCGCGACGCCTGGGAGATCGTACGGCGTGCCGACCACCCCAATGTCGGCCTCATCCTCGACAGCTTCCACACGCTGTCGCGTAAGATCGACGTCAATTCCATCCGCTCGATCCCAAAGGACAAGATCTTCATCGTGCAGCTGGCCGATGCGCCCCAGATCGACATGGACCTTCTCTACTGGAGCCGCCACTTCCGCAACATGCCGGGCGAAGGCGACCTTCCGGTCACCGCTTTTTGCGAAGCCGTGGCGGCAACTGGTTACGACGGCTACTTCTCGCTCGAGATCTTCAACGACCAGTTCCGGGGCGGCTCGGCGCGCGCCATTGCCGCAGACGGGCACCGTTCGCTGATCTATCTTGCCGACCAGGTGCGGCAGACAGTCGAAACCCCGGTCGGCGTGGCCATGCCGAAACGGGCACCCGTCAAAGGCGTCGGCTTCGTCGAATTCACCACGGACGGCTCTGAGGCCACGGAACTGACGGCATTTCTCGGCGTGCTCGGTTTCCGCAAGGTGGGCACGCACCGGACAAAACAGGTGAGCCTCTACCAGCAGGGCGATGTGCGCATCGTTCTCAACCTAGACAAGTCGGGCTTCGCCAATGCCGCCTTCGCCATGCACGGCACCTTTGCCTATGCGCTGGCGCTTGTCGTCGATGACGCCGCGGATGCTTATGCCCGCGCGCTGGCGCTCGATGCGGAGCCCTTCGAGCAGTCGGTGGCCGAAGGTGAGCTGCAGTTTCCGGCCATCCGGGGCGTCGGCGGCGGCCTCATCTACCTGATCGACGAAAAGACCCCGCTCGGTCGCTTTTCGGAAATCGATTTCGTGCTCGATCCCGCCGAGGATGAAGGCCAGGGGACAGGACTGACGCGGGTCGACCATATTGCCCAGACCGTCGCCTACGACCAGATGTTGACCTGGCTCCTGTTCTACACTTCAATTTTCGAGACGCAGAAGACCCCCATGGTGGATATCGTCGATCCGAGCGGCGTCGTGCGCAGCCAGGTCATCGAGACCGCGTCGGGAAGCCTGAGGATCACCATGAACGGCGCCGAAAACCGGCGCACGCTGGCCGGGCATTTTCTGGCCGAAAAATTCGGCTCCGGCATCCAGCACCTGGCCTTTGCCACGGATGATATCTTCGAGACGGCCCGCAGGCTGCAGGACGGCGGCTTCCTGCCGCTCGTCATCTCGCCCAACTACTACGACGATGTCGAAGCGCGCTTCGGCCTCGATCCGGAGATGACGGAGCGGATGCGGGCCGCCAACATTCTCTACGACCGCGACGAGCACGGAGAGTATTTCCAGCTCTACAGCCGCACCTTCGGCGAAGGCTTCTTCTTCGAGATTGTGGAGCGCCGCGGCTACCGGGGCTATGGCGCCCCGAATGCCATCTTCCGGATTGCCGCGCTGAAGAAGCAGATGCGGCCGGAGGGCATGCCGCGCACGGCACAGGGCTGATCGAGCAATCAGCTGGCTCCGGTCAGACGCAGCCGCTCTTTAGCACATGCTCGACGCCGGATCGGATATGCCGCCGGATCACTTCCTGCGCGCCCTCCACATCCCGCTTCAGGGCGAGATCGAAGAGCCGCTTGTGGTCATCGACAACGGCCTTGCCGCGAAAGCTGCGGGCCAGCATGTGATAGCGCAGGAAGCGGTCGAACACCGACGACAGCGTGGCGAGCAGTGCTTCCGAGCCGCAGGCGGACACGATGGCCCGATGGAACTGCCAGTCGTAGCCCACCCAGTCAATCGTCCGCTCCAGATCGCCGGCAAGCAGGATCCGCTCCGCCGCAGCGAGCCGATGGTGGGCCGCAACCACGTCGCCCTCCCAGTCCAGGTCGCCGGATGCAAACGATAGCCCGGCCGCATGCGTTTCCAGCACGCTGCGCAGGTCTGCCAGCTCCTCAAGCTCCTTGCGGGAGACGGGGCTGACCTCGAACCCACGCTGCCCTTCGGCGAGCACCAGGTTTTCCGTGGTGAGGCGGCTCAGAATCTCCCGCAACGACGACACGCTGATCGAATAGCGCGTCTTGGCCTGCTCCAGCTTAATCTTGGTGCCGGGCAGCAACCTGCAGGAGATGATATCCTGGCGGATCTGCCGAAACACCACGTCGCTGACGGTTTCGGCCGCATCCGTGACCGCCCTTACCGCCTGCACGGCAGGTCGAGTGGGTGCCGGAGCCGGAACCTCCCTGGTCTCACGCGGGCGCTTGGTCATTCTTTCAGCAATCCCTTTGCCAGCGCATGCTCGACGCCGCCCTGGATGTGAACGCGCAGGATTGCCTCGGCCGTCGCGCTATCCCGCGCCAGCGCCGCGTCGAGAAGTTGCCTGTGCTCTTTTTCCGCGACCGCACCCCGATACGACAGGGCGACCATCTGGTAGCGGAGGTATTTGTCGAAAATCGCCGAATGCGCTTCCATCAGCAGGCGGGAGCCGCAGGCGGCGATCAGCGCCTGGTGGAACTCCCAGTCGTAGCGCTTCCACTCTTCCGCCTTGCGCGTATCGCCGGCAGCCATCGCCGCCTCCATGCGCGCCAGCTTGTAGTGCGCAGAAACCAGCAGGGCCTCCCAGTCCACATCGCCGCGCTCGAAGGATTGCCGCAGGGCATGCACTTCCAAAAGCAGGCGAAGCTCGGCCACCTCCCTGAGATCGGCGACCGACACCGGCGCCACCTCGAACCCGCGCTGCCCTTCGGCCACCACCAGACCCTCGGATGCCAGACGGCTCAGGACTTCCCGCAGCGTGCTGACGCTGGTGACATAGAGCGACCGGAGGTTTTCGAGTTTCAGCTTCTGGCCGGGCGCCAGCCGACCGAAAACGATGTCTGCGCGGATCTGCCGATAGCTGGTTTCTGCAACCGTTGATCCGAGTTCGTCCTGCACGCAAGTCTCCGCCAATCAGCTTTCTATCCTATATAGAGCCAATGGTCGGGTAACAGCAACATTGAGAGATGACAGAACCTAAGATCATCCGCATTGACGCAAAACTTGCGGTTTCGGCTTGCCGGTAATTGGCCGGCCTTTATAACCAACGCGTTGGACATGCTGGAGGCCCGTCGCGGCTGGCCGGCGCTGGGAACGCAGCCTATGATCAGGAGCAGACGCATGACATCGCGCGATTTCTTCAAGCCGGGACACTCGGTCGCAATCTCGGATCGCGGCATGGCTGCGACCTCCCATCCGCAGGCGACTCTTGCGGCGGTTGACATCCTGCGCGCTGGCGGCAATGCGGTCGATGCGGCGGTCGCGGCCGTGGCGCTCCAATCGGTCATTGATCCGCTGATGACAGGCATCGGCGGCGATTGCTTTGCGCTCTATTCACCGGCCGGCGGAACGCCTGTCGCGCTGAACGGATCCGGCCGCGCACCTGAGAAGGCCGAGCTGGACTATTTCATCGACAAGGGCTTTTCTTCCATCCCCGATGACAGCGCCCATGCCGTCACGGTGCCGGGCGCAGTCGACGCCTGGTGCCGGCTGATCGGAAGTCATGGCAGCCTTGGCATGGACCGGGTCCTGGCCGCGGCCATTGCCGCAGCCGAAGATGGCTATTGCATCACACCGCGCGTCGCGCTCGACTGGGCGCGCTACAGCACCCGGGTCGGCAAGTTCGCAGGCTCCGCAAGCTACTTCCTCCCGAACGGCAGGGCGCCGGTGACCGGCCAGCGGATGACCAACCCGGCCTTGGCCGCGACCCTGCGCGCCATTGCGATGGGCGGCCGCGACGCCTTCTACAAAGGCCCGGTGGCCGAGGAAATCGTGAGCCTTCTGCAGTCGCTGGGCGGCCTGCACGAGGAAAGCGACTTCGCAAAATTCGAAGCCTTCGAGACCGCACCGATCTCGGCCAAATACCGGGGCCGTGACGTGCTGGAATGCCCGCCGAACGGCCAGGGGCTTGCAGCGCTGATGATCGCGCGCATCCTCGACGGCTTTGACCTCCGCGACCCAACGCTGTCGGAAGCCGACCGTATTCATCTTCTCGCCGAAGCCTCGAAGGCAGCCTATGCCAGGCGCGACCAGGTGATCGCCGATCCAAAACATATGACGGCCGACGTCGATGCCATCCTCTCGGACAGTTCTATCAATGCGATCCGCTCCAAGATCAGCCTCGACAAGGCCGCCCCTGCCGGCACCTGGGACGGTCCGACCCACAAGGACACCGTCTACGTGACCGTGGTCGACCGGGACGGCAACGCCGTCTCGCTGATCAACTCCATCTTCTTCGCCTTTGGCAGCGGCATCTATGCGCCGCGCTCCGGCGTGCTGCTGCAGAACCGCGGCGCCGGCTTCGTGGTCAAAAAAGGCCATCCCAACGCCATCGGCCCCGGCAAGCTGCCCTTCCACACCATCATCCCCGGCATGCTGGCCGAAGGCGGCAAGACGCGCATGACCTTCGGCGTCATGGGCGGGCAATACCAGGCGGTCGGCCATTGCCATCTGCTCAGCCAGATCCTCGATCGCGACATGGATCCGCAGCAGGCGAGCGACCAGCCGCGCAGCTTCTACTATGACGGCAAGCTGAGCCTCGAGCCGACCATTTCAGACGATGTGCGCGTCGATCTGGAGCGTCGTGGCCACGCGACGATCTGGGCGGACGAACCGATCGGCGGGGCGCAGGCGATCTACATCGACCACGAGCGGGGCGTGCTGCTGGGCGCCTCCGACCACCGCAAGGATGGCATCGCGCTGGGCTATTGAGCGGTCCCGGCTAGAAGCTGGTGATCACGGCGATGCCGGGCGTCTCCGCCTTGTCGAGGTTCGTCAGCTCGAACACCGCATCGGCCAAGGTCACCCGCTTCGAGATCAGCTGCTGCGGCGTCATCTTGCCCGCCGTCACCATGGCCAGCATGGCATCGTAGCGCCAGGCCTGCATGCCGTGGCTGCCATAGATTTCCAGCTCATGGCCGATTACCTGCGACATGGGGATCTGCGGCGTCGCATACTCCCCGAGCATCAGCCCCACCTGCACGTGCCGACCCCGGCGGCGCAGGTTCTTGATGGAGTTGAAGCAGGTCGTCGGATGGCCGAGCGCATCGATGGAGACATGCGCGCCGCCCTTGGTGATCTCGCGGACGGCCTCCACCACATCCGGCACGCTGCCGGCATTGATGGTGGCGACCGCGCCGCATTGCCGCGCAAAGGCCAGCTTGTCTTCGGTGAGGTCGATGCCGATGACCTGGGCGCCAATCGCGGTCGCGATCATGATCGCCGAAAGCCCGACGCCGCCGCAGCCATGCACCGCCACCCAGTCGCCAGGACCCGTGCGGGCCTGATCGACGACGGCGCGGAAAGATGTGGCAAAGCGGCAGCCGAGGCTTGCGGCGGTCGCATCGTCGATCTCTTCCGGCAGGTGCACGAGGTTGGTATCGGCATAGTCGAGCGCCACATATTCGGCAAACGAGCCCCAATGGGTAAACCCAGGCTGAAACTGGCTGGGGCAGACCTGCTGGTTGCCCGAATGGCATTCCGAACAGTGTCCGCAACCCGACACGAAGGGCACCGTCACCCGGTCGCCCACCTTGAAGCGCATGATGCCCTTGCCGACCGCCGCCACCGTGCCGGCGAGTTCATGGCCCGGTACATGCGGCAGCTGTATATCCGGATCGTGGCCCTTCCAGCCATGCCAGTCGCTGCGGCACAACCCGCTGGCACCCACCTTGATCACCACGCCGTCGAACGTCGGCTCCGGATCGGGAAGCGTCCGGATCTCCGGCATCTGCCCGAAGGCTTCGTAGTACATGGCTTTCATCGGCAAACCTCTTTGCAAACGCACGGCGGCCAAGGGTCCCGAATCCGGATGTGATCGCGCTCCCTGTCCGGCTGCAAGGGTAGTTCACCCGGTTCCGCTTACCAAGCCTTCCGACGCCGGTTCCTGTTGAGCAGTGCCGGACCCGGACCACGCGGTGCCGCGTCTCCGGTGATCGTCAGAGCACTTGCAATAAAGTCACGCGCGTATTTTAAAGTTGACGCGCGACAAGTTTATTGATTTGTATCGGCCATTCCGTGGACGGAGGAGGCCCGCCACGCGAGCCGAGCCTGAAGTGGCCTCGACAATCGGGAGGACTATCCAAATGACCTTATCTTCTTTCACCAAGACCCTGCTGGTATCCGGCAGCCTGATGTTTGCCGCCGCTTCGGTTCATGCCGAAGGCATCGGAGCATCGCTTCTCACCCAGCAGCACCCCTTCTATAACGAGCTGGCCAAGGCCATCACCGCCGAAGCCGGCGTCAAGAAGGTCAATGTCGAGATCTCCATCGCCAACCAGGATCTCAACAAGCAGCTGGCCGACATCGAAGACTTCATCGTCAAGGGCGTCGACGTCATCATCATGTCGCCGGTCGACAGCAAGGGCGCGCTGGCCGCGGTCAAGCGGGCGGAAGCCTCGGGCATCAAGATCATCACCGTCGACGTTCCCGTCGAGGGCACCGAGGTTGCGTCCCACATCGGCACCGACAACTATGCCGGCGGCGTGAAGGCTGGCGAACTCATGGCCGAACAGCTCGGCGGCAAGGGCAATGTCGCGATCATCGACTATCCGCTGGTCCAGTCGGTGGTGAACCGCGTCAACGGCTTCAAGGACGCGATCGCCAAGCATCCCGACATCAAGATCGTCTCGATCCAGACCGGCATCACCCGTGCGGAAGCCCTGGCGGTTGCCCAGAACATGCTGCAGGCCAACCCGGACATCAACGGCATCTTCGGCTTCGGCGATGACGCAGCCCTGGCTGCCTCCGTTGCGGTGAAGTCCTCCGGCCTGACCGGCAAGGTCAAGGTGATCGGCTTCGACGGCATGCCGGAAGCCATGAAGGCGGTTGACGGCGACCCCGACATGGTCGGCGTGATCCAGCAGTTCCCCGACCAGATGGGCAAGCTTGCCGTCGACACCGCCATCAAGGTCGCAGCCGGCGAAACCGTACCGGCCCAGCAGCCGATCGTCCCGGGCGTCTACGTCAAGAAGTAGCAGCCCGCTAAGGCCGCGCCCTCAAAGGCCCGGCATTGCAGGCTGACCCTCGCAGCGGCGTCCCCACCGGGCGCCGCTGCGACCGACCCACGAGAGGCAACCCCATGACCAGTCCGGACGCAGTTCTCGAGATCACAGATGTCACCAAGACGTTCGGCGTGGTCGCGGCGCTGAAGGATATGCGGCTGAACGTGCGTGCCGGCCGCGTCCATACCATCCTGGGCGAAAACGGCGCGGGCAAATCCACGCTGATGAAGATCCTGGCCGGCGTCTACCAGCCCACCTCTGGCACCATGACGCTGGATGGAAAGCCTTACGCGCCGAGAAACCCGCAGGATGCCGCTAGCGCCGGTCTGACGATCGTTTTCCAGGAACTCAGCCTCTGCAACAATCTGACGGTCGCTGAAAACATCCTGGCCACCCGCGAGCCCTCCACCGCAGGCTTCATCAACGACAAGGCTCTCGTCCGCAAGGCAGCAGCGCTCGTCGCCGATCTCAAGCTCCCCGTGTCCGTCACTGCACGCGTCGGCGAGCTTTCCATCGCGCAGCGCCAGCTTGTGGAGATCGCCAAGGGCCTGAGCATCGATGCCAAGGTCGTCATTCTCGACGAGCCCACCTCATCACTCAGCGACAGCGAAGCCGAAATCCTTTTCGACATCATCGACCGGCTGAAGGCCGATGGCGTCGCGATCATCTATATCTCCCACCGCATGGAAGAGATCATGCGGGTGAGCGACGATATCACCGTGGTCCGCGACGGCAGCTACATCACCACCCGTGAGAAGGCCGACACCACGATCGAAGAGCTGATCGCGCTGATGGTCGGCCGCAACATGGAAGAGATCTATCCGCCCCGCGAGGTTGCCGCCCCGCTAAAGACGACGGCCCCGGTTCTTGCGGTAAGCGACCTCTCCCGCGAGGGTGAATTCTCCGGCGTCTCCTTCGATGTCCGCCCCGGCGAGATCCTCGGCTTCTTCGGCCTGATCGGCTCCGGGCGCTCGGAAGTGATGAACACGCTGTTCGGCATGCGCAAGGCCTCCGCCGGAACCGTCGCCATCGACGGCACCGAGGTGTCGATCAGCTCGCCTGTCGATGCGATCAACCGCCACATCGGCTTCGTCACGGAAAACCGCAAGGAAGAAGGGCTGGTGCTCAGCCACAGCGTCGAGCGCAACATCTCCATGGTGGCGCTGAACGCCTTTGCGAGCCGGCTCGGCTGGCTGAAGCGCGGCCGCGAGCGGGTCGCTGCCACCGACGAGGTGAACCGCCTTTCCATCAAGACCGCATCCCTGGACACCATTGCTGGCGCCCTCTCCGGCGGCAACCAGCAGAAGATCGTGCTGGCCAAATGGCTGCTAACCGCACCGAAAATCCTTCTTCTCGACGAGCCGACCCGCGGCGTCGACGTCGGCGCCAAGTTTGAAATCTACAAGATCATTCGCCAGCTCGCGGCAGAAGGCACAGCCATCCTGCTGGTCTCCTCCGAGCTTCCGGAAGTCATTGGCATGAGCGACCGCGTGGTCGTGATGAGCGAGGGCAAGGTGACGGCGATTGCCGACCCGGACCGAATGACGCCGGAAAAGATCATGAGCTTCGCTACAGGATTCCCATCATGAATGAACAAAACGCCGCCAGAACCGCCTTCATGCAGGTGCTGAAGCAATACGGCGGCATCTTTCTGTCGCTGATCGTGCTCTGCGTGATCTTCTCGCTCACCAACCAGCGCTTCATGTCGCTGGCCAATTTCCTGAACGTGCTGCAGCAGGTCTCGGTGATCGCAATCGCGGCCTTCGGCATGACCTGGGTGATCCTGCTCGGCGAAATCGACCTGTCGATCGGCTCGATCATCGCGGTGGCCGGCATGGTCGGCGCCCAGTGCCTGGCCTTCGGCCTCGGCTTCGTCCCGGCAATCGCGCTGACGCTACTGGCGGGCGCCCTGCTCGGCCTGGTCAACGGCGTGCTGACCGCCAAGCTGCTGCTGCCCTCGTTCATCGTCACGGTGGCCACCATGGGCATTTATCGCGGCCTGGTCAGCCTGCCCACCAATGGCGCCCCGGCGATGATCCTGGAACCGGCCTGGACGGCGATCGGCACCCAGAGCTTCCTCGGCATCCCGATCGTCATCTGGTTCGTCGCCGTCCTGTTCCTGTTCAACCACATCCTGCTCAGCAAGACGACCTTCGGCCGCCGCGCCTACCTGACCGGCGGCAACCGCGAAGCCGCCCTCTATTCGGGGATCAAGGTCGACCGGCTGAAGATCATGATCTTCATGATCTCGGGCATCATGGCGGCGATCAGCGGCATCCTGCTCTCCTCGCGCCTGTTCTCGGCCCAGACCAATGCCGGCATGAGCTATGAGCTGGACGCGATCGCGGCTGCCGTGCTCGGCGGCACCAGTCTTGCGGGCGGCGTCGGCACCATGATCGGCACGCTGATCGGCGCCCTGATCATCGGCGTCCTCAACAACGGCATGAACATGATGTCGGTCCCCTATTTCTACCAGCTGATCGTCAAGGGCCTTGTGATCCTCATCGCCGTGTATCTGGATGTGCGCTCCAAGCGCGCCAAACAGTAGGAGCGGAGAGATCCATGTCGAAAATTCTGACCATCGGCGAAATCCTCGTCGAGATCATCGCCATCGAGCGCGGCAACGGCTTCCGCGAGGCGGTTCCCCTGATCGGCCCTTTCCCCTCCGGCGCACCGGCCATCTTCATCGACCAGGTCGGCAAGCTTGGCCAGGACTGCGCCATCATCTCGACCGTCGGCGACGACGACTTCGGCTGGGTCAACATCGATCGCCTGACCCGCGACGGGGTGGATGTCTCCGGCATCGAGGTCGTGCCGCAGGGCACCACCGGCAGCGCCTTCGTCCGCTACCGCGAGGATGGCAGCCGCGCCTTCGTGTTCAACATCCTCCACAGCGCCTGTGGGCAGATTGAACTGAACGACAAGACCCGCGTGCTGATCGACGGTTGCACCCACATGCACGTGATGGGAACCGCACTCTACGCGCCAAGCGTGGTGCTGAGCATTCTGGACGCGGTCGACAGGATCAAGGCGAAGGGCGGCACCGTTTCCTTCGATCCGAACCTGCGCCCGGAAATCCTCGATAGCCCCGGCATGCGCGAAGCGCTGCAGACGGTGCTTTCCAAGACGGACCTGTTCATGCCGAGCGGCGAAGAGCTGTTTCTGTTTGCGAACGCGCAGACCGAAAAGGAAGCCATCGACGAGTTGCTGGCGAAAGGTATCAAGGCTGTGGTGATCAAGCGCGGCCAGCACGGGGCAAGTTATTTTGACAAGGACACCGCCATCGACGTCAAGGGCTTCAAGGTCGAGGAGATCGATCCGACCGGTGCCGGCGATTGCTTCGGCGCGACCTTCGTCACCTTCTGGCTGAACGGCGCAGCACCGCAAGACGCGCTGCGCTACGCCAATGCCTCCGGTGCCCGCGCCGTGACCCGGGCCGGCCCCATGGAAGGCGCCTCGACCCGAGCCGAACTCGATGCCCTCATCCAATCCCAGGAACGCAGCTGACATGCAGAACTATCTTTCCGATCTTGCCTCGTGGCGGAACGGCCGGAGCGCCAAAGGCATCCCGTCGATCTGCTCGGCCCATCCGCTGGTGATCGAAGCCTCCATGCGGCATGCGCTGCGCGCAAAGGCGCATCTGCTCGTCGAGGCCACCTGCAACCAGGTCAACCAGGACGGCGGCTACACCGGTATGACACCGGCGGGTTTCCGCACCTTCGTCGAGGAAATCGCCGCACGCACCGGCTTCCCGATGGAAAAGCTCATTCTCGGAGGCGATCACCTCGGCCCCAACCCCTGGAAGCATCTCGCCGCCGAAGAGGCGATGGCCAAGGCCTGCACGATGATCGAGGCCTATGCCAGCGCCGGCTTCACCAAGCTTCACCTGGACACCAGCATGGGCTGTGCGGGAGAGCCCGTCGCCCTGCCCGACGCGGTGACCGCCAAACGCGCCGCACGCCTGGCCGCAACCGCCGAAGCGGCACTGGACGGTCACCAGGGCATCAAGCCCGTCTATGTCATCGGCACCGAAGTGCCGATCCCGGGCGGCGCCATGGAAGAACTGGACGTGCTGGAAGTCACAAAAGCTGCAGCCGCCCGCGAAACCGTGGAGGTGCATCGCAAGGCCTTCGAGGCCGCCAGCGCAACGGATGCCTTTACGCGGGTGGTGGCGGCAGTGGTGCAGCCCGGCGTCGAATTCGGCAATGAAAACGTCATCGCCTATAAGTCCGCGGAAGCAAGCGAACTCGCCGCCTCGCTTGCGCAGCTGCCGGGCCTGGTCTTTGAGGCCCATTCCACAGATTACCAGACGCCTGAGGCCCTGCGGCAGCTCGTGCTCGATGGCTTCGCCATCCTGAAGGTCGGACCCGGCCTCACCTTTGCCCTGCGCGAAGCCTTCTACGGCCTGGACCAGATTGCCGAGTTCCTGTTTCCGGGCAAGCGCCACGAGACCTTGATCGCGACCATGGAACGGGTCCTGACGGCAGACCCGAAGAACTGGGAAAAATACTATCACGGCGCCGACGGCGAGCGGCGGATCCAGCGGCATTTCAGCTACAGCGACCGCATTCGCTACTACTGGCCGCATCCGGAGGTGGACGCCGCCGTCAAGGCGCTGTTCGATCTTCTGGACGGGGTCGATATCCCCGAAACCATGGTCAGCCAGTATCTTCAGGCGTCCTATCTCGCCTTGCGCGAAGGGCGGGTCCAGCCGCGTGCCAGGGACCTGGCGCTTGCGGCGGTGGATCATGTGCTGGAAGACTATTTCGCCGCCTGCCGCGCCTGAGCGCTTGGGCTTGATATGCCGGGCTCCCCCGCCTTAAGCATGTCGCGCAAAAGTGGGCAGCGGCTTTGCGACAACGACATGCGATAAAACAGAAACCTAAAGCGTGAAGAGCGAATCTGAAAGATCGCGACACGCCTTAGGTGTGGGGTTGGGTCAGGTCAGTGGTCAATCGAACGGGCGGAGCGGAAAGTGTCGGACAGGCAGATCAAGACCATGGAGGATTTCTCCGAATTCGTCGGACTGTCCCGCCCAACGGTGTCCAAATACTTTAACGATCCCGCGTCCGTTCGCCGTAAGACCCGCGACCTGATCGAAGTCGCGCTCAAGGAGAGCGGCTTTCGCCCCAACATGTTTGCGGTCAACCTCAACCGGCGCCGCAGCAACATCATCGGCATCATCATCCCGAACTCGATCGACCCGTTCTACATGGCGCTGACGCGGCGCATGGAGAGCATCGCCAATGCATCGGGGTTCCTCGCCTTCGTCCTCTCGTCGGACGGTGACGCCCGGCTGGAAGCCCAGGCGATCGAGACCTTCAAGTCCCTGAACGTCGCGGGTGCGGTGATCGCGCCGCTCGGCGTCGGATCGCATCACGAGCGGTTGCGGCTCCTGAGCGAAACCATACCGCTGGTCTACGTGGACTCGCCCCTCGACGACACCTCTCCTTTTGTCGGAACCAACAACCGGCAGAGCTTTCAGCTGATGGTCGACTATCTCTGCCGCTCCGGCGAGCCGCCCTGCTATCTCGGCATGCCGGCCGTCAACACCAATGCCCGCACCCGCGAGACCGCCTATATCGAAGCTATGCAGCAGCTGAAGATGGAGCCGATCCTGCTGCCGGTGGCAGGCGTCGCAGACTGGGATTTCGAGCGGTTCGGCTACGAGCAGGTGACGCGTCTCATCGAGACCAAGGCCCTGCCCACCCGCACCATCCTGTGCGCCAACGACCGTATCGCCTTTGGCGCCATATCGGCCGCCTACCATGCCGGTCTTCGGGTCGGCCAGACCGGCCATGGCGACCTGCGAATCGCCGGCCACGACGACCACCCGCTCTCCCGCTACGCCTGTCCGCCGATCACCACGGTTGCCCAGAACTACAACCAGATCGGCCAGCTGGCGATGGATCTTCTGCTGCGCATGAGCGGCCAGGGCGAGGACGAGGCGACGCATGTGGGCGGCGACACCATCCTCTTGAACGGCGAGATCATGCTGAGGGGATCGGCCTAGCTCCAGCAGCCAAGGCCTGATTGCGATCAGGGGGCCGCAGCGTCCCGCACGAAGCTCGCATCGGTAATGGTACCCGCCGCCGCAACTGCTGCCGGACCTATGCGACCATTCTTTGCATGCATCTCCGCCTGCCGCTTCATGCTGTCCACATACTTCTCCGGATCCAGCTGCGGATCGAAAGCGGGAAAGGACATCTCGGAAATCGTGTCGGCCGGCAGCTTGGTGTACTTGGCGATGATGTCGATATTCTCTTGCGTCTTCCAGGAGCCCGGCTGGAGATCGCCGGCAGCCTTGATCATCGCCTTCAGGAACCGGACGCCGACGGCCCGTCGCTTGTCGATGAAGCTCTCGCTGTAGACGAGCGAAAACCCGATGTCCCCGACCATCTCGCCCGAATCCTCCACCTGCATGACCGCAAGGCCACGCTTGAGGGCGGCCGTGGCGAAGGGCTCGCCGATCACCGCCGCAGCGATACCGCCCGACTGGAAGGCGTTCAGGGTTTCCGGCAGGCCAAGCGGCACGCCCTGCACGTCCTTCATCGTCATCCCGTATTTCTGCAGGATGAGCGCAAGCTTGTATTCGATGCTGCCGCCCGGCGAATTGGTGGAGACACGCTGGCCCCGCAGGTCCGCACCGGAGCGGACCTTGCCGCTGTCCCAGAGGTCCTTGCGAATGAGCAGCGGAGTGATCGTGGTCGGCGCCGGATGGATGGCAAGCGAGGCGACGAGCCGGAAATCAAGGCCGCGCGCCGCCGCGTTGAACAGCGACGACCCGACCGCCGCCGTCCCCACGTCCACCTGCCCCGTGGCAGCCATGGTCACCGCGTCGGTCGCGACGGCCGTCGAAACCAGCTGGACATCGAGGTTCTCCGCTTTGAAATATCCCTTCTCCACAGCGACGAACAGCGGCGCGACCGCTGCGGTCGGCAGGAAGGATACCTTCACGGCATCCTGCGCGCGGGCAAGCGAAGCCCCGGCGGCAGCGAGCGCGACAGACAGCGTCAGCGCCTTGGCCACCTTGCTGAAATGCCGTGCGAGCGTGTGTCCGAGCTGCGGTGCTGCGTGATCGTTCATCAGGTATGACCTCTTGTTTGGTGGATCGGGCGCGGAAACATCCAGCCTCATCGTCCGCGGCGCCACGGCACCACGATATGCTCGAGTTCGTCCATCAGCAGCGTTGCAAGCCAGCCGAACAACGCGACCAGAAGCAGGCCGACGTACATGCGGCGGAGGTCGAGGATCTGCCATCCCTCCCAGATCATGTAGCCGAGGCCGGTCTGCGAGCCGGTATATTCGGCGACCACGAGGACGATGAAGGCGATGCCGACCGCAAGCTTCAGGCCGCTCATGATGGTCGGAAGCGCACCCGGCAGCGCAATCGTCCAGAATGCCTGGAACCGCGAGACCCGCATGTCCTTGCCCACGTCGAGATAGATGCGGTCGATCTGCATGACACCGGTCATGCTGTTGATCAGCACGATGTAAAAGACGCTGATCGCGATCACCAGGATCTTCGACAGCTCGCCGATCCCGAAGATGATCAGGAACAGCGGCACGATTGCCGTGCGCGGCACCGGATAGGTAGCTGCGATGACGGGCTGGATAATCGCCCGGACCAGCGGCGAAAGCCCCATGATGATGCCAAGCGTCACACCGGCCGCCGAGCCGATCGCCAGGCCAGCCAGAATGCGCGTCAGGCTGGCCGTCACATGCGGCCAGAGTTCGCCGGTGATGATCATCTGCACCAGCGCGCCGATGATCTCGCTCGGTGCCGGAAACAGCCGGCCGTCCACAAAGCCGCTCCAGACGCAGAGCTCCCACAGGAGCAGCAGCGCCAGCGGCGATACGACGTTCAGGATCCGTGCGGTGGCTGTCGAGGTCATACGGTTTCCCCTCGCGATTTCATGACTTCCTCGCGCAGGATCGACCAGATCCGGGCCGAGATCTCGCCATAGGCGGGATCCTTCCGGATCTCGTAGGACTGGCGGGGACGCGGTAGCGGATTGTCGAAAATCGCCGCAATACGGCCCGGCCGTGCCGTCATCACCACGATGCGGTCAGCCAGAACCAGCGCCTCGTCCAGGCTGTGGGTGATGAACAGTGCGGTCTTGCGGGTTTCCGACCAGATGCGGGTCAGTTCCTCCAGCATGATGGCCTTGTTCTGCTCATCCAGCGCCGCAAACGGCTCATCCATGCACAGGATTTCCGGATCATTGGCGAAGGCGCGGGCAATCGAGACCCGCTGCTTCATGCCGCCCGACAGCTGGTAGGGATAGGCCTTAGCATAATCCGCCAGGCCCATCTTTTTGAGAAAATGGGCGACCGTGGCCGCGATCTCCGCCTTCGGCAGGCCGCGCATCCTCAGGCCGTAGCCGATGTTACGCTCCACCGAAAGCCAGGGGAAGATCGCATGCTCCTGGAAGATCATCGAGGACAGGGGCTTCGACGGATCCGTATGGAAGCGGGTGACATGCCCGTGCGACTCCTCGTCCAGGCCATCGACGATGCGCAGCAGCGTGGTCTTTCCGCATCCGCTCGGGCCGACGATGACAACGAATTCGCCCGATGCGATCGTCAGGCTGACGTCCTGAAGCGCGGTCACCTCCCGGCCGTTCACCTTGAACATCTTGGACAGCCCGTTGAGCCGCACCTTGACCGGCGCCGGCTCTGCCTTGATGCCCGGGTCGATCGTCTTGATGGGTGTCACCGTCATAAAACCTGCTCTCCTTGGCGCCCTGCGGCGTCTGGCCGGTGGGATGGCGGCGATCCTGCTCAGGATTTCACCATCTTCGGATTATGCGCATCTTCTCAGCATAGTTGGCGCTCCGCACCCCCTGCCCGCGGCATAGCAGCTTTACCGAGGCACTGCGGACAGCGACCGCGGCAGCCTTAAACGGCAAACGGCGGGACTGATGTCCCGCCGTCCGAATGCCCCCGCATCCTTGTCTTTCAGGCTCATTCGACGGCGAGCGACGCTCTGTAGCCCTCGATCATCGACGTGCGCATAAGATGGGCCTTGGCGAGCACCGGATCGGCGGCTGTTTCGCGCAACTGCTGCTGCCGCGCCTCACGTGCCTCCTGGTCTGTCTCCTCCAGAGCCTGCTTGTTCTGGATGGTCATTGCCTGCAGGAATTTGGTGGCGGCAAACCGCCGCTGCCGGTCGAACCGGTCGAGGATCGCATCGTCGGCGCCGTCCAGAAGAACAGCTGCGAGCTTGGGCGCCAGATTGGCGGCATCATGGATGCCGAAGTTCATGCCCATGCCACCGAGCGGATTGTTGACATGCGCTGCGTCGCCGACGAGCAGCAGACGATCCTTGCGGAAGGTCCCGGCCACCCGCTGGTGAACGGTGTAGAGATTGGTGTGCACCACCTCGTAGCCATCCTCCTTGGGCATGAAGGCCTTGAGATGCCGCCGGGCGTTTTCAAACGAGAGGAGATCGGCCTCGCTCTCTTCGGGACGCGTCGGAAACACCACCCGCCACAGAGGGCCGGCCCCGTTGCCCGGGACCTGGAACAGCGCTGCCCATTCGACCGGATCGGACACATAGTTCGAGACGGCATAGCCGTTGGCGCTGAAGTCGTGCGTCGTCGTGATGACCAGGAAGCGCTCCTGATAGGTGAACCCCTCGAAACTGATGCCGGCACTCTTGCGCACCACGCTGCGGCCGCCATCGGCGCCGACCACATAGGACGCCCGGAACGCGCCCTTGTTCGTCTCGACACTGACCCCCGCAGAACCCTGCGCAACACGCGTGACATCGACGTCGCTGATAACAGTCACCAGCGGCTGGTCGGCGAGCTTTTCGCGCAGGATGGCGACGAACTTGTGCTGTTCGCATTGCAGGCGGTAGGGATAAGGCGTCTCACCGGAAAGGACCCCCAGGTCGAACTCGCAGATCACACCCTTTTCCCGGTCGCGGTTTTGCCAGTTGGGACCGACGATCCCGCGCCGGTGCAACTCCTCGGTCACGCCGCTCGGCGCCAGGATTTCCATCGTCGGCGGATGGAAGGTGGCGGCACGCGGATCGCTCGGGAAAACCTCGTTTCGCTCCAGAACGGTCACCGCGCAGCCGCGCTCAGCGAGGAACAGTGCCGTACTGAGCCCGGAAGGACCGGCGCCGACGACAATGACAGGGTGTTGCGTCTGCATGGTTCAGAACCTTTCCATCAGCGAGCCGAAGCCGTGGATGCGGTCCTCTATGCCCGACTGGCGCAGCGCGTCCCAATAGGTCACCGCATTGATGGCAAGCACCGGCTTGCCGCACCAGCGTTCCGCCTCCGCGGCAAGCGAAATGCAGGCAAGATTGGTCCCGACCTGGACGATCGCATCGACATCATCCCCGTCGAGTTCCTTGAAGGAGGCCACGACCTCCTGCGAAGGCGTATGCGCAATCAGCGTCGGCGAAGCACACTTCAGGCCCTTGAGGCGAACCACCTCATAGCCCGCCTCCTCGAAATAGGTCCGCACCATCGCGTCGCCTGACGGCTGGTGCGGCGTAAGCACCGCGATGCGCTTTGCACCCAGCGCCGTCAATGCCCGCACCGTGGCGATCGATCCCATCGAGACCCCCATGCCGGCCTTGGCCTCGAGCTCCGCATGGAAGCGCGCCGCCGTTTCCACCCCGCCCCAGAAGGCTTCGAGGGCAACGCCCATGATCAGATGGGTCGGCTGGCAGGTCAGGATCTGTTCGATGGCCGAGCCGATGCCGGAGCGCATGGCCTCCACATGCTCCAGGAAGGCCTGCGGATCGCCGAGCGGACGTTCCTTGATGGTGATGCGCGCCACCTGGTTGGTCACCCCGCGCGGTCGCAGCAGTTCCGATTCCGGATGCGCCGACGTGTTGGTCGAGGGAACGACAATTCCGATACGGCCGCGAGGCCCCAAAGCGTCTACCATGATGATCCAGTCCCGTTGCAGTATATCGGGCGTTCAGCGCCGGTTGATGCGCCCGCCGTCCAGATCGACCACGGTGCCGGAGAGATAGCCCATGTCCGGCGATGCCAGCGTCGCGACCAGGCGGGCGACTTCTTCCGGCGTGCAGAGCCGGTCGAACGGCAGCCCGGTCAGGATCTCCGGCCAGCGCTCCTCGTCCCCATAGGTGCTGCGGGCGCGACCACGGGCGACATCGACCACCCGGTCAGTCGCGGTGCCCGTCGGGTTGATGCCGAACACGCGCACGTTCCAGTCGACCGATTGCGCTCCGACGGCTTCCGTAAAGGCGATCAGCCCGGCATTCGCGGTGCTGCCGCAGATATAATCCCAGCGCGGCATGCGCCCCAGATCGCCGATGATGTTGACGATCACACCGGCGCGCCGCTCCTTCATGCGCTTCAGGTAGAGCTGCGTCAGGTGGATGTAGCCGAACACCTTGAGCTGCCAGGATGACTGCCACTGGCCGATATCGAGGGTGAAGAGATCGCCGCCCGGAATGCCGCCGGCATTGTTGACGAGGATGTCGATTTCGCCGAAACGATCCGCCAGTGCCACCCGGTCCGCTTCGAGCGAAAGATCGCAAGCAGCAAGCTCCACCGGAGAACCGGTCGGCAGCGTCGCCCTGGCCTTCTCAAGCGCCTCCAGCGAGCGACCGGTGAGGATGACGCTTGCGCCCCTTTCCGCAAAGTCTGCGGCGCAGGCAAGGCCGATCCCCTTCGAACTGCCGGTCACGAGCACGGACTTCCCGGCATAACCGTCATTCATAATGCATTCCTTCTGGCGTTCACGGGAGGAGATGGCGACAGCTATTCCGCCGCGATGGCCTTGGCGGGGTGCGCGTCGCGCATCACCTGCATGATCTCGGCCTTGTAGCGGATGAACGCCGGCGTGGTCAGATCGTCGATGGAGCGCGGACGCGGCAAATCGATGTTGATCTGCCGGGCGATCCGCGCCGGTCTGGCGGACATGATGCAGACCCGATCCGCCAAGAGAACCGCCTCGTCGATGTCATGCGTCACGAAGACGACCGTCGTCTTGAGGCGCTGCCAGACCTCGAGCAGCAGTTCCTGCATGGAAAGCCGCGTCTGCGCATCAAGCGCACCGAAGGGCTCGTCCATCAAAAGCGCCCTCGGCTTCATCACCAGCACGCGCGCGATACCGACACGCTGGCGCATGCCGCCCGAGAGCTGGGACGGGTAGGCGTGGGCGAAATCGCGAAGCCCGACCAGCGCCAGCATGTCGTGCGCGATCTTCTCATAGACCGGTTTGGCCACGCCCTGCATGCGCGGCCCGAAGGTCACGTTGTCGAACACCGTGAGCCAGGGAAACAGCGCCGCTTCCTGGAAAACCACGCCCCGGTCCGGACCGGCCTTGCCGACTGGCTGGCCGTCGAACCGCACCTCGCCTTCGGTTTTGCTCTCGAAGCCGGCGAGAATGTTGAGGAGCGTCGACTTTCCGCAGCCGGACGGGCCAAGCAGCGCGATGAACTCGCCTTCCGCCACGTCGAGACTGACATGGTCGAGCGCATTGACGGGTTTGGGGCCGGGATAGACCTTGGCGAGGCTGGAGATTTCGATACGGGCCATGGGATGTTCCGATCAGCGGTTCGAATTGACGAGGCGCCAGGACAGCGCGTAGCGCTCGATCATCAGGATCAACTGATCGCTCAGAAGTCCCATGATGCCAATCGTCGCCATGTCGGCGATCACCACATCCATGCGGCCGAGATAATAGGCGTCCCAGAGCACGTAGCCGAGACCGGATTTGACGGCGATCATTTCGGCGACGATCACCGCGGTCCAGCCCGTGCCGAGCCCGATGCGAACGCCGGTAAAGATGGACGGCAGCGAGGCCGGGATGACGACGCGCAAAAGGATGTCGAGGCGGCTGGCGCCCATCATCTGCGCGGCGCGAACCAAGTTGCGCTCCACATGGCGGGCGCCCTGGGTGGTGTTGATCACCACCGGATAGAACACGCCGAGCGCAATGAGGAAGACCGCACCGATGCTGGAAATGCCGAATACGGCGATGGCAAACGGCAGCCAGGCCGTGATCGGGATCGGCCGCAGCATCTGCAGGGCAGGATCGACGGCACCGGCCACCAGCCGGTTCCAGCCGATCATGATGCCGGTCGGAATGCCGACCAGGAGAGCGACCGCAAAGCCCTGCAGGACCCGTGTCGTCGAAAACACGACGCTGTCGAACCACGAGCCGCTATAGGGGTTCATTCCCATACCGCGATTGCCGAAGGCCCAGGTGTACCAGGCACTGGCGACCCGATCGGGTGTCGGAAGCACCCCGCCAAACAGCGAGCCACCGGTACCGGCGAGCTGCCAGAGCAGGATGACCAGCAGAGGCAGCACCGCACCCGCAGCCAGTTTGCGCAAATGCAGGCCGCCCCGGAAGGCGGCAAGGCCGTAAGCGGAAGGGCGGGCCGATGTCGTCACCGCCTCGTGGGCGCCATGGGTCATTATTCCATCCAGTTCTGCTTGAACAGTGGTATGGCCGGCCCGGTGTCGGGCCGGCATCCTTGCGATCAGAATGCCTTGGCATCCGTGACGATGCTGTCGTCCCAGTTGGCGGCGATATCGGCCGATACATCCTTCTGGATGACGCCGAGTTCGGCAAAGGCCTTCGCCTGCCGTTCGATCTGGGCCGGCGTGACGACGGAACCAAGCGCGATCGGCTTGGCAGCTTCGGCAGCCACGGCCGGATCGAGCCCGGTCAGCTTGGCATAGGCCGAAGCAAACGCCTGGGGATCGGCGGCAAGCGTCTTCTGCGCGTTAAGATAGGCCCAGACGAAACGGACGACGGCGTCCCGCTTGGTGTCGAGAGCGGTGCGCGAGGCTACCATCATGCCGAGTTCCGCCCCGACCGCCTTCGACTGGCTGTATTCGAGGTTCTTGGCGAAATAGCCGTATCCGCCGATCACCGGCAGCGACTCGAAGGGTTCCCAGGTCACGATCGCGTCGACTTCGCCATTCTTCAGCGCCTGGTTGAAGTTGGCACCGCCACCCTGGATGTTGACGGCCTTGATGCTGTCATAGGGGACGCCCTTTTCGATCAGCGTTGCGGCAAACTGGAACCAGACCGCCGAACCTGGCGCAATCGCGACCGTCTTGCCCTTCAGGTCGTTCCAGCTGTCGAGCGTCACGCCCTTGCGGCCGATGACGTATTTCGGCGAGGACCCGACGCCCATCAGGCCGACGGCATTCTTGGAGCCGTTGGAGAGCGCGATGGCGAGATCCGCAGGGCCGACGGTTGCCACATCCAGCGAACCGGCCAGCAGCGCCGTGCGGGTATCGGCATAACGGGCGAACTCGACGAGGTTGATCTTGACGCCGAGCTTTTCCAAAGGCTCGACCACCATCTGGATCGGGGCAAGGTGGCCCACTTTCTGGTAGCCGATGTTCAGCGTGGTCTGCTGTGGCAGGGCCGAGGGCGTTCCGCCCTGCGCAAACCCCAGCGCCGGCGCAAGCGTGAGGCAGGCAGCGACCGCAGCGCCTCTCAAAGTCTTCATGGAGTAGATGACGTTCATTGATGTCGTTCCCCTAAAAGCCCAGTTTTCCTGGGTCCGCACGACCTGCGTCGCTTGCCGATCTGAGGAAAGTAAAGGACTTCCACTCCCCCGCGTCCATGACGTGAAGGCTCTAGCAGCTATGCCGCAAAAGGCGTCGGAAGCGTGCGGGCGCGAATGGAGCGCATGAGATGGCCAGGTGCCGGGCTCGATCTAGTTGGTGGCCTCGTGAAAGGCGAAAGGGGAAGAGGCATCCGACCACTCAAACGATGGCCGGGGCTCCTCCAGGTGAAGCGCCGCGATCTCCGTCTGTATCGCCTTGCGAACTTCGCGCATGGCCGGGCTGAACGGTTTGTTCGGCATGGTCGCCAGCAGCATGACATTGGTCAGCGCCGGCTTGGTGATCCGCCAGGCGCAGACCTGCCCATTGCGAAGATCGTCGATGACGCAACCGAGCGGCAGGATGCCGTAGAGCTTTTCGTGCCGCACGAGGTTGGCGATCGTGCGCACTGCGTCGATCTCCATCTGCACGTCCATGGCAAGCCCCGCCTCGCCGACCACCCGGTCGATCAGGCGGCGCAATCCGTGGCTCTGGCCCTGGAGAACGAGCGGCAGCCGCAGCACCTCTTCCAGCGTCGCCTCCCCGATCGCGCCCTCGGGCCGAACGAGCCCAAGCCCGGCGTCCGGCCGCCCGACGAGATAAAGCGCCTCGCTCAGCAGGCGCTCCAGCAGCAGCGAGCTCGACTGGCGGGATTCATGCACGATCCCGATATCGATCTTGCCCGACATCATCCATTCGCAGACATGCCCGGAAAGCCCGTCGGTGATGTGCAGCTTGATGTCCGGGAAGGTTCGCCGCAACCGCATCAGCAGCGAGGCACCGATCATGGCGCTGACGGAGGGCGGCATGCCGAGCGTCACTGTTCCACCCGGCACGACCTTTTCCGCCCGCAATTCCGCGCAGACGCCCTCGAGCTGGTCGAGCGCGCGCTCGGCAACGTCGAGGAAGCGGCGGCCGGCCTCCGTCAGCGTCACACCACGGCCGTTGCGGTAGAACAGCTTCGAGCCGACCTCCTCTTCCAGCTTGGCGATCTGCCGGCTGAGCGCCGGTTGCACCACCATCAGCATGGCCGAAGCCTGCGAAAAACTGCCGATCCTTGCGACCGTTCGAAAATACTCGAGTTGCTTGAGTTCCATGTCGCGGCACTCCATGAGGCATATCTGATAGCACGTCGCCGCGACCTCCCAGTTCGCCGGACGTGGATTATGGTTCGCCTTGTTCGCAACCGATGAAGATCGGCCGCGTCGCTGAAATGAAGCATGCAATTATCGCGCCAGACAGGCAGAGGGGCTTCGGTGACCGTCTGCCTGCTGCAGGTGCCGGGGGCTGAAACCGGCCGCGAGTTAAGAGGACAGGCCATGTTTACGTCGAACCCACGCATTCCCTATCGCCTGGCGGGCGAAGCGCCAGTTCTGCCGCTCTACCGGGGCAAACGCATACTGGTGCAGCTTGTCGTCAACATGGAGCACTGGCGTTTCGACCATCCCATGCCGCGCGGCATCAGCACGCCGCCGCAGGGTCGCCACAGCGTTCCGGACATTCCGAATTTCGCCTGGGCCGAATACGGAATGCGGGTCGGCATGCAGCGGATCTTCGATCTTTTCGAATCCAAGGGCCTGCCGGCCGCCGCGAGCTCGAATGCCAACGTGATCGATATTTACCCAGCCTGCGCAGAAAAGACGCTGAAGCTGGGCTGGGAATTCGTCGGCCACGGTCTCTACCAGCAGGCCGTCCACACGGAACCGGATGAACTGTCGATCATCCAGCAGAGCCTCGACAAGGTTCGCCGCTTCACCGGCACAAAGGTGAAGGGTTGGCTCGGTCCAGGTCTCGGCGAAAGCGTTTCGACCCCCGAAAACCTCAAGCGATGCGGCATCGACTATCTTCTCGACTGGGTGGTCGACGACCAGCCCTGCTGGATGACCACGGCCGAGGGCCCGCTCCTCTCCGTTCCCTATACGTTGGAACTGAACGACAGCACCGTCTACGCGGTGGAAAAGCATGCGACGGGGGAATTCCTCAACCGCGTCTGCCGCACGCTGGAGGCGCTCGAAGTCGAGGACAGTCTCGGACCGAAGATCATGACCGTTGCGCTTCATCCCCATCTGGTCGGTGTGCCCCACCGCATGACCGAACTGAAGGACATGATCGAGACGCTCGAGCGCCACCCGCTGACCGAGTTCGTGACACCTGGCCAGGTGGCCGAGTGGTTCACGGACCTTCACCCGGCAAAACAGGCCACGCCGCCCCTGTCCATGGCGGTTTGAGATGATTGTGGAACACGAGGCGGTGATGCGGGCCGCGACGGCTGCCGGGCTGGACAAGGCTGTAAAAGCCTTCCCGCAGGACCTGATCGCGGCGGCAGCTGCAGCCAAGGCCTTTCGCGATGGCCTTGGAGGCCCGCCGGCGCCCTCCGATGAACCTTGGCCACCCATGCGCGTGGCAGCAGTTTCATGACCGATCTCGCATTCCGCTCCGCAGTCGACATCGCCGCCGGCTATCGCAACGGAGGACCGTCGCCGATCGACGTCATCTACGACCTGTCGAGCCGCATCCGGCAACACGATCCAGACCTGCATGCCATGATTGCTTTCGAGCCGGAGGCAGTGGCAGCCGAGGCCCGGCTGCGCGCCCGGGAACTGGCTGCCGGAACCGACCGCGGCCCCCTGCATGGGATCCCGGTTGCCATCAAGGATATCGTCGACATTGCCGGCACGCCGACAGGCTGCGCCTCCGCGGCAACGGACGGCCATGTGGCGAAAGCCGATGCGGCCGTGATCGAGCGGTTGCGCGCTGCCGGTGCCATCATCGTCGGCAAGACCAACACGCATGAGTTCGCCTGCGGCGGCCCGAGCTTCGACCTGCCCCTTCCCCCTGCCCGCAATCCCTGGAACCTCGACCATCATCCGGGCGGCTCGTCGTCCGGGTCCGGCGCAGGCGTCGCAGCAGGTTTCTTCCCGCTGGCGATCGGCACCGATACGGGTGGCTCGGTCCGCCACCCGGCCAGTGCCTGCGGTCTCGTCGGGCTGAAACCCACCTATGGGCTGGTATCGCGTCGGGGTGTTTTTCCGCTGGCCCAGTCGCTCGATTGCGTCGGCGGATTGTCCCGCACGGTCGTGGATGCCGGTCTGCTTCTGAACGCCCTGGTCGGCGTCGATCCTGGCGATCCGTCAAGCACCGCAGCGCCCTGGACGGATTGCCTTTCCGACACCGGCAAGGATCTGAGCGGCATTCGCATCGGCTACGTTCGCCACTTCCATGAGGAGGATCTCCACGCGGACCCGCAGATGGCGAAAGCGCTCGACCGGGCAGCAGACCTCCTTCGCGAGGCCGGCGGCACCGTCGTGGACATCCGCCTGCCACCGCTCGAAGCCTTCTTCTCGGTCAATCGCGTGCTGCTCTCGAGCGAGGGCTTTGCCATTCACGCCGCCATGCTGCGCGAAAAGCCGGAGGCCTATGGCGCACTTGCTCGACGGGCACTGCTGGCGGGCGCCTTCCTGTCCTCTGACGACTATATCCGGGCCCAGAAGCTGCGCACGCAGCTGATCCATGCGGTCGAGACCTGTTTTTCAGAGGTCGACATTCTGTTGTCTGCAAGCTCCATGGAGCCGCCAAGCCGGCTGGACGACCCCATCGAGACGCGCCGGACCTATACCCGCCAGGCCCGTACCCCCTTCAGCGTCACCGGCAATCCGGCACTGACGATCATGTCCGGCCTATCCGCCTCCGGCCTGCCGCTCTCCGTGCAACTGGCCGCCCGAAACTTCGCCGAGCCGCTCCTGCTGAAGGTCGCTGCCGCCTACGAGGCGCTGCGCGGCCCTCTTCCGCATCCGCCGCGCTATGCGTGAAACCCGCCCCTGATGAGATTTGAGACCGTGAAATCCCTGGCCCATCTGGCTGCCTGCATCGCCGTTGCGGCGCTTGGCGGGGCGATCGCCACCGCCATCCACCTGCCACTCGGCTGGCTGATCGGCTCGCTCATCGTGACCGCCGCCCTGTCGCTGAGGCAGCTTCCGGTCAAGATCATGCCCTATGGCCGTGAACTCTCGCAGGGCCTCGTCGGCCTCGCCGCCGGCCAGCGCCTGTCGCCGGAAGTGGCCGAGAAGCTCGTTACCCTGCTTCCGGTAATGTTCATGGCAACGCTCGCCACCATTCTCTTTGCCTGCTTCCAGTCCCGGATCCTCGCCCGGCTGACCGGCATCGACCAGCATACGGCACTATTTTCAAGCCTTCCGGGCGGCGTTGCGGAAATGGCCGTGCTGGCGGACCGCTATGGCGGCGACCCGGGCCTCGTGTCCGTCGGGCAGTTCCTTCGCATTCTTCTCGTGACGCTGACCGTACCCCAGATTCTCGGCTTCCTGGATCATCCGCCGCCACAGGCCCCGATCCTGTCCTTGAACACGTTGCAGACGGGGCCGGTCCTGCTGCTGCTGTGTGCCGCGGCCCTGGCAATCGGGATGGTCATGATGCGACTGCGGGTCCCGAACGGCTGGCTTCTGGCGGGGGTCTTCGCCGGCGGCTTTGCCGGTCTGATGGAACTGCCCGGCACGGCCGTGCCCCCGATCGTGCTGGTCTGCGCTCAGGTCCTCATCGGCGCGGCACTGGGGTCCCGCTGCAAGCCGTCGCTGCTGCGCGCTGGCCGGCTGTTCCTGCCCGTCAACCTGGCCGGTACCGCCATGCTGATCGCGCTCGCCTTCGGCATGGCCTGGGGCCTCGACGCCTGGCTGGGACTGGGTCAGGCCTCGCTGGTCCTCGCCCTTGCGCCGGGAGGCATTGCGGAAATGTCGCTGGTGGCCACGTCGGAGCACCTGGATCTCGTCATCGTGGTCGCCTTCCACCTGATGCGCGTGCTGCTCATCATTGCCCTCAGCGTTCCGCTGATGCGGCTATGGGTTAAACCAGCCTCGGTCTCCCACAGGCACGAGGACGGGTCGACGCCACGGGGATAGACCCGCCGGGTCAGCCACCGATCCACGACATGGCAGCGATCTGCGATTGATGGCGGACCTGGCCCGCAGATCCTGTACAATCGACGCGAATGCGCCGCTTTGTCTTGCGCCGGCGGTTCGGATCGGAGAATGCGGATGGAATTGAAATGGCTGGAAGATTTCGTCAGTCTGGCGCGCTTCATGAACTTCACGCTGGCCGCCCGCGATCGCAACATCACCCAATCGGCCCTAAGCAAACGGATAAGGCAGTTGGAGCAATGGGTGGGCGTCCCGCTCGTTGACCGCACCACGTTTCCGGTCACGCTGACGGCGGCGGGCAGCAGTTTTCTACCCAAGGCGCGCAAGAGCGTCGACATGCTCTCGGCCCTGCGGGCGGAAACTCTCGACCAGCACGGCTCGACCGACGATGTCCTGTCATTTGCGACGATGAGCACGCTGGTGCTGACCTTCTTCCCCGTCTGGATGGAGCGGATCGAGGCCAACGGCGGTTCTTTCCGCACCCGTTTCGTCGAGGCCTATTCGTCCTTTTCGAACAATGTCTCGAACCTGTTTCGCAACGAGTGCGACTTTCTCCTGACCTATGCGCATGACTGCGTGCCTGCGATCCGGGAGTTGTCCGAGCACGATTATCTGACACTCGGATCAGAACGGGTGATCGCCGTGTCGGCCCCGGACGAACATGGCGGCGCGCTCCACGAGGCACGGACCGACGGCGAGCCGGTGAATTATCTGAGCTACCGCCAAAGTTCCTTCTTCGCCCAGGCGCTGCCCAATGCGATCTTCGACAGGGTGCCGGTGAAGCTCAACACGGTCTATGAAAACGCCATGTCGGCGGCTCTGAAGGCGATGGCCGTCTCCGGCCACGGCGTGGCCTGGATCCCGGAGAGCCTTGCCGTCAACGAGATGCGGTCCGGCCAGCTTGTGCGCGCCGCCGGTCCCGAGCTGGACATCGAAGTGGAGATCCGGCTTTACAGATCCTACAGGCCGCGCTGCAAGCGGGCTGGCCAGTTCTGGGCGCAGGCAGCCGAGGTCGGCACGCTGGCCGATCGTGTGTCCCTGCCCACCGCCTGATATCTGTCCTCGCTCGCCTCAGGAACCCGCTTTCGTTCCGCGAAACAACGGGGCGAGAAAGCGCAGATCGGCATGCGCGTCGAGCGCGTCAAGTGCGGCGGCGATAGCCTGCCCCCCCGGCACGCCATCAAGGCAGTCGCTGATCTTAGCGGTGCGGTCGCTTTCCGAGAAGGGATCGACCAGCCCGCCGCGCGCAACCGCGCGCGACCTTTCGATGATCGAGCCATCGGTCATCGTCAGCCTCAGCCGATGCGGCAGGGGCGTGCTTGCCTGCTCCTCCTCCGAAGGGCTGTAGTGGGTCATGGAGATTTTCGTCAGCAAGGGATCCTGCGCAAACGTCTGGACGGCCGAGGGCGTGAAGTCCGCAAGCGACAGCCCCTGTTTCCGGAATGCCAGAGCCAGGCAGTAGGGCATGGAAAAGCGCGCCTGCATCTCGTCCATTGGGGCGGGATAGGCGAGGTTGCGATAGTTGGCGATGCCCACATGGCATTCTGCGGAGACAATCTCGTCCGGATCGATCGGCATCTCGCGCATGAGATCGAGGGCCGCATCGACGATCAGGTGCGTCGACCCGCAGCATGGGTGCAGTTTCGGCATCACGCCCACCGTCTCGATCGTGTGTTCGCGGGTGCCGGCGATCTCGCTGAGGTCGTAGCCCTTCGGCGTGTCACCCCCGAACATTTCCAGGAAACCCTGCTCGCCCTCAAGGATGTCCAGCCGACCCTGCAGGCCCTCTGCCGCGAGCAGGGCTGCCTCCACCGCATTGCGGGCCGCCATGCCCGCATGGAAGGGTTTGGCCGGCGTGCCGAACTGCCCCTTGGTGCCGGATGCCATGCTGGCCCCCATCGACATCGCCCGCGCTAGCCCCTGCGCATCGAGGCCCAGCAGGCTGGCAACACCCGCCGCCGTGCCGATGCTGCCGACGGTCGACGTGCCATGCCAGCCGGCTGTGTAGTGCGAACCGGCAACGCCGCTGCCCACGAAGGCCTGCGCCTGAAGTGCGACTAGATAGGCATCCACGAGGGCGCGCCCGCTGGCCCCGACCCGGTCGGCGACGGCCAAGAGCGCCGGCACGATCACGGCCGAGGCATGGCTCATGCCGGGCTTGAAGTTGTCGTCATAGTCCAGCGCATGCGCCGCCGTGCCGTTGATCAGGGCCGACACCGAGGCCGACTGCCGCCCCCCGGTGACGAGCGGCGCCTCGCCGTCTGCCTGGTGGCCGAAGGCACGGCGGACGGCAAACGTGCTTGCGTCGTTGCGGCCTGCGTAAAGACAGGCAATCGTGTCAGCAATCGCATCATGGGCAAGCCGCCGGGCGGTCTTGGAGCTTTGCGGAGGCGCAGCGCACCAGGCGGCGATCGTCTCGATAACAGTCGTCATGAAAATGCTCGTCGGTTGAATGTGGGAGGCATCCGCGTCAGGAGGGATCGGCCACGGCGGCCAGCAACTGGCGCAGCAACCGGCCCATGCCGAAGGCATCGACCGCGCGGCCCGGAGTTTCGGTGTCCACCCGGTGGACGACGACCATGTCGAGGGCGGGGATGACGAGGCAGTAGTGGCCACCGGCCCCCATCGCGGCAAAGCTGCCCTTCGGCGTCATCACGCCCGGCAGGAAGACGCCGTCCCGCTCCAGCCACCACATGTAGCCATAGGCGCCGTGGGTGCCCGCATGCGAATAGGGCATGACGCATTCCTGCGACCAGCCCACCGGCAGCACTTGGCCCGAATTCCACTGCCCCTGCCGCAGGAAAAGCTGGCCGAACCGCGCCAGATCGCGGCTGGACATGCGAAACGGGTAGGCGCGGTGTTCGCTTTCGGCGAAGCTTTCGTGCCAGCCATCCGGCGTCTCGCCATCCAGGGCAAAGTCCTGCATCCCGATCGGAAGGACGATCCGCCGGGCAAAGGCCTCATGCACCGTCTCGCCGGTCGCAGCCTCGAAGATCGTGCCGAGCGCGTTGAAATCCCAGTTGTTGTAGCACCAGAACGTGCCGGGCGCGTGGGAATGCCGCTGCTCCTTGATGGAGCGCATCCAGGGCGTCTCGTAGCCGGCCGGGTGGTAGATGCCGGAGCGTGCGGTCAAGAGATGATAGACCGCCGCCTGCCTTTCCCGCTCGCTCAGCCCCTCCCGGTCGTCGATGCCAAGGCTTGCCAGCGTCGCCGCAAGGTCGATCCGTCCGCTCTCCACCTCGGCGCCCAAAAGGGAGGCGAGGAAGCTCTTGCGGATCGAATGGCAGAGGAATTTGCGGGTCGGGTCACCGATCGAAAAGGCGATCCTGCCGTGGCGGATGACCAGCAGCATGTCGGTCGCTTGCGAGGACGCCACCGCCCTCACCCGCTCGAGTGCGTCGGCGTTAAGCCCGGCCTCCGCAGGATCGTCGAATTGGCCCCACTCCCTGCCCGGGTTTGCCGTCATCCGACGACCTCGTCCCGCCGGGCGACCGCCTCGACGCTCGCCGTCAGGAAGTCGCGGGTATAGTCTTCCTTTGCCTGCGACTGGCGGATCTGCTGCGACGTCAGCTCTTCGATGATACGCCCCTTGTACATCATGCCGGCGCGCTCGCAGATATGCGCGATCACCGCCAAGTCATGCGACACCATCAGGTAGGTGAGATTGCGTTCGACCCGCAGCCGCTTGAGGAGATTGAGGATTTCGGCCTGAACCGACACGTCGAGCGCCGAGGTCGGCTCGTCGAGCAAAAGGATCTCCGGCTCGGTGATCAGCGCCCGGGCAATCGCGACGCGCTGCCGCTGGCCGCCCGAAAGCTCATGCGGATAGCGGTAGCGGAAGGAGGGACCAAGGCCCACCGCATCCAGAGTCTCGGCCACGCGCTCGGAGGCCCGGTCGATGCCGTGGATCGCAAGCGGCTCGGTCAGCACCTTTTCGACGATCTTGCGCGGATGCAGGCTGCCATAGGGATCCTGGAACACCATCTGCGCGCGGCGGAAGAATTCCTTGCCCCGCTTTTTCGGCAGCTCCTGGTTATTGAGCGTCAGCGCACCCTCGTAGTCGCTATTAAGGCCAGATAGCGCCCGCAGGATGGTGGATTTGCCGCAACCGGATTCGCCAATCAGCCCATAGGCCTCGCCCTTGTCGATGCGAAAGGACACGTCGTCGACGACGCGGTTGCGGGCATGCAGCGGCCCGAAGCTGATCGACAGGCCGACAGCCTCGATAAGGGGTCTCTTCGGCGTCATGCCAGAACTCCATTGCGATAGACGGGGCCGTCGAGCCATTCCGGATCGCGCACCGGCACCTTCAGTTCATCGACGGCGGCATCGAGTCGCGGCAGGCTTTCGAGCAGCGATTGCGTATAGGGATGGCGCGCGTTGTGCAGCTGGTTCGCCGGAATGTCCTCCATGATGCGGCCCGCATACATGACGAGAACCCGGTCACAGAAACTGGCGACCAGATTGAGATCGTGGCTGATGAACATCAGGCCCGTGCCGCGGCGGGTAACAAGCTCGTCGAGGATGGTCAGCACCTGCCGGCGCACGGTGACGTCGAGTGCCGACGTCGGCTCGTCGGCGATGATCAGGTCGGGCTCCGGGATCAGCATCATGGCGATCATCACCCGCTGCCCCATGCCCCCGGATACTTCGTGCGGGAAGAGCTTGAACACCCGCTCCGGATCGCGGATCTGCACCGCCTCCAGCATCGCCAGCGCCTTGGCCTTCGCCTCGGCCGGCGGCGCCTTGTGATGCAGCCGGTAGGCCTCCACGATCTGGTTGCCGATCCGCATCAGCGGATTGAGCGAATACTTGGGGTCCTGCAGGATCATCGAGATGTGGTTGCCGCGGATCTTGCGCATGTCCCTCTCGCTGGCGGCAAGCAGGTCTGTCCCCTTGAAGCGCATGTGCGTGGCGCTGATGTGCGCACCCTTCGGCGTCAGCTTCAGGAGCGAGCGGCCGGTCAGCGACTTGCCCGAACCGCTCTCGCCGACGATGCCGACCTTCTCGCGGCCGATGGTGAAGGATATGCCCCGCACCGCATCGAAATCGCGCTTGGCGCCGCGGAAGCGGATCTTGAGGTCTTTAACGTCAATCAGCGGCTCATCCATGGCGGGGATCCAGTACGTCGCGCAGGCCGTCGCCAAGCAGGTTGAAGGCAAGGCTGGTGAGAAGGATGGCGCAGCCCGGAATGGCCGCGATCCACCAGCTGGTCATCACGAATTCCCGGCCCGAGGAGAGCATCGTGCCCCATTCCGGGCTGGGCGGCTGGGCGCCAAGCCCGAGGAAGCCGAGACCGGCTGCGGTCAGGATGATGGCCGCCATGTTGAGCGTGACGCGCACCACCACGGAGGGGATGCACATCGGCATGATATGGCCAAAGATGATGCGCAGGCTGGACGCGCCCTGCAGGCGCATGGCGGCAATATAGTCCGACTTGCGGATGGTCAGCGTCTCGGCACGCGCGAGGCGGGCGATCGGCGGCCAGGAGGCAAGCGAGATCGCGATGATGGCGTTTTCGATGCCCGGTCCGAGCGCCGCTACGAAGGCGAGCGCCAGGATGAGGTTGGGAAACGCCAAAAAGACGTCGACGATGCGCATCAGCACCGTATCGACCCAGCCGCCCAGATACCCCGCCGTGGTGCCGACGATCAGGCCGATCGGCGCCACGATGACGGTGGTCAGAAGCGCGATGTAGAGCGTGATACGAGCTCCGAACAGCAGGCGGCTGTAAACGTCGCGGCCGAGTTCGTCCGTGCCCAGCCAATGCTGCCCCGACGGCGCCAGAAGCCGCGCTGCAAGGTTCTGCTCGAAGATGTCATGCGTGGCGAGAACCGGCGCAAAAAGCGCTGCCACCAGAATGATGACGATCACGATGAGGCCGAACAAGGCGGAGGCATTGGAGCGCAGCTGCCGCCACTGCAGCCACAGTTGCTGCATGCGCGCATGAAAGGGCGAGCTCGGCACGGGCGCGCGAAGCCAGGCGCTGTAGCCGGAGCGCGGCGGACTGGCGGAAATCAGGGCTTTGTCTGTCATGGCCTCACCGGGTTCTGGGGTCGAAGACGCGATAGAGGAGATCGCAGATGAGGTTGAGGGTGACGAAGATGACGCCGACCAGCAGCGAGCATCCGACGACGGCATTCATGTCGCCGACCAGAAGCGCATTGGTGAGGTAGCGGCCGAAGCCTGGCCAGGCGAACACGGTCTCCGTCAGCACCGCGCCTTCGAGCAGGAAGGCGTAGGACAGCGCCACCACCGTCAGCACCTGCACCGCGACATTGCGGAAGGCATGCACCCAGACGGTGCGCGCCCAGGACAATCCCTTGACGCGGGCAGTGACGATATACTCCTGGCTGAGCTGCTCGATCATGAAGCTGCGCGTCATGCGGCTGATGTAGGCGAGCGCGCCGAAGCCGAGGATCGAGGCCGGCAGGATGATGTGGCTGAAGACGTTGCGGAAGATCTCCCAGTTGCCGGCAAGGGCACTGTCGATCAGGTGAAAACCGGTGACCGGCTCCAGATCGAACTCATAGATGAAATCGATCCGCCCGGGTCCGCCGATCCATCCGAGCGTAGCGTAGAACAGCACCAGCCCCATCAGCCCGAGCCAGAAGTTTGGCGCCGAATAGCCGATCAGTCCGGTGAAGCGGATGACGTTGTCGAGCCAGGAATTGCGGTACATCGCTGACAGAACGCCGGCAGGAATGCCGATCCCGGTGCCGAGAATGATCGACAGGGTGGCAAGCTCGATCGTCGCGGGGAAGACGCGGGCGATATCGTCGATGACCGGCTTGCCGGTGGTCAGCGCATCGCCGAAATTCAAGGTCAGGATGCCCTTCACGTAGACGCCGAACTGGTACCAAAGCGGCTTGTCCATGCCGAGCGCCGCCGACATCTTCTCGTAGGCATCCTGGGTGGCATTCTCGCCAAGGATGGAGGCGACCGGATCGATCGGCAGCATCCTGCCGATGAAAAATGTCAGGGCCGCAAGGCCGAACAGGGTCATAAGCACCGGCAAAATCGTCTTGCCGATCGCGCTCAGGATGTCCAGCACCGGGTTCGGCCTGGCCACGTTCCCCGCATCGCTGCGGGGAACCGAATGGGTGAGGTCCGCCATGAGGTTCGCCTTACTTGGAGGCGAGGTCGTAGTAGACGCGGAATCCGTTCCAGGTCCAGTTCTGGACCTTATCGCTCATGCCCAGGATGTTATACATCTGGAACATGATCGCCGACGGCCCCTGCTGCATCGTGTCCTTCTGCAGCTGGTAGTAGATCTGGTTGCGCTTTTCCGGATCGCCTTCGAGAAGCGCTTGCTGGATCCGCTTGTTGAAGTCCTCGTTCTGATAGGCTGAGCGCCAGGCCGGGATCTGCGTCAGCTTGGCTTCCGGGCGGTTGTCCGGATTGTAGATCAGCCGCGAGGCATTGCCATGCGCGTCCGGAACGCCGGTCTGCCAGGCGAGCATGCCGGTCTGGAAATCGCGGCCCCGGATGCGGCTGAACAGCTGGGCATTGGCCATCCGCTCCAGGTTTAGCTTGACGCCGATCTTGGAGGCGTTCTGCTGGATGCTCTGGGCAATCGGAGCGGAATGCGGCAGCATGCCGAACAACACGGTCGCTTCGAAGCCGTTCGGGTAGCCCGCTTCGGCAATCAGCGCCTTGGCCTTTTCGAGGTCGAGCTTGAAGGGCTGGCCCTCTTCGGCATTGAGCGCGCCGGTCGCACCGATCTGGGCAAAGCTTGCACGCGGCACGCCGAGGTATTTCATCACCGATTTGCCAAGGCCGTCATAGTCGATCAGGTAGCGCATCGCGAGGCGCACCTTCTCTTCCTTGAAGATCGGATCGAGCGCGTTGAAAGTCCAGAAGAACAGCTGCGGCTTCAGCACCCGTTCGATCTTCAGACCGGGCTTGCCGTCCAGATCGGCAAGGTCGTCCGGAGACAGGTCACGGGCGATGTCGATATCGCCCTGGGTCAGGAGCAGCCGCTGCGTGCCCGGCTCGGCGACGTGGCGCACGAGCACGCGCTTCAGCTTCGGCTGGTTGCCGTAATAGTCCTCGTTCGCCTGCAGCACGAGCGACTCGCCCGCATTCCACTGCATGAGCTTGTAGGGACCGACGCAGGCCGTGTTGGTGGCGAGATACTTGTTGCCAAAGTCGCCGTTGACCGACTTCTCCGTCAGCGTCTTTTCGTCGAGAAGCGCCGACACCCGGTTGGCGCCGATTGCCTGAAGAATGAGATTGGTCGGATAGGCGGCCTCGAGCGTCAGGACGAGCGTGTTGTCGTCGGTGGCGACGATCCGCTCCTTCACGTTCTCTTTGGTGAAACCGTATTCGGTCAGCGTTGCGGCATTGCCGTATCCGAGCAGGACGACGCGCTGCATGGACCAGGCCAGCTCCTTGGCGGTCGCCGGTGCACCGCCGGGAAATTTCATGCCTTCGTTGAGATGGAAGGTGATCGTCTTGCGGTCTTCCGACACGTCCCAGCTCTTGGCGAGCAGCGGCACCACCTTGGACTCGTCCTTGGGATCGAAATCCACCAGCGAGTCGCAGGTGTTCTGCAGCAGCTCGTTGGTCACCACCTCGCCCACCTGGGCCGGATCGAAAGTGCTGATGGCGTCGATGTTCCAGGCCATGACGAGGGCGGATTTCGGCGTGGCGGCAAGTGCCGGCAGGCTGATCGAGGACATCAGGGCTGCAGCTGTCGCCGCAACGATCACGCGGGTCTTCACAATGCTCTTCGGTGTCATGGCGTTGGTTCCCTTTGATTTTTTGCATCTCAAACGCTGATGGCTGCAGCCCGGGGTTTTCACGCTCCGGGCTGCCGGAGTGTCAGGCAGCTTCCTTGGGGCGCGGCTGCAGCGGCGGCTGAACCTCCGGCGGGATCGGGCAGACGTAGGCCGTCCTGCCCAATCGCGCCTGATGATCGGCCTTGGCGGCAGCCAGAAGCTCCGCATCCTCCAGGAGGTCGATCGCGGTGCCGGCCATCATCTTGGCGGCATGCACCATGCCCTTGTGGGCGGCCGGCGTTTTGCCCTGCGCCGTCACCTGCCAGGAGTGGCCCGGCGTGCCGATGGCGATCGTTGCGGCATGCGCCTGTACGGTCGGCATCAGCCAGCTGACGTCGCCCACATCCGTCGAACCGATCATCGGCTCGCCGTCCACATCGAGCGGCACGATAAAATCGCAAAGCGGGGTCGCCTCCTTGCGCGGCAAGCCGACGCGCAGATAGGCGTTGTCGATGTCCTCCTCGCTGAGCGTCGACTGGATCTGCGTCGCAAACGCCTTGTCCTGCGCATCGAAGGGCACGGGCCCGAGGCGATCGAGGTTGCGCTGCATCGCTTCTTCCAGCGGCCGGTTGGGAAGCAGGTTGGAGACAGCGCTCATGATCGAGATATCGACCGTCGTACCGGTCATCATCGCAGCACCCAGCGCCACCTGCTTGACCCGCTCGTTGAGGTCGAGCATGCCCTTGAGGTCCCGCGAGCGGATGGCGTAGCGCACAGCCGACTTCGCCTGAACGACGTTCGGGGCAATCCCGCCGGAATCGAGCATGGCATAGTGGATACGGCTGGAATCCGGCACGTGTTCGCGCAGGTAATTGACGCCAACATTCATCAGCTCGACGGCATCCAGCGCGGACCGGCCGAGATGCGGCGCAGCAGCTGCATGCGAGGACCGGCCGGTAAAGCGGAAATCCATGCGGGTATTCGCGAGCGACAGCGCCTTCGCCACTTCCGTAAACGCGCTCGGATGCCAGGTGATGGCCGCATCGACGCCCTCGAAGGCGCCTTCGCGGGCCATGAAGGACTTTGCCGCGCCGCCTTCTTCCGCCGGGCAGCCGTAATAGCGCACACGGCCCGGCTTGCCGGATTTGGCCAGCCAGTCCTTGATGGCGGTGGCGGCGAGCATCGCCGCCGAGCCGAGCAGGTTATGGCCGCAGCCATGACCGTGACCCGTGCCCGGCAGTGGCTTCGGCTCGGCAATGCCGGCTTCCTGGCTGAGACCGGGAAGTGCGTCGTATTCGCCGAGGATGGCGATGATCGGACCGCCCTCGCCCGCCTCGCCCATCACCGCGGTCGGAATGCCGGCCACGTTTTCGGTCACGGTGAACCCCTGCTCGCGCAGCATGGTCGCATGTTCGGCAACCGAGGCATATTCCGTATAGGCGATTTCCGGCATCCCCCAGACCCGGTCGCTGAGCGCCTCAAATTCGGGCCGGTGCTCTTCAACGAGATCCCAGATCGGTTCGCTATTCTGCATGTTCAAAGTCTCCATGATGCACTGCTGTCAAAGGTGTTTTGCAAGGAAGCGGGCGAAGCTGGAAAACACCGTCAGGCGGTTTTCGCGGCGGGCAAACCCGTGGCCTTCGTGGTTCACGCGCAGGTATTCGCAGTCGTGACCGAGGCCGGTCAGGCAGGAATAGACATCCTCGCTCTGGCCAAGCGGCACACGCGGGTCGCGGTTGGCATGCACGATGAGAAGCGGCGCCGTCATCCGGGCGATGCGGTTGATCGGCGAAAAACGCTCGAGCGCTTCGCGCATCACCCCCGGCTCGCCGTATTCCGCGGCGCGCTGCTGCCGACCCCACGGGCCGGTCGCCAGCAGATGCGTGAGGAAATTGCCGACGCCGTAGAAATCGACGCCGAGGCACCACAGGTCCGGGTCTTCCGTCACCGCCGAAAGCACCATGAAGCCGCCATAGGACCGGCCGAACACGCCGATGCGGCTGTCGTCCACATCGGCGCGGGCACCGATCGCAAGCCGGATGGCGCGTAGGTCCGCAACGGAATCCATCCGCTTTTCGCGGTCGTCCAACTCATGAAATGTCCGGCCGTAGCCGGTGCTGCCGCGCACGTTCGGCGCAACGACCATGACGCCCTGGCTGAGCAGAAACTGCACGTCGGCGCGGAAATCCGGCTTCCACTGCATTTCCGGGCCGCCGTGAACGATGAAGATCACGGGGAAGCCTTGCGGCGGTGGCGGCGTGGTCGGCGTATAGACCAGCGCCGGCACGCTCAGCCCGTCGAAGCTGTCGAAACGCTCGACGGCGGGTTCGACAAAGGATGCCGTGTCCAGACCCATCGTGTCGGACTGGACGAGCATCTCGAAAGCACCGCTCGCCAGGTCGAAAGCCCAGATCGCTGGCGGTGTGGTGGCACCCTCGAGCGGGAACACCAGCGACTGCCCGTCCGGCGCAAACGCCACCGACGTGATGACGCCGACCGGCTGCCGCTCGAGCAACCGGTAAACGCTGCCGTCGCGGTTGCAAAGCCCGAGCCGGCTCCAGCCGTCGTCGTTGACCACGAAGGCGATGCTCTGCTGGTCCGGCGACAGCGCAAAGGCGTCGACATCCCGGTCCGGTAGCGCGACCACGGGCGTGAGGTCATCGCCCTTAGACCCGAACCGGCTGATGGCCATCATGTCGCGGCCCTGATCGCAGATGGTGAGGCCGCCGCTGCCGTCCTTGAACAGGCGCGCCGCCATGTAGCGGGCCTTGCCCGCATGCGGCAGCATCGGCGTCAGCGCGGAGCTTGCGATGTCGAGGCGAAACATGTCCTGGTCATTGCCCGAACGCAGCGATTGCCGCACCAGCAGCGACTGCCCGTCGGGGAAGAAGGCAAGCACCTCGCGCATGCCTTGGCCGGCGTGCACGACTGCGGTCTCCCGCGTCGCGACCGTCATCACATGGATGTCCATGTCATAGGGCGAACGCGCATTGGAGGCATAGGCAATCCGCTGGCCGTCCGGCGACCAGGCACCCCAGAGATGAACTACATGCGGCGCTTCCGTCAGCGGCACCGGTGCCGCGGTCATATCCGGAAGCAGCCACAGCTGATGGCGCTCGTCGCCGCCGCAATCCATGGTGAAGAGAAGTCCAGCTCCCTTGGGATTGAAGGCGAAGGAGCCCACCGGTTCGGGAAGGTCGGTGACCTGCCGTGCCTCTCCGCCGGCGCGCGGACGGATCCACAGCTGGTGGAAGCCGCTGGCCTCCGAAAGATAGGCCAGCCATTCGCCGTCGGGCGAAATCGCCGGCGACTTGACCGAGTGGATCTGCAGGAAGGGCTCGATGGCCGAAGCGTCGAAGGATTGCGTCATGATGTCATGCTTCCCTGGCGGCGACGCCGCCGGACCTGAGCTTGTGGCGCAGCCGGACGCTGGCATTCTTCAGCTCCTCGAACAGCGGCCCCTTGGTGGATTGATGATTGGCCTCCGTGACCACGACGAACCCGGCCTCCGGCCAGGCCTTGTGCAGCCGCCAGGCAGAAGCCATCGGCGTCACGGTGTCGTACCTTCCCTGCACGATTTCGCAGGGCAGATGCCGGATGCGGTCGATGCCGGAAAGCAGCTGGCTGGGGGCAAGGAAGGCGGCATGCATGCAGTAGTGGGTGAACAGCCGCGCCACCGCGAGGGCGGCCTTCGGCTCCATCAGCGTCGCTACATGGCCGGGATCGGGAAGAAATGTCTGGGTCTTGGCGGAAAAGCCGCGCAGGCTGAGTGCCGCGGCAGCCTCTTCATGGGCATTGCCGCTGATCAGGCGGCGGTAGTAGGCAGCCAGCAGGTCATGGCGCTCATCCTCGGGGATAAAGGCCGCGAATTCCTCCCATTGATCGGGGAAGATGGCGCGAATGCCGTTGAACCACCAGTCGATGTCGTCCGGCCCGGCAAGGAAGATGCCATGCAAGCGAAGCCCAAGGCAGCGGTCGGGATGCGCTTGTGCATAGGCGAGCGCCAGGCAGCTGCCCCAGGACCCGCCGGCGACCAGCCATTCCTCCATGCCGAGGGCGACCCGGATCGTCTCGATATCGTCGATCAGCCTGTCGGTGTCGTTGTCTGTCAGATCCGCATGCGGCGTTGACCGCCCGGCACCGCGCTGGTCGAACATGACAACCCGGAAATCGGCAAGATCGAAGGTCTCGATCATCTTTCGCGACATGCCGGCACCCGGGCCACCATGCAGCACGACGACCGGAATTCCGTCCGGATTGCCGTGTTCCTCGACGTGGAGGTGATGCCGCGCGTCGACCTGAAGATGAAACCCGTCCTCAGTGCCACTCTTCCGCATTGCCACCACTACCCTCGAACACAACCACAGCACACGTCAACTGCCTATTTACTAGGCGAGACCAAACTTTGGGCATGATGAGGCGGCGGGGCGAGACTTGTCTAATGAAAAAATGAACTGAGCAAGTCCAGATTGGAATAACGGGGCCCGATGCCCCGCCGACAAGCGGCTTGGAGGAGGTGCAGTGTTATCCTGCTGCACCCCCTCCGCTTCGATACAAAAGGCCGATCCCTATCGGTCGATCGGCAGCGGCGCATCCGGGTTGACCAGACGCTCGGCCCGCAGTTCCCGCCAGAAGTCGCCTGGCACGACAGCCTCATAGGCTTCGCGATCCTCCTCGATGCGGGAAGGCTTGCTCGCCCCGGGAATGACGGCGGCAACCGCCGGATGGGCTAGCGAAAACTGAAGGCCCGCGGCCTTCATCGTCACGCCGTGACGGTCGGCAATCGCCTTGATCGCGGCAACCTTGTCGCGGATCGCCGGGGTCACGGGCGCGTATTCGAAGTTCGGTCCGCCCACCAGCGCGCCGGAACTGTAGGGGCCACCCACGATGATGCCCAGCCCCTGCTCGGCAACAGACGGCATGACGCGTTGCAGCGCCCGGTCATGATCGAGAAGCGTATAGCGTCCGGCGAGCAAAAACCCGTCCGGCCGCGCTTCCTGAAGCTCCATCAGGATCTCGATCGGCTCGACCTTGTTGACGCCGAGGCCCCAGGCCTTGATCACGCCTTCGTCGCGCAGCCGGTCCAGCACTCTGAAGGCTCCCTTGCGGGCGCTTTCGAAGGCGGCAAGCCACTCGTCGCCGTAGAAGTCCTGGGCCACGTCGTGAACCAGCGCGATCTCGATATGATCGGTGCCGAGCCGCTTCAGGCTGTCCTCGATCGAGCGCAGCGTCGCATCGGCGGAATAGTCGTTGACGACGCGGTTGGGAAGGCCATGCTTGAAGACCTCGCTCTTCTCGCCAAGCTCGCGCGCACTGACATCCTCGACCTCGTCGAGGATCACCCGCCCGACCTTGGTGCTGATCACGTAATCCGCGCGGTTGCGACCGGCGAGAGCCTTGCCCAGCCGAAGTTCCGCCAGCCCGGCACCGTAAAAGGGTGCCGTGTCATAATAGCGCGTGCCGTTGTCCCAGGCGCTGGCGACCGTCTCCAGCGCTTCTTCTTCCGGAATGTCCCGGAACATGTTGCCCAGCGGAGCCGATCCGAAACCGATCCCGGTGGGAATGATATCCTTCAGTGCCATGGTGAAATCCTTTTTCTGCGGGCAACCCGGCCGCCTGCTCGATGAACGCGCCGCCCTCTGTGATAGGGTCAATGTAGGGAGGGATCGGCGGAAAATTACCCGTCCCCGGTTCACTTGACTTGCGAATTCATTTCATCATCGGTGTCGCTGGCGTGAAAGAGCCCCGCGGCGATGCGTAAGTTTCATGTTGCATCGCACGCTGAATGCGGTAATGACAAAATCACTCACCACGGACCCGGTGCAAATCCGGGTGGCTCTTCTGGCCGCCGATCCGCCAGACCACGCAAAACCTGCATGCCCTTCCATCGACGCTCCACAGAGCGCGTCGCCATGCTTTGCGAGATTTCATCACATGCACTTTTCATCCTTCCGTCGGGATTGGTCCGCCAATCCTATGCGCGAACTGCTCGCCGGAGCCGTCGCCACCTTTGCGCTCATTCCAGAAGTGATCGCCTTTTCCTTTGTCGCCGGCGTCGATCCACAGGTCGGCCTGTTCGCCTCCTTCGTCATCGGCATCGTCATTGCCTTCACCGGCGGCCGTCCGGCTATGATCTCCGCCGCCGCCGGTTCGGTCGCCCTCGTGGCAGCCCCCCTCGTTCATACCCATGGACTGGCCTACCTCTTCGCAGCGGGCCTTCTGGCCGGCATTCTGCAGATCCTCTTCGGGCTCCTGCGTCTCGGCGTGCTGATGCGCTTCGTCTCGAAATCGGTGCGCACGGGCTTCGTCAACGCCCTGGCGATCCTGATCTTCGCGGCCCAGCTGCCGCACATCATCGGCGGCGACTGGCTTGCCTACGGCATGCTGGCGGCAGGCCTCGCGGTCATCTATCTGGTGCCGCGGATCACCAGCGCCATCCCCTCGCCGCTGATCTGCATTCTGGTCCTGACGGCAGCCAGCATGGCCCTGCAGCTTCCGGTCATGACCATCGCCGATCTCGGCAAGCTTCCGGACACGCTGCCGATCTTCGGCTGGCCGGCCGTGCCGCTGACGCTCGAAACCCTTCAGATCATCGCTGGTCCGGCACTGGCCATCGCCATGGTCGGCCTGCTGGAATCGATGATGACGGCAAGCGTCGTCGACGATCTGACCGGAACGCCGAGCTCGAAGAACAGGGAATGCACGGGGCTTGGCATCGCCAACGCCGCCGCCAGCCTGTTCGGCGGCATCGCCGGCTGTGGCATGATCGGGCAGACGGTCAGCAACGTGAAGTACGGCGGTCGCGGCCGACTGTCGACGCTGTTTGCCGGCGCCTTCCTGCTGATCCTCATGGTTCTCCTGAAGCCTTGGGTCTCCCAGGTGCCTGTCGCCGCGCTGGTCGCCATCATGGTCATGGTCTCGATCGACACCTTCGACTGGTCGTCGCTGAAGACGGTAGTGGTTCACCCGAAGATGTCGAGCGCCGTCATGGTCGTCACCGTGCTGGTCACCGTATTCAGCTCCAATCTGGCGCTCGGTGTCACCGTCGGCGTGCTCCTGAGCGGCGTCTTCTTCACCTTCAAGGTCGCCAGCCTGCTGCGGGTGGATGCCGAAGTGGATGAAGCAGCCGCACGGGTCACCTATCGGGTATCCGGCCAGGTGTTCTTCGCCTCCGCCGATGTCTTCATCGATGCCTTCGAAATCGAGGACGCGACAGGAAAAGCGGTTCTCATCGATGTCTCCGCGGCCCACTTCTGGGACATCACGGCCGTCGCCGCCCTGGACCGGGTGGTCGAGCGCTTCCGCGCTCATGGCATTGCAGCCGAGGTCGAAGGCCTCAACACCGCCAGCACCACGCTGATCGACACGCTGAACGGGCCGGTCAAGCTGAAGGAAGTCTGATCGCACCGGCTTTCTGACAAGACGAATGCCCACGCCAGAAAACGGCCTGGGCATTCGCCGACGGTCTTTTTGCTCGCGCCAATACGGGTTTTTGACAGTCGATCACGAAATCTTGGTCTTTTCGACTGGGATCATCGCCCCATCTACCGGCTCTGGACGCTTTTCCATCCGCAAAGGGCCGTGGCGACTTGATAATTGTGCTCCTGAAGGTCGTCCACATCGCGGCGATTTCGATCTGGGCTGCCGGCCTCGTCAGCCTGCCAGGGCTGTATGTGCAGCGCGTCCATGTGGCAGACCGGGAAGCCCTATACCGCCTGCAGAAGATCGTCCGCTTTGCCTATGTCACGGTCGTGTCGCCTGCAGCTTTCATCGCGGTCGGCAGCGGGATCGCGCTGATATTCGGCCGCGAAGCCTATGCGCCCTGGTTTTCGCTGAAGCTTCTGTTTGTTGCCATCCTCGTCATCCTCCACGTGCTGACCGGGCTGGTGATCATCCGGCTGTTTCGCGAGGGCGAGATCTATCCGGTCTGGCGGTTCGTGCTGGTGACGGTGATCACCTGCTGCATCGTCACGGCCATATTGGTCGTGGTGCTTGCCAAGCCCAACATCGACGTCCAACTGCCCGCCAGCGTGACGCAACCGGGCGGGCTGCGCACGCTTCTGCAAGACCTCAGTCCTTGGCCGATACCATGAGGCCGATGCCATGATCGAAAATCAGTTTCCCGCCATGCCATCCGGCCATCCCGGTCATCACGCAGGTCAGCAGCGAGACGAGGATGCCATGCGGCAGGATGTCCGCCGAGCCGGTGACGCGCATGCCCCAGTTGAGGCCGGCAAGAGCGATCAGGGTGATGGCCGCAATCGCATGCGCCCAGCTCGCAACGCGTCCGCGGATACCGGGCACGGCCAGCAGTTCGGCGGTACCGATAAGGCCGGCCGCCAGCCCCATGAAGAACACGCCGCCCGAACTCCACAATCCGGCCCGGACCCAGAAGGGGTCGCCCGAATACCAGTAGAGCAGGTCGACAGCGAGCGTCGCAAACGCCAGCGCGATCGGAAAATGCACGGTCATGGCATGCAGAGGATGACCGGCGACCGCGACCGCGGAACTGGCGTCCTTTTCCTCGATCTCGGCCACAACCGGATTTTTGCGCTCAACCGTCTCGCCCATGGGATATCTCCGTTGACCCTGTCAATTCGCGAGCGGGCTCGCCGGTTCCCCGCGCTGGCCATGATCGGCGCCAGCCTGTCATTGACCGGATGCACCGGCGACCTGTCGGCGCTTGATCCCGCAGGCCCCGCGGCAAGCTCCATCGCCACCCTCTGGTGGGTCATGCTGGCCGGCTCCATCCTCCTGTTTTGCCTAGTCATCGGCCTTTTCCTCGCCACCACCTTTGTGCCGCAGTTCGGCCGCCGCCTCTCGCCGCGCCACTGGATCATCGGCGGCGGGCTGATCCTGCCCATACCCATCCTCTGCCTCCTGACCTTCTATGCGCTTGCGCAAGGGGAATACCTTCTGGACGGCGCCTCGAGGAAAGGCGGCGAGGTGCTGCGCGTCAACGCGGTCGGGCGCATGTGGCAATGGCAGTTCACCTATCCGGACCTGGCCGGCACCCCGTCCGCGCCGGTGCTGCATATCCCGGTCGACCGCACCATCGAGATCACCACCACCAGCGAGGATGTCATTCACAGTTTCTGGGTACCGCGGCTCGGCGGCAAGATCGACGCCATTCCGGGTCACGCCAACATCCTGCGGATCCGTGCCGACAGCCCGGGTCGTTATGGCGGCGTCTGTTCGGAATATTGCGGCACCGGCCATGCGGGCATGCGCTTTGAAGTGGAGGCGCACGCCGAAGCCGAGTTCCAGGCGGCACTCGGGCAGGAGATCGCACCATGACCAGCCCGAATCGCAACGCCCTGAGCGCCATTGCCCTTCACCGCGCGCTTGATCGCATCTGGGGCACAAAGCCCGGCTGGGGCCGGCTTGCTGCGGTGAATCACAATGTCGTCGGCTGCCGCTTCATGCTGACGGCGCTGGTGTTCTTTGCCATCGGCGGCCTGCTCGCCATGCTCATCCGCACGCAGCTGGCCACGTCGGAAAGCGCCTTCATGAATGCCGAGACCTATGCGCAGGTCTTCACCATGCACGGCTCGATCATGATGTTCCTCTTCGCCATTCCCTTCTTCGAGGGCATGGCGATCTACCTGCTGCCGAAGCTTCTCGGCACGCGAGACCTCGCCTTCCCGCGCATGGGTGCCTATGGCTACTGGTGCTACCTGTTCGGCGGAACCATGCTGATCGTGGCCCTCGTGGGTGGCGTGGCGCCCAACAGCGGCTGGTTCATGTACACGCCCCTGTCCTCTTCGGTCTATGCGCCGGGAATCAATTCGGACGTCTGGCTGCTCGGCATCACCTTCGTGGAAATCTCGGCGCTGTCAGCATCGATCGAGCTCATTGTGTCGATCCTGAAGATCCGCGCGCCGGGCATGTCTCTCGACAAGATGCCGATCTTCGCCTGGTACATGCTGGTGGTCGCGACCATGATGCTGGTCGGCTTTCCGCCGCTGATCCTCGGCTCCATCCTGCTCGAGGTGGAACGCGCCTTCGACCTGCCCTTCTTCGATCCCGCCCGCGGCGGCGATCCGCTCCTCTGGCAGCACCTGTTCTGGCTGTTCGGCCATCCGGAGGTCTATATCATCTTCCTGCCCGCGGCCGGCGCCATCTCCACCATCCTGCCGGTGCTGGCCCGCACCCAGCTCGCCGGCTACCGGATCATCGTCGCCTCGATCATCTCCATGGCCTTCCTCTCGTTCGGCCTCTGGGTGCATCACATGTACACGGTCGGCATACCGCACCTGGCGCTCTCGTTCTTCTCCGCCGCCAGCGCCCTCGTCGCCATCCCGACGGCAATCCAGATCTTTGCCTGGCTGGCGACGATCAGCCATGGCAGGCCGCGCTACTCCATCCCCATGCTGCATATCTTCGGCTTCTTCTTCGTCTTCGTGATCGGCGGGCTGACCGGCGTCATGCTGTCCATGGTGCCCTTCGACTGGCAGGCGCATGACACCCATTTCGTGGTCGCCCACCTGCATTACGTCCTGGTCGGCGGCTTCCTGTTTCCCATGCTGGCCATGGCCTACTACTGGCTGCCGCATCTGACCGGCAAGCAACCGGTGCAGCATCTTTCACATGCCGCCTTCTGGATGATCTTCATCGGCTTCAACGTGACCTTCTTCATGATGCATCTGACCGGCCTGCGCGGCATGCCGCGGCGCATCTTCGAGTATCCGCGCGAATCCGGCTGGGAGACGCTGAACTTCATGTCCTCGGTCGGCAGCTTCGTGATGGCCATGGGCTTTGCGCTTGTCGCGCTCGACTTCATCCTGCTGTTTCGCTTCGGCCGGCCGTTCCGCCGCAATCCCTGGCGGGCCGGAACGCTGGACTGGGCCATGCCCACCCCGCCGCCATCCTATAATTTCGCCTCCCTGCCGCATGTGGATCGCCGCGCCGATCATCTGGACCCGGATGCGATCGGCCCCATGCTCGCAGCCGGCAAGGGCTATCTCGGCTTTGTCCGCGACGACCGCATGGAAGTGCTCGGCGTCGACATTGTCACCGGCCAGCCGGATCAGGTCGTGGTACTGCCGAAGCAGACGCATCTCCCCTTCTGGACGGCGGTGGCGACCGCCACCTTCTTCCTGGCAATGCTGTTCAAGCTCTATTGGGCAACGCCACTGGCACTTGCTCTCACCGTGGGGCTGTTTGCGTCCTGGTACCGGTCGGGCACCGTGCTGAAGGATACCGACCTTCTCGATATCGGCCACGGCAAGCAGGTCCCGCTTTATCTAGACGCCGCCTCGCCGCCTTCGCTGATGGCCATGCAGCTGACGCTGGTGGCCGATGCAACTGCCTATGTCTCGCTGCTGTTCGGCAGCCTGTTTCTGTGGGTCTCGGCGCCGAACTGGCCGCCCGCCGGGTTTGCCTGGCCAAGCCTTGGGCTGACGGCCCTCGCCGCCGCAGCCATGGTGGCGGCCGGCATCGGCAGCAGCCTTGCCGGAGGCGGTACCATCCCTGCCCGCATTGGCACCGCCCTGGCACTGGCCGGCCATCTCGCCGCCGGCCTCCTTGTGGCGTTCATCGCCTGGAGCGAACTGCCGGCACCATCCAGCCACGCGGCCATCGCCTCCATGTTCGTGGTCTTCATCTATGCCGCCCTTCATCATCTGGTCGGCGCGATCTTTGCAGGCCACGCCCTGTGGAAAACGCTGGCGATGGGCATCACCCCCTTGCGGCGCCTGGAGCTACGGATCGGCAGCCTCTGGCATAGCTATGCCGTATTGGCTGGCCTTGTCGCGCTGGCCTTTCCGCATCTTCTTGGCACGCTTGTCCAGACAGGCGGGAACTGAGATGCGCCGTCCGCTTGTGATGATCACCGCCACGTTCGTAGTCTGGACGGCCGCCTTCCTCGTCCTCTACGCGGCCCAGGCAACCGGCTGCCGCCTTGAACTGCAGCAGCCGGCATCATCCGGAGCGGGTCTCGGGACGGCTTCTATTCTGCGCTTGGCGCTGATCGGCCTCGCTATCATCAGCCTTGCCAGCGTCTCGGTGACCACGCTGATGCTGCGACGGGCCCGCCTGACCCACCTCGCGCCGGAAACGGAAACCTTCATCCGGGCGGTCTGCAGCCACGTCTGCCTCGCCTCGCTCTGCGCCACCGTCTTTTGCTTTGCAGGCGTGGTGTGGCTCACCCCCTGCTAGACGCGCTCTAAAAGACGGCACGCCGTCGGATCGGGCACGTCTGGACACACCGACGGAGAACCAACCAATGCCCGCAAGCCCAGCGATGCCGAAGCCGCAGGACCTCTGCCAGACCGTGTTTGCCGCCTGCATCGAGAAGGCGAGCCTGCCGCTCGGCAAGATGGTCGTTCTCGGCATGCTGGCCGGCATCTACATCGGGCTTGGCGGGCTCGTTGCGACCATCGCGCTCGCCGGTGCAGACACCCTGCCCTACGGCGTTGCCCAGCTGCTTGCGGGCTCCGTCTTCGTTCTTGGCCTGTCGCTGGTGATGATCGCCGGCGCGGAGCTGTTTACCGGCAACACGCTGATGATCGGCCCGGTCGTCGGGGGTGACATAAAGGCAGGCCTGGCCTTTCGCTCACTGAGCGTCGTCTATCTCGCAAACTTTGCCGGTGCGGTTCTCCTGGCGCTGCTGGTGGCGGCAGCGGGCCTGCACGAAGCCGGAGACGGCGCTGTCGGCCGCGCCGCTATGGATCTCGCCGGGACAAAGACCGCAAAGTCCTTCGGCACGACGCTCGCAAGCGGGGTGCTGGCCAACCTTCTGGTCTGTCTGGCTGTCTGGCTCGCTTACGCAGGCCAGACCGTGACCCAGAAGATCGCCGGCCTGCTGCTGCCGGTGACCGCCTTCGTTGCGGCCGGCTTCGAGCACTCGATCGCCAACATGTATCTGCTCTCTTATGCCTACTTTGTGCAGGGATGGGTCGAGCCGTCGGTAGTGGCGGTCACGGTGGGAGACATCGGCGCCAACCTCCTACCTGCGACGATCGGCAACCTGATCGGCGGGGCGATCGTCGCGCTCTCCTATCGATCCGTCTATGGCACCCAGCCTGAGGCCTGATCGGGCGGAGGGGCGCTGCTTGTCCCCTACGTCTCCGAAGGCGGGGAAGCTTTCTCTGCCGCCAGCAGGCCACCGACCAGCCGACGCAGGCCGTGCACCTGATCGATCAGGTGAAGGATCACGTCCACGCCCTCGTCGTTCACGCCGAGCCGCTCCTTGAGATCGACGATCAAGGTCGCGCGCGCCAGGTCGATGTCGGAGAACTCTAGGTCCGAGACGACCTCACTGGGCAGCAGCCACTCTTCCCGCAGCCAGACCTCCAGCGTCTGCTGGTCGATCTGAGCGCGCTGCAGGAAGTCGAGCCTGTTGATGATCATGGCAGCATATCCTTGCGGGGATCGTAGTCGGACGCCGGCGTCCAGTCTGCCAGAAACTCTTCGAGCGCCGGATCTGGCTTGGTGGGCAGCATCACCCGAAGCGTCACCAGCTGGTCGCCGCGACCCTTCCCGTGGTCGACGCCCTTGCCCTTCAGCCGCAGCACCGAGCCGGTATTGGAGCCTTTCGGAACCGTGACCATGACCGCACCCGAGGCGGTCGGCACCTTCAGCCGGGCCCCGAGAGACGCTTCAACGATCGTTACCGGCAGATCCAGATGGATGTCATCGCCCTTGCGGATGAAGAAGGGGTGCGGATTGACGGTGATGGACACGAGCGCATCGCCCGCCTCGCCCTGGCCGCTGCCCGGCCCACCCTTGCCCCGCAGGCGCAGCACCTGGTGGTCTTCGATGCCGGCTGGAATTGTCAGGTCGAGAGAGCCGCCCTCCGGCAGTGAGATGCGTTTCTTGGCGCCGTTGACCGCGTCGAGAAAATCGATGGCGAGCGTGTAGTTCAGATCGTGGCCGCGCATGCGGCGCGATTGACGTCCATGGCGCCCGAACATGTCCGCAAAGATGTCGTCGGCGCCGGCAAAGTCGGAAAAACCGGAGGTGTTTTCGTAAGCCTGAGCACCGCCACCCTTGCTGGCATAGTTCTTGTAGTAGGGTTGGCGCGGCCGCTCCGTGCCGGAGGCATCGATTTCGCCGCTGTCGAAGCGTTTGCGCTTTTCGGGATCAGACAGGATTTCATTGGCAGCCGACAGGTTCTTGAAGCGCTCTTCCGCCTGGATGTTTCCCGGATTGAGATCCGGGTGCAGCGTCTTGGCAAGCTTGCGGTAGGCCTTGCGGATGTCGTCGCTCGAGGCGGTGCGGGCGACACCAAGGGTTTCGTAAGGGTCTGTCATTCCAACTCCACAAGGAACAGGCCACGCGTTTGGGACGCGCTCCTGTAGGAATTCCAACCTAGAGTATCCGTGTTGGTCAAGCTATGCGCGACACCCGTTTTCTGCGGTGCCTGGCAATCGCTTCGATCGACTGTGCGCGCAAAACAAAGCGCCGGCAACGATCATCATGATCCTTGCCGGCGCAGGGTGACGTCCCGATTGCTCGGGGATGTTCAGGAATTACTTGATCGTCTTGATCGGGTCCTTCGGAGCCGGATCGAAGCCAACCAGATCGCTCGTCAGCTTGGCATAGGTGCCGTCGGCATTCATGTCCGCAAGCGCCTTGTTGACGGCTTCGACCAGGTTCGGCTTGCCCATCTTGAAGGCAAAGCCCTTCTGGACGTGGCTCACGTAGTCATCGGTCATCTTGAGGGGCATCTTGGCAGAGGTGATGGCATAGGCAGCCGCGATCGAGTCGGTGATCACCGCATCGACATTGCCGTTGACGAGGTCCTGCATGGCGTCGGACTCGGCCTTGTAGCCCTTGACCGTTGCGCCCTTTTCCTCGGCGATCTTGGTCCAGCTGGACGCGACGAGCGCGCCGACGGCCTTGCCCTTGATGTCGGCAGCACTGGTGATCTTGCTGTCCTTGGCGGTGACGACGCGACCACCGGATTCGAGCCAGCCGTTGGAGAAGGTGACCTGCTTCTGGCGTGCCTCGGTGATGTCCATCGCGGCGCTGATCACATCATACTGGTCCGCCTGAAGGCCGACGAGCAGGGAATCCCACTTGATGAGGACAGGCGTGTATTCGAGGTTCAGCCGCTTGGCGACTTCCTGCATCACGCGAATTTCCAGGCCGTCGAGCTTGCCGTTCGGCGCACGCATGCTGAACGGCGCGTAGGTGCCTTCGGTGGCGACCATGAGCTTGCCAGGCTGTAGCAGCTCGAGGTCCGCCGCATGCGCGAGCGAGGTCATGGCAAGGCCCGCAAAGGCGGCAGCGGCAAGGATGAAAGACTTCATTTTCATGTTTCAGTTCCCTTTTTTATGATGGATTGGTCGTTCGGCATTTTGGTATTCGGTACTTTCAACCCGGCGTGGAGGATCGGCGGGAAGCGAGGAGAGCCAGGAATTCGGCCATGATGGTGGCGGCGAGAAGTGCCGTGATTTGTCCGGTGCTGTCGTAGAGCGGATTGGCTTCGACGACATCGCAGCCGACCAGATCGATGCCGTGGAGGGCGCGGATGATCTGCAGGGTCTCGCGCGCTGTCGGTCCGCCGGCCTCCGGCGTCTGCACCGCCGGTGCGGCGGACGGATCGACGAAGTCCATGTCGAACGAGATGAACACCGGCTTGCCGGCAACCCGGCTTGCGATCCGATCGGCAAGCGCCCTGGGGCCGAGGTCCAGCGCCTCGTCTGTGGTCAGAACCTCGTAGCCGAGTTCGATGGATTGGCTGATATCGGTCTTCTGGAACAGGGAGCCGCGCATACCGATCTGGATCGAAGATGCCGTATCGATGATCTGTTCTTCCACGCCGCGACGAAACGGCGTCCCGGCGCTGTATTTCTGGCCAGCGAAATAGCTGTCCCACGTATCAGTGTGGGAATCGAAATGAACGAGCGAGATCGGGCCGTGCACCTTGGCGAGCGCCCGCAGTTCGGCAAGCGTGATGGAGTGATCGCCGCCGATGCCGAACGGCACGATGCCGGCCGAAACGAGCGCACTGACCGATTCCTCGATGCGATCCAGCGACTGGATCTCGTAGCCGGGCACCACGTTGGCATCCCCGACATCGGCGACCCTAAGCGCTTCGAAGATGTTCAGATTGCCGCGGTAGGGATTGATCGGCCGCAGCATGACGGACATGGCGCGCACCGCGTTCGGCGCAAAGCGAGCACCCGTCCTGTAAGGCCCGCCGCTGTCCGACGGCAGGCCGATGATCGCCGCATCCAGGTCCTTCAGCGACGTCGCCTGCGGCAGCCGCATGAAGGTCGGCACGCCGCAGAAGCGAGGAGTTTCAAGGGAATCGACGGGCAGCACGCTCATGGCCGCATCATCCGAGGTTGGCGTAGCGGCGCTCCAGCCACGACGCGACGAAGGTGAGGATGGTCGTCAGCAGGAGATAGATGACGGCAACCGCGATGTAGAATTCGAACGGCCGGAAGGTCGAGGCGATCAAGGTCTGCGCATAAAGGGTCAGCTCGACGACGGTGATGGTCGACAGCAGCGAGGTGTTTTTCAGCGTCGAGATCGCTTCATTGGTGATCGACGGCAGGATGATCCGGAAGACCTGCGGAAGGATGATGGTTCGCATCGTCTCGGCAGGGCTGAACCCGAGCGCAAGCGCTGATTCCGTCTGCCCGCGCTGGATGGCAGTGAGGCCGCCGCGCACGATCTCGGCCACATAGGCGCCGCTGTTGATGCCGAGCGCAATGACCCCCGCCGTGAAGGGATCAAGCCGGATGCCGATCTGCGGCAGACCGAAGTAGATGAGAAACACCTGGATCAGCGTCGGCGTGCCGCGGATGAACCAGATGTAGAAGCCGGCGGCCATGCGCACGGCCTTCCAGTCGGAGCGCTGTGCGAGCGCTGCCACCAGCCCGCAGACCCAGCTGACGGCAATGGTGAGGATGGTAATGCCGAACACGGTCCACGAGGCTTCCAGAAAGCCCGGTCCATAGATCTTGAACTCGTCGAAGAAGTTGACCATTACGCCTGCGCTCCTTCGCCGCTGGATTTGGACACGGCATGCGCCACCCTGTCGTGCAGGATGCGGTGCAGGAACTGCTGCAGCCTTTCGCTTTCGGGATTCCGCAGGATTTCCGGCGACCCCTCTTCGGCGATCACGCCCTTGTCGAAGAACAGCACGCGCGACGACACATCTCGGGCGAACGCAATCTCATGCGTCACCAGCAGCATCGTCATGCCGTCGGCGGCAAGCGAGGCCATCAGCACCAGCACTTCATGCACCAGTTCGGGGTCGAGCGCGGAGGTGACCTCGTCGAACAGCATCAGTCGCGGCTTCATCGCCAGCGCCCGGGCAATCGCCACGCGCTGCTGCTGCCCGCCGGAAAGCCGTGCGGGATAGCTGTGGCGCTTTTCATAGAGCCCGATCCGCGACAGAAGCGCTTCAGCCTCTTCACGGGCCTGCGCCCGGGGCATCTTCAACAGCCTGATTGGCGCATGCGTGACGTTTTCGAGCACCGTCATATGCGGCCAGAGATTGTAGCTCTGGAACACCATGCCGACGCGGGCACGCAGCGACTGCAACTGTGCCGGGGTCGGGAAGAGACGCGATTCCGGACGAAAATCGAAGGACAGTCCCTCGAACTCCATGAAACCCGACTGGGGCACTTCCAGCGCGTTGATCGAGCGCAGGAACGTGCTCTTGCCGGAACCGCTGGCACCGATGATCGAGACGACCTCGCCGGCCGCCACCTCGAGCGAGACGCCCTTCAGCACCTCGTTGTCGCCGAAACTCTTGCGGATCTCCCTCAGTTTCAAAAGCGGATCGCTCATGCGGCCTCCTCCGGGGAAAAGGCGTCCGTGATGGAGACGGCCACGTCCTGCGGCGTGCGGGAAGCACCGTTGATCGGCGTGATATCCTGCGGACAGGCCGACAGGACCAGGACGAGATCCATGTCTGCCCTCAGCACCACATGATCGCCTGCGGTTGTTGCGGGCGGCAAGCGATCCACGGTACCGTCCGGCCCGACCGGAACGTTCATAAACAGGTTGAGCGAGGCCGGCGTGAAGGTGTGCTCGACATCCACCTGCGCAAGCGCTTCATGGAAATTGTCGGTGCAGCTGCGGTGATACGCGGTGCATCCCAGCTGCTGATAGAGGTCCGCGCTGCAGGGGCAGAGCAAGGTATCGTGGCGAACCCCGGCACTATCGGCCACCATGGTCAGCATCGAGCGCCGACGCGAACTCTGGACGCTCATGTCCTTGGTGAAAAAGATGTTGCTGTTGACCGAGCGGGTATGATCCATCGACGAGACCTCGAAGGCGTCGCCTGCGGCGACGGCCCAGGTATCGACGACCTGATTGCCGTGGGTATTGGTGATGCGGGCGAACTGCCCGGCCCTCATCCGATACGCACGTCCCTGGCTCGCGGGTACAACCTGTGTTTCCAAATCCATTCCAACTCGTCTTCGCGGGTATGATCTGCGCCTGTGCAGGAGCACATTAGCGGGCGATAAACCCGTGGTCTTATGGGTCCGTCGAACCTTATTCAGTATACCAGTGGAGTTCAAGTAGCGTTTTCAACAATTTAGAGCACACAAAACAGCCATGTTGATTACAAAACGGGCTGAGGGCGCACGCTTTTTTGGCATCTCTTGCAGATCGAAGGCGGTATCGCCCAAACAGTGCTGGCAGTCGATTGACTGAAGGATACTGCCGGTGTACCGAAATTGAAAAGCCGCTTTATGGGCTTTTCCCGTAACTGCGCGTAGACGTGATAGCGCGTGCGCGAGCCGCAGCATCTGGAGCGAGTGATGGCCCGTTATTTTCCGATCGACGAGTATGAGCACCGTTGGGATCGCCTGCATCGCGAGATGAAGGCGCGCGGCTACGAGACAACAGTGGTGTTTTCACGCGCCGGCGGCACCACCGACAACTGCGGCGACGTTCTCTACCTGTCCAACCACTATGCCATCAGCAGCGGCATGGACTCGACCATCTGGACCGCGCGCTCCTTTGCCGGCGTCATCCTGCAGGAGGGTCACGCGCCGCAACTGCACATCGACGAGCCCGAGGTCCGGCGCGATCTCGTCTCGATCGACGATGTCCACTGCAGCAACCATCCGTTCGAAAGCGTCGCGAAGGCTCTTGTCGCCCGCGGCGCGAAGGGCCGGGTGGCGCTGGTGGGCACCAATTTCATTCCGGTGAAATACTATCGCCAGCTGGAGGCGACGGCCCCTCAGATCGAATGGATCCCGGAAGACGATCTCGTTCGCTCCGTGCGGCGCATCAAGAGCCCACGCGAACTCGACTGTTATCGCACTGCCGGCGAAACCGCGACCGCCGGCATGAACGTTCTCATGCAGAGCCTCGTCAGCGGCATGTCGGAGCGCGAGGCCGCCGGTGAAGCAGCCCGCGAAACGGTGCGGCGCGGCGGCCGCGTCCAGATGATCGGCACCAATCATGGCGAGACGCTCGGCTTCGACCAGCGCTTTCCGCTGACCGGCTACAGCGCCGATACGCCTGCCCTCGGCGATATCGTCACCGGAACGCTGCATGGACCGCTCTATCAGGGTTACTATCTTGATCCTGGCCGCACGGCAGTCCGCGGCCCGGCGAACGCGGATCAGCTCCGCCTGATCGAAGCCGCCGCCGGCATCGTCCACCGTCTCTCCGACATGCTGCGACCGGGCGTCCCCTTGCTCGACGTGGCAGGCGAAGGCGACCGCATGACCGCAGCCTTCGGCGGCTCCATCTCCGCAATCATGAAGAACTTCCCCTTCTACGGTCACGGCATCGGCCTTGGCTTCGAACTGCCGCGCATCTCGACGTCCATGTCGACGCCGCAGGACATCGTCGAGCAGAACATGGTGTTCGGCGTCGAGGCATTTCTATCGCTGGATGGTGTCGGCGCTGCCTTCTACGAAGACATCCTCATCATCGGCGAACAGGGCAATGAACTGCTGACCCGCTCGCCAAGCATGTTCTGAACACAGCGGATACGACCAATAGAAAAGCCGGGCAGATCATCCACCTGCCCGGCTTTTTCGTAAATGCGTGCTGCTCAGCGGGCAAACAGGCCGTCGAAATCCTTGAAACCCTTGACCTCGATCGGGTTGCCGCTCGGATCGAAGAAGAACATCGTCCGCTGCTCGCCCGGCTCGCCTTCGAAGCGCACCACCGGCGGAATGTCAAAGGCGACGCCCTTTTCCTTCAGACGTTCGGCCAGTGCCAGCCAGTCGGCGAGCTCCAGCGCCACGCCGAGATGCGGCATCATCACCATATGGTCGCCCACCTTGCCGGTGCGCGTCACCTCGAACGGCTTGCCCAGATGCAGCGAGATCTGGTGGTTGAAGAAGTCGAAGTCCACCCAGGTGTCGGTGGAACGGCCTTCCTGGCAACCGAGAACGTCGCCGTAGAAACGGCGTGCCTCGTCGAGGTCGGTGACATGATAGGCCAGATGGAAGAGAGAACGCATGGCAGAAGGCTCCATTGGTAAAGGGAAAGTGGAAAATCAGCGAGGAGTGAGGCCGCGCGGCAGGCTCGACAGCGGTTCGGCGCCCTGCTCGGTGACGATGACGGTCTCGGACGCGCCGACGGTCCAGTGCCCGTAGCTGCGCAGCGTCGCCGGCAGGTGAAACACCATGCCCGCTTCGATCGGGCGGGAAACATCGGAAAACAGCGACAGGATCGCCCCCTCGCCCCAGTCCGGCGCAAAGGCGACCCCCATGGAATACCCGATCCGCTTACGGAAGGCCGCGGTATAGCCGGCCTCGTCGATCACGGCCTGCGCGGCATTGTGCGGGACGCAACAGGCCACGCCCGGCCGGATCGATGCCAGTGCGGCATCCAGCGCGTAGAGCGAGCAATCCATCATCCGTTGCGCTTCGACCGGCGGCGCTCCGATCCAGACCGTGCGCATCAGCGCCGCGTGATAGCGGGCGTGGCTGCCGGCAAGCTCGAGGAATACCGGATCGCCCTCGCTCAACATGCGGCGGCGCCATGTCATGTGCGGCAACCCGCTGCGTGGTCCCGATGACACCAGCGGTTCCATGGCCATCGCCTCGGACCCCGCCTGCGTTGCCGCATAAAGCATCGCTGCCGCAATCGCATTCTCATCCGTGCCGGCTGAGCAGGCGTCGATACCGGCGATAATGCCCGCTTGCGCATACCGCGCTGCCGCCCGGATGGCCTCAAGTTCGGCTGCGGATTTCAGCATGCGCAACGGCGGCAGGATATGCGAGCCGTCCAGCAGGTCGCCGACGTTCAACCGCGCGGAAATCTCGGCAGCCACCCGCGGCGACAGAAACCAGCCGCCGAGCTCCATCGCCGGCTTGCGGATCTGTTTCGCCTTGAGGACCGCCAGCAGGGCATCGACGGGATTTTCACCGTCCTGATAGGCGACGATATCCTTAAGCCAGGTATTGGCGACCGCACCGAACAGCTCCAGCTGCCGGACGATGAGGGTCGGCTCCCCCTCTGCAGGAAGGACCAGCGCCTGGAAGGCGAAATAGCCTGCCGTCTGGCGGCCGGTCAGCCAGTAGATCGTCTCAGGTCCCGAGACGATGATCGCCTCTTGTCCACTCTGCTGCAGGGCGGCCTGTGCGCGTGTCTGGCGATCGAGGAACTCGGCCTTCGGAAAGGCAGCCTCGCAACCGCGCAAGCGCTGGAGATCGTCGGGGAATGCGGCAAATGTCATGGGTCAGGTCTCAATCGCGGGCCAGCCAGCCGAGGAAACGTCCCCTGACGCTGTCGAAATGCAGTTCCATCGCCGCCTGGGCGGCAGCGGCATCCCCAGCCTCGATGGCGTCGACCACGGCGATGTGCTCGCCGGCCTGCTGGTCGAAGCGGTCATGCGTGCGGGTAATCGTGCAGCGGCGCGCGACGCTGCGCATTTCCGTCAGCATCGTCGCCAACAAGGGAAGTTCGGCGGCTTTAGCGACGGCCAGGTGAAACGCGTCGTCGTCCAGCCAGAAATTGTCGAAGGCGATATCGCCGCCCTCCGCATAGGCACGCATGCGGGTGCGGGAGTCATCAAGCTCCGGCGTCAGTGCCGATGTAGCCGCCGCCTTGGCCGCTGCCGCCCCCTCGAGCAGCCTGCGGATCTGGACGATCTCCAGCAGCTGCTCGACGGTGACCGGGCGGACCATCAGCGCCCCGTTTGGAAGCCGCGAGATCACGTTTTCCTTCTCGAGCCGGGAGATCGCGGCGCGTAGCGGCGTCCTGGAAATGCCGAACTCCACCGCAAGCGTCCGCTCCGTCAGCATCTCGTCGGACGAGAAGCGGCCTTCGAGAATGCGCTGCTTGAGATCGCGGTAGAACTGCTGCGCCAGGGTTTCCTTGTCGCTCATCGTTAAGACGTGCTCCCCATGCCGACCAGAGCCCCATGCAATGCCTTGACCGCCGCCACCAGATCCGCCGGGTCCATGGCCTCATCGGGATTGTGGCTGCCGTTCCAGTTGCGCAGGAACACCATCACGCTGTCCCATCCCGCCTGCGCAAAGGCCGCCGCATCGTGGCCGCCGCCCGACAGCATGCGGCGGGGCGTGTGGCCGAGCGCGACTGCTGCCTCGAAGATCTGGTCGCCGAGTACCGCCGAAAGCTTGGTCGGCTGGCTGCGCGACTGTGCCCCCAGCGCAAACCGCACACCCCGCGCCGTCTCGATCGCCTTGGCTTCGGCCAGAAACACCGCGTCGATCCGGTCGAGCACGTCCACATCGTCGCTGCGCAGATCGACGCAGAAATCGACCCGGCCCGGCACTTTCGCAAAGGCATGTTCGGGCGTTGCGGCATCGATCCGGCCGAAGGTTACGGCAAGGTCGTCTCCCGCCCGCAGCGCCCCGTCCCAGCGACGGTCCATGGCAACGATCAGGTCAGCCATGGCAAAGACGGCGTCCGATCGCTCCGATCGCGCCGGCCCACCGGAATGCGCCCATGTGCCCTCGATCCGGGCCTGCCGGTAGCGCAGACCGCCGCGAACGCCGCTGACGATCCCATAGGGTTCATGGGCGGCGTGCAGCACCGTGCCCTGTTCGATGTGCAACTCAATGAAGCGTGCCGGCGCAAGAGGAGTGTCCGTGAGGATGTCGTCAGGCCGGCCGCCTTCCGACAGGATGTGATCATGCAGCGTGCGGCCGGTGTCGCTGCGCGTGGCCTGCAGCTCCTGCGCCGTCAGGCGACCCAGCGCTGCGCGCGAACCCGCATAGGACACGGGGAACCAGACGCTTTCCTCCGCCCGGGTGACGGTGACGACGAGATCGACCGGCGGCGGTTCGCCGCTGTCGACAAAGGCTGCGGCAAGCGCCATGGCGCCGGCAACGCCTGCCTGCCCGTCATAGGCACCGCCCATGGCAACGGTATCGAGATGGGATCCCACGTGGATGGCAGGAGCACTCCGGTCCTTCCCCGGCAGTCGGGCAAACAGATTGAGCGCGGCATCGCGGGTCACAGTCAGGCCAAGCGCGGTCGCCTCGTCCTCGATAACGCGATGCGCCTCACTTTCCAATGAGCTGTAGGACGGCCGCGTGAACCCCGGGCCACCCGCCGAAATCGCGTTGATGCGGTCCAGCAGCCGCTCGACGGTATCCTTGACGATGTCGCTCATAGGCTGGCCTCCGCATGAAATTCGATCGTGGTCGCCGGGCGACCTCCCTCAAGTGCCGTAATGACGTGCCGGGCGGCGGCGATGGCGACCCGCTGCAGCGCCTCCCCGGTTGTGCCCCCCAGATGCGGCGTAAAGATCACTCTGTTGGAGGTCCCGAGCGCTCCCGTCGGCGCTGAGGGCGAATAGACGTCGAGACCGGCAGCAGCGATGGTGCCGTCTGCCAGCGCCTGCACAAGGGCTGCCTCGTCCACCAGCCCGGCCCTTGCCGTATTGACCAGGATTGCGCCTTTCTTCATCGCCGCAAAGGCCGCGGTATTGAGCATGCCACGCGTCTCGTCCCGCAGCGGCGTATGCAGCGAAACGAGATCGGCGATCGCCAGCCCCTCGGCGAGGTTAGACACGCGCTCGAACTTGCCCGTATCCGGGTTGCGCGGTGAATAGACGATGACGCGCATTCCGAAGGCGCTGTCGAGCATCTGCCCGAGCCCCGCACCGGTCGCGCCCCAGCCGACGATGAGTGCTGTCTTGCCGGACAGTTCCTGGAAGACGTGGCTTTCGCGAAACGCACGGCTGCCGGATCTGACCGACTGATCGGCGGCGGGAATGAGCCGGGCAGCGGCCAGCGCCAGCCCGAGCGCAAGCTCCGACACCGAGCGCGCATTGGCGCCGGGCGTATTGCAGACCAGCACGCCCTTGCTCGCGGCGGCCCTTTTGTCGACGGGGTCGTGACCCGCGCCGTGAACGACGATTGCCTTCAGGACGTCGGCAGCCGCAATCGCCTCCCCCGACAGGCCGGCGTCACGGGTGATGACCGCCTGGCAACCGGGGATCCATCGGGAGACGGTCTCCATATCCGCTGTCGGGCAAAGCACCGGCTCGATCCCGGCCTCTGTGAGGAGAGCCAGTCCGTCCGCATGGATCGGCTGCACGATCAGGCATCTCATCGCTTGTGCCTCTGGTTCGAAAGGCTGAGGCGCCCGAGGATGGCGTCGCGGGCATGGGCGATATGCTCGTCCATCAGCATGGCAGCACGCTCGCCATCGCGGCTGCGCAGTGCCTGGATGATATCGAGATGCTCCTCACAGCTCTTGCCGAACCGCTCGGGAACCTGGCTGTGGTCGAACATGCAGGTCCGGCGGCGCAGGTCGCCGATGGTGCGAACCATCATCTGGTTGCCCGCGGCACGCGCCAGCGCATAGTGAAAGTCATCGTCCACCTGCCGCTGCTCTTCCTCCTCGCCGGGTCCTTCCCGCTGCAGGTCGAGCACGCGGCCTTCCAGACCGTCGAGGACACGCGGATCGATGATCACAGAATTGCGGGCACACTGACGCTCCAGAACGCGCCGGAGAAAGAAAATCTCCTCGACTTCCGCTTCCGTCAGGGTACGGACCTTGAGAAAGCGTCCTTCCTGGACGGCAAGCCCCTCCGCTTCGATGCGCTTGATCGCCTCGCGCACGGGCGTTCGCGACATGGCAAGTTCATCGCCGAGCTTGCCTTCCTGCAGCAGATCTCCCGGCTTCAATGCGCCAGCCAGGATCATCTCGATGATGCTGGCATAGGCCTGTTTGGCGAGCGGCTTATTCATCGACCTGCTCCCGTTGAAGATTGCTCATCTCAGATTTTTCCTCGAGCCCCGACAGCGCGGCTTTGAGCGCCTGCGATTGGGCGAGATACAGCGTTTCCGCCTCGTCCTGCGATATCACCTTGAAGCGCACCGGCGCACCGGTCATTGCCTGCGCAAGCCGCGGCAGGTCGATCGAGGCCACCGTGGCGATCTTCGGATAACCGCCGGTCGTCTGGCGCTCGGCCATCAGAACGATCGGGCGCCCGGATGCCGGCACCTGGATGGACCCGCTGACGGTTCCGTCAGAAACGATGTCGTGCCCCAAGGCGGCGCGCACCAGCGGCCCCTCGAGCATCTGCGCCATGCGGTCGCGCTGGCCGGAAACGACAAAGCCGGTTCCAAGGAAGTCCTGCCAGGCGGAGGCATCGAAATGATCTGCCTGCGGCCCTTTGACGACCCGCACCGGACCAAGCGGACGGCGAAAGGCCTGCGTCAGCGCAAGCATCGATGCCGGATGCGTGATCCCGAGCGGCAGACGATCGCCGGCCGCAAGCCGCCGCCCTTCGAGCCCGCCGATCCCGGTTCGCAAATGTGTGGAGCGGGCGCCGAGAACCGGCTGCGTCTCGATGCCGCCCGACAGCGCCAGATAGCCCCAAACCGCATCGCGCAGGGCGCCGATCTTCAGCACCTGTCCTGGCAAAAGCGCAAAGCTTTCCCAGCCATGCCGGCGCTCGCCATCGACGGTGATCTCGACGTCGCCGCCCGTGACCGCAAACCGCACCGGCTCCGTCACTTCGAAATGCCCGCCCACATGCGCAAACTCGAGAATAGCCTGCCCGTCGTCATTGCCGACAAGGCGGTTGGCCATCCGCATCGAGGGGCCGTCCATGGGCCCCGAGCCCGACACGCCGAGATGCTGCAGTCCTTTACGACCGAGATCCTGGACGGTCAGCATCGGACCCGCCTGTCTGATCAGAATGCTGCTCATGGGCTTTCCCATTCTGCGGCAAGAGTCCCCTGCGTCGCGGCTGCATCGAGTGCCGCCGCCTCGTCCGCCTCGACGGGGCGAAAGCGCACCCGGTCGCCGGCACGCAGCAGGAAAGCATCCTCGCGCGTCGGATCGAAGAGCTTCAGCGGCGTACGGCCGATAAAGCGCCAGCCGCTGGGGCCAGGCACGGAATTGATGCTCGCCTGCTTGCCGCCGATGCCGATGGCGCTCGCTTCGATCCGCTGGCGGGGAACCGCAAGGCGCGGCGTGTGCAAAACCTCGGGCAACCCTCCGAGGTAGGCAAAGCCCGGGGCAAACCCGATCATATAGACCCGGTATTCCGCCGCCGAATGCAGGGAAATCAGGGCATCAGAGCTCATCTGTTTCAGTTCTGCGAGCTCATCGAGGTCCATGCCGACCGGGCCGCCGTAAACCACCGGCACGACGATCCGTCGCTGCGCACCGCTTTCCGCCGAGATGTCCGCCAACCGTTCCAAAAGCAATGGCGCCAGCTGTTGGCCGCGGACCAGCGCCGGGTCGTAGACGACCAGCAGCGACCGATAGGTGGGAACCGTTTCGACGATCCCGGTGATCGCCTCTGCCGCAAGGCTGTCGGCGAGCGCCACGACGCGCCGGTTGGTCTCTTCGTCGATCTGATCGGAAAGCTCGATGACGAGAGCGCTGTCGCCGCAGGCAGCGATAAGGGGGAAGCGCCGTGGCGCAGGATCGCGCTCCGTCATGTCATCGTTCCCATTCCCAACGGCGTCCCTTAGCAATGCCCAGCGCCCAAAACGATCTGCGACCCTTCATAAGACCTGCCGACAAACGATCCGTCATCGGCTAGCCTGCGCCTGAACGGCACCCCGTCCGGCCATGTCGCAACCCGCTTGTCATTTCAGTACACCAACTGTATGTCAAGACAGTCGCGGGCTTTTTGGATGCCGCGCCACGGCTTTGAAGACTCATCTGAGGATAGCGCACCATGCCGACCATCGATCTCAACTGCGACATGGGCGAGAGTTTCGGCGCCTACAAGATCGGCGACGACGCAGCGATGATGGAGACCATCTCGACGGCCAATATCGCCTGCGGCTTCCATGCCGGCGACCCGAGCGTCATGCGCGACACGATCCTGGCGGCCAAGGCAAAGGGCGTCTCGATCGGCGCGCATCCCTCGTTCATGGATCTCTACGGCTTCGGCCGCCGGCGCATTTCCGGCGAGCGTCCGGAAGATATCGAGGCCCAGCTGATCTACCAGATTGCCGCCATCCAGGGCATGGCACATGCGCTGGGCTGGCCGATCACGCATGTGAAGACGCATGGATCGCTGGGCAACATGGCCGCCGAGGATGCCGATCTCGCAAAAGTCTGCGTGCGCGCCATCCAGGCCGTCGACCCGAACCTCGTCTTCATCACCCTCCCCTATTCGCAGACCATGCAGGCCGCTGAAACCGCGGGTCTTCCCGTCGCCTGCGAGGTCTATGCCGATCGCCGCTACGACGAAAAGGGCATGCTCGCCTCCCGCCAGCTGGAGGGCGCTGTCATCCACGACCTGCAGCAGAGCGTCGATCAGGTCCTGTCGATGGTTTGCGACAAGCGCATCCCGACGATCGGCGGCAATTTTCTGCCCGTCGATGCGGCAACCGTCTGCATCCACGGCGACACGCCCGGCGCCGCCGTGACGGCCGCGGCCCTGCGCGGCAAGCTGACCGCGATGGGCGTCGAGATCGCACCCTTCACCAGACCGAAAACATGAACGAGAGAAACGACTTGACCCGTATTGTCTATCTGAATGGCGACTGGTTGCCGGAAGCCGAAGCCAAGGTCTCGATCTTCGATCGCGGCTTTCTGTTCGCCGACGCCATCTATGAAGTCACGGCCGTGGTCGGCGGCAAGCTGCTCGAATATGCCGGCCATGCCGCACGCCTTCAGCGCTCTACGGCAGAGCTCGGCATCACCTGCCCGCTGACACCGGAGGCGCTTCTGGAGGTCCACCGCGAGATCATCCGCCGCAATGCGCTGGAATCAGGCCTGATCTACCTGCAGATCTCCCGTGGCACCGCCGACCGCGATTTCGCCTATCCTAAAGACCCGACGCCGACGCTGACCCTGTTCACGCAGGCGAAGTCCGTGCTCGAAAATCCCAAGGTCGCGACCGGCATTTCCGTCGCCTGTGTCCCGGACGAGCGCTGGGGCCGCCGTGACATCAAGACGGTGCAACTGCTCTATCCCTCGATGGCGAAGATGGAAGCCATGGCCAAGGGCGCCGATGACGCCTGGCTGGTCGAGGACGGCTTTGTCACCGAAGCCAGCTCCGCCACCGCCCATATCATCACGGCAGACGGCAAGCTGGTGACCCGTCCCCTCTCCAACGCCATCCTGCACGGGATCACCCGTGCCAGCGTGCTCGATATCGCCGAGAAGGCAGGCATCCCCTACGAGGAACGGGCCTTTACGCCGGACGAGGCAAAGAACGCGGCAGAAGCCTTCATCACCTCGGCGACCAATTTCGTTCTGCCGGTGACCACGATCGACGGCAAACCCGTCGGAAACGGCAAGCCGGGCCCCCTGACCCTGCGTCTTCGGGACCTCTATATCGAACACAAGCTGGCGACTGCCATCTGATCGCACACTGCCGCTGAGACCATCGGCAAGGCTTGCCTGTCCTACCCGAAAAAGGGATAGGCGAGCCCGGCCGCAATGCAGCCACCTCCAAGGATAAGGGCGATCGGCGACAGGCGGGGGAAAAGCAGGAGCAGCACCCCAGCGCCGAAGGCAAGCGCCGTAGACAGGAGCACCGCCTCGGACAACCGGAGGAGCGAAATGACACCGGCGATGATCAGGCCTGTCCCGACCGGCGCCAGCCCCTCGCGCATCGCCCGGTGCCAGGCTCTTTCCCGATGGGCGTTCGACAGCCGGAAGACGGCGTAGCACAAAAGCGAGGACGGCAGGAAAAGCGCAAGCGACGCGACGGCTGCGCCTGTCCAGCCGGCTATGTGCCAGCCCACCAGCGTCGCCAGCATGGTGCCCGGTCCCGGCGCCGCCCGGGAGATGGCGAAGAGTTCGACGAACTCGCGCGCCGTGATCCAGCCGCGCACACCCACCACGTCGCTCTGAATGCCGGCGATGATGCTTGCCCCTCCGCCGATCGACATCAGCGAAAACGGCACGAACACGGCCAGCAGTCCGACGAGATCCTCATCCTTCATGCTTGGTCCTTTGCCAGGCGAGATAGACGCTGATGGGAGCAACGACCAGCACGACCGCAATCAGCGGCCATTGCAGCAGCCCGACGGTCACACCGACCACGGCAACCGTGACCAGTCCGACCCGCTGGCCGGCATAGCGCCGCGCGCTGCGCCAGAACATGGCAAGCAGAAGGCCGATCGCTGCGGCGGCAACGCCGGTCATCGTGGCCTGCAGCACGGGGCCGTCGCCCATCCGCGACAACCCAGCGCTCATGGCGATCACCGCAAAGAATGGCCCGACCAGGAAGCCGAAGGCGCAGATGATCGATCCCAGCGGGCCGCGCAACTGCTCGCCCATGCAGACCACCAGATTGACCACATTGGCGCCGGGCAGCATCTGCGAGATCGCCAGGCTGCTGGCAAAATCCTCGTCGCTGATCCAGCCATGCCGGGTGACGAATTCCTGGTAGAGCCAGCCGGACAGCCCGCCGCCGAAGCTCAGCACACCGATCTTCAGACAGACCAGGAAAAGCGACGCCAGCGGCACGATCGGTTGCCGTTTCACCGCATCCGCAGCCTCGTCGGCCATGCCCTCAGGCCGCCGAGGACAGGTGGTCGCCGCTCGCCGCCAGCAGCCGCTTCGTATAGTCGTGCTGCGGGTTGGTGTAGATCTGCGTCGTCAGTCCCTGCTCGACGATCTGCCCGCGATACATGACGATCACCGACGTGGCGAAATCCCGCACCAGCGCAAGATCATGCGCGATGAAGATATAGGACAGGCCGAAATCCCGCCTGAGCGTTTTCAGGAGGTCGATCACCTGCGCCTGGATCGACACGTCCAGCGCCGAGACGGCCTCGTCGCAGACGATGACTTCGGGCTGCAGGGCGAGTGCCCGGGCAATCGCGATACGCTGGCGCTGCCCGCCGGAAAACTGGTGGGGATGGCGGTCGATATGATCCGCCGTCAGGCCGACACGTTCCAGCAACTCGATCGCCCGCCCCCGCCACTCGCTGCGCGGTAGCACGTCGGGATGAATGGCAAACGGCTCGGAGACGATCTGCCCGACCGTCATACGCGGGTTGAGCGATGCCGTCGGATCCTGGAACACGAACTGCATGCGCCGACGCACCGTGTAGGTCTGTGCGGCCGACATGCCGTTCAGGTCATGGCCGTCGAAGCGGATCGTGCCCGAGGTCGGAGCCTCGAGCCCCAAAAGCATGCGCGCCAGCGTCGATTTGCCGGACCCGGATTCCCCGACGATCCCCAGCGTTTCGCCACTGCGCAGCACGAAGGAGGCGTCGTCTACGGCCCGCACGCCACCGGTATTCCCCGGCTTCAGTTTGCCCGGCGCAACGCCATAGACGCGCGAAACATGCTCGACCTCCAGCAGCGGGCGATCCGCACTTGTGACGGCCAGCTGGGGCGTGAAGCCGTGGCGACCCGGCATCGCATCCAGCAGCTTGCGGGTATAGGGATGCTGAGGGGCGGCCATGATAGCCGCGGCATCGCCGGTTTCGACGATGCGACCGTTCTGCATGACCACGACCCGGTCGGCCACCTTTTCCACGACGCTGAGATCATGCGTGATCAGCACCAGACCCATGCCGCTTTCGGCCTGCAATTGTTTCAGCAGCGCCAGCACCTGGGCCTGCACGGTCACGTCGAGTGCACTGGTCGGTTCGTCGGCAATCAACAAGTCCGGCTCCAGCGCGATGGCCGAAGCAATCATGATGCGCTGGCGCTGGCCGCCGGAAAACTGGTGCGGATACTGCTTGGCCCGCCGCTCCGGATCGTCGATGCCGACGCGGGTCAGCAGGTCGATGACGCGGGCATGGGCCGTCTGGCGATCGACCCCGTGGACACGCAGGGTTTCGGCGATCTGCCAGCCAATCGGATAGACCGGGTTGAGAGCCGCCAGCGGATCCTGGAAGATCATCGAAATGTTCTTGCCGTTGATCTTGCGGCGCTCGTCCTTGGGCGTCTTCAAGAGGTCCCGGCCCTGGTAGAGGATTTCGCCCTGAGAGATCACCGCCGGCGGCGCATCAATCAGGTCGAGGATCGCCGAGGTGCTGACGCTCTTGCCGGAGCCGCTTTCGCCGAGGATGGCGAGCGTTTCGCCCTTGCGGACCGACCAGCTGACATCGCTGACCACATGTACGGTGCCGCGGCTGGAGGGAAAGTGGATGCTGAGATTCCTGATCTCGAGAAGCGGTGTGTCAGACATTTTTTCCCACCGTGGTTTGCAGGCGCCAGCGTTCGACCGGGTCGGTCGCGATGCGCAGCCAGTTGGAGAGCAGGTTGAGAGCCATGGTCACGAGCATGATGGCGACACCAGGCCAGAAGGACAGCCACCAGGCCGAGCCTAGGTAGTTGCGGCCATCCGCCACCATCAGCCCCCAGGTGACTTCCGGCGGCTGGATGCCGATACCAAGGAAGCTGAGACCGGATTCGACCAGCATGACGAAGGCCATTTCCAGGGCCGCCAGGTTGATCAAGGTCGGCAGAACCATCGGCGCGATATGCTGCAACAGGATCCGGTCGGTACGGGCGCCCATGGCCCGCGCCGCCGTCACAAACATGCGCTCCTTGATCTCCAGAACCTCCGCCCGCACCGTGCGCAGGAAGATCGGGATGCGCGAGACCGCGAGCACCAGAATGACGTTGGTCACGCCGGGATCGAAGACGAAAAGCACGATGACCGCGAGCAGCATCGAGGGAAAGCTCATGATCGCATCCGCAAGCCGCAGCAGGACGGCGCTGATCCAGCCCTCCTTGTAGCCGGCGATCAGGCCGAGCAACCCGCCGACGACAATCGATATCGCCACGGCGCTTGCCGCGATCAGCATGGTGTTCTGGCTGGCAACTATGATGCGGGCGAGCAGACTGCGCCCCAGGGCATCGGCGCCGAGGACGAACATCCAGCCCTTCTCCAGCGAGAACGGCGGTGCGTTGCGCGCCATCAGGTTGAGAGCACGCGCCTTGTCGGCCATCAGCCATGGCCCAACCACAACGCAGACCAGCACAATGAGCAGCAGGAACGCCGATAGCAGGGCGACCTTGTCGCGCCAGAGCAGGGACAGGATGTCGCTGAGCGCAGAGTTTTTCTTAGGACCCGGAACCGTTTGCGTGGTGTGGGTCACGTCAGCTGTACCGGATGCGGGGATCGACGAGGGCATAGGTGATATCCACAAGGATGTTGATGATGAACACGGCAAGCGCCGTGACGAGGACGGCAGCCTGGATGACGGCGAAATCGCGCAGCATGACGGAATCGATCATCAGCTTGCCGATGCCGGGAAACCCGAACACGGTTTCGACGATCACCGCGCCGTTGACGATGCCGGCCGCCTGGTCGCTTGCGACCGTAATGACCGGCAGCAGGCCGTTGCGCAGCGCATGCACGAAGATGATCGCCCGGGAACCGACGCCCCTGGCCTTCGCGGTCTTCACATAGGCCGAGGAGAGCGCCGTGATCATCGAGGTCCGCACGACCTGCACGAGGACGCCGGTCGGCCGCAGCGTCAGCACGGCAACCGGCAGCACCCAGTGCAGCGGTGTTCCGGTTCCGGAGGTGGGCAGGATACGGAACGTTACGGCAAACACGAGCACGCCGACGATCGCCACCCAGAAATTGGGCGTGCTGGCACCGATCAGCGAGATGAAGCTGGCCAGCCGGTCGAACACACCGCCGGGACGAAACGCGGCCAGCGAGCCGGTGATGACGGACAGGATGATGACGATCGGCATGGTGATCGCCGCCAGCATCAGCGTGGTGGGAAAGGCGTTCAGCACCACATCGACGGCCGGCCGCGAGAACTGCAGGGACTCGCCCATGTCGAAATGCAGCAGTCCGACCAGAAATCGCCCGAACTGGACATAGAGCGGGTCGTTGAAGCCGAGACGCTCATTGAACTGGAAGCGCACCTCGGGCGAGGCATCCTGCGGCAGGTAGAGATCCGCTGGTGACCCCGTCAACCGGGCCAGAAAGAAGACAAGCACGATCAGGGCGATCAGGGAAAAGACGCTCTGCAACGATCGTTTGAAAATAAAGCCGCCCATATCAGCCTCCTCCGCCGGATGTGGGTGACGCGTCTTCGCGTCGGTTGGGGGCAATTCCAGATAGAACGCGCCGGGCTCTGGGTCCGGAATTGCCTGAAATGAGAGATCTTGAGACAGGAGATAGAGTGGTTTCCCTGTTTAGGGATACGCAGACCTCTCCAGGTCGTCAGGCTTGGTATCCCCCCTCCTCGAGGGGATACCGAAGGGTCAGGGCTTCAGCGTCAGCTTTGCAAGCTGCAGTTCGACCGCGTTGGCGATGGTCGGGGTGAAATCCAGACGCGAACCGACGCGCATGTAGTTGACCATGTAGAACAGCGGCACATCCGAGACGATGTCCTGGTAGATGCGCCGGAACACCTCGTTGTATTCGGCGGCCCGCTGTTCGCCGGACTGGGTCCCGGCATTGACGATCAGGGCATCGAGTTCTGGATCGTGCAGCTCGCTCTGGCGGCCATTCGAGTGGTACTTGAAGAAGGCCGTGAACGCCGCGTCGCCGCTGTTGTTGTCATGCATGGTCAGGAAGATGTTGGGCTTGCGCTGGGGCGAGAACGGCTTGTTTGCCATTTCGAGCCATTGCGACATTTCCAGGTTTTCCAGCTTGATGTTGAAGCCGACGCCGCGGAGCATTTCGGCCGCAGCCTCCACGAACTCGTTGCTGTTGGAAAACATCGCCGGCCGGCCGACCATGCGGATCTCCTGATCGACCTTGACGCCGGCGGCTTTGGCTTCTGCCAGAAGCGCCATGGCCTGCTCGGGATCATAATCCCAGGGCTTCAGCGTCGGGTTGAAGCCGAGCACGCTGGGGCCGACCTGCTGGGTGGCAAGCTCCGCCTTGGGGCTGATGATGCTGCCGAGGAAAGCCTTGCGATCGATGGCCAGATTGATCGCCTTGCGCACCCGCACGTCGTTCAGCGGAGGAATATCCACGGACAGTCGGAACATGGCGCTATCGGAATTCGGATAGACCTTGTCGGTCTTCGGGTTCGTCGCATCCTGCGGAGCAATCGAGAAGGCAAGGTCCGCCTCGCCCGTCTCGACCATGGCGGCCGCGACCGAGGATTCACTGCGCCAGACATAGGTCGCCTGCTCGATGACAGGCTTTGCGCCCCAGTAAGCGTCATTGCGCTTGAGCACGACCTTTTCGCCCTGGGTCCAAGTGTCGAACGTATAGGGTCCGGTGCCGATTGGCTGGGCGGTATACTTGCCCTTCGGCGTGTTCGGGGAGGCGATCGCCAGCTGTGCCAGAAGCGTGGGCAGGATCGGGATCGGCTTTCCGGTCACGAACTTGACCGTATGGGCATCGACTTCGGTGGCCTTGATATCCGTGCCGTCGAAATACTTGGTGCGGGTGATGCAGGTCAGCGCCGGATCCGTGGTCCGCTCGATCGAATAGATCACCGACTTGGCGTCGAAAGGTGCGCCGTCGTGGAAGGTGATGCCCGGGTGCAGCTTGAACAGCCATTCGGTGGGCGAAGTCTGCTCCCAGCTGTCCGCCAGGCGAGGGAGCGTGGTGCGGTTGGCGTAGTCAAGCTCGACAAGTGTTTCCACCACGTTCTGCTTGATGATGCGGCCGATGACCGAGCGCGGCGTTTCGCAAGGGTCGAGACGATCGGGTCCTGCTGGCAGGACGATCGTCACGGCCTTGGATGGCTGAGCCGAGACCTGTCCTGCTGTCATAAGCGCGGCGGTCGCAATTCCCAGTATGATGGATGTTCTGATGGTCACAGACGTTCTCCTCCCTGTCTGTCGAAATTCCTCTCCGCGCCTCAGGCGGTAACCAGCCGAAGCCGCGCCTCCTGGAACTGTGCGATCTTGACGCGCTCCTTTTCCTCCTGCGCGCGAATGCCCGGCAGCAAGCCGGCGGCAAGCTCCGCGGGCACGGCGACGATCCCGTCGTCATCCCCAAGGATCAGGTCGCCCGGATTGATCACCATGCCGCCGATCGAAACCGCGACATTGATGGCGCCAGGACCGTTCTTGTAGGGGCCCTTGTGGGTAACGCCGCGCGCATAGCAAGGCAGATCGGACGCCCGAAGTGCCGCCACATCGCGAATGGCGCCGTCGATCACGAAGCCGGCAACCCCGATGGATTGGGCATGCGTCATGATGATCTCGCCGATCAGCGCCTGGCTCGTGTCTCCGCCGCCATCGACGACAATGATGTCGCCCGGGCGAGCGACCTTCAGGGCGGCGTGGATGGCAAGGTTGTCGCCGTGCCGAGTCTTAACGGTCAGTGCCGTGCCGATCATCGTGCCGCCGGCATGATAGGGCAGCAGGCCCGTAGCACCGGCAAGGCGCGCCATGTTGTCGCTGACGATCGAGGTCGCCACACCCTTGAATTGCGCAATAATATCCGCCGCCACCGGAACGGCAGCCGGGAACTCTTCTACCGACATGAAATCCTCCTTAAAGCAGCGGCTTCTCCACAAGCCATGGCTGCTTTGTACAATGCAAAGGTATGCTTGCATCTTCAGGATAAAAAGCGATATTTTGAGATGTGAATAAATCGCTTTTACGAATGGTTCGGCATGTTCACGATCAAGCAGATGGAGGCGCTCTACTGGGTCAGCACGCTGGGAGGCTTCGAGGCGGGCGCGTCCTACCTTAACGTGACCCAGTCGACGATCTCCAAGCGCATCGCCGAACTGGAAAGCCATTTCGCCACGCCCCTGTTCGACCGGAAGGGGCGCCAGGCGGTGCTGACCAGCAAGGGCGAGGACGTCAAGGAAATCGCCGAGCAGATGCTGCGCCTGAACGACCGGCTGGCGCTGACGGCGCACTCGGCCAAGGCGCCGCCCTTCCGCTTTCGGCTCGGCGTCACGGACCTCGTGGCGCTGTCCTGGCTTCCGGAACTCTTGGCAACCATCATGGAGCGCAACCCGGGCATTAAGCTCGAGCCCGAGATAGACCTCACCGCCGGTCTGCTTGAACGGCTGATCGAGCGGAAGATCGATTTCGTCATCTGCCCGCGTATCACCCAGCATCCGCAGTTCGTGAATGCGCGCCTGGGCGAGATCGAACTGGTGTGGATGTGCAGTCCCAAGCTCTACGGTGCCGATCGGTCGATGGAGACGCAGGAACTGCTGAAACTGCCGCTGCTGATCCAGTCCCCCGGCTCGATCCTGCGGCCCATCCTGCACGACGTCATCGACAATCCGAAACTGCCCTTTGCCCAGACGATCTCCTGCAACAACATGATGGCGCTGGCTGAACTGGCCGCATTCGGGCTCGGCATGACGATTCTGCCCAAGGCCTTTTTCGGACGCCACGTCCAGGAAGGCCGGCTGCGGATCGTCAAGACAGACATTCCGCTGCCGAAGCTCGAGTATTTCATCACCTATCGCAACGACTACAACGGCGCCTTCTTCGAGGATATTGCCGAACTCTGCCGCGAACTCTGCGACTTCACGGCACGCGAACCGCAGTGAGACTGCGGGTATCGTCATGCCGTTTGGCGGCTGTTCCAGCCGCGCTGTCCAGCGGCCCCTGATGCACGACAATCGGCGCATGGTAGGGGACGCGGGTGTAGAGATCGACAATATCGTGGTTCAAAAGGCGCACGCAGCCTGACGAGACTGCCTTGCCGATCGACTGCCATTCGGGGCTTCCGTGCAGCCGATAAAGCGTATCCTGGCCATTCTGGAAAATGTACAGCGCGCGCGCACCGAGTGGATTTTGTATGCCGGGTTCCATGCCGCCGTTGGCGACCGAGTATTGTTCAAGGTGCGGCTGGCGCGCGATCATGTCTGCCGGAGGCTTCCAGCGCGGCCAAGGCTGGCGCCAATGGATCACGCCCTGTCCCTGCCAGGCAAAACCGTCCCGGCCGATGCCGACGCCATAGCGCATCGCCGTGCCGTTGGCCTCGACCAGGTAGAGGAACCTGTTCGGCGTATCCACCACGACCGTTCCGGCTGCCTCACCCGTCGGATTGATCACCCTCTGGCGATAGAACTTCGGATCGATACTGCGATAGGGAATGGCCGGTACCAGATGTCCACCATCCTCGAATGCCGCATAGCGGGCATCAAGCTCGGCATCGCCTGCAGACTCGATCGGCAAGGCGGCGGGCTCTGACGGCGGCGGCAGGGTCTCGACCGCAGGCGCTGTGGTTGTGCAACCGGCAAGGCCAGCCGACAGGGAGAGGGAGCCGATGACAAAGGCGCGGCGAGACATCAGTTCGGTTGTAAGGTGCATTAGGATTTTTCTCTGGTCATGCAGCGCTGGCGAAGGGCGCGTTTCCGGCTCTTTGAACGCATTCCGGCGCCACGGTCTATCGACGATATAGTGATGCCCCTCATAACCAGAAGTTATGCCGGTTCGAAAACATCCTGCGGGACCTCAGACAGTCCTTCGGCGCCCTGCCCTTCAATGCGCGTTTGATCCCGCGCGTAATGTTGCTGCAACCTTGATCAGCAAATTGGCGGCCATTACCGGCTGAAGCAAGCCGGTGACGGCAGGAGCTCAACCGTTTCTGCCAAGCCCCTGAAGGCCGCGGCGCGTAAGCCGTACGGCCCCGTGTGCGGAGCGATCCATGGCGAGCCTATATAAGACAACCGGCAACGGCAGTGACCTGCCCCAGACGTCTGCCACTGCCGCAGACAGTTCGGACACCCGCCCGCACAGTTTCGCCCAACCGCTGCTCGTGCGCCTCAAGTGGACCACGGCATACATGCTCTCGCGGCGGGATACCCTCTGAAGCATCGGATCTCGTGATGCAGCACCGTGTCGGTTGCCTCCCCGGTTTCGCCGTTGCGCCCCGACACGAATGCGGGGATCCCTCAATAACCAGGAATGAGAACACTTAATGATGACGCCAACAACCACGGGTCTTGCCCGCTCTACGCTGTTGATCGGCAGCGCTGTCATGATGGCCGTAATGCTCAGTTCATGCGTCAGCCCCGAAGAGGAACGCTATGCGGACCAGAGCGCCTGTTCCTCCATGGGCACCCGCTATGGATCGCGCGGCAACACCCACTGCATGCTTCAGCAGCAGCAGCGTCGCGATCAGAAGAACCTGATCTTCCTCCAGGAAGCACGCATCCATTCGGAACTCGCCCGCAATGCGCAGGAGATGCGCGACCGCAAGAAACGGCGCCACGATTCCGGCAATCGCTGATTAACAGTCCTTCGGGCTTGCGTTCCCCCACGCAAGCCCGAAGACCATTGCGGTCGGATGTCGGCCGGCCCCATCGCTGTCCTCACCCCAGAACAAGCCTGAAGCGGGCGCCTCTGGACTGTTGCACGATGCTGATACTGCCCTTGTGGACCTGTGCGATCTGGCGGACGATGCTGAGACCAAGTCCTGCGCCTGTCGGCCTCGGCTTCGTTCGGTAAAAGGGCTCGAACACTTTTGCCCGCTCATCGTCGGGGATGCCCGGTCCCTCATCGGAGATCTCGATCGCCCCGTCACGCCCGACCTCGATACGGATGTCGCCCGAACCTCCCCCGTGCTCGACGGCGTTCATCACCAGGTTGGTGACAGCGCGTTCCAGGCAATCGCGGTCGCCATGGACCACGCAACTCTTCACCTCCGACGTAATCTCAAGCCCGTAGCCCGCATCGATGGCCAAGGGCGCGCAGTCGGCCACGACCGTCTCGCAGAGCAAGACGAGATCCACATCCGCCCAGGACAGAACGCCGGCGAAGCGCTGCATGTCGAGAAGCTGTTCGGCGGTGGCAGCAAGCCGGCCCACATCCAGAAGCAGCCTCGCCTTGTCCGGCCCGCCAGGAAGCCCCTCCAGCCTCGTCTGCAAAATGGCGATGGGGGTGCGCAGCTCGTGGGCAGCATTGGCAAGCAAGCGCTGACGCTGGCTGACCTCCTCGTCGATCCGCGCCAGTGCCGAATTGAACGCGGCGATCAGCGGATGGAGTTCCTCGACGACGTCGTTCTTCGGCAAGCGAACGCCAAGGCTGTTGGCGTCGATCGAGGCTGCACGGCCGATCGTCGTCTTCAGCCCGGACAGTGCCTTGCCGACCATGAATGGCAGCGCCAGAAACACCAGGCCGATCGGGATGAGCGTGAACGGGATGTAGAGCACGCTCATGCCCCGCAGCACGTTGAACCGGAAGGAACCGGGGGTGGGCTTGCCGCCGTAGACCACCTTCAGCCTCCCGGCCCTTGTGTCCAGCTCGCCAAAACTGGCGGTGATCCGTGAGCCTTCCCGGCCGCGGACATCAAAGTGCTCGAATTCGTTCAATATCCCGATGACGCCATCGTATTCAGGGGGAACCGGGCCATAGCGCGCCAGCCGTCCGTCCGGATGGACGGCCGCGAACCAGAACGACGGAAACTCCTGTCGGGTTTTGAGCAGGTCTTCCGTTTCAACGATCGCCAGCCGGTCGCTCTCCAGTCGCAGGGCATCCGCAATGATCGGCCGCATCTCGCGGTCCGCGTCATTCGTCTTGGGAACCAGAAACAGCACCAGGACAAGGAAGCTGAGGTTGAGCACGATCAGCAAAGCGCCAAGCACCAGCGAGAAGCGCCAGACAATCTGCCCTTTCAGGGACTTTCGGCTGAGCAGCTTCATCGTCAGCTCGCCTTGAAGAGATAGCCGAGCCCGCGGATGCTGTGAATCTCCACGTCTGCGCCGCTATCGGCGAGCTTCTTGCGAAGCCGCGACACATGACTGTCCAGCGCGTTGGACTGGATCTCGTCATCGTATCCATAGACGGCCTCTTCCAGCGCTCGGCGCAGAACCGTACGACCCGACCGTCGCATGAGCATCTCAAGCACCAGCATCTCACGACGGGGCAGGTTGATGAGCGTGTCGCCGATCCGTGCTTCCTTGTGTTCGAGATCGAGCACGATGTTTCCTTCGGTGATGGTTCGGCTTTCGTGATGATCCGAACGCCGCACGATCGCCCGCAGCCGCGCCACCAGCTCGTCGGTCAGGAATGGCTTGCCGAGATAGTCGTCGGCGCCATCGTTCAGGCCAAGAACACGGTCGGTGGGCGCATTGCGCGCCGTGAGCACGATGACCGGTGTCGTGTTTCCCGCCCCGCGCATCTCGCGCAGGAACGCAAGTCCGTCGCCATCGGGCAGGTGACGGTCGAGGATGATCGCGTCGTGAACCCTGGACTTGATCGCCTCCCGCGCATCCTCGACGGTGGACATGTGATCAACGACATAGTGCTGTTGAACCAGAACAACCGACAACGCCCTCGCCATCTCGATCTCGTCTTCGATCAGCAGCAGTCTCATAGGACCTCCTGATGGGTATGCTCTCGATCTGCGTAGTCCGGACAGTCAAGGCGGATGAAAGCGGCGGTATCGAACCGGACCGGCCGATCCCCGACTCTGACAATAGCACCGATCGCTGCAGGCAGTTGGACATCGGTCCCGCAAACGCGTGAGGTAGCGCCGAGCAGCGGGATAAAATTCGGGCGTCCGCTCAAGAGCGGCAAGCGAACGCCCTGTCCACCGCGGCGGTGGTCAGGCACCGCGACTGGAGAGCCGCACTTGGCCGTCTGAAGATTGCAGGAACATTACGTGGCGAACCACAGGGGCGCTAACCCCGGGCTTGCCCTGGAGAGAGGCAAGCGCATCGACCGGGGAATCGTCTATTTTCCTCCCGTTAAGCAAACCTCTTAAGGCAATCGGACTAGATATTCACAGAATACATTGCACTACCAAACAGAGACGAAAAAAATTCTTGCAACTACCGTTGACTTGCCAAATTTTTGGACTAGCATCAAATACAATCAAGAGTTTTATTCAGGAATTTCACCTATATTATTCTATGTGAACATTTTAAGTCTAAATTTTCATGTGGCGATGCTGATAACTATATATGTGAGCTAATATTACTATGATTATATAATGCTAAATGCATATCTTTTCTACGCGGCGTACAGGGTTTGACATCCTGTACGCCGATCGCCTTGTGCTACCTTGAGTATGTGTACCACCTCGTCAACCGGAGCGTCACTCCATGAAGTTTTTGATCGTCGGCAATATGGGCTATGTTGGGTCTGTGCTTTCAAAGTACCTGCGTGCAGCGCGCCCGGATGCAACAATTGATGGTTTTGACAATGCCTATTTTGCCCACTGCCTGACTGGCGTGAAGGTGTTGCCGGAGCGCTGCCTTGATGAACAGTTCTATGGCGACGTTCGCACGATCGGCGCCGACATGCTGAAGGGCTATGACGCAGTCATCCAGCTGGCCGCCATATCGAACGACCCGATGGGCAAGCAGTTCGAAGCGGTGACCATGGATGTCAACCAGGCCTCGGCTCTCACCGTTGCGCGCTATGCTGCGGAAGCTGGCGTGAAGAACTTTGTGTTCGCCTCCTCCTGCAGTGTCTACGGCATCGCTCAAGGGGGGCCGCGCAAGGAAGGCGATCCTGTCAATCCGATCACTGCCTATGCGAAATCGAAGATCGGAACGGAACAGGGCCTTGAGACCCTCGACACGGACATGGTCATCACCTGCCTTCGATTTGCCACCGCGTGCGGCATGTCGGACCGGCTTCGGCTGGACCTTGTTCTGAACGACTACGTGGCCTGCGCCCTGACCAGCGGTCAGATCACGGTTCTCTCCGATGGCACCCCCTGGCGCCCCCTCATCGACGTCGCGGACATGGCCCGCGCGATGGACTGGTCGGTCGATCGACAGGCCGAAAATGGCGGCCGTTACCTGTGCGTCAATGCCGGATCCAACAGCAGCAACTACCAGGTCAAGGATCTGGCGGAAGCGGTCGCGGCTGCGGTACCGGGATCCCGGATCTCGATCAACCACGCCGCACCCGTCGACAGTCGATCCTACCAGGCTGACTTCTCGCTCTATGAAAAGCTTGCGCCTTCGCATCAGCCGCTGGTCGATCTCAACCAATCGGTTCGCAATCTGATCGATGGGCTACGTCGCATGAAATTTGCGGATCACGACTTCCGGACCTCGGACCTCATCCGTCTTGTCGTGCTGCAGGACCACATCCGCAACGAACGGCTTTCGCCTGACTTGGAATGGCTGAATGTGGAAGCCCTGAAAGCCGCTCAATAGGGCACGCAAGAGGTCTGTTTATGACGAAAGTTGCATTGCTGGCAGGTGGCTTCGGAACGCGATTGAGCGAGGAAACCTCGATTCGCCCGAAGCCAATGGCGGAGATTGGCGGAAAGCCGATCCTGTGGCACATCATGAAGATCTACAGCCACTATGGCTTCAATGATTTCGTGGTGTTGGGGGGCTACAAGGTCGACTACATCCGCGAGTACTTCCTCAAATATTTCTCGAGTATCACCGACTTCACGATCGATCTGTCGACGGGAAATGTCGAATGGCTTTCGGCGAAATCCGAGAACTGGAAAGTGACGGTCATCGATACCGGCGTCGAAACGCTGACGGCGGGACGTATCAAGCGTGCGCGTAAGTATCTCGCCGACGAGACCTTCATGCTGACCTACGGAGACGGGGTGTCGAACGTCGACATCTCCGCTCTCATGCAGTTTCACCGCGATCAGGGAAAGTGGTGCACACTGACCGCAGTGACCCAGCCTGGACGTTTCGGTGCACTGAGATTGTCTGATCGTGGGACGCATGTGGAAGCCTTTCGTGAGAAGGGCGCAACGGATGGGGGGATGATCAACGGTGGTTTCTTCGTCTGCGAGCCCGAGGTGTTTGATATGATCGATGGTGATCATCAGATGTGGGAGGACGAACCGATGACCCGCATGGTCGAACAGGGTCAGGTGGCGAGTTTCCGGCATGAGGGCTACTGGGAAAGCATGGATACACTGCGGGACAAGATGGCGCTGGAAAAGAAGTGGCAAACCGGCGCGCCTTGGAAAGTCTGGCGCGATTGAAGAGTGTGTGACGTCTGACTTAGACAGGGGGATAGAATGATTATCGTCGACAATGCCTTGAAAAGGCGCGAAGCGGAAAACCGTCCTGTTCTGGTCGGCATGATCGGCGCTGGCGTGCAGGGAAAGGCGATCACCCGGACGATCGAGAAGTCCACGCCCGGAATGCGGATGGCGGCGATTTCCAACCGCACCATCGAGAATGCTGTGGCTGCGTTCAGCGAAATCGGCTTGACCCCGGTCCGATGCGAAACCCAGGCGGAGGTCGATGCGGCAATTGCGTCGTCGATACCGGTGGCTACCACCGATCCCTCTCTGCTTGCGAATGCCAGAGGTCTCGACGCCATCGTCGAGGCGACAGGGTCGATGGAGTTTGCAGCACATGCGGTACTCGACGCGATCGAATGCCGCAAACACGTCATCCTGGTCAATGCCGAACTGGACGGTACGATCGGCCCCATTCTGAACGTCAAGGCGTTGGAGAATGGCGTTGTCTACACCGCAGCCGATGGCGACCAGCCCGGCGCGCAGATGAACCTTGTGCGGTTCGTGGAAGGAATTGGCCTGAAGGCTGTCCTGTGTGGCAACATGAAGGGCCTCTACGATCCTTACCGCAACCCCACGACACAGGCGTCATTTGCCGCCAAGTGGGGTCTGCAGCCGGCCATGGTGGCGTCGTTCGCCGATGGGACCAAGATCTCGTTCGAACAGGCCGTCATTGCCAATGGAACTGGCATGAAGGTTGCCAAACGCGGCATGATCGGCCCCGATTTCTCGGGCGGCGATCCGTACAAGCCTCTGGTTCCGCTGGAAGAGACGATCTCGGGCTTCAGCGAATATCTGGATGGGATCGGTGATGGCCCCGGTTACGTCGACTACGTGATGGGCGCGCGACCCGGCCCCGGCATTTTTGTTATGGCAAAACAGATTGATGGAGACGAGCGTCAGGCGCATTTCCTGAATTACTACAAGATGGGAGCAGGCCCCTACTACTGCTTCTACACGCCCTACCATCTATGCCATTTCGAAGTGCCAGGTTCGATCGCCCGCGCCGTTCTATTCGAGGATGCGACCCTCGCGCCGAAGGCCGGACCGAGTGTCGGCGTGATCGCGCTTGCGAAAAAGGATCTCCAGCCCGGCGACTTTATCGATGAGCTTGGAGGCTATGAAGTCTATGGCATGCTTGAAAACATCGAGACGATACGGCTGGAAAACCTGATCCCGATCGGCTTGGCGATCGGCGGTAAAGTCAAACACTTCATCGCCAAGGATAAGCCGATTACCTTTGATGACATCGAGGTTCCGCAAGGACGATTGATCGACCGCCTGTATGCGGAACAGGAGAGCGCCTTTTCCTCTGGCGTGGAAACGCCGGCGGCTGAACTGGCGGGCGAGTTCGCGTAACATGATCTTTCAGGAAACGAAGCTGAAGGGTGCCTACACGATAGACCTTGAGAAGCGAGGTGACGATCGCGGCTTCTTCGCAAGGGCCTATTGCAAGGATGAGTTTGAGGCACACGGGCTTGTCGCGAACTACGTCCAGACGAACACATCGGCGACGTCCGAAAAGGGAACTCTGCGTGGGCTGCATTACCAGCGCGCACCCCATGCAGAAGCCAAACTGATGAGATGCATACGCGGCACTATTCTGGACATCATTGTCGATCTCAGGGGAGCCTCGCCCACCTATCTCCAACACGAGATGGTGGAACTGTCGCAATCCAATCGACGGCAGCTTTACGTACCGCCGGGTTTTGCACATGCCTTCCTGACCCTGACAGACGACGTGGAAGTCATCTACCCGGTCTCTGCGCCCTATACGCCACAGGCGGAAGGCGGCGTGCGATACGACGACCCGCTTCTCGGTATCGAACTGCCGATCGCGGTGACGACCATATCGGAGAAGGACAGATCCTGGCCGCTTCTCGACAGGGATGGGCCGCCGATCTTTTGATGTGTCAACGACATGCGATAAAACAGAAACATAAGGCGTAAAGAGCGAATCTGAAAGATCGCGACACGCTTAATGAACCGACAGGTCAGCGGATACTCCATTGCGGGATCGCCTGGAGTTAGAACGGGACCGGGTCTCCACGAACGTGATGGAGCATGAGATCAGAGATGAGTGAAAGCACGAAAGCGGCACGACGGTTTCTTGTTCTTGGGCGGGTGGGCGACAACTCCCTCCACAAGACGTGGATTGCAGATTCCAGCTGCGAAAGAACCTGGGATCTCCAGCTCAATGCTTACGGGAAAGACGAAGCACGCGTCCAGGATGGCGACCTCGAAACCGTGATCGACCGGGGAACCAAGTGGGACAGCATTGCCCGGCACTTCCGGGCCCGACCCGAATTGCTCGACAATTACGAGTATATCATGCTTCCCGATGACGACATCCTCATCGGAACGGGCGATATCAACCGGCTTTTCGACATCGTCTCCCGGCACGATCTGACGATGGCTCAGCCCTCCATGTCGCTGGCAAGTTACATCTCCTGGCCAATCCTTTTGAATATCCCGCAATTCGAGCTGCGGTATACGAATTTCCTGGAATCGATGGCCTGCTGTATCAAGGCGTCTTACCTCAAGCGTCTGCTGCCGATGTTCGAGCAGCATTTCACCGGCTGGGGCACGGATCTGATCTGGACCATGATGATGGACGATCCTGCCTATAAGGCGGCGATCGTGGATGCGGTCGTGATGACGCACACACGCCCTCTCTATTCCGGCCCGATCTATGACACCTTCGCGAAAGACAAGGTCGATCCCCGCAGGGAGGTCGTCGAGCTGACCGGCAGCTTCGACAACATGCCGGGAATGATGCTGGTTTACGGCGGCATACTGGCGAATGGGAAGGCGGTCGATGCAGCCTCTACCCTGCGTCGGAACGGCTTGTCGCTCGTGGCCCAGTCGACCCGGTCGAAGCTTCCCTTCAATACGCTGCGAATGGGAGCGGCGATGATTGCCCGCTCCTTCACCAAAGCGACATACCGCCCGCAGAAACTGCATCTGCGGCCGGGATCGAAGCTGGCGACACTCCTGGAACAACAGCCGGTGACCTGAGGCACTGGCCTGTCCGTCGCGTTAGGAGGGTCCGTCAGCCATCCTGCTTGCTGATCGCAGCCTGCAGCGCGTCTGACATGATCTCGAGGCCCTGATCGATTTCCGCGTCCGAGACCGTCAGCGGCGGTGCGATCCTGAAGACGCCGCCCATGCCGGGAAGCTTGACGATATTCATGCTGAGACCGCGGTGCATGGCCTCTTCCATCACCCGGGCTCCAAGTTCGAAGCCGGGCGCCTTGGTGTGCCGGTCCGCAACCACCTCGAGCCCGAGCAGAAGACCGCGTCCTCGAACGTCTCCGACGCATTCGAACTTTTGCTGCAGGGACACCAGGCCCTTGCGCAGCCTCTCGCCACGAACGACCGCCTGTTCCACCAGGCCATCGCGCGCGACGACATCAAGCACGGTAACGCCCACGGCAGCCAGCAGCGGGTCGGAAACATGCGTGGTGTAAAACAGGAAGCCCCTTTCGAAGGCTTTCTGCTCGATCGCCTCTGAGGTCATGACGGCCGCAAGCGGAAGACCTGCACCCAGGGTCTTCGAAAGCGTCATGATATCCGGCGTCACGCCATCGCGCTGAAACGCGAACATATGCCCGGTTCGGCCAACCCCCGTCTGCGCCTCGTCCAGGATGAGCAACATGCCGCGGTCTTCACACTTGCGCTTCAGCGCCGCAAGATAGCCGGGCGGCAGCTCCAGAATGCCCCCGCTCGACAGGATCGGCTCGGCGATGAAGGCGGCGAGATTTCCGGTCGACTGCTGGTCGATCAGCAAAAACGCGTCATCGAGTTCCGTCTGCCAGTCGTTGGATCCATCGGCATTTGCAAAACGCGGGCGGTAGGAATTGGGCGCCGGAATGACGAACGAACCCACAGACGCCGGGCCATAACCCTTTCTCCCGGCGCTGTAGGTCGCCGATGCCGCCCCACCCGTCATGCCGTGCCAGCTTTGCGCAAAGGCAACAATCTCATGTCCGCCGGTGACCAGCTTTGCCATGCGGATGGCGGCCTCGTTGGACTCCGCTCCCGTTGTCAGCAACTGGACCCGCTCGAGACCGGGAGCCAGAGCGGCAAGCCGGGAGGCTAGTTCAACGACCGGCCGGGAGAGCATACCGCTGAACAGATGCGCCACCGACCGCATCTGCCGGTCGACCGTCGCCACGATGTCCGGATGGGTATGGCCAAGCAGTGCACTCATCTGCCCGGAGGTGAAGTCGAGGATGGCGCGGCCATCGGCATCATAGACAAAGCTGCCTTCGGCCCGCTCGATGATGACCTGCTCGAAGCTCGGTCCATAGCGGGTCAGATGCTTGCGTGCGGGTTCCCAGAAAGCCGGATCGGCATTGAGTGACATGAGACCATCCTCGCAAAGAGTGTGAGACGAACGTACCGGCCCTTGCCACTGAAGCCAAATTGATATTGCTTCATCCGGATATCAATAAGCCTTATATCCATGCGTACCCTTGACCTTGCACTGCTCAGAAATTTTGTCGTCGTCGCGCGGGCCGGCTCGATCAGCATTGCGTCGCTGCAGGTCGGCCGCACCCAGTCGGCGCTCAGCATGCAGATGCAGCGCCTGGAGGATGCGATCGGCCATGCTCTCTTGCACCGCAGCGGCTCCGGCGTGCGGTTGACGGCCGCCGGCGAAAAGCTGCTGGTTCATGCGGAAGCGATCCTCGCCCAGCACGATGAAATCCTGGCGGACATGGGAGGAACGGCCTTGAAGGGGTCGGTCAGCCTCGGCTGTCCGGAAGATTATTCGATTGCCTTCCTGCCCGATCTGCTTCGGGGTTTCTGCGCCCTCCATCCCGACGTGGAGTTGCGGATGGTATGTGCGCCGACCACCGAGCTGCGCCCCCTGCTGCACCGCCGGCAGATCGACATGGGCCTCGTGTCGATCCCGGATCTCGATAGCCCTGACATCATCCGCAAGGAGAGCTTTGTGTGGGTGGCGGACGCGCCGGAGCCTGACGTCCTCACTCACACCGTTCTTCCGTTGGCGCTGTCGGCGCCCACAAGCCTCGACTACCGGGCAGCCTGCGATGCCATGCAGGCAACCAATCGCCGCTACCGGGTCGCCTTCGCGAGCAACAGCCTCGCTGGCCTCATTGCAATCGCCCGCTCCGGCCAGGCCATCAGCGTCCTCACGAAAACAGCCGTGCCGCCGGACCTCCACGTCGTCGGGTCAGGACTGCCTGCCCTTCCCACGATCGGCATCGCCGTGGAATTTGCAGAGATCCGGCCGTCCTCGATCGCTAGCGCGCTCGGGAATTATATTCGCAGCGCGCTGCCTCTTTTGTAGCGGCTTTGATCCCTAGGTGTGAGGGCGAGACACGCCTGCGCAGACTGGGAGAACATTGAAATGAACCGGAATTACCTGACGATGGCACTGGCCAGCTTGATCTCGACAGGCGCCGTCACAAACGTCTTTGCAGCTGACGCCGCCAGGTTGAAGACCATTGCCGATGCGGCCATAAAGCCGATCATGGAAAAGAACGGCATTCCCGGTCTCGCCCTTGCCATCAGCGTCGATGGGGAAAATCACGTCTTCAATTACGGTCTCGCGTCGAAGGAGACGGGCAAGCCCGTCGCGCCAACCACGCTGTTCGAACTGGGGTCGATCAGCAAGACGTTCACCGTGACGCTGGCTGCCTACGCCGAAACGGTCGGGCAGCTCTCGCTGTCCGACAAGGCGAGCCAATACCTTCCCGCGATGAAAGGCCGGCCGTTCGGCGATGTCGCGCTGCTGAACCTCGGCACCCACACCGCCGGCGGCTTCCCGCTTCAGGTGCCCGATGAGGTCCAGACCGAAAAGCAGCTGATGGGATATCTTCAAGCCTGGAAGCCCTCCTATGCGGCCGGCACGCAAAGGACCTACGCCAATCCAAGCATCGGGATGCTCGGCTATATCACCGCAAAGGCCATGCACCAGAGCTTCGAAACCGCGGTGGAAGACACGCTGTTTCAAGAACTTGGACTGACGAGCACATTCTACACCGTGCCAGCCTCAAGAACTTCCGATTATGCGCAGGGCTACAAGAAAACGGGCGAACCTGCCCGCTTGTCGCCCGGCCTTCTCTCGTCCGAAGCCTATGGCGCCAAATCGACGGCGACCGACATGATCCGCTTCATCGAGGCCAACATGGGACTGGTCACGCTGGAGGCAAAGCTCCAGCAGGCGCTCACCAACACCCACACGGGATATTTCAGCGTCGGTGCCATGACGCAGGATCTTATCTGGGAGCAGTATCCCTACCCGGCCACACTCGCGACGCTGAAGGACAACAACGCCAATACCATGCTGAAGACGCTTCCAGCCTCTGAAATTCAGCCTCCGATGAAGCCGCGCGAGGATGTCTGGATTAACAAGACGGGCTCCACCAACGGCTTCGGTGCCTATACCGCCTTCATTCCGCAGCAGAAGCTGGGCATCGTCATCCTCGCCAACAAAAACTATCCGAACGAGGATCGCGTCGCCGCTGCCTATCAAATCCTGGACGCGCTGAAGACGGCTGACTGACCAGCCCACTATCAAAGAACAAGGATTTCAGCATGTTTGATTTGACCGGCCGGCTCTACGGCCCGACGGGCGGCGCATCCCGATGACCCAGCTTGCTCCGGATCTAGCCCGTCATCCCGCCTATGCACGTGTCTTTAAGCCCGGATCGCTCACGCTGGGGTTCATCGCTCCGCTCGAAGCCTATCCGAATACGCCCTCGCCGACACTGGAAAATCACGCCGACATGGTGCGTCAGGTGGATACGGCAGGCTTTGCAGCGCTCTGGCTGCGGGATGTCCCCTTCTATGATCCGCATTTCGGAGACCTCGGGCAACTGGTCGATCCCATGGTCTACGCCGGCTGGATCGCAGCACAGACAACGTCTATTGCCATCGGTACGGCAGGCATCGTCCTGCCACTGCGCGACCCGATTGCCGTTGCCAAGCAGGCAACCAGTGCCGACCTTTTGACGAACGGTCGCTTCCTGCTCGGCCTCTCCACCGGCGATCGCCCTTCCGAATATGCGGCCTTTGGCAGCGACATCGACACGCGCGCCGAGCGCTACAGGGATGCGCTTGGCGTCATACGCGCCGCAACCGAAACCGCGTTCCCACGATTGGCCTCGAAACACTACGGTGTCCTTCAGGGCAATCTCGACCTTCTGCCAAAGCCTGTTGGCGGTCGGCTGCCGATTCTCGCAATCGGTCGTGCAGGGCAGTCGATGGACTGGCTTGCCGAAAACACCGACGGCTGGATCTGGCACATGAGCGATCATCGGCGGCTGGCGGGGATCGTGCAGACCTGGCGCGACGCGGGAGCAGGCATGCCCTTCAAGCCCTATGGCTACGGCGCAATGTTCGACCTTGCCGCCGATCCGGATGAACCGATGAAGATCATGGGATATTATATGCGGCTTGGCCGGAATGCCTTAATCGACCTGTTGAAGCGTCAGCGGGACGAAGGCGTCAACCATATCGCCCTGAACCCCAAACCGCTTCAGCGTCCGTTCCCGGACGTCCTTGACGAGCTGGCGTCACACGTGCTGCCGCATTTCCCGTCAAACCCGGTCGAATGAGCCGACGGCCGTAACACCCCTAGCGTGAACCGGTCGCCGCCTGTGTCTCACCCTGGTGCGGCGCTGGCGGCAGAAAGATCCGGGCAACCTCGTCAGCGATCCGGCGCGGTCGCCTTGTGGTTGCGTCCACGCAGCACCATGAGCTTTGGACTTCTGCCGCCACATCGACACCGCGTTTGATCACGGTCGTAAAAGATGCCCGGGATCCGCGCGTTCCCGTGGCCGTGACCAGCGCCGAAACCGTGTCTCCGAGAAACAGCGGCATCCGATAGGTGATCTGGTGCTGGAGTGCGACCCAGAGGATCCCGTCCTGAACGCCGGGCGGCGAGACCTGTTGCCAGTACTGCACGACCGCGTCCTGCACCCATTGCAGGTACACCGTATTGTTGACGTGACCCATATGATCGATATCGGTCGCAGAGATCGCGATGGGATGGTCGAAGGTCGGTATCTTTGTCATGCTGAAGATGTGGGGCGGCACGGCCAAAGTTACAACGCGAATCGCAGCCCCCGCTCTGGCGCCTTGGTCGGTGCGAAGTTAGAATGGAACGATAGCACCGTGAGATGCTTAGGCCTGACCATGCGGGTCTCGCACACGGTGCGTCGCAGCCATTGCCGCGACGACCAGCCCGAATGACCCTGACACCAACCATCAAGGAGCACCATGTCCATTTACTGGACCAAGGCCGTATCCGTCCGGATCGGCACGGGCATCTCTGACGCCATTCAAGGCCCCGGAGAAGCCTTCGAAGCCCTCAACAACCGTTGGCCCGCCGAACACGGCCCACACTACGACGAGGCAAAACGGCTGTGCAGCATGGCTGTCGGCGGGACAGCCTCTGTCGAAACGGCGAGACTGGCCTTCATCGGCGCAGCTGTTGAGGCAGCCGTTCTGGCGTGAGCCAAGCTCCGGAATGATCCTCCGGAGCTCAGGCCTGCCTGCTAGAGCCAGGAACCACTGTCCGCGTCCGACTGGCAACCGTAGGGCGGCAGCGTGTTGGCAAACGTCGCGTGCAGCCGGTCACAACCCCACTTGCGCAGCGGCTGAGGCAGGCGGCTGTTCAGCTCGATCCCGACTTCATCATAGGGGCTTTCGGTATTGGAGACGTAGCGATACCAGCGAAAGCCGCCCACCACGACGATGGCGACCACGAGGATGATCGCAAGCCTGAAAATTTTCATTGTAAATCCTTGTCCTTTGAAACGGCGTTCGGAATACAGCGCAAAGTGAGGTCATGATATCGCCGGGCGGTCGTGTCCACAGCTATCGCCCGCGAACATCACGGCGTTATCGGAGCTAGTCCCGACAGAAATGTCTTGAAGATGTTGTCTTTCAGGGCGATGTCACTGACAAAGCGATATCTCTGCCTTCAGGGCACAGATCCCGCAGCTTCACTGCTAAGAAGGACATGCCCTGTGGCCGACATGAAGACTGCCGCCTTGCCGCATCGCCACCATCTGCTGACGGTCGCCATCATTGGCGGCGGCTTCACCGGCGCGGCAGTGGCCTATCATCTGGCGCGGTGCCCTGCCGTGGATCACGCAGCCATCCTCGTCTTCGAGCCGCGCGACGCGCTGGGCAAGGGTCTCGCCTACGATACGGCCGATCCGGCCCACCGCATCAATGTGCCGGCGACCCGCATGAGCATTCATCCGGAAGATCAAGAGCATTTTGCCCGCTGGCTTGACGCGGATGGCGGACCGGCACTTGATCCGGAGGCCCGTCGCCCGGATGGGAGCACCTTCCCCAGGCGCGGGGTCTTTGGTGATTATGTCTTCTCGCAGCTTAAACCCTTCCTGGACGCAGGGCGCATCAGCCATGTCCGGTCGCGGGTGGCTCATGTCATGAGAACGGCTGCAGGCTGGCAGCTGGAAGTCGAGGCCGGGAACCGCTTTACGGCCGATATTCTGGTGATTGCCGCGACCCACCCTGCCCCGCGCGCGCCAGGAAGCCTTTCCACCGCCCTTCGCGGGCACCCGCGCTATATCGCCGATGCGACCAAGCCCGACGCGCTGGACCCGCTCCGGCCAGAAGACACTGTATTGGTCGTCGGCAACGGTCTGACGGCTGCCGACGTCATCGCCTCGTTGGGAGAGCGCGGACATGTTGGCAAAATTCTGGCCGTCTCCCGCCGCGGCCTTCGCTCGCGCGGACACACGGATGTCGCGCAGGAGCCATACGGCGACTTCGTCTCGTCGCCGCCGCAGACGGCAGTGGATCTGCTGAAGGCAGTGCGGGCGGCCATCCGCGCCGCCGAGGCAGACGGACTTTCCTGGCACGCCGTCCTCGATCAGATGCGCGCGCAGGCGCGTTCGATCTGGCAGGGACTGACGACCGTGGAAAGAAGGCGGCTGATACGGCATCTGCGGGTGTTCTGGGATGTGCACCGCTTCCGCATCGCACCGCAGGTGGAACAAGTGCTGGACACTGCGATCGCAGACGGACGCCTGGAGATTGCCTCGGGCCAGATCCTCTCCGCACGACGTGACGGCGAAAGCATAAAGGTCAACATCCGCCGCCGCGGGCGAGCACCGCAAACGCTCGATTTCGACGCCGTTGTCATCACCACCGGGCCGGCCCATGGCGGAATTCTCAGAAGCCAGCCCTGGTTGTCGGAGCTGGCAGAGGCCGGGCGATTGACGATGGATCCGACCGGGCTCGGACTGGCCTGCAACCAAAAAGGCGAGGCGCTGAACATCGAAGGCGATGCGCAACCGGATCTGCTGATCGCAGGCCCCCTGGCGCGCGGCGTCTTCGGTGAACTGATGGGCTTGCCACAGGTGAGCGAATATGCAAAAGCGATCGCCGAGCGCGTCACCGAGACCATCCTGGCCGCCACCAAAACGCAAACACGGTGAACCGTCTTGGACGTAGTCTCAGGCGAGGCTCTCTCCGGTAACCGGCGGATCGTTCTCTGCAAGAAGAGCGGCTAGCGACGAGACATCCTCTCCGAGCGGCCGATCGTTGCTCAGCATTGGCACCACGTCACGGATCATATCGTAGGCCCGCTGGGTGCCTGATCCGCACACGTGCCCTTCCCGCAGATCGACGGCCTGGGCGGCCGCCACCATCTCGCAGGCAACAAGCAGGCGCCAGAGGGACAGCATCTCACCAAGTTTGCGCACGGTCATCAACGACTGTGTCGCATGATCCTCCACGCCTTCGGACACCGCCAGGAAATCCAGCATGACGGGGTTTGCCTTGTGGCGGATCGACGCCATCAGGGCTGTGACGGTCTTCTGCATGGGCACGAAGCCGGCGGATCGACCACCAACCGGCGACAGGTAGCGCGGCAATCCGCTACGGCTGGAGCCGGTGAGCTGGATGAACCGGGCAGCCGAGGCGGACGCCGCCTGCGCAAGCGCCAGCCCGAGGTTTTCAAAGGCAAGCGAAAGCGCCGGCGTGTGGAAATTGCCGGTCGACAGCACGAGGCCGTCCTCCACCATGACCAGCGGATTGTCCGCCGCGGAATTGAGCTCAAGTTCCACCGCCCGTTCGGCCCGTTCCAGCGCATCGGCAAGAGCCCCCTGGATCGACGGCACACAGCGTAGGCTCAACGGATCCTGGATCGCCGCCCTGCTGTCGTGGAGCGAGGATCCCTGCAGCAGATCCGCAAGCGCGCGGGCTTCCTCAACCTGGCCGGGGGCAGGACGTGCTGCCTGGATGGACGGTTGAAGGATCGCCGGGTTGCCGCCCATGCCTTCGAAGCTGAGCGCTGCCGCCTGTCTCTGCCAATAGAAGATTTGCCTCAGGTCGTGCAGCACGAGGGCGCCCTCACCCCCCGAGACCGCCGAGGCATTGAGAAGCGCAATCCCATCCTTCGGCTGCAGCACCGCCGGCTGAAGCGCCGCCAGCGCCAAGGCCTCGGCAGCCGGCAGCACCTCGCCCTGATACTCCACCTCGCCCTCCCCGACCAGCACCCGCGCCATGGCCGACAGAAGCACCAGGTCGCCGGCACCAATCGAACCGATCGAACGCATGACCGGGTGAATACCGGCATTCATAAGCGCCAGCAGAGCCTCAAACACGCCAGGTGATATGCCCGATCCGCCGACGGAGAGCATGGCAAGCCGCGCCGCCATGACCGCGCGGGTCACGTCGCGGGAAAGCGGTTCGCCCACCGCCATGCCCCGACCTCGGATCAGTTGCAGCTGGAAGGCGGCAAACTCGTCGGTAACGGCTGTCTTGAGGTTGGCGCCAAGGCCGGTATTCATACCGTAGATCGGCTCGCCCGAGGCGGCGACCCTTTCCAGCAGCAGCCGCGCCTCCACGAGCCGGGCCATCACGCGTTCGTCGGTCAAGACCTGCACCGGCCTCCGGGCGATCGCAGCGATATCCGAAATCGTGACGCCTGAACCCGACAGCCGGATCGTGGTCATGCGAAACGCAGCCTCTGGCCGAGATTGGCAGCCTTGGCCTTTTCCAGAAGCGCCGAGCCCAGCGCGATATCGCTCAGCGACAGGCCGCGATGCCACAGGAGAATAGTCTCATCGTCCCGTTCGCGACCGGGCTTCAGACCGGCGACGATCTGGCCGAGTTCTGCATGCAGCGTCTGCTCCGAGAGCTTGCCCGCCTCCACATGGGCCCGCAACGAGCCGAACTTGCCGCCCTTGCACTGCCCCCAGTCATCCACCACCAGCTTGTCCATGATGTCGGTGAGCGAAAGTTCGATGGCGCTCATCGTTCCGTAGGGCACCACGAAGGCGCCCTTCTTGATCCATTCCGTTTTCAGCATCGGTTGCGGGGCATCGAGCCGCGATGCCTCGACGACGATATCGGCACCCTCGACGCAGTCGCGCCAGTTGTCGGTCACGGTGATCTTCTTGCCGAGATCCGCCGCGAGCTTGGCGCCGAAGGCGTCGCGGCTTTCCGGCCGGCGGGAATGCACGCGGATCTCGTCGAAATCGAAGAGATGATCGAGCAGCCGGACGTTCCAGTAGGCCGTGCCGCGCGCGCCGATATGACCCAGCACCTTGGATCCCTTGCGGGCGAGATGCTTGGCGCCCATCGCGGTCACCGCGCCGGTGCGCATGTCCGTAATGGCGGTCGCGTCGAGGATGGCTTTCGGAACGCCGGTGCGCGGATCGAAGAGATTGAGCACGCCAAATTCCGAGGGATAGCCGAGCTTGTAGTTGTCGACAAAGTCGCCGACGACCTTGATGCCGGCAAGGCCAAGCGGCGCTACATAACCCCGCAGAACGTTGAAGTGCCCATGGAAACTCGCATCCGGTTCCAGGTGCACGCGCGGCTCGATCACCGTTTCCTGTCGGCCCTGCGCACCGAGCGAGGTCTCGATCGCGCCGAGGATCTCGTCATTGGTCAGGTCGAGGGCCTCGATGTCGAAGGCGTTGAGATAGTCGATATAGATCGGGTTCATGATCGTCTCGCTTCACTGGTTGGTGAGCCCGGCAACGCCGAGATTTGCCCGCAGCGTCCTGCCTTCGTATTCGGTGCGGAAGAGCCCGCGTCTCTGGAGCTCCGGCACCACCAGGGTGACGAAATCCTCGAGACCCGACGGAAACAGCGGCGCCATGATGTTGAACCCGTCGGCAGCACCATCATGGAATCGCTCCTCCATGGCATCCGCGATCTGGGCAGGCGTACCGGCCACCTGCCAATGCCCGCGGGCGCCGGCAAAGTGCCGCGCCAGTTCGCGGATCGACAGGTTTTCGCGCTTGCCGAGGTCGATGATCAGCTGTTGCCGGCTCTGGATCAGATTGGTCGGCGGCATCTCGGGCAAGGGCCCGTCGAGCGGATAGGCCGAAAGATCCTGGATGCTGAGATAGCTTGCAAGTAGCGCCACGCCGACCGCATCGGGGATGAGATCCTGCAGGGCGCGGTATTTCGCCTTTGCCTCGTCCTCGGTCGCAGCGACGATCGGCGAGATCCCCGGCATGACCTTGAGGTCGTCCTGAGCCCGGCCAAATTTGGCAAGCCGCGATTTTACGTCGGCGTAATAGGCCTTCGCCTCCGATTTCGTCTGCGATGCTGCAAACACCACGTCAGCCGTGCGCGCCGCCAGATCCTTGCCCACGTCCGATGCGCCGGCCTGCACCATGATCGGCCGTCCCTGCGGCGAGCGCTGGCTTTCCAGAATGCCGTCGACCGTAAAATGCGTACCGTGCCGGTGAACGGGATTAAGCTTCGACCGATCCGCGAAAGCGTTTCCATCAGGCGGCAGGTGGGCATGCTCGCCGACGCTGTCCCACAGTGCCAGTGCCGCATCGGCAAATTCCTCGGCGCGCTCGTAGCGCTGGGAATGCGGACGCAGGCCACTGGAGGCAAAATTCTCCGCCTCGAGCTCGCTTGCGGATGTCACGAGGTTCCAGCCGGCGCGACCACCGCTCAGCTGGTCGAGCGCTGCGAAACTGCGGGCAAGCCCGTAAGGCTCGGTGTAGCTGGTCGAAGCCGTTGCCACGAGCCCGATATGGGTCGTGTTGACGGCAAACGCGGCCAGCAGGCTGAGCGGCTCAAGCGCAGTCGATCGCGCGGCCTGGCTTGCAAGATCCGGATTGCGCTCGCGAATGGCAGCCGCATCCTCCACAAAGATCATGTCGAACTTACCGCGCTCGGCGATCTGCGCCAGGCCGATAAAGTGACCGATATCGCTGCCCGCCTCAGCATAGGCGTCCGGATGCCGCCAGGCGGCAATATGATGACCGCCCGCCATCAGGAAGGCGCCAAGCTTCATCTGACGATCAGTCATGGCTTACGCTCCTCTCTTGCACTGGCAGGATGTTTGGGATGCGTCAGTCCGAGCCTGTCTCGAAGAGTGTGTCCAGTCTTGCCGCCGATCAGGCCGCGCCGCTTAAGCTCGGGCACCACGCCGTCCAGAAATCGGGTGCCCATGGCAAGCGTCGGCGAAAGGATCGTGAAGCCGTCGAGGTGAGCGGCGTCGGCCAGATCCTGAAGCTGGTCGGCGATCATTCGCGCTGTGCCGACGATCCTCAAAGCGCGCAGAGGCTGCGCCGTGCTGTGTTGCGTCGAAAAACGCAGCGCCTCGCTCGCCTCCTCGGCAGCCTGCAGGCTTGCCCCGACGACCGGCACGATGTTGGCGACCAGCCGGGCATCGGCTGATGCCCTGCCGGTGGCTTTCAGGGCTTTTGCCGCCTCCTGCGCGATCCCGATCACCTGCTCCATCGTGGATGCCTGGACGAGGAGGAGTTCGCCTGAGCGGAGAGCGAGCGCGTTATCGCCTTCGTTCAGCATCTGCGCAATCACCGGCCTGCCCTGCGGCGAGCGGTTGACGTTGAGCGGTCCACGCACCGAAAAATGAGTTCCCGTGTGATGGGCGACATGCATTTTCTCCGGATCGAAGAAGCGGCCAACCGCCTTGTCGTACAGGAAGGCGCCATCCTCGAAACTGTCCCAGAGCGCGGTGACCAGATCGAGGTATTCGCTCTCCCGGTCCTGATCGCCGCTCGACGTCAAGGCCAGCCAGCCGGACCGGCCTTTACCGATCAGATCGAGGGAGGCAAAGCGACGGGCGAGGTTATAGGGCTCGTGCTGCAGGGTGGAGGCAGCTGCGATGAAGCCGATCCGGGTGGCCTTGGTCGCCAGGGAGGAAGCCAGCAGCGTGGGCTCGAAGGGCACGGCCGTTGCAGACAGGTCGTCCAAAGGTCGAAGTCCCATTCGATCAGCGAGCAGGACAAAGGCGAAACCGGCGCTGTCTGCCGCGAGAACCTGGGCAAGCAATTCCTCGAACCCCAGGTGGCGGCCGTCGCGCGCATCCTGCCACGCGTCTGGATGGTGGCCGAAGGGAGTGAGCGAATAACCCAAAATCATCGGGATGCAACCTCGGCTAGATTGAAAATACCGCTTCGCGGGTCAGATGGCCGGTGACGCTTCCGTCCACGCCCGTTACGGCGAGGGTATCGGTATTGCCGGCCACCATCATGGAGAGCGCGTCGCGCAGATTCGCTCCCGCGGCAATACGGGGTGCACTGGCGTCCGGAACCCCGGCAAGCGCTGCGTCGGAGACGGTAAACAGGCTGAGCCGCTTGATCGCGCGGTCGACGCCGACGAAATTGGAGACGAACTCGTCCACCGGCTTGGAGAGGATGGCATCCGGCGTGTCGTACTGGACGATCCTGCCTGCCTTCATGATGGCGATGCGATCGCCCAGCCGGATCGCCTCGTCCAGGTCATGCGTGACGAGAACCACCGTCTTGCGCACCCGGCTGAGGATCTGCCGGAATTCGTCCTGCAGCCTTGCGCGGGCGATCGGGTCGATCGCACCGAAGGGTTCGTCCATCAGAAGCACGGCCGGATCTGCCGCCAGCGCGCGGGCAACGCCGATGCGCTGCCTCTGCCCGCCGGACAGCTGGCGCGGGTACCGGTTCAGCATTTCGTCCGGGTCAAGGCCGACGAGATCCAGCAGTTCCGCCGTACGGGTCGCGATGCGGGACTTGTCCCAGCCCAGCAGGTTCGGCACGGCGGCAATGTTTTCCGCAATCGTCATGTGCGGAAACAGGCCGACGTTCTGGATCACATAGCCGATATGGCGGCGCAGCTGCACCGGATCGGCCTGCATCACATCCTCGCCGTTGACGAAGATACGCCCTTCTGTCGGCTCGATCAGCCGATTGATCATCCGCATGGTCGTGGTCTTGCCGCAGCCGGACGGGCCAATCAGCGCGACGGTCGATCCTTCCGCCACGTCGAGCGTCAGATCGTCGACCGAAGGGGGCGCGTTTTCGGCATAGCGCTTGGTGACGTTCTCCATGCGGATCATGCGGGCGATCTTTCTGCAAACAGTCGCTTTTCGATGAAGCCGAGGCTGAACTCCGTGCCAAGCGCCAGGATGGCAATCGGCACCGCCCCGACCAGCAGGCGCGACATGTCCATCATGCTGATGCCGCCGGCAATGAAATCGCCGAGCCCCCCGCCGCCGATGAAGGGCGCGAGCGTTGCCCCGGCCAGCACCTGGACCGCAGCGGTTCTGGCGCCGGCAAACATGGCAGGCGCTGCGAGCGGAATGCGGATCTTGCGCAGCACCTGGCTGCGGCTCATGCCCATGCCGATTGCCGCCTCGACCGCATCGGCATCCACATCCCGCAGTCCCACATAGGCATTGAGCAGGATGGGCGGCAGTGCCAGCACGGTGAGTGCCACGATCGACGGCATCAGCCCGATCCCGAGCAGCGGCATCATGATGGCAAGGATCGCAAGGCTCGGGATCGTCCGAAGCGCATTGATCGTGCTGATGACGCTGAAGGCGAAGCGACCATGATTGACGATCGCGACCGCAAGCGGCAGGGCGATCAGGAGCGCAATGGCAAGCGAAATGCCGGACATCAGCAAATGCTGCCCAAGCGCCCGAAGGAACGTGTCGGGATGCTCGGCGATCCAGGAAAGGGCCTTGTTCAGCATGCTCCCATCCTCACTGCCACCGGATCAGGGCACGTTCGGCCCAGCTGAGCGCCAGGTCGAAGCCGATGGCGAGCAAAGCCGTCAGGATACCGCCGACCAGGATCTTTTCCGGGTACTCCTGGTCGATGCCGATCAGGATGATCACGCCCAGGCCGCCGCCGTCGATAAAGGCCGCAACCGTCGCGATCCCGATCGTCGTCACCAGTGCGATCCGGGCGCCCGAAAGGATCAGCGGCGCCGCCAGTGGCAGTTCGATCCGGAAGAGGCGCTGCCAGCGGCTGTACCCCATGCCGTCGGCTGCATCGAGCACATCGGCGGAGACGCCGCGAAGTCCCGTCACGATATTGCGGAGCAGGATCAGCAGGCAGTAGGACGACAGGCCGATCAGCGCCGGCTCCATGCCGAGACCGACCAGCGGGATCAAAAGTGCAAACAGCGCAAGGCTGGGGATGACGAAGATGACGTTGGCGATCGTCAGCGCCACCGCATAGACCCTCGGTCGTCGCGCGCAGAAGATGCCGATGACCAGCGCGATGGCGAGGCCGATCAGAACCGCCGAGATCGAAAGCACCAGATGCTGCCAGACGGCGAGCGCGATTTCCGGAATATGTTTGGGGGCCCACTTCAAACGGTCGTAGCTCTCTCGGCAAGTATCCTGATCGGCACATCAAAAATGCGGCGGAGCTTGTGGCTCCGTCGCATGCTTATCACATAGGGCGCGATAGCGCCTTTCGACAGCCTGTCAGAGGCCCTGCGACTTCAGGAACTCCGCCGCGACATCGGCGGGCTCTTCCTTGTCACGATCGACCTTGGCATTCAGCCCGCGCATGTTCTCATTGTTGAGAAGCGGGCTGATCCTGTTCAGCACCTCGGCGATCTTGGGGTTCTTGGCAAGCGCGTCCTGACGAACGACCGGCACGAGATAGTAGGGCGGGAAGAGGTTCTTGTCGTCCGCAAGCACGACAAGCTTGTTCTCGGCGATCTGCCAGTCGGTCGCAAAACCATAGGAGACATCGAGATCCTTGCTGGTCAGTGCGCTGTAGCGAATACCGAGCTTGGCGAAAATCTTGAATTCCTTGAACTGGATTCCGTAGACCTGCTTCAGGCCAGGCAACCCGTCCTTGCGATCGCCGAAACCGGCCTCGGCGCCGAAGGTGAGATCCTTGGAAACCGGACCCAGATCCGACAGTGTCTTCAGCTTGTACTTCTCGGCCGTTTCCGGAAGCGTGATGATCGCATAGCCGTTGTTGATCTTGGTCGGATCGAGCAGCGTCAGCTTGAGGTTCTTCTCGTAGTAATCCTTGACCTCGCCGTAGATCTTCTCGGCGCTGCCTGACAGATCGCCCTTGACGACGGCAGCGAGCGCCGTTCCCGTATATTCCGGGTAGAGATCGATTTCGCCAGTGGTGAGCGCCGTGTGGGCAACCAGAGTTGCACCGAGGTTGAGCCGCCGCTCGACTTCCACGCCCGCTTTTTCCAGCGCCTGCGCATAGATTTCGGCAACGACGAACTGCTCGGTGAAGTTCTTGCTGCCGATCTTGACGGCCTCAGCCTGGGCGGGAGCCGCGAGCCCTATAAGTGTGGACGCAATCAGCCCCGCAACGATTTTCAAATTCATCAGCTTCCCCTGTTGGCCTAGCGGCAATGACATTTCTTAGCGGCTTTATGATCCGGCTGCACAGGACACCATGCTATTTTCCGGCAAGCCCTTGGAAGAAATGCCCGCTGAAACGTCAAAGGCAAGTGGCACCTGGCCTCCCGTCTGCAATCGCCTGGCAGGGGCCACGCCACTGAAAAACAAAACCCCATCCTGGCGAGATCAAGTCGGTGACGAAGGTCGACCTGCCGCGGCCAAGGCCGCGCACCGGTGCTGCAACCTCGGCGCTTAGGGAGCGACTGATGGCGGACCTGGGCCTCATAAATTGAGGGCACAGCCTTAATTGCGCAGGCAGGCGCTGAAATGCCCCGGCGAGATTTCCACCGGCGGCGGCACGACCTGCGCACAGGCCTCGAAAGCCACCGGACAGCGGGTGCGGAAAACGCAGCCGGACGGCGGATTAATCGGGCTCGGGATATCCCCCTTCAGCAGGATCCGCTCGCGCTTTGCGGCAAGATCCGTGCTCGGCATCGCCGACAACAGCGCCTGGGTATAGGGATGGCTGGGATTGGAATAGAGCTTTCGGGTCGGCGCCACTTCCATGACGCGGCCGAGATACATCACGATCACCCGGTCGCTGATATGCTCGACCACCGCCAGGTCGTGCGCGATGAACAGCATGGTGAGGTTGAACTTGAAGCGCAACTCGTCGAGCAGGTTGATGATCTGCGCCTGGATCGACACGTCAAGCGCGGAGACCGGCTCGTCGGCGACGATGAATTCCGGCTGCACGGCCAAGGCCCGCGCGATGCCGATGCGCTGGCGCTGCCCGCCGGAGAACTCGTGCGGAAAGCGCTCAATATAGTCGGCCGACAGGCCCACCTGCTCCAGCAGCTCGACCGCCCGCTCCTCCCGCTCCGACGGCTGGCCGATGGCGTGAAGGCCGAGCGTGTGCATCAGCATGGTGCGCACTTTTTCGCGCGGATTGAGGCTGGCATAGGGATCCTGGAAGACGATCTGCATCCGCCGGCGGAATGTTCGCATCTGCGGCGGCGGCAGCTTGCCGATATCGATGCCATCGAACTCGACCTTGCCGGAGCTGGCTTCCTCAAGCCGCAAAACGGTACGGCCAACGGTCGTTTTGCCCGAGCCGGATTCTCCGACCAGCCCGACCACCTCGCCCTTGCGGATCGAGAAGGTCACGTCGTTGACCGCTTGCACGGCATTGACGACGCGGTTGAGGACGCCGCCGCGGATCGGAAAGTGCTTGTGCAGCCCAGTGACGCGAAGCAGTTCGGGGCGATGCGGTTTTTGCGGCATCTGGTCCATCAGGCGGGCTTCCTCATTGTCAGGTCGAGCTCGCGCCAGCGGATGCAGCGCACCGAGCGGCCATCCGCGACGGTTTCGAGCGGCGGCTCGTCGGCGGCACAGGCGGCGGTCGCATATTCGCAGCGTGTCCTGAACCGGCAGCCCGACGGCAGCCGGGTGAGCAACGGCACATGGCCGGGAATGGCGTAGAGCTTCTGCTTGACCTCATCCGGTGAGATCTGCGGGATCGAGCGCATCAGTCCGGCGGTATAGGGCATCAGCGGCTGCGAAAAGATCTGCTGCACCGTGCCGCTTTCGACCACCTGGCCGGCATACATCACGATCACCCGGTCGGCCAATTCCGCGACCACACCGAGATCATGGGTGATGAAGACGATCGCCATGCCCAGCTGTTTCTGAAGCCTGCGCATCAGATCCAGGATCTGCGCCTGGATGGTGACGTCGAGCGCTGTGGTTGGCTCGTCGGCAATCAGCAGGCCGGGCTTGCAGGCGAGCGCCATGGCGATCATGCCGCGCTGGCGCATGCCGCCCGACATCTGGTGCGGATAGCTGTCGGCGCGGCGCTTCGGTTCGGGAATGCCGACCAGTTCCAGCATCTCGATGGCGCGCTGGTGTGCCTCGGCCTTCGACAGGTTTTCGTGTTCGCGCACCACCTCGGCGATCTGCCGGCCGATGGTGTGCACCGGGTTGAGACTGGTCATCGGCTCCTGAAAAATCATGCTGACGCGCTTGCCACGCACCTTGCGCATGTCCGCATCCGTCGCCGTCACCAGATCCAGGTCGCCCAGCATGATCGAGCCGGCCGAGATCCGGCCGATGCCCTTGGGAAGCAGCTTCATGATCGACAACGAGGTCACCGATTTTCCCGAACCGGACTCGCCGACGATCGCCAGCGTTTCGTTGGCATTGGCTGAAAAGCTGACGCCGTCGATGGCCGTCACTTCCTTGCCGTCGCCCACATAAAAGCTGGTCTTCAGGTTTTCCACCACCAGCATCGGGGCAAGCGGCGGTGTGATCTGCGGTGCGTCAATCATCGTCGTCATGCAATGCCCTCTTCTGGCGGCGTTTTTTTAACTGGGCTGATCATGCGGGGTGGGCAGAAGCGGTTCTTGCATCCGGTACCGTATACTGACCCCAACCCGGCACGCCGTCGATGGTCCCATGCCGGAAAACCAATCTGCCGGCGACAATGGTGCCGGTGACGCGGCCCGTAAAGCGCATGCCCTGATAGAGTTGGGCAACCTCGCGGGCATGGGTGAACAGATCCGGACCATTGACTTTGGTTTCTGCGGCCAGATCGACCAGCATGAGATCGGCGTCGAAGCCGACAGCGATCTGTCCCTTGCTCTGCGCTAGGCCGAACCGCTTGGCGCCATTGGTGCTGATCAGTTCCACGGCCTGGGCCAGATCGACCCGTCCTTCTGCCACCGCGTTCAGCATCATCGGCACGAGAATTTCCAGCCCCGGCGCACCCGCCGGCGAAGCGATGAAATGGTCTTTCGAAGCATATTTTTCCGCATGGGAAAACGAGGCATGATCGGTCGTGACATGGGTGATCACCCCGTCGGAAATCGCCTGCCAGAGGGCTGCCTGGTGCCTTGCGTCACGCACCGGCGGGTTGATCTTGGCAAACACGCCGGCCGTTTGCACGTCCTCGACGGTGCGGATCAGGTAATGCGGGCAGGTCTCGGCGGAAAAATCGGACGTGCCGGCGAAGTGACGCAGCACGTCGACTGTTTCTGCGCTGGTAACATGGGCGATATGCAGCTTGGCTTTTGCGATGATATTCATCGCCAGGAGCTTGGCTACGGCCACGGATTCGCAGATCGGTGGTCGCGCGGCATTGTGGGTGGTGGCGAGCGATTGATCAAGCAACGCGGCCTTCGCCTCGAAATGCGCCAGCAGTTCGGCGCTCTCGGCATGCACGACCACCGGCAGATCGGTTTTTGCCGCGGCCTGCAGAACCATCAGCTGGTCCGCCTCGTCGGGATAGGCCAGCCCGGCAAACTCGTCTTCGCGGCCCTTCGGCATCGGCGTGGTGAACACCTTGAACGCAACGATGCCACTGTCGACCATCGCCTTCAGATCGGCGTCTGCCAAGGAGCCCGGCGCGGCATAGAGGCCGAAATTCACCAGCGCATGTTCGGCAAAGTGGTCGCGGCGAATGATCACGCGTTCCGCGCTGTTGCAGCAGGGCTTGCTGATCGGCATTTCGAAAAGCGTGGTGATCCCGCCGGCTGCTGCTGCCCGGGTTTCGCTCTCGACCGTGCCGCGATGCGGAAAAGCCGGGGCGCGGATATGGCAATGGATGTCGATCGCACCCGGCAGCAGATGCTGGCCGGTCGCATCGATGGTCGTGTCCGCACTCCCCTCGCCCGGAGACAAAAGGGCCGCGATGCGCCCGCCGGACACCGCAACGTCGAGACGCGCCAACCCTTGAAGGGTCAGCACCTCTGCGCCGCGGATCATCAGGTCATAGCCGGCTGCGCTCATTTCAGACCCAGTTCTGTGAGGGCCCGGGCGACGCCATCGAGCGTGGTCAGGTTCATGCTGGCATAATTGGGAGCCAGCACGACGCCCTTGCCGCCGGCACGATAGGTTGCCATCACCGAACGGTAGGCAATGTCCGGCGTGCACTTGGCCTGGTCGGCGCGGGTGCGCGGCGCATCGATGCCGATCCCCATGTAGACGTCGGCTTTGCCGTTGACGCCTTTGACTGCATCGGCACACTGGCCGAACACGTAGGTGTCGGGATCCATGCCCTGCTGGATCACCGAGGCGAACGGCGCCTCGTTGAGGCCGAGCAGGCGATAGAGCACCGCAGTCGCTTCATCCGGCGAGAAATCCCGCAGGATGGTCTTCTGGAAGAAGCCGAGTTCCTTGGCAAAGACCTCGCCGGCCTGATGCTGGTAGGTGATCGGCTTGACCCAGTCGGCATACATCGGCTGCTCGTCCCATGGCCACTGGGCCTTGCGGAACAGGTTGAAATGGTTGCGGTTCCAGACGTTGAGACCAAACGACAGCTCAGGCTTGCACCACTTGACCATGCCATAGATCTCGCGATCGAGATCCTTGTTGCGCTCCAGCCAGAACTTCTCCCAGATCAGCGCCTCCGGATTGGCAAACAGCGTGCGGATGAAGGTGACGAAGGCGCCGTCGGCGAACTCCTTTCCGGCTTTCGCGTCCTGCATGAAATCGTAGAGGTTGGTCAGCGCCCGACGGCAGGCCTCGACATCGATGCCGCGCTCCACCGCTTCATGGCGGGCAGCGGGAGAAAAATCGCCGGGAGCATTGCCCTGGATCAGCGTGTCGAGCGGCGAGTTGCGCTCGTTACACCACATCAGACCGTCGAGATCGTAGTTGCGCACCTGGTCCTCGATCATCGACTTGATCCAGTTGCGGTAGTCCGGGTTGGAGGTCGACGGATCGGAGCCGATACGGCCGAAGATGTCGACTTCCATCATCTGCGCCAGATTGGGGATGTCGACGCTGTTGGCCGAGCCATGGCCGGTATATTTGAAGAACGGCTCCATCAGTTCGACGAACACCTTCATGCCGCGCGCATGGGCGGCCGGAATGACCATGTCCAGGATGTCCTTGCCGACGAACTCGGGATCGCGGGTGCGAAAATCCTTGATCAGCGTGTTGCCGTAATAGGCGGGGTCGGGCTCGAAATAGGCGCCGCCCTTCATGGCAAACGGTTCGGGGATGCCGTGGTCGGGCCAGCCGTCGATTTTCGACGAGATCGAGCGGCCAGTCTTCAGGCCGAGCCAGGAGACGGTACCGAGCATCAGCACATTCACGCCGACGCGGTTCTGCAGCGTGTCGAGCACGGTCTCGACGCCCTCGTCGAGAAAGCTGATCGGACTGACCTGGATGCCGACGAACTTGTCGTCCGGAATGGTGTTCTCGCTCATGCAGCGGCGTCCTTGTGGGCGGCGATGAATGTCTTCATGCGGCCGATGGCATCCTTGATCAGCGGCAGCGGCTGCAGGAATGAGATGCGGATGTAGTGTCCCGTCTCGTCGCCGAACATCGAGCCGGGAAACAGCATGACGCCGGTTTCGCGCAGCAGCTTTTCGCAGAAATCGGCGATCTCCATCCCGGTCGAGGAGATGTTGGTATAGATGTAGAAGGCTCCGCCCGGGTGGCCGTAAGTCAGGCCCATCTCCGTCAGCGCCTCCATCAGATAGGCCCGACGCTCGGCATATTCGGCGATCATCGCCTCGATCGGCTCCTGCGGGCCGGTGACCGCGGCAAGGGCTGCAAACTGCGAGATCGTGCAGGTATTGATCGACAGCGTGTGCCGCGGTTCGATCATCTTTGCGACGAAATCAGCCGGTGCGGCAAGATATCCGACGCGCCATCCGGTCATCGCATAGGTCTTGGAGAAACCGTTGAGCGTGATCGTCCGCTCTTTCATGCCGGGCAAGGTGGCGATCGAGAGGTGTTCGTTGCCATCGTAGATGATCTTGGCATAGATCTCGTCGGAGACGATCAGGATGTCGTGCTTGACGGCCAGTTCGGCGATCCTGCGGATCATCTCCGGCGGGGTGACGGCACCGGTCGGATTGTTGGGCGACACCAGCACGAACATTTTCGTCTTCGGCGTGATGCGCTTTTCGATTTCGGCAACGTCGAGTGCGAAATCGTCCTTCTCGAAGGTCGGCACCGGGATCGGCACTCCGCCGACCATGTGGACGGCCGTGTCATAGGTGGTGAAGCGAGGCGAGGTCAGCAGCACTTCGTCGCCGGGCGCGACGAGGCCGAGCATCAGGAGCGTGATCGATTCCTGCACGCCGGCGGTGACGACGATTTCAGCCGCGGTATAATCGAGACCGTATTCCTTTTTCAGGTCGGCGGCGATCGCCTCGCGCAGCTGCGGCAGGCCGGTCGGGCCGGTATAGTGGTGCTGGTTGTCGTCGATCGCCTTTTTCGCCGCTTCAGTGATATGCGCCGGCGTATGGAAATCGGGATCTCCGCGGCCCATGGCGATGACATTGGTCATGCCGGCGGCGATGCCGAGCATGCGGGTGCGAAACGAGGAATCTTCCTCGGTGATCCGAGGGGCCATGTGATCAAAAACAATGCTCATCTCAATGCATCCGCTTTCCGGCTATGAATGTTCTGGTGACGCGCGTAAGCGCAAAAAGGTCTTCGTCCGGCTTGCCGTCGACGACGATCAGGTCGGCAGCCTTGCCGGCCTCGACCGTTCCGATCAGGTGATCCATGCGCGACAGCTTTGCCGCTCGAATGGTGATCGCCCGCAGGGCATCCAGCTTGGTCGGGCAGACGCCCACCTCGACCATGAAATTGAGTTCCGGGGCGATCGAATCGTGCTCGACCGCCGGGCTGCCGGCATCCGTGCCGAACACGATCTGGACGCCGGCCTTCGATGCGCGCACCAGCCCGTCGAACCGGCTCTTGTCGGCGACCGCCTTCTGCCGCTCGAGGATCTTCCATTCCGGCACTGCGAATTTTCGGGCAATCTCCGGATTGGCCTGCATGACCAGGGCGGAAAAGGTGGTGACGATCGGCACCTTCTTGTCGACCAGAAGCTGGATCGTCTCGTCGCTCATCGAGCCACCATGCTCGACACAGTCTACGCCGGCCTCGACCACCCGTCTGATGCAGGCGTCGAATGTGGCATGCGCCGTGATCGGAAGCCTGTTGCGGTGCGCTTCGTCGATGACGGCTTCCAGTTCCGCATCGGTGAATTCCAGCGTGTCGTGGCAAGCCATGATCTTGATCAGATCCGCGCCGCGCTTGACCTGGTCGCGCACCGCCCGCCGCATCTCGTCGGGGCCACTCGCCTCGCGACAGACCCAATAGGTGTGGCCGCCGGTCTGGATGATGCTTTCCCCGGCCACCAGCAAACGCGGCCCGGGGAAGATCCCCTGAGCGACCGCCTGCTTGGTGAACAGGTTGGCGTCATGGACGCCGAGATCGCGCACCATGGTAATGCCGGCGCGCAGCGATTTCAGCATGTTGCCGGCCGCCTTGTAGGCGCGGATCTCCGGGCTGTCATACATCGACTGGGCTGAGAGCTCGTGAATGCCATCCCAGGAGAGATGGGCGTGCGAGTTGATCAGGCCAGGCATGATGGTCATGCCGCCGGTATCGGCGACCGTCACACCTTCAGGCGCCGCACCCATTTCGGCGCGGGTGCCGACGCGGGAAATCTTGCCCGCGATCACCTCGACGAAACCGTCCTCGATAACCTCGTCACCCTTTGCGGTGATGATACGGCCAAGCAGGATCTGGTCTTCCGGCGTGGCATCGAACATCGGCTTGATGATCTTGCTGTAGTGCCAAAATGCGGGTTCGGGCATGCGGGAGCTCCGGCTCTTGTCTGTTCTGGCGCGCAACGCCTGTGTCTGTCGAAGTGGTTACCGGCCAGCCTGGGATCGACCTCGATCAAAGCGGGACGACGGGCATGATTGCAGTCAAAGCCGGTCCTCGGAGAACGGGCCGACGGTCTCGATTTGCGCCTTCAGCCCGATCTCGCCGCCAAGCGCCAGCAGATCGGCCAGCACCTCGTCATCGAGCGGCACGCCCTTTTCGGACTTGCGGGCGACGCGGCGCGCCTCCTGCTCGCCGGGCAACAGGATTTCCGAAAAGCCGGGGCGGGTCTTGCGGGATTTGACCATTTCGGAGAACTCGCCCATGCGCGTCTCGAACTCGGCGCGCGGCATGAACCACTCGATGTCGATCGCCATCAGCGAATGCGAGACGTCAAGCTTGGCCGGGTCGGCATAGGGGGTGAGACCAAAGCCGCCGCCGCCGATGACACCGGTCAGCACGTCGGTCATGAAGGCCAGCCCATAGCCCTTGTATTCGCCGATCGCCAACAACGCGCCTTCGCGTGCTGCATCCGGATCGTCGGTGATCTCGCCGTCCGGCGTCAGCGCCCAGTCGAGCGGCATTGTCTTGCCCTCTCGCGAGCGCCACAGCATCATGCCCTTGCCGGCGGTGGTCAGCGCAAAATCCATGACCACAGGGAAACCCAGCGCCGTCGGCGCGGCGATCCCCCAGGGATTGGTGCCGACAGCTCCTTCGCGAGCGCCCCAGGGCGCCATTTCCGGGCCGGCATTGGTATAGGCCATGCCGATGCAGCCATTGTCGACGGCCTGGCAGGCATGAACGGCAGACGAGCCGTAGTGGGTGGAATTGCGGACAATCACCTGGCCGATGCCGCAGACCTTGGCCTTTTCCACCGCCAGTTTCATCGCCTTGGCAGCCGCGACCGTACCGATGCCGTTGTGCGCATCGACCAGCGCCAAGGCCGGGCTTTCCTTGATGATCTCGAAAGAGGCACGCGGATCGACCAATCTTTGGGCAATCCTGTCCTTGTAGCGGCGCAGCCGGCGCACGCCCTGACCATGACCGGGATGAAACCGCAGCTCCGAAAAGATCAGTGCGTCGGAAAAGATCGTCGCGTCCTCTGGGCTGAGCCCGAACTGCTCGAAAGCCTCGCGCAGGAAGGCAGTCAGGCTGCTGCTCGTGACGTTGGTGAGCGTAATGGCCAAGTTCAGATCCCTCTCGATCGGCTCTTCGGAGTGGCGTCCTGCGCCCTCCAGCTCTCTTCATTCGGACTATGGCAAGCAACTTGCGTCTGCTCGATTGGCCCGGTTCCAATTTCTTCAGTCTTTCGGATCACGTCCCTTGACAATCCGGCCAATCCCCACTCACTATTGATTGTCTGATTGTCGACAATCTAATTGACTAACATGCACAGCCAAATTGCTACGTCAAGCAGGTTCTGGATTTGACCAGACGGCGGCCATCCGCTTCGCGACCATGGAAACCCATATTTTTCGGAAGAATATTCAATGAGTTACGGCGCACTTTTAGAAACGATGGGGCAGGTCAACGATGTGCTCAACGCAAAGTCGGTGCTGAGCTGGGACGCCCGCACCATGATGCCGCCCGGTGGGGCCGTAACCCGCGCCAAGCAGCTGGCGACGCTGGCGGTCATTGCCCGTGACCTGCTGGTGGCCGACAGCACCCGCAGCCAGTTGGACGCGGCCGAAGCCGAGGTCGCATCGATGGAGAGCGACAGCATCGAACGCACCATGGTTGCCCAGGTGCGCGAGGCGATTGACTATCATCTGCGCATTCCCGCAAAACTGCTGCATCGCCGCACCGAGCTTGGCTCGACGGGGCAGACGGTCTGGCAAACTGCGCGCGCCAACAGCGATTTTGCCGCCTTTGCTCCGATCCTGGAGCAGACGGTGGCGCTCAATCGCGAAATGGCCGATGTCATCGGCTACGCCGACCATCCCTATGACGCGCTGATGCACCGGTTCGAACCTGGCGAGACTGTCGCCTCGCTGACGCCGCTGTTCGCGCGCCTGAAGGAAGGCCTTCTGCCGATCGTGCGCGCCATTGCCGACAGGCCGGAGCCGCGCATGGATTTCCTCACCCGCGCCTATCCGGAAGACCAGCAGCTCGCCTTCGGCCGGCTAATGGCGCAAAAGGTCGGCTACGACCTCAATCGCGGCCGGGTCGATAAGACGGTCCACCCGTTCGAGGTTTCGTTCACCCGCAACGACGTGCGCATCACCACACGGTTCAACAAGAACCACATGCCGATGAGCCTGTTCGGCGCCATGCATGAGGCAGGTCACGCCCTCTACGAGCAGGGCGTCGACGACGCCTACACCCGCACGCCGCTCGCTACCGACCTGATCGGCCTCTATGCCGTCGGCGGCGTCAGCTTTGGCGCCCATGAATCGCAGTCGCGGCTGTGGGAAAACCATGTCGGCCGCGCCCGGGCCTTCTGGGACATCCACTTCAAGGATGCCCAGGAATTCTACCCGGAACAGCTGGGCGATGTCTCGGTCGATGAGTTTTACCGCGCCATCAACCGCTGCAAGCCGGGCTTCATTCGCGTCGAGTCCGACGAGCTGACCTATGATTTCCACATCATGCTGCGCGTCGAGCTGGAGCGCCAGCTGGTCGATGGGTCGCTGAAGGTCAAGGATCTGCCGGAAGCCTGGAACGCCTGTGTAAAGGCCTATCTCGGGCTCGACGTACCAAACGATGCGCAGGGCCTGCTCCAGGACGTGCACTGGTCGTCCGGCCAGATCGGCACATTCTGCAACTACACCATCGGCAATGTCATGGCCGGCCAGCTTTTCGAAACGGCCAAGTCCGATCCGGTGATCGCAGCCGGCCTCGAGGCCGGCAATTACGAGGCCCTGCGCGGCTACATGGCGGAAAACATCCACCAACATGGCCGGCGCTATTCGCGCGACGAGTTGCTGATCCGCGCCACCGGCCGGGCGCTCGATCCGGAACCCTACGTCGCCTACCTCACGAAGAAATACACAGAACTCTATGCCCTCTGAGGACAGATCTTAAGATGACGGAAAGCACCACCACCCGGCTGGCCCAGCGCGTCAAACTCAAGGATGCGCATCTGGTCACCAAGATGGCCGAGATTGCCGAGACGCTGGACGACGTGATCAAGCTCGGTCGCGGCGATCCGGACCTGGCGACGCCCGACCATATCATCAAGGCCGGGCAGGATGCGTTGGCCAATGGCGGCACGCATTACACCCACGCGCTCGGCATCGCGCCGCTGCGCCAGGCGATCGCCGACAATATCCGCGCCCATGGCGGCGCCGACTATGCCATTGACGAGATCGTCGTCACCCCGGGCGGTCAGCATGCGATGTTCATGATCGCACTCGCCTTACTCGATCCGGGCGACGAGATGCTCGTCCCCTGCCCTGGCTACAACCCCTATGCCCAGGCCGCCGAGATGGCCGGCGCGCAGGTGGTCCAGGTGCAGATGACGATGGAGACCAATTTTACCCTGACGGCGGAGATGATCCGCGAAAAGATCACGCCAAAATCGAAAATCCTGGTGCTGATCAACCCGAACAACCCGACCGGCACCGTGACGCCGCCGGACGAGGTCGAGCGTATCGCAAGGCTTGCGATCGAGCACGACCTGATCGTGATCTCCGACGAGATCTATGCCCGCCTCGTCTATGGCAACCAGCGCATCCAGCCGGTCGCATCCCTTCCCGGCATGCGCGAACGAACCATCACGCTCTCGGGCTTTTCCAAGGCCTACGCCATGACCGGCTGGCGGATCGGCTATTTCGCCGGCCCCCGCGAACTCATCCTGCCGATGAGCGAAATCAACCACGCCTTCGCAATTTCGGTCGCCGCCGTCAGCCAGCATGCCGCCTTGGCCGCGCTGACCGGCGATCAGGATTGCGTCGAGGACATGCGCCGCATCTATGACGAGCGCCGCCTCGCCCTGATCAAGGGCTTCCAGGAGATGGGCATTCCCTATGCCGAGCCGCAGGGCGCCTTCTACGTCTATGCCGACGTCTCGGTCACGGGCCTGCCGGCCAGTCTCTTCTGCGAACGGCTGCTCAGCGAAGGCCGGGTGATGATCTATCCCGGCCGCATCTACGGCGACCATACCGACGACTATGCCCGCGTCTCGCTGACGCAATCGGTGCCGCGCATCCGCGAAGCGATCGAGCGCATGAAATCCGTCGTCCATACCATCCGCCAGGAGCAGAAAGTTCCGGCCGCTTAAAGAGGAACAGCAATGTCCGTGAAATCCGACAATCCCAACGTCAAGTCGATCAAGCACATGGCTTTTGCCGTCAAGGACGCCAAGGCAACACTGGGTGCCTACGCAAAATTCCTCGACGTGCCTGCCGACTCGACCATCCACGAATATGCCAAGTCGAAGAACCGCGTCGCCATCTTCGATCTCGGCGGCATCGAGTACCAGCTGTGCGAGTCGATGGAAGAAGGCGGCCGCTTCGACACCTGGATCAAGGAACGCGGCGGCGAGGGCCTGCACCACATCTGCTACGAGGTCGGCAGCATCGACGACGCTCTCGACCACGCCAAGTCGCAAGGCGCTGAACTGCGCCTGTGCAAGTCTTGTGGCGTCTTTGGCTCTCATCCCCATCCGGAAGGCTATGTCGCCTTCATCGACAATGATGCCGGCGGAATCGAGATCGAATTCATGCAGGTCTACACCCCGGAAGAGCTGGAAAAATACAACGCCGTCAAGGGGATCTAGGACCATGACTGAAGCAAAGACCATCACCGTCGGCACGGCCGTCGCAGCCCCCGGCCAGGTCGTGCGCGGCGTCATTCCGGTGACCGAACTCGCGGGCCTGACCAAGCTCGAGATCCCGGTCGTCATCATCAATGGCATCAACCCCGGCCCGGTCTTCTGGGTCGACGGCGCCATCCACGGCGATGAGCCGGAAGGTCCGCTCGCCTGCCAGATCGCCCTGCGCGAAGTCGATCCTGCCAAACTGTCGGGCACGCTGGTGCTGGTACCGGTGATCAACGTGCCTGCATTCGAGGCGGCCCAGCGCGGCAACCCGCTCGATACCTTCAGCTACGACATGAACCGCATCTATCCCGGGCGGCCGAACGGTTACCTGAGCGAGCGCGTCGCCTTTGCCCATTCGGAATGGATGACAAAGGTCGCCGATATCGAGATCTCGATCCACTCTGGCGGTGCACATTCCTATCTCGCCAAGGCGATCTTCGTCGACGAGACGGACCCATCGATCGAGCTGGCGATGGCAATGGGCGAAGGCTGGGGCAACATCATGTCCAACTTCATCCCCAAGGGTAGCCCGATGGCGCAGATGAAGGCTGTGGGCAAGACCGGCATCACCGTCGAGCTCGGCGGGCGTTCGGCGACCAGCCCCGAAGGCTTTGCCACCGTTGGCCGCGAACTGGCCAACGCCATTCTCAACATCCTCTATCACTACAAGATGTACCCCGGCACGGCCGTGTATCCCAAGCCCGCCTACAAGGGCCAGCAGGAAGCTTTGCTGGCGGACGCCTCTGGCATCTTCATCGCAGCTCCTGGCGTCGCCTTCCTGACGCTGATGAAAAAGGGCGATCCGATCGGCAAGATCGTCAACATCTTCGGCGACGAGCTGGCGGAAATGGTGGCACCCGAAGACGGCCTTATCTTCGGTCTCAGGGCGCTGCCGAATGTGATGACCGGCGACTGGTGCTGCTTCTACTGCAAGATCGAAGGCGAACGCAGCTGGGCCCCCAAGGCCTGACCTCACGGAGAATGATCGGATGCACCTGGACCAAGCCCCCACTCGACGCAGCAACCGTGTTCAGCCGGTGATGTCTGCTCGCGCGGTGCCACGCCCATGAGCCGTTCGGTCATTCTCCGCACCAACTTCACCGAAGAGGCATTCGCCCCTTTCGGTGCGGTCATCGCCCAGCCTCAGAATATCGGAGAGCGCCGGATGTATTCGCAATGGCTCGGCGGTGAGGGATTGTCACCCGTATTGCACGTCAATGCCGTCGCACCTGTCGTCCTGCCGCACCGGGTTTCGTTGCTCGAGCGCCATCCCCACGCAAACCAAGCTTTCATTCCCCTCGATGTCAGCCGCTATCTGGTCACTGTGGCACCTTCGGACGAGGCCGGAAAGCCAAGGCTGGATGACTTGGTCGCCTTCCTTGTCCCCGGCAATCTCGGTGTCGTCTACGGTCGCGGCGTCTGGCATGCCGGTGCCTGCGTGCTGGACCGGATCGGTCATTTTTCCGTGCTGATGTGGCGCGGCAAGGCGGATGACGATGTCATGCTCGACGTCGAGACCTTCATCGTTTTACCCCCTGTCGCTCCTTCCGAAGAGGCGACAGTCGCGGACACATTCGGAGAAACATCATGCCATTGACCACGAAAACATCGGATGTCGGCAAGGTCGAGAACGTTCCCCTGCGCGTCGTCGTCGCCGACATGCTGCGCAAGGCGATCGTCAATGGCCGGATGAAACCGGGCACGCCGATCATCGAGATGGCGCTGGCCGAACAGCTGAATGTCAGCCGCGCACCGGTGCGCGAAGCGATCCAGATTCTGGAGAACGACGGTCTGATCGAGACCGTCGCCTACAAGGGCAAGCGCGTCAAACCTTTGACCGCCAGGGAAGTTGAGGAGCTCTACAGCCTGCGCGAACAGCTGGAAGCCTTCGCCATCAAGCGGGTGATCGCCTCCGGCGCCGATGTGTCCAGCCTGCAGGTCCATTGCGACGCCATGCTCGCCGCGGCGGCCGCCGATGATTTCGACGCGCTTACCGATGCCGATGAAGGCTTTCACCGCACGCTGGTACAACTGGCCGACCACTCGCTGCTGCTGGTGCAGTGGGAAACCCTGTTCCTGCGCATTCGCCAGATCATGGCGCTGCGCAATGCCGCCAATGGCGATCTGAAGCAGGTCGCATTCAACCACGTGCCGATTATCGCGGCCCTGCAGAACAAGGATCTGGATGCCGCCCTCGAGGTGATCGGCCAGCACAGCCGCTCCGCTGCCGAGATCAATCTTGCGCTGTTCGACCAATGACCGGAAAACGCGTCCTCATTACTGGCGGCGGCGGCTTTGTTGGATCGCATCTGGCCGTGGGCTACGCGGCACTTGGCCATGCTGTGACAGCGCTCGATCTGGCCTTCGATGCGCAGACGAGTGCCCGGTTGGCAGACTGCACCCAGGTTGAAAGCGCGCTGTCGCCGCTGACGCTCCGGTCTCTGCCGGAAAGCTACGACCTGATCATCCATGCCGCAGCGATGACCACCCGAGGCGACACCATCCCGGGCGGCGATCTGGCTGACATCAAGACCAACATCGACATGCTGATCGATTGCCTGGACTACGCGATCGAGACGAAGGCAGCGACCTTCGTGTTCCTGAGTTCCTCGGGCGTCTTTGCAGCCGGCGACGGCGACCAGGTGGTCACCGAGCAAACGCCGGCATCCGCAACCTTCGCCTATGCGGTCGCCAAGCGATCCGGCGAACTTGTGCTGGCCTCCACCGCCGGCCAGGGGTGCCGGCTGATCACCGCACGGCTGGGGCCGATCTACGGACCATACGAAGAGGTACGCCCGAGCCGCACCAAGCTCTCCCTGGTGCGCAAATGGCTCAACGAGGCGCAACAGGGTTCGACGATACCGTCGCTGGAAACACCGGACGCCCGGCGGGACTGGACCTTTGTCGGCGACCTTGCGCCGGCGCTGGATGCCGTTCTGCAGGCAGGCGAAGCCGATCTTCTGGTGCATCTGGGTAGTGGCCTGATCGTCACCGACCGTGAACTGGCCAACGCCATCGCCGCCCTGTTCGACCGGCCGGTGGCAGTGACTGAACGTTCAGGTTCTGCTGCCGGCGTGAAGGCGCCGATGGTGTCCTTACGCAACATCCCGTTCGACTGGACCCCGCTCGACACGGGGCTGCGGAAGATACTGGCAACGGAAACATGCCCATGACCGCCCCCATTCGCATCATCCTCGTCGGGCTCGGTGCACGCGCGCAGTTCTGGATGCGTGTCATCAACGCGTCCCCGGATTGCACCATCGTTGGCCTGGTCGACCCGGTTCAAGCCGCGCGGGATCGGGCACTGGCGCAATGCCCGGGCGCCATTGCCGCTGCCGATCCGCAAGATGTCATCGGACGGATTGCCGCCGATGCGGTGCTGATCTGCACGCCGCCGGGCGGTCGCGAGATGCTGATGGAACTGTGCTGCGTATCGCGGCTGGCCATCCTTGCGGAAAAACCGCTGGCCGACAGTGTCGAGCAGGCAGAGCGATACGTGCTGATGGCGGAAGCCGCTGGCGTGCCGCTGATGGTAGGCCTCAACTTTCGTTATCTGGCGGTCACGCAGCACACGTTGAAACTGTTCGAGACGGAGGTCGGCAGCCCCGCCTACGGTCGTTTCACCTATGAACGCTGGCGCGACGGGACGCTGGCGCGTCTCAATAAATACCCGCTGACCATGCAGCAGCCGATGCTGTGGGAACAGTCGATCCATCACCTCGACCTGATGCGCTACGTGTACCGCGCAGAACCGGTCGAGATCTTCGCCAAGACCTTCAACCCGCCGTGGTCGATGTATGCCCATGAGGCCAATGTCAGCGCGCTGATCACCTTCGATAATGGCGTGATCGTCAACTATCAGGGCACCTGGGCCGCCAACTGGCAGACGCCGCATTTCGAATGGCGCACGGATTGCGCCGAAGGCATCGTCAGTCAGGCCGACCAGTTCGGCGACCTGCGTTACGCAAAACGTGCCGACGAGGCGCTGACCCGGATCGACCTGCCGCCCTATGAGCAGTGGATCGACGATGCCATCGCGCTGCTGGCCGCTTTCGTTGCCGGCCTGCGCGGCGAGCGTCCGCTCGAATGCACCGGGCGCGACCACCTGAAATCACTCCGCATGGTTCAAGCCTGCATCCTGTCGTCGCAGACCGGGCAGGCCGTGAACCCATCCCATCTCGAAACCGGCGCGGAGCAAAAAGCCGGAAGAGTGAGACCATCCGATAACCAGAACAGGGGAACGCAATGAAAAAGCTCGTTCATACGCTGCTGGCGGCCAGTGCCGCCGTCATACTTCCGCTGGCGCCGGCCTTGGCCGCACCCGCGTCCGATACCATCGTCATCGGCATGAGCACGGATTCGTCGACCTTCGATCCGCCGCAGATCACCAGCCGCGACAATTCCAACATTGCCGACCATATTTTCGGTCGGCTGTATGACGTGACCGCCGAGGGTAAGATCGTGCCCCAGCTGGCCGAAAGCTACACGGTATCCGACGACGGCCTCGCCTATACCTTCAAGATGAAGGACGGCCTGACCTGCGAGGACGGCGAAGCGCTGACGGCGGAAGACGTCGCCTATTCCTTCAACCGGGCCGCCGACAAGAAGAACGGCTTTACCGGTAGCACCCCCGGCTTCATCTTTTCGGCAATCCAGTTCAAGAGCGCTGAAGTCGTCGACAAGCTGGACGTCAAGATCAACATCGGCACCAAGACCCCGATCGCCATCGGCCTGCTGACCGAGGTCTTCCTGCACTGCAAGGATTCCTATGAAAAGATGAGCCTGGAAACGGCGGCCTCCAAGCCCGTGGCGTCCGGCGCCTACAAGCTGGTCAAGTGGGATCGCGGCTCGCAGATCGTTCTGGAGCGCATCAAGCCGGACGGCGGCACCTTCAAGAACATCATCTGGCGCATCATTCCCGAGGCCTCCACCCGTTCGGCCGAACTGATCGCCGGCAATGTCGACGTTGTCACCAACGTCGCACCGGACCAGATCGACACGGTCAACAAGTCGGGCACGGCAAAGGTCAAGTCCGTGCAGGGGACACGCCGCATGTATGTCGGCTTCAACCTGCGCAAGGATTTTGCATCCACCCCCGGTGGCGCTGCGATCCAGAAGGCTGATGTGCGCAAGGCGCTGCAATACGCAGTCGACGTCCCGTCGATTTGCACGCAGCTCCTGAATTTCGAGTGCACGCGCGCCACTGGCCTCGTCAATCCGCCGAACGACAACAAGAGCCTTACGCCCTATCCATTTGATCCGGCCATGGCTGAAAAACTGCTTGATCAGGCCGGCTATCCGCGCGGCAAAGACGGCGTCCGCTTCGAGATCAAGATGCAGGCGCCCCGCGGTCGCTACCTCAACGATGCCAATGTGGCGCTTGCTGTCGGCCAGTTCCTGACCGACGTCGGCGTCAAGACCACGGTCGAGACCCTCGACTGGACCTCGCTCTACACCCCGCTGGTGCGCAAGCACGATGCCGGTCCGCTGTTCTTCCTGGGGAGCGGTGGTGCCCTGTGGAGCGCCATCTACGACATGACCGACCTTGCGGAAGTCGACTCCGGCACGAACTACACCAGCTGGAACGATCCGGACTTTTTCGGCGGCTGGAAGGATATCCAGAACGCCAAGACACCCAAGGAGCAGGAAGACGTCGTCAACCGCATGCTCAAGGTCTTCTATGAAAAGGGCCCCTGGCTGCTGATGTATTTCCAGCCAGATTTCTACGGTGTTTCCAACCGCGTCGATTTCCAGCCGCGCCGCGACGAACGCCTGCATGTCTTCGACACCAATCTGACGAAGTAAGCCAAGCCGCCGGCGCGGGAAACACCCCGCGCCGGCTCTTCCGCCCCATGGGCGGCCTCGGGAAACCTTCTGGCTCCCCGATTGCAAGACTGGAGACTTTCGTCAGATGTGGACATTCATCATCCGCCGCCTTCTGCAAAGCGCGATTGTCATTGTTGGCGTCACGCTGATCAGTTTCACGGCACTGCAGATCGGCGGCGATCCGACCTATCTATACGTTTCGGAGCGGGCATCAGACGCTGAGATTGCCGAGACCCGCGTCCGGCTGGGCTTCGACAAGCCTCTCTATGTCCAGTATCTGACCTATGCCGAGCGACTGGCCCATGCCGATTTCGGTGAATCGCTGACCCACAAGCGCCCGGCGATCGAGGTCGTCCTGGAAGCACTGCCGGCAACCATCGAGCTGACGGTATTCTCGATGATCATCGCCATCGGCCTGGCAATTCCCTTCGGCATTTTTGCCGCCCTTCATCGCGGCACGGCGCTTGATGGCGGCATCATGACCCTGGCAATGCTCGGGCAATCCATCCCGAACTTCTGGCTGGGCATCATGATGATGCTGTTCTTCGGGCTGAACCTGCGGTGGCTGCCGATTTCGGGCCACGTGCCATTCCTGATGCCGCTGGTGCAGGGTCACTTTGTCCAGGCCATCGTCTCGCTTCCGCAAGCGATCTATTTCCTGATCATGCCCGGCATCGCGGTCGGCTTTTATTCGCTGTCGCGCAATGCCCGCCTGGTGCGCTCGTCCATGCTCGAAGTGCTCGGCCAGGATTACGTCCGGACCGCCCGCTCGAAAGGCATTTCCGAGACCGCCGTCGTCATCCACCATGCGCTGCGCAATGCCTGGCTGCCGATCGTCACCATGATCGGCCTGGAATTCGGCTTTCTGCTCGGTGGTGTCGTGGTGGTGGAAATGGTGTTTTCCTGGCCCGGCATCGGCCGGCTGGTGTTCAACGCCATCAACCAGCGCGACATCCCGGTCGTTCAGGCCTCGGTGATCATTCTGGCACTGGTGTTCATCGTGCTGAACCTCATCATCGACATCATCTATGCGCGCATCGACCCGCGCGTGAAACTCTAACGAGAGGGCCTTTGTGATGAGCACCCCTATCAACGCTGCCTCGATCGATCCCACGACTGACACCGGTTATTTCGCCGAAAAGCGCCGCTTTAGGGAATGGTCGCGCGCCTGGAAAAGCATGGTCAAGGCCAAGTGGCCGCTGCTGGCGATCGCCATCCTGCTGGTCGTGCTGTTTGCCGCCATCTTCGGGCCGCTGGTGTCGCCGGCCGATCCCAATCGCCAGAACATCATGCTGCGGCTTGCCGATCCCCTGACCGTTGCCCGCAACCGGACCTTCTATCTGCTCGGCACCGACGGGCTCGGTCGCGATATCTTTTCGCGGCTGCTCTACGGCTCGCGCATCTCACTTCTGGTCGGCATCTGCGCCATCGCGGTCGGCGGCGCGATCGGCACCATCGCAGGCCTCGTTTCGGGCTATTTCGGCGGCTGGATCGACGACGTGATCATGCGCATTGCCGATATCCAGCTGGCCTTTCCCTTCATCCTGCTGGCGATCATGTTTCTGGTCGTGCTCGGGCCGGGCGTAGTTAACATCATCCTGGTGCTCGGCATCGGCCAATGGGTGACCTATGCACGCATTGTGCGTGCCCAGACCCTGTCCTTGAAGCAGAAGGAATTCGTTGAGGCGGCTCGCGCCATCGGTGACCGCACCTCCGTCATTCTGTTTCGGACAATTCTGCCCAACGTCGTTGGCCCGCTGACCGTGATTGCCTCCTTCAACGTCGCAAGCGTGATCCTGTCCGAAGCCTCCCTCTCCTTCCTCGGCCTCGGCGTACCGCCCTCGGTACCCACATGGGGCTCCATGCTGGCGGAAAGCCGCGACCAGCTCCTGGCCAACAAGTGGTGGCTGGCCTTCTTCCCGGGGATCGCCATCGTTCTCACCGTTCTGTCCTTCAACATTCTCGGAGACTGGCTCCGCGACTTCTTCGATCCACGTCTCAAGCAGACCAGCTGATCGCCTGCATTTGTTAAAAAGGTAGAATCCATGAAAGTCGGCATCATCGGCGCTAGCTTTGCCCGCGCAGCCTATCTCCCAGCCCTCAAGCATGTGGCCGGCGCAGAAGCCGTCGCGATCGCGTCCCACCGTCTCGACAGCGCCCAATCCGCCGCTGCCGCCTTCGGCATCGCTCATGCCTATGACGACTGGCAGGAAATGCTCGACACCCATGCGCTCGACCTCGTGCTGATCGCCTCGCCAACCGACACCCATGCGCCGATGACCCTGGCGGCACTGGACAAGGGTGCCCACGTGCTTTGCGAAAAGCCGACGGCGATGGATGCCGTGGAGGCGCAGGCCATGCTGGCACGGGCGGAAGCGCTCGGCCGGGTGCACATGATCGACCACGAAATGCGCTTCAACCCCAACCGCATGCGGATTGCCGAACTGATCGCCGATGGCAGCCTTGGCGAGATCCGCCACGTCAACATCGCCAATATCGCCTCGACCTGGGCCAATCCGGCCAGCCGGTCGGCCGGTGACTGGTGGTCGCTTGCCAATCGCGGCGGCGGTCGGCTCGGCGCCAACGGCAGCCATCAGGTCGACATGCTGCGCTGGTGGCTCGGCCCGGTCGCCTCGGTGGTCGGCCAGGCATTGACCATTGTGCCGGACCGCCTCGACAAGCACACCGGCGCGCCCTGGACGGCAACAGCCGACGATCTCTCCCATTTTACCATGACCATGCGGAACGGCGCCCTGGCGCAGATCTTCATGAGCGGCGTCGCCGCCCACAACATGGGTAACCTCACCCAGGTGTTCGGCTCCAAGGGCACAATCACCCTGTCGAACGAGGACGAAAAACTGTTCTTCGCCAAGGCGGGCCAGAGTTTCGAGGAGATCACGGTGGCCGATCCGAATGCAGCGCTGGAGGGCCTCAACCCCGGCATCTGGAATGTCTCACTGGTTGCAGCACTTCGCGAGCTGACGGCCGCAATTACCGAGGGTCGCAAGCTCGACAGCGGCGCCACCTTCTTTGACGGCCTGGCCAACCAGCTTGTGCTGGATGCGGTCAGGACCTCGACCACGGAACGCTGCTGGATCGATCTGCCAGCAGAATTTACCGCCGCCTGAACCGACAGAGCCGGCCTCCGATCTTCAATCAGGAATTCATCGATGAGCATGCAGGATATTTACGACTATATCGACGCGCATGCGGACGAAGCGATCGCCGATCTGCAGACGCTGGTGCAGCAGCCATCGATTTCCGCGCAGAACATCGGCCTGCGGGAGTGTGCGGCGATCGTGCGCGACATGATGCATCGCGACGGCCTGCCCGCGCAGTTTCACGAGCTCGATGAGGGTCCGCCGGTGATTTTCGGCACGCTGCCGACGCCTGACGCCGGCAAGAAGACAATGCTGTGCTACTCGCATTACGACGTGCAGCCGCCGGAGCCGATCGAGGCCTGGAGCCATGACGGCCCCTGGTCTGCCAAGATCGTCGAAGGCATCATGTACGGGCGCGGCACCACCGACAACAAGAGCGGTATCCTGGCCTTCAACAAGGCAGCCAAGGCCTTTCTGGCGGTGCGCGGCAAGGTTCCGGTCAACCTCAAATTCATCGTCGAGGGCGAGGAAGAGATCGGCAGCCCCCATCTCGGACCCTGGGTGGAAAAGAACAAGGAACTGATTGCTGCCGATGGCATGCACTGCCTCGACGGCTCGCTCGCCGTCGGTGTCGACGTGCCGGATGTCGATCTCGGCCTCAAGTCTGTCCTGTTCGTCGAACTGATTGCCAAAGGTGCCGCCAGCGATATCCATTCGCTGAATTTTCCGCTCGTACCCTCACCGGTCTGGGATCTGGTGCGCGCGCTCAACACCATCCTCGACGACCAGCGCCGTATCCTGATCGACGGCTGGTATGAGGGCATCTGGCAGCTGGACGAAACCGACGAGCAGCAGTTGCACGACAAGGCGGCCCGGATCGATTTCGCCGGCATGAAGCAGGAATGGGGTATCGAAGAATTCGTGCTCGGCCGCGATGGGGTCGATGCCATTCGCGCCCGCAATTACGAACCCACCGCCAATATCCAGGGCATTATCGCCGGGTACAACGGACCCGGGAAAAAGACCATCGTCCCGAACGAGGCCCGCGCCCGGCTGGATTTCCGCCTGATCCCTAACATGCAGCCGAAGGAGTCGATCCGGAGGCTCAAGGACCATCTGATCAAGCACGGTTTTGGTCATATCGAAGTCAAGGCCTTCGACGGCGCCGAGCCGCCCTACAAGATTTCCGTCAAGGAGAGCATGGCACAGGCCGTCATCGCTGCCGCAACGGAGGTCTATGGTGAGCTTCCGGTGGTCAACGGCGTGTCGGCGGAGGGTGCGATCATCCAGCATGTGCACATTCCTTGCGTGCTGACTGGCTTTGCCAATGTCGGCGCCAATCTCCATGCTCCCGACGAAAACATCCACGTCGATAAATACATCCAGGGCATCAAATACGCCGCGGCAATCATGGAGCAGTTCGGACTGCAGGCCTGAGGTTCAAAGCCTTTTTGATACGATACGTTGATCTGCACCCACCGCGCTGGTGCATCGCTGATCCCGTCACTGCGGAGACCCATCATGAGAACCCTTATTCGCGCCGATCTCGTGATCGACGGCAAAGGCAATGCCCTTGAAAAAGGTGCCGTTCTGTTTGAGGGCGACAATATTTTCGCCTGCGGGCGGGCAGCCGATATCGGTGCGCCGGATGGCACCGAGATCATTGAAAGCAAGGGCACGCTGCTTCCGGGCCTATGTGACGTGCATGTGCATCTCCACTCGCCCGGCACGCCGTCGGAAAACGGCGAGCATCGCGCGGCCATGGCTCGGATGTCCTATGCCGAGATTGCGCTCGCCGCCTCCAGCTACGCCATGAGCACGCTAAAGGCCGGCTTCACCTCGGTGCGCGACTGCGCCGCGCCCGGTGGCGTCATCATCGATCTGCGCAATGCCATCAACAAAGGCTATGTCACCGGCCCGCGCATCAAGGCCTGCGGCCTCGGCTTGACCGTCACCGGCGGCCACATGGATCCGCCGGTCTGGGCCGATTACATCCATCTCGACAATTTTGCTGCCGCCTGTAATGGCGTCGACGGCTTTCGCCAAGGGGCCCGCGAGCAGCTGAAGCGCGGCGCCGACTTTATAAAGCTCAACACCTGGGTCTCCTACCACGACAGTCCAGACCGGTTCTGGCGCCAGGAGATGACAGAACCGGAAATCGCTTCCGCCTGCGACGAGGCGCATGCTCAGGGCGTGCATGTCGCCGCCCATGTCTATGGTCCTGAAGGCGTAGCCGCTTCCGTGCGCAACGGCGTTGACTCGATCGAGCATGGTCACTGGATCGACGAGCCGACAGTCGAACTGATGGCCAAGCACGGAACCACCTTCGTGCCGACCCTGACCGTCAACGACAGGCATGCTAGCTTGGCGCTAGCCAACCCCGACCTTGCAGAGCGATACAAGCGCTGGCACCGCCGATCGAGCGAAGACAAATGGGCGACACTGGAACGGGTCCGCAAAGCGGGCATCCGCGTCTGCAGCGGCACCGATGTCGGCTTCCAGATCGAGCACGGCAAATGGAATGCCCACGAGATCGTGCTGCTCGTCAAGGGCGGCTTTACGCCGATGGAAGCCATCATCTGCGCCACGGCCAACAGCACTGACCTGATGGGTATCAACGCCGGGCGCCTGGAAGCCGGGCGGCTTGCTGACATGATCATCCTTGACGGCAATCCGCTGGACGACGTGACCCTTCTGGAAAAGCCGGAACTGATGCGCGTGTTCAAGGGTGGCGTCGAGATTCATTAGCCGTGGCGCATTGCTAGACTTATTGTCTAATTGTTAGACAATAAAGCCTCAAAAACTTGGTGTTGGATATACGGCTTCCAACTAAGGCGATGATTTACCGCATCCTTTTCGTTTGGCACGCGAATTGCTGAAGTTCTTCCAGACATGTGCTCGTGACGAGCACCAACGAAAGGGCAGCCAATGAAAGTACCGTCCATCACGGCCCGGGCCGCAGCGCTGCTTCTGACCAGCGCCCTGCAGCTAGGATCTATCGCCAGCGCCCACGCGGCCGGCGACCTGGTGATCGCCATGCCCGCAAGCCTCGAGCCCGCCAATCTCGACTTCCAGGTGGATCCCTACACCCCGGACATCCTGTTCGACTCGTTCATGACCGATCCGCTAATCGTCACCGCGCCGGATGGCACCTACAAGCCCGGCCTGGCCCTGGAATGGACCGTTGCCCCCGACGCCAAGACCTTTACCCTGAAGCTGCGCCCAGGCGTCACTTTCCAGGATGGCACACCGTTCAATGCCGCCGCCGTCAAATACAATTTCGAGCGCATCCTGTCGCCGGCCACCGCCTCGGCGCTGCTGGCCAACAATGTTGGTCCGCTCAAGTCGATGGAAATCATCGACGACCTGACAATCCGCTTCAAGTATGACGTCGCCTGGGTCACTTTCCTCGACATGGCCACCAAGGCACCGATGTGGTCGCCGACGGCTGCTGCCGCCTCGACGCCGCAGGAATTCGACAAGAAGCTGATCGGCACCGGTCCGTTCAAGCTGGCCCAGTGGGTCGCAAACGACCACATCAGGTTGGTCAAGTGGGATGGCTACGGCGGCTGGAACGCCATGCAGGAACACAAGGGTCCGGCGCTGATCGACTCAGTCACCATCAAGTTCGTCGGTGAAGAATCCGTCCTTGGCTCAATGGTCGCCACTGGCGAAGCCAATGCCGCCTACCAGATTCCAGCGCTCAGCGTTGACCAGTACCGGGATAGCGCCGACTTCCATCTGCTTGCCAAGGGCCAGTCGGGCACCGGACTGTCGATGATCATGAACGCCACCAGCCCGCCGCTGGACAACAAGGCGGTGCGCCAGGCGCTGCTGTTCGGCCGCGACATGAAGGCGGTCAACGAACTGGTCTATGACGGCCTTTATGAGCCGTCGGACGGCCCACTCAATAACATCCACCGATGCTTCTGGCCCGGCGCAACCACGGCCTATCCTCATGATCCCGCCAAGGCAAAAAGCCTTCTCGAAAGCGCCGGCTGGAAGGACGATGGCGCCGGCGGCCGGAAGGCAAGTGGTGTCAAGGGTGTGGCCGACGGAACACCGCTGACGGTGCGCTGGACCATCCTGCATCACCAGGAAATCGCCGAAGCTGTGCAAGGACAATTCAAGGCAATTGGCGTCAACCTGAAGATCGAAAAAGTGCCAGGTCCGATCCAGCTCGAACGGGTCGCCAAGCGCGATTTCGACCTGATGTACGAACGTCTGCGCAGCAGCGATCCCAAGATCCTCGATGACATGTTCAACCCGACCTACAACAAACCCGGCGGTTGGTTCTGGAGCGGCTATTCCAGCGACGAACTGACCAAACTGGTCAACGACGTGCGCAGCAACCCGGACAACACGGTTCGTTGCGAAAACGCCAAGAAGGCTCAGGAGATCATCATGGAACAGGCCCTGATTTTTCCGACGCTGAGCGACCCTTCCTATGTTGCCCTGGCCAAGGAAGTGGAGGGTTTCAAGATGGGCGCTGAAGGTACCAACTTCTTCCTGCATGACGTCTCGATCAAAAAATAGACCTCGAAACGGCCAGCGTCTTTCGGGGCGTTGGCCAACATCCTGGATATCGACAATGCAACTTTATGTCATGGGCCGGATCGTGCAGTTGATACCGGTGCTTTTGCTGGTGTCGCTGATCGTCTTCCTGATCATGCATGCCCTGCCTGGCGATCCCGCAACGCTGATGCTGGCTGGCGCTGAAGGCGGCATGACCTCACCAGAACGGCTGGCCGAACTGCGCGAACAGATGGGCCTCAACGATCCGCTCGTGGTTCAATACTGGCATTTCGTTTCCGGCGCCGCCACCGGCGATCTCGGCAATTCAATCCGGTTTCGTGAGCCGGTGCTGCAGATGATCCTCTCCCGCCTCGATTCGACCGTGGAACTCGCCCTCTTCGGCCTGCTCTGCTCGCTGGTCATCGGGGTGCCGCTCGGTCTGCTCGCCGCGGCCCGCCAGGGCGGCTGGATCGATGCGGTCTGCATGTCGCTATCCTATCTCGGTGCTTCGATCCCGGTCTACTGGCTGGGCCTGATGATGATCTTTGTCTTTGCCTTCAACCTCGGCTGGTTTCCAGCCTCCGGCGGCACCAGCTGGAACTCTCTTGTGCTGCCCTCGCTCTCGCTGGGATTGATTAATGCAGGCCTCGTGGCACGGCTGATGCGCTCGAGCATGATCGAAGTGAACGGCGAGGACTATATGCGTACCGGCCGCGCCAAAGGCCTGTCGCCCGGCTTGCTGCTGCGCCGTCACGGCTTGAAGAACGCACTTATTCCGGTCGTCACCATCCTGGGCCTGCAATTCGGCAATATGCTGGCCGGCACTGTCGTCACTGAAACCGTATTTAGCCGCCCTGGCGTCGGCCGGCTGGTGGTCAGCGCCATTCTTTCCAAGGATTACCCACTGGTGCAGGGCGCAGTGCTGTTCCTCGCCACCGTCTATGTCACTGTCAATCTCATCGTGGATATCATTTATGCTTGGCTCGATCCCCGGATCCGGTATGGCCGGTGATCCCGCGCCAGTCGCAGTCGCGGAAGCGTACCGCAGCCCGGGACGTCAGTCGATGCGCCGCTTTTTGGCCCATAAGGGCGCACGCATCGGTCTGCTGATGCTTGTCGCATGGCTGATCATGGCAGCCGGCGCCCCCCACATCGCCCCCTATGATCCAGACGCGCTACTCGGCAAGGCCAGGCTGGCGCCGTCGCTGACCAACTGGTTCGGCACCGACCAGCTCGGCCGCGACGTGCTGTCTCGCGTCATCTTCGGCTCACGCATCTCTCTCACGCTCGGCTTCGTCAGCGTGTTCTTCGGTCTCGTGCCGGGTGTGGTGCTCGGCCTGTCGGCCGGCTACTTCGGCGGCTGGACGGACACGCTGATCTCCCGCCTCATCGACGCAATGCTGGCGTTTCCAAGCATCATCCTGGCGCTGGTGATCATCGCCACGCTCGGACCGGGTATTGTCAATGTGATGATCGCCGTCGGCATCTCCTCCGTGCCGGAATATGCCCGGCTGGTGCGCGGCAGCGTGCTCTCGGTCAAGGCCCAGCCCTATGTCGAGGCAGCCTGGCTGGTCGGCAACAGTTCGGCACGCATCATGTTCCGGCACATCTTCGCCAACATTAACGGCCCGCTGATCGTCTTCACCACGCTCCAGGTCGGCAATGCCATCCTGGTCGGCGCCGGCCTATCTTTCCTGGGGCTCGGCGCCCAGCCGCCGACCTCGGAATGGGGGCTGATGTCGTCGGAAGGACGGCAGTTCCTGCAGCGTGCCTGGTGGATCGCCGCCAGCCCCGGGCTTGCCATCCTCAGCGTCGTCGTCGCCTTCAACCTGATCGGCGACGGCCTGCGCAGCGGCTTCGATCCGAAAGTGAGATCGCGATGACCGCCGCACTGCTCAGCATCCGCAATTTGACTGTGCGCTTTCACGGCGAACGCGGCGAGACAGTCGCCGTCGATGGCGTCTCCTTCGATCTTAACGCCGGCGAAACACTGGCGATCGTCGGCGAGTCCGGCTCCGGCAAGTCAGTGACTATGCTTGCCGTGATGGGCTTACTGGCCAAGGCCGGCGTCACCGCCGACAACATCTTCGGCTGCGGCCGCAACCTGTTGAACGCCGGCGATGTCGAGATGCGGGCGATCCGAGGCCGGCAAATCGGCATGATCTTTCAGGACCCGATGACCTCGCTCAACCCGGTACTGACCATCGGCCGGCAGCTGACGGAAATGTTCGAGATCCATCTCGGCCTGTCTGGCGCCGCTTCGCGAAAGGGCGCCATCGACCTCCTGAACCTAGTCGGCGTACCCTCGGCCGGAACCCGGCTGAAGGATTATCCGCACCAGTTTTCGGGCGGCATGCGGCAGCGGGTGATGATCGCCATGGCAGTCGCCTGCAAGCCGCAGATCCTGATTGCCGACGAACCAACCACCGCGCTTGACGTCACCATCCAGGCCCAGATCCTCGAAATCCTCTCCGGCCTGCAAAGTGAGTTCGGCATGGCGATGATCATGATCTCGCATGATCTCGGCGTCGTTGCCGGCATCGCCGATCGCATGCTGGTGATGCATTCGGGCCGGATCGTCGAGCAGGGACTGGTGGACGATGTGTTTGCGAATCCGCAGATGCCTTATACCCGCAGCCTTCTGGCAGCGGTGCCCCGGTTCGACCTCGAGACGGAGATGACTCCATGATCCTCGCCAGAAAAGTCCCGCTGCTCGAGCTGATCGACCTGAAAGTGCATTTTCCCGTGTCGAGCGGCGGCTTCCTCAACCGAAGGTGCGGTATCGTGCGCGCCGTTGACGGCATCTCTCTGCGCATCATGCCGGGCCAGACGCTGGGTCTGGTCGGCGAGAGCGGCTGCGGGAAATCGACGCTCGGCCGCGCCGTCGTCGGACTGGCAAAGGCTACCTCTGGCGCCGTTGTCATCCGCGGCAAGAATATCGACAACATGACCACGGCAGAAAAGGCTTCCGAGCGCCGGCGGGTGCAGATGATCTTTCAGGATCCCTATGCCAGCCTCAATCCGCGCATGACGATCGGTGACATCATCGGCGAACCGGTGATGCTGCACGGCTTGCGCAGCGGCAAGGCAGCAGTCGAGGCCCGCGTGAAGGAACTACTAGAACTGGTAGAACTCAGCCCCGCCTATGCCGACCGCTATCCGCACGAATTCTCCGGTGGCCAGCGCCAGCGCGTGGGCATCGCCCGGGCGTTGGCCTGCGAGCCGGACCTGATCGTCTGCGACGAGCCGGTCTCGGCCCTCGACGTCTCGATCCAGGCGCAGGTGATGCGGCTGATGATGCGGTTGCAGAAAGATTTGGGTCTGTCCTACCTCTTCATCGCCCATGGGCTAGGCGTGGTGAAGCAGATTTCGGACGAGATCGCGGTTATGTATCTGGGCCAGTTGGTCGAGCATGGCGGCCGCCAGGTTTTCCAGCATCCGCGCCATGCCTATACACGGGCGCTAGTCAGCGCAGCCCCAATTCCCGACCCGAAAATCGAGCGCAGGCGCAAGCGCATCATCCTGACCGGCGACCTGCCGAACCCGATGAACCCGCCGTCTGGTTGCCGCTTCCAGACCCGCTGTCCGATCGCCAGCGATCGCTGCCGCACCGACCCGCCGCAGATGCACTATGCCGAAAACCGCCATGGAGCAGCCTGCTGGCGCACCGACGAACTGGACGCTCTGATGCCGATGGCAACCAGTCCCGAGCCTGGCCCGACCATTCCCGTGGTGCCGCAGCCAATCGCGGACATCGGATGATCAACCCATCACACCCGAGCAAAAAAATGACCCACGAACCGAGCGGAATGTAACAGCATGTATCGGATAGGCATTGATGTCGGGGGGACGTTTACGGACTTCACCCTGTTTGCAGAACAACAGGACGAGATCTTCTTCTTCAAGGTCCCCTCCACCCCGCACGACCCGTCGGAAGCGATCGAAAACGGCCTTCGCCAGATGCTCGACAGCCTCGGCTTTTCGGCAGCCGACGTGACCTATCTCGGTCATGGCACCACCGTGGCGACAAATATCGTCATCGAGCGGCGCGGCGCCAAGACCGGGCTCATCACCACCAAGGGGTTTCGCGATGTGCTGGAACTCGGCCGCCAGGCTCGGCCCTCGATCTATGACTACCGGATCGAGAAACCGCCGGTTCTGGTGCCGCGCGACCGGCGCGTCGAAGTGGTCGAGCGCGTCGGCCCGGCCGGCGAAATCCTCACCGAGCTCAACGAAGCCTCGCTGACGTCAGCCGTCGCCGATCTGGCAGCCCAGGGCGTCGAAAGCATCGCCATCTGCTTCCTGCACAGCTATCGCGTCCCCGACCACGAGGCGCGTGCCAAGGCCGCGGTGAAAGCCGTCATGCCGGACGCTTTCGTCACGCTCTCGTCGGAAATCCTCCCGGAATTTCGCGAATTCGAGCGCATGTCGACCACAGTCGTCAACGCCTTTATCGGCCCGAAAATGGGCGCCTATCTGGAAAAATTCCGCAGCCGGATGCGCGATGCCGGCGTGCCCGTCGAGCCCTACACCATCCATTCCAACGGCGGCCTGATGTCGGTGGACTCGGTTCGTGCCAATCCGGTGCGCACCTGCGTCTCAGGGCCGGCAGCCGGCGTCGTCGGCGCCGCCGAAGTCGGCCGCGTTGCCGGCTTTCCCAACCTTATCACCTTCGATGTCGGCGGCACCTCCACCGACGTCTCGCTGATCTATGGCTCCGAGCCCCTGTTCACCAGCGCCCGCAATGTGGCCGGCTACCCGGTCAAGACGCCGATGCTCGATATCCACGTGATCGGCGCCGGCGGCGGCTCGATCGCGATGATCGACGATGCAGGCTCAATGAAGGTCGGCCCGCAATCGGCCGGCGCCGTGCCCGGCCCGGTCGCCTACCGCCGCGGCGGCGTCCTGCCGACGATCACCGACGCCAATCTGTGCCTCGGCCGCCTCGACCCCGGCATTCTTCTTGGCGGCCGGATGGAAATCGATCTGGAAGGCGCAGAGCGCGTCATTCGCGAAAAAATCGCCATCCCGCTTAGCATTTCGATTGAGGAGGCCGCCCACGGCATCATCCAGATCGCCAATGCCAACATGAGCCGCGCCATCCGCTCCGTCTCGATCGAGAAGGGCTATGACATGGAAGCCTTCGCACTCTGCGCCTTTGGCGGTGCCGGGCCGCTGCATGCCGCCGAAGTGGCGCAGGAATGCGGCCTGCCGCATATTCTGATCCCGCGCGAACCCGGCACCTTGTGTGCCCGCGGCATGCTGCTCAGCGACCTCAGCACCGACTATGTCCGCAGCCATTTTTCCGATTGCACCGAGGAAAGCTGGCAAAAGATTCAGTCGCTGTTTGGCGACATGGAAAGCGAGGGCAACGCCTGGCTCGATCACGAAAACATCCCGGCAGAACGCCGCCGCTTCAAGCGCATTCTCGATGCCCGCTACCGCGGCCAGAACTACGAGGTGCGGGTCGATTGTGCCGGTCTCGGCGTGGCCGACCTGGAGGCTTTGGTCGAGCGCTTTCATGCTGCCCATACCAAAGAATACGGCTACGACATCCGCCATCGCGCGGTGCAGTTCGTGTCGGCCCGCCTTCAGGTCATCGGCGAAGTCACCAAGGCGCCGCAAAGCAAGATCGAGGGTGGCCAGTCGCTTGGGGCGGCCGGGTCAGGATCGCGAAAAGTCTATATCGACAAGCGCAACGGCTGGATGGAGGCGACCGTCTTCGACCGTGGCAGGCTGCCGGTCGACACCGATTTCGCCGGACCGGCCATCGTCAACGAAATGAGCGCAACGACGCTGATCTTGCCCGGCCAGACAGGCCGTATCGACCCATGGGGCAATCTGATTGTGAGGAACCCGGTATGAGCACCGACCGCATTGCCAACCCGATCCAGATGGAAGTGTTTTCCAACCGGCTTCTGGCGATTGCCGAAGACATGGGATCCATCCTGATCCGCTCGTCCTTCTCGTCCAATATCAAGGAGCGCAAGGACTGCTCGACCGCCATCTTCGACGCCAAAGGGCGGTTGATCACCCAGGCCGACCATATCCCGATCCATCTCGGCGCCATGATCGGCGCCGTCGAGGCCATCTTGCGCCGCTACAATCTGACCGACATGAAGCCGGGCGACGCCTTCATCGCCAACGACCCCTACCTTGCCGGCGGCAGCCATCTGCCCGACATTTCCATAATCACCCCGGTGCATCATGATGGCGAGGTCAAATTCTTTGCCGGCAACATTGCCCACCACGCCGATGTCGGCGGCAAGACGCCCGGTTCCACCTCCGGCGTGTCGCGCTCCATCTTCGAGGAAGGCATCCGCCTGCCCGTCATCCGTATCGCGCGCGCCGGCGAGATTGACCAGGACCTGCTGGAACTGATCGCCTGGAATACCCGCGACCCGGAAGAGCGGCTGCTCGACCTGCAAACCCAGATCGGCACCAATGTCCGCGGCGGCGCCATGCTGGTGCAGCTGGTCGACCGGATGGGCTGGCCGGCGGTTGGCCAGGCGATCGAGGATATTTTGACCTACACACGCCGCCGCCTGCGCAACCGCATCGAGGCGCTGCCGGACGGCGTCTACCGTTTCGAGCGCGCCATGGACGACGACGGCTTTCCTGGTGAACCGGTGCCGATCGTCTGCACCGCGACCATTGCCGGCGAAACCCTGTCGCTTGATTTTGCCGGTTCCGGTCCGCAGGCGCGTGGCGCCATCAACCTGCCCGACAGCGCGCTGAAAGCCTCGGTCTATTACTGCGTCAAAGCCGTGCTCGATCCGGGCCTGATGCCGAACCAGGGGATCATCGATCCGATCCTGATCTCGGCGCCCGAAGATTCGATCGTCAACCCGCGCGCGCCTGCGGCCGTTGCCGGCCGCGCCGTCACCTCCAACCGCCTGTGCGGCGCCATTTTCGGTGCGCTGTACCAGGCCTTGCCGGCCGAGCGGGCGATGGCATCGTGCAATGATTCCACCTCTGCCGTGTCGATCTCCGGCTGGCATGGCGAGCGCCAGGCGACCTATATCTATCCGGAAAGCATGGGCGGCGGTGCCGGCGCCTTTGCCGATCGCGACGGCATGGACGCCATTCACGTCCACACCGTCAACTCCACCAACCTGCCGGCCGAAGCCCTGGAACTGGAATATCCGCTGTTGCTGGAGGAATACTGCCTGGTGCCGGATTCGGGTGGCGCCGGCCGTCACCGCGGTGGCCTCGGCATGGCCCGGCAGATCCGCATTCGCAACGACAACACCACGTTCTCCGCCCGCTCGGACGCCCACATCATTGCCGCCCCCGGCGTCTACGGCGGCCTGGCGTCAAACGTGACGCGTATTGTGCGCAATATCGGGACCGACCACGAAGAGATCCTGCACTCCAAGGCGGCGGGGCTCAACCTCGCTGCCGGCGAAATCATCCGCGTCGAAACGCTGGGCGGCGGCGGCTACGGCGATCCCTCGGAGCGGCCGAACGAGATGATTGCGCGCGATATTCGCGAAGGAAAGGTCTCCGAAGCGGCCGCTCGGCGTGATTATGGCGCACAAAAGGTCGATCTGGCGCTGGAAATGGCTGTTTCAGGCCAGCGTGGGGATTTAGCGGGGGTATAGTCAGCAGTCGAAGTCTGGTCATACTCGACTTCGAGACTGCAATCACTTAGACGTGCATATTGCATACAACTTGCGCCATGGCGTCTGATCGAACAGGTCAGAGCTTGGCGCAGGTATCGACCGCGAAAGGGTCGGGGGGAAACCCAGGAGGTGTCATGGCCGCAGAACCCGCATTAGATCTTTCGAACCCATTCGGTTTTCCGCGCCCGAAGCGCATGTCGCTTGCCGATGAAATCGCCAATACGATTTCCGAAGCGATCGCCACGCGGCGGCTGAAATCCGGCGAGCGGGTGGTCGAACTCAACCTGGTCGAAAAGCTCGGTGTCAGCCGCGTGCCGATCCGCGAGGCGCTGAAAGTACTGCACGCACAGGGCATCCTCACCGGCGAGAGCCACAAAGGCTACCGCGTTGCCGAATTCGACGACAAGACCGTGGACAACGTGCTGGAAATTCGCCTGCGCGTGGAAACCATCCTTCTGCGCGATGCCATTTTGCAATGGCATGAGGGCGTAGGTGACATCTCCGGCCTCGACGAGGCCATCCGCCAGATGGAGATCGCGGCACAGATCGGTGACCGTCTGGCCTCGCTGAAGGCAGACCTGCAGTTCCACAATGCCATCCGCCAGTCGGCCCACAACGACATTGCCGCCACCATCTGGGACGCGATCGCCCGGCATGTGATGATCATCTTCAATCGCGAGAATTTTCGCGATGACAATCTCGAGGCGATCGTCAAGCAGCACACCGCGTTTCGCGATTTCATCAAGACATGCGTCGCCAATCCGCCCGAGGAAGAGGTCATCCTCGAGGCGCTGCGGGAACACTTCCTGCAGGTGGCCCGCAAGAAGACGGCCGCCTGAACGGCCTTCAGACTAGCTTTTTGACCGCGGCGACATGGCCCAGGCAACGCTGGGCCGTGGCATCACGCACGATACGTGCCCGCCTGAGTCCGCACGACATTGGCTACCAAGGCTTGGTCGAACTGTAACGACGGTTCACGCGGGGCTGCATTCGCCAGCGCTTCGATCTGAGCCAGCACTTCTGGGGTGGTGTAGTAGGCATCCATCACTGCCGCCACCAGTTGCCGGAACAAGACTGGCTTCTCGGCCTCGAACGCCTTTACCGCAGGAATCCGCTCAGCGACCGCTAGTTGGGCCACGTGCCGAGCCATCGCATCCAAAATGCTCAGGTCGGATATCGCAAATTTGTTCAGTATGAGTTCTGGATGTCTCAAGACAACCCCGGCGTTAGGCCATGACTGTCCATCTCCCGGCACGATAATCTGAAAAATGACAGTCATGCTGTCGGCATTGATATCTTCCGTCATTGGATCCATCCGCTTTTCACAGGAACAAGGATTTAGATATGCGCTCGATCGATGTCGATATCGTTGTGATTGGCGCCGGCCCCACGGGCGCTGCGACAGCCTGGAGACTGGCGAGTGCCGGCGCTGACGTACTCTGCGTCGATCGCGGTGACTGGTTCGACTATGATGCGATCGACCGCAACGGCGCGGACTGGGAATTGCGGCGCGCCGGCGAGCTGCATTCCAACCCGAATATTCGCAACGGTGCGTTCGACGAACCGATCGATGATCACGACAGCCCGATCAAGCCGATGATCGGCAATGGCGTCGGAGGAAGCTCGATCTACTGGTCGGCGCATGTGCCTCGGTTCCGTCCGGAAGATTTCCGCATCCGGACGCTGGACGGCGTCGGTGACGACTGGCCAGTCGGCTATGCCGATCTCGAACCCTATTATGCGTTGAATGAGGGGCGACTGGGGGTCGCCTCGGTTGCCGGTGATCCTTCTGTGCCCGCCTATCCCGGCAAGCGGCTGACGCTGCCGACCGTCGGCGCCCATGGCCGCAGGATGGCGGAGGTGTTCGACCGGTTCGGCTGGCATTGGTGGCCTGTAGATCTGGTGGTCGGACGCGATGCCGACCAGCCTGCGACGACCCATTGCACCCATGTCGGCCCCTGCGATCTCGGTTGCCCGAGTCGTATCCGCTCGGGCGCCGACCGTGCCTATGCTGCAGAAGCGGTGAAGGCCGGTGCCAGGATCATGCCGCGCACTCGGGTGGTGAAGCTCGAACACGAACCCGACGGGCAGATCACGGCGGCGATCTGCGCCACCGACGCAGGAAGCCTGCGGATTGGCGCCCGGCGTTTCGTGATTTCCGGCAATGGACTGGGAACGCCTCGACTGCTGCTGCTGTCCCAATCCGCACGCTATCCGGACGGGCTGGCCAACAGTTCGGGCCTGGTTGGCCGCAATCTGATGCTTCATCCCTATGCCCGCGTCGATGGCCTCTTCAACGAACCATTGGGCGCCATGGTCAGCGGCGAAAAGGCGGGATTGGTATCTTTCGAATTCTATTCCACCCGGGCAGATCACGGTTTCAAACGCGGACTGAAGCTGCAACTGACCGGTGGCCCCGGTGCGGCGGCCACGGCGCGTGGGGCAGTCGTCGGCCGTCCTCTCCCCTGGGGTGAGGGCCACCATGCCGCATTCGAGGCGAGGTACGACCACACCTGCGGCTTTACCGTCTGCGCGGAAGACCTGGCCGATCCGGGAAACCGCATCACACTGTCCGACACGCTGACAGACCGTGACGGCCTGCCGGCAGCAAAGATGATCTACAAACTGTCGGATAACTCCAGAAGGATTCTCGATTTCGGAATGGAGCGAGCGCAGGACGTGCTGCTCGCGGCCGGCGCGCAGGAGATTTTTCGCACGCCCCTGCGGTCGGAGGCAGGCTTTCATCTGATGGGAACGGCGCGAATGGGCACGGACCCGGAAACCTCGGTGGTCGATCCGTTCGGACGCAGCCATGACCATCCGAACCTGTACGTTGCCGATGCCAGCGTCTTCGTCACGGCAGCCGCCATTAATCCTACGGTCACGGCGCAAGCGCTGGCACTCCGGACCGCGGACCACATCCTGGCCACCCGGATGACCTGATGGCCGGGCCTCGCTCATGCTCCCACTCCGTTCCCTGCGCCTCGTCGACTTTCTGACGTCAATCCACTTGCGTGCCTCAGCATTATAAGATTGTATAACAACTATACATTCATATGATTGGTTTGAGCCGAAGGGAAGCGTCTGTGAGACTGCAGGGAATGGTGGCCGTGATCACCGGCGGCGGCGGTGGCATGGGTCGGTCGACAGCAGCCTTGTTTGCCCGTGAAGGCGCATCGGTCGTGGTCGGCGACGTCGATATCGATGGCGGCGCCTCGCTGGTCGCGGAAGTGGAAGCGGCTGGCGGCAGCATCCGCTTCCAGCGCTGCGATGTCTCCGACGAGGCCGATGTAGCGGCTCTGGTTGCGACAGCTGAACGGGATTTCGGCAAGCTCGACACGATCTTCAACAATGCCGGCATCGAGCAGCCCTCCACGCCCTCCACGGATGTCAGTGAAGCGCTGTTCGAAAAGGTCATCTCGGTCAATCTGAAGGGGACCTTCTTCGGCTGCAAGCACGCCATTCCGGCGTTGCTGCGCACTGGCGGCGGCACCATCGTCAACAATTCCTCCGTCAGCGCCTTTGCGAATGTCGGCGGCAACCTGTCCTATGCCGCCTCCAAGGGCGGCGTGATGTCGATGACCCGCGTCATCGCCATCGAATATGCCGGCCGCAACATCCGCTGCAATGCGATCAACCCGGGCGTCATCGACACCGGCATGAACCAGCGCAACAAGGCATTATCAGCCGATCCCGAGGCGGTCGAACTGAAATGGCGCGCGATCACCCCGCTCGGCCGCATGGGCACCGGCGACGAGATCGGCGAGGCAGTTCTGTTCCTGGCATCGAAGCAGTCCTCCTTCGTCACCGGCATCGGCCTGGTCATCGACGGCGGAAGGATCGCCACGTGAGCGGCCGTTTGCAGAACAAGATCGCCGTTATCACCGGTGCGGCCCGTGGCATTGGCCGCGGCGTTGCCACGGTGTTTGCCGCTGAAGGCGCAACCGTCTACGCCATCGATCGCATTGCTGACGAAGTGCAGCAACTGGCCGAAATATCCGGCATCAGGCCGATCTGCCTCGATCTGACTGATGCAGATGCGGTCGCCGACGCCTTTGCCGGGATCGAAGCCGAAGCTGGCCGCATCGATGTGCTGGTCAACAACGCCGGCGTCATCTTCTTCAAGCCGATCGAGGAGACGAGCGTCTCCGACTGGGACGGCCTCTTGTCGGTCAATCTGCGAGGTCCGTTTTTGTGCACCCGCGCCGTGGCACCGGGCATGAAGCAGCGCCGAGCCGGTGCGATCATCAACGTCTCCAGCAACGCCGGCGTGCAGGGCGGCAACAACGAGAGCGCCTATTGCGCCTCGAAATTCGGGATCGAGGGGTTTTCGCGCGCTCTGGCCATAGAATTTGCGCCCTACAACGTCTCCGTCAACACCATCACCCCTGGCCATCCGGTCCACACCGCGATGAGCGAAGTCACCTACGACGCCGAAAAGCGCAAGATCTGGAAGGAGCCGGCGGATCTGGCGCCGGCCTTCGTGCATCTCGCCTGCCAGGACGCCTCCGGCCTCAACGATCAATATGTCCGAGCCTGGGACCTCGTCGTCCAGCTTAGGGAGGGAAAACTGTGAAGACGGTTTTCCAGGCCGACCTTTTGATCGACGGCACCGGCAATGCCGCGATTGAGAAAGCTGCGGTTCTGGTGGAAAACGGTCTGGTGATTGCCGCCGGAAGGCGGGCCGATATCGGCCTCCCGGACGGCGCCCATGTGGTGACGGCACCGGCCGGTACGACGCTGATGCCCGGGCTGATCGATAGCCACGTGCATCTGGCCTACTCCGGCATTCCCGACGTGAAGAAACTACGCGCCGAGCGGATGGACAGCTCCTATCCGGCCGTGGCACTCGCCGCTGCCGCCCGCGCCCAGTTGAGCCTCACCTACGGCGTTACCGCCCTGCGCGACATGCACGCCCCCGGCGGCACGATCATTGACCTGCGTGATGCGATTGAAGCTGGCGATATCGTTGGTCCGCGCCTGCGCGCATGCGGCCGCGGCCTGACGGTAACGGGTGGCCACATGGATCCTTCCGCCTACGCCGACCACACCACGATCGACAATTTTGCCCATGCCTGCGACGGCGCCGACGGTTTTCGCCGTGGCGCCCGGATCGAGGCCAAGCGCGGCGCCGATTTCATCAAGATCAACAGCTGTGTCAGCGCGCGAAAAGTGCCGGGAATATGGTGGCGGCCGGAAATGTCGCCGGAGGAAATCCGCACCGCTTGCGACGAGGCGCATAACCAGGGCCTGCGCGTTGCCTCGCACACCTCGGGTGGCCCGCCGCTGACGATCACCGTGGCCAATGGCGTCGATTGCGTCGAGCACGCTCACTGGATCGATGACGACTGCATCGAATTGATGGTCAAAAACGGCACCTATCTGGTACCGACGCTGCTGGTCAACGAGCGCACTTTCGAGATCCCGCTCTCGCCGGGAAAATCCTATTCGCCCTGGTCTATCGCCTCGCGCAAGGCCAAATGGCTGTCGCTGGAAAAGGCCCGCAAGGCCGGGATCAAGGTCGGCTGCGGCACCGACGCCGGCTTCATGGTGCCGCATGGCACGATGCACTGGCGCGAGCTCGCCCTCTTGGTCCAGGGCGGCTACCCGCCGATGGAGGCCATCGTCGCTGCCACCGCTGTCAATGCCGAGATCATGGAGCTGAACGCAGGGGTCCTTGCGGCCGGGCGCTTTGCCGACATGCTGTTGGTTTCGGGCAACCCGCTCGACGATATCTTGATCCTGGGTGATCCCAAAAGGCTGACCGTGTTCAAGGGCGGCATCAAGGTGGCCGAGGCAGGCACCCTCCTCTCCTCTTATCCAGCGGAGATGGACGCTTGAAACTGTTTCGCGCGGACAGACTGATCGATGGAACCGGCGCCGCCCCGATCGAGGGTGCCGCCATGCTGACCGACGGCGAACGCATTGTGGCGATCGGCCGCGCCGCCGATTTCGGCGTGCCCGACGGTGCTGAGATCATCGACACGCCGGCCGGTGCCACGTTGATGCCGGGCCTTATCGATGTGCACGTGCACCTTGCCTACAGCGGCGCCGTCGATCCCGACGGCTTTCGCGCCGAGACCGCCTCGATCCATTACCCGGCCATGGCCCTGCGAGCTGCCCGCTATGCCCGCGAAACGCTGGAATACGGCTTTACCTCGGTGCGCGACATGCATGCCCCGGGCGGCACCATCATCGACCTGCGCAATGCCATCGATGCCGGCCTTCTGGAGGGCCCGCGGATCAAGGCGCCGGGCCTAGGCCTCACCGTCACCGGCGGCCACATGGACCAGGCCGGCTTTGGCGACATGATGTCGTTTCGCGACATGAATGCCGCCTGCGACGGGCCGGTCGGGTTTCGCAAGGGTGTGCGCGAACAGCTGAAGCGCGGCGCCGATTTCATCAAGCTGAACCCCTGCGTCGGCAATCGGCGCGACGAGCGGCTCTACCGCATGGAAATGACCGTCGAGGAGATTCGCGCCGCCTGCGATGAAGCGCATGAGCAGGGCGTGATGGTCGGCGCTCACACCTCCGGCGGCCCGCCGCTGACGGCCGCGATCGAGGCCGGCTGCGACACGGTCGAGCACGCCCACTGGATCGACGATGCGACGCTGGAGATGATGGTGGAACGCGGCACGTTTCTGGTGCCGACACTCGCAGTCAACGAGGCCTCATCGACCTATGTGCTGGCGCAACCCACCGCATCGGTAAGGACCCGCCGTTGGGCGGAGGCGTCGGAAGACGCCAAGTGGGACCGCCTGACCCGCGCGAGGAAACTTGGGGTCAAGGTCGCGGCCGGATCCGATGCCGGCTTCTTTCTCGAGCACGGCAAGGCCAATGGCCGCGAGATCGAACTGCTGGTCCAGGGCGGCTACTCGATACTGGAAGCCATCCATTGCGCCACCGCCGTCGGCGCTGACCTCATGCAGATCGAAGCCGGCCGGCTGTTGCCCGGAAAACTGGCCGACCTGCTGATCATCGATGGCGACCCGCTCGCCGACATCCGCATCTTACGCGACCGCAGCCGCCTCACCGTGTTCAAGGGCGGCCGGCTTGCGGCCAGACGATTGGGCCAGCACGCAGCCGCCAAGAGCTGAGGCCATTGCGACCGACCACCACCATAACAAGGGGAATGCACATGAAAACACTGCTTGTATCCACCGCACTCGTTTTGACCATGACGACATTCGCCGCCAAGGCTCAGGATGCCGGTCTGACTGTCGTCTGGGCCGACGATAGCACCTCGGATGCCCTGTTCGATCCGCGCGTCACCCAGTCGCGCCACGAGGAACAGGTCATCGCACAGATTTTCGACCAGCTGGTGGCACAGGATACGGACGGTAGCTTTCATCCGGGCCTGGCCAAATCCTGGGTGATCGCCCCGGACAGCAAGTCGATCACGCTGCAGCTGCGAGACGACGTCAAATTTCACGACGGCACCAAGTTCGATGCCGATGCCGTCAAGTTCACGCTGGACACGATCAAGGATCCGGCCACCGCGTCGCAGGGAGCCATCGACCTGATGGGTCCCTATTCCAGCACCGACGTGCTCGGACCGAACGAAGTGCGCATCAACTATCTGCGCGCCTTCCCGACCATGCTGAGCGCGCTATCCGAAAACGAATTGTCGATCGTCAGCCCCACGGCGGTCAAGAAGCTCGGCAATACCGGCTTTGCCCAGGCACCGGTCGGCACCGGACCGTTCAAGTTCCAGTCCTGGGAAAAGGGCGCGCAGGTCACCCTGGTGCGCAATGACGATTACAACTGGGCGCCGGAGTTCTTTAAGACCAAGGGACCAAGCCAGGTTGCGAAAATCATTCACCGCTACATCCCCAATGCCGCAACCCGTGTTGCCGCTCTGGAGGCCGGCGAAGTCACCTTCACCGATCTGACGCCACCGCTCGACATGAAGCGTCTCGGCGACGGCGAAAAATTCGGCACCATGGTCGGCGTTGCTCCGGGCGTGCCCTTCTCGCTGATGTTCAACGTCTCGCATGGTGCGCTGGCCGATATCAATGTCCGCAAGGCCTTCATCATGTCGGTCGACCGGCCGCGGCTGTCGAACAACCTGTTCTTCGGTCTCGCCAAGGCAGCCTATGGACCGCTCGCCCCGACCACGCAGGGCTATTGGAAAGGCGTCGAGGACTATTACAAGTTCGACCTCAAGGCAGCCGGCAAATTGCTGGAGGATTCCGGCTGGACAATGGGTGCCGACGGCATCCGCGTGAAGGACGGCAAGCCGTTGAGGATCGACTACCTGTCGCTGCTGGAGCCGGATACCGGCGTGGCGCTGCAGGCCGCCGTGAAGAAAGTCGGTATTGATCTGAAGGTCAACACCGTCACCAAGGCCCGCCAGGACGAACTGGTGATGTCGAACCAGTACGACATGGGTGCCATCCGCTGGGTCATGAACGATGCCGCAGCACTGCGCATCCCGTTCCATTCGGATAACATTCCAGCCCCCGGAAAATTCAAGTTCAACTGGATGCATTGGGCCTCGCCTGAAATGGATGCGCTGCTGGCCAAGGCCGAAAGCGCAGCCACGCTGGAAGAGCGCGCCAAGATCTACCAGGAAGCCCAGAAGAGCATCATGGATCAGGCCGTGTTCATGGGCATCCACGACCAGATCCAGACCATCGCCTTTTCCAGCAAGGTCACCGGCGCAAGCTTTGCGCCCGGCCAGTGGCAGGTGCGGCTCTACGACGTACACGCGACCAAATAAGCAATCAGCATCCCGGCGGGTTACGACCGGGATGCTGCCCATCGAGCATCGACAGAGTTTCGGAAGACCGTGATCAACGTCCACGCTGCCGGCAGGTCATTTTGATATGAAAAACAATCTTGAACGTGACTTCATCGGCTACGGTCCCAATCCACCGCATCCCCGCTGGCCGGACGGTGCGCGCGTGGCCGTCAACTTCGTGCTCAACTACGAAGAGGGCTCGGAATATTCGATAAGCGACGGTGACGGCCGTTCGGAAAAGGCGTTGACGGAAGTCTCGGCGTCACGCGTGCCGGTTGGCATGCGTGATCTGGCCGCCGAGAGCATGTACGAATATGGCAGCCGGGTCGGCTTCTGGCGCCTGGCAAAACTCTTCCAGTCACGCGGCCTTCCGCTGACGATTTTCGGCAGCGCGCTCGCCCTTGAACGCAACCCGCTGGTGGCGGAGTTCGTGCGCAACAGCGGCTGGGACGTCTGTTGCCACGGCATGCGCTGGGTCGAGCATTATTTGCTTGATCCGGAACAGGAGCGCCAGTCGATCAAAGATGCCGTCGCTTCGCTGACGAGGACGATCGGCACCCGGCCGATCGGCTGGTACTGCCGCTATTCGCCGAGCGAACAGACCCGCCGGCTTTTGTCGGAAGAAGGCGGTTTTCTCTATGACAGCGATTCCTACGCCGACGACCTTCCCTACTGGGTCAAGGTCGAAGGCAAGCCGCATCTGGTCGTGCCCTACACCATGGTCAACAACGACGCCAAGATCCTCGGCGCCGACATCGGCAACAGCCATGACTTCTTCGAGATGCTGCGCGACGCCTTTGATGTCTATTACGAGGAAGGCGCCACGACACCGAAGATGATGTCGGTCGGCTTGCATCCCCGCGTGATCGGCCACCCGGCCCGCATTCTCGGTCTGGTCCGCTTCATCGAACACATCACCGCGCAACAGCATGTCTGGATCTGCGGACGCAGCGACATTGCCCGCCATTGGGCCAACCAGTTTCCACCCACCGCCTGACGGCAACCACTCATGACTTCGCCACCGAAGGATGCGTCCCCGATGGGACATCAGGAAATCGGAATGACTTGAAAAAGGGGAATCAAATGAAAGCGCCGATACTATTCGCTCTTGCCTTCATGCTGGCAGGCACTGCGCCAAGCCTTGCCGCCTCGCCCGATACCATCATCGTCGCCCAGGCGGTCGATGCCTCAACGCTCGACCCGGCGCAGATGAGCGCGCGTAACGAATCCAATATCGGTCAGCACATCTGGGGCACCCTGTTCGAGCGCAAGGCCGGCGGCGGCATCGAGCCCTATTTTGCCGATTCCTACGTCTTGTCGGACGATGGCAAGGAACTCACCTACAAGATCCATGCCGGACTGACATGCCATGACGGCGAAGTGCTGAACGCCGAAGACGTCGCCTATACCTTCAACCGTGCCGCCGATCCGAAGTTCAAGTTCACCGGCAACACGCCCGGCTACATCTTCACCTCCGTCGGCTTCATCAAGGCCGAAGTGATCGCTCCGCTGACGGTCAAGGTGGTGATGAGCAAGTACAACCCGATTGCCGCCGGCATGCTGACCGACGTGCTGATCCACTGCAAGGATTCCTACGAAAAGATGACGCCGGAACAGGCGTCGCAAACACCGGTCGGTTCGGGCCCTTACCGCTTCAAGGAATGGGTCAAGAACGACCACATCACGATCGAAAAGGTCGATGGCATCACCCTGCACCCGGCCAACGTCAAGACCATCGTCTGGCGCGTGGTGCCGGAAGCCTCGACCCGTGCGGCCGAACTGATGGCTGGCAATGTCGACATCATCACCAATGTCTCGCCGGATCAGGTGCAGGTGGTTAACGCTTCGCCGACCGCCAAGGTGCAGATCGTGAATGGCACCCGCCGCATCTATATCGGCTTCAACCAGCGTGAGAAATTCGCCGATACGCCGGGCGGCAAAGCGATCCAGAAACCGGAAGTCCGCAAGGCGATCCAGTATGCGGTCGATATCCCGGCCATTTGCGAGACGCTGCTCAATGCCCCGTGCAAGCGTGCCACCGGCCCGGTCAACCCGCCGAACGACAACCAGACGCTGACACCCTATCCCTTCGATCCCGCCATGGCCGAAAAGCTGCTGGACGAGGCCGGCTACAAGCGCGATGCCAACGGCGTGCGCTTCGAAATGACCCTGCAATCGCCAAGAGGCCGTTACCTCAAAGATGGCGACGTGGCCCTCGCCATTGGTCAGTTCCTCGGCGATATCGGCATCAAGACGGACGTGCAGCTGCTCGAGTTCGCCTCGGTCTACGTACCGCTAATCCGCAAGCATGATGCCGGCCCGATGTTCCTGCTCGGCAGCGGCGGCGACACGTTCAGCCCGCTCAGCGACATGATGGATTTTGCCACACCGGAGTCCGCCACCAACTATCCGGAGTGGAAGGATGACGAGTTCTTCGGCAAGTGGAAGGAGATCCAGGCGACGCATGACCCCGCCAGGCAGAAACCAGTGCTCGACGAGATGCTGAAAATCTTCTACGAGCGCGGCCCCTGGCTGCTGATGTATTTCCAGCCGGATTTTTATGGGGTCAACAACCGCCTCGACTGGCAGGCCCGCCGCGACGAACGAATTCTGCTGGGAAGTGCGAAGATCAAGTGACGGCAACCCCTCTCGACCGGCAAACGGTCCTCATCACCGGCGCGGCCAATGGACTGGGCCGCGCGCTGGCAAGCGCCTTCGACAAGGTCGGGTCGAACCTGATCCTGCTGGACGTAAACGCCGAAGCTCTGGAGGAAACAGCACGCATGCTGTCTCGTCCGGCAAGCCTGCATGTGGTCGACCTCTCGGATACCGCAGCGACAGCCGCTGCCGTATCCCGCATCCGCGAAACAAGCCCGATCCTGCACACGCTGATCCACAATGCCGGTTATCTGGTGCCGAAGTCCTATGCCGCAATGGAGCAGGAAGACTGGGACAGGACTTTCAACGTCGGCGTCCAGGCCGCTCATCTGCTGACAAAGGCCTGGTGGAACGACTGGCTGCAGACCGGCGCCGCGGTCATCTATGTCTCCTCGCGCTCCGGCATCGAGGGTGGCAAAGATCACAGTGCCTATGTGGCAACCAAGCATGCGCTCGAAGGCCTGGTCAAGGTTCTGGGCGAGGAAGGCAGGCAAGCCGGGATCATGGTCCATACCGTGACCCCGGGCGGGTACATGCGCACGCCGATGTCTGAGCAGAACCATCCGATCGAACTGCGCTCCAAATGGGTGGACGCAATCCGGTTTGCCGCCGGCTTCCTCTATCTGGCCGAACGCCGCGACCCGACGCTCTCCGGTCAGCGACTGAGTGCCTGGGAGTTATCGGAACAGCACCGGGGCCTCTATCCCGCCCTGGATTGACAGGGACGGCGCCATGTCAGGGCGTCGTCTTTTCCATCAAGCCTTGTCAGACCGCGTCAGCCGCTGCCTTGCATATTCATCCATGATCCGCGCGGCGTAGGCCATGCCCTGATGATACCGCGCCACCGGCATGTTTTCATTGGGTGCATGCAGGTTGTTGTCTGGCGCTCCAAAACCCGAAAGCACGGCCGGATGCGGGATCGACAGCATGATGATCCCCTGGATCGATACCCCCTGCACCAGCGGCGTCGTGCCGAACACCTTTTTGGCAGCCTCGATCGTCGCCTGGCTGATCGCCTCGCGCGCCGCCGTCTTGTAGGGGTTCTTGCGGTTGGTATGCACCAGGATCTCGAAGTCACCATAGCCGTGGCGCTGAAGGTGGTCCTTCAGCTTCTGCAACTGCAGTTCCGGTTCGAGTTTGGGCGGGCACCGGAAGTCGAGCTTGGCCATGGCTTCGGCCGGCACGATGGTTTTCGAACCCTCGCCCGTATAGCCGGCTGAAATGCCGCAGATATTGGCGCTGGCGCCGAAATGGGCGCGGCGCAACAGGTCGAGATCGTCGTCGGTGGAAAGATGCGTGGCGCCGAGCTGGCGGACATATTCGGCTCGGTCGAAGAAGGCCAGTTCCTCCTTCAGGAACTGTTCGTCGTCCGCATCCGGCGCAATCCAGTCATCATACCAGCCATCGATCAGTACCCGGCCGCTATCCGGATCAAATATGCTCGACAGCGCCTGGATCAGCCGCCACACCGGGCTTTTGACGGTTTGCGCCCGGCCCGACCAGATATCGGTCTTCAGGCCGCGCACCCTGAGCTCCACATAGAGGATTGCCTTGATGCCGAGATGGATCTCCGGCTTCAGGCTGGTGCGATTGACGCCGCCATCCAGCCCGATCGAGGCGTCGCATCGCAGATAGTCTTTGTGCTTCTCGACGAACGCTTCGAGATGCGGACTGCCGACCTCCTCCTCGCCCTCGAACAGGAAGACGAGGTTGACTGGCGGCACGCCTGCGGTCTTGAGATAGGCTTCGGCGGCTTTGACGAAGGCGAGCACGCCGCTCTTGTTGTCGGTCGCGCCGCGGGCATAGATGATGCCGTCGCGGATTTCGGCGCCGAACGGATCCGAAATCCAGAGATCCAGTGGCTCCGGCGGCTGCACGTCGTAGTGGCCGTAGCACAAAAGCGTACGGTCAGCGTCCGGATTGTCGAGCCTGCCGAGCACCACCGGCGGACCGCCATCGGTGGGCAGAATATGCGCGTCGGCGATGCCCGCCTCGATCATCTGGCTCTGCAGAAGCCTGGCGCAGTCTTCCAGCCCGATATTTTGGGCTGAAATGCTTTTCTGCCGGAGCAGGGTCTGCAGCAGCGTCACCGCCTCGTCGCCATGGGCCTTGAGATAGTCGAGCGTCTTGTCGATGGACATTCTTCTATGCCCCCATCTCGATGGTTCGGCGCTGGGTGCCGCCCTTTTCCGAAACGCCGGTGATGGTGATGGAGCCGGGCTGGTCCATCCGCACCAGCCATTCGATCGGCTTGGCGGTGGCGGTCCATTGCTGACCCCAGGGCGACCAGGGATAAAGCCGCTCGTTGCGGCCGGCGAGATTGCCAAGCTCGACCGTTTGCGGGTTCATCAGCAGTGCTCCACCCTCCACGCTGAGCATCGCCAGCACCGGCTTGGCCACCTTGTTCTCGATCGCCACGTCCGACAGGTTGGTCGGCAGGTAGCCATGATTGGAGATGACCGCCCGCACCTTGTAGAGGCCAGCGCCGAGCGCTTCCGCAGTCACGTCGTCGATGCGGATCTGGGGAGCCGCCGCCGCATGGCGCAGGTTGAACAGCACGTTGTTGTGGCAGATCTCTTCCAGCAGATGCGGCGGCGGGTTGCGATACGCCCAGATATTGACCATTCCGCCGATCTCGATCGTGCCCAGTTGCGGATGCTCAAAGCTTTTCCACGGACGCCAGCCCTTTTCGCCGACATTCTTGACGACGTAGTCATAGACCTTGTGCTGGATTTCGGCCGTGCGCGGATAGAGGTTGAGGTAGCCGAGCTTGTCGACCCCGGCGGTGCGCTCAAGGTCCCACAGCTCCGTGCCGAAGCTGATGATGCCCATTTCCTCATAGGTCCAGTCCATCAGGCCGCCGCGACGGACCTTGGTTTTGTCCGGGGTAAAATCCTCGTAGATGGAGACGGTCGGATAGCCGGTCAGCGCCGTGCCGACCTTGCCGATTTCCTTGTAGAGATTGATGTCGCGCGCGCCCATCGCGCTGTCGGGACGGGTCATGCTTGGGCGCAGGATCAGGCCGCCATGGGTGTGATAGGCGCACATGCCGCAAATGTTCGGACGATCCAGAATGAGCTTGGCCATGGCGGCGGCTTCCGGCTCCGATAGGGGATGCGTGCCGGCGCCATATTCCTGCGGCGACCAGTTGGTCGGGAAATTTCGGTTCATATTGCCGTCGAACGGCTTTTCCACCTTGACGTTGACGCCGTCGAAGTTGCGGATCGTGCCTTCCGGATAGATGCGGAAATAGCTGCCGCCCTCTTCGCCCGGCTCGCGCTGGACCATGATGTCCGGGTTCTCGGTACTCTTCTTCCACTCGCCTCTGCTGTCGGGCACCCGCATCCAAACCAGATAGCCATCCCCGTCTATATCTTCCGGGATCAGCCCCTCGATCCGGTCTGCGCCCGGCATGAAGCGGCCGTTTCCGCACCAGTTGTAATAGGGCGGCACGAGCGACAGTTCGGCGCCGTCGGGGTTGATGCGCGGCAGGATGTAAAAGGCCTGGCTATCAACCAGCCGCGTTACCTCCTCGTTGCTGCCGTATTGGCTCAACAGGTACCAGACGGCATAAAGCGCTGTGGCGCTGGTGGCATGCTCTTCGGCATGAATCTGCGCGTCGATATAGTAGCCGGGCTTCTCCGCCGCCGGGCCGGTCTTTGGATTGTTGATCTCGATCAGCCAGACATCGCGGCCCTGCAGGGTCTTGGCGACAGAGGTCAGGGTCGCCAGGTCCGGATAGGCATCCGCCAGCGCCGCAAGGCGCGAGGTCATCTCCGCATAGGTGTAATAGGTATCAAAGGCGATATCGACGTTTGGCATCTGCTGTCCTCATTGCCGGCAATGGCTTCAAAAAAAGAACGGCGCGTTCGGCAAGGTCGCGCTGTTTCAGCTGAATATCTCGCGACCGCTTCAGGACGATGCGCGCTGTCTGGCCATGTCGTTTATGACGATTCAAATTTGACAAGGATTGTATAACAGTCTAACAAGTTTGCCAGTGATGGAACGACAATGCAACCTTCCATCAGGTCTCGCCCGGAGCCCGAATGGCATTTTTTCTGCGCCGCCTGCTCGGCATCATCCCGATCCTGTTTCTGACCTGGACGGTCGTCTTCGTCGTGTTCGAGTTCATCCCCGGCGACCCCGTTTCGCTGATGATGGGTGGCGTGCCGGCCTCGGACGAAGTCATGGCCAATGAGCGTGCCCGTCTTGGCCTGGATAAGCCGGTGCTGGAACGCTACGCCTCGTTTCTCGGACGTGCGGTCGTCGGCGATTTCGGCGAGTCCTACAAGGCGCGTCAACCGGTCACCCAGATGATCCGTGAGCAGATCCGCCCGACGCTGGAATTGGCCGCCGGCGGTCTTGTGGTCGGTCTCGGGCTCGGGCTGCTGCTTGGTGTGCTGGCTGGCCTGAAACCGAATTCCTGGCTGGATACCGTGTGCATCTTCCTGGCGCTCGCCGGCGGTTCGCTGCCGAGCTTCTGGAGCGGAATGCTGCTGATCTATGTCTTCGGCACCGTGCTTGCCTGGGTGCCGATCGTCGGCAGCGGCTTTTCCGCACTGATCCTGCCATCGATCGCCACCGGCCTATTCATGGCTGGCGATTTCGCCCGGCTGGTGCGCTCCAGCATCATCGACGCGATGAAGCAGAACTATATCCGCACCGCCTATGCCAAAGGCCTGGCGCCCATCCGGATCGTCGGGAAGCATGCACTCCGCAACGCGCTGATCCCGCCGATCACCATGCTTGGCATCCAGTTATCCACGCTGATCGGCGGCGCCGTGGTCACCGAGAACGTCTTCGCGCGACCGGGGCTCGGCACCATGCTGGTCGATGCGGTGCTCAACAAGGACATGCCCCTGGTGCAGGCGCTGATCGTCTACACCACCGGCGTCTATGTGCTGGTGAACCTGCTGGTCGACCTTCTCTATGTGCTGATCGATCCGCGCATCAAATATGCCAGGACACCATCCCGATGACCACACTTGCCCTGTCCCCCGCAAGACTGCGCAGCGCGTCCTTCCTGTCCGGCTTGCGCGAATTTCTGAAGCATCCCGGCGCACTAGCGGGGACGATCGTGCTGGCCGCTTTCGTTGTCTGCGCAATCTTCGCGCCGTGGCTGGCCCCGTTTGACCCGTCGGAAACCGATATCGGCATGCGGCTCGGTCCGCCCGATGCAATCACCTGGTTCGGCGCTGACATTCACGGCCGCGACATCTTCTCACGGGTCATCTGGGGCGCCCGCTATTCACTGCCAGTCGGCTTTGCGACGCTGGTCGTCGGCCTGATCATTGGCGGCACCTTCGGGGTCATGCTCGGCTATATCGGCGGCCGCTTCGATGCGATCGCCTCGCGCATCATCGACGTCCTGCTCGGCTTTCCGTCGATCGTGCTGGCAATCATGGTGGTGGCGGTGCTCGGCGTTGGTCTAGTCAACGTGGTCGTCGCCGTCGCGATTGCCGAAATTCCGCGCTTTGCCCGCGTCATCCGCGGCGCAGTGCTGGTGGCCAAGCAGAACCTCTATGTCGAGGCGGCGCTCGCCATGGGCGCGAGCTCGACCCGGGTGATGTTTTTGCACATCCTGCCGGCGATCATGCCGACTGTGATCGTGCTCGGCACCCTCAATCTGGGCAATGCCATTCTCTCTACCGCGACGTTGAGCTTCCTTGGGCTCGGCGCTCAGCCGCCGGCGCCAGAATGGGGCGCCATGCTGAATTCCGGTCGCGAATATATGCGCTACGCTCCGTGGACGATGATGGCTCCCGGCCTTGCACTGTTCCTCGCGGTGATCGCCGTCAACCTGATCGGCGACCGGTTGAGTGAAGTAATCGATCCGCGCAATGCACGTCGCCGGTAAACAGGATGGAGACGTCGGTGCACCTTAGAGACCAGACCATCCCGCCCCTTCTGAGCGTCCGCAATCTGGCGGTTTCATTTGGTGGCAAGGGTGACCGCGCCGCCGCCGTGAGCGGCCTGGACTTCGATCTGGGACCCGGCCGCACGCTTGCCATCGTCGGCGAATCCGGCTCGGGGAAATCGGTAACCTCACTTGCGCTGATGGGGCTGACGACGCAATCGGGCGGCCGGATCGACAGCGGCGAGCTGCACTTCCGGCGCCGCGACGGCTCCGTCGTCGATCTGGCAAAACTCACCGCCCGGCAGATGCGCGACATCTCCGGCAACGAGATTTCGATCATTTTCCAGGAGCCGATGACCTCCCTCAATCCGGTGTTCACCATCGGCGACCAGATCGCCGAGGCGATAACCGCGCATCGCGATATCAGCCAGGCGGAGGCGCTCGCGGAAACCCGGGCCTTTCTCGAAAAAGTGCGCCTGCCGGATGCCGCCGCGATGATCGACCGCTATCCGCACCAACTCTCCGGCGGCATGTGCCAGCGGGTGATGATTGCCATGGCGCTATCCTGCCGCCCGACCCTGCTGATTGCCGACGAACCGACCACGGCACTTGACGTGACCGTGCAGGCCCAGATCCTCAACACCATCCGCGACCTGCAGCAGGAAATGGGCACGGCGGTGATCTTCATCACCCACGATATGGGCGTGGTCGCCGAAATGGCCGACGACGTGCTGGTGATGTGGCGCGGCAGGCGGGTGGAATACGGTCCGGTTGGCGATATTTTCAAACGTCCCTCGCATCCCTATACGAAAATGCTGCTGTCGGCGGTGCCCAAACTCGGCAGCTTTGCGCAAGAACCGCTGCCCAGACGAACGCCGATCCTGGTGATGGAGGGAGACATCCCGACACTGGTCGGCGGCACGCATGTGCAGGATACCGCCAACTATGCGACCCCGCTGTTGCGCCTTGACCAGATCTCGGCCCGCTTCGACGTCTCCCATGACGCGCTTGGGCGCCCCACCCATCGTGTGCATGCTGCCGAAAAGATCAGCCTCGATATCTACCCCGGCGAAACCCTGGCGCTGGTCGGCGAATCCGGCAGCGGCAAGACGACCATCGGCCGGATGATCCAGCAGTTGGTCAAACCGTCCGGCGGCAGCATCCTGTTTGAAGGGCGCGACTACGACGGCATGAGCACCGGCGAACGCCAGAAGCTGAAACGGCAGATCCACTCGATCTTCCAGGACCCGATGGCCTCGATCAATCCGCGCCGCACAGTCGGGCAAAGCATTGCCGAGCCGATCGAGATCCATGGCCTGAACAAGCGACCATCCGAGACAAACGAACGGGTCGCCGACCTGCTGGTCAAGGTCGGCTTGCCGGCGGACAGTGCGTCGCGCTATCCGCACCAGTTTTCCGGCGGTCAGCGGCAGCGGATCTGCATTGCAAGGGCACTCGCCTCCGATCCAAGGCTGATCATCGCCGATGAATCGGTGTCGGCGCTAGACGTGTCGATCCAGGCGCAGATCGTCCAGTTGCTGATGGAATTGCAGGCGGAAAAGAGCCTCACCTATCTGTTCATCAGCCACGACATGGCGGTGGTGGAAAAGATCAGCCACCGCGTCGCGGTCATGTATCTGGGCCAGATCGTCGAGTACGGACCACGCCAGGCGGTGATCAGCAACCCGCAGCATCCCTATACCCGCAAGCTCCTGTCGGCGGTGCCGGTGGCTGAGCCCGGCCGGGCGATCGACCGCACACTCGTGGCCGGCGACATCCCGAGCCCGATGCGTCGCATCGGCGACGATCCCGTAGTCGTACCCTTGCGGGAAGTGACGGCTGGTCACTGGGTTGCGGCCTGACCCGTCGTGCGAGCTCGTTTACCGGAGCCAGATGCTGCGGCGACCGGTTGCCGCTCGAACGGGTTAGAACCGGCAGCGAGAGGTCATGCGTCCTGGTGGACGGAACCCATGACGATCCGCTCTTCCGTTTCCGCGTCGAAGAGATTGATGCTGAGCGGATCGACGTCGAAGGCCACCGGGTCGCCTCGTCGGCCTTGAAACCGGGGCTCTGCCCGGGCCACGACCGAATGATCACCGACCCGTACCGTCACCATTGTATCCGGGCCGGTCGGCTCGACCACATCGATCACGCCCTTGATCGGCGCGTTATCGGCAGTGGTTACCTTCATCTCCTCAGGCCGGACGCCGAGAACGCAGTTCCGGGTTCCCGGAGCAGCACCCGAAACAGGCACAGGAACCCTGACGCCTTCGCTCTCGAAGCGTGATCTGCCGGCCTCGACAACCAGTTTGCCGCGGATAAAGTTCATGGCAGGCGATCCGATGAAGCCGGCCACGAACATGTTGGCCGGGCGCTCGTAGATGGTCCGGGGATCGGCGAGCTGCTGAACATAGCCGCCCTTCATCACGGCGACCTTGGTTGCGAGCGTCATCGCCTCGATCTGATCGTGCGTGACATAGACGATGGTCGTGCCAAGCCGCTCGTGCAACCGCTTGATCTCGGTGCGCATTTCCACGCGCAGTTTCGCGTCCAGATTGGACAGCGGTTCGTCGAACAGGAACAGATCGGGATTGCGCACGATGGCACGCCCCATGGCGACCCGCTGCCGCTGCCCGCCTGAAAGATTGGCCGGAAGGCGCTGAAGCAGATGGTCGATCTGCAGCATCTCCGCCGCCTTTCGAACCTCGGCCTTGCGTTGCTGCTCGGGAACGCCGCGCATCTCCAGGCCGAATCCGATGTTCCGTTCGACGGTCATCGTCGGGTAGAGCGCATAGGACTGAAACACCATCGCGATGTTCCGGTCCTTCGGCGGAAGCGCCGTCACCGAGCGATCCGCAATCGAGATCTCGCCGGTGGAAGGCTCGTCGAGGCCTGCAATGATGTTGAGAAGGGTCGACTTGCCACACCCCGATGGGCCGAGAAGAACGAGAAAGCCGCCGTCTTCGAGTTCGACGTCGATGCCATGCAGCACCTTGAGTGCGCCGTAGGACTTCTGGATATCTTTGATGGACAGATTTGCCATGACCGTTTCCTCAACCCTTGACCGCGCCGGCGGTGAGACCCTGGACCATCGCGCGCTGGACGATCGCAAACAGAATGACCACGGGCAGAATGCTGAGAATGCCGCCGGCAGCGAGCACACCCCACGGCAACTGGAATTCGCCGACCATCAGCTGCAGGCCGACGGGCCAGGTTCGGGAGCCCTGCCCGGTCGTCAGCATCAGCGCGAAGATGAACTCGTTCCAGGCGGCGATAGCGATGAACACCGAACTCGCGACCAGACCGTTGCGCGCCAGGGGCAGGATGATGCGAACCATGGCGCCCAGCCGCGTCGACCCGTCGATGCGGGCGGCACTCTCCAGCTCCTTGGGCGCCGCATCGAAGAAGCCTTTCAGCATCCAGACAAACAGCGGAAGCAGGAAACTTGTGTAGGCGAGCGCCAGACCGAAGCGGCTGTCGACCAGGCCGACGGTCCGCATCATCACGAACAGCGGGATGATGACCATGACGGCCGGAAACATCCGCACCAGCAGATAGCCCAGCATCAGCTTTTCGCGGCCTTTGAAGGACAACCGCGAAAACGCGTAGGCTGCAAGCGTGCCGGTCAGAACGCAGATCACCACCGTGATGGTCGTGACGACCAGGCTGTTGGTGATCAGCACCGGAAAGTTCGACTGCGTCCAGATCGCTCGATAATTCTCGAATGTGATCCTCGCCGGTAGATACTGCATCTGGGAGGTGACGATGTCCGCCTCGGTCTTGAGAGAGGTCAGGAACATCCAGACGATCGGCGCCAGGCAGAAAAACGTCATTGTCAGCAGCACGGCGTAGGTCAGAACATCGGCCATGCGGCGGCGACCGCGGCTTGTCTTGAGCATTTTCAATCCTTCGAGACCCGTGTGAGCCGGATGTAGAGTGTCGCAAACACCATCAAGATGACGAACATCACCACCGCAAGCGCCCCGGCATAGCCGAAATTGAACTCGCGATAGGCGGTCTGGAATGCGTAGAGCGAAAGCACCTGCGTCGCGTTGCCGGGCCCACCGCCGGTCAGCACCAGCAGGAGATCCGGAGAGTTGACTAGGCTGATGACGCGCAGGATGACAGCCGCCGTAATGACGGTCCGAAGCATCGGCACGGTGATCAGGCGAAACTGGCGGATCGGGCCGGCCCCGTCGACGGCCGCAGCCTTGTAGAGATCCTCGGGAATACCCTTGAGACCCGCCAGAAAAAGCAGCGCGAAGAACGGAAAGCCGTGCCAGGCCTCGACCACGATGGTGGCAGCCATCGCCGTGGCCGGATCGGCGAACCACGCCTTGTAGCTACTCAGTATCCTGACCTTGACCAGGATGTCGTTGATGACGCCCAGCCGCGGATCGAGCAGAAGCGCCCACATGTGACCTGCGACGACGTTTGGCAGAAAGTAGGGAAGCAGGATCAGCACGCCGAACAGCTTGGTACCGGGCACGTTGCGATTGAGCGCGACGGCGGCGACAAAGCCCATCGCCACCTCCAGGGCAATGGCCGCAGTGACCCAGATCGCCGTATTCTTCAACGAGATCCAGAACACCCGGTCCGACAGCATCGCGACGTAATGTTTCGTGCCGACCCAGCCATTGAGGCCGGGTCGGGTCAGACGCATTTCCCGCACGCTGATCACGAAGCCGTAAAGCGTGGGATAGGCCACCACCAGCAGAAGCAAGATCAGGCTCGGAAACAGCAGGAGGTAGACCCAATAGCGCGTCTCGGAAAGATCGCCGAGCTTGGCGAGCGGGCCGCGGTGCAAGACTGACTTCATGTTTTCACGGCAGCTTGCCGTCCTCTCTGGTCCGACGACACCCGGCCCCAGGGTGGCCGCACTAGCGCAGCGCAGCCTCCAGGCCCTCGATCATCCGGTCGACAGCCTGTTCCGGCGTCAACTGGCCGGTGAGAACCGACTGGAAGGACGGATTGACGACGCTTTCCGACCACCCTGCCGCCCCGACGAACCGGTTGGGAAGGCGCCCGAAATCGAGGGTCTGCGACGCCGCCTGGTAGATCGGGTTGGACTTGATCCGCTCGTCGTCGAGTGCGGCAGTCGACGCCGGAAAATACCCCGTCGCCTCAAGCAGTGCGATGGCCGCGTCCTTTTCTCCCCAGAAACTGATCCAGTCCCAGGCCGCATCGACGTGATCGTCCTTCATGATACCGTTTCCGGCATAGGCGACCCGCGCGATATGCGCCTTCGGCCCCGCCGGCATCGGCGCCGTGGAGAACTGCTCTCCGGCCTTGAGCGCAGCCGAAATTTCGATCAGCGATCCCGTATGGTGCCAGACCATCGCAGTCTGCCCCGTCCGGAAACCCTCCATGATCTGCCTGTAGCTGTCGTTCGGGGCGCTCGGAGGAACCACTTTCTCTTTGACGAACAGGTTCGAATAGAAGGTGATCGCCTCGACGGCCGCAGCCTTGTCGATGGCCGCCTGGCCATCCTTGACGATCGGCGACCCGAACGCCTCCATGACGTCAATGACATACTTGAATGCGCCGGCGCCCCCGCGCATGCCGAAGGCGTAGCGGCCCTTGGCAGGGTTGGTCAGCTTCCGGCAGGCGATCAGGAACTCGTCGAACGTCTTTGGCGGACCGGCAAGACCTGCCTCTTCGAAATAGTCCTTCCGGTAGTACATCCAGTCGACGAAGGCATAGGCGGGAACTGCGTAGATGGCGCCGTCCTGGGACATTCCGGTCCAGCGGTTCTCGGGGAAATTGGCTTTGCCCTTCCAGCCTTTCACCCGCTCGCTGATGTCGACAAGTGCACCCATTGCGGTTAGATCCGCGAACCGCTCGGCAACCACCATCCCCGTGTCGGGACGTCCACCGGCCACGACCGCCGAAGAAACCTTCGCCATGTACTCCGAATTGGGAATGCTCTCCTGCGTCACGCCGATGCCCGGATGGGACTTGCCGAAGAGCTCGATGATCTTCATCAGGCCCGCCATTTCCGACTGGCTGGCAAAATGATGCCAGTAGTTGATCGCGGTGGCGGCTTGCGCGGAACGCATGCCGCTGGCAAGTGCCAGGGCTGCTGTCGCCACGAGGAATTCGCGTTTGGTGACCTGCATCTCTTATCCTCCCAGATATCAGAATGCTCATCTGATCGATCAGATAGAGATAGCAGTGTTTTCGGAACCCGGCAATACCGGACTCGAGCGCCCAGGATCAGTAGAGCCCCAGATTGCGATTGATGGCCGCCTGGAAATGCGCCTGGAGAGACTTTTCCGCCGCGTCGGCATTGCGCGACGAGCATGCCTCGAGAATCTCCAGATGCTCCTTCACTGTCCGGATGAGGATCGGCGACGTCACCTTCCGCTCCAATCGCAGCAGACGCAGGTAATTGTGCATGCGCCGATAGGCTGTTTCGATGAGCGGGTTGCGCAGGGCGGCGACGATCTGGCCATGCAGGTCGAGCTCGAGCATGTCCATCTCAGCAAGATGCTCGGCCGTGAGACCCTCTGCCTCCAGCTTCCGCAAAAGCCTGGAATGCCGCACTTCGAGCCGGTTCATGGCCTCTTCGGTCGCCTCTTCCGCATAGATGCGAACGGCGGAGCGCTCGATGATCGAGCGGAACTGGTAGGTCGAGCGGGTCAGCTCCAGCCCCGGGCGGACGAACTGGATGCCGGACCGGGGATGGATCGTCAGGATGCCTTCGGCCTCGAGCATGCGAAGCGCGTCCCGCAGCGGCGCGACCGGAACGCTGACGATTTCCGACAAGGCGCTTTGCGAGATAAAGGCGCCAACCGGCACCTTGCGCTCGAACAGGCTTTCGAGGATCCGCTCATAGGCGAGGTCGCTCAGCCGAGGCGACGGCGCGTCCGCAGCGGCAGAGCCCGGTTTATGTGCTTGTGCTTTTTTCATCGACTTGATAATACCACTGATAGATCAGATGATGACTTTAAACGATCAGAGAGCCTTCAGATGCCCCTATCAGGATATCGTATAACGCGATTTCAGTTCGCCCGCGACAGAGTAATCGGCGATAGCCAGGTTCGTGCCGACGATGTCAACGTCGCCGCCCTGGAGCTCATCGACGAGAGCGGGGATGTGGGGCTTGGGTTTATCCAGACACTGTTCCACCCCCTCCCCGACCAGGTGGAAATCGAGGCGGTGTTCGGACACGAAGTCTGGCCGTCGCTGGTTGGCGAAGAGGCAATCGGCCTTGTCCATCGCGTCAGTCGTCCGCGAGGCGGCAACCAGCGGGCTTTCTCGCTGCCGTTTCACGAGGCGCTCCAGGTCGCCCTGTGGGATCTGGCCGCCAAGAAGGCGGGCCTGCCGCTGCACAAGCTCCTCGGCAGCCGGCGCGACCGGGTCCAGGCCTATGCCAGCGGCCTCGACTTCCACCTGAGCGATCAGGATTTCTGCGCCTTGTTTTCCCATGCGGCGAGCCTTGGCTATCAGGCTTTCAAGATCAAGGTGGGACATCCGGATTTCCGCCGCGACATGCGTCGCCTGGACCTTCTGGCGGAGGTTGTCCCGGCCGGATCGCTCATCATGATCGATCCGAACGAGGCCTGGAACTCGAAAGAGGCGCTCGTCAAGCTGACCATGATCCGCGACGCCGGGCATGCGCTCCTCTGGGTCGAGGATCCGATCCTGAGACACGACTTCGAGGGCCTGCGCACCCTTCGCCACGCCGTCAACTGGACCCAGATCAACAGCGGCGAGTATCTGGACGCAAACGGCAAGCGGATGCTGATGGAAAACTTCGGCACCGACCTTCTGAATGTCCACGGCCAGGTCACGGACGTCATGCGCATTGGCTGGCTGGCAGCCGAACTCGGCATCCCGGTGAGCCTCGGAAATACCTTCCTGGAGATCGGCGTTCACATGGCCGCGGCCCTTCCGGAGGTCGAATGGCTCGAGTATTCGTTCCAGAACCTCGATCACCTCGTCGACCAGCCGATAGAGATCTGCGACGGCTACGCCTACGCGCCGAACAGACCCGGCCACGGCCTCACCCTGAGCGAAGCTGCGCGTGACGAATGGGTGCGCCCGAAACGGCTGGAACGGTCGGCACTCGGGCCGGCACCGTTCAACCCCAGATTCCCGAATGCCGCATAGGGGTAGACCGACCGTCAACACCCAATCGCGGCTCTTGCTCGGCTGACTTATGCGTTCGGCATCAATTGATGGCCGCCGAGTTGGGCGCCGCAGGATGCACGAACGACGAGTTCGCACGCGATGTGGTTGAGCCCGGAAACCACGGGCTTGCCGTGGGTCAGATCCACTCTGGCCCCGTGATATGCAGGATCCGCCGATACCCAAGCGATAAGAGATGCTCGACAGCCAGGCGCGCTCCCTGGCTGTCATCGGGTACGAAGGACACGCTGGTCTTAGGCCCTGTCTGCAAAGGCATAGACGACCGGTATGGGCAGGCTCGAAAGATCGACCGGCGGCGGGAGATCAACGCGCGTAGCGGTAAAAATCACGTCGCCGCCTGCCGGCTCACTCCGCCGCAACCGAATACGAGAAACCGTCGACTTGCCACAACCGATCTTGCTTCGCACGCTCGCGATGGTGCATATTCGGTCACGCCCAGTGGCCTGAAAGCCCGGCGTGACGGCCATGGATCATTGCGTGACGAAGGAGGATGACATGCCGACGCCGCAATATCCGGGCGCCATGCGGATCCTGCACTGGCTGGTGGCCGTCCTGGTGCTTGCCACCTGGCCGCTCGGCATGGTCATCAAGTTCGTCCGCGACGACGTGAAGCTCGACTTTTACCTTCTGCACGAATCCATCGGCTTCATCGTGCTCTGGGTGATGCTGGTACGGATCGGGACGCGCCTGACGTCGCACATCCCGAAGAGCACCGTCGCCGACCCGATGGCTCCCGTGGCCCATGCCGTTCACGGCAGCCTCTACCTGATGTTGATCGTCATGCCGGTCAGCGGCTTTCTAGCCACCAATGCCCATGGCTTCCCGCTGGTCTGGTTCGGCGTCGTTCCGGTCTGGAGCCCCATCGGCAAAGCACCGGACATCGCGCCGATCCTGTCCACGCTCCACCAATGGAGTGCGTGGATCCTCTTCGGCCTGTTTGCGCTGCATCTTGGCGGCGTCTTGTATCATCACGTTTGGCGCCGGGATGACACCCTGTCCAGGATACTTTGACGACGTCCATGCCGCAGCGAATATCCGGGAAGCCGTCGTTTCCCCCGCTTTCAGTGGTGTCCGCGATGACCCGACAGGAGGCCGGAGGTCACGGCCGTGAGGGCGGATAGTTTCGGTTTTGAGATCAGGCGCGGCCGTGGCGGCGACGGTGGAGCAGGCGGACCTCTGCGGCGAGTTCGGGCACAGGGCCATCGATGGCTGCGGACGTCAGGATCTCTTCGATGGCGATGCGCCGCACGGGCGAGCCATCGATCCCCATCTCGGCCCGCCATTCGCCAAGCTGCTGCGAGGAGCTTGCATAGACGATACGGCCAAGCCCCACCCAGCCATGGGCCGCCGCGCACATCGGGCAGTGCTCGCCCGATGTGTAGACCGTGGCGCGGGCCCGTGCCTCTGGCGCCATGTTCTCGGCCGACCAGCGGGCCAGGGTGAATTCTGGATGGCGCGTGCCGTCGCCGGTTGTGTGAATGCGATTGCGGTCCTCGTGCAACACCGCGCCAGCCTCATCGACGAGAAGCGATCCGAATGCTTCGTCGCCAGCATCCACGGCTTCCGTCGCCAGTTCGACGCAGCGGCGCAGGTGTCTAAGATCGGCCTCGGTGATCATCGGATAAATCCTTTTGCTGGTGTGTTGGCAGGGCGGAAGACTTGCGTCCGGCCATTGTCAAAGCTGCGACGCCCGCTTTTCCAGCCGGTGATGACCGGAGCGATCTCCCGGACAGCCGCGCACGGTCCGTCACTGTCGATCAGGATAATCGTCGCGTCGCCACCGACTGTCAGACCGTGCGGCGCGGCGAGCTGCCGCGCGGCAGCACTTGCGACCATATCGAACACGCCGGAGATGTCCTCGTCGCGAGAGAGCTGGGCGACATTGGCGTAGAGATTTGCCATGCGCATCAGCGAGGCGTCACCATAGGGCGTGAACGGATTAAGAATATTGTTGGTGGCCACAGATGTGACGACGCCATGTGCTGCAAGGATGTGGGCTGGCGCCACACCGCGAGGAACCAGCCGATCATGGCTGCGTCCGGTGAGGAAAAGGTCGGTCGCCGGCAGGACGGAGACCGCGATCCCAACCTGTGCCAGCTCTATCGCGATCGCAGCGACGTCGGCCGGCGCCATTGCGGATAGATTGGTGACATGCCCGAGCGCCACGCGCCCCTGCCAGCCGTGGCGCCGCGTCGCCGCAATCACCGCCGGGAGATCGGTGTGGGTCGGGTCGAGATTGAAATCCAGATGAAAATCGGCGGCAACACCGTGTTTGACGGCAAGCTCGAAAATCATATCGACATGGCGAACGGGATCGGGATCCGTGTATGGACAACCGCCGACGAGATCGGCACCGGCTGAAAGGGCGGCATCGAGCATCGCAAACGTTTCGGGCTCGTTGGTCAGGCCGTCCTGCGCGAAGGCACAGATCTCGATATCGATCGCAAAGGCATAGTCAGACCGGATCCGCTTGATCGCCTCGAAGGAGCGCAAGCCCGCGCGTGGGTCGATTTCCACAAAGCTCCGCATCCGCGTGGTGCCATGGGCGATCGCCTGCTCCACCACGCGGGCAGCGCGGGCATAGACATCGTCCTCGGTGAAGCCCGACTTTGCCTTCGACGTCTCCCGGACCGCCTCGGCCAGAGTGCCTTCGCAGATCTGGCAGCGACCGAGAATGCCGGCCTTGTCGAGATGAATATGCGTATCGACGAAGCCCGAAAAGGCAAAGGCGCCTGCCCCTTCGAAGCTCTCGACAGCCTCGCAGCGCAGGTTCGGCGCGATCGCCCCGATCCGCCCGTTCGATATGGCGATGTCGGTCAATGCACCACGCTCCGTGATCCGGACATTGCGGATCAGGAGATCGAAGATGCCGTTTCCTGGCGTCGTCATAGAAAGATCGCTCCACCGTTGCTACGCGGATCATGGGCGGCGTCGATCAGACCGCCTGCAGCGATGCGGATCACGTCGGCGAGTTCCCCAATCAACGCCACACAGGCATTCTCCCCTATGCCAGGTGTGTCCTTGCTTACAACCAAACACATCACGGCCGATCTCCTGCTGGCGGAACTGACGTCCTGATACAATAGCCCTGTCGCGTGTGTGTGCGGCAATGGTCGTTTTTCGTCATCAACAAGGCTGACATCGCCGTTGCGGGAATCCGCCCGATCTCGAGCCTTGCGAGCGCAAATTAGCATCGCTGCGAGCGAAATATGGTGCTTTTAGCGCCCCGCATTTTTGCCTTATCGAACTGGATAAGAACATAAATCGGGGCAAGCCATGGCCAGACCATTCTTCTGGAACGAACTGACGACCTATGATTTCGCCTCGCTTTCGGCCGACACGACGGTCGCCATCCTGCCGACCGCCTCGACCGAACAGCATGGCCCCCACCTTCCAATCGCTACCGATGTTGCAATCGCCAATGGCATGCTCGCCGAATTGAAGATCCAGCGCCCCGATGACCTCAACTTTCTCGTCCTGCCGACCCAGGAAATCGGCAAGGCCAACGAACATGTCTATGGTCCCGGCAGCCTCTCCTTCGGCCCGGAGATCCTGATCCCCGCCTGGACGGCGATCGGCGCAAAAGTGGCGGAAGCCGGCATCCGCAAGCTCGTTATCGTCAACTCGCACGGCGGCAATGTTGATGTCATGAGCATCGTCGCGCGGGAACTCCGCGTCCGCCACCAGATGGCCGTCGTCTCAACCCAATGGAGCCGCTTCGGCAATCCCGACGGCATGATCTCCGAGCATGAAAGCCGCTACGGCATCCATGGCGGCGAGGTCGAGACCTCGCTGATGCTGCATTTTCGCCCCGAACTGGTGCGCATGGACAAGGCGCAGAACTTTGTGTCAAAGGCCGAGGACATCCGCGCAAGCTCGAAATTCCTCACGCCCCTGCCGCCCCATTCGCTCGCCTGGATCGCCCATGACCTCAACCCGCATGGCGTGGTCGGCGACGCCTCCAGGGGCACGGCGGAAAAAGGCGAGGCCATCTGCAAACATCAGGTGGCAGGCTTCATAGAACTCCTGCGCGACGTCGTCGCCTATCCCCTGTCGAACCTCTATACTCCCGGCTGAGGCCACGAACCGTCACGCCGTCCCACGGATGCTTTCCGGAATGTGGCCCCGGTCCTTGAGGTCCTGCACCAGGACAAGCAACTCCTGCATCAGATATTCGATGAACAGGCTGGTCGCTGAATCGAGTGGTGCCCGCGCCCGGGCAAACAGCTTCATCGGCTGATGGCGCACATGCGCCTCGGTGAGCGGACGGAAGACGAGCTCGCCGCGCCGGCATTCGGCCAGCGCATCAAGCGGGTTGAGCAGCGTCAGCCCCGTGCCCGCCTTGACCAGTTGCTTCATCAACTCGGATGAATTCGTCTCGACCACCGGATCCACCGGCAGCGGCAGCGGCGCCAGCGCCAGATCGATGATGTTGCGCAGGCTGGTGCCCGATTGCGCGAGAATCAGCGGTTCCTGCACCACCTCCACAAGATCGATCGGCCCCTCCTCAAGCGCCAGCCGATGCCCCGGCGGCAGCACGACACCAACAGGCACGTCGAAATTGGCAAGCGTCCGGATGCCGGGCGTCGCCGGAATGTTGAAGCCGAGGCCGACATCCACCTCGCCGGTCAGCACCGGATTGATCGTCGTCACCCCGCCATCGCTCCGCAGCTTGATCTGCACGCGCGAATGTTTGGCGATAAAGCCCGACAGGATCGCTGGCAGCGGCCCGGAGGCGAGCCCCACAGTCGTCACCAGCGACACCTTGCCGATCTGCGGCGTCTTCAAGCCGCGCAGCCTGCCCTCCAGCCGCTCGTAATTCTTCAGCACGTCGCGGATATGCTCGATGCAGAGTTCGCCGGCAGCCGTCAGCCGCAAACCCTTCGGCAACCGCTCGAAGATCGGCGCCCCCAACTCTTCCTCCAGCGCCAGGATCTGCCGGTTCACGGCCGACGAGGCGACGTTCAGCCGCGCAGCCGCCTTGCGGATCGAGCCACAGCGAACGATTTCATTGATATAGATGAGCTTTCGGGAGTGAAGCACGAGACCTCCGCTGCGCAAAAATTAATCATGCCGCATCACTATGCAGCATTCCCGCGAGCAGTGCAAAAAAGGCATCGATGTGGACGAATTTTGATGCTTTTCAAGACGCATGCCAGCCGATCAAATGTCGTCAAAGAGCCCGAAAATGGGCCTTGGAACGAACAGGGGAACGATCAATGCGCGACACGCTCACGAAAACCAGCCTTTTCGCCCTCTTCGGCCTCGCGACATCGCTGGCCGCCGGCACCTCGGCTTACGCCCTCGACGAAGTGACCTACGGCACCAACTGGCTCGCCCAGGCCGAACATGGCGGTTTTTACCAGGCCGTGGCCGATGGCACCTATGAAAAACACGGCCTGAAGGTCACGGTCGTGCAGGGTGGCCCGCAGGCCGCCAACCGCGCGCTCCTGATCGCCGGCAAGGTCGATTTCTACATGGGCAGCCCGCTTGGTGAAATGGACGCCGTCAAGGAAGGCATCCCGCTGATCGACGTCGCGGCGATCTTCCAGAAGGACCCGCAGGTCCTGCTCGCCCATCCCGACCAGGGCATCGAGAAGTTCGCCGACCTAGCCAAGCTCAACTCGATCTTCATGGGCAAGGACGGTTACGTCACCTATTACGAGTGGATGAAGAAGAATTTTGCGGGCTTCACCGACGAGAAGTACAAGCCCTACACCTTCAATCCGGCCCCCTTCATCTCCGATCCGAAGTCCGCCCAGCAGGGTTACCTGACTTCGGAACCCTATGAGATTGAGAAACAGGCCGGCTGGGCACCAAAGGTCTTCCTGCTCGCCGACAACGGCTACAATCCCTATTCCACGATGATCACCACCACGACGGCCATGGTCGAAAGTAAGCCTGATGTCGTGCAGCGCTTCGTCGATGCCTCGGCCGAGGGCTGGTACAAATACCTCTACGGCGACAACAAGGCCGCCAACGACCTAATCAAGAAAGACAATCCGGAAATGACGGATGGTCAGATCGAATACTCGATCAAGAAGATGAAGGAATACGGCATCGTCGAATCCGGCGAGGCGACGGACAAGGGCATCGGCTGCATGACCGACGCGAAATACAAGGCCTTCTTCGACGCCATGGTCCAGATCGCCGTCCAGCCGGCCGACCTCGACTACAAGAAGGCCTACACCACAAAGTTCGTCTGCAAGGGCGTTGGAATGGCGTTGAAGAAGTGACCTCGACCTCCCCTTGAGGGGGGAGGTCGCAGCGAAGCTGCGGGTGGGGGTGATCGGCCCGTATACGACTGAATCACCCCACTCCGACACTGCGTGCCGACCCTCCCCCTCAAGGGGAGGGTAAAGTCGAGCGGCATCCACAATCCGATCTCCCCCCCTTGAGGGGGAGATGTCCGGCAGGACAGAGGGGGGCACCCCACCCCGTAACGCCAACCTGCCGCAACACCAGAATGCAACGCGGATGTATCGCGAGACAGAATGACCAGTTTGCCATCCACGGAAGACCCCATCACACCGCCCTCTCCCAAACAGCGCCGGGCGCTCGTGGTGATGAAGGACGTGTCCAAGGTCTTCTCCAGCGGCACGGTCGCTCTGACCGGCATGTCGCTCACCGTTATTGGTGGCGAATTCGTCTCGCTGCTCGGCCCCTCCGGCTGCGGCAAGTCGACGGCGCTCCGGATCATCGCCGGCCTGGGCGACACCACGACCGGCACCATCGACTGGCCGAGTTCCCGCATCAACTCCAAGGGCCTGCCCGAAGGCGATATCTCCTTCGTCTTCCAGGAGCCGACACTGATGCCCTGGGCGACCGTATTCGGCAATGTCTACCTGCCGCTCAAGCTGCGCGGCATTTCCAAGTCCGCCGCCAGAGCCGATATCCTCGAAGCCCTCGACCGCGTCGGCCTCAAGGACTTTGTCGATGCCTATCCGCGCGAACTTTCCGGCGGCATGAAGATGCGGGTCTCGATTGCGCGCGCACTCGTTACCAAGCCGAGGCTCCTCCTCATGGACGAACCCTTCGCCGCCCTCGACGAGATCACCCGCCAGAAGCTCAATGACGACGTCCTGAGGCTCTGGCGCGAAACCGGCATTACGGTCATCTTCGTCACCCACTCGGTCTTCGAAAGCGCCTATCTGTCGAACCGCATCATCGTCATGAAGGCACGTCCCGGCCGCGTCCACGACGATTTCCCTTTGGTGACCAGCGCGGAGCGTGGCCTGCAATACCGCACCTCCGAGGAATATCGGGCAACCTGCGACAAGGTCTCGCGCTCGCTGATCGAGGCCATCGGGTTTCCGCTTGCTGACGGTATGGAGCTTCACTGATGAGCAATCCCGCGCCCGTCTCCAACCCCGGTCCGAGTTTTGCCTCGCTCTATGGCGAAACCCTGCTGAAAATCCTCGTGCCCATTCTCGTCGTCTGCACCCTGTTGGTCATCTGGCAGGTGGGCGTCTGGGTCTCCGGCGTGCCGCAATATATCCTGCCCGGCCCGATTGCGATTGCCGGCGCCCTCATCAAGGATTGGGGCACGCTGTCGCCGGCACTCTGGGTCACCACCAAGATCACCCTGATGTCGCTCGGCCTCGCCCTTCTCGGCGGCGTCGGCATTGCCGTTGCCCTCGTCCAGTCGAAGTGGATCGAGATCGCCTTCTACCCGATCACCGTCATCCTGCAGGTGACCCCGATCGTCGCGATTGCCCCGCTGATCCTGATCTACTCCCCCTCGACCCAAGTTGCGCTGCTGATCTGCGCCTTCCTCGTTGCCTTCTTCCCGATCCTCTCCAACATGGTCCAGGGACTGAAGAGCGTCGATCATAACCTTCTCAATCTCTTCGACCTCTACGGTGCCTCCCGCTGGCAGACGCTGCTCTATCTGAAACTGCCGGCCTCGCTCCCTTACTTTATGACGGGCCTGCGGATCGGCGGTGGCCTCGCCCTCATCGCCGCCGTTGTGGCCGAATTTGCCGCAGGCTCGGCCGGTGCAGGCTCCGGTCTTGCCTTCCGCCTGCTTGAGGCACAGTTCCGTCTGAACATTCCCCGCCTGTTCGCAGCGCTTTTCCTGCTCTCCTGCCTCGGCGTCGTGATTTTTGCCATTACCTCCTTCATTTCCTGGCTGGCGCTGCATCGCTGGCACGAGAGCAGCCTGAAACGAGAAAACTGATGTCGAGCCCGATCCCTGCCCTCCCCGCCGCCAAGCGCTTCGTCCTTACCAATGCGACGCTGCCGCAGATCTGCGTTGACGGCGTCGAGGCGCCCGCCTGCGAGGGCCTGATCAGCGCCGACATCGTCGTCGCCGATGGCAAGATCGAGGCGATCCTGAAACCCGGCACCGCCCCATCAGGCCTGCCCTCGACCGATCTCAGGAACGGCATGGTCTGGCCGACCTTCGTCGACATGCACACCCATCTCGACAAGGGTCATATCTGGGACCGCCGGCCGAACCCGACAGGCGATTTCATGGGCGCGCTCGAAGCCGTAAAAGCCGACCGGGAAGCCAAGTGGTCCGCAGCCGACGTCAAGGCCCGCATGGAATTCTCGCTGGGCACGGCCTATGCTCATGGCACCAGCCTCATCCGCACCCATCTCGACAGCCTGGCGCCCCAGCACCGCATCTCCTTTGAGGTCTTTTCCGAGGTCCGCGAGACCTGGGCCGGCAAGGTCGACCTGCAGGCCGCCGCCCTCTTCCCCTTCGACCAGATCACCGATGAAACCTTTTTCCAGGATCTGGTCGAGGTGATCGTCAACCACCAGGGCCTGCTCGGCGGCGTCACCTATCTGATGCCGGGTCTCACCGAAAAGCTCGACATCCTCTTCCGCACAGCCTCCGAAAACGGCCTCGACATCGACCTTCATGTCGACGAAACGCAAGACCAGGAAACGCTGACCCTGAAGACCATCGCGGAGGCCAAGATCCGCAATGGCTTTGAGGGCGCGGTCACCGTCGGCCATTGCTGCTCGCTCGCCCGCCAGGACGACGACATGGCGAAACGGACCATCGATCTCGTGGCCGAGGCCGGCCTCTCGGTCGTCTCGCTGCCGATGTGCAACATGTATCTGCAGGACCGTCACCCAGGCCGCACGCCGCGCCAGCGCGGCGTCACCCTCTTCCACGAACTGACGGCAGCCGGCATTGCGACCGCCGTCTCCTCCGACAACACCCGCGACCCCTTCTACGCCTATGGCGATCTCGACCCCGTCGAGGTCTTCCGCGAGGCGGTGCGCATCATCCATCTCGACCATCCGCTCGACACCGCCGCAAGAGTCGTCACCCGCACCCCGGCGGATATCCTGAAGCGCCCTGACCATGGCCGCATCGCGGTTGGTGGCCGTGCCGACCTCGTTCTCTTCAGCGCCCGCCGCTGGAGCGAGTTTCTTTCCCGTCCGCAGGCCGACCGCATCGTGATGCGGAATGGCATGGGCATCGACCGCAGCCTGCCGGATTACCGCGACCTTGACCCACTTCTTGGAGTTTAGACATGGCTGATTACGCCAAAATCATCGAGGAGCTGGAAGGCATCGCCGTCGAGGACAATCCGGCTCTGGTCAAACAGAAGAGCCGCGATTTCTACTGGTATTCGCCGATCCTGAAGGCCGAGCTGGAGAACGTGGTCGGTGACCTGATCGTCTCGCCGACATCAGAAGAAGAGGTGATCCGCACCCTGAAGGTCGCCTATGCCCACGGCGTTCCCGTCACCCCGCGCGGCGGTGGCACCGGAAACTATGGCCAGGCCATGCCGCTCTCGGGCGGCATCGTGCTCAACCTGATCAACATGAACAAGGTGAAGGAGATCCTGCCCGGCCGCGTCATCTGCGAGCCCGGCATCATCATCTCCGAGCTCGATCGCCAGACCAAGGAACATTCGGCCCAAGAACTGCGCTTCCATCCCTCCACCAGGCAGACCGCAAGCGTTGCCGGTTTCATTGCCGGAGGCTCCGGCGGCGTCGGCTCGATCACCTGGGGAGGCTTGCGCGATCTCGGCAATATCCTGAGGCTTCGCGTCGTCACCATGGAGGCCGAACCGCGCGTGCTCGAACTCTCCGCCTGGGACCTGCAGAAGGTCTCCCATGCCTATGGAACCAACGGGATCATCACCGAAGTCGAAATGCCGCTGGCGCCTGCTTACGACTGGGTCGATGTCATCGTCGGCTATGACGACTTCATGGATGCGGTGAAATTTGCCGACGCCCTCGCCCACAAGAACGGCATTCTTCTCAAGGAAGTCGCCCCGATCGCAGCGCCGATCCCCTTCACCTATTTCACCCGCCACAAGCCGTGGCTGAAGGAAGGCCAGTCGGTGGTCGTGTTGATGGTCGCACCCCATTCGATCGAACCCTTCCTGGCCTTCGCCGAAAAGATGAAGGGCGATGTCCGTTTCCGCTCCGATACTGTCGAAAGCATGAAGGGCATTCCGCATGCCTTCGAGCTCACCTGGAACCACACGACGCTCCGCGCGCTGAAGGTCGATCCCGCGATCACCTATCTGCAGGTCCAGTATCCCGGCCCTGATCATGTCGAGAAGGTGCGGCTGATGACGGAACTCTTCCCCGACGAAGTCATCGGCCATCTCGAATTCATCAAGTTCGACGGCCACATCCAGTGCGCCGGCCTGCCGCTGGTGCGCTACACGACGAAGGAGCGGCTGGAGGAAATCATCCGCATCCACGAGGAAAACGGCTGCCCGATCTTCAACCCGCATCGCTACACGCTGGAAGAAGGCGGCATGAAGCAGACCGACCAGGTCCAGCTCGCCTTCAAGAAGGAAACCGATCCGAAGGGCCTGCTCAACCCCGGCAAGATGATCGCCTGGGAAAACCCGGATTTCGATTTCGCGGCGGGCAAGAATTACCTGTTTCCCGGGCTGGAGGTGTTTTCCGAAGCTTCCTAGACCGCCACATCACCCTATTCCGAAGGTACTCCCGGCCGGACCTTTCCGGCCCATGCCTTTCACGACATGGCATCCTCCATCCCTCGGCTCAAGGCGGCGAAGGATCAGCATGCTGGGACAAACGGCGCGGAAGTTTTCGAACTTGAACCCCGACCGCAATGCGGCGGGCAACGACTTGGAGCTTTGACATGCGCGTACTCGTCCTCCACTCCCATCCCCTCGACGAAAGCTTCGGCAGGGCGCTGTACAAGCTCACCTGCGAGAGCCTGGAAAAGGCCGGCCATGAGGTGGACGGCTGCAATCTCTATGAGGAGGGTTTCGACCCTGTCCTCTCCGCCCATGACCGCCGCGTCTATCACGACATTCCAGACAACCTCTCCCTCGTGCAGCCCTATGTCGAGCGCTTGAGACAAGCGGAAGCGCTTGTCATCGTCACGCCCGTCTGGAACTTCGGTTTTCCCGCAATGCTCAAGGGCTATTTCGACCGCGTCTGGCTTCCGGGCGTCTCCTTTGACCTCGTGGATGGCAGGCTCACCCCGACGCTACGCCACATCAGGAAACTCGCAGCCGTCATGACCTATGGAGCCACCCCGATGCGCGCCTTCCTCGCCGGCGATCCGCCGAAGAAGATCGTCAGGCGCGTCATCCGCGCCCAGATCAGGATCGGCGCCCCGGTGAAGTATCTTGCCCATTACGACATGAACAATTGCACCGAACAAACCCGCGCCGCGTTTATGGCCAGGGTCCGCCGCGAGATGGAAAACTTCTGAGACGGACGCTTAAGGTCAGACCACCTTCGCCGCCGTCACCTCGACTTCGACGAGGAATTCCGAGCGCGTGAATCCACCCACCACCAAGAGCGTCGAAACCGGTTTCGGATCGAGCGTGTAGCGATCGCGCACCGCCATATAGGCCGGGAAATCCTCCCGACGCGTGACGAAGCCGGACACACGGATCACGTCCGAAAAAGCCATGCCAGCCTCGTTGAGAATGGCCTCGATGGCCTCGAAACACAGCTCGGCCTGGCCGGTCACATCGGACGGGATCGTGTCGTCCGGTCCTATGCCGAGTTGCCCTGACGTCACCAGCAAGCTGGCGCCTGGCGGAACCAGCAGACCGTGATTGTAATGCCCGAATGGACGGCGGACGGAAGGGGGATTGAAGACCTTTTTCATGGCCTAGAACCTAGCGCGGGATGCGCGATTGCGAAAGGCGATAGAGCGGCTTGGAAATGAAGTTCACTCGATACCCCAGAAACGCAAAAATCCCGCAGCTTTGGGCTACGGGATGGTTTCGTTGTTTCGGTTGCGGGGCCTGATGGTGCGGAGACTTGTAATTTCAGAACCTTCTTTGACATGGGCTGACTCTCAGACCGAAGGCGCGGACTTCAGGCTATTGCCCCTTGAAAAAGCTCCAATGCGGATCAGAGCAGCACGCCAAACTTCAGCTGGTAAGCCAGTCGAAGCTACGTTTCCGCTGTACACCTTGGCTTGTCAGCTCTGTCGAAATTGTCGACGACGTCTCACGTCTCCGTCATGAGTTTGCCGATGGGGTGCGGGAAACCTCGGCCAAGGCAGAGCGGGTCGCCTGATGATGTCGCCTTTGCCGATAGGCATGGAACTGCGTATCGGCAATGACCCCCACCAGAATGACCGCACCCATGACCGCGAAATTGAGCGACGAGGGAATGCCGAGCAGGTTGACGAGGTTCTGGAGGACCTGAAGCAGCACAACTCCGAGCACCACCCCGACGATCGAGCCTTCCCCACCCCGCAGGGAAAATCCGCCGAGGACCGCCGCCGCGATGGCATAGAGCTCGTAGAAATTCCCATGCGACGAGGGCTGGACGGACTTGGTGTACATGGCGAAGAAAATGGCCGAGACGCCCGTCAGAAAGGCACAGAGAACATAAGCGGTGACGACCACGCGCTTGGTATTGATTCCGCAATAGCGAGCCGCCTCCTCGTTCTTTCCGACGGCCAGAAGATGACGTCCGAAAACGGTCCGGTGCAGGAGAAACCACGCAAGCACCGCAAACACGCCAAAAGCCATGACGGAATGGGGAACGCCCGCCGTTCGCCCGACGAACAGATATTCGAGTATGGGAAGATCCGTCCCGAAGGTAAAGCCGGCCGTCCCGTCCCTGGTATAGAAGCGCGCTATGCCTCGGTAGATCAGCAGACCGCACAGTGTGACGACGAAGGGCTGCAGCTTGAGCCGTGTAATGAGCCAGCCATGCAGCAATCCGATCACCACCGACAGGACCAGCACGATCGCAAAGGCGACAGGCCAGGGAACGCCATGCGAGGCAATCAGGTCGATGAAGATGACGCCGAGAAGGGCGATGACGGAACCGATCGAAAGCTCGATCCCTGCAGTGACGATGACGAAGGCCTCGGCAATCGAAAACAGCCCGAACAGTCCAATCAGATTGGCTGTGTTGGCGAGATTGACCGGTGAAACGAAACGCGGATTGACCAGTGTCACGATGGCGCCCACGGTCAGAACGAGAACGGCAAGGCCGATGTCTTTCTTGTGCATGCCAATCTCCTATCCGACCGCCAGTCTCAGGATCGCTTCTTCGGACAGATCCGCCCGCGACAGGATGCCGGCAATGGCCCCGCGCCGCATCACCGCCACGCGGGTCGAGACGCCGATGACTTCCTCCATATCGGACGAGATCATCAGCACCGCGGCTCCGCCCTCCGCGAGATCGCGCATAAGGCGGTAAACCTCAGCCTTCGCTCCGACATCAATGCCTCTCGTCGGCTCGTCGAGAATGATGAGCCTGGGATCGAGCCCGAGCCACTTTGCCAGAACGACCTTCTGCTGGTTGCCGCCCGACAATTCGCTGACCGCACGGTCGAGCCGCGGCGCACGGATCGATAGCCGGCTGCGGGATCGATCTGCGATCTCCATTTCGGCCCTGCGATCGACGAAGCCAGCGGTCGCGATCGCCGAAAGGTTCGGCATCACCACGTTTTCGGAAAGCGAGAAGTCGAGGAACAGCCCCTCACCCTTGCGGTCTTCCGGCACCAGACAGATGCCGGCGGCAATTGCTGCCGGCACCGATCCGGATGCGACCGGCTTGTCGTTCATCTCGACACGGCCGCCCTGGACGGGATCGATGCCAAAGATCGCGCGCGCAAGTTCCGTCCGGCCGGCGCCAACCAGACCGGCAAGCCCGAGGATTTCCCCGCCTCGAACCTCGAGATCGACCGGGGCCTGCGGATAGGCCTCGGTTCTGAAATTTCGTATCCGAAGCACCACCGGCCCCTGCCTTGCCTGCGGGGGCGTGTAGAATTGCGTCACATCGCGGCCGATCATCAATCGCACCATGGCATCTCGATTGATGCTGCCGCTTTGCAGCTCCCCGGCATTTCGACCGTCCCTGAGCCCGACCACCCGGTCTGCGACGGCTTCGACTTCAGCGAGGCGATGGGTAATAAACAGAATGGCCACTCCATCTGCCCGCAACCGGCGCACCACATCGAGCAACCGTTGGGTTTCCGCAAGCGTAAGGCTCGATGTCGGTTCGTCGAGGATCAGAAGGCGGACATTGGTCGAGAGCGCCTTGGCGATTTCCATCAGCTGCTGGTCCGCCAGCGAAAGCTCCGAAGCCTGAGTGGATGGCTGAAAGCGAGCGCCCAGCATGTCGAGCAGTGGTTTCACCCGCTCGGCCATCGCCGCATGGTCGATAAAACCGAAGGGGCGGCTGCGCAGCTCACGGCCCAGGAGAACGTTGCCCGCCACATCGAGATTGAAAAATGGGTTGAGCTCCTGGTGCACGAACGCGATGCCATGGGCCAAGGCCTCGGCGGGTGTCAGATGGGACGTCGTTTTCCCATCGATGACGATCTCACCTTCATCGGGCGCGATTGTGCCCCCAAGCACCTTCATAAGCGTGGATTTTCCGGCACCGTTTTCGCCGATCAACCCGACGACTTCGCCGCCCCGGATGCCGAGCGACACCTGATTGAGCGCTACAGCGCTTGGATAGACCTTGGTGATGCCGATGAGATCAAGAGATATGCGGGCGGCAGCTGTCATCTGGCGTGAACCTTGAATGCGTTGAGAGCCAGCGCGCAGCCCGAAAGATTCGCGCTGGCCGCGTCAAGGCGCGTGTTATCCGCCGATCCGCGCCTTGAGCTGCTTCTCGAACGCATCGACATTCGCCTTGTCGATGACTTTGGTCGGCACGATGATCAATCCATCTGCCGGCACTTTCGACTTGTCGCCCTTAAGGTACGCCGCCATCAGTTTCATCCCCTCGTAGCCCCATTGATAGGGGTCTTGAACGACCGTGCCTGCAAACTGGCCTTGCCGCACGGCTCCGAGCGTGATCGGATCTTCATCGAAAGCGATGACCGTGATGTTCCCGAGCTTTCCGGCCGCTTTCAACGCTTCATAGATCTTTGGTGGATTGTAGGAATAAAAGCCCACCATGCAGATAATGTCCGGATTTGCCGCGAGGACATCGTCGACATTGGACCGCGCGCGTGCAAAATCGACGTCATCGCCGCGCACATCGACGAGTTCGATTGACTTGCCCTTCACGGCCTGACGAAAACCGTCGATCCGCTCCCTGGCGTTATCAGCGCCAAGAAAGCCCACAAATCCCATACATTTACCACCTTTGGGGAGCGCCTTGACCGCGATTTCCCCCGCCTGGATGCCGGCCTGGGTGTTAGACGAACCCAGATAGGCAATGCGCTTCGACTGCGGGGCATCGCTGTCCGTCGTGAAGAGCGGAACCTGAGCTGCGATGCGGTTGAAGGCATCGACGGAATTCTTCGGATCAGCCGACGAGATCATGATTGCGTCGGTACCCGCAGCCACGAGGTCATCCATCAGGGCGTTCTGAAGAGCAGCGGTGCCCTGCGTGGGATAACGGAACTGCAACTCGAAATCCGGAAGCTCGGTCTGCGCCGCCTTGACCCCGGCCTCGGCCAGCTTCCAGAAATCAGAAGCGGCATTGACCACGAAGGCGAGGGCCTTTTTCTCTGCGGCGACCGCTGGCATAGATACCATGGTCGCCATGGCCACGAGGGCCGTGATCGTAAACCTTTTCATCTTGTCCTCCCGCAACCCAATTCTTGAGGGCTGCTCCAGGTTGAAGGGCGACAACCGAGCCATTGCAAAGCCTGTTAGCCCGGTTATCGGGTCCGTTTCAGCGTCTGCGCCATCGGCGCCACGGCGCCGTCAGTTGGTCTTGCAGAAACCGGGATCTTCGGCGTTGCAGATGTCGAGGCCGGTAAATAGTGGATCATCCACCTTCGTGCCCTTGATCAGCTTGATCATCACGTCGGGTGCCTTGTAGCCCATCTCGAAGGGCCGCTGACCGACCTGCGCATGGCTGCGGCCCTCGCGAAAGGCCTGGGTCTGCGGTGGCAGCGTATCCCCCGCCACGATCACCAGTTCCTTCGACTTCAGCTTGCCCATGACCTGGTCGGTGACCTGGGTATAGGCCTGGGGCGCAAACTGTGCCCACCCGCCAATCAGGATGAAGGCATCGAGCTTGGGATGGGCTGTAAAGACATCCGACATCTGCTGATTGGCGAGGTCCGCCTGGTCGTTGGTATAGACGGGGCATCCCTCGATTTCAGTCCAGCCGTTCTGTCCAGTCAGCCGCTTGACGTCCTTGGCTCCCGCAATCGTGTCACGGAAACCCTGGGCACGCGCATTGATGTTGGCGGCACCGACATTGCCGAGTTGCAGACACACCGTGCCACCCTTCGCCTTCAGCTTCTTCGTCTGCTCGGCCATCGTCACACCCATCAGATAATTGTCGGTGCCGAGATAGGTCTTGCGCAGATCATGGTCTTTCTCGAGGAAGTCCGCATCGACGGTCATGACGGGAATTTGCGGCGCGATCTGCCGCACGCGGTTCGCCATGGCCGGCGCGTTCGACGGCGAGATTGCAATCGCTGCAACACCGCGCGTCAGCAGATCGTCGACGATCTGGACCTCACCCGCTTCGTCGGCCGAAGAGGCCGGCCCGGTGTAGAGGCAGTCGTATTCGCTGTTGGGGTTTTCAGAACGCCATTTCTTGCAGCCGAGATTGATCTGCTCGAAGAACGGATTATCGAGCCCTTTGACGACGATGGCGAGTGTCTTTTTGCTCTCCGCAGCGCTCTCGCCGGCCAGCAACATGAGAATAGGTATTGCAGTGAATGCCAAATATCTTGTTTTCATTGCCTTTCTCCTCCTCTAAATCGCCGGCGAAACCCTCCTGCTCAGCCGGGATACCAAATGATGCGCGGATCATTTTCTGCACGCCTGTAACTCCAGGCACGCTCGACAAGTCCTTCGAGATCGATTTCCGGTTGCCAGCCGAGAACCATCCTGGCCTTTGAATTGTCGAGCCAGTTGCTGTGAAACGGTGTCGGGATGTCGCGGCGCTGCCGATCGCCGGAAGCCTCCAGGATATCGGCCAGCGCGCCGTAGTCGACCGGCCGGTCCATGGCGACGTTGAACAGTTCTCCATACGCAGCCGGATTGTCCAGCGCGGCAACCATCGCCTTCACGAGGTCATCGACATGAATGAAGCTGCGCTTGAGATAGGCGCCGCTGCCATCCCGCATGGCAGGCAGGGCGCGCTCCTGTCTCAATGCCTCAAGTTCGCCTGCTCCCATCATCGCCGACCAGGGCGGCCCGCCGAACTGATCGTCACCGACCTCCAGGGCGTAGCGGAAGTCGTCCTTTTCCATGATCCACGGCGCGCGAAGCGTGGTCCAGTTAAGACCCTCCTGGATCCCGAACTGCTCCAGCATAGTTTCTTCAAGCACCTTGGTCAGGGCATAGACGCCGCGATAGGCGCGTCTCGGCGCCTGCTCCGTGATCGGCGCGCCGTAACCATGAAAGATGTGGCCGACCACGCAATCACCGCTCAGCAGCATGAACTGCTGTTTCGTGGCCGAACGGCTGAAACCTTCCAGCAGGAGGCAGAGCCCCTTGAGAGCAACATCGATGGCCTGATCGGGCGTCTCTTTCACGGCAGCCAGGTGCAGCACATGCGTGACACCCTCGAGCGCCTTCGCGACGATTTTGGGGTGGGCGACCGACCCCTTCACCACCGAGAGACGCGGACCAGGTGTCAGGATCCGGTTGTTGCAGAGTGCGATGACATCCCAATCGGCAAAACGCGGATTTGACAGGAAGGAGGGAAGGAAGGCTTGCCCCACCTTTCCGGTGGCGCCCGTCACGAGCAACCGCATCCACGCCTCCCCCATTTCCTTCTCAGGTTGAGTAATTAATATTTAGTAATAATATTAAGTCAAGCATCATTAATATCAGTTTGCGCGCAGCCAGCGAGCGAGCTATGCTGATATCGGAATGCCATCGTGGGATCAGCCGAGGGAGGGCGGAGCGTGTCACGACTTTCATTGCATTCAATTTCAAAGAGTTATGGCGCCATACAGGCCTTGTCACGCGTCAGCCTCGCCGTCGAACCCGGCGAGGTTTTAGGGTTGATGGGAGACAATGGCGCCGGCAAGAGCACGCTCGTAAAGATCATCGCCGGCAACTTCCAGCCTACAAACGGCGAGATCCGCATCGACGACCAGCCGGCAAGCTTTCACAACCCACGCGATGCACAGCGGCATGGCATCGAGGTCGTCTATCAGGACCTCGCGCTGTGCGACAATCTTTCGGCGGCATCCAACGTCTTCCTGGGACGCGAGACCATGCGAAGGCTCGGCCCTTTGCGCTACATCGACTATGCCAGCATGAACCGGGTGGCAGCCGGGCTGTTCCGTCAGCTGAAATCGGAAACCAGACCCCGCGATCTCGTACGCCGCATGTCGGGTGGCCAGCGCCAGGCAGTCGCGATCGCACGCACGCTTCTGTCCGAGCCCAAGATCGTCATCATGGACGAGCCAACTGCCGCGATCTCGGTTCGCCAGGTGGCCGAGGTCCTCGATGTCATCCGCAGGCTGCGCGATCAGGGTATCAGCGTCGTCCTGATCAGCCATCGCATGCCGGATGTATTCGGCGTTTCCGACCGGATCGCGGTCCTCAGACGCGGTGAACTCGTCTGCAGCAAGCGCGCCGATCGCTCGTCGCCCGAAGAGGTGACGGGACTGATTACCGGCGCCATCGAAGCAGCCTGAGAGGAGATCGCCATGACCACTCTGGAAGACGTGATTGCCCGAAGCGAGCATAGAAGCTGGCTTTCCCGGATATCGAGCCAGCAATTGTTCTGGGTCTTTCTGGCGGCTGTTCTGGCCTGTCTTGCGCTCAGCATCCTGACGGACAGCTTCGCCACGGAGCGCAATCTCTTCAACGTTGCGCGCAACTTCGCCTTTGTCGGCATCATCGCGATCGGCATGACGGCCGTCATCGCCTCCGGTGGCATCGATCTCTCGGTCGGCTCCACCGTCGTGTTGAGCGCCATGGTGATCAGCAGCACCATGGAGGCCGGAATGCCGTTTCTCCTTGCCGCCCCTCTCGCCCCGGCCGCAGCCCTGCTCGTCGGCCTGCTGAACGGCGCGCTCGTCGCCTATGCCGGCATGCCACCCTTCGTGGTCACGCTCGGCACGCTCTCGGCCGCGCGATCGCTCGCCATGGTCCTTTCCGACAACAAGATGATCTGGAATTTTGGCCCCGACCACGACCTGCTGATCTGGGTCGGCGGCGGCTCAACGCTGGGCATACCCCATCCCCTCTACGTACTTGCGGCCCTCGCACTTGTAATGTCGCTCGCCTTCACGTGGACCCGCTGGGGACAGCACCTCTTCGCCATTGGCAGCAATGAAAACGCAGCCCTTTTGACCGGCATTCCGGTTCGGCGGATGAAGGTCAGCATTTACATGTTTTCTGCGCTCACTGCAGGCATCGCCGGCATCCTTATGGCCGGCTGGCTGGGCAGCGTTACCACCAATCTCGGCCAGGCCATGGAACTGACCGTAATTGCCGCAGCCGTCATCGGCGGCGCCAATCTGGCCGGTGGCGAAGGCAATGCGCTGGGTGCCGTCGTCGGAGCGCTGTTGATAGAAGTCATTCGCAACTCCCTGATCCTGCTCGGGATCTCGACATTCTGGCAAGGAATGTTCATAGGTACCTTCATTGTGGTCGCCGTTGCCTTCGACCGCGTCCGGCACTTTCGGTCCTGACACGGGAAAAATGCCTCGGAAACCGCGGTATTCGCCATGGAGAATGCCTTGAAACCGACGATGATGGACGTGGCCGCGCTGGCGCGCGTATCGCAGGCGACCGTTTCCCTCATTCTCAACGGCAGTTCCGGCGCCCGGTTCAGCGAAGCCACGCGCAAGCGGGTCTTCGATGCCGTCGAACAACTGGGCTATCGCCTCGCCAACAAGTCATCGGCCAGTTCCGCAGCCGGCAGCACGCCCGTCAATAAGGTGATCGTCTTTGCCGTCGACGAATTGACCACGGATCCCTGGATGTCCATGGCCTTCGAAGGCGCCCGCGAAAAGGCGCTCGAACTCGGGATCATCGTCACGCTCGGCGTCTTCCGCAAGGGCGAGGATCCGGATGGCGGCATCTTCTCCATCTGTGACGGTCAGTCGCTCGTCGGATACATCTTCGGCACCATCCTCACACGTAAGATCGATCCGCCCGAGCCTCTGCTGAAGGTCCCCTCAGTCCTGGTCAACTGCTACGACCAGGAACGCCGCCTGGCTTCCATTCTCCCGGGAGACGTCGCGGGCGGCCGCGCGGCCACCGAAAGACTTGTTGCTGCTGGCCGCAAGCGCATTGCCCTGATCAACGGCCAGGAAGGCCTCGACAACCCCCGCGACCGCCTGCGCGGCTACAAGCAGGCACTCGCCAGCAACGACTTGGCCTACGACGCCGACCTGGTCCATTACGGCAACTGGGAGCCTTCGTCGGGTTACGAGAAAACGCACGCGTTGATGACGCTCAAGGATCCGCCAGACGGCATCTTCTGCGCTAACGATCTGATGGCACTCGGCTGTATCGAGGCTTTGAAAGAACTCGGCAAATCCATCCCCCGCGATGTCTCGGTCGTCGGGTTCGACAACAGAGACATCGCCCAGTTCACAATCCCGCCGCTGACGACCTTCCACCTACCGATGTTTGAAATGGGCTCGATGGCCGTCGAGCTGATCGCCGACATCGCAGGTGGTCTGACCAGCTCGCATGACCAGCTGAAGGTCGAGTGCTGGCTGGTGGAACGCCAGTCGGCCTGAACAAAACGCTTGAGATCCGCACGGAGGCCCAAACTCAAAAGCTAGCCCACAAACGCAAAAATCCCGCAGCTTTAACTACGGGTGTTTTAAAAGTGTTTGGTTGCGGGGGCCTGAAGCCACGGCGACTTGTAAAAGAAGCCACGGAGACTTGTAAAACTGGTCGCCGTGATGGTTTAGACCCATGATCCGGTAAGGCTCGGACGACTTCACCGTTAAGGCGCGAGGTACCCTAGCGCCATCGTCGTTTCCCTCATCACCAGATGGGTCTGCAGCACGTAGCGTGCATCGCGTATCCCGTTGGACTGGAGCATTTCGATGAGCAGCGACACAGCGACCCGGCCGGCCTCGACCGAGCGGTTCGAGACCGAGGTGAGCGCCGGATAGGTCACCGCACCCAGGACGTCGTCACAGCCAATCAGGCTGAAATCTCTCGGAACGGAGACCTTCTTTTCGGCAAGCCCAGCCAGCACGCCTTGCGCCGTGAGATCATCGAAGGCAACAGCTGCTGTGGCGCCTGTTGCAAGAATGGCGCTCACGGCATTGCGGCCGGAGGTGTAGCTTGCAAGCACGGCCGGCACCGTCTCGATGTCCACCTTGAGGCTGGACGCCGCACTCCGGATTGCGGTCCGGCGTTGCTTGTTCGACCACGAATTCGCTGGGCCACTCACATAGACAATCTTGCGGTGTCCAAGCTCGGCCAGATGTTCGACGGCCTGCCGCACACCCGAGCTGCTGTCGATCAGCACGCGCGGGATTCCGTCCACATCGCGGTTGATCAGAACCAGTGGCAGTTGGGCGGCATGGGCCCGGATACGCTCGTCGGAAAGACGCGATGAGACCAGCACAATGCCCTCGACCTGTCCTGCAAAACGCCCCACCAGCTTGTCCTCCTGCTTCGGACTTTCCTCCGTATTGCCGAGAAAGATGCAGAAGTCCGAACGGTCGGCCTCCAACTGGCCGGCCTGAATCAGCGGCGGAAAGAATGGGTTGGCGATGTCGGGAACGATCAGACCGATATTGCCGTGCCGGCCGGTGCTGAGTGCACGCGCCGTGTGGTTCGGAACATAGCCCAGTGTCTCGGCGACCTTCATAATCCGGTCAACGGTTTCAGGCGACAGCATGTCGGGCCTGGTGAAAGCGCGCGAGACGCTGGAACGCGCCACTCCGGCTGCATCCGCAACCTGGCTGATGGTGACGCCCTTCGCCCGCTTGATCATGGTCTCTAGATACTTTCCGCTCTTGAAGCCGATTACCATGAAGTCGACAGCCTCATCAATCGACGAGCCGACACTGCCAGCCATCCACTTGACATGCAACCGGTTGCATGAAAGTCTTCGATCAACAAGAACAGGGGAACGGCAAGGATGCGGCCGAGCGACTAGCGCCGCACGGCCAGTTCCGTATGGGCAGAACCTGCCTTGGAATGGAGACCGCATGAGCCTTACCACCCCGCTTCGTCCTTTGCCGAAAACGCGGCGAACCTTCGACCAGCTGGCGGTCGAAAGCTTTGCAACGCGGGCGCAGATGGGCGCGGCCGCAGCGGCGGATATTGCAGCAGCCCTTGCAGAGCGCCTCGCATCGCAGCCGGCAGTCCGCATGGTCTTTGCGGCAGCCCCCAGCCAGGGCGACATGCTGGCGGCTCTTGCCACTGTTCCCGGACTTGACTGGAACCGGGTGACGGCCTTCCATATGGACGAATATATCGGCCTCGATCCGGCCTCCCCGGCGCGGTTCGCCAACTGGCTCGATGCGCACGTCTTCAACCGGCTGCCGTTTGCCGCCGTCCACCGCATTACGCCGGAACCGAATGCGGAAGCGGAAGTCGCCCGTTACGCCACGCTGATGAACGAGGTACCGATCGACATCGTCTGCCTCGGCATCGGCGTCAACGGCCATATTGCCTTCAACGATCCGCCGGTTGCCGATTTCGAAGATCCGCTCGACGTGAAGGTTGTCGAACTGGATGATATCTGCCGCCAGCAGCAGGTGGATGACGACTGTTTCCCGAATTTTGCATCGGTCCCGCATCAGGCCGTGACGCTGACCGTGCCGCGTCTGTTGCGCGCCGAACGTCTGTTTTGCGTCGTGCCCGGCTCGATCAAGCGCGATGCGGTGGCAAAGACGCTTTATGGTCCGATCGCCACGGAATGCCCGGCCAGCATCCTGCGAAACCACCCGGCCTGCACGCTTTATATCGACAAGGACTCCGACCCCGATGCCTGATCGCCCGGCCACTGACATGACGACAATCGACGCAGATGGGCTTTGTGAAGGCTATCTCGCAGCCACCCACGCCCTGATGCGCAAGGTCCTGGACGAGGAAAAAGTGCCACTGGACGAGGCTGCGTCTAAGCTCGCCGATCAGATTGCCGCCGACCGGCTGATCCATATCTACGGGCCGGGCGGTCATTCCAATCTCGCTGCACAGGAAGTCTTTTTCCGCGCCGGCGGGCTGATGCATGTCAGCGCCATTCTCGACGAAGGCACGCTGCTCTCGAATGGCGCCTTGCGCTCCATGGCGATCGAACGCACGCCGGGTTACGGCAAGGTGGTGATTGCCAACCAGCGCCTCGGAGATACCGACCTGCTGATCCTCGTGAACGCCTATGGCATCAACGCCGCGTTGATCGATGCGGCACTCGAAGCCAGGACGCGTGGCGCCTTCTTGATCGGAATTAGTTCACGGCAGCATGCGGCCGATACATCGCCAGGCCATCCGGCTCGCCATCCAACGAAACAGAACCTGCACGATGTTGTCGACATCGCCATCGATTGCAAGGTTCCGATCGGCGATGCCGTCGTCTCGGTGCCGGGAATGGGAGAAAACATCGCGGCGATCTCGACATTCGCCAACGCCTTCACGCTCAACTGCCTCGTCATCCGCACCGTCGCGAAACTTGTCCAACGGGGCATCGAGCCGCCCGTCTGGCGCAGCGGCAACGCGCCCGGTGGCGACGAGGCGAACGGCCGTTTCATCGACAACTTCCAGGGACGGGTGAAGGCACTCTGATGGCGATCGTCGACGGTATCGATCCCCGCACCGGCAAGGGCATCTTGGTCGAGATCGCCGATGGGACGATTTCCGCCATACGCCCGGCGGAAAAGACCGCCACCGCTTACCTGTCCGCAGGCCTTGTCGATCTGCAGGTCAACGGTTTCCGTGGTCTCGATCTTAATGCCGGCGCGGTCACTTCGAGCCTCGTGCTGTCACTCTGCAAGGAACTGCTGAGCCTCGGCGTGACCACCTGGTTGCCCACTTTAATCACCGCCTCCGAAGCATCCATCACCCAGGCGTTGGAAGCGATAGCGGCAAGCCGTGCCGGCCATCAGCTGATCGCGGAAATGGTTCCTGGCGTGCATGTCGAAGGCCCGTCGATTTCCGACAGGGACGGTCCGCGTGGCGCGCATCCGCTGGCACATGTCCGGCCGCCATCGATCGCAGAATTCGACCGCTGGCAGAAGGTATCAGGCGGCCTTGTGTCGATGGTCACGCTGGCACCCGAGCACGAAGGCACCCTGGACTACATCCGGGCCTTGACCGCGCGCGGCGTGATCGTCGCTCTTGGCCACACCGCCGCGACCCCGGAAGAGATCCACGCAGCAGCGCAAGCGGGCGCCACACTCTCGACTCATCTCGGCAACGGTGCTGCCGCTACCCTGCCACGTCACCCGAATTTCATCTGGGCGCAGCTTGCCGACGACAGGCTCACGGCAAGCTTTATCGCCGACGGCTGGCATCTGCCGGCCGATACATTCAAAGCGATGCTGCGCGCCAAGGGGTTGGATCGGGCAATCCTCGTTTCCGACATGGTGGCACTCGCCGGCATGCCGCCCGGACTTTACCGGCAGCCGGTTGGCGGTGATGTCGAGGTTTCGCCGGAAGGCCGCATCGGCGTTGCCGGGACGCCCTATCTTGCCGGCGCAAGCCTGCCGCTGTCCGCGAATGTGGCCACGGCTGCCGAAATGGCCGGTATTCCACTTGCCGATGCACTTCTGCTTGCGACGGCAAACCCCGGCCGTCTCGTCGGGGGGCGTGGTCGCCTGGAAGTCGGAGCGCGTGCCGATCTCATCCGTTTCGACTGGTCCGAAGGCAATCGTGCCATCAGTGTGCGCGAGACATGGGTGCATGGAGAAAAGGTCTTCGGCAGATGATAGAAGCCGGGGCGGCCATCATCGATATCACGCCGACATGCGGGCTTCCGATGTCCGGCTTTGCCGCCCGCAACCAGCCGGCCGAAGGCGCCCATGACGCATTGACGGCACGCGCCGTGGTCATCGGCGATACGGCAGTCGTGGTAGCGGATGTCATCGGCATCGACGCAGCGATGAGCGCACGGATCCGCGAACGTTGCGTGTTGGAGTGCGACAACATCGTCGTTGCTGCGCTCCACACGCATGGCGGTCCAGCTTCCATGACCGGCAGGCTGGGTGTTGCCACCGATACCGCCTATCTCGAGCGTCTCGAAGATGCATGCATCGCCGCCATCGACGCGGCTGCAGCAGCGCGACGACCGGCGACCATCACTTTTGGGCTGGGTAACGACCCGGGGATAGCGCGCAACAGGCGCCGTCCAGGCGGACTCGTGGACGCGTCCCTGCCCCTCCTTCGCATTCGCGGCACCGACGGCGCCATGATCGCCCTGGTGACGGCCTATGCATGTCATCCGGTTGTGCTGGGCGCTGATAACCGTCTCTGGACCGCCGATTATCCGCATTTCGTCCGGCAGGCGTTGGAGGAGGCGCATCCCGGCGCGGTGGCGCTGTTCATGACCGGCTGTGCGGGTGACGCCAACACCGGTCACTCTGCACATGCCTCGATCACGCTCTCGGCCAATCCCGAGCGCAGCTACGCAACGGCGGAACGGATCGGACGCAAGATCGCGGAGGCGGCGCTGTCTGCCCCGCAGACCCCGATGTCGCCACACGCCGTTGCACGGAACGACCATGTGGTGCTTGAGTTTCAGCGCCGGGAGACCGAAGAACCCGACGTGCTCGAGACAAGCTGGCGGCAAGAGGCGGTCACCGCAGACCCGGCGCGCAAAAGCCTACTCGGTTACTGGGCCGCCTGGGCACGAAGCGTCGCGCCGACTGTGCCCTCTCCACTTTCCGCGCGGGTCACGGTGCTGGACTGGGGCGGACTGCTACTAGTTGCGCTGCCCGGGGAAATCTTCGCCGAAACCGCGCTGTCGATCCGCACCGCAATCGGACCCGGCAAACCCGCCTTTGTCATAGGTTTTGCCGATGACAATCCGGGCTATATCCCGCCGGCTGGCGAGTTCGAATTCGGCGGCTACGAGGTGGATGAAGCACACCGGTATTACGGATTGCCGATGACCTTCGCGCCGGGATCGGCAGAAGCACTTGCGGCATGCGCAATCTCGCTCGCGACTGGACACTGAAGAGATCGATGCCGATGGGCGCTAAGTAGAGACCATCTGATGCTTGACACGCAACCGGTTGCATGACAGCTTTTTGGCAATAACATAAGGGAATTGGGAAATGAAAAACGCATATAGCAAGCTCAAGATTTCCACCCGCGCGCTCGCCATGAGCACGGCTCTCGCCGTAACATTTCTGTCCGGCATCACGGTCGCCTCTGCCGAGACCCTTACAGTCTGGAGCGGCTACCCTGAGATGGCGCCGTTTTACCAGCATGTCGCGGATGGCATGAAAGCCGCCCACCCCGACCTTGAGGTCAAGGTCGAGGCAATCGCGCTGCGTGAACATGAAAAACGCGTCGCGCTCGGCCTGACCGGCGGCGGCCAGGACGGCGTAACCGTCATCGAGCTTTCCGGATCGACTGCGACACGCTACCTCGAAAACGATCTCCTGCCCGAAGCTCCGTCCGACATATCGACCTTCGTTAAGGATCCGAAGAACTTCGGCACGTTCTTCTCCGACATCGCAAGCAGCAACGGCAAGGTTTATGGCGTGCCTCTGTTCCGCGGCCAGGGTTCGCTTTTCTACAACACCGACATGTTCAAGGCTGCTGGCCTCACCACGCCGCCCAAGACCATGGAAGAATTCACAGAATACGCCAAGAAGCTGACCCAGCGGGATGCCTCCGGCAAGGCGACAGTGTCGGGCTGGAGCCTGCGCCTTTCGGGCGGTGGGCAGGGTATCGCAGAAAAGTTCTGGACCAACCTGCATCAGTTCGGCGGCGCGATCCTGGTGCCGGCCGGCGAGGGCAAATGGAAGACCGACTTCGCCAACGAGGCCGGCCGAAAGGCGCTGAAGCAGTATCTCGATCTCGTCTTTACGCAGAAGTCCGTAACGCCGGAAATGCCAGCCGATGCCGACGCTTTCGAGCGCGGCCAGACTGCCATGTTCATCCGCGAATCCTGGGTGATCGGCGACATCGCCAAGAAGGCTCCTGGCCTCAAATATGCAACAGCACCGCTACCGACAGGCTCGATCGCATTGCCGACCAACCTCTATGTCGCCGGTGAAGACGGCAAGGTCGGCTGGGAATTCGCCAAGGCCGCCAACTCGCCCGAAAACCTCGTCTGGCTGCTGCAGAATGTCGGCTGGCTGCCGAACCGGGCTGGCATCGACTACACGTCGGTGACGGCGAAACAGCCGGCCTTCACGGCTTTCGTCGATTATCCGAAGAGCTACAAGTTCTTCACCCTGCCGTCGATCGGTCCGATCGAGGAAGTTCTCACCCGCGTCGCGGCCCAGCTTGTCGTCGCATTCGCCGACGCGTCCATGGCCACTGATGACGCCAAGATCGATGCCTTCCTGAAGAAAACCAGCGACGAGGTGAACACCATCCTCGATCGCGAGGGACTGCTGACAAAATAACGCGGTCGCGTCTGAGGCTCGCCTGATCGCCTGTGATCGGCTGAACCATTATCAGGAAATCAAAGTCCGGCCTCCAGAGCGGCCGGACTCGCCCCGCTCCGAACTCATACGATCTACGGGCCGAACGCATGCTGAAGCGCAAGAGATTCTTCTTTGCGATCCTCGCGATCCTGCCGACACTGGCGATCTTCGCTTATGTGCGGCTTTATCCGATTGCGGACACTTTGAGGCTGAGCCTCTTCCAGTGGAACATCCTTTCAAAGAACAAGCCCTTCATCGGACTCGCGAACTTCCGCGAACTGATGGGTGACCACCTGTTCCTCGACGCGCTTATCAACACCACGATCATCGCTTTCGGCGTGCTGGTCCTGACGATTCCCATGGCGATGATTATCGCAGCGATGCTCTTTCACCGGACGCGTTCGAGAATGGCGGGTTTCTACGAGACCGCAGTTTTCATCCCGCATGTCGTTTCGCTCGTCCCGGCGGCGATGGCCTGGAAATGGATATTTGACGCCCGGCTCGGACCACTGAACGCACTCCTCGATTTCATCGGTATTCCGATGCAGAACTGGCTTTTCGATCCGGTGCTGTCGGTCATCTGCATCATCGTCCTCTGCTCCTGGCAGGCGCTCGGTTATGCCGTGCTGATCTATCTCGTCGGCTTCAAGAACCTGCCGGTTTCGCTGTATGAGGCGGCCAAGCTCGACGGCGCCTCCGGTCCGCAGAGTTTCTGGCACCTCTCGATCCCGATGCTGAAGCCGATTACGCTCTACGTCTCGGTCGTAACGCTCGTCTCCGGCTTCAATGTCTACGCGCAGGCCTTCGTGCTGGCGTCCGATGCGCAGGGCGCGCCGGGCCGGCAGGTCCGCGTGCTCGTCCTCGACATGCTGGAAAACAGTTTTCGCAATTACCGCGTCGGGTATGCCGCGTCGGAGGCGGTCGTACTTCTGGTCATCGTGCTGGGACTGACGCTGATCCAGTTTTCCATGCTGCGGGAAAGGGGCAAGTCATGACCTTGGAGACCATGCGCCACACCGAGCAGACTGCTGAGGAAATGGCCGAAGGCGGACGCCTGCGCCGAAAAAAGAAGCTGACCAATCTGGCGATCGACATCTTTCTCCTGAGCGTTTCGGTTCTGATGCTGCTGCCGCTCGTCTTTCTTGTCGCGAACGCCTTCAAGACGCCGGCAGAAATGCTCGCCTGGCCACCAACCATTGTTCCTGGCGAGCCGACGCTCGACAATTTCAAGGCGGTTCTCTCGGAAACACCACTGCTTCGCTGGATCGGCAACAGCATCGCATTCGCGGTCATGTCGACCATCGCCATCGTTGCTACGTCTGCGATTGCCGGTTACGTTTTCGGAAAATTCCGCTTCGCCACGATGAACGTGCTCTTCGCATTGTTTCTCGCGACGGCGATCGTGCCGTTCGAAGTCTACATGATCCCCCTCTATTTCCAGGCCAAAAGCCTCGGCATCCTGAATTCCGTCTGGGGTCTCCTGCTCGGTTATCTGGTGATGAGCTTCGGCATCTTCCTGATCCGACAGAACGTCATTCATTCCATTCCCGATGAGTTGCTGGAAGCCGCACGCATTGACGGCGCCGGCGAGTTCTGGATTTTTTTTCGCATCGTTCTGCCGCTCCTGCGCGGCGCTCTCGGAGCGCTTGCGGTGCTCGCGTTCTTCCAGGCGTGGACCGCCTTCGCGTGGCCGATGATCGTCACCACAACCCGGTCAAGCTATACGATCGAGGTCGGGCTGGCCTTGTTCCAGACCGGCTTCACCGTCGATCTTGGCCGCCTGAGCGCTGCGTCCGCGACCGTCCTCATTCCGTCGATCCTGCTGTTCGTCATCCTGCGCCGCAATTTCGTGCAGGGCGTCGCCAGCACCGGTCTGAAGGAGTGACGGGGATGGAGTTTTTCGAAGAGGCCCGCAGGACCTATGCTGCTGCCAACGCCGGCACGCTCTACTGGATGCTGCAACGACCGGCGCTTGGCAACGGCTTCCTGAATACCAAGCAGAACAGCCTGACATTGCAGGACTACGGTTTGGACGATGGCGCTCGAGGGCCGGCTTACACCTATGGCTGGATCCAGGGACGCGGTCTCGAAGCCCTCGTCACTCACGCAGATTTCTTCGCTAGGGAACTGCCGCCTCTGGCCGGAAAGCTCGATACTGCGGGCCGGCGTCTGTATCAGGCGCTTGCCAGCCTGCAGAAGCCGAATGGTCATGCATATTTCTGCTACGACCAGGGTATGACTGCGGTCTATGCCGATGCATCCGGCGTAGTTCACGCCCAGGAAAAACCTGAGCTGATATACTCCTATTCGGATGCCTTCGTTGCCAAGGGCCTGGTGGCAGCCGCAAGCCGCTATGCCCTGCCTGATCTGGGCGATCACCTTGCCTATTTCGATCGGGTCGTTGCCTCCATCGCGGCCCAGCACTTCCAGATTGACGAGCGCCAGCCGCTCTCCACTGACAGCATCGCCAACCAGCCGGACGATTTTGGTCCGCGCATGATCCTGCTGGGCGCCGCCGGCATGCTGAAGCGCCTCGGCCACGCTGCGCATCTTGGTTATGCAGACCGCTTTATCGCCCACATCCTCGACCGGCACTTTGACGCCCAAACAGGACTGCTGCGCAATGTGCTGGGCGGAGATGCGTGCAATCCCGGTCACGGTATCGAGTTCGTCGGCTTCGCCATGGACCATCTCGGCGATGACGCCGATCCGGGATTGGTCGCCAGTCTCGAACGTATTCTCCTGTCGTCCTTCGAGAAGGGTTTCGTCGGACCGGGCATTGCACTCACCGTATCCGTTGAGACCGGCGAGCCGCAGAGCCCTTATTGTCCCTGGTGGTCGCTGCCGGAGGCGATCCGATCCGCTGCACTTGTCCACCGACGCACAGGCAGCGCCCAGAGCCTGGCCCTCTGGAAGACTGCGCACGCGGCTTTCTTCAGGCATTACTGGCGTGGCACGCCGCCAATCGCCTACCAGACGATGACCACGGACGGCCCGGTGGATTTCGTGCCCGCCACACCGGATCTCGATCCGGCCTACCACACTGGACTGAGCCTGCTCGCAGCCATTCGCGTTGCTGACCAGTTCACGCCCGCTACACTCGTATAGTCAGGATAGATCATGGCTTCCGTTGAAATCCAAAACGTCCGCAAGGCCTATGGAGATTTCGAAATCATCAAGGGCGTCTCGGTGGAAGTGCCGGACGGCGCCTTCGTCGTGTTGGTCGGTCCCTCGGGATGCGGCAAATCCACGCTGTTGCGGATGATCGCCGGCCTCGAGGAGATCACCAGCGGCACGATGCGCATCGATGGCCGGATCATCAACGATGTCGAGCCCAAGAGCCGTGACATCGCCATGGTCTTCCAGAACTATGCGCTTTACCCGCACATGACGATTGCAGAGAACATGGGTTTCTCGCTCCGGCTCGCCAAGAAATCCAAGGATGAGATTGCCCAGCGGGTCGTGGATGCAGCGCGCATTCTCGGGCTTTCCGACTATCTCGAACGCTATCCGAAACAGCTGTCGGGCGGCCAACGCCAGCGCGTCGCCATGGGCCGCGCCATCGTGCGCGATCCAAAGGTCTTCCTGTTCGACGAACCGCTTTCCAACCTTGATGCCAAGCTGCGCGTGCAGATGCGTGCCGAACTGAAGGACATCCACGCCCGGCTGAAAACCACGACAGTCTACGTCACCCACGACCAGATCGAGGCAATGACGATGGCCGATCGGATCGTTGTGATGAAGGACGGCCTGGTCGAACAGGTCGGCGCCCCGCTCGATCTCTACGACAGGCCGGCCAACATATTTGTCGCGAGCTTCATCGGCTCGCCCTCTATGAATTTTCTGAACGTGCGCATTGGCGCCGACCGCCGCTGTGTGGTCACCGAGCATGGCATCCGGCTGCCACTGGCAGCCGAGGTGACGGCCTCACCCGAGACGGTGGTCACTTACGGGATCCGGCCCGAGCATCTGTTCGTCACGACGGCAGACGACGGCATTCCGATGACCGTGACCAATGTCGAACCAACCGGAGCCGAGACCTTCGTTCAGGGGACGGTGGACGGACAGAAGATATCGGCCCAGCTGCGCGAGCGCGTCATCATCAAGGTCGGCGACGTGCTTCATCTCAGCTTCAACCCGAGCAATGGCCACCTCTTTGATACCGATACCGGTATTCGCATCGGCTGAGCACCGATCATTGGGACAGAAGTGGCTACAAATGAAGCCGAACGATCGCCGCAGCACATCTTTCATCAATCCACGTATACGGGGTTGAGCATACCCTGTTGATACTCGCCAAGGGCACAGCGAAATGAAACAGACATGGCGTTGGTTCGGGCCGGACGATACAGTGACGCTCCCCCATGTACGACAGGCAGGCGCGAGCGGCGTCGTGACGGCGCTGCATCATCTGAATGACGGCCGAGCGTGGCCCGAGGATGAGATCCTCAAGCGCAAGGCGATGATCGAGGATGCCGGCCTGACATGGTCCGTGGTCGAAAGCATAATCGTGCACGAGGACGTCAAGACACGGACGGGGCGCTACCGCGACCTCATCGAAAACTACAAGACGTCGATCCGTGCCGTCGGCAAGGCCGGCCTCGGCACCGTTTGCTACAATTTCATGGCAATCACAGACTGGACACGCACCGATCTCGACTACCGGATGCCGCATGGTGGCACAGCCCTGCGCTTCGACATCGTCGAATTCTGCGCCTACGACGTCTTCATCCTGAAGCGGCCAGGCGCCGAGACCGACCATCCGGCCGACCGCATCACCAAAGCCGGGGCGCGGCTTGCTGCCATGAGCGAGAGCGATCTCGCAAGGCTGGAGCGCAACCTGATCGAATGGGTGCCGGCTCGCGAATTCGTCTACGACCGCCAGAGCCTCAACCGCATGCTGGATGTCTATGGCGAACTTTCGACCGAAGGATTTCGTGCCAATCTCGTCGAGTTTTTGGCGGAGATCGTTCCGGTCGCCGAAGAGGCCGGCGTGAAAATGGCAATCCATCCAGATGACCCGCCCTTCCCTCTTTTCGGCCTGCCGCGCGTGGTCTGCAAGGCCTCGGATGTGCGAGCCATCCTTGCAGCCGTGCCCTCGCCGTCCAACGGGATCACGCTCTGCACCGGATCCTACGGCGCCAATCCGGAAAACGACTTGGTATCGATGGCGCGGGAATTCGCGGCAGACATCCATTTCGCGCATCTGCGCAACGTCACGAAGGAAGGCGACGGATCCTTCCACGAGGCCGAGCACCTGGAAGGTGATACTGACATGATCCGCGTGGTCGACGCGCTGATGGCAGAAGAGCGCAGCCGCCTTGCTGAGGGTCGACAGGATCACGAGATCCCGATGAGGCCGGACCACGGACACGCGATCGTCGACGACGTTGGCAAGAGCGTGAACCCTGGCTATTCCTGCATCGGCCGGTTGAAGGGTCTCGCCGAACTGCGCGGCGTGATGCGCACCATCGACGCACTCGGGGGCCTATCATGAAAAAACCGGGCGTCGCGATCATCGGTCTTGGCATGGCGGCGGGACACCACGCTCGCAGCCTGATCGACCTCGCCGATCAGGTCGACATGATCGCCGCCTACAGTCCGACGGAGGCGCGCCGCCTTGCCTTTGCCGCGCAGTACGGATTGCCGGTGACCGATACAGTTTCCGATATCTATCATGACGAGCGGGTCGACGCGGTGCTGATCCTGACGCCACCGAATACCCATCTCGAACTGGTCGAACAAGCGGCAAAGGCCGGCAAGCACATCCTTCTCGAAAAACCGCTCGATGTCTCGTTGGAGCGTGCCCAAGCGATCGTTTCGGTTGCCCGAGACGCTGGCGTCCTGCTGTCCGTCGTTCTGCAGAACCGGTTCCGGTCCTCGTTCAGGACGGCGCAGGACCTTCTGCGGTCAGGCCAGCTCGGAACGATCCTCGAGGCGACAGCCAGCGTCCGCAACTGGCGGCCGCAGAGCTATTACGACGAGCCAGGTCGCGGCACGCTTGCGCGCGACGGTGGCGGTGTTCTGTTGACCCAGGCGATCCACACGATCGATCTGTTGCTGGCCCTCGCTGGCAAGCCCTTGGACGTCACCGCTTCCGTCCGGACCTCCCCAATCCACCGGATGGAAACGGAAGACCTGGTGAATGCGACGTTTCGTTTCGAAAATGGCGCCATGGGGACGCTGAACGCGACGACCTGCGCCTATCCCGGCTACCCCGACCGCATCGAGCTGATCTGCACGAATGGGACGGCGATCCTCACCGGAGACAGTCTCGACGCCACGCTGCAGGGCGGCCGCAGGATCACGGCCGGTCAAAACCTCGCGTCCGGAAGCGGAAGCGACCCGATGGCATTCGGCCATGAGTTGCATCGCCTGCTCATCGAAGAATTCGTGAAGGCGATCACCTCGGGGCTGCCCATCACCGTAGATGGAGAGGACGCCCTACTTGCTCAAGCCTTTATCAGTAGCATCATCGATGCCGGAAGGCGGCAACCCGAAAAGTAGTCCAGGCTATCGATGCACGGCATAGGAGAGCCGTAGCCAGCTAAAACGTCGAAGAACCTCGTACTGCGCGTTATGCGTCCACCCTAGTTCGATCGCCGCCGCCGGAGCGTTTCGTCAAAACGAAGTCGAGGAGGCGCGTGTCGGTCGTCTGAGGAAGTTCTACCAGTAAGACACAATTTCAATCGAAAAAGCCCTGATCCTCCGCCGAAAGATACTCTTTGGCACGCTCTTCGATGAAGGTGACGCCCATGCCGGGCCGGTCGGGCACCTCGACCATTCCGTCGATCACGATCGGCGTCGGCAGGCCTTCGACGATGTCGGACCACCAGGCGGGATCCGCCGTCGTATACTCGAAGGCGATGAAATTGGCGGGCAGCGTCGCCGAGACCTGGATCAGCGCGGCAAGGCCAAGAAGCCCGTTCGCCGTGCCATGCGGCGCCATCATGATGCCGTGCAGATCCGCATATTCGGCAATCCATTTTAGTTCGGCGATGCCGCCCACATCGGCGGGATCGGGACCGACCACATGCACCGCATGGCTCTCGATCAGCTCCTTGAAATTCTGGCGCAGGTAGATCTGCTCGCCCGTATGGATGGGCGTGGTGGAGCATCGGGTCAGTTCCCGGTAGACACCGGCATTGACCCAAGGCGTGTAGTCGCCGGAAAGCAGGTCCTCCAGCCAGAGCAGGTTGAAGGGTTCGAGCATACGGCAAAGCCGGATCGCATCCGGCAGCATCCATCCCGGCCCGCAATCCAGCGCAAGGCCGACCTTGTCGCCGGCAACCTCCTTCATGGCCGCCACGCAATCGACGAAATGCCGCAGGCCCTTTTCGGTGATCGGCCCGCGGTCCAGCGCTCCATGGAAAGGGCTCGCACTCGGCTCCCCGTAATAGAAATCCGGCACCTCGCGCTTCATCGCGGAATGAAAGCCGATCGGCTGCTTGATGATGGTAAAGCCCTCCGACAACGCCATCATCTTGGCGATGTCGTCCGCATAGTCCTGCGGCTCATGGCCGGTGAAGGGAAACCGCATCGAGCCGTTGTAGACGCGCACGCGGTCGCGCACCTTGCCCCCCAGCAGCCGATGCACCGGCACACCCGCCGCCTTGCCGGCCAGATCCCACAGCGCCATTTCGATGACGCTGACGGCACTCCCCCAGGGCTTGAAGCCGCCGCGCTGGCGGATCTTCAGCATGACACGCTCCACAAGCGTCGGATCCTCGCCGATCAGCGCATCGCGAAAGGCAAGGATATGCGGCTTCAGATAGGGCTTCCAGGTTTCCGCCTGGGAAAAGCCGGAAATGCCCTCGTCCGATAGAATCTGCACGACCGGGCTCTTGCCGATCACGGCGCATCTGACGTCAACGATCTTCATGGCGGCTCCTCACCGGCTGGGTCAAACGGGAATGGCGGCGCTGATGGCCTTGGCGGTTGCGAGCGCCGCAAGTCGGATCTCCTCCATCCGGCCGGGAGCCGTCCCGGCGAGAAAGGGCACGCTCAGCGCTGCGATCATCTTGCCCGTCTGGGTGAAGATGGGCGTGGCATAGGCCTGGATGCTGGGCGCGTTCTCGCCCTTGTCCTGCGCCCAGCCGAGGCGGCGGATGCGGGCAAGCTCGCTGCGCAGCCGCTTGGGATCAGTCAGGGTCTTCGGGGTGAACCCCTTCAGCGGGCGCGACATCTGGTAGGCCAGATCCTCTTCGGAAAGATGGGCGAGCAGCAGCTTGCTGGCCGCCCCCGCATGGATCGGCATTCTCTGGCCGGGCGCCACCGTCAGCGCATATTCGCGTCGGCCCTGTGCGGTCGCCAGCACCAGCACGCCGTCCTGGTCGAGAATGCTGAGCTTCACGCCCTCGCCCAGATCCCCTGCAAGCCTGTCGAGGAACGGCTGGCTGATCGCCGCCAGATCGTAATCCGTGGCGCGCACGCCCACATGGGCGGCCAGCGCAAGCAACCTGCGGCCCAGGTGATAGGCGCCGTTCTCGTCGCGATAGACGACCTGATGCTGCTGGAGCGAGTTGACGATGCGGTAGATCGTGGTGCGGGGAAGCTTGAGCGCGCTCGTCAGATCGCTGATCGTCAGCCCCTTGTCCGTCTTCTCGATCTCCCCGAGCACGTCCATCAGGCGGTCGATCACGGGAATGGTATGCTTGCTCACGCCTTCGTCAACGATTTCGCTCATCCGCAACCTTCCTGTTGACAATCCCTGCTTCGGTATTAGCATACATATCTGAACTGTCAAAGTTCATATCTGAATAATTCATGGAGGGAATTGTTTGGATATCGCCCGGAGGAGCATTCGTGACCTTTGTCTGCGCCCGGCTGCCGGTCCATCCGGCGGGCGTGCCCGTGGCGTCCCACCCATGCCTCCCGATCTGTCTGGCACACCGATAGGAGTTCTAAAATGCTGACCGTTTCCTCGATTGCCCATGTCGCCATCCGCGTCAAAGACATTGACCGCACACTTGCCTTCTACATCGGCAAGCTCGGCTTCAGCGAGTTGATGCGGCTCGACCGCGACGGACGGCTCTGGCTCGTCTATCTGCGCATCACCGACGATCAGTATCTGGAGATTTTCCCCGAGGCAGAGGGCGAGAACGTTCCGGGTCCGGAAGCGCTGGGCTACAACCACATGTGCCTCGCCGTGCCGGATATCGAGCAGACGGTACGCGAGCTGGAGTCGGCGGGCATCGCTCTGATCCGGCCGAAGATCAAGGCCCTGGACGGCAACTGGCAGACCTGGATCGCCGATCCGGACGGCCACCGCATCGAACTCATGCAGATGGCACCGGACGGCATGCAGGCCCAGGCGATCGCACGCCGGAACGGACACTGATCATGGCGCGGATCACCTATCTGACGACCATCGACTTCGGGCCGGGTGAACTCAAGCAATTGCAAAACGCGATTGCTGAACTGAAGCTTGCCCGGCCGCTGCTGATCTCCGACCGGGGGCTTGCCGCCTCGGGCCTGGCGGAACGGGTCCGCGCGATGCTTCCGGAAGGGACTGCTACCTTTCTGGACACGCCGTCCAATCCGACCGAGCAGGCGGTGCAGGATGCCCTTGCCCTTTACCGGACGCATGACTGCGACGGCATCGTTGCGCTGGGCGGCGGCTCGCCGATCGATCTCGCCAAGGGCGTGGCACTGCTGGCCACCCATAATGGCCCGCTGGAAACCTATGCCGCAATCTATGGCGGCGTCGACCGCATCACCGCTGCCGTTGCACCCGTCATTGCCATTCCAACGACGGCCGGCACCGGGGCAGAGGTCGGCCGCGCCTCCCTGCTGACGCTTCAGGATGGCCGCAAGCTGGGCTTCATCAGCCCCCACCTCATCCCGCGGCGCGCCATCTGCGATCCGCTCCTGACGCTTGGGCTGCCGCCCGGGCTCACCGCAGCAACCGGGCTTGATGGCCTGTCCCACTGCATCGAAACCCTTCTTTCACCCCGCTTCAACCCACCCGCCGAAGCGATTGCACTCGACGGTGCGGGACGCATCTGGCGCAACCTGCCCAAAAGCTTTGACACGCCCGATGATATCGAGGCGCGCACCGAAGTGATGATGGGCGCGCTGCAAGGCGGCCTTGCCTTCCAGAAGGGACTGGGCGCTGTGCATTCGCTCAGCCATGCGCTCGGTGGCCTGAAAGAACCGCGCCTGCACCACGGAACGCTGAACGCCGTCCTGATGCCCATCGTCCTGCGGTTCAATGCGCCAGCCTCGGTCGACAAGTTTGCGCGGCTGCGCGCAGCCATGGGGCTTGCGCCGGATGCCGATATTTCAGGAGAGCTGGACCAGTTGAACCGCCGGCTCGGCATTCCAGCCGGCCTCGCAGCCCTTGGCGTCACCCCCGATTGCTTCGATTACGTGATCGAGCGGGCGCTTGCCGATCACAGCCACGCCACCAATCCTGTTCCGCCGTCCGGGCAGGAGTATCGCACGATGCTCCAGGAAGCCCTGGCCTGAAGGAAAGACTGTCCATGAAAATCACTGCCCTCAAGACCTTCGTCGCCAATGTCCAGCGCACCAACTTCGTCTTCGTGAAGCTTTATACGGATGACGGAATTGACGGGGTCGGCGAAGCCACGCTGGAATGGAAGACCAAGACAATTGTTGCGGCGCTGGAGGAGCTCGAGCGCGTCCTCATCGGTCGCGATCCCTTCGCAGTCGATGCAATCGTCGAACAGCTGCACCGGGATAGCTACTGGCGCACCGGCGCGGTCTTTCGCACGGCCCTTGGCGGCATCGAAGCTGCCCTGCTCGATATCAAGGGCAAGGCGCTCGGGGTGCCGGTCTATGAGCTTCTCGGCGGCAAGTTCCGCGATCGTGTGGAATGCTACGCCAATCACTGGTTCTTCGCCGCAACCACGCCCGAGCAATATGCATCCCAGGCGAAGGCGGCAGTCGCCATGGGCTACCGGGCGCTGAAATGGGACCCCTTCGACACCGCGGATCTGGAGATGGACCGCCGGCAGCGGCGCCAGACCATCGAGATTGTCGAGGCCGTCCGCGATGCCGTGGGTCCCGATATCAACCTCATGCTCGATGTGCACGGCAGGCTGAACGTGCCGACCGCGATTGCCATGTGCCGGGCGCTCGAACCCTTTGACCTGACCTGGATCGAGGAGCCGACACCACCTGAAAGCATCGACGCGCTGGCCGAAGTCCGGGCGGCAAGCCCCGTGCCGATCGCTGCTGGCGAACGCTGGTACGAGCCAGGCAAATTCCTCGAGGCGCTGTCCAAAAAGGCGGTCGACATCCTGCAGCCGGATGTCTCCCACGCCGGCGGCCTGTCGGAAACCAAGCGGATCGCCCACCTCGCCCATATGCACCTCATCCCGGTCGCACCCCACAACCCTGTCGGCCCGGTGATGAATGCGATGACGCTGCATGCCGCGGTCGCCATGCCGAACTTCTCGGTCTTCGAGACCGTCTCGATCGACGTGCCCTGGCGCCGGGAGCTGGTGCGCGAAACGCTGCAGTTCGAAAACGGGGCAATCCTGGCGCCGACGGCACCGGGCCTTGGGGTGGAGCTGAACGAGGAAGCCTGCGCCCGCTTCCCCTATGAAGCGACCAATGTACCGCTCTTTGATGGGTCGATGAACACCAGCGGCGTTGCGACCGGCAAGCAGACGCTCTCGGGCGACCGCAATGACGCCGGTCCCGGCCAAGACCGTTGACAGATGCCGGCCCAGGCAACATAGTTACATGTAGAACAGGTAGTATTCATATTTGAACTATCTTTCTGCGGCGAACGGAGGATTGCTGCGTGAGGATTGGACTTTCCCTTTACGGCCCGCTGCTGAGCGAGGCAGGCGCACGCTTCGCCAGCCAGCTGGGCGTCGAGGACGTTGTCGTTCACCTGACAGATTACACGCGCAATGCAGACGCCTCGGCCTATGCAGCCGGAGGCGTAGGCCCCACCAACGGAGAGTGCATCGATGCGCCGCTCTGGAGCTTCGAGCGGATGGCATTCCTTGTGGAGATGTTCGGGCGCCACGGCTTGCGGATTGCGGCGCTGGAAAATATCTCGCCCAATTTCTGGTCCGACATCCTGCTCGACGGTCCGAAAAAGCAGGCACAGATGCGCGATCTGCAGCAGATGGTGCGCGATATGGGGCGCGCCGGCATCCCTGTGCTCGGCTATAACTTCTCGATCGCCGGTGTCTGGGGATGGCAACGCAAGCCGATTGCCCGCGGCGGCGCTGTGACCGCTGCCTTCGCCATGGACGAGATCGAGGCGCAGACCCCGGTGCCTGACGGCATGGTCGGGAACATGCGCTATCGTCCCGCGGTAACGGGCGCCCAGCCGGAAACGGTTGATGACGCCACCTTGTGGTCGAGGCTCGAATGGTTCCTGCAGGAACTGGTGCCTGTGGCCGAGGAGGCCGGCGTTCGGCTGGCAGCGCATCCGGACGACCCGCCGGTCGAACGTTTGCGGGGAACGGCGCGGCTCGTCAACGAACACGCTAAATACGACCGGCTGCTCTCGATCGTCGACAGCACGTCCAATGCGCTCGAGTTTTGCATCGGGTCGCTGGCGGAAATGCCTGTTGGAGACATCTACGAGACGACCCGCCGCTTCGCCCGAGCCAAGGCCATTGCCTATGTGCATTTCCGCAACGTCCGCGGAACGGTGCCGAACTACGTCGAAACCTTCGTGGATGATGGCGCCGTGGACATGGGCAAGATCCTGCGGATCCTCAAGGAGGAGGGTTACGACGGCATTCTGGTGCCGGACCATGTGCCGGAGCTCGACTGCGCAGAACCCTGGCATGCCGGTCACGCCTATACGATCGGCTACATGAAAGGCCTTCTTGCGCAGGAAAGCCGCGCCACCGCGCAGGCCCTGCTTCACCAAGGCATTGAGGCACGAGCATCAAAGGTGTCCGCACGATAGATCGGAACTGGCCGCAAGGCCTGGGAAATGCAGCAAGAACTCTGGGAGGAGATCATGAAAACGATGACGATTAAATTGGCAATGGCCGCGACGGCATCCTTTCTCGCCATGTCGGCAAGCGCATGGGCGGGCCAGGTAGTCTGGTGGACGCCGAATTTCAACGAGGCCCGGGCCCGCCAGCTGGTGGAGACCTTCCAGGCGGCCAATCCGGGTGTAACGGTCAAGCTGGAGACGACCACGACGGACGGCCTTCCCCAGCGCATCCTGACGGCGCTGCAGTCAGGCGCCGCTCCCGACGTGATCGACGTGCAGCACGCCTGGGTGAACGGATATGCCCAGAACAAGCTGGTCGTTCCGCTCGACGAGGCGGTGACGGAACGCGACGACTACATCCCCGCCGCTCTCCAGTACAACACCTGGAACGGCAAGCTCTGGGGCGCACCCTACCGCATTGAAACCCACGCGATCATCATCAACCGGGGAGACTTCAAGGCGGTCGGGCTTGACCCGGACAAGCCCCCGCAGACCTGGGAGGCCTTTGCTGACGCGGCCAAGAAGCTGACCGTCAACGGCAAGTCCGGCTTCGCCATCACCGGCGGCGGCGAAGTGGGCAACACCATCTTCCGCTCGCTCCCCTTCATGTGGATGCTGGGCGGCGGGATCATCTCCGACGACGGCAAGAAGGTGCTGGTGGACAGCCCGGAATCCGAGAAGGCCGTCACCTTCTATACGGACTTCTTCAAGAACCACCTCTCGCCTTCCTCGACGCTTGAAAATGACGGCACCGCCAACCGCCGTCTGTTCATCGCCGAAAAGGTCTCGATGTACCAGTCGGGCCAGTTCGACATCCAGTCGATCCGCAAGGAGAACCCCAAGATCGACATCGGCGTCATTCCCGTTCCGCATCCGGAAGGGGCAAAGACGGCCGTAATCCTGGGTGGCTGGAGCCTCGTGGTTCCAAGCTCTGCCAAGAACCCGGACGAGGCCAAGAAGCTGGTTGCCTTCCTGTCCAAGTCGGAAAACCAGGCAATTCTGACCGATACCTTCCCGGCCCGCATTTCGGCCATGAACGCCGAGCGGTTCAACGATCCGATCCTCAAGGTCTTCAAGGACATGCTCCCCTTTGGGCGGCCGGTACCGGCGCACCCGAACTGGGTGCAGATCTCCCAGGCCTATTTCGACGGCATTCAGCGCATCCTGCTCGGCGACGAGAGCGTCAAGGAAGCCATGGATGGCGCCGCCTCTGAAATCGAAGGGCTCCTCTAAGCCTGCACGGCCGGAGGGTGGCTTTCTGCTGCCCTCCGATCACTGGTGATGGAGGATGATACCGATGCAAAAACAATCGACAGGCTACCTCTTCATTCTGCCCGCACTCATGGTGCTCGGCATGCTGATTGCCTATCCGGTCGCCTACACCGGCCTCTTGAGCGTCACGGACAATGCCGGCAACTTCGTCGGGCTGGAAAATTTCCGCCGCGTCCTTGCGGCCCGTGCCACGCCCATCGCCTTCTGGAACACGCTCTGGTGGGTGCTCGGCTCGATCATCTTCCAGGTCCTGTTCGGGGTTATGGCGGCGATCCTGCTGAACCAGAATTTCAAGGGGCGGGCGATCGTCCGCTCGGTGACGCTGGTGCCCTGGGTGGTGCCCGGCATCGTAGCGGCCACCACCTGGGCCTGGATGCTGCACACCGAATTCGGCATCATCAACTACATGCTGACGGCGCCCGGGCTGATCGACAAGCCGATCGGCTGGCTGACCAATGGCAACACGGTCATGCCCGTGATGATCGCCATCAACATCTGGAAGATGTTCCCCTTCGTCGCCATCATGGTGCTGGCCGGCCTGCAGTCCATTCCCAACGACCTCTATGAGGCCGCCCGGATCGACGGAGCCAGCTTCTGGGAAGAAGTCTGGTACGTCATGCTGCCGCAGGTCCGCTCCGTCATCGTGGCCATCACCCTGCTTCTGGTCATCTGGGCGCTGAACCATATCACCATCATCTACGCCATTACCCGCGGCGGTCCCGCCAACAAGACGCTGATCACGCCGATCCAGATCTTCCGCACCGCCTTCGACGGCATGCAGTTCGGTCAGGCGGCGGCCCTGTCGGTAATGTTCTTCGGCGTCGCGATCGTGATCGTCTTTATCTACATCCGAACCCTGGCCTCCAACCCGGAGGAAGCGCAATGAGCGGCAAGACCTCTAAACTGACCCGTCCCGGCCTGCCCGGCTGGCTGATCCTCGTCGGCTCCGTGCTTCTGGTGCTGGTGTGCCTCTTCCCCTTCTGGTGGATGGTCGTCTCCTCAGTCAAGACACTGCGCGAGCTCTACACCGTGCCGCCGATCTGGTGGCCCGATACCCCGACCTTCCAGAATTACAGCAACGTGCTGTTCCAATCGAACATCCCGCGTTACTTCCTCAACAGCGTCATCGTGTCGGCGGGCTCCACCGGTCTTGCGCTGATCCTGGCGATCTTTGCCTCCTACGGCTTTGCCCGCTTCAAGTTCAAGGGCAAGCCGCTCCTGCAGTCGCTGGTGCTCGTGGCTCAGCTCCTGCCGACCGCGGCCATCATCGTTCCGCTGTTCATCACGCTGCGCTTTCTCGGCTTGGTCAACACCTACTGGGGCCTGATCCTCGTCTACATGATCATCACCCTGCCGCTCTCAGTCTGGATGCTGACGAGCTATTTCAAGAACATTCCCGTCGAGCTGGAAGAGGCGGCGATCATCGATGGCGCGAGCCGTCTCGAATGCCTCTTCCGCATCACCCTGCCGCTGTCGCTGCCAGGCATCGCCTCGGTGATGGTCTATGCCTTCGTGACGACCTGGAACGAGTTCATCTTCGCACTGTGCTTCGCAACCGACTCCTCGGTGAAGACGCTGCCCATCGGCCTTGCGGAATTCTCGACCGAGTTCAACACCGATTGGGGCGCCGTCATGGCGGCATCCGTCGTCATGACGCTCCCGATCGCCATCCTGTTTCTATCCATGCAGCGCCTGTTCGTTGGCGGCCTCACAGCCGGCGCGACCAAGGGCTGAGACTGAAAGGAAGTCTATGACCTACCAGTCCCCCATCCCCCAACTCGGCCTCGGGACCTTCGGGCGCACCGGCGAGGAAGGCATCGAGGCCATTCTGGCCGCCCTCGAAATCGGCTACCGCCACATCGACACCGCCCAGAGCTATGGCACGGAAGCCAATGTGGGAGAGGTCGTTCGCCGCTCCGGCCTGCCCCGCGCCGACCTGTTCATCACCACGAAGGTGGCCGATACAAATCTCGCGCGACGGAATTTTGCGGCAAGCGTGGAGCAAAGCCTGGAGACGCTGGGCCTCGACCAGGTGGACCTTTTGCTGATCCACTGGCCGTCGCAAAACGATCTCGTGCCCTTCGAAGACTACATGCAGGAACTCGCCAAAGAGCAAACTCGCGGTCTGGCGCGGCTGATCGGCGTGTCGAACTTTCCGATCGCCCTGCTCGAAAAGGCCATGGCCCTCCTCGGACCCGATGCGCTCGTGACCAACCAGGTCGAGATCCATCCCTACCATCAGTCGCCACGACTGGTCGACTATTGCCGCAGCAGGGGACTGAGCCTCACCGCCTACCAGCCGCTCTACAAGGGTGCCGTGAACGACGACGCCCTGCTGCAGGAGATCGCCGCGGCCCATGGCGTCACGGCATCAGCCATTGCGCTCGCCTTCCTGATGGCCGAGGGCCACGCCGTCATCCCGGCCTCGGGAAGCAGGCAGAACCTGGAGCGCAACTTCGCGGCCCTTAAGGTTCAGCTGTCGGACGCGGACATCCAGCGCATCCGTGCGCTTGACCGCGGCGCGCGCCACATCAACCCCGCCAAATCTCCCCGTTGGGACGATTGAACCGCTTCAGCGACAGGAGACACTCTTGGCCCCGCTCACAATCAACGACGTTCGCAAGTCCTACGGCGCACTGGAAGTCCTGCACGGCGTCAACATCGATATCACCGACGGTGAATTCGTGGTGCTGGTCGGACCCTCCGGCTGCGGAAAATCCACGCTGCTGCGCATGCTGGCAGGGCTGGAAGACATCTCCGCCGGAGAGGTTTCGATTGGCGGACGCGTCGTCAACGCGCTTCAGCCGAAGGAACGGGACATCGCCATGGTGTTCCAGAGCTATGCTCTCTATCCCCACATGACCGTCGAGCAGAACATGGGCTTCTCGCTCAAGCTCGCCCGGGCCCCGAAGCAGGACGTGCGCGATCGGGTCCTCGATGTGGCAAAGACCCTCAACCTCGAGGATTACCTGCAGCGCTATCCCCGCCAGCTTTCCGGCGGCCAGCGCCAGCGCGTTGCCATGGGCCGCGCCATGGTGCGCAACCCCGAAGTCTTCCTGTTCGACGAGCCGCTCTCCAATCTGGACGCAAAGCTTCGCGTCAAGATGCGCTCCGAGATCAAGCAGAACCACCATCGTCTCAAGACCACCACCGTCTACGTGACCCATGACCAGGTCGAGGCTATGACCATGGCAGACAAGATCGTCGTGATGAACGCAGGCCGAGTGGAACAGGTGGGGTCGCCGCTCGAACTCTACGACCGCCCTGCAAACATCTTCGTCGCCGGCTTCATCGGCTCGCCCGCCATGAACCTCATCGCAGGTAGGATTGTCGATGGTCACTTCCTCGGCGCCGACGGAACCCGCATGACGGTGCCTGCATCGGCAGCCCGCCTTGAGGGCCAGGAGGTCAAGCTCGGCATCCGGCCCGAACATCTGGTCATTGATCCGCAGGGACATCCCGCCGAAATCCTGACCGTCGAGCCGACGGGAGCGGAAACCCTGGTCCTCATGCAGCTTGCCGGGCACGAGGTCGTCGGCGTCTTTCGCGAACGCATCACGCTTGCGCCGGGCAAGACCCTGTCGCTCTCCCTGATGCCCGATCACATCCACCTCTTCGATACGCAAACTGGCCTGCGCATCCCCCTCTCTCCGGAGAACTGATCATGGCGATCTATACGGATCTGCAGGGCAAGACGGTTTTGGTAACGGGCGGGGCAAGCGGCATCGGCGCTTCCCTCGTGCGCGCCTTTGCCGAACAGGGATCCCGCGTCGGCTTTCTCGACCGCGATGAGGCATCCGGCGAGGCGCTGATGCAGGCACTCACCGCCGAGGGGCGCCAGGTGCTCTTCGTGCCCGTCGATCTGCGCCACATCGAGGCCCTGCGGGCGGGCGTCGAAACGGTGCGGCAGGCTTTCGGCAGGATCACCGTGCTCGTCAACAATGCCGCCCATGACGAGCGTCATGCCGCCGAGGACGTGACGGAGGACTATTTCGACGAGCGCATGGACACCAATTTCAAGCACCAGTTCTTCTCCTCGCAGGCCGTGCTTGCCGACATGAAGGCAGGCGGCGGCTCGATCATCTGCATGAGCTCCATCACCTGGATGGCCGGTTTCGGTGGCATGCCGCTCTACACGGCCGCCAAATCCGCGGTGATCGGCCTGGTCCGCTCCCTGGCGCGCGATTTCGGACCCTTCGACATTCGCGTCAATGCCATCACGCCCGGCTGGATCATGACCAAGCGCCAGCTGGAACTCTGGCTGACGCCGGATGCCGATGCGATGCGGGCCGAGCGGCAGGCGCTCAAGCGCCGGCTGCAGCCGGAGGATGTCGCCAAGCTGGCGCTTTTCCTCGCATCCGATGATGCAAGCGGCATCACCAGTCAGAATTACGTCGTCGACGGCGGATGGGTCTGACCCACCCGCCGACCTGCCCATTCTCCACATCGAGGTTAAGTGCAATGCAGTCCCCTTCAGACATCAAAGACATCACTCGCCCGCCCCGCGCGCTTTGCGATGCGCTCGCCAGGATCGGCACCGCCACCGCAAGCAGTGAGCTCAGCCTCATGGGCATCCGCGACCCGCAGATCCGCGGCCCGCAGCCGCTAAATCATGGACGATCGGTGGCAGGGCCGGCTCTGACGCTGCAATGCATGCCGAAGCGCGAGGACCTCTACGGCGCCAACGAATACGACAACCCGGAAGTTCAGCTGCATCGGCATGTCCTTTACCCTGCCCAGGCGGGTGACATGGTTGTCGTCGACGCAAGGGGCGACATGGCAAGCGGCATCTTCGGCGAGATGATGCTGACCTTCCTTGCCGGCCGCGGTGGCGCCGGCATCGTCGTGGATGGCTGCATCCGCGATTCCGCCAAGGCGAAGGAACTCGACCTCGGCATCTGGGTACGCGGCGTCACTCCCAATTACCACGCGCAGACAAACCTGATCCCGTTTGCGGTCAACGTACCGGTCGCCTGCGGCGGTGTTCTGGTCATGCCCGGCGACATCATTGTCGCCGACGACGACGGTGTCATCGTGGTGCCCGTAGCGCTGGCCCCCGAGGTCATCGAGCGTTCCAGCGAACATGCCGAATGGGAAGAATTTGCCCGCATCCGGCTGTCAGAGGGTGGCGACCTGCGCAAATATTATCCGCTCACGGAGGGCGTCCGGGACGAATACCTCGCCTGGCGGGACGCACAGGCATCCCGCCTCTGATCCCTGCCGTTTCCAATCGCCGGGAGGTCAGTCACGCCCCTCCCGGCCCGTTCAAGGAAGACCCATGCCAGCACCGCAGACTGTCGAAGGCCTCATCGCCGAGGAAAGCGATCTTGCGCTTGCAAGGTTTGACTACGGGACGGCCTGGGAACTGGGGAGCGAAATGCGCGGCATCGCGGCCGAGGCAAACCTCCCGGTCGCGATCGAGATCACCCACCATGGCGCCGTTGTGTTTTCTACGCTCCTGCCGGGAGCCACGCCCGACAACATCGTCTGGGCCCGGCGCAAACGCTTGGTGGTGGAGCATTTCCAGCACAGCTCTCTCTATATGCGGTTGCTCTGCGAGAAGAACGGCGTCGACTTCCACAGCCGGTACCGCCTGGCGCAGGCGGACTATGCCGCGAGCGGCGGCGGAGTCCCGATCATGGTGAGCGGCATCGGCCTCGTCGGCGTGGCCGCCGTCAGCGGTCTGCCAGACATCGATGATCACGCACTGGTCACGTCAGTACTGAGACAGCTCTGCAAAAACCGTGGAAATCACGAGTCGCGAGAATAGTCAGAACTGGCGCTTTGGCAGGCCGATCAGCGGACAGTTGCAGCGACGGATCCCTATTGAAAATTCCGGCTTTGACGACCAGCTTGATGAGTTGAAGACCATGCGTGAGAAGCTTGCTTTGGAGCGGTCCTTAACGGATGTGCTCGCTGGGGGTTTTTAGGAGTAGATCGCTATGCTTAGGGCTTAGGGCTTAGGGCTTAGGGCGTAGGGCGTAGGTCAATCCAGACATGGTCGGTCGCCATCCGCAAGTCTCCTTCTCCCCCCGCCCTTTCCTTCCCACTCGTCCCCTGATGCGCATGCCAAAAAGCCCCGCTGGTGATGACCAATCGGGGCTTTGATTTGGGTAAATTCGAATTGTTAAGTTTGGTTGCGGGGGCCTGATGGCGCGGAGATTTGTGAAATAGGCCGCATTGATGAGGTTCTAACCTTACCCGGCGGGTTACGTTATTCGAATCGTTCTGACGCGTTTTGATGGGCTCTGAACCCACGTGCCGTAGTTGGATCTGCTCCTCGAAACCAACAAACTAGCATCTACAGTAAACCTTTCAGCTTCCTTCTGATTTGCGTGCTGGTAGCACAGTCGGGAGCCATTCCCGACTGTCGTCCAATTCTGATCTCGTCGTCAGCCTGGAATGATCAGGCACTGGTGAAGAGATCGGCGGTATAGAATTTCTCCGGCGGCAGCGGATCCTTCACCGTCCCGAACTCCTGGAACATCTTGTTGAAGTCGCTTAGCCATCTGATGACGGTGCCGTCCTTGGTGAACGTCTCGAGATCCTTGGAGGTCAGCATTTTGCGGCTGCGCGCAACCTTGGCAACTGCATCGGCAGGCGCGTTCAGGAAAGCCGTGGTGATCTCAATCGAGTGGTCGAGATTTGCAACCCGGTAATCCATGGCCTTTTTCATCACCCGCAGGAATTTCTTCACCAGATCCGGGTTTTGCTCGACGATCTCATTACGTGCAACGAACGTGTTGATGAACGAGGTCTGCGGATAGAACTCCTGGTTCGAAGCCAGTTCCTTCATGTCTGGCACGCGTGGTTTGATGGTGTCGATCAGCGGATACCAGATCCCGGCACCGTCAATCTGTTTCGACGTGAAGGCAGCCACCACGGTCGACGGATCCATCGGCACCATCTGGATGTCGGCGATCGTCATGCCGGCTTTTGTCAGCGCCATGCGCAGGATCATATCGCCCGACGTTCCCTGCGGCACGCCGACCTTCTTGCCCTTAAGATCAGCCATTGAGGCGATGCCAGCCTGGGCGATCACGCGGTCGGAAAATCCGATGTCATTGACGCCAACCACCTTTGCGCGCCCACTCGCCGGCAGCCAGAGGGCGCCGGGGCCGATCGTCCCAAAATTCAGGCTGCCGGCTCCCATCGCCTGGATCTGGATGGGGCCATTGGTGAAGACCTTGACCGTGGGCTCGATACCTTCGGCCTCCCACAGCTTCTGTTCCTTGGCGATCGCCAGCACACTGGCATTCGGGAAGTCGGCGATATAGCCGATCGTCATCTCGGCGGACTGGGCGCGCGCCCGGCCGCCGATCGAAAATACGCTGGCGCCGGCAAGTGCGGCGCTCGTTACCATAAGATTTCGTCTCGTCAGCATGGTCATTCCTCCTTTGACGGGCTGCTAAGTTTCGTGGGCAAGGATCAGGCGGCTGCGGCAGGGTGATACACTGCCCGCCAGACCTCGTTGCGCAATTCTGAAAATTCGGACGAGAGCCGCATGTCCTCGGTGCGAGGATAGGGCAGGTCAACATTGACGATCTTGTATAGCCGGCCCGGCCGGGCTGCCATCACAACGACGCGGCTTGCGAGATAGACGGCCTCGTCGACGTCATGGGTAATGAACATCACCGTACGGCGTTCCTTGCTCCACATCGCCAGCAACTGATCCTGAAGCTGCACGCGGGTCAAAGCATCGAGTGCTCCGAATGGCTCGTCCATGAGCAAGATCTTCGGATTGACCGCATAGGCGCGGGCAATCGCGCAGCGTTGCTTCATGCCGCCAGACAGGGTCTTCGGCAGTGAATTCGCAAAGTCGGTCAACCCGACAAGGGCGATGAAATGATCGGAGATCCGCCGCCGCTCGTCCCTGTTATGGCCGGCGATCTTCAGGCCGAACTCGACATTCTGCCGCACTGTCAGCCACGGGAAAAGGGCATATTGCTGGAAGATCACCCCGCGTTCCGGTCCCGGTCCCGCGACCACTGCATCATCGACCAGAACCTGGCCTGAGGACGGTGCGGTAAGCCCCGCGGCGATGTTCATCGCTGTCGACTTGCCACACCCGGAGGGTCCGACGACGGTGATGAACTCGCCGTCGTCGATATCGAGGTTCAGCCCCTCGAGCGCCGTAAACGCTGTTCGGCCGGCAATATCGAACGTCTTGCGGACGTCTCTGAACGATATTTTCGGGGTCATAGCTTCTCCTGCCAGGCGGTCAGCACACTGTCGATCGCCATGACGATGCGATCCATGATCAGTCCAAGAATGCCGATCGAGATCAGGCTGACGAAGATGGTCGCAAGATCGTAATAGAGTTGTGCCTGCTGCATCCGGAAGCCGAGGCCCGACTGCGCTGCGATCAGCTCGGCAGCCACCACGGTCGACCACGAAGAGCCAAGACCGATACGGACGCCCACCATGATATAAGGCAGCGAAGCCGGCACGATGACGCGTCGGAAGATGGTGAAATCGTTGGCACCCAGCACGCGCGCCGCATTGATCATCGTCCTGTCGACGCTGATGACGCCCTGATAGGTGGCGACGACGGAAGACAGGAAGGATGCGAGGAAGATGACGAAGATCTTCGGCGTCTCGTCGATTCCCATCGTCACGATCGCCAGCGGAATGATGGCAAGCGGCGGAATAGTGCGGAAAAACTGGACGTAGGGCTCGATGATGGCGCGGGCGATTTTGTACCAGCCCATCAGGAAGCCGACTGGAATTGCAACGAGAATGCCGAGCGCAAAGCCGGTAAAGACGCGGCCGAGGCTTGCCAGCGCGTCGGACCATAGAAGGCCGCTTTGCGCCTGGATCACAGCTTGCCTGGCGACCGCCAGCGGGGTCGGCAGCCCGACCACACCATAAGATGTCACCAGTGCCCACATCGAGATACCGAAAACGACGGCAACGATGTTGATCCCCAGCATGGCGAGGGGACCCGTCGGCAAAGGTATCCCCCTTGCTTTATCCGATGTGTTTTCACTTTCCATAACTGCCAAGATCACTCCTCCCGAGCTTTCGGCCAGTCCGTCATCCGGTCAGCGCGCCGCGGCCATAACATCCCGTGTCTTGAAGTTCGATTCGATCAGCCAGTCGCGCATCACGTCCAGAAGCTCGCGCTTGCGATCCTGATGGTCCGGATCGCTCCAGAGATTTCTAACCTCTTTCGGATCGTTCTCGAGGTCGAACAACTGTCCGTCGGTCGAACCCTTGAAATGAACCAGTTTCCATCTGTCGCTGCGCACACCGGTCATGAACTCGACGCCGCCGGCCATCGCCACGTCGCCGATCTGCTCACAGAAGACGTGCGTACGCGGCGTCCAGTCCTTGCCTTCCAGTGCAGGCCGCAGGCTATTTGCCTCGAACGTCTTTGGCGGCGTGATACCGGCATAGTCGAGAATGGTCGGACCCAGGTCGAAAAGCTGGCAGAGCTCGTCGACCGTTCGTCCGCCTTCGAACCGGCCGGCAGTCGACCAGATCACCGTCGGAACGCGGGTCACGATATCGTACATCGACCATTTCTGGATCAGGCCATGTTCCCCGAGGCACTCACCATGATCCGAGGTGAAAATGACGATCGCATCCTCGAGATATCCGCGCTCCTTTAATGAGGCGAGCAGTTCGCCGACCTTCTCGTCGATCAGCGTCACATTGCCGAGATAATGCGCCCACAGACGCTGCATCTGGTCTTCGCTCGGATCCAGGCTCCAGACGACTGAATCATGGTCCACCTCAACATCGTGCTGACGCTTGTCCTTCAGCTCCTGATGCAGGCTGTCGAGTTCCTCTTTCGTCGGCTTCGGCAGCGGCAGATCGTTGCGGTTCAGATATGGTTCGGTGTAGCGGGCTGGCGGGTCGAATGGCGGGTGAGGGCCAGGAAAGCCGACTTGCAGGAACAATGGTTCTGTTGGCGGATAGGTTTCGACCCACCACTTCGCCATATCGCCGACGAAGGCATCGGAATGCATGTTCTCCGGAAGCTCCCAGTCGAAACAGCCGAGCCGCTCTCGATAGTCCTCGCGTTCACGATAGAATTCGCGCTGCTGCTTGACGAGACCGTTGGCGGCAAGCGCCTTGTCCCACTCGTCAAAGTACCAACGTCCCTCCATGTAGCGGTCCTTGTTTTCCACCACGTAACGCTCGTGGAAACCGCTGTCTGAGTTATAAGGAATGGTGTGCATCTTGCCGACGTTCACGCAGCGATAGCCGGCGTCGCGCAGGCTTTCCACCCAGGTCCGCTGCCATTTCTGGCCGTTGGCGAGAACGCCGGTCGTATGCGGATAATAGCCGGTAAACAGGCTGGCACGTGACGGCACGCAACTGGGCGCGGTAATGTGGCAGTTGGTCAGCGCCACACCTTTCTCGATCATCGCATCGATATTCGGCGTGTGAGCGTAAGGGTAACCGAGCGCCGAGATGGAGTCATAGCGCTGCTGGTCAGTCATGATCAAAATGATGTTCGGCTTGTCAGCCATAGATCCTGCTCCTCCCCGCTGCAGCGACACCGCGCGGCGGACATTGCGGGCAGCAGAAGAATTCCTCGTCCCGCCTTCTGCTTGCCGTGGCGTTATTGATCGCATAAAGTTATCGCTAACGCAACGCTCACTCTTGTTATCGAAAACGGCGTGTCTTCACAGGTTTGGATCCATGACGATCAGCACTGACAGCAAGCCCGGCGACGACGCTCGGGGCGAAAAAGAGAACAAGGAGCGGGTTGTGCCGACGCTCGCCTCGATCGCCGAACGGGTGGGCGTTTCCGCCAACACGGTCTCCCGAGCGCTCCGCGCGCCCAATACCGTGCGCCCCGAACTGCGAAAACGCATCAATATCGCGATGGAGGAGCTAAACTACGTACCCAACCGGCTGGCGGGTGGCCTTTCCGGCACGCGCACCGATATCGTCGGCGTCGTGGTGACCTCGCTGTATTATTCGGAATTTGCCAGCATCATCGATACGCTGCAGTCATCTCTGCTTGAACACGACCTTCAGGTCATGCTTGCCAATACCCGCTACAATCCCGACCAGGAGCTGAAGCTGGTTCGCTCTATCCTGAGCTGGCGGCCGGCGGCCGTGGCGATCATCGGCATCGACCATCCGCCGAAGGTCGTTGAGCTCCTGAAATCCTCCGGCATTCCGATCATCGAGATGTGGGATACCAGCGGCCCGGTAATCGACACGGCGATCGGCTTCGACCATCAGGCGGTGGGGGCAGCCCAAGCCCGCCATCTGATCGATCGCGGTTACCGCACACTCGCCTTTGTCGGCAGCCTGCGCGAAAACGACCGACGCGCGCGAAAGCGTCTTCTCGGCCTCGAAACCGAAGCGGTTAAAGCCGGGATCACACCAGTCATCACCTGCACAGAACCGATAGGGGGCAGTCCCGATCTCGGCGAAAAGCTGGCGCTCCACGTGCTCCAAACCCATCCCGGCATTGATGCCATCGTCTGCAACAGCGACGTCGTCGCCTTTGGCGTGATGCGCGGGCTGAGGAACCTCGGTAGACGCGTGCCCGAGGATGTCGGCGTGATCGCCTTCGGAGACAACGAGGCCGCCGCCTGCATCACCCCGCCCCTCACCACCATCCGTCCTGATCGCGAGCGGATTGGCCGCTTGACCGCCGACGCCATCGTCGCCCGCATCAATGGCGGCGAACCGCAGACGACCATCGTCGACTGGAAACTTGTTGCCCGCGAAAGCACGCAACGGGAGGCGACGGACGAAGGGGGCTAGGCTCCGTCCTGCCGCGATTTGCTTTCCGGCGTGCGACTGGAATTGGCGCCAAGGCGCACACTGGCAAGCGTCCAGCCTTGTGTCTTCAGCGAACTTTCGATGCGCCAGGTGAGGATCGCGTTGATCAGTTCCTGCTTCACGGCCTGGTGCGCCGGGTCGGACCAGAGATTGTTCACCTCCGTCGGATCGTGGTCCATGTCGAATAGCTGGCCTTCGTGGCTGTCGACGAAATGCACGAGCTTGTGGCGCCGGCTGCGGATCATCGTCATGAAGGTCGTGCCGCTGAATATGCGGTCGCCTGCATGTTCGGAAAAGACGTATGGCCGTGGCTCGCAATCCTCACCGCGCAGATAAGGCATGAGCGACTGTGCCTCCATCCAGTCCGGCACCGGCACGCCGGCCATTTCCAGAACAGTCGGAGCGAAGTCAAAGAGCGAGACGAGATCGTCGATCACCCTGCCCTCGGCCACCCGCCCCGGCGCCCAGACAATTGCCGGCACACGAACACTGTGCTCATACATCGACCACTTCTGGCTGTGTCCGTGATCGTTTAGGCTGTCGCCGTGGTCCGAGGTGAAGATGATGACCGTGTCGTCCAGCACACCGCGCCGCTCTAGCGTCTCTATCAGTTTGCCCACCTGCGCGTCGATCATCGAGACATTGGCGAAGTAGTGCTGCCGCTGGCGGCGCGTCTGTTCCCTTGTCGGCTCGGCTAGATGCACGACGGCATCGTGGTCGACCGCCAGATGCTGATCGCGCAGTACTTTCAGCGCCGCCGGCTGGGCCGCGATGTCATCCTTGCTGAGAATAGGTTCCGGCAGCTCGGCATCCGCATACATGTCGAGGAAGTCCTGGGTCGGATCATAGGGCGGGTGCGGCCCCGGGATGCCGATCTGCAGGAAGAAAGGTTCATTGCCGGTATAGGTATCGAGCCACATCTGGGCGAGCGCCGAAACGAAGTTGTCGGAATGCAGGTCCTCGGGCAGGTTCCAGACGAAGGCGCCGAGCGAGGAGCGGTAGTCCTCCCGCCGGCGATAGGTGACACGGCTCGGCTTTTCAAAACCGCGCGTCCAGATAGCCTTGTCCCACTGATCTAGAAAAAACGGCAGACGCGGCGTGGCGCGATCCTTGTTTTCCACCACGTGCCGCTCGTGAAAGCCGAATGAATCCTCGAAGGGCGATGTGTGCATCTTGCCGACGTTGACGCAGCGGTATCCTGCGTCGGCCATCAGTTGCACCCAGCTGAACGCCCAGGGCTCGTCATTGCGGAACACGCCGTTGGTATGCGGATAGACACCGGTAAACAGGCTTGCGCGCGACGGCGCGCAGGATGGCGAGGTGACGTAAGTCTGGCGGAAATAGGTGCCTTCCCTCACCATCCGGTCGAGATTGGGTGTCTTCATGTAGGGGAAGCCGCCGGCAGCAATCGTGTCGAACCGCTGCTGGTCGGTGATGACAAAGATGATGTTCGGCTTTTTCTTCTCGTTTGACATCAATGGTCCTCCCCTGACTGCAAGCTACACTCAACAACCTGCTATTCTCACTTGGCAAAAATCTGTAGCACGATAGCGAGAAAAGGCTCGATACAGACGCAAGTCATGGCTGCGGACAGGAGGAGGACCAATGGCGACCGTCTTGATCACCGGCTGCGATCGCGGACTTGGAGAAGAATTCGCGCTGCAATACGCGGCCAATGGCGACCGGGTCATTGCCACCTGCCTCGATCCCCACGCCTTCCGCGAAAGGCACGAACATCTCTCCGGCATAGAAGCCGTCAAGCTCGACATAACCGATGAAGCATCCGTTCTCCGCCTCGCCGTGGAGCTGAACGGCGTTTCGATCGACCTGCTGGTCAACAATGCCGGCATTCCCGGCCCGCATCCGGGCTTGCAAGAAACAGACCTGACGCTCTGGCGAAACATGCTGGAAGTCAATCTGATCGCGCCTTTCGTCGTTACAAGGGCCTTTACCGAGCACGTAGCCAGCAGCAAGCGGAAAATGATCGCGTTTATAACGAGCCGCATGGGGTCGATCGGGCTCAACAATACAGCCAGCTCCTATGCTTATCGATCCAGCAAGGCTGGCCTCAACATGGTCATGAAGAGCCTCGCCATCGATCTCGGTCCCCGCCAGATCTGCGTGCTTGGTCTTCACCCTGGCAAAGTCGCCCTTCAAGGGGAAGGCGGGCTGAGCATATCCGAGAGCATCGCGCGCATGCGCAAGGTCATTGATCATTCAGGTCCGCATCAAACCGGCAGCTTCTACGATTACAATGGCCAGATCCTTCCCTGGTAACAGACAGCATTACGACAGCACGTCATAGGCAATGCGAAAACCCATATTGCTCGAGGCGCTATCCGGAGAAAGTCCCATGCGGGCAGCGATCCGATAGCGATAACAATAGCTTTCGTGGCAGAGGAAGGAGCCTCCCTTCAGAACCTTGTCGGCGGACTTTTTAGCCTGATCGTTGCGGAGCTTCGCCGCCTTTGACAAGGAGCGAACCTTGAAGGAATCCGCGGTCCATTCCCAGACATTGCCGGCGAGGTTGTAGAATCCTGCTTCGGAAGGTTCGAAGCTGCGGGCAGGCGCCGTGGCGAAGAAGCCGTCCGCCAGCGTATTGTGGCGAGGGAACTGCCCCTGCCAGATATTGCAGAAAATTCTGGTGTCGCTCGGCTCCTCGTTGCCCCAGGGATAGCGGCGTTTTTGGTTGCCACCGCGAGCGGCATGCTCCCACTCGGCTTCGTTCGGCAAGCGGCCACCCACCCATGCGGCAAATGCCGCAGCATCGTGCCAGGAAACATGCGTCACCGGATGATCCAGACGTTCCTCGATCGAGCTCCCTGGGCCTTCCGGCTCCTTCCATGACGCGCCGTCGACGCGTGTCCACCAGGGCGTATTGACAACCCCGCCGGTCACGAGGGCTTGGTTCTTGAGGAGTGGCGAGAACACGGCCGACATGCCGAACCGCTCCGATTCCGTCACATGTCCCGTCGCCTCGATGAAGTCGGCGAAGCGGGCGACTGTGACAGCCTCAACCTCAAGATGAAAATCCTGCAGCCAGACCTTCCGCTCCGGTCCTTCGCCATCAGAGGCGATGACGGGTTCGTGTGTACCGACGAAGCTCTCTCCACCCTTCACCGCAATCGTCTGGGCGGCTCGACCTCGAACTGCAAAACTCTTCGCTCCTACGGGAACCGGGCTTTCCCCGGCTCGTGCCGCTCCTGAACAACATCCACCCATGCGTTTCTCCAAGAAGCGTTTAGATCCGAACGACCGGTTCATGCGAGCAAAAGACACCGTTCACATAAGCCAAATCAGCTTTAGGGCGCGAGCGTTAGTGAAACAACCGGCCACTTACACCAGTTCGGCAAGCGCGGCTGCGTCGAAGGCCTGCATGGCGCTGCTGTTGCCAGTCCGGACCTTCTCCACCCAAGCCGGATCGCCGATCAGGGCGCGACCGACAGCGATCAGGTCGAACTCGTCACGTTCCATCCGCTCGACCAGTTTGTCGAGTTTGGCCGTTGATGAGCCTTCGCCGCCGAACGCCCCCATGAAGTCTTCCGTGAGGCCGACCGAGCCGACGCTGATCGTCGCAGCGCCGGTCAGCTTCTTGGCCCAGCCAGCGAAGTTGAGGCCCTCTTGGCCATCGATGTCTGGGAACTCGGGCTCCCAGAACCGGCGCTGCGAGCAGTGGAGCACGTCTACGCCGGCCTCGACCAGCGGCATCAGCCAGTCAGCCATGAGAGCCGGTGCCTCCGCGAGCCGCACGGTAAAGTCCTGCACCTTCCACTGGCTGAGACGCAGGATGATCGGGAAGTCGGGCCCGACGCTCGCCCGGACTGCAGCGACAACCTCTGCAGCAAATCGCGAGCGCTCGCCGATCGTGGCACCGCCGTAGCGATCAGTCCGCCGGTTGGTGGCAGACCAGAAGAACTGGTCGAACAGGTACCCGTGTGCCCCGTGCAGTTCAATCGTGTCGAAGCCAAGCCGCTTTGCGTTGCTGGCGGCGCGGGCAAAGGCGGCGATCGTGTCGGCAACGTCGCTATCGCTCATGGCGACGCCGCGCTCGACGCCCGGTGCCTCCAATCCAGAGGGGCTTTCGACGGGCGCATCAGGCACCCATTCCGTCAGAAAGCTCTTGAGCGCTCCGGTGTGCCAAAGCTGCGGGCCCATCTTGGCACCGCCATTATGCACCGCATCGATCACGCCCTTCCAACCGGCCAGAGCGGCCTCGCCGTGAAAGAACGGAACGCCTGGGTCGTTCCGCGACGCTGGCCGATCGACCACCGTGCCCTCCGAAAGGATCAGACCGACACCGCCTTCGGCCCGCCGCCGGTAATAGGCGGCATGTGCCGGGCCAGGGATGCCTGTGGGTGCAAAACTGCGCGTCATCGGAGCCATGACGATGCGGTTCGCCAGCTCCACCGAGCCGATGCGGAAGGGTCGAAACAGAACGTCGGTCGAAGTCATAGGGAAGCCTCTCTGCTGATTTGCGCGAAAGGTATACAAGTGCTACTAGGTTGCAATAACGCACTTGCAATCGCCTAGGTATCGTCGAGGAAACCCATGCCCGTCTGCCAGCACTTCGATGAGAACTGCCCCAGTCGCTCGCTGTTCGACAACATCGCCGACAAGTGGTCGATGATGGTGCTCAGCGTGCTGGAAGCAGGACCCATGCGCTTCAACGGAATCAAGCGGCACCTGGGGGGCGTGACGCAGAAGGCGCTGACACAATGCCTGCGGCGACTGGAACGCAACGGCCTCATCTCCCGCCGGGTAATCGAGGCGTCGCCGATCGGGGTCGAATACGCGATCACGCTGCTCGGCCGCTCGCTGCTCGGTCCCTTTCAGGCGCTTCATGGCTGGACTCTGGAGCATCTGGATGAGGTGGAGCACGCACGCCAGGCGTTCGATGGCCGCGCCGTCGCGTGACCTGACCCGCCGGGTTGTGGCTAGGTCATGAGCCCACACAGCCATACTTGCAGGCCCACCTAGCAATCAAGGAAAAGCCGCTCCACCCAAAATCGGCCGGTTCAATAACAGTCTCCATGGCCGGTTAGGGTTGACGATGAGCTATAAGCGAGGCTCATGCCCGTCAAAAATTTGGAAGTACTCCGCAAGTTCTATCTGGCTCAAGTCAATTTTCCCGCCCAGCAGTAGCTGTTTCTTTTGCCATCCGACGTAATTCCGATGCCGCTGCGGCGTTGCCGGTCTGGTCGGCCGCTCCTCCGATATTCACGGTCGGCTGTGCGAACACGATGCCGTTCGCCTGGAATGCGTCTCGCAGCATGGCGTGGGCTTTGCGACGGATGAAGCTCGATTGACTGGTCGGGACGGTGATCATGGCGAAACTGATCACGATTCCGTATTCGCCGAAGTCCTCGACACCCTTCATCTTCAGCGGCTGAATGAAAACCGATCCGAATTCCGGGTCATCAGCCAGCTGCTGCCCAATCAACTTGCCAATTCGGCGCGCCTTTTCGAGATCCGTATCGTAGGGAACGGTGATCCGAAACTTGGCTTTTGACCAGTCGCGGCTCATGTTCTCGACCGCGCCGAGTTCTCCGAACGGGATTGTGAATATGGGGCCGCGGTGGTGCCTCAGCTTCACTGAGCGGAGGCTGAAGCCCTCGACGGTTCCCTTGTATGTCTTGGCCTGGATGTACTCGCCCACCCTGAACGCGTCGTCGAACAGGTAGAAAAATCCACTGATCACGTCCTTGACCAGGGCCTGCGAGCCGAAGCCGATCGCGACGCCGACGACTCCGGCCCCGGCAATGAGGGGCGCAATCTCGACGCCGAGCTGTGCCAGCACGATCAAGGCCGCGACGACCAGCAATACCACTGCGACCACGTTTCTGAGGATCGGCAGCAGTGTCAGCAATCGCGTCGCATGCGCCTCGTGCGAGATGGCATCCGGAGCATCCTCAGCCGGAGGTGCGGCGCGGCGGTCGATCGCGGCCCTGACGAGGTGCCAGACGATATCTGCGAGAAGCAGGACGATTATGCTGTTCAATAACCCGTGGAAGATCGCCGTATACTGAGGGTTGTCCTGGAAAGCCGATCTGCCCCCCACGTTCCACACGAAGGCGATCCAGGCAACGGCGACCGCGACAATCGCAGCCCGGCTTCCTCGCACCAGGAGGACGGCTCTTGTGTCGGTGGCGACGGCTCCGGGTCCCGAAGTCACGTGGTCGTGGACCAAATGTCCGACGGATCGCAGTATTGGCGGGAGGATCACGGCATAACAGCCAAGCCAGAAGGCACTGCGGAAATCGAGCGCCCACAACAGCCACAATCCGACGACGTAAAAGGTCGTGGCAATCCTCACCCCCTTCGACAGGTGCGGACGCGACCAAAGCGCCTCGAAGACAAGCGCAAGCAAAATGCAGGAAAGCAGATAGGCGATAGCATGCCGCACCGGCCGCTCCATTTCGAGCATGGAAACAGCAATGAGCGTGGCGACACCGGCGACTACCAGACCCATCATCGCCTTCAGACGGCGACGCAAAGATGGGTGAGCCGTCAGTCCCATCGCGATCGCCGATACCCGATAGACGACAAAGGCCGACAGGAAGCAGGCGACCACGACGCGGCCAAGGGGTGGCCACTCGAAGGCGAAGAAGAGGACAGCCATCGTTACGGAGAATGCAGCGACAGGCAGAAATTCGTGAACACCGCTGCCACCGCGTCGCATGAAGTGAAGGAGCGCCTTCTCCACGACAATTGCGGCGAGCACCACCGCTGCGACCAACAGAACCATCGGGCCGAAGCCCTGGGCTTGCGCGTCGTCGCTCAACCGCTGAAACGCCAAGACGAAAGCATCAGGTATTCTCGGAACAGCTGAAAAGACAGCATCTATGTCGGACCGTGCCAGATTCTCCCATCGAGTAAGATGCGCCGCCACGGCATCCATCGAGACGGGATCGACGAGCGCGGGCGAGGCGGAGGCAGGCAGGCCTGTTTCGGGCGGCAGCGATCGTATCCAGCTGCGAACATCCGGATCGTCGAGCAGCTTCACGAGCGCGGCGATCTTATCCTGCGGCGCCGATACATCCGAAACGGCACTGGATACTCCGCCTTCGGCCGGCTCTCGTGATCGTATAGCAGTTTGCGCCTCGCTCGAGGCGCACGACGACAGCAGCAGGAGGCCGGCCAGCAGGGCCAGATGGATTGCTCTCGTCAGGGGGAACACATGGTCGATTATTCGACCAAGCCTGGCGTCTCTTTTGTGCATCTCTCGTCATCCCGCTCGGCGTCATGAGCCGCACAGAGGCGTCTCGATCGTCATTCCAAAGTCTCGTCCGCCCAACATTTTTTGAGATTGGGTCCTGCGCCTGTTCGGTAAAAACCTCTTGTGGGCCATTCAGCAGGGACGACACCTAAAGGGTGACAATGGCGGCCCGTACCCTCTCCGGGCTTAGCGGCATATCCCTGAAGCGAACTCCGGTCGCATCGGCAACGGCATTGGCCAGCGCGGCCGAAGCAGGCCCCTGCCCGCACTCCGCCACGCCCAGAAACGGCTGTCCAGACTGCTTCTCGACCGTCACCTCGATGCTTTCGGGAACGTCGAGAAAACGCATGATGGGGTATTCACTCCAGTCGAAACTGGTTCGGAGGGTCCCGGTGTTGGTCACAGCCTCGCGGGTACACCAGCTCAACGACTGAATGATCGCACCCTCGACCTGGTTTGCAATCCCGTCCGGAGACACGGGCTCGCCGCAGTCAACCGAGGCCGCAGCGCGTCTGACGCTGATCCGGCCCGTATCCTGATTGACGGCCACCTCAAGGAAGACGGCGCAGTGGGCCCCGAGGTTCTTGTAGCGCGCAAAGCCCATTCCGAACCCGTGGAACTGGCCGGTCTTTTTCCGGTCCTTCCATCCGAAGGCCCCCGATGCCGACCGCATCACCTGCCTTGCACGCTCGTCCGCCATGTGGGCAAGGCGAAACGCGAGCGGATCCTGCCCGGCGGCGTCCGCCAGTTCGTCAAACATGCTCTCGATCGAAAAGACGTTGAGGTGCGCGCCGAGCGACCGTAAGGCCGAAACCCGGATGGGCATGTCCTTCACGAAATGATAGACAACGTCCATGTTCGGCAGGTCGTAAAGCGGGTTTGAATTTCTGCTTCCGTCCCCCTCGGGCATGGGGATGGGTTTGCCTTCCGGGATGGGAAAGGGAGGCGACACCTCGTTTCCGACAAGAACACCGCCGGCGTTTACAGGGCGGTTGTTGTGCGGGTTGCTCCAGACCTCGTGCCTCCATTCCACAATGCGGTTGTTGGCATCAATCCCTGCCGAGAGCTCCGTGATCATCCCCGGTCCAAGCGGTTCCCATCCAAATTCCTGTTCGCGCATCCACTGCAGGCGAACCGGACGCCCGGGCACCTGCAGGGCGAGAAGTGCCGCTTCAGCGGCGACATCATCCGCGCCGTTCTGTCCATAGCAGCCGGAGCCTTCCACATGGATGGCCCTGATCTTTTCGATGGACATGCCGAGCAGATCGGCCGCGACCCGCCGAACGTCGAATGTCCCCTGACTGTGCGTCCAGATCGTCAGGAGGTCGTGATCGAACATCGCCAAGGCACAAGAGGGTCCGATCGAGCCATGGCTCAGCCAGGGGCGGGAGAACCGGGACGACAGCCGTTTGACCGGTTGACCCGCGGGCTGATGGACATCGACAATCCGGATGTCTCGCGACGGCAGCCCCTTCAAGGTCTCGCCCACTGCACCGGTCGGGAACGGATCGCGTGCCAGCTCGAACGGCGACGCCTGGAGCGCCCGCATCAGGCCAATGGCATCCCACTCCCTTTCCGCAAGCACGGCCTGGAAATTGCCGTTGCGGACGAACTTGAACAGACCCGGCATGGCTCGGATTTCGGCCTCGGGTGGTAGAAGGAGCCTCGTGCCTTCGCTGGGACCTCTGACGACCCTTGCGTGCAGCATCCCCGGCAGGCGCATGTCTTGAATGAATGCCGCCCCGCCGGTTGTCTTGGCGGGGATATCCAGTCTTGGAACATTCGTTCCCATGGTGCGGAAATCGCCGGCCTGACGACGGGGCGCATCTGCTATCGCCTCGACATGAAGCGACAGGGACGCAGCAATCTCGGCATACGACACGGAACGGCCGTCCCGGGCGGTGATCGTTCCGTCGCCTTGGGTCACGACAGCGTCGACCGCGACTCCCAGCATCTTGGCAGCGCTCCGTTCAAGGTGCATCCTGACGTTTGCTGCAGCGTTGCGGATAGCTGCGCCGCTGTCCTGCATCGAGTGGCTTCCCGCAGTCAGCCCCTCATCGGGTGTCCGCGATGTGTCCACGGTGACCAGCGTGACAGAGCGAGGTGGAAGATCGAGTTCTTCTGCGGCGACCTGCATCAGCGCCGTTCTGATGCCCTGTCCCAGTTCTGCTTTCCCGGTGAAAACAGTGGCACGACCCTCGGGATCTATCTGGATCCAAGAGTCGAGATAGGGCGACGATTTGAGGCTCCCAGGGAGGGATGGGTTGAGGACGGGTGGTCCGGCGCTTCCCTCTCCGCCCCCCGCGAGTTGCCCAAGCGCGGGACCTGCGAGAGCGAAAGCAACGACGATACCGCCGGAAGCCAGAAAGGAACGTCGTGAAAGCAGCGGATCAATGGTCATTTCGTACCTGCCGGGCTTCCCTTGAGGGATAGCTTGTCGCTGGCGCTGCGAACGGCGCGCAAAATGCGGGAATGCGTGCCGCAGCGGCATAGGTTGGGCTGCATGTGCACCCGGATCTCCTCATCGCTCGGAGCAGCGTTCGTCTCCAGCAGCGACTGCGCCCGCATGATCATCCCTGCGATGCAATAACCGCATTGAGCCGCCTGCACTTCCTGAAACGCCTGCTGGACCGGGTTCGGCGTCGTCACGTCGCCGAGGCCCTCGATCGTGGTGATCGCTCGTCCCGCCAAGGCGCGAACAGGCATGAGGCAGGAGAACACCGCCTTACCGTCGACCATCACCGTGCATGCGCCGCATTGGCCGAGCCCGCAGCCATACTTTGCTCCGTTGAGCCCGAGTTCTCCCCGCAGCACGTAGAGGAGCGGCGTAGCCGGATCGGCTTCCACCGCGTGCTGCCTGCCATTGACGTTGAGATACGATGTCATCGCTCATCCTCCGGGCGGGCGCTCGAGGCCGCGCCTTCAGTGTCTTTCCATGGAGACCCGTTGGTGAACCGCGCCCGCACGTATTGAAGGAGATCCGCGACCTGGCTTTCGCTCATCGCGCTGGAAAAGGAAGGCATGAGGTTGCCACCGCCCGATGGAGCCGGAATACCCATCATGACCGCAGACGCCGCATTTGCCGGATCGGCCATCCTGACCGAGGTCAGCGCCGACAGCGGCAGGCGGCCCTGCTGGCTCATGGCGGACCCGGGTTCATGGCATGCCGCGCAGGCCCCGCGAAACAGGTCTGCGCCTTCGGGATGCTTGGTCGATGCAGATTGAGCGTTGTCTATCGCCGGACCGTCGTCAGGTGTGGCCCCCTCGCGCCCCATGACCGACGCAATGTAGAGCGCGATTGCTGAGACGTCGGCGTCGTCCAACTTCGACAGCCCCTCCGCAACCGGACCCATGGGACCTCCGGCAATACCGTGGCTACCGTTGTCCGCGTTCTTGAGATAGGCAAACAGCGAAGCCTCCGTCCAGCGTCCCGCCGAGGGGTTCGAACGATCGAGCGGTGGGGCAATCCATCCCTCGGCGAGCCCACCGGCAAACTCGCTGCCGCGCTTCTCCCCGCCCGCAATGTTGCGCGGCGTATGGCATCCACCACAGTGCGCGAGGCCGTCGACAAGATATTTGCCGCGATTCCATGCCTCGGTTTTGCCCGCGAGAGGCGCGAACCCGCCACGGTGAAGGAACAGCATTTTCCATCCGGCCAGCAGCGGCCGAAAGCCCAGACCGGGCAAAAGCTTGTTTTCAGGAACGTCCGCCACGACAGCCTGCCGGGTCATCAAGAAGGCGTAAAGGGACCGGATGTCGTCATCGGTGACATGCGTGAAGTGTTCATAGGGAAGCGCCGGATACAGGTGGCTTCCATCACGGCTCACGCCCTGCTTCAGCGCTCTTGCGAAAGCCTCTTGCGACCAGTTGCCGATCCCTGTCCGCTCGTCCGGCGTGATGTTGGTCGAGTACAGGGTCCCAAACGGTGTCGGAAGAGGACGCGACCCGGCAAAGGGAGGACCGTTGCCGGCGGTGTGACAGACGATGCAATCTCCGACCGTGGCAAGCTGCTCCCCTTTTTTGACGGTGCCCATGTCGAACGCGCTTCTCTCCGGCCTGGAGATCCTGTCCAGCGCCGGCTCGTAAACGTACCAGGCCGCGAAGAGGCCGCCGCATAGCGCTGATACGGCAAGGCCGGAGAGCAACGTCTGGACATGTCTGCGACCAATATTCATCTCTGCTCACCACCGGGCTGGCTCTTCACGACAACCTCAACCTGACGGCTTATCCTGCCGTTCGGACTAGCTAGGTGATTGGACGGACACCGCGATAGCGGAGTGGATCGCCGTCCAATCAAGGAAACTATTTCGAGGATATCGAGGTCACCGCGTCTTCGATCACGGCTGCAACCTCTTTCGGATGGGACAGAAGCGAGACGTGGCTCGACGGTAGAACAGTCGTCTTGGCATTCATCCGCTTTGCCGCATCCGCTTCCAATTCGGGGCTGACGACCCGGTCGTTCTTCGACACGATGTACCAGCTCGGCCTGGATTTCCACGCGACCGCAGACACCTTGTCCGCGAAGGTCGTGGAATTGAGCGGACCTTGGGTTACCGCAAGGACTTTCGCGGCAGTGACCGGAATATCGGGGGCAAAGTTTTTAAGGACGCCTTCTTCGGTCTGGCGCACATACCCGGCCTTATCGACCGCGACAGTCGAGAGCGCCGGCGGGGTGGGGTAGCGCTTGATTAGGTCGTCGCCCGTCTCTCCGAGATCCGGGGCGAAGGCCGCGACATAAACCAGGCCGGCAACCTTAGGGTCGTTTCCCGCCTCGGTGATCACCGTACCGGCCCAGCTGTGGCCGACAAGGACGATCTTGCCGTCGGTACTGTCGAGGACGCGCCGGGTGGCCGCGACATCGTCGGCAAGTGATGTCAGCGGGTTGCTCACTGTCTTCACGACAATTCCCTTCTGCTGCAGGAAGGGGATCACCTTGCTCCAGCTCGAAGCATCCGCCCACGCACCGTGAACCAGCACGACGGTGACCGAAGACGTTCTCGATCCGGCTGAGATGCCGGGGCTGGGTGAGCAGAGGAAGGTTGCGGCGAGCAGCGCGATCGCGCTGCTAAATCTCATGATCATCGTGATCGTCCTGTTGAGCGATGTCATGGAAGCTGAAGCAAACCGCAAGGCGGGTCTTGAATGTAACGGCGGGATTTGGACGCGGCGCCTCAAACGGCAAGACGGCATGGGGCAGTAGACGTGGACGGTCTGCGTTGCAGCAAGGCTGTTCAAGAGGCGAGGCTGGGAATGGCGTAGACCACGCGTTTGCGAGAGATACAGCGATGTCCCACCTTACCGGCCCGATCCTGCAGATTGCCTTTCTGACTGTCGCCTTCGTGGTCATCCATCAGATCGACCGAAGCCACCGTTTCAAGTTCCCGGCGAACCTGCTTTTGTTCGCGATGCTGACTGGCGTTCTTCTGTACGGCGGGATCGTTCCCTATGCGATCACGGAACCGGGGGCAGAGCCCTCCGTCCAGGTCACCTCTGGGGTCGCAAAAGTGATATGGTGGATAGGCGGTGCTCTGGTGATGGCCAGTTTCGTTCGCCTGTTCGTGGTGTTCGAACGGAAGCCCCGCGAAGCCCGGCTCATTCAGGACCTACTGGTCGCCATGATTTACGTCGGGGCCTCGCTTTCCATTGTCTCCTACGTGTTCAGCGTGCCCGTCGGCACCTTGATCGCGACGTCTGGAATCGTGGCCGTTATCCTTGGACTTGCGCTGCAGAGTACCCTCTCGGATGTGTTTTCCGGCATCGCTCTCAATCTCGGTCGCCCGTATACGGTTGGCGACTGGATCGTGATCGACAGCGGGCGGCAGGGACGCGTGATCGAAACCAACTGGCGTGCCACGCATCTGTTGAACGGCGACAACGACCTCGTCGTAATCCCCAACAGCACACTTGCAAAAAGCCAGCTGGTGAACCTCAGCAGTCCGGACGAGACGCACGGGGTCAACCTTTCGCTCAGAATCTGCCGAGGATGCACACCTTCAGAGATCAAGACCCTGTTCGAGAGCATCTTGACGGGAAGCCGCCACGCGATCCATCTGCCAGCCCCAGCTGTGATGCTGACCGACATGGATGCCGACTCGGTGAGCCTGGACCTCGGCTTTCGCGTAAGGGATGCGAGCCGGATCATCCCCGCCAAGAACGAAATGTTCGATCTTGTCCATCGCCACCTTCTGGCGGCCGGGCTTTCGCTCGCGTGTCGGTCAGCCGAGGTCTTTGCCCCATTGCCCGCTCCAGCCCCAATGGCGAAGAAGCCCGGCACCTCAGATCTCATCAAGATCGCTTCCGCATTTGCGCGGCTTCCCGACGAGACCTTGCAGGTGCTTGCAAACGGAGTTCGGGGGCTTAGTTTCGCGCAGGGCGCGGAGATCCTGTCGCAGGATCAAAAGTCACGATCGCTCATGCTGGTCGGTACGGGGGTCCTTCTCGTCGAGCGCCGTTCCGGCGGCGTTGTGCTGGAACTGAACCGGCTCAATCCAGGGGACTTCTTCGGCGAGCGCGGTATCCTGCTGGACGTCGGAGAGCCGGGTCACATCACGGCACTTGTACCGTCCATGGTGTTCGAGGTCCCGTCGGAATTGCTGGCAAGTGTCACCGCTGTCTGTCCCGAACTTGCCGACACCATCGCGGCGACGCTCGCCAGCCGCATCCAGGCAGAGACTACCTTCGCCAATGGCGCGGGCCAATCTGCACACCATCCCGAGAACCTCGCGCAGCGGATCAGGGCGCTTTTTCGGGCATCCGGATATGCGCCGAATCCGTAGCAGTCGCCACCGAGCCGACGGTCGGGCGAGCTATGTCAATCTTGCGCAGGCGAATTGGACGAAGCTCCTGCTTTTGGACAAAGCACCTTCTCCGTCAGAAGGACGGCTTGTTGTACGGCGCGGCGATTGCTACGAACGGTGGGCACCGTTCCGTCCGCCCGGTCGATGATCGGAACCAGACACTTCTACATGCACACCTTCTTTTTCACTGCGCGCGTCGACAGTTGGATTTTGCCATGGCCGTATTCGATGATGACGATGCCGTCATGAACGCATCGCCCCTCGGCCTGATCGCGCTCGACGTTGCCGGCACGCGCGATCTATTGATCGACCTTCGCGCCAGGTCGCCGCAGGTCACCTACGATCAGCGGACCATCTGCGCATTGATGAACAGCGCGTCGATCTCGGGCATGAACACGGCCGCGAAGGCCATGCTGGCACTTCGCGGGCAACCTTTGCCCGACCGCATCGCCAGGCTGCTTCCAGACAATCTGCGGCGTCAGTTCGCCGAGGGGCTCACCGACCTTGTTGACGGGGCCGCCGACATGCATCTGGAAGGCCGCCTGCAGAGCGCCGACGGAAGCGATTTCGCCGCCGTGTTGAGCGGCTGGAAAGGCACCGACACCGGCACAACGCCTCGTGTTTGGATCAGCGTCACGCACACGCAGACATTCGATACGGTGAATGCGAGAGAGGCCCTTCTCGGGGAACTCGCGCATTCGGCCCGCGTGGCGATGCTCGGCGAGATGACCGCGTCGATCGCCCACGAAGTCAACCAGCCGCTCAGTTCCATCGTCACGAGCGCAGAAGCGGGCTTGCGGTGGCTCGACCGGGATGCCCCAGATCTCGAAGAGGTTAAGACCCTGCTCCGGCGCATCGTCAGCAGCGGCAACCGCGCCGGGCAGATCGTGTCAGCCCTGCGCGGCATGGCGACCAACGCCAAACCCTCGCGTACTGCGGTCTCCGTCGCCGCGCTGATCGAAGAAACCACGCTGATCATCGGTGCGGAACTTGCCCGGCAGCAGGTGGGTCTGAGGGTAGAGGTCACTGCCGATCTTCCGGACGTGCTGGCAGACAGGACCCAGATCCTGCAGGTGATCGTCAACCTTGCGACCAACGCCGCGCAGGCAATGGCGGACGGTCAGGCATGGAACCGGACCCTCGCCATCCGTGCCCACCTGGTGGAAGAGTGCCGCGTGGTGATCGAAGTTGAAGACAGCGGACCCGGGGTGGACCCCGCCGTCCGGGAAAAACTGTTCCAGAGCTTCTACACGACGAAAGGGTCGGGCATGGGTATGGGCCTTGCGATCTGCAGGTCGATCATCGAAGCCCACAACAGCGAGATCCAGCTCAAGTCCTCCCCATATCTCGGAGCGCGGTTCAGCTTCTTCCTTGAAACGACCGCTCTGGGGTCCTCGTCTTAAAACCGACGGAGCCTCCGGACACGTGCGATCGCGACGAGTGTTCGGCCAATGACCTGTCAACGGCGCGAGGGCGTGCGTGACCGAGGGGCGGCCGACTTGCGCCGAACGGCATCGAGGAGGAGCGTGATCACCGCAAGCGTGGCAATCAATCCGACGCCGATATCGACCGCCATTCCCAGGCTCCATCGGGTCGCCACCTGGCCAAGAGACAGAGCCGCTACTGCCTGCCCCAAATAGGCGACGAGGAACAGGGCAGAGAGCATCGCGCCGCGATGGGTTGCCGGCGTGTGGGCATTCATCAGCCCCAGGCCGCCGAGCAAGAGGAGACTGTAGGCGCCGCCGGCCCCTGCCTGTGCAAACGTGTAGAGTGCGAGAGAGTGCTCGTACCCGCTGATCGCAAGAAGCGCCGAAGCAGCGACGGCGAGAATGCCGCCTATCGTAATGACACGGCTTGGGCGCATGCCCCGCGCAGGAATTGTCAGCAAGGCTGAAGAGAGGGCAAACAGGGCAATTGTTCCGCCGTTGACCAGAGCGTTGGAAGACGCCACCACGTCGCGCGCCACCTGCGCTCCCAGCGAAAGCGTCATGGCCCCGAGTACGTAGGAACAGGTGACTGCAGCCGTCGCCGTTACGAAGGGAGCGAAGTCACCCCGCGGTATGGCGGGCAGCCTGGGCGACCATCTGCCCTGCGCGTGGGTCACCGTATGGTTCGGCATGAACCAAGTCAGACCGAAAAGAGCGATAAGCACCACCGCAAGGACCACGAAATTGAGTCGCAGAGGGAGCGGCGCGAACTGTATGAGCACCCCGCCGATGAGTGCCGCGGCCATCATGCCGATGCTCTGCGCAGCGGCAGTCACGCTGCCTGCCTGACCGACTCGATGGGCGGAACTAAACTCGACGACGGCGGCAGCCGATGGTCCTGCAGACAGCCCAACCCCGATCCCCATAAGGGCCCTGCCCAGGAATATTAATCGGACGTCCGGCGCGACGGCAAACATGATCGACCCGGCCGCGGAAAAGCCCAGCCCGATCAGCATTGCCTCTCGGCGGCCGATAAAATCCGAAAGATTTCCAAAGACCACCAGAATAGCCACCACGAAAACGGGATAGACCGCGAAGATCGCGGTGGTGGCAAACGTCGTCAGATGCCACTCGCTTGCATAGAGCGGGTAGGACAGCACCGGTGCGGCGCTTGTCCAAATCGTATGGGCGACAACAGCCCCCGCGGTCAGGAAACTCGCCTGACGACCCAGCACTGCCCGGGTCATGAGCGGTCCCCGGCCGCACTCGTAAATGCATAGGCCTCGCCATCCTTCCGGACGGTTCCGACGCCCGGATAGATCCAGTGGAAACCGAGCAATGTCGCGTTGTCTCGAACTGCGCGGTCGAGGAGAGCCCGCCTCGTGACCCGCGCGCGGTCCGGGTCCATGTCGAAACCAAAACTCCACTCTGGTTTCTCGAAGGCAACAACGTCGCTTGCGACTGCGTCAACGGTTACGATCAGGGGAAGGTCGGCATTCAGCTGGAATGACAGGTGTCCTGCCGTGTGACCGGGGGTCGCAATTACCATTAGGCCTGGGACGATTTCATCACCGTCGTTCAGGAACGTCACGCGATCGGCGATGGCGTTCAGATCCCGGCGTGCTCCTTCGACAAATGGTTGCACCTCGGCAGGCAGTGCCGAAGCGGCGTCGCCCATCCAGAAATCCCATTCCTCGCGCCCCACAAAATGCCGTGCCTTGGGGAACCGAAGCTCGCCATTCTCGCGCAGCAGGCCCCATATATGGTCGGGATGCGCATGCGAGATGATCACGATAGTGACGTCTTCAGCGGAGTATCCAGCGCTCTTCAGATTTTCCTCCAGACGCCCCTCGGTCGGCTGGAAGCGGTTGCCAGCACCGACGTCGATAAGGATCACGTCGTCTTCCGTCACGATCAGCGGTATATTCGATTGAGCGTGTGCCATATTGTCCGAGCCATTCAGTCTCGCGACCACCACCGCGCGTTCCGCATCTGTTGCTTCCGGCGCGAATAGCTCGCCGTTCAGCAAAATCGGGCCATCGGACAAGACGGTCACGGCGAACATGCCATGCTTGAAGGAGTAAAAATCAGTCTGGGATGCCATCGGGCATGCTCCTCGTTTCGATTGCCGATAAAGCGGATCTGATCTGGCACTCAGCGAGTCGGTGTCGTCGACCGCGTTGGCGTGGTCGGCCGCGTTGGCGCCGGACCCTCGTAATTGGCGGGGATCCAGGAAAAGCTTCCCTGCGACGCACGCACATGGCCGAGACCGGGGAAAGCGACATGCGCAGCGCCGATCCAGTAGCCATGTCTTGCGGCATCGGAGAAAATTGCGACGCGTTCGCTTTCAGCCAGTTTTGGTTCGCTGTCATATGCCAGCGTCACCCCCGGCTGCGGGAACTGGATTGGCGCCACGTGAACGACGTCACCCCAAAGAACCAGGGTTTCGCCCCGGCTTTCGACCTTGAAGAAGCTGTGGCCGGGCGTGTGGCCGGGGCTTGCGATAGGCGTGATCCCGGGCGTCAGTTCCTTGCCGTATTGGAATGGCTTGAAGCGGCCGGATTCCACATAGGGTTTAACCGAAGCCTGATCGCCCTCGAACATGGAATGAAGCAGCGACGGCGCGGATGCCTCGTTGTCCTTGTTGAGCCAGTAAGCGGCGTCCGCGTCGCTCACGCGAACGATCGCTTTGGCAAATGCAGCGATCCCGCCTGGTGCGATGCCGCCCACGTGGTCGGCATGCAGATGGGTCAGATAGATTTCATCGACCTGCTCAGGTGCATAGCCAGCGCTTTTCAAGTTTTCGAGGAGGTGCCCGCAGCAATCCCCGTAGAGTGTGCCGGCACCGCTATCGACGAGAATCAACCTGGATCCGGTATTGATCAGGAACGCATTGATCGATCCCTGCAGGGGTAATGACAGGCTGCTCTCCGCCAGCAAGGCGTCAGAAGTGCCGGGAGAGAACGCCTCGAACGATACGGTCTTGCCCTGGCTATCCTGCGTGGTCAGCACCTCATGGACCGGAAACGGGTGGGTGCCATCGGACAGAGCGGTAATCTCGAAATCGCCGAGTGCCATCCTGTAGAAGCCCGGAGCCTGCGTGCCGACTGGGGGCGCTGCCGCTTGAGCGGTCATAGGGCCTAACGCGAGCACGCAGCATATGACGGTTGACACGAGCCTTGCCAGATCGAGACGGCGGGCGCTCGGTTGGTCGAGTTGCGGGGCTGGGTTCGGGAACATTCATTTCTCCTACATGCTAGGCGCGCCATGCCGACCGAAGGCGCATCGATAGGTCGGCGCCATTCGCGTCGGTCGAAGGGCTGGCGGGCGCTCAGGACGAGCAATCCGAGAAGCGCGGACAGCGGCTGTGTTTTTCGTATTGTCATTGTCAATGTCATTGGCAGCGAACGTCGCTGCCTGACATCCGCAGAAGACCACAGGGCGCCCTTCTTTTCTTGTGCAAGACAAGCGCCGTTTGAAGCATCCTACGCAATGACACCTGGGATCACGGTTTCGAATGGTCTGGGATGGTGGACTGCAGCTACACCGGCGACTTACCGTTAGGACCGTGGCGCCATGACTTCCGCCAGCCTGCGGTCGACGTCCTCGGCATTGAACGGTTTGCTCAGCAGCGAGGCAGCTCCCGCCCGAGACGCCCGTTCGAGAAGGGTGGCGTCGAAACGGCCAGTCATCAGGATGACGGGGAGATTAGGAAAGATAGCGTGGACCTTCGCGATCAGCTCGATCCCAGATATCAACGGCATGTGGACATCGCTGATGAGACACGCGAAATCGCCCAGGCTTGGACACGACAGCAAGGCAGCGCACGAGGCAAAGCATTCGGATCTATATCCAAGCGACCGCAGTAGGCTGGAAAGCGCAAGCGGAATATCTTCGTCATCGTCGATAACACCGATGAGAGGTGCGACGCCTGGTGTCATCGCGCTATGCTCCGGAATGGAATTCCGCGAGGGTGCCACTCACCTCCAGGCGGTCGGTACGGACGTTGCCACATCGCAGTCTCCACTCCCCTAAACGCTCACCATCCGCAGCCAGCGCTTACGTTCATATCCGGCTAGGTTACGCGGTTCGATTTCGCGAGCAGACGCCGGACGGCCTGCGATCAAATGTTTAACGAAGAGGCTAGACAACTCACATCCGGGGCGATTGAAGATTCCCATCTCATTCCCACGAAAATGAAGTGCTTCCGTCCAAGCTTCTGCCGGGCTTGGCCGCTAATTTTGCGGCCGCCGCCCTACCACACAAGGAGCAGACAGTGACACAGTTGCCTCTCATGACGCCTTCGGATCCCGTTCTCGTTATCCTCGACCAGCAGGCAGGACTTGCGTTCGGGGTTGGATCAGCGGACAGACAAGTCCTTCTCGGGAACACCGTCGCGCTGGCCAAGACGGCCAAACTTTTCGAGATACCCACTATAGTGTCGACCTCGGCCTCAAAGGTCTACAGCGGCCCGATCATGCCACCGATCGCCAACGCCCTCCCTGACGTTCCCATTCACGAACGCCGCAGCATGAATGCCTGGGAAGACGACGCGGTCCGAAGCGCCATCGAGAATACCGGCCGTCGGAAACTCCTGGTATCGGGTCTTTTGACAGAGGCCTGCGTGTCTTTTCCTGTGCTCTGTGCTCTTGCCGAGGGCTTCGACGTTTCCGTTGTCGCTGACACCTGCGGCGGGATCACGCCTGAGAGTCATGCTCTGGCTCTTAGAAGACTGGAAGCCGCCGGGGCGACCGTCACCTCATGGATCCAGGTGCTGCTGGAACTGCAGAGAGACTGGACCCGCAAAGCCACCTATGATGGTGCGCGCGCCATCGTCGAAGCGCACGCCGGGGGCTACGGAATAGGGCTTGCCTACGCCCGGGACATGATACGCTCCGTCTGACCGCTCCGCTTGTTGGGGAATGACACTGTCTTCGGCACGTGACACCTTTGGGCTTGGACCGGGCTTATGTTCAAAGACTGGGGCGCATCTAGCCCTCAATCTTTGTCGGCGCTTTACTCCACGCGCATGCTGCGACCATACGTCGGTGTGCGATCAAGGCGTCACCGGGGAATCACGCGGAAAGACTGGCCCTCCGTCACCGGGTTCTTCTAGAACAGAACACACGTCGTTTGCCGAATAGCTCCGCCTCGTCAACGGGTAACCTAGCGTCATTCTACATGTCGTGGTACATAATCATCGGCTACATTCTGTTCAAACCCCTATGTAGCTGGCGTTCCCTTGGTGCGTCAGACGTTATCCCGCGATGTGCGGCAAACCGAAGCCATTGTATTTTACAATGATGGAGATGAGGGCAGCCCGGCGGCCGAGCCGCTGCACAGGCTGCCGAGGAGTTGTGCATGTCCGACGCGAGCGGCGCTGTAGTGCATGTGATCGACGACGATAACGATATTCGTCTGTCTCTAGACAGTCTCTTGCGATCGGTCGGGCTCGACACAGAACTGCACCCGACGCCGCCCAGCCTGCAGGCTTTTAATCTCGGGCGCCCGCAATGCGCCTTGGTGGACGTTCGCCTTCGCGGCTCCAGCGGGCTGGATTTCCAGGATCAGCTGGTCAGGAGCAACGTTGGCGTCCCGGTCATCATGATGACCGGGTTCGGGGATATTCCGATGAGCGTCAGAGCGATGAAGGCGGGGGCGGTCGATTTTCTTCCAAAGCCGTTCCGCGATCAGGACCTCCTCGACGCTGTCACCCGCGCCATCGACATCGATCGCTGCAGACGGGTGCGGGAGGCTGAGACATCGACGGTGCTGGCCCGCTACAGCGATCTCAGCGAACGCGAAAAAGAAGTCATGGCGCTGGTTGTGACCGGCAAGATGAATAAGCAGGTGGCGGCGTCACTCGCGCTGAGCGAGGTGACCGTGAAGGTCCACAGGGGTGCGGCAATGCGCAAGATGCAAGCTCGCTCGCTGGCGGATCTCATCAAGATGAACGACGCTGTGGTCGCCTCTGCCGGCTGACTGCTCGCGCCTCGCTGCCGGACTCATGCCGCGGTTGCGTGAACCCCGGCGCTGCGGCGAAACCGTCGCCATGCGCTTGGCGTCGACCCAGTCGCGCGACGGAAGAGACGGGAAAGATGTGCCTGGTCCGCCAGGCCGCAATCCAGCGCAATTTCGCTGAGCGGCGCTTCGGTATTGATCATCCTGTGCTTGGCATGCTCGACGCGTTGTTCGAGAATGTAGCTGTGGGGCGAAGTACCGAAGCTCGCCTTGAAGGCCGTCGAGAAATAGCTCGTGCTGAGCTTGGCGATCCGCGCAAGGTCGTCCAGCATGATCGGCTCGGCCAGGTGCCGCTCGATGAATTCCTTGACCCGATTGATCTGCCAGGGCGCAAGCCCACCGGATGGGCGGCCCTTGGTTTCTCCAGCCGGACCGGCATAGACGGGCCGCAGGAGTGTGGACGCCTTCCTGATGAGATTGATCGCAATGTTTTCATCCTGATTGACGCAGTTCATGGCGTCGAGGATCAGGCGAGAAAACTCACCCGACATCTCCATGTCGTGCAGCGCAAAACTAGGGGAAAATTCGGCTTTCAAGGTTGCAGCGCTGTTGGACATAGAAGACTTCCTCGGAGATTGGACCGGTGTTGCCAGACCAATCTGCCGTCTTCAGGCCTTGCACGAAATTGTACGATTACGTCACAGGATCAGACATGCGTCCTAGTCGGGCATACCAAGGTATTATGCCGGTTAGGATCAACCGTGATCCGGCTTTTCCCAGACGGCCCCATATCCTTGCCTCTTAGTACCATCCAACGGTGCTGAATGTGCGTCAGCAGCAGGTTCTCAAGGACGGCGCGCGCTCGGCAATGCAGGATCACAAGCCTCGTCTCGGACAGTACGAAGTTGATCTGCATCATTACCCAGATCTGAGCTTATGTTAGCCTTTTCGCGTTGAAGGCTGTGAGACCACGGTCGCCAAAGCATCGAAAGGGCTAGAGATGCTGGTGGGCATTGTAGACGATGACGTCGATATACTACCTGCACTCAGCAGCCTGCTCAGATCGATGGGGCACGACACCGAGTGCTTTTCCTCGGCCGGGCAGCTTTTCAGGCGGGGTGAACTGTCTCGATTTTCCTGCATAATCAGTGACATTCACATGCCGGGCATGAATGGACTGGAACTCACCAGAGCTGTACTCGCGATCTCCGACAATCTTGCCGTCATCCTGATGAGCGGGACACTGGACGCTCGTCTGCGACAACATGCAAAGGATTGCGGCGCGGTGGCCGTGGTCGAAAAGCCTCTGATGTTCGATGACCTGCAGGCGGCCCTCTCCACGGCTACTCTCAAGCCTGAAGCGGCAGGCTGACCTCGGCAACAGTCCGACTGAGCACAGCACTTCCACCCAGACCTTTCCCACCCTGATGTCCCGACGCTCCCTCTGAAGCACCGAGAGCTGCGGCTTTATTTAGAACAAAACTCCCGCTTTTTGATGGATACGCCCGCCCCGTTTTCGCAACTGTAGCGGTCGTAATCGGCGGGTGGTAAGGATCGCGCTACTGGATACCAGCCTCGGGGACCGTCATGCCTGTGCTGACCTTACGCGACTACACGCGACTGTATTACAAGGACTGGGGCAGCGGGCCGCCGGTTCTGTTCAGCCACGGCTGGCCGTTGAGTTCAGATATGTGGGAAAACCAGATGATGTTCCTCGCATCGGAAGGCTACCGAGTCATCGCCCACGATCGGCGCGGTTTCGGTCGCTCCGATCAGCCGTGGGACGGTTACGACCACGACACCTTCTCGGAAGATCTGTCCGAAATCATCAACACGCTCGATCTGGAAGACCTCACGCTTGTCGGCTACGCAATGGGCGGCGGGGAAATCGCGCGCTTTATCGGGCGCCACGGCACGGACAGAGTGTCGCGGGTGGTCCTGATCGGCGCGACCACGCCGAAGCTTGCGTGGAGCGATGACTATCCGAATGGCGTTCCGCAATCCGTTTTCGACGGCGTCCGGGCCGGGTTGAAATCCGACCGGGCGGAATTCATCCGAGGTTTCGCGCGCCTATTTTTCGGCGCCGACCGCACCGGGGCGAATGTCTCGGAGGGAAGCATGATGCAGCTTCATCAAATCGCGATGCAATCCTCTCTGAAAGCAACGCATGACTCGATCACTGCCTGTGCAATGACCGACTATCGGCCTGATATCGAGCGTTTCGACGTTCCCGTGCTGATCATTCACGGCGAGGATGATGCGTTCGTCCCGTTGCGAGCAACCGCCCAGCAGGCGATCGAGATCATCCCGGGGGCCTCCCTGAAGATCTACGAGGGCGCGCCGCACGGTCTTCTCTTCACCCACAAAGACCGTCTGAACACCGACCTGCTGACATTCCTACGTCAATGATTGCGACCAAGGCAGATGAAACGATCGTTTATATTGTTGATGACAATGAGGAATTGCGGCTGTCACTGGATAGCCTGTTCCGCTCGGTCGGCCTGAAGACGCAACTCTTCGAAAGTTCACGCGATTTTCTCGTCGCTCAGCGAACGGCGAACGTCAGCTGCCTGGTTATAGACGTCAGGCTTCCGGGCATCAGCGGACTGGATTTTCACGAGCAGCTCGTGCAGGCTGGCTCGTCAATGCCGGCCATTTTCATGACCGGGTACGGCGATATTCCGATGAGTGTCCGAGCGATGAAGGCCGGCGCGATCGACTTCCTGGTCAAGCCCTTCCGCGACCAGGACATGCTCGATGCGGTGTCGTCGGCTCTGGAAATCGACCGGGAGCGACGGCAGAAGGATCACCGGTCTGACGCGCTCCGGGAGCGCCTGAAGCAGCTGAGCCATCGCGAAAAACAGGTCATGACACTGGTTTCCAGGGGGCTCATGAACAAACAAATCGCGGGCGAGCTGTCGCTGAGCGAGGTGACCGTGAAGATCCATCGTGGATCGATGATGCGCAAAATGAATGCCAAGACCCTCGCTGACCTGATCAGGATGGCAGAACTGCTCGGCGCAGATCGTGACGACTTTCTCTCGTAGACAAGGTCGGGCGACGATAGCTCCAGCCGTTGGTCAACCGAACGGATAGGCCTGTCACCCTTCCGTATCATGGAATTTCTCTCGCTCTCGGGTAAGCCTCCCCATCACTTTCCCCAAAGGGAGTATGTCCTCTCCCGCTACGGACGAGCTCCGGGCGGTCTTCGTCGTTACCCGGAAGGCGTGCGCATCGAGGGCTAACTTCAGAGACGGTTTCGACAAATCGCGCCGACCAGTTCAAGTCGGCGGTCGACCTTTCAGACTACTGTCCTGCAAGAGCGATCAGGCGGCCGTGCGGATCGGGCCGCGCCACCTTTCCCCTCGCTTATCCAGTCAACGCGATGTCCCCCCTCAAGCGGCGGCCATCCATTCCGCCGGGAGCCCTCTATGACAGTCGATCTCATCCTCCATGGCGGTCGAGTGACGACACTCGACCGAAGCAATCCGAACGCGACCGCAGTCGCCATCAAGGGCGGGTTGTTCGAGCAGGTCGGTATCGACAGCGAGATCATGGCGCTTGCCGGGCCGGACACTGAGATCATCGACCTGAAGGGTCGACGCGTCATCCCAGGTCTCATCGACAACCATACCCATGTCGTCCGCGGCGGCCTTAACTTCAACATGGAGCTGCGCTGGGACGGTGTCCGTTCTCTTGCCGATGCGATGGACATGCTCAAGCGCCAGGTCGCCAATACGCCAGCCCCACAATGGGTGCGCGTCGTCGGTGGTTTCACCGAACACCAGTTCGCGGAAAAGCGTCTGCCGACCATCGAGGAAATCAACGCAATAGCGCCCGATACTCCCGTGTTTCTCCTTCATCTCTACGATCGCGCACTTCTGAACGGTGCGGCACTTCGTGCCGTCGGCTACACACGCGATACGCCGAACCCGCCCGGCGGCGAGATCACCCGAGACGCCAACGGTAATCCGACCGGCATGCTTCTGGCAAAGCCGAACGCCGGGATTTTGTACTCGACGCTCGCCAAGGGGCCGAAGCTACCGTTTGATTATCAGGTGAATTCCACCCGCCACTTCATGAGAGAGCTGAACCGACTGGGCATCACCGGCGTCATAGACGCGGGCGGCGGCTTCCAGAACTATCCCGACGATTACGCGGTAATCCAGAAGCTCTCGGATGAGTCCCAGCTGACGGTCCGCCTGGCCTACAACCTGTTCACCCAGAAACCGAAGCAGGAAAAGGAAGACTTCCTGAACTGGACGAGTTCCGTCCAGTACAAGCAGGGCAACGACTACTTCCGGCACAACGGCGCTGGCGAGATGCTCGTTTTCTCCGCTGCCGACTTCGAGGACTTTCGTCAACCCCGCCCGGACATGGCGCCGGAAATGGAGGGCGAACTGGAAGAGGTGGTGCGGGTTCTTGCCGAGAACCGTTGGCCCTGGCGCTTGCATGCCACGTATGACGAAACCATTTCGCGGGCACTGGACGTGTTCGAAAAAGTCAACAAGGACATCCCGCTTGAGGGTCTGAACTGGTTCTTCGACCACGCCGAGACGATTTCCGACCGCTCGATCGACCGGATCGCCGCGCTCGGCGGTGGTATCGCGACCCAGCACCGCATGGCCTATCAGGGAGAATATTTCGTCGAGCGCTATGGCCACGGCGTGGCCGAAGCGACGCCGCCTATCCACAAGATGCTCGACAAGGGCGTCAATGTGTCCGCCGGTACCGATGCCACCCGTGTCGCCTCCTATAATCCATGGGTGTCGCTCTCTTGGATGGTGACAGGCAAGACCGTGGGCGGCATGCAGCTCTATCCACGGGCTAATTGCCTTGACCGCGAGACGGCGCTCAGAATGTGGACCGAGAAGGTGACCTGGTTTTCCAATGAGGAAGGCAAGAAGGGCCGGATCGAAAAGGGTCAGTTCGCCGATCTCGTCGTGCCCGACAAGGACTTCTTCTCCTGCGCCGAAGACGAGATCTCGTTCCTGACTTCCGACCTCACCATGGTCGGCGGTAAGATCGTCTATGCTGCCGGCGATTTCGTCAAACTGGATGCGGGCGACGTTCCCCCGGCGATGCCGGACTGGTCCCCTGTGAGGAAGTTCGGCGGATATGCTGCGTGGGGCGAACCGGAAGGCGCTGGTGCCCGCTCGCTGCGCCGAACGGCCATCTCCGCATGCAGCTGTACCAGCGATTGCGGGGTCCATGGCCATGACCATGCGGGCGCGTGGACGTCGAAGCTGCCGATCGCCGATCTGAAGGGCTTTTTCGGCGCTCTCGGTTGCTCATGCTGGGCAGTGTGAGGCCACCAATGCATCATCTGGAAACAACCCTCGCAAGGCTCGCGCGACCTATCTTCGGCAGATCTTGGCTGCGCATGGTCGCCTATCTCGGCATCTGCTCTGCCTATCTGCAGGGAGGGCTCAATAAGCTTGTCGACTTCCCCTCAGCGATCGGGGAGATGGATCACTTTGGCCTTTCTCCAGCGCCGCTTTTCGCGGTTGTCGTCATCGGGCTTGAACTGACAGCTTCGGCGATGATCCTGACTGGATTGTTGCGATGGCTTGGCAGTCTCGCTCTCGCCGCCTTCACCCTGCTTGCAACCTTGCTCGCCTTGCGTTTCTGGGAAATGCCCGTCGGCATGGACCGGTTCATGGCGGCCAACTCCTTCTTCGAGCATCTGGGCCTGGTCGGCGCATTTCTGCTGGTGGCGTGGCTCGACTTGACGGCGCCGGCTGCGGGCTCCTCCGACCAGAGTCGATAGGATCGCGGGCTGCGCGCACGGTGCGGCGGTTTTGTTCAAACAGAACCGCGATCTGACAAGAGACGAGCCGTGCAGCCATCCTACAAAGCAGCTGTTCACCCGAGGGTACACGAATGACCGAAAAATCTACCGCTCTGATGTTGTCCCGCAGACAGACACTGCTCGCCGGGGCAACCATGACCGCCGCCATCGCCGTGCCCTCCGTGGCACTGTCGCAAGCCACTTCACACCTCCCGAAAGGAACCCATTTCATGACAAGTAGCTTCGTCGAAACCAAGGACGGCGTACAGATCTTCTTTAAGGACTGGGGCCCGAGAGACGCGCAGCCGATCATGTTCCATCATGGCTGGCCGCTCTCGTCTGACGACTGGGACGCCCAGATGCTGTTCTTCCTGCAGCACGGCTACCGCGTGATCGCCCATGACCGCCGCGGCCATGGACGTTCGCAACAGGTGAGCGAGGGTCATGACATGGACCACTATGCGGCCGATGCGTCGGCCGTTGCCGAACATCTGAACCTCAAAAATGCGGTTCACATCGGCCACTCCACTGGCGGCGGCGAGGTTGCCCGTTACGTGGCGAAATTCGGCCAGCCGCAAGGACGTGTCGCTAAGGCGGTCCTCGTGAGCGCTGTGCCGCCCATCATGCTCAAGACCGCAAGCAATCCGGGTGGACTTCCGATGGAGGTCTTCGATGGGATCCGCAGCGGCGTGGCCGAAAACCGGGCGCAGCTCTTCATCGATTTTCCGACAGGTCCGTTCTACGGTTTCAATCGCGATGGTGCGAAAATCTACCCCGGTGTCATCCAGAATTGGTGGCGGCAGGGAATGATGGGCAGCGCCAAGGCGCACTATGACGGCATCAAGGCATTCTCCGAGACCGATCAGACGGACGATCTCAAGAAGATCACCGTTCCAACGCTCGTGATGCACGGCGACGACGACCAGGTGGTGCCGATCGCAGACGCAGCCGAGCTTTCGGTGAAGCTTCTGAAGAACGGCACGCTCAAGGTCTACAAGGGCTATCCGCATGGGATGCTCACCACCCATGCAGACGTCATCAACCCGGACCTGCTCGCCTTCGTGAAGTCGTAACGCCTACCCGGAACCGAACGCTGCGGTCTGAGGCGTTCGGTTCCGACATCACTGCACCTGAACTGCGGGAGAACTACCCATGAAGACTATTTCGCTTCCACTCATCTTGAGCGTCAACGGCGGCTATGTCGACACGGCCGGGTTCCTGGCGCTTCAAGGGCTCTTTCCCGCTCACGTCACCGGAAACTTTGTCACCCTCAGTGCCAACCTGGCGACGGGCACGACTGGCGCCATCCCCAAGCTGATTGCCCTGCCGATGTTCTGCCTCATGGTGTTTTTGGCCAGACTGGCAGGACTGGCTCTGACAAGGCGTCGCAAGCCGGTGGTGAAACCGCTTCTGAGTGTCCAACTCGTGTTGCTCTCAGCCGCCGCATGGCTCGCACTGGCCTCCGGCCCGTTTCTGGAAGGCAACGCCCCCGTCGCGGTGGTGATGGGAATGCTGCTTGTCTCCGCGATGGCGATCCAGAATGCCATTCACCGCGCCCACCTCGGCAAGGCTCCCCCCTCCACCCTGATGACCGGCACCACCACGCAGATCATGCTGGACCTTGCGGAACTTACGATGCGTGGGAGTGCCGAAAACTCTGCTGCTGCGTACGCCCGTGTCCGCACAATGATCGTCGCCGTGGCGGCGTTTGCAATCGGCTGCGCAGCGGCCGCCTTTCTCTACATCAACGTGTCGATCTGGTGCTTTCTCCTGCCACCCGTGCTCATCGTGGCAGCGTTGGCTTCACGAACCCCAGCGCTCGAAGCATGACCTCGAAACGGACGAGACAAAAGCGTTGTTATCGACAAAATTCGCGATGACGATTTTTGTGCATTACGGCCGGACGACGCGAAATGACGACGCAGTCACCGCAAGTCGTTGCTCGTTCGATTGAGCCGCCGCCACTTGCCCGGAGTTTCACCGGTGATCGACCGGAACACTCTTGTCAGATGGCTCTGGTCAGCAAAGCCACAGTGGGCGACGACCTCCAGCATGGAGAGTTCAGTCAAGAGCATCTCCTTCACCTTAGCGATACGATATTCAGTCACCCAGCGATAAGGCGTCTTGCCAAGGGTATCCTTGAATGCGCGGATGAAATAGTTGCGCGACAGTCCGCAAGCCTCAGCTATTTCGCCCACCGAGACCTGGTCGAATGCGAGCGTCGTGAGATATTCAAGAGCCCGCTTTTGCTGCCACGGAGCCAGCAGGCTATTTCGCTTTTGCAGATAGTTCTGATTGCCGTAAGTGTGCAGCAGATGTGTCAGTAGCACCAGGCTAATCTGTTCAAAAAACAGGGGGTTTGGCTCATGGTTATCGACAAGATAGGGTAGCACTGCCTGGCCGATACCCAGCACGACCTCATCCTTGGTTCCGGGCGGACAGTCGAAGCCATCAAACTGTGGCCGCCCGAGGTCGAGAAGAAACGACCGGATGAACACCAGAGGAATGTTGAACCGGATATTGTCGAACGGCGACAGATGGTGGCATTGCCATTCTTCTCGCAGGTCCGAGATAGCGATCGCACCCTTGGGATGTCCGCCCTCGAACAACAGCCGCCCATTCCTCCACAGCTTGTGAAGTCGGAAATCCTCTAGCTGGATAATGACCGAAACCGCGTCTTGCCGGGCGCTCGCAGGAGCCTTTGGCAGATGCTCTCTGTCGGAGGACAGGCGTGTAACGGATGTCGCATCCGACCGTACCGTCCAGCACTGGACCAACTCATTGAAAGCCAATTCTGGCTCGTTTGGCATCGTTGTCAAAGCACGCTCCGCACTGCGTCGTGCGCGCACCCTACACAGACTACATGGTAAAATCCAACGATTTCGAAATTTGAGAAAAGCTGGGTTCAGTTCACGAGTTTTGCCTTCCAGACCGCTGGCGTGACGCCCACGGTGCGTGAAAACACCTTGGTGAAGTGGCTCTGATCGACAAAGCCGCAGATGTTGGCAACTTCTTTCAGACTGAGCCGGTGTTCCGACAGGTAACGCTTGGCAGATTCGACCCGCGCCTCCATCAGCCACTGGTGGGGCGTGCGCCCCGTTACCTTTTTGAAAGCTTGCGAGAAATGGTTGGGAGAAAGACCCGTCACGGCAGCGATGTCGGCGACCGTAAGTTCAGACGAGAGGTTCGCCCTGATATAGTTTTTGGCAGCAGCCTCGCGCGCCAGGGACAGTACCGGTTCCTTGTCCACTGCGGGGACGGCTAGACTGTCTTGTAGAAGATGCGAGCACAGCGCTACACCAATGTGCCGCAGTATGGCGTCGGCACCGTCGGACTGGCGATCGAACAGCGAAAGCAGCACGGTCCCAAGGTTCGCGATGACCGGATCCGGCTCCGCTCTCCTGCACCGGAGGGATCTTAAGCCAGAGGCCGAGAGGTCCGCGACCTCGGCAACCAGAGACTTGGGCAGCATGATCGCGATCGACGATAGCGTATTCTGTAGCGCGACCGCCGCCCCGCCTTGCAGATCTATCAGGCAGATCGAACCCTGACTGCAGAAACGCGGAGGCGCAAGGCTTCCATCCTCGTGGACGTCGCAATGGATCGCATCCTCGAGGTAAAGCATGACCAGATAGCAGTCGTAGCGCGGGAGAACTACTCGCGGGGCTTCACCAAGTCCGACGTCGAAGTGGATCTTGGCGACTTCCATCGCGGAGAACTTCAACGGGATCGTACGCATCGCACGCGTGTCGCTCTTCCCGAGAAACGGCACCAGAGATCTGAATTCTGGATGATCGAGATTCAATCTCTTCCTCCAAGCGATCGGCTGACGGCCGCTGACGGCTAAGTCACGAGCCAATGATGATTTACATCTCCGCTGGTGTCATGGGAAAGTCAAGGCCTGACCGGCTGGCCCGGATCTTGACGAGAGGATCGTTCAAATGATCGGCCGGGCCGTCCGCCCGATCTGCAGCAGCTCGCATGCACTGGCGCTCGAAGAGCGTTGTGGCAACGGGCTTTAGCGGCCGCCTCTTTGGTTGAATCTCACTGGACTCTGTTCAGGCCGAGGATGGCCGTTTTTCGAAGTCCTGGCATTTCTCGGCGGGCGCCGAACCATGGGATTTGTACCGCTCGACCGCCAACCGGGCGAACGTAGCAACCAGGTTATCGAGGAGCATCTGCGACCCCTTACAGTTGTCGCATGCTATTGGCCTCAGCGTGGACGCCAGAGCGTGCAGTTCCCTGTCTGCCCTGCCCAGAGGATCGCGCAATCGCATCGTGTCTCCGGTGCTTCTCGTTCGCAGCGCCTGCAAATAGCTGACCGGCAGGTAGACAAGTAGCCATTCTGCCAGGCTCGACAGAGGCGGGATCGCACCTCGCTTCAGGTCGAGGATGCGGATGCCAGCACGCTGATGCAGTTGACCCGACGGCGGCAGCCCGCGCTGCTTGGCCAGATCGGGCTCGGTCATCTGGACAGCGATTAGGAAGGCATTATTCGGCGATCTCGCAAACCATGGAAATTCCTTCTCCGACCGCAGCCCCGGGCGAAACAGCACAGCCACCTTATTGTCGCAACAAGTGACCGCCCTCACGGTGAGTTCGTCGAATGCCGTCTCATCGGACGCCCGTTTCACGAACGCGAGCGCACACGTCTCACAAGTCATCACACGTCTCCGGGTCAGAGCATGAGACAAGTTACAGCACATAGAAAGCCAACGGTACCCATCCCGAAGTAGGGGGTTGGCGCGACGCAGGCCGCTCTCGAAAGCGTCGAGACGGTGCGGCTCTCAGAGCCCGATCAAGGCCGTCTGGTGACGTCTATCTCCTGCGCAAGCCGCACGAGATCGGGGAGGTTCTGCGCGTTCATCTTCCTCATGATCTGTCCCCGGTGCGCCTTGACCGTCGGCTCGCTGATCCCCAGCAGGTTGGCCGTCTCCTTGTTGCCGCGACCGGCAACGACCAAGGTCAAAACGTCCCTCTCCCTTAACGTGAGGCTGTCGAAAAGGCACCTGGCTTCATCGGCCGCGGCCCGGCGCGCGGATCGTTCGTCGTCGCGCAGGAGAGCTGAATGTATGGCGTCGATCAGGTCCTGCGGCTTGATCGGCTTGGTCAGGAATTCCACCGCGCCAGCCTTGATGGCGCGGACAGCCATCGGTATATCGCCGTGGCCGCTAATGAACACGATGGGGAAATCCAAACCCATCCGTGTCAGATCAGCCTGCAGACTGATGCCGCTCTGACCGGTCAAGCGCACATCCAGTACCAGGCACCCACGCCGCAACGGCGCGACCGTCTGAAGAAACTCTTCCGCAGACGCAAAGGTAATGACTGAGAAACCGACCGACTGGAGGAGCGCCTCTAAAGCGATGCGTACGTCAGCGTCGTCATCCACGACAAACACCGAACGCGCTGGACCGGGGGTGGCTTCAGGGAGCGGCGTCATATGGCACCAGAAATGTCATGATGGCACCCGGACGGTCATCCGAATTCTCCGCCCAGATCTTTCCTCCATGTGCCTCGACGATCGAGCGGCAGATCGACAGGCCGATACCCATGCCCTCCCGCTTCGTCGTGAAGCGCGCCTCGAAAATCTTCTCCCGATCGGCCAGGTTCATTCCAGGCCCGGTATCCTGCACGGATACCCTGATATCCATTGATGGAGACACTGCGGAGGTTACGATGATCTTACGGATCTCGGAGCTTGCTTCAGCCATTGCCTCGACGGCGTTCATGACGAGGTTGAGAACAACCTGCTGAAACTGCACCGGGTCACCCAAGAAGGTCGGCATGCGGGGAGAGAGGCGGGTTTCCACCTCGGCTGATTGTACCCGGATGTCGTCGCGCAGCAGTCCGAGCACATCGGTGATGACCTCGTTGATGTCGATATCGGTCGACTGGGTGGGCCCTGGTGTTGCAAGGCTGCGAATGCTGCGTACGACGTCTCCGACGCGATGGCTGTTCTGCGCCATTCGATCAGCCGCAGCCTTGGCCTGATCGAGATAGCGAATACAGGTTTCCGCGTTCGACACAATCGCGGTCAGGGGCTGGTTGATCTCGTGGGCGATCGACGCGGCCAGTTCGCCAAGCCGCGTCAGCCTCGCCACCAGCGCCATGTCTGCCTGTGCCTTGCGCATCGCCGCATCCATCTGCTTGCGATGTCCGATGTCGCGGAAGACCAGTACAGCACCGACAATGTCACCATTGTCGTCGATGATCGGCGCGCCGCTGTCGTCGATGTAGATATCCGTTCCGTCCCGGGCAATCAGCACGGTATGGTTTGCTAACCCAACGATCGTTCCCAGACGGAGCACCTTTGCGACGGGATCCTCGACGATCTGCCGGGTGTCCTCGTTGACGATGTGGAAAACCTCGGTAACGGCCCGCCCGATGGCATCTCGTGCCACCCAGCGGGTCAGTTCCTCCGCGACCGGGTTGATGAAGCTGATTACCCCGTTGCCGTCGGTTGCGATTACAGCGTCGCCAATGCTGGCCAATGTCGTGGCGTAACGGCGCTCGCTCTCCCGCAGGCGACGCTCGGCATCGTGCTTGTAAAGCGCGATCTCGATTGCCGCCTTGAGCTGGGTTTCCTCGAATGGCTTGATCAGATAGCCGAACGGTTCCGATTCACCCGCACGTCGCAGCGTCTCGTCGTCAGCATATGCAGTCAGGAAAACGACGGGAGTCGGCCGTTGCCGTGTGATTGCCTTGGCAGCCTCAATGCCATCCATGGCGCCTTCTAGCCGAATGTCCATCAGGATGGCGTCCGGCTTCAGCTCCAGGGCGAGCGCAACGGCCTCCTCCCCCGTGACTGCCGACCCAAGCACGACATAGCCCGCCCGCCGAAGAAGATTCTGGATGTCGCGGGACACGACCCGGTCGTCTTCGACAACGAGCACGCTTGAATTTTTCATAAGAAACCTCCTCCCGTTCTCATGGCGAACTCGATCTCAAAACTTGTGCCATAACCCGTTGCCGCTTTGCACGTTCCTCTCAACTGATCAACAAGATCGTCGACGAGTTGCAGACCGAGGGTGCCGCGTTTATCGGCGCCCTCCTCCATGCCGACGCCGTCGTCCTTCACGATGAGGCGATATATCGAGGATTTCGCGACATGCAGGCTGACTGTCACGGTCCCCGGCTCTCCTGTGGGAAAGGCATGCTTGAGCGCGTTCGAGACGAGTTCGTTGACGATAAGACCGCAGGTGATCGCGCGGTCAAGGTCAAGCTCGAGAAGCTCGTCGACTTCAGTGCGCAGCGTCGCCGCTCCCGCCTGTGTTGCGTGCGCGCGCACCAGGTAGGCGCAGAGTGTCTGCAGGTGTCCGGCCATCGCTATGCGCGCAAAATTCCCGGCCCTATATAGATTCTCGTGGACGAGCGCCATCGACCGGACCCGATTTCGGCTGTCTTCGAACAACCGCGCGACCTGGGGATCCTTTACATGCGATGCCTGCAGGTTGAGCAGGCTGCTGATGAGTTGAAGATTATTCTTTACCCGATGGTGCACTTCGCGGAGCAGCGATGCCTTTTCCTCGAGCGAGGCGTTCTCCAGAGCGATGGCAGCTTGCGTGGCGAGAAGCTTGATTACTGCAATTCGCGCAGGTGGAAATGCGTTTTCGTAAAGCTCGTTTTCGAGATACATCACGCCGACCGTCTTTCCGCGGGCAATCAGCGGAACCGCCAGGGCGGAATGACGTGATGACAGGTGCCTGAAACCGCTGCCTCGGTCGGCTGGTCCAACGACCACGGTCTCCTGCGTCCTCAACGCTTCCCATATCCGATCGGCCGGAATGCCGTCGCCATCGGCTCCCTCCCCGGCAAGGACGACAACGATCTCATCACCCAAGACCTTGGCCTCGGCCTCGATCCGGATCCGTCCGTCCGTCGCGACCGCGAGGCGCGCGCGCTGGGCTCCAGCGTTTTCCAGCGTGATCGTCATGAGTGAACGCAACATCTTAGTCTGCACCGGCTCCCCGGACACGGTCGCTGTCAGTCTCATGACGGACTGCGCGTCGAACGAGGTGCTCATTTCGCCGTCTGTCACGGCTGCAGCGATCACCTCGTGACCGACAAGATCGGGGAACTGCAGGTCCATTGCCTGGAGTTTCGCACTGGCTCCCCATCTGCGATATCCGAAGTAAGCTCGCGTCCGGTACATTCCCGCCATTGCGCGCAGGCCCGCTTCCTCTGCAAGCGATGCAGCAAACTCGCCGGCAAGAGCTTCGACGTGGGGGGCATTCTGGACCCTGGCCTGCGATATCGACGTGTCGAACGCCTGCAAGGCATCGAGCACTTTGCCTTCGCATCGCGCCCGTTCACCCGATACCAGAGCCGCGTGTGCCGCAAAGGTGTCGGGCGAGGTCTCAGCAAGGACGTTCAGGGAGACTTCTATTGCCAGCAGCCGCGCCAGATCGGCAACGGAGATACCCCCGGCCTTAGCGGGAGACCTGGCAATGCAGATCGCCTCATAAAATGCGAACTCGACGTATTCCAGATGGCCCGGAGAGGTCCAAAGCAGGCCCTCGGCCTTCTTCGCATACTCCCTCCCCTCGACGAAGCGTCCGGCGACAACGGCCACCTGCATGCGGCGGATCCAGTGCCAGCAGGCAGCGATCCGCAGGTTGGGCGTGCTTTCGAGCCGGGCTTCGAAGCCGGTCTCATCGAACAGGCCATCGTCGAAGTCACCAAGCGAAGAGGTGGACCCTCTCAGACTGCGGACGGCCATCAGCTGCGACGTGACGATGTCGGTGATCATTCCGAAGCCGATGTGACGGGTAAATTCCAGCGCAGCGCTCGCCCGGCGCTCAACGGCCCCGAGACTGTCGCCGGCAAACAGCATGGCGCTGATCGTCGTGCAGGTTGAGAACCCGGCATAAGTCAGATCTCCTGTCTCTTCCGAAATCGCCAAGGCTGTCGCATGAAGATCGCGGCTTGATCGGATCGGCCTGACATAGGGCGAGACATGGTAGGCATAGGTCATGGCAACCCGGCCACGAAACCTGGAATAACGGGGTTCATCCACCAGCGACAGACCCAGCCGCCCGAACGCGTGCGCCGCTGGATAGTCTCCGAACATCGGACCCAGAACCATACCCAGATAGGCATAGCCAAGCGCAGACGAGCCTCCATTGCCGTGCCCGAGACTGATGTTGGCCATGCGGCACAGGATGAGGCAAACGAGGTTGACGTCCGAGAAGAACGCGGGCGGAAGCGCTGCCGAAAGGACGTCCAGGACGAGGGCCTGCTCCCCCTCGCAAGGCGGCAGGCGCGACCGATCGCCGACGGAGCCCTTGCGGATCTCCGCAGCGATCGGTTCAAACTCGACAAGAACATTGTCCCAGCTAGGCCTGGCGCTCCAGTGGACGTCGACTTCAGACAGAAATTCAAGCAGAAGCGAGATCGCCGCGTCGAACTGCCCGAGAGCGGTGAAGAGCGTGATCTGCGACCAGGTCACTCTCGCAAGCCGCTTGAGACTGGTGGCGCGCGGCTTCAACCGATTGAGACGAGCCTCGGCCTCTGCCGGGCTTCCGGTCATCAGTTCGCAATCGGCGATCCCAATATCGAACTCGAAAAGCAAGGCTTCCGCTTCGGGGCCAACGAGCGTTTCTGCAATGGACGCGCCGGTTTCGTAGTATCCAATGGCTGCCTTCAAGGCCGAGGACCGCGCAGCAGCGGCCGAGCCTGCCGTCAGGTAGAGCCTTGCGACCTGCAGCCGTTCAGCCGCGCCTTCGACCAGATGCAGCGCGTGGGTAAACTGCTGCACGGTGTCGAAGATCCTGGTGCCGGGGACGTCGCCGGTCTCGCCCATCATCTTTCGCGCAAGCCGAAGATGGCTTGAGGCCCGTTCGTCGGACGGTATCAGCCGGTAGGCAGCCTCCTGCAGACGATCATGGAAGAAGGAGAGAGCGTCGCCGTTGCGGACGACCAGACCTAACGTGACACCGTCCTCGATCGCACCGAAAAGATTGGCGGAACCGTCAGCCGCGAGGTTTATCAGATCCGGATGAGCGCTGTTGCCGAGCAGCGCCATAGCCGACAGCAACCGCTGAACGCCGGGCGCCAACCGATCGAGCTTCCAGGACAGCAGATCGAGGACGCTGTCACCAGAGACTTTTTCAATCGCGTCTGTCTGCCATCGCCAGCTTCGCTCCCGCCTGTCGAACGTGATCGCACCGACATCCGTCAGGGATTCGAGAAGCTGAGTGACGAAGAGCGGGTTCCCGCCCGTCTTGCTCTCGATCGCGTCTGCCAGCCCAAGGATCTCGGCGCGTGGAGCACCAAGGCTATCAGAGACGAGGGAAAGCACGTCGCCGTCGGTAAGGGGGGCGAGTTCCAGCGACCAAGTTTCGGCGGCGTACCTGTCTGTTGCTTTCAGGAGAAGATCCGCCGGGCGCCCCTCGATTTCGCTGTCTCGGTAGGCGCCGATCAGGAGAAGGTTGCGTACACCACCGGTGTCAAGGATGCCGTCGATGAAATCCGCTGTAGCCTGGTCCATCCACTGAAGGTCGTCCAAGAAAAGGATCAGCGGACGCACGGGTGTGGCGAAGACGCCCAACAGACGGGTGAGCGTCAGGTTCAATCGATTTTGCGCTTCGGAAATCGGGATCGGCGGCAGTTCCGGCTGCTCCCCGAGCAGCGCTCCCAGCTCCGGAAAGAGGTTGGCCAGCAGGCTGCTGTTGACCCCGAGGACCCGCCGGATGGTGTCCATCATCTGGTCCCCAGCGGGGTGACCGACGAGATGATCCCTGACAAGGTCCCGCAAGGCGGAAACCACCGTCGCATAGGGGCTGGCAAAGGCGAGCTGATCGAATTTGCCCTGGGCATAAATGTAGCGCGTTGGGTCCAGCGTCTGCCGGAACGCTTTCACCAGGGCTGATTTCCCGGTGCCCGCCGCTCCCGCGATCATCACCACTCCTGGGGAGCCCGACGCGGCGACGCTGTCGAAGGCCTTGATCAGCTGGGCAATTTCAAGATCGCGTCCATACAGCCGGTTCGGTATGATGAGCCGACCGCGGGCATCCTGCGACCCCAATTCGAAACCGGGACGGCTGCCCGAGCGGAGCGCGTCCAGACAGCGCTGCAGATCCGCCTCCAGTCCCTGCGCTGTCTGATAGCGTTCCTCGGGTGACTTTGCCAGCAGCTTGACCACGATCGCGGCAACGACGCTTGGGATATCCGAGACCCAACGGCCGGGCGGCAACGGTTGTTTGGCAAGGTGGCTGTGCATCCATTCCGTCGGCGTCCGCGCCATGAAAGGCAAACGTCCCGTCAGGAGCTGATAGAGGACGACCCCCAGCGAGTAGAGATCGCTGCGGGTGTCGGGATTGAGGTTCAGACGGCCCGTCTGCTCGGGAGAGATGAAAGGCAGACGGCTGGCTTCAAGCGGTTTTGGACTTGCATCTTCCCCCGGCTCTGCAAAGGAATAGCCGAAGCCGAGGAAACTTGCCTTTCCTTGCGCGTCGATCAAAAGGTTGTCGGGGCGCACGTCGGCATGAACCAGACCGGCCGCGTGAATGCGGCAGAGGCTGTGGGTGATCGCAATGGCAAGACGCAGATAGTCTTGGATCGGCCGTCCCGACTGCCAGACCTGATCGACGGAGGCGCCACCGGGATCGGCAAGCACCAGGGCACGCCGCCCCTCCAGCTCAGTCTGATAGAGTGCGGGTGCGGCAAACTCGGTGTCGAGATGAGGTGCGGCCCTAAATTCTCGCTCGAAGAATGCCGCTTCGGCTGCAAAGTGGGGCTTTAGGAGGACAACCAACCTGCTGTCGCCACCCAGTGTCGCGGCACGGTAGACATCTGCCTCCGTTGCGAATTTCAGGCGAGACCAATCACTGAACGGAAGTAGGTCCGGCGTCATGCGGCTCATCCATCTGCGTTTCGCAACAGGCATCGCGCGCCGGCCTGCAATCGTCCCGATAGATGCTGTTCTAAAAATCCTGTATTTTCAACCGAATTATCACGCAGGGAGATACCGACCCCACCATATGGAGGGTCGGTATTGATGGGAGTTCGCCTCGTCGGCTTCGACAGGGTTCAGGCGGTTTGGGAAAAGTCCCCGCGTTACACCCTACGCGTTCGCAGTTGTCGCCTCCACCGCATCGAGGATCACGCCCGCAACGTCCTCGGGCATCGACAGCAGCGAAAGATGGCTCGCCGACAGCTCTGTGGTCTTTGCCTTCATAGCCGCCGCCAGGTTCCGCTCCAGGTCGACGCTCACCACGCGGTCGTTGCCGGATACGATGTACCAGGTTGGACGCGAGACCCAAGCCGCCGTCGTAATCTTATCGCCGAAGGTCGATGCCGCCAACGGCGGCTGGAGAACAGCCAGGACCCTGGCTTCGTCTTCCGGAAGATCCTGGCCGACGTCTCGCACCCAGCCTTCAGTCGTCAGTCGCAGAAAACCCGATCCATCATTGATGATCTGCGACAACCCTGGAGGCGCCTCATAGCGGCCTACCTGATCGCCCACCGATTCACCGGCGTCCGGGGCGAACGCCGCGACATAGACAAGCGCCTTCACCTTGGCGTCGTTGCCCGCCTCGGTGATCACGGCACCGCCCCAGCTATGGCCGACGAGGACCACCGCGCCATCGATCGAATTCAGAACGCGCTGCGTCGCGGCAACGTCGTCGGAGAGCGATGTCGTGGGATTTTGCACGGCGACAACCTCCACGCACGCCTGCAGAAGAAGCGGGATTACGCGTCTCCAACTGGAGCCGTCCGCCCACGCCCCGTGAACCAGGACTACTGTCGGCTTCGTCGATGAGGAAGACTTCATGATTAGCTCCTTTTCGCTTTCGTTTCAAACCATGGTGTGCCGGAAGGCTAAGGTTCGAACCCACAAGCGTCTTGTCTGATCACAGGTGATTTGGCGTTTCGGGCTTCTCGATAGGAGCAGGTCTGGCAGCCTGATGGCGCAATGCTATCCGTCATATCTCGAAGATTTGTTCAAGACCGTCGCCGGTGCCTGATCCATTGAAGGGGCATCAACCCCGGAGACCTCAGATGACAAAACTTCACGTGCTTACACCGCAGAATAGCCAGCTTATCTTCATCGATCAGCAGCCGCAGATGGCTTTCGGCGTTCAGTCGATAGATCGCCAGGTGCTGAAGAACAACGTTGTTGGTCTCGCCAAGGCTGCGAAGATCTTCAGCATTCCCACGACGATCACGACCGTCGAAACGGAATCATTCTCGGGCAACACGTTCCCCGAATTGCTGGCGGTTTATCCCGAAAATGACATTCTCGAACGCACCTCGATGAATTCCTGGGACGATCAGAACGTCCGCGATGCGCTCGCCAAGAATGCCGCGAACGGCCACAAGAAGATTGTTGTCTCCGGCCTGTGGACCGAGGTCTGCAACACCACGTTTGCCCTATCGTGCCTCAATGACACGGACTACGAAATCTACATGGTGGTCGACGCATCCGGCGGCACCACGATGGACGGGCACAAATACGCGATCGATCGGATGGTCCAGGTCGGCGTCGTCCCGGTCACCTGGCAGCAGGTCTTGCTGGAATGGCAGCGCGACTGGGCCCGCAAGGAGACCTACGACGCCGTGACAGCGGTCGCCAAGGAACACTCGGGCGCTTACGGGATGGGCATCGACTACGCCATCACCCACGTTCACGGCGGGGCGGAGCGGGTGGCCCATGGCAAGCGCATCGGCCCGAATCCGGCAGCAGTCTGATCCGAAATCGGCCCCACCCTGCCATGACGGTGGGGCCGTCTCCAGCGCAAAGGTAATCAAGATGAAGATCTATCTCCTGTCCCTTGCCGTCGGCCTTCTCGTCGGAGTGATTTACGGGCTTCTCAACGTTCGATCCCCCGCTCCACCTGTCGTGGCGCTAATCGGCCTCCTGGGCATCCTCGTCGGTGAGCAAATCGTGCCGCTTGCAAGAAACCTGTGGAGCCGCGAGCCGGCAGCGGTGTCCTGGTTTCATCAGGTCAAACCGCACATGTTCGGCCATCTGCCCGGTGGGGGACGAGACACCAGGGAAGTTGTGGGGCTTGGCGATAAAGACGGGACGAAAGGCTGATCCTTCGACGAGGGACCGCTTGGGGCTTGTCGCACTCGTCGTCCAACAGGAAAGCACATCGTGCTTTGCGGGGTCCCCCATCATCGTCGGCATCCATGATGCCCCACACAATGGATACCGACGAAGCCCGGTTACCCTTTCGCCGGACGGCATTTGAAATGGCGAGCCGAACCCGTATCAGATCGGGTGATGCGAATGGTCCGGAGCAGTCCGCGCAGTCATCCGCCTTGGCTAAAGCCCAACCCAGTCATTTGGCGTGACCAAATCGTCTGAAGCCTCCTGCTGCTCAACCCGCCTGGCAGCGGGCTTGAATGCCTTGCCTCATAGCGCCGAGGCTCCGAGCTGTCGTCCCAACTCGGCGATGGCCCGGCCCGCGTCGAGGCGCGCGCTCTCGAACTTCCGAAGGGCGTCCGTCAGTTTGTCTTCCTGTCTGAGATGGTCCCTCAGCGACATGACGTCGCCGGCTGCTTTCGAAACGCCCATGGCCGTATGGGGCCGAACCACGAATGCGGCATCGCCAATCAGGGCGACCGATTGGCCCACCATGCGTTCAGCTTCGTAATCAAAGATCCCCTGGATGGACGGCGTTCGCTCCGCTTGAACCGCTGCGGCGAACGGCAGAGGTAGTAGCGTTTTGGCGTCCAGACCAAACTGTTCCAGTCTCTCAGGCGAAAGCTCCCCGCGCGGCAGAGAGTACCGATAGGTAGTGCCGCTCTTGCCGGTAAAAGCCTGAGGGTAGTCTCGCGGCTCGACGAAACGATACCACACCCAGTTATAGCGCCGTTTGCCGGGTTCGAGCTCGCCTTCGGGGCCGGGCACGAGGTAACCGAGGATGTGGATGCCCGGAACGACGAAGAATGCGAAATTCTCGGAAAGCAGCGAGGATACCTCAGGCATGTCAGCTTCCGGGATCAGGCCACGCCAGGCGACGTAGCCAGCATACTCGCTGGTTGACGAGGTATTGAGCGCCCGGCGGACAACTGAACCGATGCCATCCGCTCCAATCACGAGGTCGGCGGTTTCTGTCGTGCCGTCTTCGAATGCCAGCGTCGCACCTGTAGCGGTCTGCCTCACCGCCGAAACCGGCATGCCCAGCACGTATTGGCCGTGACCAAGACGGGAAGCCACGCTCTCGTAGAGAAGATCCCACGAAATCTGTGTCTGAGGCATGTGTGCGCGTTGCGTGACCTTGCCTGATCGATCGAGATAAAGCCTGTCGCGCGACACCACGCCAAACCTCGCGAGGTGTTCGACGCCGATCTCCCGCAGGATGTGAAACACCTCGCGCTGAGGGACGAGCCCTGCCCCACGCCCGGCGAAACCGGACGTCGAACGCTCGTAAACCTTGACGTCATGGCCGTCGCGGCTCAGCAAATTGGCGGCGAATAGCCCAGCAAGAGAGCCTCCGACGATCCGTATGGTGAGAGGTCGCATGATCGCCCCCTAGCGCCTGGCAATTTTCGCGCTCGACGTCCGACCCAGCGCACGGATCGCGATCGCCAGAACGCCCAGGGCGCCACCCAGCAGGCTGACGCCTGTCCAGCCGGCGTACGACCAGGACGCGGTCGCAAGGGCGGCTCCGGCCGCGCCCCCGAGGAACATCGCCGTCATGAAGATCGTGTTCAGACGGCTTCTGGCCTCCTGATCGAGCGCATAGACAATGTGCTGGTTGGACACCAGCGCGCTCTGAATTCCGAAATCGAGAATGATGACCCCGATGACAAGCGCGATAAGCGACCCACCGAACCCGAACACCACCCATGCCAGCACGGTCAATAGCGAGCCCAGGCAGACAACGAAATGCGGGCCTTTGGTATCGGCGACCTTGCCGGCCAGAGGAGCTGCAAAAACCCCAACCGCACCGACGATGCCGAAAAGGCCTGCGACGTCGGCACCGAGGTTGAAACGGGGTGTGGCGAGGTAGAGAGCGAGGATGGTCCAGAAGGCGGTGAACGAGCCGAACAGCGCTGCCTGCATGAGCGCGGCGGACCTCAACGCACCCTCGCGTTTCCAGAGGTGCGCAAGTGATTTGATGGCTTTGTGATAGGCCATCCGCGAGGTCGGCGCGTGATTGGGGAGCGTCACGAACATCAGCGCCGATGCGAGCAGCGCAAGAGGAACGCCGAGCCAGAACATCTCACGCCAGCCGAAGTGCTCCCCGACGAAGCCGGACAGGGTGCGGCTAAACAGTATTCCGGACAGAACACCCGCCATCACAGTCCCGATCGTGGAACCGCGTTTGTCAGGCGAAGCAAGCGAGGCCGCGAAGGGCACGATCTGTTGAGCCACTGTCGCACTGGCACCGACGACAAAAGAGGCGATCGTCAATGTCCACGCGGTCGGCGAAAGCGCTGCGAGAACCAAGGCGATCGCCAGGATCAGGAACTGGCTGACGATGAGTTTGCGCCTATTGACGATGTCTCCCAGCGGTAGCAGGAAGAGCAGCCCCAAAGCATAACCCAGCTGCGTTGCCGTCGGAATGAAACCCGTTATCGCCTGCTGTCCGAATTCTTTCTCCATAATCCCCAGCATGGGCTGATTATAGTAGATGTTCGCCACTGCGATCCCGCTGGCGGCTGCCATTGCAAACAGGGACGCTTTCCCCAATTGACCGCCTAACAGTCTCGAATTGCCTTCGGTAGCCTGCATGATGCTCACCAATCTTCTCGGACCGCTAAGGGTGTTTTCAGCGTTCTATTTTGTCCTATCTCTTTGGTCTTGAACGATCCTTCTCTGTAAGGGCCACCGTAGCTTCTGGTATCAGCATGCGATGGCTGACATTCTCCGCAACCTCAAGGATGATCGCGGCGGCTTTCTAGATCCTGCTAGCCGAGAAATTGTCATGACGCACCGCTGTCAGGCGGCCGTCATGCTCGCAGGCTGCACCACCTGGTACCTGCCGGCTGCGGGAGCTTCTCCCTGGCGAAAGATAAGCAGCATGGGCCTGCCTTCCGCCAGTATGAGGACGCGGGTGCCGCTGGTGGTGGTGCTGTCGTGCCTGCAGGAGCTTGCCGTCCAACGTGTCACTGACGACTGTTGTCCCATACGTCGGAGAGCCAGCTTTGGCGGGCATTACTTAAAAGCCCAATCAGATGCGCTCGACAGGAGTTGGACGTCGCGGATCTTTGCGAGTGGCTGGCACATTTAGGCACTGCAGGGACCATTCGCTCCGGCATCCACAAACGCAAAAAACCCGCAGCTTTTGCTACGGGTGTTTTAAAAGT
>UCJA01000001.1 GCA_900472675.1 Hyphomicrobiales bacterium
CGATCGCCAGGAATTCCGGTGTCTCGCGGATATCGAGCGGGCGTTCCCGGGGCAGGGTGGACTCGATGATGTCGGTGACCCGGCCCGGTCGCGGCGACATGACGACGATCCGGGTCGAGAGATAGACGGCCTCCGGAATGGAGTGGGTGACGAAGCAGATGGTCTTTTGCGTCCGGGCCCAGAGCTGCAACAGTTGTTCGTTGAGGTGGTCGCGGACGATCTCGTCCAGTGCCCCGAAGGGTTCGTCCATCAGCAGGAGGTCGGCATCGAAGGCCAGCGCGCGGGCAATCGAGGCGCGCTGCTGCATGCCGCCGGACAGCTGCCATGGGTATTTGTTGCCGAAGCCGGAGAGGTTGACGAGGTCCAGCGTGCGGGCAATGCGTTCTGCCCGCTCTTTCTTGCCGTGGCCCATGATCTCGAGCGGCAGGGCGATATTCTTTTCGATCGTCCGCCAGGGGTAGAGCGCCGGCGCCTGGAAGACATAGCCGTAGGACCGGGTCATGCGGGCCTGTTCGGGCGTCATGCCGTTGACGGTGATTTCGCCCGAGGTCGCGCGTTCGAGGTCGGCGATGACGCGCAGGAAGGTGGTCTTGCCGCAGCCGGAGGGACCGATGAAGGAGACGAAATCGCCTTTTCTGACCTCCAGGTCGACATCCGACAGCGCATGCACGGGGCCGTCAGCCGTCTCGAAGGTGAGGCCGAGCTTCCTGGCTGAAACGACGGAGTCGGCCGTCATGGCCGGGCTCCGGCAAGGCACGGGTGGGGCATTCGAAAAGGCCTGTTTTCTGCTATGATCAGGGGGAAGGGCCATGCCGCGGGGCCATGAGGGCGGGTGCGGTTTGCCCGGAGGGAGGATGTTTTCCATGGACAGTGCATCAAAACCCACCTGCCGTCTGGTAAAGCCCGGCGCCACTTACGACGGCAAGCAGGGGCTCAGCTATTTCGCCGGCATTGCGGCAGAGACCGTCGGGGCTCAAGGCATCTGCATGCATATCCTGACCATGCCGCCCGGCGCTCGCGCAAAGGCGCATCTGCATGCGAACCACGAAACGGCGATCTACATGCTCTCCGGCAAGGCCGACACCTGGTACGGCGAGCGGCTCGAGAACCATGTGGTCGTCAGCGCCGGCGAGCTGTTCTACATCCCGGCGGGCGTGCCGCATCTGCCGGCCAATTCCTTCGACGAGCCGGCGACCGCGATCATTGCCCGGACCGATCCCAACGAGCAGGAGAGCGTGGTGCTGCTGCCGGAGCTCGAGGGACTGGTGCGGTAGCGGCAGGCTTCGAGACAGGGTCAAGCGCTCACACCCCTGATGCCGGGATGCCGGTGCGCTCCACCTTGCGCGGCGCGGTCAGCTCCTTCCAGGTGGAGAGCGACCTAGAGACCGCCGGGTAGGGCTCGCGGGCGACGAACTGGCCGTGGCCTTGCTGTGTCTTGACTGCACCATCCTCGATCGCCACGACGCCTTTCGTCAGCGTATAGCGCGGCAGGCCGGAGACCTGCTTGCCCTCGAAGACATTGTAATCAATTGCAGACTGCTGGGTCTTGGCCGAGATCGTCTTCGACTTCTTCGGATCGAGAACGACGATATCGGCATCGGCGCCGACCAGGATGGCACCCTTGCGCGGATAGACGTTGAGGATCTTGGCGATATTGGTGGAGGTGACCGCTACGAACTCGTTCATGGTGATGCGGCCGGTCTCGACGCCATAGGTCCAGAGCATGGGCAGCCGATCTTCCAGCCCGCCGGTGCCGTTCGGGATCTTGCGGAAATCGCTAAGGCCCGTGCGCTTCTGGTCCGTGGTGAAGGCGCAGTGATCGGTCGCCACCACCTGCAGCGAGCCGGAGGCGAGGCCGGCCCAGAGGCTATCCTGGTGCTGCTTGTTGCGGAAGGGCGGTGACATGACGCGGCGGGCGGCATGATCCCAGTCCTTGTTGGCATATTCGGTTTCGTCCAGCGTCAGGTGCTGGATCAGCGGCTCGCCATAGACGCGCATGCCGTTCTGCCGGGCGCGGCGGATGGCTTCGTGCGCCTGTTCGCAGGAGGTGTGGACGACATAGAGCGGGACGCCGGCCATATCGGCGATGATGATGGCGCGGTTGGTGGCCTCGCCTTCCACGGAGGCCGGCCGCGAATAGGCATGCGCCTCGGGGCCGTTGTTGCCTTCGTCCATCAGCTTTGCCTGCATGGCGGCGACGACATCGCCGTTTTCCGCATGGACCAGCGGCAGAGCGCCCAGTTCCGCGCAGCGCGAGAAGGAGGCGAACATCTCGTCGTCGTTCACCATCAGCGCGCCCTTATAGGCCATGAAGTGCTTGAAGGTGTTGATGCCCTTTTCCTGGACGACGGTCTTCATGTCGTTGAAGACCTGCTCGCCCCACCAGGTGACGGCCATGTGGAAAGAGTAGTCGCAATTGGCGCGGGTCGCCTTGTTGTCCCAGCGCTTCAAGGCATCAAGCAGCGACTGGCCAGGATCGGGCAGGCAGAAATCGACGACCATGGTGGTGCCGCCGGCGAGTGCTGCACGCGTGCCGCTTTCGAAATCATCGGCGGAATAGGTGCCCATGAAGGGCATTTCCAGATGCACATGCGGATCGATGCCGCCCGGCATGACATAGCAGCCGGTCGCGTCCAGCACCGTATCGCCTAAGAGGTTTGGACCGATTTCGATGATCCTGCCGCCGTCGATCGCGATGTCGGCCTTGTAGGTAAGATCTGCGGTGACGATGGTGCCGTTCTTGATGACTGTGGTCATGGTCTTTCCCCTAATCCTCAAATCTCATGCCTGGAATACTGCCGTTACCATGTCGTCACGCCTGAACTTCACAGCTTGCACCAATCCGTGCCCGGGTCTTCGTCAGAAAGCTGCTCTAGGCCCGCCGCGCAATCAGCTTCTACGGCCGATCTCGCCTGTCGCTCCGCTTCCGCCCGATACGCCGTGGTATCCGGTATCCATACTTCGATGGAGCGGTAGCCCCGACGGACTAGGTCAGCGCGCTCTTCAGGCGACAGTTCTTTTGAACGTCCCATCGCAATCTCCTGTGGTTCAGGATTCGTTCGCGCAATCAGGTCCCTCGTCGAAATGACGGGGAAGCTCAGACCTCGACGAGATCGAGCCGTTTTTCGATGCGAAGGACGCGGAGGTCCATTCTGTCAAGCCTTGTCGAGATGCTGGCGTATTGCTGCTCAAGAAAACCAAGCCGCTCCTTGATCTCAAGGAGGTCATTCGAATGCTTCTCTTGCGTCGCGCGGATTGCGCGCAGCATTTCGATGACAAGATTTTCTGTTGACGGCGACATGGCTCGCTCTCCGAGGCGGCGCTATTTTTCAAAGGTAATGCGAAGGCGTTCACTCCACAATCCCCGCAGTCTCCAGCACCGCGTGGAACAGCACGTCCGCGCCGGCGGCGGCCCATTCCCTGGAGATTTCCTCCGCCTCGTTGTGGCTGAGCCCGCCGACGCAGGGGCACATGATCATGGTTGCCGGCGCCACCTGGGCAGCCCAGCAGGCATCGTGTCCGGCCCCGGAAATGACGTCCATGTGGCTGTAGCCCAGCCGTTCGGCTGCTTCGCGCACGCGTCCGACAAGGGTAGGGTCAAAGGTGATCGGATCGAAATGGCCGACCGGCTCGACGGAACAGCCGACGCCAAGCTTTTCGCAGATCTCGGCGGCCTGCGCCTCGATCTTGGACCGCATGCGGTCGAGCTTTTCCTGGGTGGGCGTGCGAATGTCGACGGTGAAGACGACCTTGCCGGGCAGCACGTTGCGGGAATTAGGCGAGAAAAACATCTGCCCGACGCCGCCGACGGCACCCGGCTGCTCGGCCATCGCCACGTCCTGCACCATTTCGAGGATGCGGCTCATGGCAAGGCCAGCGTTGACCCGCATGGTCATCGGCGTTGAGCCCGTATGGGCTTCGCGGCCGGTCAGCGTAAATTCCAGCCACCAGAGGCCTTGGCAGTGGGTGACCACGCCGATCTGCTTGGTCTCAGCCTCCAGGATAGGACCCTGTTCGATGTGATACTCGAAATAGGCGTGCATCTTGCGGGCGCCAACCTCCTCGTCGCCGACCCAGCCGATACGCTGCAGCTCCTCGCCGAAGGTCTTTCCGTCAGGATCCTTGCGGGAATAGGCGTATTCCATCGAATGCACGCCGGCAAAGACGCCGGAGGCGAGCATGGCGGGCGCAAAACGCGCACCTTCCTCGTTGGTCCAGTTGGTGACGACGATCGGGTGTTTCGTGCGGATGCCGAGGTCGTTCATCGAGCGCACGACTTCCAGGCCTGCCAGAACGCCTAGCACGCCATCGAACTTGCCGCCGGTCGGCTGGGTATCCAGATGGGAGCCGATATAGACGGGGAGGGCATCCGGATCAGTGCCTTCGCGGGTGGCGAACATCGTGCCCATCTTGTCGGTGCCGAGCGTCATGCCTTCGGCTTCGCACCAGGTCTTGAAGAGGTTACGGCCCTGCGCATCCGCGTCGGTCAGCGTCTGGCGGTTGTTGCCGCCGGCAATGCCGGGGCCGACCGTCGCCATCTCCATGAGCATGTCCCAGAGACGGTCGCCATTGATACGCAAGTTCTCGCCTGGCGCTGCCACCATTGCTACGTCCTCACCGTTTGCGCCACCTGTTCGGCGGCATGCTGTTCGTTCCCGTGGTCCATCCGCGCCTTTGGCGTCGGAAGATCGGCATTGCCTTTGTTGAGCTTGTCGCCGATAATTTGACCGATTGGTAAAAGCTTACAATTTCCGCGGCTTCACTCAAGCCTAAAAACGGAAAAGCAGAAGAATTTCTGAGACGTGCCAAGCGAGGGGCGATCGAGCGGATGGCTGTGCCAAGAGCGGCGAAAACACAAAGGCGCACGCGCATCCAGGAGGAGAAGGAGGAGCGCATTTTCGAGGCGGCGCTCGACGTGTTTTCCGCACAGGGGTTCCGCGGGTCGACGATCGACCAGATCGCCGATGCGGCCGGGATGTCGAAGCCCAACCTTCTCTATTATTTCCGCACCAAGGAGGCGATCCATCGGCAGTTGATCGACCGGGTGCTGTCGACGTGGCTGGAGCCGTTGCGGGCCTTCGATGCCGAGGGGCGTCCTGAAGCGGAAATCCGCTCCTATATCCGCCGCAAGCTGGAGATGGCCCGCGATTTCCCGCGGGAAAGCCGGCTGTTCGCCAATGAGGTGCTGCAGGGCGCGCCGCATATCGAGGACGAGTTGAGGGGGCCGCTCAAGGAGCTGGTGGACGAGAAGGCGGAGGTGATCCGCGGCTGGGCGCGGGCCGGCAAGATCGCCAAATGCGATCCCTATCACCTGATCTTCTCGATCTGGTCGACCACCCAGCATTACGCGGATTTCGACGTGCAGGTGCGGGCGGTGCTCGGGCAGGAACAGGCTGGCGAGGGCCGGTTCGAAGATGCGGCCCGGTTTCTGGAGCAATTGTTCCTGGATGGCCTGAGGGTGCGCTGACGACCAAACGAAAACGCCGGCCACAAGGGCCGGCGTTCGGATGTCCTTGGGAGGACGCGTGTTCGATCAGGCGGCGGCCGAGGCGTAGCCTTCGGTCGGGACTTCGGCGATCGTCTTCAGAACCTGGGACGCGATCGCATAGGGGTCGCCCTGGGAGTTCGGACGACGATCTTCGAGGTAGCCCTTGTAGCCGTTGTTGGCGAAGGAATGCGGAACGCGGATCGAGGCACCGCGGTCGGCAACGCCGTAGGAGAACTTGTTCCACGGAGCCGTCTCGTGCTTGCCGGTCAGGCGCAGGTGGTTGTCCGGACCGTAAACGTCGATGTGCTCCTTCCAGTTCTTTGCGAAGGCAGCCATGAGGGCTTCGAAATAGTCCTTGCCGCCGACTTCCCGCAGGTACTTGGTGGAGAAGTTGCAGTGCATGCCCGAGCCGTTCCAGTCGGTGTCGCCGAGCGGCTTGCAATGGAATTCGACGTCGATGCCGTATTTTTCGCAGAGACGCAGCAGCAGGTAGCGGGCGATCCAGATCTGGTCGGCGGCGAGCTTGGAGCCCTTGCCGAAAATCTGGAATTCCCACTGGCCCTTGGCCACTTCGGCATTGATGCCTTCGTGGTTGATGCCGGCTTCGAGGCACAGGTCGAGGTGTTCCTCGACGATTTCACGGGCGATCGAGCCGACGTTCTTGTAGCCCACGCCGGTGTAGTATGGGCCCTGCGGAGCGGGGTAGCCCTGTTCCGGGAAGCCGAGCGGACGGCCGTCCTCGTAGAAGAAGTATTCCTGCTCGAAGCCGAACCAGGCGCCTTCATCATCCAGGATGGTGGCACGGGTGTTGGAGGCGTGCGGCGTGACGCCATCCGGCATCATGACTTCGCACATCACCAGGGCACCGTTGGTGCGGGCCGGGTCAGGATAGACGGCGACCGGCTTCAGCACGCAATCGGAGCTGTGGCCTTCGGCCTGCATGGTCGACGAGCCGTCGAAGCCCCAGAGCGGAAGCTGCTCGAGAGTGGGGAAGGTGTCGAATTCCTTGACCTGCGTTTTGCCGCGCAGGTTCGCTACCGGCTTGTAGCCGTCGAGCCAGATGTACTCGAGCTTATACTTGGTCATGTTTTATCTCTCATGCCGTGTTCATGGTTGAGGCATCCTGAGACGACGATGCTTGCATCGAAGCCAGCCGGCCCGGGGATGAAATATGAAAAGCACGTGGCGTGCCAGTTTTGGCCTGAGGCCCCCGTGAAAGCGTAAATTTTTCCTCAACTGCCGGATTCGGGCGGCGGAAAGTCGCTTCGGCGCGTTGTCTGGACGTCCTTCGCTACGCGTTAATCCGCATTCGTCGCTTCTTATGGAACCGGCACGCCCCGGATCCCGTTCGCTCCTCGCCAGATAAATCGTCACGAACGTCGTTTCCTGAGGCAAGAATGCTCGGAATCCATCTGGCGGCGCAGTCAACAATGATATAAAATAGTGCAATACGCATAAAAAATGTGCATCAGTTGGTGGTGCACACATCATCTCCGAGGAGAGACAGATGGCATTGAATGTGCATAGCGAAACCGCCCGGATCTACGAATTTCCGCTGCGTCCGCGCCGACGGCTCGAGGACGGCCGGACCATTCCGGCGTCCGCGCCGGAATTTGCTCCAAGCGTGGTAGACCAGTGCTGGTACCACAACGAAGCTATCAGTGACGTGACAATCACGCCTGAGAGGCCGAAGCCCTGCTGATCCGTGAAAATGACAGCGGCTTGAGGCCTACCTGTCCGCGCTAAAGCGCATACGCGATCACGCAAAGTAAAGCCCGGGCTTTCGACCCGGGCTTCTTTTGTTTTGGCGTATTGGTCTGGTCAGGCAGCGTTGCGCATGCGGCCTGCCATGGAGCCGCGACCCGATCCGGAATCAAGCTTGAAGGCCTGCAGTACGCTTTCCAGCTGACGGCTTTCCTCGGCGAGGTTCTCGCTGGCGGCCGTGGTTTCTTCCACCATGGCAGCATTCTTCTGGGTCATCTGGTCCATGTGGTTGACCGAGGAATTGATCTCGGCCAGCGCGGTTGCCTGTTCGCGGGCGGCAGTGGCAATCGATTCCACATGGCCGTTGACGCGGTTGACGAGGTTCTCGATCTCCAGAAGCGCATCGCCGGTGGAACGGACCAGCGAGACGCCGCCTTCCACTTCCGAAGCCGAGGCGCTGATCAGGGTCTTGATCTCCTTGGCAGCGTTTGCTGAGCGTTGCGCCAGTTCACGGACTTCCTGGGCAACCACGGCGAAGCCACGACCGGCTTCGCCTGCACGGGCAGCCTCGACGCCGGCGTTGAGCGCCAGCAGGTTGGTCTGGAAGGCGATCTCGTCGATGACGCCGATGATCTGGCTGATCTTCGTGGAGCTGTCCTCGATCCGGCTCATGGCGGTCACGGCATTGCGGACGATCTGGCCGGACTTGGCGGCACTCTGTTTGGTCTCATGCACCATGTCGCGGGCTTCGGTAGCGCGGGAAGAGGCCTGGCGAACGGTTGCCGTGATCTCGTCCAGTGCTGCCGCGGTTTCCTCAAGCGCTGCCGCCTGCTGTTCGGTGCGCTTGGACAGGTCGTTGGCGGCCGAAGAGAGTTCGGCGGAGTTGTTGTTGATCGTGCCGGCGGAGCCGCGGATGTTTTCCATGGTGGCGCGGAGCTGGACCATGGTCTGGTTGACGTTGGCCTGGAGCTCGCCGAACGCGCCCTGGAACTGGCCGTTCATGCTCTGTGTGAGATCGCAATCGGCAAGAGCTGCGATGACGCGGCGCATCTCGTTGATCGCCTGGTCGACGCTGGACACCAGTTCGTTGACGCCCGCGGCAAAGCGGTTGAGGTCCTTGTTCTGGTAGTCCTTGGTGATGCGGCTGGAGAAGTTGCCGGCAACGGCGGAGGCGACGACCGCAGAGATGCTGCTCTGGAGGTCGCTGCTGCGTTCGTGAAGAACGGCTTCCTGCGCCTTCAGTTCGCGCATGGCGATGGCGTTGTTGCGGAAGACTTCGACGGCTGCTGCCATTTCGCCGATCTCGTCCTTGCGGGCGGTATCGACCGAGATCTTGTCCATCTCGCCCTGGGCCAGGCGGCTCATGGCCTGGGTGAGGGCGCGGATCGGACCGACGATGCCACGACGCGCAACCATGGTGCTGATGGCGCCGCCGAGAACGATGAAGGCGGCTGCGGAGATTGCGGCGATCATCATGGCGGTGGACGAGGAGGAGAGGGCCTCGGCACGGGCAGCGGCAAGGGCATTGCCAGAATAGGTGCTGTAGACCTTGACGGTGTCGGTCACGACCTTCTGGGCGTCAAGCGCCTTCTTCAGGGCGGCGCCGATGGCGACCGGGTCGGCCGTGTTCTTCTCGGCGGTATCAACCATGGCGCGGATCACGCTGAAATAGCTGTCGAGCGCCGTGCGGATGGTTGCCAGCTGCTGCTTTTCGGCCGCATCGGCGGTGGATTCGATCTTGGGCAGGCGCGCGAGCATCTCGGTGCTGCGCTTCTCGGCATCGGCACGGAAGTCCTTGGCGCGGGCCGGCTCGGAAGCGAGCTGATAGGTCATCCGGCTGATGGCGATGATGTCCACGCGCAGGTCCATGGCCTCGCGGGCAACTTCTTCCTCGGCGCCGACTGACGTCATCGCCTTCTGCAGTCCATAAAGACCAAAGCCGGAAATGCCTGCAATGATCAGCGAGGAAAGGCCCATCACCACGACCACGAGGCCGATCTTCTTTGAAATCGATATGTCTTTGAATACCATAGCCAACACCAGGCAGCGAGAGCAGAACAACGGAACAACTCCCGAGGAAGCTGCTGCGGAGCTTGCTCAAGAGACCTTCCTAAGATGCTGACACAGCTCAACTAATCATGCGTTAACAGGAGATGCTATTTCCGTTACCGCTAAAGTGCGGCATGGTTGCTAAGGAAGGATTGGGCGCGAGATCGTGGGGGAGATCACATGACGCTCTATGACCAGTTTGATCTGATCCGCTTCGGGAAGATGTACAATGACCTTGCGCCGGAGCTCGTCGCCGCTCGCGGAAGCCGAAGCGGGCAAAACAGGCTACACGCTTTGAACAGCGATGATCGCAGGCCGCGTAGCTGCCGCGGGATGACCCATTCATGATGGTGCGAAAGGGGCGGCTCGCGCCGCCCCTTTGTCGTTACTCTGCTGCCACCCGCGTCATCGGGTTGTTCGGGTGCTGCGTCCAGTTGGCGTAGGTCGGGTCCACCACCTTGCCGGTTCGCTCATCGAGGGCGCCAGCCGGCAGAGCATCCAGCGTGATGCAGTTTTCGACGGGACAGACATTGACGCAGAGATTGCAGCCAACGCATTCGTCCTCCATCACCTCAAAATGCCTCAAGCCATTGACCTGGTTGGTAATTGCCTGGTGCGAGGTGTCCTCGCAGGCAATGTGGCAGCGGCCGCATTTGATGCAGAGATCCTGGTCGATCTTCGCCTTGGCGATGTAGTTGAGGTTGAGGTACTGCCAGTCGGTGACATTTGGTACGGCCCGGCCGGTGATATCGTCGAGCGACTGGTGGCCCTTGGCGTCCATCCAGTCGCAGAGGCCGGTGATCATCTCCTCGACGATCTTGAAGCCGTAGGTCATGGCAGCGGTGCAGACCTGCACGTTGCCTGCGCCGAGCGCCAGGAACTCGGCCGCATCCCGCCAGGTGGTGACGCCGCCGATGCCAGAGATCGGCAGGCCGTAGGTTTCCGGGTCGCGGGCGATTTCGGCCACCATGTTGAGCGCGATCGGCTTGACCGCCGGGCCGCAATAGCCGCCGTGGCTGCCCTTGCCGCCGATCGAGGGGTTGGGCGAGAAGCTGTCGAGATCCACCGAGACAATCGACGAAATGGTGTTGATCAACGATACGGCGTCGGTGCCGCCGCGCTTTGCAGCGCGGGCCGGGTGGCGGATGTCGCTGATATTGGGCGTCAGCTTGGTGATGACGGGCATGCGGGTGTACTGCTTGCACCAGCGCACCACCATCTCGATGTATTCGGGCACCTGGCCGACGGCCGAGCCCATGCCGCGCTCCGACATGCCGTGCGGACAGCCGAAGTTGAGCTCGATGCCATCCACCTCGGTCTCCTCGACCAGCGGCAGGATGGCCTTCCAGGCCGCCTCCTCGCAGGGCACCATGATCGACGCAACGACCGCACGATCGGGCCAGTTCTTCTTCACCTGCTTCATTTCGGTGAGGTTGGTGTAGAGGTCGCGGTCGGTGATCAGCTCGATGTTGTTCAACCCCAGAAGACGGCGGTCGGCGCCCCAGATCGCGCCGTAACGCGGGCCATTGACATTGACGACCGGCGGGCCTTCCTCGCCGAGCGTCTTCCAGACGACGCCGCCCCAGCCGGCCTTGAAGGCGCGTTCGACATTGTAGGCCTTGTCGGTGGGCGGTGCCGAAGCCAGCCAGAAGGGGTTGGGGGATTTGATGCCGACGAAGGTGTTGCGGATATCAGCCATGATCTTCTTCCCCCTCAGGCGACTGCCATGGCGGGCTGTCCTGCCACGACCAAGGCTCGGTTGATGCTTTCTGCTGCGTCCCTTCCCTGGGCGACGGCAGAGACGGTGAGGTCTTCGCCAAGGCCGACGCAGTCGCCGCCGGCCCAGACGCCTTCGATCGAGGTGCGGCCCTCAAGGTCAATGGCGATCCGACCGCCCTCGAACTGCAGGGCACTGAGCCCCGAAGCGGCAAAGGTCTGGCCGATCGCCTTCATGATCTGGTCGGCGGCTATGACGCCGGTTTCTCCGGTGCCGATCAGTCGGCCGTCGCGCATGGCGGTGTATTCGACCTCGATGCCGGTCACTTGCCCGTCCTCGCCCAGGATGCGTTTCGGCGCGAGCCAGTGGCGGATGATGACGCCGTTGGCGGTGGCAAGGTCCTGTTCGTAGCCGGAGGCATTCATATTGTCCTTGCCACGGCGGTAGCAGATGGTCACCTCTTCGGCGCCGAGGAGCTTGGCCTGGATGGCAGCGTCGATCGCCGTCATGCCGCCGCCGATGACGACGACGCGCCGGCCGACGGGAACGAGGCTCTTGTCCGGGGACTGGCGCAGTACGGCGATAAAGTCCACGGCATCATCGACGCCCCGGAGATCCTCGCCCTCGACGCTGAGGCCGTTAACCCCGGAGAGGCCCATGCCGAGGAAGATGGCATCGTATCGCCCGCCCAGGTCGGACAGCGAAAAATCGCGACCGAGCGCCTGGCCGTTGCGGATCTCGATGCCGCCGATCGCGGTGACATAATCCACCTCGCGCCGGGCGAACTCGTCCACCGCCTTGTAGGTGGCGATGCCGTATTCGTTGAGGCCACCGGATTTTTCCCGGGCATCGAAGACGACCACTCCATGGCCATGGCGCGCCAGCCGATGGGCTGCTGCAAGGCCTGCCGGACCGGCGCCGACCACGGCGATGGTTTTGCCCGTGGAGGCCGCACGCTCATAGAACTGGCGGTTGGTTTCCATGGCGATGTCGGTCGCATAGCGCTGGAGCTTGCCGATCTCGACCGGACGGTCCTCCGCGGTGTTGCGCACGCAGGCCTGCTCGCAGAGCGTTTCGGTGGGACAGACCCGGGCGCACATGCCGCCCAGAATGTTCTGGTCAAAGATCGTTTTGGCGGAGCCCAGCGGGTTGCCTGTCGATATCTGCCGGATGAACAGCGGGACATCGATGGCGGTGGGACAGGCCGTCATACACGGCGCGTCGTAGCAGAAGTAACAGCGGTCGGCGGCGACCAGCGCCTCGTGCCTGTCGAGCCGCGGATGGAGGTCCGCGAAGTTCGTTTCGTATTCGCCAGGCGCGAGCCTGCCGGCTTCAATTCCATTTCCCAGTCGATCCATCCCTGTTCCCTCTTTTTGGATTATGGACAACTATTGGGCAAACGGTAACACAGCCAAAAAATTTATCAAACGGTAAAAGATTGGCGCTGGAAGCTGCTGAATCACCGAGGCAAAAGGGCTGAAATTTAAACTTGTGCAAAGCACTCAAGTTTGATAGCTTGGCCTCGATCGGGCTCCACGGGGAGCCGCGAGCCAATGAGGAGCAGCATGGCGAAGAAGCACAAGGGCAGGGTGGTGCAGGTTGCAAAGGCAGCGGCGCCAGTTGTTTCGGGCGAAGAGGCGAGCGCGGGTCGGGGCCCTGGCGTCGTCGACGTCAAGAGCTTCCTCTATGTCGGCGGACGTGACTGCCAGGTGGCGCATCTGCGCCAGATCGCCAGCAAGCACGGGGCGGAGCTCATCCACCATGACGGCGGTTTGCGCGAGGCCGTCTCCCGGATCGATACGGTGCTGCCATCCGTCGACTGCGTGTTCTGCCCCATCGACTGTATCAGCCATGATGCCTGTTTGCGGGTGAAGACCGGCTGCAAGAAGTTTGGCGTCGCTTTCGTGCCGCTTCGCAACGGTTCGAAATCCAGCCTGGAGCGGGCGCTGCAGACCATGAAGGACCGCAATGATGACCACCGGAGAACCTTATGACGGAAGCCTGCTGATCGGCTTGCACAAGCTTGCCGAACAGAATGGCGACGGGCTGGTGCCCGAACTTTACGCGCTGCTTTCGGGGCAGGCCGGAAGGGGCGAAGACGCCGGGACTGGCGACAATGTGCTGGCTTTCCCAAAAGCGATTTCCAGAGCTGCCGTGCGTCGCGATCCGAGCAGTGACGCGGCGACAGGAAGGGCGGACGCGACCGTTCTGCCGCTGCGTCGGCCGGAATCGATTTAGCGGATCGAGCGAGTGCGCAGAAAGGCGCCAGCGGCGATGATCAGCCAGCCGAGGATCATCATCGAGCCGCCAAGTGGTGCTGCCAAGGGGAAAACCCGGTCGCCGAGATAATGGCGAGAGACCAGATCGGCGGCAAACAGGATTGTCCCAAGCGCCAGCACCAGCGCTGCCGGCATCGCCGTGCGCAGTGCTGCGTGACCCAGGCACAGGGCCAGGAGAACCGGCGCATGGGCAAGGCACATGGTCGATGCGGAGCCCAGAAAATGCGTGTCGCCGCCGTGGCTTGCCGCTGCGGCAAGCGCCACGCCGGACGAGCCCATCAGCCCGCTCACAAACAGAATCAACGGCCGCAGATTGGCGAGTCTTTCCAAGTTGCTATTCCTTGTTCTGCATATGGAAGGCGAGGCGCTCGACCGGCGGCCAGATGATCTCTCGCAGCTTTGGATTGTCGATTGTCTCGACCATGGCGAGGCGGAAACAGAGCAGCCATTCGTCGCGCTCCTGCGGTCCGATCTCCGCGCCGAAGTGGCGCGAGCGGAGCCGCGGGTGACCGTGCTTTTCGACGTAGATCGGCGGCCCGCCGAGATAGCCTGTCAGGTAATCGTAGAGCTTGGCCTCGCTGCCGGAGAGGCTTGGCGGATGCACGGCGCGGCAATGAGCCGCTTCGGGTAGCGTGTCCATGAGGTGGTAGAACCGACGGACGAGCGCCCGGACGGTCGCCTCGCCGCCGATCGCGTCATAGAGCGTGATGGTCTCGCCTGTCATTACCGCCGTCATCCCCATGCTGATCAGGCGGTGTTAATGCCCGCAGCCTTGACCGGCAAGCGCCATGGCGTCGCAGCGGAGCCTTCGCCTGGCAGCATTCAGCCGGAGCTGGCGTCGGTCTCCTTGGTGTCAGGGTCGGGGAGGGAGCCGGTGCCGGGCGTCTTGTCCATGTCCGTCAGCTCTTTCTTAGCATGCGGACCGGCGGCGGGGCTGTCCTTGGGCTTTGCCGTCGTGTCGACGTTTTCAACGGCTTCCTGTGCGCTCTTGTCTTCGGCCATAGGTGATGCTCCTGTCTGAAACTCTCCTGGCGAACGTCCTGGTTCAGGCGAAGTTCCGCAACGGGCGCGCCGCCGCTCCCTCAGGTTTTCAGCGGCGTTGCACGAAAAAAAGCCCAACGCATGATTGCCGGGCCCGATGCGCTTTGCTAGAGCACGGCACGGCCCCGATTGCTCGGGCCGATGTTGGGGCGTCGCCAAGCGGTAAGGCACCGGTTTTTGGTACCGGCATTCCCAGGTTCGAATCCTGGCGCCCCAGCCACGCACTCCTCACGACGCCAACGAACCGATCCTTCACCCTCTCGTCATCCTCGGTGGCTGAAAGAGGGCAAAGGGTTGCTCATCGGCCTTTGGCCTGTCGCCAGCGCAAAAAGTCTTCCCTAGTTTCTTCGCGGGTTGCCGGATAAAGGCCGATGATGGATCGACCGTTCAAGACTTCTTCCGTGACGAAATCCTCGAAGGCGGTCATTTCCACAGCCTCGTTTGCAATCTCGTCTGCCAGATGCGCCGGAATGATGGTCACGCCTTCATTGTCGCCCACCACCACGTCGCCCGGCCAGACAGCCACGTCGCCGCAGCCGATCGGCACGTTGATGTCGAGTGCCTGATGGAGCGTGAGGTTGGTCGGTGACGACGGGCGGTTGTGATAGGCGCGGATCGAAAGCTCGGCGATTTCCGGGCTGTCGCGAAACCCGCCGTCGGTGACGACGCCGGCTGCGCCGCGCACCATCAGCCGCGACACCAGGATCGAGCCTGCGGAGGCGGCACGGGCATCCTTGCGGCTGTCCATCACCAGGACGTGGCCGGGAGGGCACTGCTCGATGGCCGCCCTTTGCGGATGGTTCGGATCCTGGAAGACGGCCAGCGTATTGATGTCCTCGCGGGCCGGGATGTAGCGCAGGGTGAAGGCCTGGCCGACCATGTTTGCGGCCTTTTGCGAAAGCGGCCGAACATCCTGGATGAACTGGCTGCGGAGGCCACGCTTGAAGAGCGCGGTGCAGAGCGTCGCGCAGCTCACGGCTTCGAATTTTCTGCGCGTCGCGTCGGAAAGAACGTAATCGGTCATCGTGTCTCCACCTCAGTAAATGTCGGGTTCGCCGGCCGTCTTGCCGAACTGGCTTTCGAGGAAGTCGAAGTCGCATCCCTCATTGGCCTGCTTGATGTGCTTGCTGAACATCCATCCGTAGCCGCGCTCGTATCTGTCGGCCGGCGCGATCCACTCGGCGCGGCGGCGCTCGAGCGTCTCTTCGTCGACCAGCATGTCGATGGAGCGGTTGGGCAGATCGACGCGGATGATGTCGCCGGTGCGCACCAGGCAAAGTGGTCCGCCGATATGCGCTTCGGGTGCCACATGCAGGATGCAGGCGCCGTAGCTGGTGCCGGACATGCGGGCATCAGATATCCGCAGCATGTCGCGGAAACCCTGCTTCAGGATCTTCTTCGGGATGGGAAGCATGCCCCATTCGGGCATGCCGGGCCCGCCCTTGGGGCCTGCATTGCGCAGGATCAAGACATGGTCTGCCGTCACGTCGAGGTCGTCGCGGTCGATCATCGCCTTCATTTCCGGATAGCTGTCGAAGACGAGCGCCGGACCTTCATGGACGCGCAGGCGCGGTTCGCAGGCCGAGGGCTTGATGACGCATCCATCCGGCGCGAGGTTTCCCCTCAGCACCGCGAGAGAGCCTTCCGGATAGATCGGATTGCTCAGGGGGCGGATTACGTCGCTGTTGAAGACCTCGGCACCCTCCAAGGTCGTTCCAAGAGACACGCCGCTGACGGTCATCGCGTCGAGTTTCAGCAGATCCCGGATCTCTCCCATCAACGCCCGCAGGCCGCCGGCGTAGTAGAAGTCCTCCATCAGGTATTTGTCGCCAGAGGGCCGGATATTGGCAACCACCGGCGTGGTGCGGCCTGCCGTGTCGAGATCGTCCAGCGACAAGGGGACATTCGCCCTTCGCGCCATGGCGATCAGGTGAATGACGGCATTGGTGGAGCAGCCGGTCGCCATGGCGACCGTGACGGCATTGTGCACGGCGTCCGGGGTGATGATCTTGTCGGGGGTCAGTTCCTCCCAGACCATGTCAACGATCCGCCGACCGCAGCGGGTGCTCATGCGCATGTGGTTGACGTCGGCCGCCGGGATCGAGCTTGCGCCGGGAAGCGTCAGGCCGAGCGCCTCGGCGATCGCCGTCATCGTGCTCGCGGTGCCGAAGGTCATGCAATGCCCGTAGGAGCGGGCGATCCCTTCCTCGACACCGGTCCACTGCTCTTCCGAAATCGTGCCGGCGCGGCGCTCGTCCCAGAACTTCCAGGCATCGGATCCGGACCCAAGCCACTCGCCGCGGTAGTTGCCGCGCAGCATGGGGCCCGCGGGCAGGTAGATGATCGGCAGGCCTGCGCTGACCGCTCCCATCACCAGTCCAGGCGTCGTCTTGTCGCAACCACCCATCAGGACCGCGCCATCCACCGGGTGGGCGCGCAGCATCTCCTCCGTCTCGATGGCCAGCAGGTTGCGATAGAGCATGGATGTGGGCTTCAGCGCGCTTTCGGACAGCGACTGGACCGGAAGCTCGACCGGAAAGCCTCCCGCCTGGATGACGCCGCGCTTCACATGCTCGACCCGATCCTTGAAATGGGCGTGGCAGGCGTTGAGGTCCGACCAGGTGTTGAGGATGGCGATGATCGGCTTCTTGCCCCAGTCCCTGGCATCATAGCCCATCTGCATCATCCGGGAGCGATGTCCCGACGAACGAAGATCATCCGGCGCAAACCAGCGTGCGCTTCTGAGATCCGCGGCTTCTTTTGTCATGCTGCTCTTCCCGACCTGTTCAACCTGCGTGTTTTTTCGAAGGATCGGACGGTCTTGGCAACCGCTCCTCCCGACCCATTCCGTCCCGCCGCACTTGTGGCATCATCTGATATATCACATTTCAGATTTCAGTTGAAATATCAAATTCCGAATGCTAGATCGAGCCTTGTTATGAAGGAAAGTGGGCAGATGGGACGCGAAGACGTGCTTTTGCCGGTTGAGCCGGCCTTCCTGAAAAGTCTGCGCAGCCACGTCTATGGCCTCGTTCGGGATGCCATTCTGTCCGGCAAGCTGAAGAGCGGGGAAAAGCTTAACGAGCGCCAGCTCGCTGGCAGCCTTGGTATCAGCACGACGCCGCTCAAGGAGGCGTTGCGGGTGCTCGAGGCCGAAGGGCTGGTGAGGTCCGAACCGCGTCGCGGGATCTATGTGACGTTCGATCCGGCGCAGGCCGAGGAGATGATGCTGGCCCGCGCGGCGATCGAAAGCATGATCGCGCGGCAGGCGGCAAAACGGGTCTCCGAGGAGCAGATCCTGCGGATGCGGGCGCTTCTCGTCGAGATGCGCACGGGGCTTGAAACAGTGGATGTGCTGGAGCTCATCAATCTCAACGAGCAGTTCCACGACGTCATCCACGAGGCCTCGGGCTGCGCCTATTTGCGTCGCCTGCAGGGTGGTCAGAGCATTTACAATCACACGGCGCGTCTCAGTGTGCTGTCGGAAGAGCGTGAGCGGTTTCTCGCCGTCGAGGAGCACGAAGCCATCGCCGACGCCATTGCAGAGCGCAAGCCGGAGCTTGCTGAACAGCGGATGCGCGATCACGTCATCCGATCGGGTGAGAAGCATCTCATCCGCGTGTCTCAATCCGAAGATCAGAAAGAGCGGACATGAATATCCGTGACTACAAGCAGGCGCTCGGAGGGATCTCTGGCGTCCATGTGACTGCCTACGATCAGGACGGCGCTATCGAGCCCCAGCTGACCGGCAAGATCATTCGCCGCATCGCCGATGCCGGCATCCATAATATTGTCACCGGCGGCAATACGGGCGAGTTCTACAGCCTCCAGCACGAGGAAGTGTTGCGCCTGCAGGCGATCTGCGTCGGCGCGGCAGACGGCAAGGCCGCCGTCACCGCAGCTGCCGGACGCTCGATCGGCGAAGCGATCGCGACGGCCCAGTCTGCCAAGCGGGAAGGCGCGCAAGGCGTGATGGTCCATCATCCGCTCGACCCCTTTGCGGCGCCGAAGACCCAGGCCGACTATTTTATCGCCATTGCCGAAGCGTCTGAGCTGCCGCTGGTTGCCTATGTGCGCTCCAACGCCATGGCCGTCCACGATCTGGCGCGTATCGCCACGCATCCGAACATTGCCGGCGTCAAGTTCGCGTCGACCGACATGATGCTGTTTTCCGAATGCGTCCGCGCAACGGAGGGAACGGATGCGGTGTGGATCTGCGGTCTCGCGGAAGGCTGGGCTGCTCCCTTCTACGCGCTCGGCGCCAAGGGCTTTACGTCGGGGCTGGTGAATGTGGATCCGGCCCGGTCGATGGCGATCTGGATGGCGCTTGAGGCAGGAGACTACGGCCGGGCCCGGACGCTGGTCGCGCCGATCGCCGGTTTCGAAGCGCTGCGGGCGAAATTCAACAACGGTGCCAACGTCACCGTGGTCAAGGAGGCGCTGATGCTGCGTGGGGACAGTGTCGGACCTGTTCGCCTGCCGGGGCTGACCAAGCTCGATGGCGAGGACCGCAAAGCTCTCGAAGCAATCCTTGAAGGCTGGGAGGCCATTCCCGCGTAAGCGGCAAGGGGGGACTACCGATGCCGGCACGCCTGCGCCGATACGTTTAAGTCAGGCTTGGTGAGGAGGAACAATGATGTACCCGAAATTTTCGCGCCGCGGCTTCCTGGGCGTTGCCGCCGCCAGCACTGCTGCCATGACGCTCTCGTCCATCCGGGCCATGGCGGCTGGCCTGCCGCTGCCCACGTCGCCCGTCACGCTCAACATCGTTGATGCGGCCGGCAATCTGGCGCTGACGCAGGGAGCCTTCGACGCCTATGCGGCGGCAAAGCCCAACCTTGTGTCGCGCATGACGTTCACCAAGGCGACCTCGCCGGAACTGCCGGGCAAGATCAAGGCCCAGCAGGCCGCCAAGCGCCTGGATATCGACGTCGTGCTGATCGGACCCGACGCGCTGTCGGCGGGCCTTGCACAAGACATGTGGGTCGATATCGCCTCGATGAAGGATAACGGCCTGCCGGATCTGAAGGCGATCTACCAGGAACCGGCTTACCGCATGCAGGGGCTTTCCAAGGGACGCGGTGTCACCATCACCTATTACCCGTCCGGCCCGCTGCTCGGCTACATGCCGGCCAAGGTCAAGAGCGTGCCGAAGACGGCCGAACAACTGCTCGACTGGACTAGGCAGAACCCCAACAAGTTCATCTATGCACGGCCGGCCAACTCCGGCCCGGGCCGCACCTTCCTGATGGGCCTGCCTTACCTTCTGAAGGACAGCAATCCCAAGGATCCTGTCAAGGGCTGGGACAAGACCTGGACCTTCCTCAAGGAACTGCACAAGAACATCGAATACTACCCCGCGGGCACCGGCGCGCTGATGAAGGAATTCGGCGAAGGCACCCGCGACATGACGGTGACCACGACGGGTTGGGACATCAATCCGCGCGTTCTCGGCGTGGTCCCGAAAGAGGCCGCCATCGGCACGCTCGAGGGTTTCCACTGGGTCTGCGACGCGCATTACATCAGCGTTCCCAAGGGCATCTCGGACGAAAAGCTCGCCGTCATTCTGGACATGATCACCTTCATGCTGCAGCCGGCACAGCAGGCCATCACCTATGACAAGGGCTATTTCTATCCGGGCCCAGCCGTGAAGGATGTTCCGCTTTCGATGGCGCCCAAGGCCAGCCAGGATGCCATCGCCGAGTTCGGCCGTCCCGAATACGACGACTGGATCAAGAACAATCCGGTCGAGCTGCCGCTCGAGCCGGAAGCCCTGGTAGTTGCCTTCCGCCGCTGGGACGAAGACGTCGCAGCGGTCGCCAAGTAACAAGACACATATCCGGATACACATGGCCTCCGCTCCACGGGGCCATGTTCTCCCATGACGAGGCCGATCGATGCAGCTCGCTTCCATGCCATTCAATGAAATCCGCCTCGACCGGATGAGCCGCTCGTTCGGAGCGCTCAACGCCTTGCGCGACATCAGTCTGTCGATCAAGAAGGGCGAGTTCATCGCGCTTCTTGGCCCTTCCGGCTGCGGCAAGTCCACTGCTCTCAACTGCATTGCCGGCCTCCTGTCCACGACGGGCGGCGGGATCTATATCGACGACAAGCGGATCGACCAATTCAAGCCGGAAGACCGCGGCTTTGGCATGGTGTTCCAGAACTACGCTCTTTTCCCGCATATGAGCGTGCGTAAGAATATCGGCTTCGGCCTCAAGATGCGCTCGAGGCCGAAGGCCGAGATCGACACCAAGGTGGACGAAGCGCTGGCGCTGGTGCGCCTTCAGGGCCAGGCGGAAAAGCTGCCCGGCCAGCTCTCCGGCGGGCAACAGCAGCGCGTGGCGATTGCCCGCGCCATCGTCATCGAGCCGCCGCTGGTTTTGATGGACGAGCCGCTGTCCAATCTCGACGCCAAGCTGCGCCTTGAGATGCGCGCCGAAATCCGCCGCATCCACAATCAGATGAAGGCGACGACCATCTACGTCACCCACGACCAGGACGAGGCGCTGTCGCTGGCCGACCGGATTGTGGTGCTGCGCGACGGCGCCATCCGCCAGGTTGGCACGCCGCATGAGCTCTACGAGCGCCCGGCGCATCTGGACGTCGCCGAATTCATGGGGTTCCGCAACCGTTTCGCCGGCAAAGTCGTCTCGCGGCAAGGCGAACGCGCCACGGTTTCGGCCGGCTCCTTTTCCGTCTCGGGCACGGTTGCCGAAGACCTGCAGCCGGGGGAGTCGGCGGTTCTTGCCGTTCGTCCCGATGATGTGACGCTGTCCGATGGGGCGCCCGGCGGCGTTCCCGTGACGGTCGAGGCGATCGAATACCGCGGCCGCGAATATGTCGGCATCGCTAGAACGCCGGACGGGGTGGAGATCATTTTCCACGCCGATCACGCGGCGGCACCCGGCAGCACCGTGTCGCTGTCGATCGACCCGGCCCGCGCACTCGTGTTTGCGGCCTGAGGAGATGGCCATGACCTCTTCCACACCCCAGGACACCACCTCGCTTCGCCAGAAGCTTGCGCTGCGCGGCATTGACGGCGTCACCCTGCTGGTCCTGCCGTCCGTCCTCTTCGTGCTGGCGATCTTCATCTATCCGTTCATCTACGGATTGCTGCTCTCCTTCGCGCCCATTCGCGAAGGCGGCATGTTTGCCAACTACATCACCTTCTTCTCCGACCCCTATCTCTACAACACAATCGCCGCGACCCTTCGCCTTGCGGTCCCGGTGACCCTTTTGAGCGTCTTCGTCGCGGTGCCAGTCGCGATGCGGGTGCGGCTGGTGAGGCGGCAGCGTCTGCTGACCACGCTGCTCGTGCTGCCGATCACGCTCGGGACGGTTCTGGTGGCGCAGGGCATGCTGAACTATCTCGGCCCGCAAGGCTGGTTCAGCCGATCGCTGATGCTTCTCCACATCATCAGCTCGCCGCTGAAACTCACCAACAATTACTGGGGCGTGTTTCTGTCGCTGATCATCACGGTGTTTCCGTTCACCTTCCTGCTGACGCTGTCCTATGTGACGGGCATCGACCCGGGGCTTGAAAAAGCAGCCGCCACCCATGGCGCTTCGGCCTGGCAGCGGTTCCGCCATGTCATGCTGCCGCTTCTGGTGCCGGGGCTGGCGATCGCCTTCTGCCTCACCTTCGTGCAGGCGTTCGCGGTGTTTCCGTCGGCCGTGCTTCTGGGTGCACCGTCGGGCCCCACCCGCGTCATCTCGATTGCGGCCGCCCAGGCGGCCTTCGAGCAGTATGATTTCACCATGGCCTCAGCGATTGCCATGATCATGGGGGTCGTCCAGCTCTGCATCGTGCTGATCGTGCTCGTCGTCCGCAACCTCTTCTACCGTGGCGCCACCAGTGGCGGGAAAGGCTGAAGCCATGATCCGCGACACCACCATCGGCGCCAAACTCTGGATCACCGCGGTCTGGGCCATCACCATCTTCTTCGTGCTCAACGTGCTTGCCATCATCGCGACGGTGATCGTCTCCTCGCTTGGCACACGCTGGCTCGGCACCTGGCTGCCAAATGCTTTTACGCTCAACTGGTATGCGTCCGCCTGGCAGGAATTCCAGCTGGGACCCGTGCTGTTCGTGACCTTCCAGATCGCGTTCACGGTCGTGGCACTCTCCGGCCTGCTCGGCGTGACGGCCGCCTATGCGATGGCGCGACGGGATTTCCCGGGCAAGAAACTGGTGATGTTTCTCTTCCTGCTGCCGCTGCTGGTACCGCCGATCACCTTCGGCATCCCGCTTGCGACCGTGCTCTACCAGTTCAACGTCGGCGGAACCTTCTGGGGCGTGGTGCTTGCCAATCTCGTGCCGACGGTGCCCTTCGTCATCCTGGTGATGATCCCCTTCATCGAGCAGATCGACCCTAAGGTGGAAGCGGCCGCACGGGTGTTCGGCGCCGGCACGTTCAAGCTCTTCGTGCATGTGCTGATGCCGATGCTGATCCCGGGCATCCTCGCCTCGCTGCTGCTGGTGCTGGTGCGCACGGTTGCTATGTTCGAGCTGACCTTCCTGACCGCCGGGCCGACCAGCCAGACGCTTGTTGTCTCGCTCTATTACGCGGTGTTTGCCTCGGGCGTGCGGGCCGTGCAGTCGATCGATGCCATGGCCGTCATCTACATGGTGTCGACGCTTGTCTGGCTGCTGGTCGCGCTCCGCTTCGTTAATCCGACGCAGATCGTTGCCCGCGGCAACCAGTCGTCCAACGCCCACTGATGCCTCCCGGCCGGCGTTCGACACGCCGGTCCATCCCGCTTATCCGGAAGATCCGATGAAAATCACTGCGCTCGAGACGATCCAGCTTCCCAGCCTCAACAACATCCTCTGGCTGCATGTGCACACCGATGAAGGCATTATCGGGCTTGGGGAAACCTTCCGGGGCACGAATGCCGTCGCCGCCTATATCCACTCGGAGGTGGCGCCGGCGCTGATCGGCCAGAACCCGCTGCATATTGACCGCATCTCCAAGCTGCTGACCGAGACCTATGTGGGCTTCCGCTCCTCGGGCGTCGAAATCCGCGCGGCGTCGGCGGTCGATATCGCGCTGTGGGACATCTTCGGCAAGGTTACCAACCAGCCGATCCACCAGCTGCTCGGCGGGCTGTCTCGCCCGTCGATCCGCACCTACAACACCTGCGCCGGCTATTCCTACAACAGCCGTGGTGCGCGCCGCTACATCGGCGATGCCGACGAGACTCAAGGGCCCTACGACGACCAGGTCGCCTTTACCAAGGATGCCGGCGCGCTGGCCGAGAGCCTGCTCTCCGAAGGCATTACGGCGATGAAGATCTGGCCGCTCGATCCGTTCGCGGTGGCGGGCGGCGGCAACTTCATCCACCGGGACGATCTGGAAAAAGGTCTCGAGCCGTTTCGCAAGATCCGCGATGCCGTCGGCGACCGGATGGAGGTCATGGTCGAGCTGCATTCCATGTGGGACCTGCCGTCGGCGCTGGCGATCGCCCGCGAGATCAAGCAATTCCGGCCCTTCTGGATGGAGGATCCGATCAAGATGCAGGATACCGAAGCGCTCACCGTCTATGCGCAGCGCTCCGGGCTGCCTGTCTGCGCCAGCGAGACGCTGGCGACGCGGGCACAATTCGTCGAGCTCTTGCGCAAGAACGCGGTGGACTATGTGATGCTCGACATCTCCTGGTGCGGGGGCCTCAGCGAAGCCAAGAAGATCGCCTCCATGGCGGAAGCCTTTCAGCGGCCCATTGCACCGCATGACTGCACGGGCCCCGTGGTGTTTGCGGCCTCGATCCATCTGTCGCTGAATGCGCCGAATGCCGTTTTCCAGGAATCGGTGCGGGCCTATTATTCCACCTGGTACCGCGATCTGGTCACAGTGATGCCGCGGATCGAGAAGGGGATGATCTATCCCTTCGAGGGAGCAGGGCTGGGGCTGGAGCTAAGCGACTACGTGCTCGACAATCCGGACGTTCAGCGCCGCAAGACGTCGGTGGGTGACCTCTGATGCTGCACTTCGAGCCCATCGATGGTGTCAGCCTTGCGCTTGGCGAAAGCCCGGTGTGGGACGACCGGCGAGGGCTCGTCTTTCTCTGCGATATCCCGACCGGCCAGCTTCTAGCCCTGCGGCTTGGGGAGGGCATCATCCGGGAATGGGTGCTCGGGGACAACGTCTGCTCGATCGGTTTGTGCGAGAGCGGCAGGCTCGTCGTGGCGCTCACCCGTGAGGTCATCCTATTCGATCCCGACAGCGGCGTTTCTCAACCGCTCGCGCGGCTTGAGGGGGAGCTTTCGACCAACCGGCTCAATGATGGCAAGGTCGGCCCGGACGGCGCGTTCTGGGTCGGCACGACGGATCAGCGGGCGCAGCGAGAGGCGATCTGTTCGCTCTACCGGATCGGCGCTAACGGCCGCATGGTCGAAAAGAAAGCGGGCCTCATCATTTCCAACGGTCTCGCCTGGTCGCCGGATGGCGGTATCCTGTACCATTCGGACTCCGGTGGGAGATGGATCGAACGGCACGGTTTCGACGCCGCAACCGGCGAGATGGGCGAGGGGTTGCGCATCGCGGAACCGGGCGAGACAGACGGGCGGCCGGATGGCGGGGCGGTCGATTGCGACGGGAATTACTGGAGTGCCGGGGTGTCGGCCGGCTGCCTCAACCAGTATGCGCCCGACGGTACAGTGGTCCACAAACACGCGCTGCCGGTCCCAGCGCCGACCATGCCATGCTTTTGCGGGCCGGACCTGAAAACCCTGCTGGTGACCTCGCATCGTTATCTTTCGGCCGAGGTGCTCGAGCGCTATCCGCTTGCTGGCAGCGTATTGGTGGCGCAGTCGGCAGTGGCGGGCACGCCGGTCCACCGCATGCGGGGGTTCTGACCGTGTCAGGGGAGACGGCGACCGTTCATCACCTCACGGCGCATGGCTATGATCTGACGGTCGATGTCGAACACGGTGCCAGTCTCACTTCTCTCGGGTGGCTGAAGCCTGATGGCACCTGGTTCGAAATCCTGCATCCGTGTCCGCCGGCGATCGCGGCCAGAACCGGCGGCTGCTTCGTGATGGTGCCGTTTGCCAACCGGCTCGATGGCGGTCGGTTTCCCTTCGCTGATGGCCCGATCCAGCTTCCTCTCAACAGGCCAGAGGAGAACCTCGCGATCCACGGCTTTTCCCGCGACCGTGCCTGGAGACTGGTGGAAGCAACAGACGATCACCTGATACTGGTCGACGATTTTACCGAGGCGGGCAATCCCTTCGCGTATACGCTGACGCAGGAGATCAGCCTCGGTTCCTTCGGTGTGGAACTGCTGCTGCGCCTCACCAACACGGCGACAGAGAGCCTGCCCTTTGGTCTCGGATTCCATCCGTGGTTCCGCAAGACGGCGGACACATGGCTGACCTTCGAAGCAACCTCGCAGCTTGGGCGGGATGGACGCGGCTTTGCGATCGAACCGGTCCCGGCTGACGAAGGGCCGTCGTTCCCGTCGGGTGTGAATGTCTCAGCCATGCCGTGGTTCGACCGTCATTATGCGGGCTGGACGTCCGGGACTGCCGCGATCGACTGGCGCCCGGAAGGGGTGCGGATGACGATGCAGGCGAGGGGATCCCTCACCAACCTGCAGGTCTATGTGCCGGATAACCTCCCCGTCCTCTGTGTCGAGCCGGTCAGCCATGTGCCCGATGTCCACAACCGCCGCGACCTGGCCGGGTACGGCGACGTGGCGCTCCTTGCGTCCGGCGAGACGATCGAGGGGGCGATGATCCTGCGGTGCTTTGGCTAGCAGCGGACGAGCGAAAGCCTGCCACTTTTCGGCGACAGTGGTGGCCGACTTTACGGCGTCACATCGTCGCAAAGGCTTGTGCCTGCACCGGGCCTCATGGCATGAGGACCGCTTTCTCCAGGAGACTGGCCCATGATCCGACCTTTCTCGGCCGCGCGGCTGCCAAAAGTAGCGCTGTTTATCGCAGGCCTTTTCACGGCAGTGCCCGCCCATGCCACGCCGGTGCTGGTCGTCGATACGGCAAGCCGCCAGGTTCTCTATCAGGAGGATGCCGGGGTGCCCTGGTATCCGGCCTCGACGACGAAGTTGATGACGGCGCTTGTCGTCTTCGAAGCTCTTCGGGCCGGCGAAGTGACCCTGACCACGCCGGTGATGATGACGCGCAACGCGACGAAACAGGCGTTTCTGGAAAGCGGACTGACCTTCGGGCGGACGATGACGCTTGAAGATGCGCTGTTTGCGGCACTCACCGCATCGGCCAATGATGTGGCGGTGGCGCTTGCCGAAGCAGTCGCCTCCGACGAGGCGGCTTTCGTTGCCCGCATGAATACCGATGCCGCCCGCCTCGGGATGACCGGCACGCATTTCGCCAGCCCGAACGGCCTGTTCAACCGCAGCAATGTGACGACGGCGCGCGATCTTGCGATCCTCGGGATGGAGGTCGACCGAGCCTTCCCCGAGTATAGCCGCTTCTTCCAGGCGACCTCCGTCACCATCGACGGCAAGGAGATCAAGTCCAACAATGCGCTTCTGACCCATTTCAGCGGGACGATCGGCATGAAGACCGGGTTCCTGTGTGCATCGGGACGCAACTACGTCGGCCTTGCCACGCGCAACGCACAGCGAATGATGATCATCCTTCTGGGCGCGACCACGGAGCGGGAGCGCGATGAACGGTCGGCCTATTATCTGACCCAGGCCTTCGAGGGGCGGCTTGCTGCCGCAGGCCGCGTGGACGACATTCAAAATCGCCCGGAAATCGCGCCGCAGGACATGCGCATCCGTCTCTGCACGGATAAGAGCGCTGCCTATGAAGCGGAGCGGGAAGCGCTCTACCCCATGGGACTGCCGGGCCAGGAAACCTATCTGCGCGACCAGATCCCTGCGCAGGTGCATGTCATCCAGACCTGGCCCAGCGATACCGCGGTGGATGTGCCTGTGCCGATACGGCGCCCGTCGCAACCCTCGACCCTCCCGGAGTGATTGGCCAGGGCGAAGGGTGATCCGTCGGCAGGGCGCTTTTTCGCGAGCGCTCCGCGATTCCTATAGGAATCCTATTTCTTTCCCAGTTGAGCCGTCTCGATTTCCTACGCGGATCGGGCGCATCTCTAGGTCTGCCGCAGCGGCTCGTCCGCCGCGGCGCTGATCAGAAACAGGTGTGACATGGCCTTCGATTATATTCTCAGCGGTGCGGTGACGCTCTTCATCACCGTCTATCTCGTCTACGCGCTCTGGCGTCCCGAGCGGTTCTAGGGCGACGCTCATGCACAGGCTCCTTTGCCATTGCAGGCAGGCGATCCTTCCGCGCACCAGCGCCACAGGAACCCTGCGGGGATCCAGCTGCATTTTGGGAATGCTCGCGGTCCTTGCCGCACCTGTGTGCCTTGCCGCGCTGATCTCGCTTCTCGTCCAGACGCGCTGACAACCAGCTTCACTCTCATTCCATCATATTCGGGGTCTCACATGAGCCAGCCCAAGACCGCCAGCATCCTGGATGCGCGGATCCTCATGCCCGCCATCGGCGGTGCTTTCACCAAACTCGATCCCAGGACACTCGCCAAGAATCCGGTGATGTTCGTGGTCGCCACTGTCTCCGTCCTGACCACGATCCTGTTCCTCAAGGATCTTGCAGTCGGTGCGTCGGGACTTGGCTTCTCGTTCCAGATCATTCTCTGGCTGTGGTTCACGGTGCTGTTTGCAAACTTCGCGGAAGCCGTCGCGGAAGGGCGCGGCAAGGCGCAGGCGGATTCGCTGCGCAAGTCGCGCACCGAAACGCAGGCCAAGCTGTTGTCCGGCAATGACCGGACGAGCTGGAAAGAGGTGCCCGGCAACAGCCTCAAGGTCGGCGACGTCGTCTTTGTGGAGGCCGGCGACATCATCCCTTCCGACGGCGAGATCATCGAAGGGATCGCGTCGGTCAACGAAGCGGCGATCACGGGCGAGTCCGCGCCGGTCATCCGCGAATCCGGCGGCGACCGCTCGGCCGTCACGGGTGGCACGCAGGTCCTCTCCGACTGGATCCGGGTGCGCATCACCGCGGCTGCGGGCTCCACCTTCATCGACCGCATGATCGCGCTGGTGGAAGGCGCCGAACGGCAGAAGACGCCGAACGAGATCGCCCTCAACATCCTGCTTGCGGCGATGACGCTGATCTTCGTCATGGCCGTCGCCACCATTCCCGCCTTTGCAGCCTATGCCGGTGGAGCGATCCCGATCATCGTGCTGGTGGCGCTGTTCGTGACGCTGATCCCGACGACGATCGGGGCGCTTTTGTCGGCCATCGGCATTGCCGGGATGGACCGGCTGGTGCGCTTCAACGTGCTGGCCATGTCCGGTCGCGCGGTCGAGGCCGCCGGCGACGTGGATACGCTGCTGCTCGACAAGACGGGGACGATCACACTCGGCAACCGCCAGGCGACCGAGTTCTTTCCGATCCGGGGTATCTCGGAGCAGGAACTCGCCGATGCCGCACAGCTGGCGTCGCTCGCCGACGAAACGCCGGAAGGCCGTTCGATCACGGTGCTGGCCAAGGACAGATACGGAATCCGCGCCCGCGACATGGCCAGCCTCAACGCGACCTTCGTTCCCTTTACGGCACAGAGCCGGATGAGCGGCGTCGACATGGACGGATCGTCGATCCGCAAGGGTGCGGTCGATTCCATCCTCAAGTCCATCCATCTCAATGCGGTGGCCGGCGGTCCTGTGATCTCCGACGCCGTCTCCAGAGAGGCCCAGGCGATTGCCGACGACATTGCCAGGGCAGGCGGCACGCCGCTCGCCGTTTCGCGCGATGGAAAGCTGCTGGGCATCATCCAGCTCAAGGACATCGTCAAGGGTGGCATCCGAGAGCGGTTCTCGGAACTGCGCAAGATGGGTATCCGCACGGTGATGATCACCGGCGACAACCCGATGACCGCGGCCGCGATTGCCGCCGAAGCGGGCGTCGACGATTTTCTTGCCCAGGCAACGCCTGAAATGAAGCTGGCCTTGATCCGCGAGGAGCAGGCCAAGGGCAAGCTGGTGGCGATGTGCGGAGACGGCACGAACGATGCACCGGCGCTCGCACAGGCCGATGTCGGGGTGGCCATGAACACCGGCACGGTCGCCGCCCGCGAGGCTGGCAACATGGTCGATCTCGACAGCGATCCCACCAAGTTGATCGAGATCGTCGAGATCGGCAAGCAGCTGCTGATGACGCGCGGGTCGCTCACCACGTTTTCGATCGCCAACGACGTCGCAAAGTATTTCGCGATCATTCCGGCGATGTTCGTGACGCTCTATCCGCAGCTTGGCGCACTCAACATCATGGGACTGGCAACCCCGCAAAGCGCCATCCTGTCGGCGATCATCTTCAATGCGCTGATCATCATCGCGCTGATCCCGCTCGCACTCAAAGGCGTCGCCTACAGGCCGATCGGGGCAGGGCCGCTGCTTCGCCGCAACCTGCTCGTCTACGGGCTCGGCGGACTGATCGTGCCCTTCGTCGGCATCAAGGTGATCGACGTGATCGTCTCTGCCCTCAACCTCGCCTGAACCCTGGGACCTACCCTCATGATCATTCTCTACTTCCTCCTCGGTCTGGCGGTCTTCGGGCTTCTCTTTGCCCTGATCTCCGCCCTCGACAGAGCCTGAAACGGACGCCGGAGCTATTCCAATGACACAAGCCATCCTCTTCGTCGTCCTGCTGCTGGCGGGTACGGCGCTCCTCTCCTGGCCACTTGGCCGATACATGACCTGGGCCATGGATCCTCAAACAGGGTCGGGCAAAACCAACGGCATCACCGCCTTCCTGCAGTCGCTCGGCGGTTCGCGTGAGAACCAGGACTGGAAGCGCTACGCGCTTGCGCTTCTCATGTTCAACCTGGTGATGTTCGTCGTCGCCTTCGCGGTGCTTGCCCTGCAGCCCTATCTGCCGTTCAACCCGGACGGCAAGGGCGCACTCGAGGGCAGCCTGATCTTCAACACGGTCTCGTCCTTTACGGCCAATACCGACCTTCAGCACTATTCCGGCGAAGTGGCGATGAGCTACATGTCGCAGCTGTCGGCCATGATGTGGCTGCAGTTCGTCTCCGCCGCCACGGGCATGGCTGCGCTGACAGCTCTCGCGCGCGGCCTTGCCGGACGCCAGCTCGGCAACTTCTTCGTCGACGTGCAGCGGGCCACCTTCCTCGTCCTCCTGCCGCTTGCCCTTGTCGTCGCCATCCTGATGGTCATCGGCGGGATGCCGATGACGTTCAACGGCTCGGCCGTCGCAACGACGCTTGAAGGCGTGCAGCAGACCATTGCGCGCGGTCCCGTCGCCGCCTTCGTCTCGATCAAGCAGCTAGGCACCAATGGCGGCGGCTTCTTTGGCCCCAACAGCACGCATCCCTTCGAAAATCCCGGCTTCTGGACCAATGTGCTTTCGACCTTCGCCATCGTCATCATTCCGATGGCCTGCGTGTGGATGTTCGGCCGCATCATCGGCCGCATGCGTCATGCCTCGGTTCTCTTCGTCGTCATGCTGGTGCTGATGTCGGTGCGCATCGTCGGTGCGGTCAGCTTTGAAAGCACGCCCACCCGGGCGTTCGAAAGCCTGCCGATCACCCAGGATGTCGGCAATCTCGAAGGCAAGGAACTGCGCTTTGGCGCGGCGGCCGGTCCGCTCTGGGCCGTCGTCACCACCTCGACCAGCAACGGCTCGGTCAACGCCATGCACGACAGCCTCAACCCGCTGACCGGCCTGATGCCGATGATCGGCATGTGGCTGAACGAAGACTTCGGCGGTATCGGCGTCGGCATGATCAACATGTTCGTCTACATGATCGTCGCCGTGTTCATTGCCGGGATGATGATCGGCCGCACGCCGGAATATCTCGGCTGGAGGGTCGAGGCGCGCGAGGTGAAGTTCGCCATGATGGCGCTGATTGCCCACGGCTTCTTCATTCTGGTCGGGACGGCAATCTTTGCCGCCACAGCCTGGGGTGCCGGCACCCTCAACAACATCGGACCGCATGGCTTCAGCGAGATCCTCTACGAGTTCTCGTCTGCGACCGCCAATAACGGTTCCGGCTTTGAAGGTCTCGGCGACAACACCGTGCCGTGGAATGTCGCCACCGGCCTGGTGATGCTGCTTGCCCGCTTCATCCCGATCATCCTGCCGCTTGCCATTATCGGTTCGCTGTCGACCAAGCGCCGCGCAACGGAATCGAGCGGCACGCTCAGCGTCGAGGACGGCACCTTTGCCGGCATGCTGACGATGACCGTTCTCGTGGTCGGTGCCTTGACCTTCTTCCCGGCGGCGACGCTCGGCCCGATCGCCGATCACTTCGTCACGATGAAATAATCCAGGAGCTCAGACGATGAACGCATTACTCTCAAGCCTGCGCGTCACGGTTGCCACCATGGCCATCTGCGTCGGCGTCTATACCACCGCTGTCTGGGCGGTGGGGCAGGCTGTCGTTCCGGATACGGCCGAAGGCTCGCTCATCACCCGGGCCGATGGCACGGTCGTCGGCAGCCGTCAGATCGCCCAGGCGTTTACACAGCCGCAGTATGTCTGGCCGCGTCCCTCCGCGGTGGACTACAACGGCGCCGGTGCCGGTGGTTCGAACAAGTCGCCTGCCAGCACCGACCTCACGGATCGTGCCGCAAAGACGGTCGCGGCCTATGGCGCAACCGCCGACAATCCGCTTCCTGCGGAACTGGCGGCAGCCTCGGGCGGTGGGCTTGATCCGCACATCACCGAGAGAGCTGCCCTTTACCAGGTGCCGCGCATTGCCGAGGCCCGCAAGATCCCGGCCGCGCAGGTGGAGCAGGCCATCAAGGGCGCGGCATTCAATCCCGGCGGCGTCTTCACGTCGGATCGACTGGTGAACGTCCTTGAATTGAACATCGCGCTGGACGAAGGTTCCGCGCGCTGATCCAGAACGACTGTCGTCGGCAGCAGGGTGTTGCCGACGGCATGGGAGACATCAATGGGCACTGACATGAACGGCGAGACCGAACGCCGTCCTTCCCCCGAAGCGCTGCTCCGGAGGGCGCAGCAGGAGGGGCGTGGCCAGCTCAAGATCTTCCTCGGTGCGGCTCCGGGCGTCGGCAAGACATATGAGATGCTCATGTCGGCGCGGGCCAAGCGCGCCGACGGGGTCGATGTCATCGTCGGGGTCGTCGAGACCCACGGACGCGCCGAGACCGAGGCTCTGGTCGAGGGTCTCGAGAGCGTGCCGCGAAGGGCGATCGATTATCGAGGCCAGTGGCTCGAGGAGATGGACATCGACGCCATCCTCGAGCGCAAGCCGACACTGGTGCTGGTCGATGAACTCGCCCACACCAATGCGCCGGGCAGCCGCCACCCGAAACGGTACATGGACGTCCAGGAACTGCTCACCCACGGCATCGACGTCTACACCACGCTGAACATCCAGCATGTGGAGAGCCTGAACGATGTGGTGGCGCAGATCACCCGCATCCGGGTGCGCGAGACGGTGCCGGATTCGATCATCGACCGGGCCGACGACATCGAGATCATCGACATCACGCCGCAGGACCTGATCAAGCGGATGCAGGATGGCAAGGTCTATGTGGCGAAGACCGCCCGGCGTGCCATCGAAAACTATTTTTCGCCTGGCAATCTGACGGCGCTTCGCGAACTTGCCCTGCGTCGGACGGCCCAGCGCGTCGATGACCAGCTTCTCACCCACATGCAGGCGCATGCGATTTCCGGGCCATGGGCGGCGGGAGAGCGCATCCTGGTCTGCCTCGACCATGGGCGCAACGGAGCAGCGCTGATCCGCTATGCCCGCCGGCAGGCCGACCGGCTGCGGGCTCCCTGGACGGCGATCCACCTGGAAACCCCGAAATCGGCCTATCTGCCGGATGCCGACAAGGATCGCCTGGCGGCCTGCATGCGGCTGGCCGAGCAGCTCGGAGCCGAGACCGTGACGCTTCCCGCATCGAGCATTTCGCGGGAGCTGATCGCCTATGCCGGTGCCAACAACTTCAACCATCTGATCATCGGCAAGTCCGACAGGCCGCGCTGGCGGGAACTCTTCGAGGGTTCTGTGACCCACGACCTGATCCGCTACTCCGGCACCATCAGCGTCCATGTGATGTCCGGCGGCGACGAAGAGGTGGTTTCCAGAGGCGTGCGAACGTCCAAGTCGCCCACCCGAATCAAACCGAAATACTATCTGTTCAGCCTGGCATTCATGTCGGTCGCCGTCGTGATCGGCATCCTGCTCGACCAGACGCTCAACGTTCAGAATCTTGCGCTGGTCTTCCTGATGGGGGTTCTGGCATCCGCAATCCGGGGAGGCCTCGGGCCTGGCCTGTTTGCCTCCGTGCTCGGCGCGCTCGCCTTCAACTTCTTCTTTCTGGAGCCGCGCTACACGCTGACGATCAGCGATCCGGAAAGCGTCGTCGCTCTCTTTTTCTTCCTGGGCACCGCGCTGGTGACCAGCAACCTGACCGCGGCCGTGCAAAGGCAGGCGACGGCGGCACGCCAGCGCGCCAGGACCACGGAAGACCTCTACCTGTTTTCAAAGAAGCTGGCGGGGACAGGCACGCTCGACGACGTCCTCTGGGCGACGGCCTACCAGATCGCTTCCATGCTCAAGGTGCGGGTCGTCATCCTGCTCCCCGAAGACGGCACGATCTCGGTGAAGGCGGGATATCCGCCGGACGATACGCTGGTCGATGCGGATATCGCTGCGGCGAAATGGGCCTGGGAGCACGATCGCCCCGCGGGTCGCGCCGCCGATACCTTGCCCGGCGCAAAGAGACTGTATCAGCCGCTGAGGACAGGACGCGGCGCCATCGGCGTGATCGGCCTCGACAACGACAGGCAGGGCCCGCTGTTGAACTCGGATCAGCAGCGCCTGTTCGATGCCCTGGCCGATCAGGCGGCGCTCGCCATCGAGCGGATCCAGCTGGTTGCCGACATGGACAAGGCAAGGCTTGCGGCAGAAACCGATCGCCTTCGCACGGCCTTGCTCACATCCCTTTCGCATGATCTGAAGACGCCGTTATCGGCTGTGCTGGGGTCAGCCGGTACGCTTCGGGATCTTGGCGAGAAGCTGACCGGGGAGGCGAAGGACGATCTGCTGACCACGATCATCGAAGAGTCCGAGCGACTGAACCGCTTCATCGTCAACCTTCTCGACATGACGCGCATCGGCTCGGGCGCCATGCAGCCCAATTTCGCGCTCCACTACGTCGGCGACATCGTCGGGACGGCGCTCCACCGCGCGACGAAGATAGCCGCCGGTCACACGATGAAGCTTAGCATTCCTTCGGACCTGCCGATGATCAGGATCGACCCCGTGCTGTTCGAGCAGACGCTGTTCAACCTGATCGACAACGCGGCAAAATACGCTCCCGACCGTTCCGTCATCGAGCTTCGGGCATGGTCGGACGGGCAGCATGTGCAGCTGGCTGTGATCGACGATGGACCCGGACTGCCGGAAGCCGATCTGGAACGGGTGTTCGACAGCTTCTACCGCGTGCACAAGCTCGACCGCATCACGGCCGGGACCGGGCTCGGACTGGCGATCAGCCGGGGATTCATCGAGGCCATGAGCGGACATATTCGCGCCGACAACAGGACCGACGGGGCCGGTTCGGTGTTCACGATCCGACTCCCCATTCCCACGCAGCCAGAGATCCACGGAGACGCCAGATGAGCCAGTCGCATGTCAAGGTGCTGGTGGTGGACGACGAGCCGCCCATTCGCAAGCTGCTGCGCGTCGGCCTCTCCACCCAGGATTTCACGATCCTCGAGGCTGCCAATGCGAGAGCCGCTGCCGAGGTTCTGGGTACGGAAAAGCCGGACCTCATTCTTCTCGATCTGGGCCTGCCCGACATGGGAGGACACGAGCTTCTGGCAAAATGGCGGGGAGAGGGTGTCGATCTGCCAATCCTGATCCTGTCCAGCCGGACGGACGAGGAAGGCATTGTCAAAGCGCTTGAACTGGGGGCCGACGACTATGTGACGAAGCCGTTCAACATGAACGAGCTGATTGCCCGCATCCGGGTCGCCCTTCGGCACAAGCTGCAGACTCAGGGCGAGAAACCGGTCTTCCAGACCGGCGAGCTCAGTGTCGACCTCGTTCGGCGGCTGGTGAAGGTCAAGGGTGAGGAGGTCAAGCTGTCCCCGAAGGAGTACGATATCCTCCGGATCCTGGTGCAGCACGCCGGGCGGGTGCTGACCCATCGCTACCTGCTGGATCAGGTCTGGGGCGAGATCACCGACGTCCAGTATCTCCGCGTCTACATCCGCCAGATCCGGCAGAAGATTGAGGAGGCACCGGATCAGCCGCGGTATATCCAGACGGAAACCGGGGTCGGTTATCGCATGTCAGAACAATGATCATCGGATGACGTCCCGGTTTCTTTAATCGAAGGGATAGAGGACGCGGCCGATGCGCCTCCATCTGGGGCTGGAGAGATCGCGGAAGAAGGCGATCGGGTTCCGGCGGAAGTCTTCCGCATCGGTGGGCGTGCCGACGGCGGAGATCGCAGCCGCAAGCGCGGGCGTCATGAGATGGCGCCAGCCCAAGAGGCCGTAGGCACCCCAGAGCTGAAAACCCGGTGGCCTCTCGTCCGTGTTCGGCAGCCGCTCAAGAAGGGCCGGCGGAAGGCCGTCTTCCAGCCATTTTTCCATCAGATCGAGGCAGTCCTCGAAGGTGATCTGTTCGCCCGTCACGGGGTTGAAGTACAGCGGGTAGAGAAGATAGGCGGCCGCGAACAGCTCCTCCACCGTGACGCGGCGCTTTCGCCGGCTATTGGGCTGGCGGTCATCGGTCAGGCCCCAGCCCGCATAGAAAGGCAGACCGAGGGTCGTGACCGGGATGCCGCGCAGGACCGCCTCGAAGCCGGCCAGCGACGTGATCGTATAGACGTGATCGACGTTTTCCAGAATTGCCGGCAACGGCACGATATCCTGCAGAATCTCGCAGAGATGAGCGACATCGCGCGGGTTCGAGCCACGCCTGCGGACATTCCGGAGCACATCCGGGTGCGGCTTGTAGAGAATGCGGGATCCAGGATTTTCCCGGGCGGCAAGCCTGACAAGGTCAGTGTTGGTGATCTGCCCTTCATGCCCGAAGCGGATGGAGGCATCCTCCTCAACCTGCCCGATAACCAGCACTGTTCGCTGGGACGGGGCGCTAGGCGTAAGGGAGACGGCCTCGGCGCCTGACATGGCGTTGTACTTGCTGAGCCCGCTATCCACGAGACGGTCGATGGAAAGACGGGCGCGGGCCATCAACGTCGTGTCACGGCTGAACGGGTAGGTGTTGATCAGGTCCTCGAGGTCCGAAGGTCCCCGCGCGTCGAAATAGGGCCGCTGGCTGTCCAGCGTCAGGGAGATCGGACGGGTCTTGCTAGCAGAGGGCAGCATGGAGCGGATGAAGCCGTCTTCCATGTAGATGACGGGTATGCCGTGCCTTCCTGCCAGACCAACGGCCGCCTCGGGCAGCACTGCGCCCCACACGAGGAACAGGGGGGTCGGCGCCGATTCGATCCTGGGCACGTAGTGCCGCCGGAACCCGCGGTCGCCTAGGTATTGAGGAATGACGTTGAGTTCAGCCTTGCGGAAATAGGCGCGCAGGAAGGAGGTCTTCCATGGGCTGATGCCGAACGCAAAGACGCTGGATTCGACGAGCTGTTTTCCAGAGCACGTTGCCGCAGTTGAAAAGTCTTGATCAGCCATAATGTGCCGGATCAAGTTACGCCGGATGAGCTTGCAGTCAATGAAGTCAGGCCCGGCCCTCTAGGCGGGCCGGACTTGACGCTGGCATTTCCGGCTAACCGAACCCGATTCAGTTCCTATCGCGGATGTTATAGAAGGTCATGACGCCAACGGCCCACAACATCAGGGCGCCCAGGGTCACCAGCAGCGAATTCATGATCCGGTGCGGGTACTGCGCGAGTTCCGACAGCGTCGGCTTGATGAACACCGCCAGATAGCGCTGCTTGGCTGCTGCTTCAACACGAGCCTTTTCAAGCGCGCCGAGAGACGAGGTATAGGCGCGTTCTGCAAACTCGTTCTGAGTCTGCAGGCCTTCATACTGCTGGATACGCCCGGCAACATCAGACCCTTGTGCATTGCGCGGCTGCTTGCCTGCCGCAGCACCGCTGCCGAATCTCTGGCGTTCCCGCGTGATTTGGCTTTCGATGCTGGCCATCTGCGAGCGCATGACGCGGATACGCGGGGTGTCTTCACCCATCTGCGACAGTGCGGTCGAGAGCTCCGTCCTCAGCTTGACCAGTTGCTCCTCGAGACCACCAACGATCTGTGTGGCGAGCTTGGCTGCCGCAACCGGATCGGCTTCCTGCGAGGTATCGCGGTAGTCCCGCAAGGCGGACCGGGACTGGGTCAGGCGTACTTCGGCCGATCGCACTTCTTCCTGCGCGACCTTCAGTATTTCGTTGCGGGAGGTCATCGACAGGTCGTTGATCAGCTTTTCACTCTGCATGACCACGAAGGATGCGACCTTCTGGGCCACTTCCGGCGAGAAAGCCTTCACCTCGATATCCATGATACCAGAGGTATGGTCCATGCTGACGCGGATCATCCGGCGCCAGTAGGACAGCTTGGTTTCAATCGGCAGGTTCGGGCGCAGACCATAATAGTAGTCCGATCCCTGGGGCCCGAAGATTTTTTCCATTCCAAAGGCCTCATCCACAGCCTGGACCATGCGTTCGCTCAGGATGAAGTCGAGAAGTACGTAGGAATCGGCCGTGGTGCTACCGCCGCCGCCCTGGGTGAAGATTCCCAGCAGATCGCCCGAGGACGATGCGGAAATGCTGCGCACAGAGTAGGAGACCGAGCTGTGATATTGGTCGGCTGCGACGAAAGCCATGTAGGTGCTGGTGATCGCGGAGGGCACCATGACAACGGCCAAGAACGACAGGGAGATGGCGATATGGCGCGGTCGAAGCTTGCTGATCCAGCCCTTCTTGACGGGCTCGCTTTTTGCATTGCTTTCAGCAATCACAGGTGGCGCAGGCACTTCGACAACAGGCTGGGCTTCTAGCAAGCCTTTCAAAAGCTTCAGGTTCCGCGGAGCAGCTGCCTGATCGGAAGGCCGGTTGGCTGTGTCCGAAGGCTTGCGAGCGATGTTTGTGGTAGGTGCCGCTTCGGCCACTGTTAATGCCTCTTCATGTTGTTTTCGTGCACGTCGATCGCATGTTCCAGATCGTCGTAATAAGTTAACTTTCCGTCTTCGAGCACAATCCCGGTCTCGCAATAGTCTCTCAGCGCAGACGCACTGTGGGAGACCATGATAACGTCCGAGCCACTCAAACGCTCCCTGAACACTTTCTGCGACTTTCGCTTAAAATTCGTATCGCCGACGGCGGTGATTTCGTCGACCAGATAGTAGTCAAAGCGGACGCCCATGCTGACGCCGAAAGCGAGCCTGGCCTTCATCCCGGAGGAGTAGGTGCGGACAGGCGCCTGGAAGAATTCCCCGAGTTCCGCGAAGTCCTTGACGTAAGCCACAAGCTCTTGCGTATCGACGCCATAGATCCGCGCCACGAAGCGCACATTCTGCTCGCCAGAAAGATTGCCCTGGAAGCTGCCCTGGAAGCCGAGAGGCCAGGAGATCTTGCCTTCCTTGACGATGCGTCCGGAATCGAGATCGAGCGTTCCGGCAATGATCTGCAGCAGGGTAGATTTTCCGGCACCGTTGCGTCCCAGCAGCCCTACGCTTTTTCCGCGCGGGATCGTCAGGGAGACGTCATCGATGATGGTCTTCCTGACGCCCTTCATGCGGACCAGTTTCGTTGCGCGATCCAGTCTGATCATCGGGCTCGAATGACCCCTCTACCGAAAGTAAACAATGACATGCCGATCATCAGGCAGATGCAGGCGAACCAGGCAACATATTCCGCATCGTAGCCCAGCGCGCGGTACTGCGGGTAGACGCCCATGCGGAACTCCATGACGATGTGCGACAGCGGGTTCAGAAGTACCAGGTCGCGGGCGGCGGGCGGCAGCGCTTCCGGCAGATAGAAAATACCGGAGACCAGGAACAGCGGGCGCATGACGACGCCGAACAGCTTTTCGTAAAGCGGGAACCTGGCAAAAAGCACAATGTTTGCAAGACCGATGCCTAGGGCAATCCAGCTTGCTTTCAGGATAGCCGACAGAAGATGCGGGAAATGCAACGCCGCCGGATGTTTCGCATACACAATAAGTGCCCCAAGGACGCAGACGCCGACCAGCGCTGTCGTGAGCAACTGAAGCAGGTAGCGCGAGAACACAGTGTCTATGGGAGCAACGGCCGGATAGCTCAGGAGCGCGCGGTTGCCGGAGATGGCGGATGCCAGGTAGCCGGCCAGAGACTGGTAAAACTGGAAGGCGATATAGCCGGTCGCGAAGAACAGCGGAAAGCTGGTGCCAAGGGCAGGAGTGCGCGAGATCGCCATGAAGATGATCGACATAAAGGCGATGTGGCTGATCGGATCGAGCAATGCCCACAGGTATCCGCCCGGGTTGCGGCCGAATCTCGACGACATCTCTCGGATCAAGAGCGCGGCAACGACCCGAAGATGAGCGAAGACATAGTGCAAGATATGTGGAGACCCGGCTTGAAGAGACCCTGCTGTATCACCCAAGACTATGTCATTTCGGAGATAAATGCCAGCGACATCTGATTTTCGCACCGCGCCGTGGGCTCACGAAGGTGATGCGTTCGGCGTCGCCAGAGATCAAAGTGATGTCAGGGGGAGATGGAGAATGGTGGGCGATGACGGACTCGAACCGCCGACATCCTCGGTGTAAACGAGGCGCTCTACCAACTGAGCTAATCGCCCTCCGCGAAAACGGAGCAAAACTGCCCTCCGCGTCGGTGGCCGTGATCTATTCGGATCGCGGATAAACCGCAAGAGGCTTGTCGATGTTTTTTTCAATTTTCTGAAGGAGAGGCGGCTTAAAGGGGGAGGGGAGCAGATAAGCGAATTCCGTCATCCTTTTGTCTTCAATCCTGCTTGACACCCGTTCGCGAACCTCTTAGTTAGCCGCTCAACCGAGCGATCGAGGTCGCCGGTCAAGGGTCTCTTTTCCCTTATGATTATGTGCGGGTGTAGCTCAGTTGGTTAGAGTGCCGGCCTGTCACGCCGGAGGTCGCGGGTTCGAGCCCCGTCACTCGCGCCATAATCATCCTCGGATTTCTGCTCTGATCGCTTCGGCGAAAGGAGTTGCCGCTAGTCGGCATCATGCGCGGGTGTAGCTCAGTCGGTTAGAGTGCCGGCCTGTCACGCCGGAGGTCGCGGGTTCGAGCCCCGTCACTCGCGCCACTTTCTTCGCAAAGTGTCTCTCCGCTCCCATGTTTCGCCACGCCGCAAGCGCAGGCATCTCCATAAGACTTCTCTAAATTATTATTTGTTAGGTCCGTTGCGCCTCCAAGCACTTGGTTCTATTTACATGGCGTCGGCAGATGCTCGCGTGGACGCGGTCCTTCTGATTTTCTGTCGTGTTCCTGTTCTTTCGGCAGCGCGCTCGGCGCGCCAAAACCGTCGCTCCGGCTGCGCCATTTTGGTACAGGAGCGTTCGTTCAAATCGCTTGCGCGGTCGCTTCGGCTGCGCTAGTCACGGCATGTTGCAATGCACGTTCGCTTGCCGCGCATTGAGTCCGAGCGCTTCCCGGCGCTGTTGGCAAGCAGGGGTCAAATACTATGAGTGAACTCCTCACGTCCTATGTACCGATTGCGATCTTCATGGGGATTTCCCTGGTCATCGGCCTGGCGCTTCTGATTGCGCCGTTCGCCGTGGCCTACAAGGCGCCGGATTCGGAGAAGCTGTCCGCCTACGAGTGCGGCTTCAATGCTTTCGACGATGCGCGCATGAAGTTCGACATCCGTTTCTATCTGGTCTCGATCCTTTTCATCATCTTCGATCTCGAAGTTGCCTTCCTGTTCCCCTGGGCTGTGTCCTTCGGCGCGATCGGCTGGTTCGGCTTCTGGTCCATGATGATCTTCCTGGGGGTCCTCACCATCGGTTTCATTTATGAATGGAAGAAAGGAGCGCTGGAATGGGAGTAGTCGATCACGGCAACACCCTCGTTGCGCGGCAGCCTACCGGCATTCTCGATCCCGCCACCGGCAAGCCGGTTGGCAGTGATGATCGTTTTTTCGGCGAGATCAACAACGAGCTCGCCGACAAGGGTTTCCTCGTCACGTCGACCGACGAGCTGATCAACTGGGCGCGCACCGGCTCGCTGATGTGGATGACCTTCGGGCTTGCCTGCTGCGCCGTCGAAATGATGCAGCTGTCGATGCCGCGTTATGACGTCGAGCGGTTCGGCTTTGCGCCTCGCGCCTCTCCGCGCCAGTCCGACGTGATGATCGTCGCGGGCACGCTCACCAACAAGATGGCCCCGGCGCTGCGCAAGGTCTATGACCAGATGCCGGAGCCGCGTTATGTGATCTCCATGGGCTCCTGCGCCAATGGCGGCGGCTACTACCACTATTCCTATTCGGTGGTGCGTGGCTGTGACCGGGTCGTGCCTGTCGATATCTATGTGCCGGGCTGTCCCCCCACGGCAGAAGCCTTGCTTTACGGCGTGCTTCTGCTGCAGAAGAAGATCCGCCGGACGGGCACGATCGAGCGCTAGGGTTTGAGGACGAGACAATGACTGAAGCCCTGAACGAGCTTTCGACCTATATCCGCGAAACGCATTCCAGTCTGGTGACAGATGCGCAGATGGCCTATGGGGAACTGACGCTGACGGTGGACCCTTCGGCGATCGTCGATGTGCTGACCTTCCTGCGGGACGATCCGCGCTGCGGCTTTATCAGCTTCATCGATATCTGCGGCGTGGACTATCCGGCCCGCGAAAAGCGGTTCGACGTGGTCTACCACCTTCTCTCGCCACGGCAGAACACGCGTGTTCGTATCAAGCTGATGGTGGCCGAGGATGAGCCCGTGCCGTCCGTTTGCGACGTCTTTCCGGGTGCCGACTGGTTCGAGCGTGAAGCCTGGGACATGTATGGCATCATCTTCGATGGTCATCCGGACCTGCGCCGCATCCTGACGGACTACGGCTTCGAAGGGCACCCGCTGCGCAAGGATTTCCCGCTCACCGGCTTTGTCGAAGTGCGCTATGACGACAGTGCCAAGCGCGTCGTCTATGAGCCCGTCGAGTTGCGGCAGGAATTTCGCAGCTTTGATTTTCTCTCGCCCTGGGAGGGGACGGATTACGTCCTGCCCGGTGACGAGAAGGCGAAAGCATAAGACCGGCGCATTGGCGCCGGCCCATTACTCTTCTTTCCCGCCCGGTGTCGCCGCGCACCTGGAATGGAGCAGGCCGTATGACTGAACACAACGTCCGCAACTTCAATATTAATTTCGGCCCGCAGCATCCTGCGGCGCACGGCGTGCTGCGGCTTGTGCTGGAGCTCGACGGCGAAATCGTGGAACGCGTCGATCCGCACATCGGCCTGTTGCACCGCGGGACCGAAAAGCTGATCGAAGCCAAGACCTACCTGCAGGCCCTGCCGTATTTCGACCGTCTCGACTACGTGGCGCCGATGAACCAGGAGCATGCCTACTGTCTGGCGGTGGAAAAGCTGCTTGGCATCAGCGTACCGATCCGTGGCCAGCTGATCCGCGTTCTCTACTCCGAAATCGGCCGCATCCTGTCGCATCTGCTCAACGTCACGACGCAGGCCATGGACGTTGGTGCGCTGACGCCGCCGCTGTGGGGCTTCGAAGAGCGCGAAAAGCTGATGGTCTTCTATGAGCGCGCCTCCGGCTCGCGCATGCATGCCGCCTACTTCCGTCCCGGTGGTGTACACCAGGATCTGCCGCCCGAGCTGGTCGAGGACATCGGCCTGTGGTGCGACCAGTTTCCGGGCAAGATCGATGATATCGCCGGCCTCATCAGCGACAACCGCATCTTCAAACAGCGTAACGTCGATATCGGCGTGATCAGCCTGGAAGAAGCCTGGGCCTGGGGGTTCTCCGGCGTCATGGTACGCGGGTCGGGCGCTGCCTGGGACCTGCGCAAGTCGCAGCCCTACGAGTGCTACGCCGACATGGATTTCGACATTCCGATCGGCAAGAACGGCGACTGCTACGACCGCTATGTGATCCGCATGCTCGAGATGCATGAGTCGGTGAAGATCATGAAGCAGTGCGTCAACCGCCTGCTGGGCGACGCGCGTACCGGGCCGGTTTCCTCGTCCGACGGCAAGGTCGTGCCACCCAAGCGTGGCGAGATGAAGCGGTCCATGGAAGCCCTAATCCACCACTTCAAGCTTTACACTGAAGGCTATCACGTGCCGGCCGGCGAAGTGTATGCGGCGGTGGAAGCGCCCAAGGGCGAGTTCGGCGTGTTCCTGGTTGCCGACGGCACCAACAAGCCCTATCGCTGCAAGATCCGCGCGCCGGGCTATGCTCACCTGCAGGCCATGGACTTCATGTGCCGCGGCCACCAGCTGGCCGACGTGTCGGCCGTGCTCGGCTCGCTTGACATCGTGTTCGGTGAGGTGGATCGCTGATGATGCGCCTTTGCGTCGTTGCTGCAGCTCTTCTGGCCATCGCGCCTGCCGCCTTTGCGCAGCAGGCATCCGGTGCAGGCCAGGCGGGCGGCTCGACGGCCTCGGGCGGAACCAAGTCGATGGGCGATCTCGTGTCCGAAGGGTATGAGATCAAATCGTCCGTTGCCAATGGTACCAAGTTCATAGTGTTCATGCAGAAAGACAAGTCAGCCTATGCCTGCGATTTCACGTCCCTGACGCGGTCGCGGTGTGGTGCCATAAACTGATAGGGCGTGGGAAAGTATGTCTGTCCGTCGATTAGCCGAAGACCAGTTTCAGCCGTCAACATTCGCCTTCAACGCGGAGAATGACGTCTGGGCGGAGGCAACGATCAGGAAATATCCGGAAGGCCGGCAGCAGTCGGCGGTGATCCCGCTGCTCATGCGTGCGCAGGAGCAGGACGGTTGGGTCACGAAGTCTGCGATCGAACACGTGGCGGGCCGGCTCGACATGCCGCTCATCCGCGTGCTTGAGGTGGCGACCTTCTACACCCAGTTCCAGCTGAAGCCGGTTGGTACGCGCGCCCATGTGCAGGTCTGCGGCACGACGCCCTGCATGCTGCGCGGCGCCGGCGAACTGATCGACATCTGTCGCCACAAGATCCATCACGACCCGCTGGTGCCCAATGCCGAGGGCACGCTGTCGTGGGAAGAGGTGGAATGCCAGGGCGCCTGCGTCAACGCGCCGATGGTCATCATCTTCAAGGATGCCTACGAGGATCTGACGCCGCAGCGGCTGGAAGAGATCATCGACGCCTTCGAAGCCGGCCGCGGCAACGAGATCAAGCCCGGTCCGCAGATCGACCGCGAGTTCTCGGCACCCGAGGGCGGACCGCTGACGCTGCTCGAAGAGGTCAAGCCCGTTCGCACCAATCTGGAGCCTCCTCAGACTGAGCCCCAGGCTGTCGAGAATGCTGCCGGTGCACCTGACAGCGCTGGGCGCGTGAAAGAAAATGCGCCTGAAACGGACCCGTCCATCAAGACACCGGTGACGGACAAGCAGGGCGCCAAGGAGCAGGCAAAGACTGCCGAAACGCAGCCTCTCTCGGCCACGACCAAGAGCGAACCCGATCCGAAGGCTCCAGGGAGCGCGGCTGAAGGTGCGCCGCCCGAGCCGGGCGCGGTATCGGGCGACCTGAAGCCGAAGCGGACGCGCAAGAAGACCACCCCGGACGGGGAGGCGTCCTGACGCAGGGCCCAGTCTGGCCTCGTCACGGCGCGCTTTGCGGGCTATCGTACCGGGCAGGGATCTTGCCCAGTGCTTTGATTTGAACGGTGCTCACGGCGGTATCGCCATCTAGGGAACTCTCGGACGCCCAGGGTCCGCTGCCAAAGCGGATTTAAAAGCGCCCCGACATCATTGAAGAACCGGCGGAATAAGCCATGCTTAAAGACCAGGATCGCATCTTCACCAATATCTACGGCCTCAAGGACAAGTCCTTGAAGGGCGCCATGAGCCGTGGCCATTGGGATGGCACGAAGCAGATCCTCGAGAAGGGTCGGGACTGGATCATCAACGAGATGAAGGCCTCCGGTCTTCGTGGTCGTGGTGGTGCGGGCTTCCCGACCGGTCTCAAGTGGTCCTTCATGCCGAAGGAATCGGACGGTCGTCCGCATTACCTCGTCATCAATGCTGATGAGTCGGAGCCTGGCACCTGCAAGGACCGCGACATCATGCGCCACGATCCGCATACGCTGATCGAAGGCTGCGTGATCGCCGGTTTCGCCATGGGCGCCCACACTTGCTACATCTACGTGCGCGGCGAATACATGCGCGAACGCGAAGCGCTGCAGGCGGCGATTGACGAGTGCTATGATGCGGGCCTGCTCGGCGGAAACAACAAGAACGGCTGGGATTTCGACATCTACGTGCACCATGGTGCCGGCGCCTATATCTGCGGCGAAGAGACAGCGCTTCTCGAAAGCCTCGAAGGCAAGAAGGGCCAGCCGCGCCTGAAGCCGCCGTTCCCGGCCAACATGGGCCTTTACGGCTGCCCGACGACCGTGAACAACGTCGAATCGATCGCCGTTGCGCCGACCATCCTGCGTCGTGGCGGCGCCTGGTTCGCGGGCATCGGTCGTCCCAACAACGTCGGTACCAAGCTGTTCATGATCTCGGGGCATGTGAACAAGCCCTGCACGGTCGAGGAAGCCATGGGCATTCCCTTCCGTGAACTGATCGAAAAGCATGCCGGCGGTATTCGCGGCGGCTGGGACAACCTGCTCGGCGTCATTCCCGGCGGCGCGTCCTGCCCGATCATCCGTGGCGAGGACATGGACGACGCGATCATGGATTTCGACGGAATGCGCGACAAGAAGTCGTCGTTCGGCACGGCCGCAATCATCGTCATGGACAAGTCGACGGACGTCATCGCTGCGATTGCTCGACTTTCGGCCTTCTTCAAGCATGAGAGCTGCGGCCAGTGCACGCCATGCCGCGAAGGCACGGGCTGGATGTGGCGGGTGATGGAGCGCATGGTCAAGGGCAATGCCCAGAAGCGCGAAATCGACATGCTGTTGCAGGTTTCCAAGCAGATCGAAGGTCATACCATCTGCGCGCTGGGCGACGCTGCCGCCTGGCCGGTCCAGGGTCTGATCCGGAATTTCCGCGACGAGATCGAGCGCCGCATCGACCAGTACACGTATAATTCGACGTCGCAGGGCGCCGTCATGGAAGCTGCGGAGTAATCTATTGACCGGGGCGGGCACATTGCGGGAGACACAGGAACCGGCTCGCGCCGGCCTGCATTCCTCACGCCTTCCCTCTGTTGTTGAAGCACTTTTTCTGCGGCCACTGCTTGCGCCTCCGGCCGCAGTGCTGGCCGCCTTCGGGGCTCTCGGCGAAGGCCTGGCAAACCGGGCAACGGACGCCGTGTTCGGCGCCCTGCAGGGTGCTCTGGCAACGACCAACCGGTTGCTGCCGAATGAGGCTCAGGCAAACGGCCCGTCCGTCGGCCCTCGGGTCGAGGGCAGGGAGGTGCCGGCTACGGTGCCTGTGAATACTGTAAAGAGCGCGCCTGCCAAGGGCGCGAGGTCGGCCAAGGTTGCCAAGGCAAAGACGCTGGTGAAGCACAAGGACTGATCCCGGGTCTGCGACTGCGGGATGAACGAAGGACGTAAGTGAGACGATGGTTAAGCTGAAGGTAGACGGCAAAGAGGTCGACGTTCCGGATCATTTCACGCTGCTTCAGGCATGCGAGGAAGCCGGCGTCGAGATTCCGCGCTTTTGTTTCCACGAGCGTCTGTCGGTGGCAGGCAACTGCCGCATGTGCCTGATCGAGGTGAAGGGTGGACCGCCGAAGCCGGCAGCCTCCTGCGCCATGGGTGTGCGCGACGTCCGCGGCGGCCCGAACGGCGAGCTGCCGGAAGTGTTCACCAACACGCCGATGGTCAAGAAGGCCCGCGAAGGCGTGATGGAATTCCTGCTGATCAACCATCCGCTGGATTGCCCGATCTGCGACCAGGGTGGTGAATGTGACCTGCAGGACCAGGCCATGGCCTTCGGCATCGATAGTTCGCGCTACACGGAAAACAAGCGTGCGGTCGAGGACAAGTACATCGGCCCGCTCGTCAAGACGGTGATGAACCGCTGCATCCATTGCACGCGCTGCGTCCGCTTTACCACTGAAGTTGCAGGCATTTCCGAGCTTGGCCTGATCGGTCGCGGCGAGGATGCCGAGATCACGACCTACCTCGAACACGCGATGACCTCGGAGCTGCAGGGCAATGTGGTTGACCTGTGCCCGGTCGGTGCGCTGACCTCCAAGCCCTTTGCCTTTACCGCCCGCCCGTGGGAACTCGGCAAGACCGAATCGATCGACGTCATGGACGCCGTCGGCTCCGCCATCCGGGTCGACACCCGCGGTCGCGAAGTGATGCGCATCATGCCTCGGGTCAACGAGCAGGTGAACGAGGAGTGGATCTCCGACAAGACCCGCTTTATCTGGGACGGCCTGAAGACCCAGCGTCTGGACCGGCCCTATGTGCGCCGCGACGGTCGCCTGACAGCTGCCACCTGGGGTGAGGCGTTCGGCGCCATCAAGGCTGCCGTTTCGGCAACCACCGCCAACAAGATCGGCGCGATTGCCGGCGACCTTGCCTCGGTCGAAGAGATGTTTGCGCTGAAGGAGCTGGTCCGCTCGCTCGGCTCGGACAACCTCGACTGTCGCCAGGACGGGACGGCGCTCGATCCGTCGCAGGGCCGCGCAAGCTACATCTTTAACCCGACCATCGAGGGTATCGAAGACGCCGGCGCGCTGCTGATCATTGGTGCCAATCCGCGGCTTGAAGCGGCCGTGCTCAACGCGCGCATCCGCAAGCGCTTCCGCCGTGGCAATTTCCCGATCGGCGTGATCGGCGAGATGAACGACCTGCGCTATCCGTTTGAATACCTTGGTGCCGGCGCGGATTCGCTGTCGGAACTGCTGGCCGGTCGTGGCGGGTTTACCGAGACGCTGCGCGGCGTGAAGAACCCGATGATCATCATCGGCCAGGGCGCACTTGCCCGTCCCGACGGCGCAGCGATCCTTGCGGCTGCGGCAAAGCTTGCCTCGACGGTCGGCGCTGTCACGGCAGACTGGAACGGCTTTGGCGTGCTGCACACGGCAGCAGCGCGGGTCGGCGGACTGGATCTCGGCTTCGTGCCGGGCGCCGGTGATGCCAATGCGGCGCAGATGCTGACGTCCATGGACGTGCTCTTCCTGCTCGGCGCCGACGAACTCGACTTCTCGGCCAAGAGCGCCGGCTTTACCGTCTACATCGGCAGCCATGGCGATGCAGGTGCTCACCATGCGGACGTGATTCTGCCGGGTGCCGCATACACGGAAAAGTCGGGCACCTGGGTCAACACGGAAGGCCGCGTCCAGATGGGCAGCCGTGCAGGTTTCGCACCGGGCGAGGCACGCGAAGACTGGGCGATCCTTCGGGCGCTGTCGGATGTGCTGGGCAAGCGCCTGCCGTTCGATTCGCTGCCAGCGCTGCGGGCCAAACTGTATGAATCCTACCCGCATTTCGCCGCGCTGGACGAGATTGCGCGCGGAACTGCAGACCAAATTGCGACACTTGGACAAAAAGGCAGTGAGATGTCGAAGTCCGGGTTTGCGTCTCCGATCAAAGACTTCTATTTGACGAACCCGATCGCACGCGCTTCGGCAGTGATGGCCGAATGCTCGTCCTTGGCCCGCAACAATTTCCAGGCTGCGGCGGAGTAATATGAACATGGATTCGTTCTTTTCGACCTATGGCTGGCCGGCAATCGTGATGATCGGGCAGTCGCTTCTGCTGCTGGTATGTCTGCTGGTCTTCATCGCCTATGTACTTCTGGCAGACCGCAAGATCTGGGCAGCCGTGCAGCTGCGTCGCGGCCCGAACGTGGTTGGCCCCTTCGGCCTGTTCCAGTCGTTCGCCGACCTTTTGAAGTTCGTCTTCAAGGAGCCGGTCATTCCGGCCGGCGCCAACAAGGGCGTCTTCCTGCTCGCGCCGCTGGTCGCCGTGACGCTTGCTCTCGCCACCTGGGCGGTCATCCCGTTCAACACCAACTGGGTGATTGCCGACATCAACGTCGGCCTGCTCTACGTGTTTGCGATTTCGTCGCTGGAAGTCTACGGCGTGATCATGTCAGGCTGGGCTTCGAACTCGAAGTACGCCTTCCTCGGCGCGCTGCGCTCGGCGGCACAAATGGTCTCCTACGAAGTCTCGATCGGCTTCGTGATCGTCACCGTTCTGCTCTGCGTGGGTTCGCTGAACCTCACCGACATCGTCAACGCGCAGCACACCGGTCTTGGTACGATGATGGGGCTTCCGGCCTCGTTCCTCGACTGGCACTTTATTCCGCTGTTCCCGATGTTCGTGATCTTCTTCATCTCGGGCCTGGCTGAAACCAACCGTCCTCCCTTCGACCTTCCGGAAGCGGAGTCGGAGCTGGTGGCTGGTTACATGGTGGAATATTCCTCGGCGCCGTACATGATGCTGATGCTCGGCGAATATGCCGCCATCCTGTTGATCTGCTCGCTGACGAGCATCCTCTTCCTCGGGGGCTGGCTGCCGCCGGTCGACTTCTGGCTGATTAACTGGGTTCCGGGCATCATCTGGTTCATACTTAAAGTCGGGCTGATCTTCTTTGGCTACGCCATGGTCAAGGCCTTCGTGCCGCGCTACCGCTACGACCAGCTGATGCGCCTGGGCTGGAAGGTTTTCCTTCCGCTGTCGCTGGCCATGGTCGTGGTGACCGCATTCGTGCTGAAGCTGACGGGATGGGCCTGATCATGGCTCACCTCGCCCACGGCCATACCGGAGAATAAAATGGGAAGTCTGACCCAAACCGTCAACTCGCTGTTCCTGAAGGAATTCGTCAGTGCCTTCGTGCTGTCGATGCGATACTTCTTCAAGCAGAAGGCGACGATCAACTATCCGTTCGAAAAGGGGCCGATCTCGCCGCGTTTCCGTGGCGAGCATGCGCTGCGCCGCTATCCGAACGGTGAGGAACGCTGCATTGCGTGCAAGCTGTGCGAGGCCATCTGTCCCGCCCAGGCGATCACCATCGAGGCCGGCCCGCGCCGCAACGACGGCACCCGCCGCACGGTGCGCTACGACATCGACATGGTGAAGTGCATCTATTGCGGCTTTTGCCAGGAAGCCTGCCCGGTCGACGCGATCGTTGAAGGGCCGAACTTCGAGTTCTCGACCGAGACGCGCGAAGAGCTCTACTACGACAAGGACCGGCTGCTGGAGAACGGCGACCGTTGGGAACGGGAAATTGCCCGCAACATGACGATGGATGCGCCTTACCGCTAAGTCACATCCGGCGGCGCGAAAGCGCCGTCCTCATGGGTTTTGAATTCTCCGGTGCATGTCCATGCGCCGGATTCTGACGGAAGGGGCTCTGCTCCTGTCCGATAGGCACGAAAAGGCACCACGATGGGTCTGCAGGCTATCTTCTTCTACATCTTCGCGTTCGTCGCGATCGCAGCGGCATTCATGGTCATTTCGGCCAAGAACCCGGTCCACTCGGTGCTGTTCCTCATTCTGGTGTTCTTCAATGCCGCGGGCCTCTTCCTGCTGACCGGCGCGGAATTCCTGGCGATGATCTTGCTCGTCGTCTACATCGGCGCAGTGGCGGTGCTCTTCCTGTTCGTCGTGATGATGCTGGATATCGACTTTGCGGAACTGCGGTCCGGCGTGCTGCAATATGCGCCGGTCGGGATTCTGGTCGGCCTGATCGTTGCGGCCGAACTGGTCGTGGTGATCGGCGGCAGCGTGCTGACGCCTGAGGCAGCCAAGTCCATCACCATGCCGATCCCCAATCCGGCGGAGCGGACCAATACCGCCGCACTCGGCGACGTGCTTTATACGAACTACGTCTACTTCTTCCAGATCGCCGGCATGATCCTGCTGGTGGCGATGATCGGCGCGATCGTGTTGACGCTGCGCCATCGCCAGCACATCAAGCGCCAGGACATTTCGCGGCAGGTGGCACGTACGCCAGCGACTGCCGTCGAGGTCATCAAGGTCAAATCAGGCCAGGGCCTCTGAGGCGGGCACAAGGATAATTGAACATGGAAATCGGTCTTTCCCATTACCTCACGGTCAGCGCCATCCTCTTCACGCTGGGCATCTTCGGCATTTTCCTGAACCGCAAGAACGTCATCATCATCCTGATGTCCGTCGAGCTTATCCTGCTCGCGGTGAACCTCAACATGGTGGCCTTCTCGTCCTTCCTGAACGACATCGTCGGGCAGGTGTTCGCATTGTTCATTCTGACCGTTGCTGCGGCCGAAGCCGCCATCGGTCTTGCAATTCTCGTCGTCTTCTACCGCAACCGTGGCTCGATCGCGGTTGAAGACGTCAATATGATGAAGGGCTGATCGGGTCATGATCTACAAGGCAATCGTCTTCCTTCCCCTGATCGGCTTCCTGATCGCCGGCCTGTTCGGCCGTTCGATCGGTTCCAAGGCTTCGGAATATGTCACCAGCGGGTTGATGATCATCGTCGCCGTGCTGTCCTGGATCGTCTTCTTCAACGTGGCGATCGCGCACGGCGAGGCGGGCGAAGTCATCAAGGTGCCGGTCATGCGCTGGATCCAGTCCGGCGGCATCGACGTGGAATGGGCCTTCCGCGTGGATACGCTGACGGCGATCATGTTCGTCGTGGTCAACACGGTCTCCACGCTCGTGCACATCTACTCGATCGGCTACATGCACCACGATCCGCATCGGCCGCGGTTCTTTGCCTATCTGTCGCTGTTCACCTTCGCCATGCTGATGCTCATTACGTCGGACAACCTGGCGCAGATGTTCTTCGGCTGGGAAGGCGTGGGTCTGGCGTCCTACCTTTTGATCGGCTTCTGGTTCAAGAAGCCCTCGGCGTCTGCTGCCGCGATGAAGGCCTTCATCGTCAACCGCGTCGGCGACTTCGGCTTCATCCTCGGCATTGCCGGTCTGTTCGTGCTGTTCGGCTCGATCAACTTCGAAACGATCTTTGCGGCTGCCGCCAGCTACCTTCCGGCGGAAGGTGCAACCGACGCCACGCAGACGGTGGTCAACATCTTCGGCATGTCGCTCGACAAGGCCAATGCGATCACGGTCGTCTGCCTGCTGCTGTTCATGGGCGCCATGGGCAAGTCGGCGCAGTTCCTGCTGCACACCTGGCTCCCGGACGCCATGGAAGGCCCGACCCCGGTGTCGGCGCTCATCCATGCGGCAACCATGGTAACCGCCGGCGTATTCCTCGTCGCCCGCATGTCGCCAATATTCGAACTCTCGCCTGATGCCCTGCTGGTCGTGACGATCATCGGCGCGATTACCGCCTTCTTTGCGGCGACCGTCGGCCTCGTCCAGAACGACATCAAGCGCGTTATCGCCTATTCGACCTGTTCGCAGCTGGGCTACATGTTCGTAGCGCTCGGCGTCGGTGCCTATGGTTCGGCGATTTTCCATCTGTTCACGCATGCCTTCTTCAAGGCGCTGCTGTTCCTTTGCGCCGGCTCGGTCATCCATGCCGTCGATGGCGAACAGGACATGCGCAACATGGGTGGCCTGCGGCCGCACATCAAGATTACCTTCGCCATGATGCTGATCGGCACGCTGGCGATCACCGGCGTCGGCATTCCGTTCACGCCGATCGGTTTTGCGGGCTTCTTCTCCAAGGACGTCATCATCGAGGCAGCCTATGCTTCGCATTCTCCGGCCTCGGGTTTCGCCTTCACGCTGCTTGTCATTGCTGCAATGTTTACAAGCTTCTATTCGTGGCGCTTGATGTTCCTCACCTTCTTTGGCAAGCCGCGCGCGAGCCATGAAGTCATGCACCATGTGCATGAATCTCCGAATGTCATGCTGATCCCGCTCTACGTTCTGGCGGTCGGCGCGGTGCTCGCTGGTGTGATCTTCGAAGGCATGTTCTACGGTGAGGAATATGCGGAGTTCTGGAAGGGTGCGCTGTTTACCGCGCAGCACAACGAACTCCTCGAAGAGTTCCACCATGTCCCGGCACTGGTCGCGCTTAGCCCCTTCATCGCCATGGTGATCGGCTTCGTGACCGCCTGGTACTTCTACATCAAGTCGCCCGAAACACCGAAGCGGCTCGCCACTTCGCAGCAGGTGCTCTACAAGTTCCTGCTCAACAAGTGGTACTTCGACGAGCTCTACGACTTCCTGTTCGTCCGCTCGGCCAAGGCGCTCGGCCGCTTCCTGTGGAAGAAGGGCGACATCGGGGTCATCGATAACTACGGACCGAACGGCGTCGCTGCCCGCGTGGTCGACGTGACCAACCGGGTTGTGAAGCTGCAGTCCGGATACCTTTATCACTATGCCTTCGCCATGATGATCGGCATCGCCGCCCTGATCACCTGGATGATGCTCGGGAGCTCGATGTAATGACCGACTGGCCAATTCTCTCGACGGTCACCTTCCTGCCGCTGGTCGGCGTGCTGCTTCTCCTGTTCATGAACGGGGAGGGGGCAAACGGCCGCCGCAACGTCCTGAACATCTCGCTGCTGACGACGGTCGCGACCTTCGTCGTGTCGCTGTTCATCTGGATCGGCTTCGACAATTCGAACCCCGGCTTCCAGATGGTCGAGAAGCACGGCTGGCTGAGCACCGGTATCTCCTACCACCTGGGCGTCGACGGTATCTCGATGCTGTTCGTCATCCTCACCACCTTCCTCATGCCTTTCTGCGTGCTGGCGAGCTGGGTTTCGGTGGAGAAGCGCATCAAGGAATACATGATCGCCTTCCTGCTTCTGGAAGTGGTCATGGTCGGCGTGTTCGTGGCGCTCGACATCGTGCTGTTCTACGTGTTCTTCGAAGCGACGCTGATCCCGATGTTCGTGATCATCGGTGTCTGGGGTGGCAAGGACCGCGTCTACGCGTCCTACAAGTTCTTCCTCTACACGCTGGCTGGCTCGGTTCTGACCATGCTTGCCATCATGGCGATGTACTGGCAGGCCGGCACGACCGACATGACCGAGCTCCTGAAGTACGGCTTCCCGGTCGGCATGCAGACCTGGCTGTGGCTTGCCTTCTTCGCAGCCTTCTCCGTCAAGATGCCGATGTGGCCGGTCCACACCTGGCTCCCGGATGCGCACGTGCAGGCTCCGACCGCAGGCTCGGTTATCCTCGCCGGCGTCATGCTGAAGCTCGGCGGCTACGGCTTCATCCGCTTCTCGCTGTCGATGCTGCCGGTTGCGTCCGACTACTTCGCGCCGCTGGTGTTCACGCTGTCGGTGCTGGCGATCATCTACACGTCGCTGGTCGCGCTGATGCAGGAAGACATGAAGAAGCTGATCGCCTACTCCTCCGTTGCCCATATGGGCTATGTGACGATGGGGATCTTCGCCGCCAATACGCAGGGCCTGCAGGGCGCCATCTTCCAGATGCTGTCGCACGGCATCGTGTCCGGCGCGCTGTTCCTGTGCGTCGGCGTGGTCTATGATCGGCTGCACACTCGCGACATCGCGGCCTACGGCGGCCTCGTCAACAACATGCCAAAGTATGCGGTTGCGATGATGATCTTCACCATGGCGAACGTGGGGCTTCCGGGCACCTCCGGCTTCGTCGGCGAATTCCTGACGATCATCGGCGTCTTCCGCGTCAACACTTGGGTCGCCCTGTTTGCGGCAACCGGCGTCATCCTGTCGGCTTCCTACGCTCTCTGGCTCTACCGCCGGATGATCTTCGGCGCGCTGGACAAGGAAAGCCTGAAGTCCATGCTCGACCTTTCGGGCCGCGAGAAGCTGATCCTCTATCCGCTGGTCGTGCTTACCATCTTCTTCGGCGTCTACCCGGCTCCGGTCTTCGATGCGACCGCTGCTTCCGTGGACCTCGTCGTCAACAACTACTCCGCAGCACTGCAGGCGGCTAAGAACCTTGCACTGAACGTGCACTGAGACGGGACAAGATTAGACATGACCGCTGAACTCCTCTCCCTCAGCCTGCAGCTATCCATGCCGGAGATCATCCTGGCGGTGGGCGCTCTCGCCCTCCTGATGATCGGCGTGTTTACGGGCGAAAAGTCCGCGCCCATGGTCACCATGCTTGCCGTCGCGCTGCTCGTCGTGGCTGCCGTCTGGGTTGCCGTCATGCCGGGAAGCGGCGAGGGCTGGGGCGGCGCCTTTATTCTCGACCCGTTTGCCCGCTTCATGAAGGTCGTCGCACTGATCGGCTCGATCGTGGCGATCGGCCTGTCGTTTGGTCAGGCGCGCTACCTGGAGCTCGACAAGTTCGAGTTTCCTGTCGTGCTCGTCCTGTCGACGCTCGGCATGATGGTGCTGATCTCGGCGAACGACCTGATTTCCTTCTACCTCGGCCTCGAGCTGATGTCGCTTTCGCTCTACGTGGTGGCGGCATTCAACCGCGACAGCCTGCGTTCGACCGAAGCCGGCCTCAAGTACTTCGTGCTGGGCGCTCTCTCCTCCGGCATGATGCTCTACGGCATGTCGCTGGTTTATGGCTTCACCGGCAACACCGGCTTCGACGAGATCGCACGCGTTCTCTCCACCGAGACCCGTGGCCTCGGGCTGATCTTCGGCATGGTCTTCGTGCTCGCCGGCGCCTGCTTCAAGATCTCGGCCGTGCCGTTCCACATGTGGACGCCGGACGTCTACGAAGGTGCACCGACCCCGGTCACCGCCTTCTTCGCCGCCGGCCCGAAGGTTGCCGCCATGGCGATCCTCGTGCGCGTGGTGTCTGAAGCCTTTTCCCCGATCGTTGCCGACTGGCGCCAGATCATCGTCTTCGTCGCCATCGCCTCCATGCTGCTCGGTTCCTTCGCGGCCATCGGCCAGAAGAACATCAAGCGCCTGATGGCCTACTCGTCCATCGGCCACATGGGTTACGCGCTGGTCGGCCTTGCCGCCGGAACGGAAACAGGCGTCTCGGGCGTCGTGCTTTACATGACCATCTACATGGTCATGACGCTTGGCACCTTCGCCTGCATCCTGGCGATGCGGCGCGAAGATGGCGTCTATCTGGAGAACGTCGAGGATCTCGCCGGTCTTTCGTCGACCAAGCCATTCATGGCCGTGGTGCTGACCGCGCTGATGTTCTCCATGGCCGGCATTCCACCGCTCGCCGGCTTCTTCGCGAAGTACTTCGTGTTCGTGGCGGCTATCGAGGCCAAGCTTTATGCGCTGTCGGTCATCGGCGTGCTGTCGTCGGTCGTGGGCGCCTACTACTACCTGCGGCTGGTCAAGCTGATGTGGTTCGATGCGCCGAAGGGTGAGTTTGCCCGCACGGGCGGCATACTGCGGCTGGTGTTCGGCCTGTCCGGCCTGTTCGTGGTCGCCTATGTGGTGATCGGCGGACCGATCGGCATGGCGGCAAATGCCGCAGCGAAGTCCTTCTTCTGAGAATGGCAGGTCGAAGCGGCCGGTTCTCGCTGGACGCCTTCCGCCACGAGCCGCTGACGGATGTCGGCTCCACCAATAGCGAATGTATCGCCCGCGCACGCGCGGGCGATACCGGTTTGCTGTGGGTGACCGCCGGACGGCAAACGGCGGGACGCGGACGCCGCGGTCGTGCCTGGATGTCCGAACCCGGCAATCTCTATGCATCGCTGCTGCTGCTCGATCCTGCGGAGCCCCCCTTGGTGGGCTCGCTGCCGCTTGCCGTGGCGATTGCCGTGCATGGCGCCATCCGCTCTGTGCTGCCGCCTGGCGCGCCGCCGCTTGAGGTGAAATGGCCCAATGATATCCTGATCGGGCGGGCCAAGACCTGCGGCATCCTGATCGAGGCCGAGGTGCTGCCAAGCGGGCAGCGCGCCGTGGTGATCGGTATCGGCATCAATATCCAGCACATGCCTGATAGCGCGCCTTACGGCGTTACGCACCTGGCAGAGCACGCTGGTGGTATATCAGCGGATGAGGTTTTCGCGCATCTTTACAGAGAGATGGCGGAAGTTCTCGAGATTTGGGACGAGGGGCGCGGTACAGCGGAGATTACCCGACGCTGGCGCGGCATTGCCTGTGGCATTGGGGAAAACATTACCGTCAATCTGCCGGACAGGTCGCTTGTAGGGCGATTTGCAGGTATCAATGATGACGGCTTTCTGCAACTTGAGACGGAACGCGGCATTATAACGCCGATCGCGGCGGGCGACGTCTTCTTTCACGCAACGGAATAGTAATCGAATGGCAAACCAAGAAGAACTGGTGTTTCTTCCCCTCGGCGGCGTGGGCGAGATCGGCATGAACCTCGCACTCTACGGATATGGCAGCCCGGGCAAACGCCAGTGGATCATGGTCGACTGCGGCGTGACGTTCCCGGGGCCAGACCTGCCGGGCGTCGACCTCGTGCTGCCGGACATCCGCTTCCTCGCGGCCGAGCGCAAGAACCTCAAGGCAATGATCATCACGCATGCGCATGAGGACCATTACGGTGCGATGAACGACCTGTGGCCGGGACTCAATGTGCCCGTCTATGCGTCGCCGTTTACGGCCGGCATGCTGGATGCCAAGCGCGCTTACGAGGGTGGCCGCGCCGAGATCCCGATCACCATCTTCAAGGCGGGCGATACGATCGAAGTCGGTCCGTTCAAGATCGAGGCAATCGGCGTCAACCACTCGATCCCGGAGCCCATGTCGCTGGTGATCCGCACCCCGCTCGGCAATGTTGTCCACACGGGCGACTGGAAGATCGACCATGCGCCGTCGCTCGGGCCGTTTACGGACGAGAGCCGGTTTCGCGCCGTCGGCGACGAGGGTGTGCTCGCGCTTATGTGCGATTCCACCAATTCCATGCGCGAAGGCGTGTCGCCCTCCGAGGAGGAAGTCTCCAAGGGGCTGCAGAAGGTCATCGAATCGGCCGAGGGCCGGGTCGCTGTCACCACCTTCTCCTCCAACGTCGGGCGTATCCGCTCCATCGCCGAGGCTGCCCAGGCGGCCGGGCGCGAAGTGCTGCTGCTCGGCAGTTCGCTGAAGCGCGTGGTTAACGTGGCGCGCGACCTCGGGATCATGGAAGGCTTGAAGCCCTTCATCGCCGAAGACGAATACGGCTACATTCCGCGCGACAAGATCGTGGTGATCCTGACGGGCAGCCAGGGTGAATCCCGCGCAGCACTTGCCAAGATCTCGCGCGACGAGATGCGCCATGTGGCCCTGTCGGCCGGCGACACGGTGGTGTTTTCTTCCCGCGCCATTCCCGGCAACGAAAAGGGCATCATCGAGATCAAGAACGCCCTGATCGATCGCGGCATCAAGATCGTCACCGATTCGGATGCGCTGGTGCATGTGTCGGGCCATCCGCGTCGCAACGAGTTGCTGCAGATGTACGAATGGACGCGGCCTGAGATCCTCGTGCCTGTGCACGGCGAGGCGGCGCATCTGACGGCGCAGGCGGAGCTTGGTGCATCCGCCGGCATCAAGAGCATTCCGAAGGTTCGCAACGGCAATATCCTGCGGCTGGCGCCGGGTCCGGCCGAAGTCATCGGGGAAGCGCCGCACGGCCGTATCTTCAAGGACGGCAAGCTGATCGGCGACATGGAAGAGATGGGGATCAACGATCGCCGCAAGCTCTCCTATGTGGGCCACGTGGCCGTCAACGTGCTGCTCGACAGCCGCTACGACTTCCTCTCCGATCCGGACGTGGTGGCCTTTGGCCTGCCGCAGTTTGATGACGAGGGCGAGGACATGGAGGACGGGCTCTACGACGCGGTGCTGGGCGCCATCGAGAGCATTCCTCGCGCGCGCCGCAAGGATCTCGACACGCTGCGCGAAGCCGTGCGGCGGGCGATCCGTTCGACGGCAAACGAGATGTGGGGCAAGAAGCCGATCGTGACGGTCTTCGTCACACGGATGTAGGCTAGCGCCGGCAGTCCGGGTTGGCGTGAGGATGGACACGCCGCCCGGGATGTCTGCCATATTGCATGCCGGTCCGGTTTAGGGAGGATGACACATGCTGGGACGCGTCAACCATATCGCCATCGCGGTGCCGGATCTTGCCGCGGCGGCGGCCACCTACCGGGACGTTCTCGGCGCCCGGGTATCTCAGGCGCAGGCGCTGCCGGAGCATGGCGTGACCGTGGTCTTCGTGGAGCTTGCCAACACCAAGGTGGAGCTTCTCGAACCGCTGGGGCCTACATCGCCGATCACGGCTTTCCTTGCAAAGAACCCGTCCGGCGGAATGCACCATATCTGCTACGAGGTGGAGGATATCGCCTCCGCCCGGGACGCTCTCAAAGCGGCCGGTGCGCGGGTGCTGGGCACTGGTGAGCCCAGTGTCGGTGCGCATGGCAAGCCGGTGCTGTTTCTGCACCCCAAGGATTTCAACGGCACGCTGATCGAGCTGGAACAGGCCTGATCGTGCCCGCAAAGGGTGCGGCATCCGGTCCCGGCCGCGGTGTTTGAGCTTTGGCCACCGCCAGCCTATAAGCATAGCCTCGCAACAGGAATTGCATCATGCCGCTGCTGACGGTCGCTGCCATCTTCTTCGTTCTCTGGTGGACGGTCTTGTTCATCGTGCTTCCGCTTGGGCATCGCAGCCAGGAGGACGAGGGCAGCGTTGCTACGGGCACCATCGAGAGCGCACCGGCGCGTTTCCGGGGAGGCCGGGTGCTGGTGCTGACGACGGTGATCTCGCTTGCGCTCTACGCGAGCTATCACCTGATCTCGAGCAGCCTTGGCATCGGAATTGAAAACCTGCCGAATATCGTGCCGAGCTTCAACTAGTCGGGCGGGATCCATCCGAAGAGGCTTGGAGCAGGGCTGCGCCGCCTAACAGTATGGCAGTCGCCGGAAGCACAAAACGGCCTTGCAACAAGGCAAAAAAAAACAAGGCGATGAAGCCTTGTTCTTTTAGTTTCGCGTGATCCTTAACCGTTGCCGGGGCTGCGTCAAATGCGCGCCTAAGATCTGATCCTCCCAAGACTTTACCGCGAGGTGGCAAGAATTTGACCTCCTTGCCTGTTTTGTGAGCCAAACCTAGCTCAAAGGATGAGCTTTGTCATGCGAAATTTTTGCATTTTTGTAACACTTCAGCAAAATTTTCCAGTTGACACAAAACAGGCATCTTTGCCCCGAAATCTACATATTTTGGGAGAGCCGGAGCGCTGAGCTGCTTCGCGAGCGATGCTCTGGATGATGTGTTGCGGGTTCCCTTGGCCCTTCGGAACGGCTATGAACGCAGCGAACCTGCCATCCAGAACGGCCGATTCCTGCGAGGGACGGCCGGCAACGTCGGAAAAACAAGAATGCGCCTTTCCCGCTATTTCATGCCCATTCTCAAGGAGAACCCCAAGGAGGCGGAAATCGTCTCGCACCGGCTGATGTTGCGGGCGGGGATGATCCGCCAGCAGAGCCAGGGGATCTATTCCTGGTTGCCGCTCGGCAAGCGGGTGCTGGACAAGGTCTGCAAGATCGTTCGCGAAGAGCAGGATCGCGCCGGCGCGGTCGAGCTTTTGATGCCGACCCTGCAGTCGGCGGAGCTCTGGCAGGAAAGCGGTCGCTACGAGGCCTATGGCAAGGAAATGCTGCGTATCAAGGACCGCCAGGAGCGGCCGATGCTTTATGGGCCGACCAACGAGGAGATGATCACCGACATCTTCCGGTCCTACATCAAGTCCTACAAGAACCTGCCGCTGAACCTCTATCACATCCAGCTGAAGTTCCGCGACGAGATCCGTCCGCGCTTCGGCACCATGCGGTCGCGCGAATTCCTGATGAAGGATGCCTATTCCTTCGACATGACCCAGGACGCGGCGATCCATTCCTACAATAAGATGTTCGTGGCCTACCTGCGCACCTTCGCGCGGCTGGGCGTCCGGGCCATCCCCATGCGTGCCGATACCGGCCCGATCGGCGGTAACCACAGCCACGAATTTATCATCCTGGCCGACACCGGCGAATCGGAAGTGTTTTCCCACAAGAGCTTTATCGAGTTCGATACGCCGAGCGAGAGCACGGATTTCGACGATGTCGCCGGCCTGCAGGCCATCTTCGACAAGTGGACCTCCGTCTACGCCGCCACGTCCGAAATGCACGACGAGGCAGCCTTCGACGCCATTCCCGAGAGCGATCGCCTCTCGGCGCGCGGCATCGAGGTCGGCCACATCTTCTACTTCGGCACGAAATACTCCGAGCCGATGGGTGCCAAGGTTCAGGGACCGGATGGCAAGGAGCATCTTGTGCACATGGGATCCTACGGCATCGGGCCGACCCGTCTCGTGCCTGCCATCATCGAAGCTTCGCATGATGAAAACGGCATCATCTGGCCGGAGTCGGTGGCGCCTTTCGATGTGGTGATCATCAACATGAAGCCTGGCGATGCGGCCTGCGACAGCCTAGCGGAAGGGCTCTACGCCAGCCTCGGCAAGGCCGGCAAGGATGTGCTCTACGACGATACCGACGAGCGGGCAGGGACCAAGTTCGCGACGGCCGACCTGATCGGCGTGCCGGTGCAGATCATCATCGGCCCCCGCTCTGCCGCCAACGGCGAGGTGGAGATCAAGGACCGAAAGACCGGCGCTCGCGAAACCCTGACGGTGGACGCGGCCTTTAACCGCATCACCGGCTGATCAGCGCGCCCGCCGCCTCCGAATGGACGCAAAGGGCGCGCCTAAGCCTTTCTGGGCAAAGGTCCGGCATGCTGCCCGCAAGTCTGGCAGTTTGGTCGACAGCCCGGCAACAGCTGTGGCGGGCATATGGACGATGGCGGATTGCGTTCCGCCCTGGGTGTGAGGAAGCGTGAATGGCAAGCGTCGCGGCGAGTGGTGAAACGGAACAGGCGGCTCGGTCTTCTGCGGCCGGCCCATTTTCGTCCTTCGAACGGATGGTCGCCTGGCGCTACCTGCGCTCGCGTCGCAAGGAAGCCTTCATTTCGGTGATCGCCGGGTTTTCCTTCGTGGGTATCATGCTGGGCGTCGCTACGCTGATCATCGTCATGGCGGTGATGAACGGTTTCCGCACCGAACTGATTTCCCGCATCCTTGGCATCAACGGCCACATGATCGTGCAGCCGGTGGATGCGCCGTTTACCGATTACGCCGAACTCACCAAGAAGTTTGCAGCCGTGCCCGGCGTTCGCATGGCGCTGCCGCTGGTCGAGGGGCAGACGCTCGCCTCCGGACGGGGCGGGGCAGGCTCCGGCGCTCTGGTGCGGGGCGTGCGTCCCGAAGACCTGGAAAAGGTGAAGGAGGTGTCCTCCAACATCAAGTCCGGCGATATGGTGGGCTTTGCCTCGGGGCAGGGCGTGCTCGTCGGATCACGGCTGGCGGCGCAGCTTGGCCTTTCGGCCGGCGACCAGATCACGCTGATTTCGCCCGAAGGCGACGTGACGCCGATGGGCGTCAACCCGCGCGTCAAATCCTATCCGGTATCGGGCATCTTCGAGATCGGCATGTCGGAATATGATGCGACGATCATCTACATGCCGCTCGAGGAGGCGCAGAACTATTTCAACGCGGGCGGCATCGTGCAGTCGATCGAGCTGTTCATCGACAGCCCCGATGCGGTGGACGACCTGCGGCCGCTCGTGGAAGCGGCAGCCGGACGGCAGATCTTCGTCAGCGACTGGCGGCAGCGCAACCAGACCTTCTTCTCGGCGCTGCAGGTCGAACGCAACGTGATGTTCATGATCCTGACGCTGATCGTGCTGGTGGCTGCGCTTAACATCATTTCCGGCCTCATCATGCTGGTGAAGGACAAGGGCAGCGATATCGCCATCCTGCGCACCATGGGCGCCGGCGCCGGCGCCATCATGCGCATCTTCTTCATGACGGGGGCCGCAATCGGCATCGTCGGCACGCTTGCCGGCGTTCTGCTCGGTGTGCTGGTCTGCCTCAACATCGAATCGATCCGGCAGTTCTTCTCCTGGGTCTCCGGCACCGTGCTGTTCAACCCCGAGCTCTACTTCCTCAGCGAGCTGCCGGCGGAAATGAGTCTGAGCGAAACGCTGTCGGTTGTCGGCATGGCCCTTGTCCTGTCCTTTATCGCTACCATCTTCCCGGCCTGGCGTGCCTCGCGGCTCGATCCGGTCCAGGCACTCCGCTACGAATAGGATTAGGGTTCATATGCCACGCAAACCGGTTTTGCAGCTTTCTGCCGTCGAGCGCCATTATGGTCAGGCCGAAACGACGCTGTCGATCCTGACCGGCGCGGATTTCACGCTGCACAGCGGCGAGATCGTTGCGCTGGTGGCGCCGTCGGGCACGGGCAAATCGACGCTGCTGCACCTGGCCGGGCTGCTCGAGCACCCCGACGCCGGCGATGTGTCGATCGGCGGACGCTCCTGCAACGGGCTTTCGGACGAGGAGCGGACGGCCATCCGCCGCGACGACATCGGCTTCGTCTACCAGTTCCACCACCTGCTGCCGGAGTTCACGGCGCTTGAAAACATCATGATGCCGCAGCTGATTGCCGGCCTCACGAAGGCCGAGGCTGCCGAACGCGCGGGCCAGTTGCTCGATTACATGCGGATCGGCCACCGGGGCGACCATCGTCCTTCAGAGCTTTCCGGCGGGGAGCAGCAACGCGTGGCGATTGCGCGTGCGGTGGCCAATGCGCCGCGGGTGCTTCTGGCCGACGAGCCGACCGGCAACCTCGACCCAACCACCGCTTCCTATGTGTTCGATGCGCTGGAGGCGCTGGTGCGGCAATCGGGTCTGGCGGCGCTGATCGCCACCCACAACCATGATCTTGCCCAGCGAATGGACCGCCGCATCACGCTCGATGCCGGCAAAGTCGTCGAGATGTAGGCACGGTCTGCCGGCCTACCTGCGGGTGGCGCCGGCGAAGAGATCTTGGGCCGCCTGAAGCTTCAATGCTCTCTTGAGATATCCTCCAGCGCGATCCCGTCGCGCTGTTCAAATAGACGTTGAATCCGTTGGCGATCTATTGTCGACTGTTGACCGAGCAAATCGTCGGATGCTTGTTCGGGAAATATATCGATGGATGATTATTTTCGGAACAAGCTGAATATAAATAGCCAAGCCAGGCCCGGCGACGTCGTGGGCGTGCAATATCTCAGGGGTATTGCGGCGTTGGCCGTCCTGATCGATCATGCTGCCGGCATGGCGGCGTCGCAGACGTATTTTGGCCGGAACGTGCTCGATGGCGCTTTGTCCTATGGCGCGATCGGTGTCGATATCTTCTTTATGATCAGTGGGTTCATCATCACGATCGTTTCCCTTGGGAAAGACGATCTCAAGCCGACCGTCAGCCTACGGGAGTTTTTCGTCAGGCGGTTCATCCGCATCGTTCCGCTGATGTGGGCGGCGATCCTCTCCTACGCCGCCATGCGGTGGTTGAGCATCCAAGAGTTGCCGCTCAACTCCTATATCAACGCGATCCTGCTTCTGCCTGTCGGTGATGTTGATCCGAACAACATCTGGACCCTGCGGCACGAAGCCATTTTCTATCTGTTGTTTGCGGTAACGTTTTTGCACCGTCGGGCCTTCCGGTGGATGATCGGGATATGGATCCTGGCTCCCCTCGCTCTGTCGCCGCTCGGCCTTGAAGCAGGCGTCGACAAGCCATGGCTCGAACAACTGCTTTGGAATGTGGGGCATCCTGCGAACATCGAGTTCGGGTTGGGTCTGGCTGTGGGCCTTATCTGGCTGAAGTGGTCGCATGCCTTCAAAGTCTCAGTGCCCGCGCTTCTCACGGCAACACTCGTTTATTTCGGAGCACTCTGGGCTGTTGCGTTCTGGTTCCACCTGGAACTTGCGAGGTTGCCCGATACGCCATTGCTTGCAGCAGCTTTTGCGCCGTTGCTTCTTCTGGCCGCGCACGCCAAATCCCAAAACCCATCAAGGCTAGGTCTTTTGCTGGGTTCGGCGTCCTTTTCGATCTACCTCTTTCATCCGCATATCCTTTCGGCAGGCCTGACCCTCTGGCGCAGGTTGGCTCCGGGAACCCAGCCTGAAGTGGTGGTCGCAGGGACCAGCGTCTTCGCTGTGCTTGTCAGCCTGCTGATCTATCTCGTGGTCGAATTGCCGCTTGTTGCGGCTTGCGGGAGGCTGACCGGGCGGAAGGAAGGTCCAAAGCCTCCCGTCGGCCGGCAGGTCGCGCAAGCTTCCTCGATGCCACCTTAACCATAGGTGCCAATCTCGCGTTCTTATTTTGTTCCTGCCATTGACTCTCAGACAAAGAGAGAACAAAATAGAAACATACAAGAACGGGAGACGACAATGACTGACCTGCTTCGTGACATTGCGGCATTCGCTTCCATCATCACCTTCGTCGTCAGCCTCTCGATGATCGTGCTGGTGATGTAGCCTTTGGGCGGAAACCGTTAAGAACGGAATTCAAAGCTGGACTCTCCCGTGCCCGCGCCTGAGAGTGCCCCTCTTCACATAATGGGTACGGCGCGGATATGGCATCGATGGTGGACGACACTCAGGCACGGCAAGATCTGGGGAAGGCGCCGCAATTCGTGCATCTGCGCGTCCACTCCGCCTATTCGCTGCTCGAAGGCGCTCTGCCGCTCAAGAAGATCCTATCCAAGGCAGTGGCGGACAGCCAGCCGGCGCTTGCCATTACCGATACCAACAATCTCTTCGTGGCGCTCGAATTTGCCCAGAAGGCGATCGGCGAGGGCCTGCAGCCCATCATCGGCTGCCAGATGGCGATCGATATGGAAGACCAAGGCGACGAGCGGCGCAACGGCCAGCATCAGCTTGCCAAGATGCCGGCCATCGTTCTTCTCGCCGCAGACGCCCGAGGCTATGAGCGGCTGGTGGATCTGGTCAGCCGCGCCTATCTGAACGGCGAGGGGCATACGGTCATCCATGTGCGCAAGTCGTGGATGGAAGACGGCGGCATGGACGGGTTGATCGCGCTGACGGGCTCGGTCGGCGGTCCGGTCGACATGCCATTGCGGGAGGGAAATTCAAGCGTTGCGGAAGCCCGGTTGCTGGCGCTAAAGGAGATCTTCGGCGACAGGCTCTACGTGGAACTGCAGCGGCACGGCGCCTATGACCGGCGCCAGGAGCAGAAGATGGTGGCGCTTGCCTATGCGCATGACCTGCCGCTCGTTGCCACCAACGAGGCTTTCTTCCCCGCCGCGTCGGACTATGATGCGCATGATGCCCTGATGGCGGTCGCCCATAACGCGATCGTTTCGGATGACAGCCGCTTCCGGCTGACCCCCGACCACTACATGAAGAGCCAGGCCGAAATGGCCAAGCTTTTCGCGGACCTGCCCGAAGCGCTTGAGAATACGATCGAGATCGCGCGCCGGTGCTCGTTTATCCTGCAGACGCGCAATCCGATCCTGCCGCGTTTCACCGGTGCGTCTGCCGATCCGGACGAGGCCGACCGTGCCGAATCGGCGGAACTGCGCCGGCAGGCGGTCGAGGGGTTGCAGCAGCGCATCGCGACGCTCGGCATGACGCCCGGCTACAGCGAAAAGGATTATAGCGAGCGGCTGGATTTCGAGCTCGGCGTCATCGAGCGGATGAAGTTCCCGGGCTACTTCCTGATCGTTGCCGACTTTATCAAGTGGGCGAAGGACCAGGGAATCCCGGTCGGCCCGGGCCGTGGCTCAGGCGCTGGTTCGCTGGTCGCCTATGCGCTGACGATTACCGACGTGGATCCGCTGCGTTTCTCGCTGCTGTTTGAACGCTTCCTCAATCCGGAACGCGTGTCGATGCCCGACTTCGATATCGACTTCTGCCAGGATCGCCGTGAAGAGGTGATCCGCTACGTGCAGCAGAAGTATGGGCGCGAGCAGGTGGCGCAGATCATCACCTTCGGGTCGCTGCAGGCGCGTGCGGCGCTGCGCGACGTCGGTCGCGTGCTGGAGATGCCCTACGGCCAGGTGGACCGTATCTGCAAGCTGGTGCCGAACAATCCGGCCAATCCGACGACGCTGTCCAAGGCGATTGAGGAAGAGCCGAAATTTCAGGAAGAGGCGGACAAGGAGCCGGTGGTTGCCCGGCTGCTCGACATCGCCCAGAAGATCGAGGGCCTCTACCGCCACGCGTCCACCCATGCCGCCGGCATCGTGATCGGCGACCGGCCACTGTCGAAACTGGTGCCGATGTACCGGGACCCGCGCTCGGACATGCCGGTCACCCAGTTCAACATGAAGTGGGTGGAGCAGGCCGGGCTGGTGAAGTTCGACTTTCTCGGCTTGAAGACGCTGACGGTGCTGAAGACGGCGGTGGATTTCTGCCGCAAGCGGGGCATCGAGATCGACCTCGCCACGCTTCCGCTCGACGACGAGAAGACCTATGCGATGCTGTCGCGCGGCGAAACGGTCGGCGTGTTCCAGGTGGAAAGTGCCGGCATGCGCAAGGCGCTGATCGGCATGCGGCCGGACTGCATCGAGGACATCATCGCGCTGGTGGCGCTCTACCGTCCGGGTCCGATGGAGAACATCCCGGTCTACAACGCCCGCAAGCATGGCGAGGAAGAGATCGAGTCGATCCATCCGACGATCGACTATCTGCTCAAGGAGACCCAGGGCGTCATCGTCTACCAGGAGCAGGTGATGCAGATCGCCCAGGTGCTCTCCGGCTATTCGCTCGGCGAGGCCGATCTTCTGCGCCGCGCCATGGGCAAGAAGATCAAGGAGGAGATGGACAAGCAGCGTGCCCGCTTCGTGGATGGCGCGGTGAAAAACGGGGTTGGCAAGCCGCAGGCCAACCTGATCTTCGACTTGCTTGCCAAGTTTGCCAACTACGGCTTCAACAAGAGCCACGCGGCGGCCTATGCGATCGTCTCCTACCAGACGGCCTTCATGAAGGCGCATTACCCGGTCGAGTTCCTCGCCGCGTCGATGTCCTACGACATGGCGAATAGCGAGAAGCTCAACGACTTTCGCGAGGATGCGGGGCGGCTTGGCATCAAGGTGGTGCCGCCGTCGGTGCAGACGTCGTTCCGCCAGTTCGAGACGGGCGACAACCGAATCTACTACGCGCTGGCCGCCCTCAAGGGCGTCGGCGAATCGGCCGTGGAGCACATCGTAGCGGTGCGCGGCGATAAGGAGTTCGCCAGTATCGAGGATTTCTGCCTGCGGATCGATCCGAAGCAGATCAACCGCCGCGTCATGGAAAGCCTGATTTGCGCCGGGGCCTTCGATGGCTTTGGCCGGGACCGGGCCGAACTGATCGGCGGGCTCGACAGGATCATCGGCTATGCGCAGCGCGCCCAGGGCGAAAAGACCAGCGGCCAGCACGACATGTTCGGCTCCTCCTCGGCGTCCGGGCCGGAGACGCTGGTGTTCCCGAGCTTCGACCCGTGGATGCCGTCCGAAAAGCTGATGCGGGAATACCAGGTGCTCGGCTTCTATCTGTCTGCGCACCCGCTCGATACCTATGGTGCCGTGCTCGCCAAGATGCGGGTGCAGACCTTTGCGGATTTCTCGGCCGCGGTGCGCCAGGGCGCGACGGCTGGACGGCTCGCAGGCACGGTGACGGGCAGGCAGGAGCGCAAGACGCGCACCGGCAACAAGATGGGCATCGTCACCTTCTCGGATTCCTCCGGGCAGTTCGAAGCCATCCTGTTTTCCGAGGCGCTCGCCCAGTACCGCGACCTGCTCGAGCCCGGCAAATCGCTGGTGATCACCGTGCAGGCGGAAGAGCGGCCGGAAGGCATTGGCCTCAGAATCCAGACGGCGCAGTCACTCGAAGAGAAATCGGTGCAGATGCAGAAGGCGCTGCGGGTTTTCGTGCGCGACAGCGGGCCACTCAAGGCGGTCACCCGTCATCTCAATGCGCGCGGCGACGGGCTGGTGTCCTTCGTCGTCATCAAGGACGACGGCAAGCGCGAGATCGAGGTGGAGCTGACGGAGAAATACCGGATCTCGCCGGAAATTGCCGCGGCGCTGAAGACAGCGCCGGGCGTTCTCGATGTGGAGCTCGTCTGAGCCCCACATGCCTGGCGATCAGTAGAGGCCGATCGCGCGGTAGCGGGTGATCGACCGGTCGGTGCTCTGTCGCGCCGGCTTGTCGGAGACCTGCTGCACGGACGCGTCGTCGATTTGTCCGCCGGTCACGGTGATGAAGTCGGTGCCGCTGCCGGTCTCGTGGCCAGTTCCCTGATCGTTGATGGTGATCGAGGTCCCGTCGGTCATGGCGACCTCGATCCGGTCGCGGATTTCGGCGGGAATTTCGATGCGATCGAGCGCCGCCTTGGCGGAATCGGTCACTGTCGGCTCGTTTTCGACGGTGATGCGCAGCCGCTGCATCATGGCGGCGGGTAGCCGGTTGGGCAGCGTGATGGCGTGCCATTCGGCCGTCTCTGCGTCCCGGTCCACCTTGTCTGCGGTGATGAGGTGGGTGCCGAGCGCAACTTCCGGGTTCTTGATCCCGACTGGCGCCTCAAACATCGGCTTGAAGTTCTGCCGCACCATGATCTGGCCGGCGGGCGGCCTGGGCTTGTCCGCCGATGCATAGAGCGCCTCGATAAACTTCGCGCTGATCATCGGCCCCTTCATGGGCAGGTTCTTCCAGCGCTTGAAGCCGGCAATCGCGTCGCGGGTCATCGGGCCGGCAAAGCCATCGCTGCCGCCGGTGTCGAAGCCAAGCTCCTCCAGCAGAACCTGGGCGTCCATCAGGGTTTCCCGGTCGCTCCGGCGGGTGATCAGGATGCGCAGCGGCGCGGTGTTGCGGTCGACTTCGACCGTTTCGGTATCGTCCTCCATCGCCATGGGCTGGGCGGGATCGGAATCATGGATGACCGCCGGGTTGGCGGGGACGTTCATGGCCACTTCCACGGGCTTTTTGGCGCGGCTGATGGAGGATGTACGCAGATTTGTATCCGGCAACAGCGGCCCGGCGGGCAGCGGCTTGTGGGGGGTGAACAGCACAACATCGTCGATCCGCTCCGGAACGACGAGTCCGTCGGTTACGATGACATGGGCACCGGTGTGGGTCATCTGGTAGAGCGAGGTCGCGAAAGCCTTGGGCAGGCGGATGCAGCCGTGCGATGCCGGGTAGTTCGGCACGACGCCTTCATGCAGGGCAATGCCGGACCAGGTCAGGCGCTGCATAAAGGGCATGGGCGCGTTCGAGTAGATGTTCGATTCGTGATATTTTGCTTTGCCAAGGATCGAGAAGATGCCGCCCGGCGTGGTGTGGCCTGACTTGCCGGTCGAAACCTTCGAGGTCGCGACGACCGTCTCGCCGTCATAGACGACCAGCGACTGCTTTTCCTTGGAAACGATGATCTGCAGGGCGCGGGAGTTATCCGCGAAAGCTGCGGGCGACAACATGGTCGCGGACAATAGACTGAAACCAAAAACCAGGCGACGCAACATTCCCAACCTCATACGCAATACACCCCTCTCATATTAGAGATTGAGGTTTAAGGAAGGTTATCACGACCGATAATAGATTGGGTTAAATGCGTAAAAGAATCACGCTTCATTGATCGCGACGGCGGCTACCGAATGTGTAGCCGGTCTCGACTGCGGTCGTGCCGAACTTGGCGCGCAGCTTGTCCATCGCGGCCTCCGCGGCTGCCCGCCGGCCGGCGTTGTGGTCGACGAGATCGGGCGGATCGGCGAGAACCGGATCGCAGAGGTCCGTGACGCCGATGCCGATCAGGCGGAATTTCGTGCCGTCGGTTTCCTTTTCCATCAGCGCCAGTCCGGCCCGGAAAATCCGGTCGGCGAGCTGCGTCGGATCCTCCAGCCGGCGGTTGCGGGTGCGGCTCCTGAAGTCAGCGCTCTTCATCTTCAGCACCACCGTGTGGCCGGCAAGCTCCTGCTTCTTCAGCCGTAGGGAGACTTTCTCGGAGAGACGGCGCAGGATCGGCACCAGGTCCTCCTTGCGGGAGATGTCGCCGGAGAAGGTGGTTTCCGCGGAGACACTTTTCGCCTCGTCGTTAATATGGACCTCGCGGTCATCGATGCCGCGGGCCAGCCGAAACAGCCGCTGGCCCATGGTGCCGTAGCGCCGCATCAGTGCCGTCTCCTCCATGGTCTGGAGCTGGCCGATGGTGCGGATGCCATCGCCTTCCAGAGTGGCGGCGAAGGCCTTGCCGACGCCCCAGATGGTGGTGACGGGGCGGGGCCTCAGAAACTCGAGCGCCTCCTCGCGACCGATGACAGAGAAGCCGCGCGGCTTTTGCAGATCGGAGGCGACCTTGGCCAGGAACTTGCAATAGGAGAGGCCGACCGAAACGGTGATGCCGAGTTCGTTTTCCACACGCTTCGTGAAGCGGGCAAGGATGCGGGCGGGTGGATCCCGGTGCAGCTGCTGGGTGCCGGCGAGCTCCAGAAAGGCCTCATCGATCGAAAGAGGCTGCACCAGCGGTGTCAGATCCTGCATCAGGCTGCGGACCTGCCGGCCGACCGTCGCATATTTCTCCATGTCGGGCCGGATGATGACCGCGTCCGGACAGAGCTCCAACGCCTGGAACATGGGCATGGCGGAACGGACGCCGCTGATACGGGCAATATAGCAGCAGGTGGAGACGACGCCCCGCTTGCCGCCGCCGATGATCACCGGCCGGTCGGCGAGCTCTGGATTGTCGCGCTTTTCGATGGTCGCGTAGAAGGCGTCGCAATCGACATGCGCCAGCGTCAGCCCATAGAGTTCCTTGTGCCCAAGCAGCCGCGGACTGCCGCAGTGTCGGCAGCGCCGGGTATCGCTGACCTGCTCACTTAAGCAGTCGCGACAGAAGGCGGGCATCTTGTCAGGAGCGGGGGTCATTGCCGGAACAAAGGTTGAACGCAGCCACGTTAACGCCAAGACGCGGGGTTCTCAAGCGCTGCTCGCCGACTGTCCCTTCGTCTCAGGCTTTATTTGGCAGCCTTGCGAAAGTGATCGCGAATGAGGTCTGCCGCATGGGGCCAGTCCATGGCGCGCGGCACGCCATCGCCGGCCTTGGGCGCAAGCAAGTGAAGTTCCGAATCCGGCATCATATGCAGCACCAGGCATTCGGGCACGTGATCCTGCACCGACTGCAGGTTATGCACCATGTCGTCGATGAAGACGCAAGGCTGGCCGCGCGTCCCGTGCAGCTTGCGCAGGATCGGCCCCTTAGGCTCCTCGCTGGCGACCAGCGGAAACTCCAGGCCCAGTCGGTCGAGCAGGCGGCGCCGCGGTTCCCGGTAGCGGGGCGGCATAGCGGTGAGGAAGACAACGTCGGCTTCGCTGGAGAGGTCAGACAGCGTTTCCACCACATGGTCGAAGGGGACCTGGTATGTTTCCTGCACTTCGACGAAGCTCTCGATCAGGTTGCGCACATCCGTCGCTTCCAGCGCCTCCTGCGTCTCGCGGGCGACGATGTTGCCGGTCAGCCGGAAGGAACGGGGGATGAGCTCATGACCGCCAGCCAGCAGAAAATCCTGGAAGGGTGCAGCAAAATGCAAAACCACGTCGTCCACATCGCACACCACCAGCGGGCGATCGGACAGACGGACGTGCGAAAGATCGAGGATCTCGCCCATGACGGGGTGTTCCTCCCTATGCGTCGCCGGAACCGAAACCCGGTCCGCTGTAGTGGTGGGATGCCGCGGCAACCGCCTCGGGCTTGGTGCCGGTTGCCTCGCAGAAGGCCATCAGCGTCGGTTCGTGGGCCATCAGGAAGTCGATCATACCGGCCAGGAACTGCGGATCGTCGACCGCACCCCTGAGTTGATTGGGCTGCATTCCGGAAAGCGCCAGGAAGCGACTGAGCATGTCGGGTTCGCCAGCCAGCCAGCCCAGCACCGCTCCTGCCACTTCCTCAGCCTGAACGGCCCCTTTTCGAATTCCCTGCTGATCGTGCCGCATCGCCAATCGGTTACCTCTTTCTCAACTAAATCCGATTAACCTCTACCGAGCACCGCTCCGTGGAATCGACCGCCCGGAGAACTTATATGGTGAATGCAGGCTTGCAAGCTGCGATTTAAGGAACGGATCAGCATGCCCAAAAGGGTCATGATTGTCGAAGACAACGAGCTCAACATGAAGCTCTTCCGCGACCTGATCGAAGCATCAGGTTACGAGACTATCCAGACGCGCAATGGCATGGAAGCGCTGGATCTTGCCCGAAAATACCGTCCTGACCTGATCCTGATGGATATCCAGCTGCCGGAAGTGTCCGGGCTGGAGGTCACGAAGTGGCTCAAGGAAGACGACGAGCTGCACGTCATCCCGGTCATCGCCGTCACGGCCTTCGCCATGAAGGGCGACGAGGAGCGTATCCGGCAGGGTGGCTGCGAGGCCTATGTTTCCAAGCCAATTTCGGTGCCCAAGTTCATCGAGACCATCAAGACCTATCTCGGCGACGCGTAAGGGCGGATCATGACAGCACGCATCCTCGTCGTCGACGATGTTCCCGCCAACCTGAAGCTGCTGGAAGCCCGGCTGCTGGCCGAATATTTCGACGTGCTGACGGCTGAGGATGGCTACAAGGCACTCGCCATCTGCGACGCCACCCATGTCGACGTGATCCTGCTTGACGTGATGATGCCGGGCATCGACGGGTTCGAGGTCTGCGAGCGGCTGAAGGCCAATCCCCGCACCGCCCATATCCCGGTGGTCATGGTGACAGCACTGGACCAGCCGTCCGACCGCGTCCGCGGCCTGAAGGCGGGAGCCGACGACTTCCTGACCAAGCCGGTCAATGACCTGCAACTGATTTCCCGGGTGAAGAGCCTGGTGCGGCTGAAGACGCTGAGCGATGAACTTCGCATCCGTGCAGACACGGCCCATAACCTCGTGCTGGAAGACATGCTGAAGGGCGCGGACGGCCGCGAAGAGGCTGGGCAGGTGCTGCTGGTAGATAACCGCGCGAGTTCGCAGGAACGCATCGTGCGGACACTGAAGCCCATCGCCCAGGTGACCGCGATGTCCGATCCGCAGGCAGCGCTGTTTGAAGCCGCCGAGCACCCGTTCGACCTGGTGATCGTCAATGCCGCGGTGGAGGAATACGATCCCTTACGTCTCTGCTCGCAATTGCGCTCGCTCGAGCGGACGCGCTTCCTGCCGATGCTGCTGGTGACCGAACTCGGAAACGACGAGATGGTGGTCCGCGCGCTCGACATCGGCGTCAACGACTACATCGTGCGTCCGATCGATCCGAATGAACTGGTGGCCCGCACACTCACCCAGATCAAGCGCAAGCGCTACAATGACCGGCTGCGCATGAGCGTTCGCCAGACCATCGAGCTTGCGGTTACCGATGCCCTGACGGGGCTGCAGAACCGCCGCTATCTGGACAACCACCTCAAGGTGCTGTTCAACCGCGCCGCCGCCCGGTCGCGAACCCTGTCGATCTGCATCACCGATATCGACCGCTTCAAATCTGTGAACGATACGTACGGGCATGATGCAGGGGACGAGGTGCTGCGCCAGTTCGCCGCGCGGATCCGCGCCACCGTCCGCGGTGCGGATCTCGCCTGCCGCTATGGTGGCGAGGAGTTCGTGGTGGTGATGCCGGATACGGATGCGCATGCGGCGGCGGCCATCGCCGAGCGTCTTCGCGATTCGATCGAGCGGAGCCCCTTCGTGCTGAAGACCGCCGGAGTGGCGCTCAACATCACCGCCTCGCTTGGCATCGCGTGCAACAGCATGGGGGCGGATACGCCCGAGCAACTTCTGAAGCAGGCGGACATGGCGCTCTACGAGGCAAAGAACGCCGGCCGCAACCGCGTTGTGGCCGCCGCGGCCTGAGAGCGCCGGCCCTATCGGAATCGCTTGCGCCTCATAATCGGGCAAAGTCGGCCTGGGGCAGGGGTGTGAGCGTCAAAAAGCTCCCGGACCTGTCGTCATCCACCGAAATCTCGATTTCTCACTACAATCTCTCATGGGCAAGAAATCCTAGTTTCTGCCGCGGTTGGAACAAGTGCAGACTATCCTTCGGCCTGCTATTCCAGACAGCTTACGGTGGTATCTCCAACATGCTTCCTGCATAGCGAAAGCATCCGTTTTGCCTGTGCCTGCGGTCTGTCAATCCATAAATGGGGTAGATTTCACTTTGAGCCGCGTTATAGTGTGCCGCATGGGCGGCCTTCTCGGAGAGGAGGAAGAAAGCCAACAAGAAATACTGGCTGATACTTTTGGTCCCGAGAATATAAACCGGTCAAAACGCCGCTCCTGCTGCTCAGAATTAACCAATTATGCAGATGCTCTGGTTTGCACCTTAAGATTCTGTTGATTTTCTTCTCATCCTGCGCAATTTTGAGCCAACAAGACATTCCCGAAGAGGGATCAGGATACCCCATGATGCTCAGGTCCGCCGCATCTCCTGGGTCGTGGGGTCGGTCGACCGGCAAGCATACAAAGCGGTTCCTCGTGCCGTGATTGCGGGCTGGTCGACCCCCTATAAAAAGCGCTGCTGCCCTTGGGCCGCGGCGCTTTTTTTATGGCCGATCGACCGCTGTCGGGCAGGCAGCCCAAACAAGAAAGGCGCCGGCCATGACAGCCAGCGCCCTTATAAAACCGAACCGATCAAGGCTTACTTGATCTTGGTTTCCTTGAATTCGACGTGCTTCCGGACGACCGGATCGTACTTCGTCTTGGTCATCTTATCCGTCATCGTACGGCTGTTCTTCGTGGTCACGTAGAAGGAACCGGTGTCAGCCGTGGACAGCAGCTTGATCTTGATCGTCGTAGCTTTCGCCATGGTGGTTTTGCCTCTGATAAAAATGAAGCCGCGGACGCGGAGGGTCCACGGCGAAATCTGGCGCGAAATTACAAATCACGGCCAAAAAGTCAACCGCGTTTCGGGTTAAAAACAAAACGGAGCAGGGAAACCACCACGTAAACACCGAAGAAGGCAGCCAGAGCCCAGGCAAATCCGTCGTTTCCGCTGATATCGATCGCTGCGCCGATGCCCTGCGGCCCGGCCACGGTGCCGACGGCATAGCAGAAGACGAAGGCCGCATTGGCGGCGGCAAGGTCGGATCCCTTCAGCCGCGACCCCAGGTGAGCAAGGCCAACGGTGTAGAGACCGGAGACGCAACCACCCCAGAAGAACAGGACCACTGCCATCAGCGCCCAGCTTTCCACCAGGAAGGGGATCGCTAGCGAGCCGAAGAAGCCGATAACGGCCATGAGGGTGAGGAGGGGGCGGCGGTCCTTCAGGCGGTCGGAGATGAGGCCAAGGGGGATCTGACAGGCCATGTTGCCGATGCCCATCACGGTCAGCAGCAGGGCTGCCTGCGATTCGGTGAAGCCGGAGCGGCTGGCATAGATGGGGAAGAGCGACAGGCCGCCGGCCTCCACCGCGCCGAAGACGAAGACGGCAACGGTCGCCGTGGGCACCAGAAATACGTAGCGCAGGAAGTGGCGCTGCGGCTTCTCGTCCAGCACGGGGCTTTCCTTGCGCGCCACGTAGATGGGGATGGCCGCGACCAGGATCGCGGCAGCACCCACCAGGAAGGGCAGGATGCCGTCGCTGCCGATCGTCGAGAATATCAACGGCCCCATGGCAAAGCCGACCGATAACACGGTGGCATAGATACCGAGCACGAGGCCGCGCCGTCGTGGCGGTGCCGCGGCGTTGATCCAGAATTCGGAGAGAATGAACAGGGTGGTGATGCCGCCGTGGAAGACGACGCGCAGAGGAAACCACATCCAGAAGGCCGTGGCGTAATAAAAGCCCAGGCCGGAGAAGGCCGAGATGAAGACCGCGGCCAGCATGGTGGGCGCCACCCCGAAGCGGTGGGCAAGTTTGGTCGTCACCGGGGCTGCCGCCATGGCGGCGATGCCGGCCATGGCGGAGTTGAGCCCAATCATGGTGGACGAGATGCCGCGCTTTTCAAGAATGATGCTGAGCAGGGGCAGGCCGAGGCCAATGGCGATCCCCACCGCGCTGATCGCGGAGATGGCTGCAAAGAGCGAGGGCCAGTGAATTTCTTCCGGATGCCCGTGGGCGTCAAGCGTCGGCTGGGACATTAAGCGGTTCCATACGGTCGGCTACAGACGATGCGTCCGTGGCTCGTCGGGCTGGACGGCAGGAGGCCTTGGAGCAGGATGGATGGTTGGGCATGCATGGCGTTGTCCAGGTCCTGCACCAGCCGGGCCGCGGCGCGCGCGACTTTCAGCCCATAACGCTCTGCCTTGTCAAGACACTGGACATGATCGGCATGGCCGCCGACAGCATCCCCGGCAAGGGAGGCCGCCGTGCAGAGGGGAAATGTCATGCGAGAGGTCCACCTCGGCCAGGATCGACGGTATCTTCGTCGCTGCCGTCAAATCCGTGCATGCGGCAGGCCCACTGGAGGCCAATGACGCCGCCCTTGATCGGCTGGATGGTGAGGATGGCTGCGACAACGGACAGCGGTGCCCAGATGGCGAGGTGCACCCAGGGCGACACCCGGTACATGACTTCGGTCACCAGGTAGCCGGTCATCAGGACATGGCCGACCACCACGATCACCAGATAGGCCGGCAGGTCGTCCGCACGCTGATGGTGGAGATCCTCGCCGCAGACGGCGCAGCGATCCACTGGCTTCAGGAAGGCGCGAAACAGCTTTCCCTCGCCGCATTGCGGGCAGCGTCCCAGCATGCCGCGCTTGATCGAACGGCCGATGGGCCGGTCGACCTTCGGCGTGCCTCCAAAACTGGCCGTCTGTTGAGGCTCCGCCATGCTATCTCCTTCGGCCGCTGCGTGGCGGTCGTGTTCCGGGCTTGCCGCGACCGGCGCGTCCGGCCTTGTGGAACGAGCGCGTCCCGGCCGGCAGCTTCTTGCCTTCGCTCAGCATCTCGAACTGCAGGGCACCGGCGAGCGGCACGGCCGCGACCAGCTTGACGTCGACCGGGTCGCCCATCTGGTAGCCGAGGCCGGTCTTTTCGCCCGACAGGGCCTGGTGCGCCTCGTCGTAGATGAAGTACTCGTTACCGAGCGTCGAGATCGGAATGAAGCCGTCGGCGCCGTAGGTGGGCAGCGCGATGAACAGTCCGGACTTGGTGACGCCCGAGACGCGGCCACTGAACTCCTGGCCGATGCGGCCGCTCAAGTGGTGGGCGACCAGCCGGTTGACCGTGTCGCGCTCGGCCGCCATGGCGCGGCGTTCGAAGGTGGAGATCTCGGCTGCGATATCGTCGAGCTGGGCTTCCTCGTCGGGCGTGATGCCGCCTTCTCCAAGCCCCAGCGATCCCACCAGGGCGCGGTGCACGATCAGGTCCGCATAGCGGCGGATCGGCGAGGTGAAGTGGGCGTATTTCATCAGGTTGAGGCCGAAGTGGCCGATGTTCTCGGGGCTGTAGATCGCCTGGCTCTGGGAGCGCAGCACCATCTCGTTGACCATGATCTGATGCGGCGTGTCGTGTGCCTTCGCGAGGATGCCGTTGAACGAATTGGCGCGCACCTGGCCGCCCTTGGCCATGGGGATGCCAAGCGTTGCCAGGAATTCCCGCAGCGTCTCCTGCTTGGCCAGCGACGGAGCGTCGTGCACCCGGTAGACGAGCGGCTGCCGCTTCTTTTCCAGCGTTTCGGCGGCGCAGACGTTGGCCTGGATCATCATCTCTTCGATGAGCTTGTGCGCGTCCAGCCGTTCGGGGACGATGACCCTGTCGACGGTTCCGTCGGCCTTCAGCAGGATCTTGCGCTCCGGCATGTCCAGTTCCAGCGGCTGGCGCCGGTCGCGACCCTGCTTCAGGATCGCATAGGCATGCCACAGGGGCTTGAGGATCGGCTCCAGCAGCGGTCCGGACTTGTCGTCGGGATTGCCATCGATTGCCGCCTGTGCCTGCTGATAGGAGAGCTTGGCGGCACTCTTCATCATGATGCGGTGGAAGGTGTGGGTGGCCTTGCGGCCTTCCTTGGAGAAGACCATGCGCACGGCAAGGGCAGGGCGCTCCTCGTTCTCACGCAGGGAACAGAGATCATTGGAAATGCGCTCGGGCAGCATGGGCACGACCCGGTCCGGGAAGTAGACCGAATTGCCGCGCTTCAGCGCCTCGCGGTCGAGTGCGGAGCCGGTGCGGATATACCAGGCGACGTCGGCGATCGCGACGGTGACGATGACACCGTCCGGATTGTCAGGCGAGGGGTCCAGTTCAGCGTAGACCGCGTCGTCGTGGTCCTTGGCGTCGGCCGGATCGATGGTCACAAGCGGAACGCTGCGCCAGTCCTCGCGCTTGACCATGCTCGCCGGGCGGGCCTCCTCGGCCGCGTCCATCACCGGCTGCGGGAATATGTGCGGGATGCCGTGGGCATAGATGGCGATCATCGAGATCGCCTTTTCGGTGGCGACCGATCCGACGATCGACAGGACGCGGGCACGGGCAAGGCCGAAGCGGCCGGTGCGAACGGTTTCCGCCTCCACCAGGTCTCCGTCCTTGGCATCGCCCAGCGCGTCCGGCTCGATTACCATTTCCTCGCCGCGGCGTTCGATCGGCATCAGACGCATCTCGCCGTCAGCCAGGGTCTGGACGACACCGAGTGCTGCGCCCCGACGCTTGTCGATAACCTTGATGACGCGGGCGGTATAGGCGGGGCCGCTGCGGTCCTTGTTCGGGAAGATTTTTGCCAGAATGCGGTCATGCAGGCCGGCGGCAGGGGCCTTGCCCTTGCCACGGCTGTCGGACGACTGGCGGATGAGGACGGCGGGTGCCGCACCCATGTCGTCGGGCCATTCCGCCGGGCGGCCGATCAGTTCGCCATCCTTGTCGCGGGTGGTGATGTCGAGAACGGTGACAGGCGGAAGGGCGCCGGGACGTGCCAGCGACTTACGGTTCTTGGTGAGGAGGCCGTCTTCCTCCAGGCTGTGGAGCAGATCCTTGAGCTCGATGCGGGCCTCGCCCTTCAGGCCGAAAGCCTTGGCGATCTCGCGCTTCGATGCCTTCTCCGGATTGTCGGAGATGAACTCCAGCAGGGTATCGCGCGGGGGCACTGCCCCCTGCACGATCTGCGTTAACGCCGTGCCACCCTCGGATGTCCGGGCGGCCTTCTGGGCGCGTTTCTGCTGGCGGTTGGATCTGTCCTGCGGTTCGTTCACGTTCCCGTCTTCTTTTCCTCGGGTTTCGCCTTGGCCGCTGCCTTCTTGGCCGGAGACTTTGCGGCGGTCTTGGCTTTCGTGGCAGTCTTTGCCTTGGCAGGAGCCTTGGCCTTTGCCTTGGCCGGGGATTTCGCCGTGTCGCTGCCGGCCTTGGCTGCAGCCTTCTTCGGCTTTGCCTTGGACGATCCGGCCTTGCCGCCCTTTTCAACGATCAGCGCCATGGCCTGTTCCATGGTCACCGATTGCGGGTCCATGCCCTTGGGCAGCGTGGCATTGATCTTTGCCCAATTGACGTAAGGGCCGTATTTGCCGTCGCGTACGGTGATCGAGCCGCCGTCCGGATGGTCGCCAAGTTCCTTGAGGGCTGCCGGCGTGCCGCGCGAGCGTCCGCCGGGGCCTTTTTCCTTTTTCTCGGCAATCACTGTCACGGCGCGGTTGAGACCAATCGAGAACACGTCCTCGATGGTTTCGAGGTTCGCATAGCCGCCGTCGTGCAGCAGGAAGGGACCGTAGCGGCCGAGACCTGCCGAGATCATCTTGCCGGATTCCGGATGCTTGCCCACGTCGCGCGGCAGGCCGATCAGGGCCAGCGCCTTCTCGTGGTCGATATCTTCCGGCTTCCAGCCCTTCGGCAGCGAGGAGCGCTTGGCTTCCTTGCCTTCGCCGCGCTGGATATAGGGTCCGAAGCGGCCGGAACGCAGGGTCAGCGGTTCGCCGGTGTGCGGATCGTCCCCGAGTGCCTTCGGTTCGGTGAGGCCCGACGCATCGGCTTCGGCACCGCCCTCGCTCGAAAGCTGGCGGGTGAAATTGCAGTCCGGATAGTTCGAGCAGCCAACGAAGGCGCCGTATTTGCCAAGCTTCAGCGACAGGTTGCCCGTGCCGCAGACCTGGCAGATGCGCGGATCGCTGCCGTCTTCGCGCTTGGGAAACACCAGCGGCGCCAGCGCCTCATTCAGTGCGTCCAGCACGTTGGTGACGCGCAGTTCCTTGGTGTCTTCGATCTGGGCAAAGAAGTCCTGCCAGAATTCGCGCAGCACCTGCTTCCAGTCGAGCTCCCCTGCCGAGATCTTGTCGAGCTTTTCCTCGAGGTCGGCGGTGAAGTCGTATTCAACGTATTTGGTGAAGAAGCTTTCGAGGAAGGCCGTGACCAGCCGGCCCTTGGAATGCGGGATCAGCTTTCGCTTGTCCATGGTGACGTATTCGCGGTCGCTCAGCGTCTTCAGCGTCGCAGCATAGGTGGACGGACGGCCGATGCCGAGCTCTTCCATCTTCTTGATCAGCGAGGCTTCCGAATAACGCGGCGGTGGTTCGGTGAAGTGCTGGCTGGCATCCACCTTGCGCTTGTCGAGATCTTCGCGGGCGTTGATCGGCGGCAGACGGCCGTCGTCATCCTCGTCCTCCGTCTTCTCCACGTCCTCGCGGTTGTCCACGTAGGCGCCAAGGAAGCCGTCGAAGCGCACCACGGTGCCGACGGCACGCAGGCCGGCCTTTTCGCCGCCGTTGTCGGCGATGATCTCGACGGTCGTGCGTTCCATTTCGGCGGACGCCATCTGGCTGGCGATGCCGCGCTTCCAGACCAGTTCATAAAGACGCGCCTGGTCGGCGTCGACATATCGGCGGACCTGGTCGGGCGTGCGGGTGAAGTCGGTCGGACGGATGGCTTCGTGCGCTTCCTGGGCGTTCTTCGCCTTGGTGGAATAGTGGCGCGGCTTGTCCGGCAGGTAGCGGGCGCCGAACTGGTCGAGGATGGCGCTGCGGGCGGCTTCCACCGCTTCCGGTGCCATCTGCACACCGTCGGTTCGCATATAGGTGATGAGACCGACGGTTTCGCCGCCGATATCCACGCCTTCGTAGAGCCGCTGCGCGACCTGCATTGTGCGCGAGGCGTTGAAGCCGAGATTGGAAGACGCCGCCTGCTGCAGCGTCGAGGTGGTGAAGGGCGGTCCGGGGTTGCGCTTGACCGGCTTTGCCTCGACCGTGTCCACCTTATAGTCGGCACCGTCCAGCAGCGCCTTCAGGCGGTGGGCGTCGTCGCCGGTCTTGATGCCGCGGTTCTGCAGGCGCTTGCCATCGGCAGACACGAGGCGGGCCTCGAACTCGTCGCCGCGCGGCGTGCGCAGCAGAGCCGACAGGTTCCAGTATTCTTCCGAAACGAAGCGCTCGATTTCGTTTTCGCGGTCGCAGACCAGTCGCAGGGCCACGGACTGGACGCGGCCGGCGGAGCGGGCGCCGGGCAGCTTGCGCCACAGCACCGGCGACAGGTTGAAGCCGACCAGATAATCGAGGGCGCGGCGGGCCAGATAGGCATCCACCAGCGGCACGTCGATGTCCCGCGGGTTGGCCATGGCATCCAGCACGGCCTTCTTGGTGATGGCGTTGAAGACCACGCGCTTGACCGGCTTTTCGCCGATCACGCGCTTCTTCTTCAAGAGGTCCAGCACGTGCCAGGAGATGGCTTCACCCTCGCGATCCGGGTCGGTCGCCAAGAACAGACCGTCGGAATCTTTGACGGCGTCGGCGATTTCCTTCATCCGCTTCTGGGACGCGCTATCGACCTCCCACAGCATCTCGAAGTCCTGGTCGGGAAGCACGGAACCGTCCTTGGCAGGAAGGTCGCGCACATGGCCGAAAGAGGCGAGAACCTTATAGCCCGGGCCAAGATACTTATTGATCGTCTTGGCTTTGGCTGGAGATTCTACAACGACAACGTTCATTTTTGCTTCTCTGGGAATAGAGGCTTGCTCGTGAGTATGGGGAACTGGAGCAGAAATCTTGACCTCCCGACATGGAGGCCGTTTCGCCCGCGGTCAAGAGCCCATCGCAAATTAGGGCGCTTCAGGCACCGGGTGGCAATGCAACCGCAAGATTATTTTCGGCCAGTTGCAATCGTAAACAAATAGGATATCGTCGGCCTTGCGGCCTTGAAGTGAAATAAATTGGACTACCAACCTTTTTGGACAGGAATGTAGTTATGTCCCACTTAAGTCAAACAAAAGGCAGGCGTGAGGATAATCAGCAGGAAAGCATGGCCTACATCCGGCAGATGCTTGGAGAACTTCGACAGGTTGCGCTCAGAGAGGGCGCAGACATGCTGTGTTACCTGATCGAGATGGCTTATGTGGAGGCGGGCGACGTGCAGGCGGGCGTGCGTCCCCGCTCAGTGTTCCATCGCGAGCGAGACAAGACCGCCGACATGACGATGTAGCCGACCGGCAAGATCGAGCTCCAAAAGCACAAGATAGACAGAGGATGCGGCAAGGCCGGTGTGGCGGATGATGTCGTCGACATCGACCGGTGTTGGCCCGAGCGCCGAGACGATGATGCTGCGGTCGTCGTCGTCGGGTGGCAGCATGGGCACGCCCGAACGGCCCGGTTCCTCGACCATCGGCCCGTCGAAGAGATCGAGCTGCGACAGCGGGGCCAGGCCGTCCAGCACGTCCTGCGAACCGGTGGTGACGATGGCGCCCTGCTTGAGCAACCCGTTGGTGCCCTGGCAGCGCGGATCGAGCGGAGAGCCTGGCACGGCAAACACCAGCCGACCGAATTCCGCCGCCATGCGCGCGGTGATGAGGGAGCCAGAACGTTCCGCCGCCTCGATGACGACGACGCCGAGCGTGATGCCTGATATCAGCCGGTTGCGGCGGGGAAAGTCGCGGGCGCGGGGTTCCCAGCCGAAGGGCATCTCGCTGATGGCAAGGCCTGATCCTTGCGTGATCTCGTCAAGCAGGGGGATGTTTTCCGGCGGGTAGGGCTGGTCGAGACCGCCGGCAAGGACTGCGATCGTGCCCGTCGGCAGGCTGGCGCGATGGGCTGCCGTATCGATGCCGCGGGCAAGGCCTGAGGTGATCGTATAGCCGGCACGGCCGCCGTCGCGGGCGATCATGGCTGCGAACTTGGCGCCGGAGATGGAGGCGTTGCGAGAACCGACAACACCGAACGAAGGCCGGGTCGCTTCGCTAAGATTGCCCTTCACGGCCAAAAGCGGTGGAGCGCCGTCGATCTGGCGCAGGGCCGGCGGATAATCCGGTTCGCCGATGCCGAGGAAGCGGGCGCCGTGCCGCTGCACCATCTCCAGTTCCCGCTCCGCATCGCTGACGCTTGCGACCCGGATGGAGCGGGTCGCGCCGCCGCGTGCCGACAGTTCCGGCAGCATGGCGAGAGCATTTTCTGCCGAGCCGCAGTGGTTGATGAGATCGCGGAAGGTAGCCGGGCCGACATTGTCCGAGCGGATCAGCCGAAGCCAGGCAATCCTTTGCCGATCCGTCAGCGCAATCCCGGTCTGTCTTGCGCTGCCGTCCGCCATGGTCACCCCTCCCGGGTGCTAGCCCTTCTGACCAATCCGGCTTTCGGTCCCGGCGATCAGTCGCTCGATATTGGCCTTGTGTTTCACCCAGGAAATGACCGTCATCAGCGCCATCACGGCGGCGATCTTCGGCTCATTCATGAACCACAGCACAACCGGGATGACAAGCGTTGCAACCAGTGCGGCGAGCGAGGAGTATTTGCTGAGTTTGGCCACCAGCAGCCAGACGGCGGCGAAGGTCAGCACCATCCAGGGGGCAACACCGAGCAGCATGCCGATATAGGTGGCGACGCCCTTGCCGCCCTTGAAGCCGAGCCAGACCGGGAAGAGGTGGCCGAGGAAGGCTGCGAAGCCAGCCAGTAGGCCCGCTTCCGGACCCAGCACATACCATCCGAGCAGTGCTGCGACGGTCGCCTTCAGGGCGTCGAGCAGCAGCGTGGCTGCGGCCAGCTTCTTGTTGCCGGTGCGCAGAACGTTGGTGGCGCCGATATTGCCGGAGCCGATCGACCTGATATCGCCAAGGCCGGCCGCACGGGTCAGCAGCAGGCCGAAGGGGATGGACCCCAAGAGATAGCCCAATGAAAGCGCAGCCAGTGCCGCCGGCAGGGTGATCTGCCAATCCAGAAGTTCAGTCACGGTCGATCCCCCTCACACCGAATGGACGCAGCGGCCGCGCACATAGGTCGCAACCGCGCGGCCGGAAAAACGCGCGTCCTCGAACGGCGTGTTCTTCGAGCGGGAGAGAAGCATATCCTTGGCGACGATCCAAGGCTCGTCGAGATCGATCAGGGTGATATCGGCAAAGGCGCCGGGTTTCAGCGTGCCGGCATCCAGCCCGAAGATCTGGGCCGGGCGGGTCGACATGGCGTCGATCAGCCGCATCAGCGGCACGCGTCCATCATGGTGCAGGCGAAGGGCGGCCGCCAGCATGGTTTCGAGCCCGATTGCGCCATCCTCGGCATCACCGAAGGGCAGGCGCTTGGTGTCGACATCCTGCGGGTCATGCGAGGAGACAATGATATCGATCGTGCCGTCGGCGATCGCGTCGACCATGGCGAGACGGTCGTCTTCGGTGCGCAGCGGCGGCGAGAGCTTGAAGAAGGTGCGGTATTCGCCGATGTCGTTCTCATTGAGCGACACGTGGTTGATCGAGACGCCGCAGGTGGCATTGGCACCGCGGTCGCGGGCGACGCGCATGGCCTGCGCCGATTCAGCGACCGAGATCTTGGCCGCATGATATTTGGCGCGGGTCAGGCCGGCGATCCTGAGGTCGCGCTCGAGCGGGATGATCTCGGCCTCCTTCGGGACGCCGGGAAGCCCAAGCCAGCTGGCGAACAGGCCCTCGTTCATGACGCCGTTGCCGAGATATTTCTCGCGCAGTTCGAGCGCAACGACGGCGTCGAATTCGCGGGCGTAGGTCATGGCGCGGCGCAGCAGCAGCGTGTCGTTGAGACCGTGGCGGCCGTTGGTGAAGGCGACCGCGCCGGACTTCTGCAGCAGGCCGATCTCCGTCATTTCGGTGCCGGCGAGACCCTTGGTGAGGGCAGCAGCCGGGTAGACGTTGACCACCGCCCGGTCGCGCGCCGTCTTCTGCACGTATTCCACCAGCGCGATGTCGTCGAGCACCGGGTCGGTGTCCGGCATCATAATGAAAGAGGTAATGCCGCCGGCGGCTGCCGCACGGCTCGCCGATTCGATCGTCTCGGTGTGCTCGAGGCCCGGTTCGCCCACATAGACGCGGGCGTCGACCAGGCCGGGCGTTGCCACCAGTCCGCGGCAGTCGCGCACGGTGGCACCTTCCGGCACGCCCTGGTTCTGCGCATCGCTGCCGGCGGCAAGGATGCGGCCGTCGTCGCCGATGATGACCGTGCCGGTTTCGTCCAAGCGTCGCGAGGGATCGATGATGCGCAGGTTCTGAAGGACGGTCTGGGTCATGCGCGCTCTCCCTGGTTCTGCGAGATGAGCAACGTTTCCATGACCGCCATGCGCACGGCGACCCCCATTTCCACCTGTTGCTCGATCACGCTCTGCGGGCCGTCGGCCACTTCGGAGGCGATCTCGACGCCGCGGTTCATCGGGCCGGGATGCATGACGAGCGCATCTTCGCGAGCCGCTTTCAGCTTTTGCGCATCCAGGCCGTAGAAGTGGAAGTATTCCCGCACGGAGGGCACGAAGGCGCCAGCCATGCGCTCGCGCTGCAGCCGCAGCATCATCACCACGTCGGCATCCTTCAGGCCCTCTTCCATGGAGTGGAAGACTTCGACGCCCATGTCGCGGATGCCGGAGGGCAGGAGGGTGGAGGGCGCCACGACGCGGACGCGCGCGCCCATGGCGTTGAGCAGCAGGATATTGGAGCGGGCCACGCGGGAATGGAGAACGTCGCCGCAGATGGCGACGATGATGCGCGACAGCTTGCCCTTGGCGCGGCGAATGGTCAGCGCGTCGAGCAGCGCCTGGGTCGGGTGTTCGTGCTGGCCGTCGCCGGCATTGACGACGGAGCAGCCAACCTTCTGGGCGAGCAGCGCTGCCGCACCGGCAGAGGAGTGGCGCAGAACCAGCACGTCGGGGCGCATGGCGTTCAGCGTCATCGCCGTGTCGATCAGGGTTTCGCCCTTCTTCACCGAGGAATTGCCGACAGACATGTTCATCACGTCGGCGCCCAGCCGCTTGCCGGCCAGCTCGAAGGAGGACTGGGTGCGGGTGGAGGCTTCGAAGAAGAGATTGATCTGGGTAAGGCCCCGCAGCGTCGAGGTCTTCTTTTCGCGCTGCCTTGAGATCTTCACGGCCTCGTCGGCCTTGTCGAGGAGATAGGTTATATCCTGCTCGGTAAGACCCTTGATGCCGAGGAGGTGGCGGTGAGGGAAGAAGACCATGGAGGGTGCTCCGCTTGCGTTCGGCGGTCTATAAGGTCTCGCCCCACGCGCCGCAAGCGGGCCGCGATGTAATCCCCCGTGCTTGTGCGCCAGGCTGACCTGTCCGTTCGCCGATAAGCGTGTGTTGACAATGGTTCAAATAGCGCGCCGCTGCCGTTCCCAGGCTCCGTAACTTCCGCTAGATGTGCTTGCATGAACGATATTGCCCGCGAAGACGAAAGATTTGCCGAGCTCAACCAGCCCAGTCCCTGGTCCGGCATCAATGCATACCGATCCGATCCGCTGATCGTCGACCTGACCGGCGAGTTGCACCGGACGATCCGCGACGAATACGACCAGCTCGGCACCTATGTGACTTCGCCGGAAGCGCAGGAACTGGCGCGGATGGCGAATGAGAACCCACCGAAGCTGAAGACGCATGGACCCCGCGGCGAGCGGCTCGACGTGGTGGAGTTCCACCCGGCCTGGCATGCGCTGATGCGGCGTTCCATGCAGTCCGGCCTGCACTCTTCCGTCTGGGAAAACATTCCCGAGACCAAGGGGCGGGCGCACAAGGCGCGGGCAACGCGCTTTTATCTCACCGCACAGCTGGAAAGCGGCCATCTGTGCCCGCTTACCATGACCAGCGCGTCGGTCGCAGCCCTGATGGCCTCGCCGCGGGTGCACAAGGAATGGGTGCCGAAGATCCTGTCGCGGCGCTATGACAGCAGCAACCGGCCGGCCATGCAGAAGCACGCGGTGACGCTCGGCATGGGCATGACCGAAAAGCAGGGCGGCACGGACGTGCGCGCCAACCGCTCGACCGCCGAACGGGTGGGCGAGGGGATCTACCGGCTGTCCGGCCACAAGTGGTTCATGTCGGCGCCGATGAGCGACGGTTTCGTGATGCTGGCAAAGACCGGCGAGGGGATGGGCTGCTTCCTCGTGCCGAGGTTGCTCGAAGACGGGTCCGCCAACGGTCTGCGGTTTCAGCGGTTGAAGGACAAGGTGGGCAACCGGTCGAACGCCTCGTCCGAGGTCGAGTTTACCGATGCCTTCGGCTATCTGCTCGGCGAATCCGGTGGCGGAATTCGCACCATCCTCGACATGGTGACCCTGACGCGGCTCGACTGTGCGCTTGCGTCTGCCGGCATGATGCGCGCCTCGCTCGCCGAAGCGGTGCACCACACCCGCGGGCGCAGCGTGTTCGGCCGCAAGCTGATCGACCAGCCGCTGATGACTCGCGTTCTGGCCGACATGGCGCTCGACGTGGCGGCGGCGACGGCACTGTCCTTCCGGCTTGCGGACTCCTTCGACCGGGCCGGATCGAGCCCCGCCGATGCGGCCTTTGCCCGGGTGATGACGCCCGTCGTCAAATACTGGACCTGCAAGATCGCGCCCGGGCTGATCTACGAGGCGATGGAGTGCATCGGCGGCAACGGCTACACGGAAGAGCGCCCGATCGCGCGGCATTACCGGGAAGCCCCCGTCAATGCAATCTGGGAAGGGTCCGGCAACGTGATGGCGCTCGACCTGCTGCGCGTCCTGTCGCGCTGGCGAGACCTGTTCGACATGGTGCTGGCCGGCTTCGAGCGGGATCTCGGGCCTTCGGGCAAGAAGACCGTGGAAGTGCTGCGGGCAGCGATGGCGCTCTGCGAAAGCGACGAAGGGGCAGCGAGGCTGCTGGTCGAGCAACTGGCGCTGGCAGCCGGTGCGGCAGAGCTCTACCGCCTCGGGGCCGGCAAGATCGCCGATGCCTTCCTCGAAACCCGGCTTGCCGGGGGCTGGCGCTCCACCTACGGCATGATCGACGTGCGCTTCGACGCCCGCTATATCGTGGACCTGCTCTATCCGCCGGCCACGTAGCGGGCAAAGCTCATGGCGACAGGGATGCTGAAGAAGGCCAGCGCAGTTTGCAGCGTCGCGGCTGCCGCATAGAACTCGGCATCGCCGCCCATCTGCTTGGCAAGAACATAGCCGTTCATGGCGGTCGGGACGGCGGCGCTCAGCGCCAGCAGGGCAAGATTATCGCCGGTCAGCCCGACGCTTACCCCGACCGCGATGGCCAGCACGGGAAATACCGCCAGCTTCAGGACCACAGCTGCGACCACGCCGAGGCTTGGCTTCAGCGCATCGGCGATGCGCAGGCCGGCACCGACGGTGATCAGCCCGAGGCTGAGCGAGGCCTGTGCGAGCATGCCGACCGCATCCAGCACCGGCCCGTAGATCGGCACATGCGCGAGGTTGACGACGATGCCGGCCAGCGTGCCGATGATCATGGGGTTGCTGACGATGCGGATCGCCAGCATCCGGTAGCTCCGGTTGCCGGCGGTGAACCAGGCAAGCACTGCAATGCTGCCGATGTTGACCGGCACCAGCACGGCCGCCATCACCATGCCGACGATCAGCAGGCCGTGCTCGCCGGACGTCCGGGATGCAATGGCAAGCGCCATGAAGCCGTTCCAGCGGGTCGCCGTCTGGTAGAGCGAGGTATAGCTGGCGGGCGGCATACCGATCCGCTTCAGCAGTGGCCAGCAGGCGAGCACCAGCAGGGACATGCTCACGAACGACAGGATCGCAATCAGGCTGACCGACACGGCGATCGAATCGGTGAAATCCGCCTTGGCCATGGTCTGGAAGAGCAGGGCCGGGAAGAGCACGTAGTAGCTGCACTGCTCCATGCCGTCCCAGAAGGTGGCGTTGATCAGCGACGTCCGCTTCAGGCCGATGCCGAGAAGGACGAGCAGGAAGACGGGAAGGATGCTTTCGAAGATGACGTGCATGAGTGCGGTCGGCCGGAGCCGAGAGACGGGGAGCCTCCCTGGCAACGCACATCTGCAGGAAAAAAGGCCCGATTGCAACGGTTGCGGCTCTATCCTGTGCACCGCGCCGCAATCTGCTTGCCGTGCCGGAGCGCGCAGATTATCGCAGGATTAAGAGAGTGTTAACGGCGGGCGATGAGATGCTGCAGATAGACGACATGGTCGCCACGGAGAGCATCGCCGCGCGGCCCCGCAACCGGGCAGGCACGGAGCGATCGATCTTCCTGGCCGCGCGTGACCTCCTGGCCGAGCAGGGCTTCCAAGGGTTCGGCATCAATGCGGTGGCGCGGCGGGCAGGCTGCGACAAGCAGCTCATCTATCGCTATTTCGGCGGGCTGGACGGACTGATCGATGCGATCGGCGCCGATCTCGGCAACTGGGTCAAGGATCGTATCCCGCAGGATTCGGGCGGTGCCTTTCTGCTCACCTACGGCGATCTGATGGAACGGCTGGCGATCCTGTTCATGGATGCGCTGCGGGACGATCCGCTGGTCTGCAAGATCATCGCCTGGGAGGTTTCCAAGGATACGCCGCAGGTGCGCCGCCTGTCGGAGGCGCGGGCGAAGGCGCTCTCCAAGTGGCTCGACAAGATGCGCGGGTCTCTCGCGCCACCGAAGGGGATCGATTCGGCCACCACCAATGCACTGCTGTTTGCGGCCATCCAGCACATGGTGATCTCGGCCTCGGTCAGCGGCCAGTTCGCCGGCGTTTCGCTGAAGACGGCCAAGGACTGGGACAAGGTGGCATCGGCGGTGCGGCGCCTGGTACGGGCGATCTACGGCTAGAGCGTTTCAGGGTTAAATGGAAACAGTTCTGTTGGCTCAAGCGGGAGCAGATGCGGGAGAGAGCGGCGCGTGTCGTAGCCCTAGCATACGGCCAAGCCGCTCGACCCGGCAGATGACCCGCTTCAGCTAACCCGAAGGGCCGGGTGCTTTTCCGCCATCATCTTCGGCTTTCGTCTCGGTCGTACCGTGACGTATGCCCATCGCCAAAAGCCTCGATCCTGACGGAAAATCTCTCCGGCAGAACGATTCCATTTAGCCCTGAAACGCTCTAGGTTCGGGCCTTTAAACTGTCCACAGGCGGCCTCCCGAAATTAACCATGCCGGGGGCTTTCTGTTGCAGCAGATCCCTCGACGTCTAAGGTCGCGCTTAACGATTTGTTAACCAAGACCTGGACCCGGCTGTTGATCATGGGAACAATGACGAAAGACCGCGCATTGCTGGTGGTCATGACGACAATCTTTGCCATGCTGGCACTGGACATCAGCATTCCCGCTGCGGTCCTCAGCCTGATGGCCCTGACAAAGCTGCTGGTGGAGGCGGACATCCGACCATTCCAGGCAGAGGGGGAGGCCGCATGAAGTGGTTCCTGATTTTGTGGGCCGGGCCCGTCGCGCTCCTGGTGAGCTGGTACGGGCTATCCTACTACGACATGAGCTTCGGCTTCTTCATGCTGACGCGACAGACCCACGATCTCGTCTTCACGATCTACGGAAACATCCTCGGCCTGCCTCCCGAAACCCTTCCGCCTCTGGTGGCGCGTGCCATGGTGTTCGACAGCGGCATTGTGTTTGCGATCGTCGCCTTCCGCAAGCGCCGGCAGATCGCCGATTGGTGGCGCCGCCGTCAGCTATCGGGGCCGACCGCCTGAGCCCTGGCAATACCCGATAGCCTGTCCAGCGCGCCCTGCAGGATGAAGCTTGCCGCCGCCGAATCGATGCGTTCGGCGCGCTTGGCCCGCGAGACGTCCATGGCGATCAGCTGCCGTTCTGCGGCAACGGTCGAGAGGCGTTCGTCCCAGTAGACGAAGGGAATGTCGGTCTTCTCGCTCATGGCACGCACGAAGGCCCGTGTCGCCTGGACGCGCGGTCCCGACGATCCGTCCATGTTGACCGGAAGGCCGATCACGAAGGCTGCAACCTTCTCACGAGCGGCGAAGGCTATGAGGGCGTCCGCATCCTTGCCGAACTTGATGCGCTTGATGACCTGGCGGGGCGAGGCGAGCCGCCGGCCGATATCGGACATGGCAATGCCGATCGTCTTGGTGCCGAGATCCAGTCCGGCGATCGCCTGGCCGGCCTGAAGCTGATCGGCGAGCTCCTCTATTGTCAGGACTGTCATTCAGGATACATCAGCTTGGCTAGAGAATGTTTTGCGCGGGCTTGGCTCCCGCTCTTTAGCATCCCCACCGGGTTTTGCATCACCAATTGAGAGAGACTTCCATGAAGATCACCTGGCTCGGCCATGCCGCGTTCCGCATCGAAACCGCCAAGGCCAAAATCCTGATCGACCCCTTCCTGACCCATAACGCCAGCTTCGCCGACCTCGACATGAAGGACACGACGGAGGGCGTCACTCACATCCTTCTGACGCACGGTCACGGGGACCATGTGGGCGATACGGTCGCCATCGCCAAGGAAACCGGCGCCGTCGTTCTGGCCAATGCCGACCTTGCTTCCTGGCTCGGCACCAAGGGCGTCGAGAAGATCGAGATGGGCAACACCGGCGGCACGATCTCGTTCGACGGCTTCACCGCCACCTTCACCCAGGCGCTGCATTCGTCGGGCCAGGTGGACGAAATGGGCGTCGCCCATTCGCTCGGCAGCGCCAATGGGTTGATGATGCATTTCGAGGACGAGATGTCCCTCCTGCACATGGGCGATACGGACATCTTCACCGACATGGGCCTGATCAACGAGTTGCACCAGCCGGACATCGGCATCGTGCCGATCGGCGACCGCTTCACCATGGGCGGTGCCGTGGCCGCACTTGCCTGCCAGCGCTTCTTCGACTTCAAGCATGCCATTCCCTGCCACTACGGCACCTTCCCGATCATCGACCAGACGGCCGACAAGTTCGTGAAGGGCATGGAAGGCAGCCGGACGCAGGTTCAGGCACCGCAGCCGGGCGCCAGCCTCAGCTACTGAGGATAACTTCAACAGGGACGTGCCCAGCAAATGGGTACGCCCCTGTTGCGAAGGGCGGATGCGGCGATTATAGCGAAGGGGAATTTCTTTCCCGGAGTCATGCCATGTCCGTCGATCTTGCCACCGTCAAGCGCGTCGCGCGCCTCGCCCGCATCGCGGTCACCGAGGACGAAGCCAACCGCATGGTCGGCGAGCTGAACGGCATCCTCGGTTTTGTCGAGCAGCTTTCCGAGGTGGATGTGGCCGGTGTGGAGCCCATGACGTCGGTGACGCCGATGGACATGCGCCGCCGCGCCGATGCGGTGACGGATGGCGACAAGGCCGCCGACATCGTTGCCAATGCGCCTTTGACCGACCGTAATTTCTTCCTGGTGCCGAAGGTCGTCGAGTAGGCGTGCAAGCGCTTCCTCCGCCATTCCTCCATTCGAATGTTTGAAGAGACCATGACCGAACTCGCCAGCCTCACCATTGCCGAAGCCCGCGAAAAGCTGAAGGCCAGGGACATCACCTCCGTCGAACTGACGCAGGCCTATCTCGATGCGATCGAGACGGCCAATGCGGTGTTCAACGCCTATGTGGCCGTGACGCCGGACCAGGCGCTGGCCATGGCAAAAGCCTCAGACGCACGCCGGGCATCCGGCACGGTCGGCGGTCTGGAAGGCATTCCGCTCGGCATCAAGGACCTGTTTGCGACGCTCGACGTCCATACCCAGGCGGCCTCGCATATTCTCGACGGGTTCAAGCCGAAGTACGAATCCACCGTGACCCAGAATCTGTGGGACGACGGCGCGGTGATGCTCGGCAAGCTCAACATGGACGAGTTCGCCATGGGCTCGTCCAACGAGACCTCGTTCTACGGCCCTGTGATCAACCCCTGGAAGGCTGAGGGCTCCAACCAGCAGCTGGTGCCCGGCGGTTCCTCGGGCGGGTCTGCGGCGGCCGTTGCAGCGCATCTCTGCGCCGGCGCGACGGCCACCGACACGGGCGGCTCGATCCGCCAGCCTGCCGCCTTCACCGGGACTGTCGGCATCAAGCCGACCTATGGCCGCTGCTCGCGCTGGGGCACGGTTGCGTTTGCCTCCTCGCTCGATCAGGCCGGCCCGATCGCTCGCGACGTGCGCGATGCGGCGATCATGCTTCGGTCGATGGCTTCCGTCGACGCCAAGGACACGACCTCCGTTGACCTGCCGGTGCCGGATTACGAAGCCTCGCTCGGCCAGTCGCTGAAGGGCATGAAGATCGGCATTCCGAAGGAATACCGCGTCGAGGGGATGCCCGAAGAGATCGAGAAGCTCTGGAGCCAAGGCATCCAGTGGCTGAAGGATGCGGGCGCCGAGATCGTCGACATTTCGCTTCCGCACACGAAATATGCGCTTCCGGCCTATTACATTGTTGCGCCCGCCGAGGCCTCGTCCAACCTTGCCCGCTATGACGGCGTCCGTTACGGCCTGCGCGTCGACGGTAACGACATTCTCGAGATGTACGAGAAGACCCGTGCGGCCGGCTTCGGCACCGAGGTCAAGCGCCGCATCATGATCGGCACCTATGTGCTCTCGGCTGGCTATTACGACGCCTATTACCTGCAGGCCCAGAAGGTCCGCACGCTGATCAAGCGCGACTTCGAGACGGTCTTCCATGCGGGCGTCGATGCCATCCTGACACCGGCAACCCCGTCGTCTGCCTTCGGCGTGGCCGACGAAAGCCTCGCCGCCGACCCGGTCAAGATGTACCTCAACGACATCTTCACGGTGACCGTCAACATGGCCGGCCTGCCGGGCATCGCGGTTCCCGCCGGGCTCGACCACAAGGGGCTGCCGCTCGGGCTGCAGCTGATCGGCAAGCCGTTCGAGGAAGAAACGCTGTTCCGCATCGCGCATGTGATCGAGCAGGCGGCGGGCAAGTTCACGCCTACGAAGTGGTGGTAGGGCGAAGTCTCTTTTCCTTGGCTCGCCACGGAGAATTGTTGTAGCCTCTGGGACATGTCCGAGCCAGACGCCAAGATAAGTCGCTCGCAAGAGCCGACACAGATGCCAGACGAGCCGTCTAGCGCGGCTTACGACGCTTGGGCCAAGGCCAAGATCGAGGCGGCCTTGCGTGACGCAATCGAGCACCCGGAATTGCGGGTTCCGCTTGACCAGGTCTGGAAGAAGTTCGGCCTTGATCATTAGCCTGACGCGCCGCGCCGAAGCGGATCTGCAGAAGGTATTCACCTATATTTCAACCGATGGCTTGAAGCCTGCTGGCGTGGTTGTCACCCGGATCCTTCAGTCCATTGCGATGCTCGAAGCATTTCCGAATCTCGGTCGAACGGGGCGCGTGCGAGGGACGAGAGAGCTGTCTGTTGCCCGGCTGCCCTATTACGTTGTCTACCGGTTGCTAAGCGACACGGAGATCGAGGTTATTGCCATCCTGCACCATCGGCAGCAATTTCCTGAGGTCGATTAGGGTACCGTTTCAGCTGAGGTGATTTTATGAAGGAAGAGCTTGCCAATTTGGTTGAACGCCTTGGTGATCTGGCCGCCGCGGGTTTTACCATGGGCCCGGAATGGGAGGCCGTTCACACGATCTGCCAGGCGCATGAAGGCGAGCCGCTGTTCGACTGGGGCCATGCCCTTTGTCACCGCGTCGAGGGCGACGACGCGAATGCCGGCTACTGGTATCGCCGCGCCGGCAAGCCGCAGCCCCGTGTTTCCCTTTCTGAGGAGTGGGAAGAGATGAAGATCGGCCTGTCGCGCTGAGCCGACGCCGGGCCTGTCCGGTCTTCTCAACGCATCCTCAACCACACTCAGATCTTGCTCTGGCCAGATCCATTTCGCGGTGCTTTACTGGATCCACAGCAGGGGAAATCATGGCCACAATCCGGAATGCGCGAGAGGACGAAGCGGATCTGCTCGCAGAGATCGGCTTTCGCGCCTGGGAAAAGGCGATGATCGCGATCGGCGAGATGACCGACATGCGCGAGAGCGCCTGGGAGGCGTTTCGCAATTTCACCCGCGCAGACTGGCTGACCATCACGGTGATCGACGACTATGGCTTGGTCACGGGCTGGGCCGCGCGCGAGAAGCTCGACGAACTCGTTTCCGATTTCTGGATCGATCCGCAATACCAGGGGCAGGGGTTCGGTGGGCAACTGCTGACGGAGATCGAGTCGGAGATCGTCCGGCAGGGGTTCGAGGAAGCCCGGATCGAGACCCACGCCAATAATGCGGAGGCGATCGGCTTCTTTCAGAAACACGGCTATGCGATCAACTGGCTGTCGATCGCCTATGCGCCGAAGATCGACCGGGACGTCCAGTCGGTCGGGCTGCGCAAGCGTTTCGTTCCCGATGAGCCGCAGGGCTACGGACAGGAGTTCTAAAGCAGATCCTGCTGGCGGGCGTGACGCGGTTCAAGCCGGTGTCAAACGTCGGTTAAGCTTGCGCCGCCGCGCCATTTGCTCTACCTCGAAACCACCCGCACAGACCAGTTCAAGAGCATCAGATGACCCTAGTCGACGTCCGTACGCCCGATCCGAAACGCTTCATTCCCGGCGCCACCGGCGATTGGGAAGTGGTCATCGGCATGGAGGTGCATGCGCAGGTCCTGTCGCAGTCCAAGCTCTTCTCCGGCGCCTCCACCGAGTTCGGCAAGCCGGCCAATGCCAATGTGTCGCTGGTGGATGCGGCCATGCCCGGCATGCTGCCAGTCATCAACGAGGAGTGCATCAAGCAAGCGGTCATCACCGGTCTTGGCCTCAAGGCACAGATCAACAAGCGTTCGCTGTTCGACCGCAAGAATTACTTCTATCCGGATTCGCCGCAGGGCTACCAGATCTCGCAGTTCAAGGACCCGATCGTCGGTGAAGGCAAGATCACCATTTCGCTCGGTCCGGATCGCCAGGGCCAGTTCGAGGATATCGAAATCGGCATCGAGCGCCTGCATCTGGAACAGGATGCCGGCAAGTTGATGCACGACCAGCATCCGACCATGTCCTATGTCGATTTGAACCGTTGCGGTGTGCCGCTGATGGAGATCGTGTCAAAGCCCGACATGCGCTCGTCCGATGAAGCCAAGGCCTACATGACGAAGCTGCGCTCGATCGTGCGCTATCTCGGCACCTGCGACGGCAACATGGACGAGGGCTCCATGCGCGCCGACGTCAACGTGTCCGTGCGCAAGCCCGGCGGTGACTTCGGCACCCGCTGCGAGATCAAGAACGTCAACTCGATCCGCTTCATCGGCCAGGCAATCGAATACGAGGCCCGCCGCCAGATCGCCATCCTCGAGGACGGCGGCTCGATCGACCAAGAAACCCGTCTGTTCGACCCGGGCAAGGGCGAGACGCGGTCGATGCGCTCCAAGGAAGATGCGCACGACTATCGCTATTTCCCCGATCCGGACCTTTTGCCGCTCGAGTTCGACGAAGCCTTTATTGCGGAACTCGCCAAGGATCTGCCGGAACTGCCCGACGAGAAGAAGGCTCGCTTCGTGCGCGAGCTGGGCCTCTCCGTCTACGACGCTTCGGTGTTGGTTTCGGAAAAGGCGATTGCCGATTATTTCGAGGCCGTTGCCGATGGACGCGACGGCAAGATGGCCGCGAACTGGGTTATCAACGACCTGCTGGGTGCCTTGAACAGAACCGGCAAAGGCATTGAGGATACTCCGGTTTCTCCAGCCCAGCTGGGCGGGATCATCGACCTCATCAAGGCCGAAACGATTTCGGGCAAGATCGCCAAGGATCTGTTCGAGATCGTGCTTGCCGAAGGCGGCGATCCGGCCGAGCTGGTCGAATCCCGCGGCATGAAGCAGGTCACCGACACCGGCGCGATCGAAAAGGCCGTCGACGAGATCATCGCCGCCAACCCGGACCAGGTCGAAAAGGTCAAGGCCAAGCCGACGCTCGCCGGCTGGTTCGTCGGCCAGGTGATGAAATCGACCGGTGGCAAGGCCAATCCGCAGGCGGTGCAGGCGCTCGTCAAGGCGAAGCTCGGGATCGTCGACGAATAGACGACAAGAAGGGTCTGCGGTGGCAGACCCTCGAGGAGAATGACTTGGTCTATTTCGTGCGCACCGCCGGTGAGGCCGATGTCGAGAAGATCCGCGCGGTGCTCGCGGAGACCTTTCACGACACCTACGACCCCTTCTATGGTGCCGACAAGGTTTCGCGCATGGTCGGCAGCTGGAATTCCGCGGCCGCCATCCGTTCTCGCATCCTCAAGAAGGACGGCGAGTTCCTCGTTGCCGACAGCGGCAAGGATATCGGCGGCATGGGCTATGCGGCGCCCTATCCGAAGATGGACAAGACCGTGATGCTTCATCAGCTCTATGTACGCCCCTCAGCGCAGGGGGATGGCGTGGGCCGCGATATATTCGCCGAGCTGGAAACCTGCTTCCCGGGTGCGGAAATCATGCGTGTCGAGGTTGCGCTCCTGAACGTGCGCGCCATGTCCTTCTATCAGCGCCTCGGTTTCGTCGAGGTGGATCGGATGGAAGAGTGGGGCGCCCCCAATTCCGGGCTTCCCGCCGTCATCATGGAAAAGCGGCTGGAGTCGCACTGAAGCATGGCGCGCAAAAGTGTGCAGCGGTTTTGCGACAACGACATGCGATAAAACAGAAACGTAAAGCGTGAAGCGAATCTGAAAGATCGTGACACGCTTTAGGAGAAAGCCTTGGCCGATCCCGTCATACGCCGCGCCCGCGAGGCCGACCTTCCCGCGCTGATCGCTCTGTTTGCCGAGGACGGCATCGGCGGTCATGGCGATACCAATGATCCCGCTGCCTTTGATGATTACCTGCGCGCCTTCCACGTGATCGACGCGTCTTCGAACGAGCAGCTTTTCGTGGCCGAGCTGGAGGGCGTGGTTGTCGGCACCTTCCAGATCCTGTTCAACCGAACGCTGACGGGCCGTGGATCGCTCTCCATGATCATCGAGGCGGTGCAGACCCGGTCCGACATGCGCGGCAAGGGCATCGGCGCGCGGATGATCGGTTACGCGATCGAGGAAGCGCGGCGTCGCGACTGCCGGCTTGTGCAACTCACCTCCAATGCGGCGCGTGTGGATGCCCACCGATTCTATGAGAGACTGGGTTTTTTGAAGAGCCATCTGGGCTTCAAGATGAAGCTCAAATGAGGTTGGCCGCTGCCGGAATCACTGGACATCGCCTGGGACAGGCGGCATAACCGCATCAGCTAGTTCAATGGCAGATCGCCTGCCAAGCCGACGGACATAACATGAAAACTCTCCTGCTGCAGATCTTCACCTGGTGGAACGGACAGACGCTCGGCACGCGGTTCTTCACCTGGCGTCATGGCAAGAAGGTCGGCGAGGACGAGTTCGGCAACATCTATTACGAAGGCCCGATGACCAGCTGGGGCAAGCCGCGCCGCATGGTCATCTACAACGGCTATGCCGAAGCCTCGACGATCGCGTCCGGCTGGCACGGCTGGATGCACTACCGCACGGATGTGCCGCCCTCGCAGGAAACCTATGTCGCGCGCGAGTGGCAGAAGTCGCACAAGCCGAACCTTACCGGCACGCCGCTCGCCTACCACCCCAAGGGCTCGCTTTCCAGCACCGGCGAACGTCCACGCGTGACGGGCGATTACGATGCCTGGACGCCCGGCAACTGATCGCAGCCGACACCTCCTGTTTTGGCCGCATTCGGCCTCTAAGGCATGTCGCGCAAAAGTGCGCAGCGGTTTTGCGACAACGACATGCGATCAAACAGAAATGTAAAGCGTGAAGAGCCAATCTGAAAGATCGCGACACGCTTTGGCGCTCGACGCATCTGCGGCCGAGACGGGACTGATGATGACACCGAAGATGCTTTCCTTCCGCAAACTGGCCGCCGCCTCCGCTCTCGCGGTACTGTCGGTTTTGCCGGCAGGGCAGGCATCCGCAGCGCGCATCTCCAATTCGGTCGCGGTGTTTGCGGGTATCGACAAGATTACCGGCCGCATCACCACCTTCGATGTCTATGTGAACGAGACAGTGCAGTACGGCGCCCTGCAGGTAACGCCGAAGGTCTGCTACTCGCGCGACGAGACCGAGGCGCAGAAGATCGATTCCTTCGTTGAGGTCGACGAAATCACGCTCGACCGCAAGATCCGCCGGGTGTTTTCCGGCTGGATGTTTGCCGATAGCCCGGGGCTCAACGCCGTCGAGCACCCGATCTACGACGTCTGGCTGACAGACTGCAAGCAGAGCTCGGACGTGCCGGCACCGGTCAAGCCGAGCAACTGATCCCTATAATCTAGAATACCAGATGCGGTTTATCGACGGCTTGCTTGAGCAGGCCGAGATAGTCGTCCTTGGGTACGTCGATCGCCCCGAAGGTCTTCAGGTGTTCGGTGGTGAACTGCGTATCGAGAAGGGTGAAACCCTTGGCCCGCAAGCGCTCCACCAGATAGACCAGACAGATCTTGGAGGCATTGGTGCGGCGGGAAAACATGCTTTCGCCGAAGAAGGCGGAGCCGAGCGAGACGCCGTAAAGGCCGCCGACCAGTTCATCACCCTCCCAGGCCTCGACACTGTGGGCATGGCCCATCCGGTGAAGCTCGCAGTAGAGCTTGCGGATAGTGGTGTTGATCCAGGTGCTCGGGCGGTCCTTGGCAGGCTCCGCACAGAGCTCGATCACGGCTGCAAAATCGGTGTCGACGCGGATATCAAAAGGTTTGGCGCGGATGGCCTTGGCAAGGCTCTTCGACACATGGAATTGGTCGAGCGGCAGGAGGCCGCGCATCTCCGGCTCGACCCAGAAGATCTCCGGGTCGTCTGCCGATTCGGCCATGGGAAAGAGCCCGATAGAATAGGCGCGCAGCAGAATTTCCGGGGTAATTGCCGGGTAATATCTGCCGCGTCGCCCTGCCATTTGGCTCCTTACTGCGGTTTGTCGCCGGCCAGGTAGTTTTCCAGCCAGTGAATGTCGTAGTCACCGTTGGCGATGTCCGGGTTGTCGACAAGATCCCTAAACAGCGGCAGCGTGGTCTTGATCCCCTCCACGACGAATTCGTCGAGGACGCGGCGCAGGCGCATCATGCATTCGACGCGGGTGCGTCCGTGCACGATCAGCTTGCCGATCAGGCTATCGTAATAGGGCGGGATCTTGTAGCCCGCATAGGCACCGGAATCGACGCGGACGCCGAGGCCACCGGGAACGTGGAAGTGGGTGATCGTGCCCGGCGAGGGAACGAAGGTGCGCGGATCTTCCGCGTTGATGCGGCATTCGATCGCGTGGCCGTTGAAGGAGATATCCTCCTGCTTGACCGACAGCCCGGCGCCGGAGGCGACACGGATCTGCTCGTGGACGAGGTCGATGCCGGTGATCGCTTCGGTGATCGGGTGCTCCACCTGGAGGCGCGTGTTCATTTCGATGAAATAGAACTCGCCGTTCTCGTAGAGAAACTCGATCGTGCCGGCGCCGCGGTACTTCAGCTTCATCATGGCGTCGGCGCAGATCTGACCGATCTTCATACGCTGTTCGACGTTGAGGGCAGGGGAGTTGGCTTCTTCCCAGACCTTCTGGTGACGGCGCTGCAAGGAGCAATCGCGTTCGCCCAGATGGATGGCATTGCCTTCGCCATCGCCGACCACTTGGATCTCGATGTGGCGTGGCTTGCCGAGGTATTTTTCCATGTAGACGGCTTCGTTGCCGAAGGCGGCTGCAGCTTCCGTGCGGGCCGTGTTGACGGCCTCGTCCAGTTCCTCTTCGGTCCGCGCAACCTTCATACCGCGGCCGCCGCCGCCGGCAGTGGCCTTGATGAGCACGGGGAAGCCGATCTGGCGGGCGATCTCCAGCGCGTTTTCCGGCTTCACCTCGCCTTCGGAGCCCGGGACGACCGGGATGCCGAGTTCCTGCGCGGTCAGCTTGGCGGTGATCTTGTCGCCCATGATGCGAATATGGTTCGCGGTCGGGCCGATGAAGGTGATGCCATGCGCATCCAGGATGTCGGCGAACTTGGCGTTCTCCGACAGGAAGCCGTAGCCCGGATGGACCGCATCAGCGCCGGTGATTTCGCAGGCCGCAACGATCTGGTGGATGTTGAGGTAGCTGTCGCGCGAGGGCGGCGGGCCAATGCAGACGCTTTCGTCGGCCAAGCGCACATGCATGGCATCGGAGTCGGCGGTCGAGTGAACCGCGACGGTCGCGATCCCGAGCTCCTTACAGGCGCGCAGGACGCGAAGCGCGATTTCACCGCGGTTGGCTATGAGGATCTTGGAAATCATGAAGGGCGCCTTACTCGATGATGACGAGTGGCTGGCCATATTCGACCGGCGAACCGTCGTTGACCAGGATTTCCGTGACCTTGCCGGATCGCGGCGAGGGGATCTGGTTCATCGTCTTCATCGCTTCGATGATGAGAAGGGTCTGGCCTTCCTTGACGGTCGTGCCGATCTCCAGGAACGGCCGTGCACCGGGTGCCGAGGCGAGATAGACCGTGCCGACCATGGGGGCGGTGATGGCATTCTTGTTGTCGGCGGCGGCAGGCGCTGCGGCTGCCGGCAGGGCGGCGGCCGGGGCAGGCGCCTGTGCGTAGGCCGGGCCTGCCATCGGGGCCTGAATGTACTGGGGCGTGCCGGCGCGCGAAACGCGAATGCGCACGTCGTCCTGTTCCACTTCGATCTCGGTGAGGTCGGTATCATTGAGGATGTTCGCGAGGTCGCGGATCAGTCCCTTGTCGATCCCGTTCTTTTTGTCAGACATGGCAAACCCTATTGTTCTGTTTATCTTGTCAGGCGTTGATGGATTTCAAGGCATGCAGGGCGAGAATGTAGCTCGTCGGTCCGAAGCCGCATATCACGCCCTTGCAGGCCGCCGCGATCATGGAATGATGGCGGAATTCTTCGCGTGCATGGACATTGGAGATATGGAGTTCCACAACCGGCACCGCAATCGCCTTGATGGCGTCATGCAGCGCGAGAGAGGTGTGGGTATAGGCACCGGCATTGATGGCAACGCCGATTGCCTTGTCGCCCGCCTCATGCAGCCAATCGACCAGGACGCCCTCGTGATTGCTCTGCCGGAAGTCTATCTCGAAGCCCAATTCCTGACCGGCCGACAGGCAATCCTTCTCGATGTCCTGCAACGTCTTGCCCCCATAGATGCCGGGCTCGCGCTTGCCCAGCATGTTGAGGTTGGGGCCGTTGAGGACGAAGATCGTCTTGCTCATCGCTCGTCTATTGTTCCATTGCACTCATCAAGCGGCCACCTATAGACCGCCAGGCAGGCAAGGGAAAGCCCCCGGCGCCTGCAAAGAGCCTGCGTCCACCGATGCTGCGTGCCGTGGGTGCGTCCTGTCAGCAGCTTGCCTTCCCGCAAGTGCGCACGTTGGCAACCTTCTCTTCGATCGCATCCAGGCCGACGGCACCGAACAGGGCCTCGTTGCCCACCACATAGGTCGGCGTGCCGGTGATCCCGATGGCGTTGGCAAGCTGGTAGGCCTGGCGCACCTGGGCATCATTGGGGTTCTGCGTCATCGACTTGCGGATGGCGTCCTCGCCGATGCCGAGCGAACCGGCGACGGCAATCGCGGTTGCTTCCGAGGCATGTTCCTGGGCGCCGAGCAGGGTGCGGTGGAACTGCAGGTACTTGTCCGGCGCAACCAGGCGCACGGCGTTCGCCACCCGGTGGGCGGCAATGGAATCAGGGCCGAGGATCGGGAATTCCTTGAGCACGAAGCGGATGTTCTTGTCCTTGGCGAGGATGTCGTCCATGTCGCCGAGCGCATGCTTGCAGTAGCCGCAGTTGTAGTCGAAGAACTCGACGACGGTCACATCGCCCTTGGGATTGCCGAGCGTGATATCCGAGGGCGAGGAGAAGATCTCCTTCTGATTGTCGGCCACCCCCTTGGTCGACTGCTGCAGCCGCATGGCCTGCTGCTTGGCTTCCAGCGCGTTCTGCGCCTCGATCAGGACTTCCGGGTTCTCAACCAGGTATTCCCGGATGAAGTCGCCCATTTCCTTTTTCTGCTGGTCGTCGAGGGCCAGCGCCGGGGCGGCTACCGTCATGAGCGTGGCCAGCACCGAACCGGCGGCCAGGGTTTTGAACAGACGCTTCATCTCATCCTCGTCTTGTTTTTAAAGGGCAGGGCCCGATGACCGTGATTTGCGCCAACCTAGTGCGCTTCAGGGCAAAATGGAAACAGTTCTGTTGGTTCACCCGGCAGAACGAAAACGGCCGCGCAGGGCGCGGCCGTTTATCAATTCATGTCGTCAGCTTTCAGAAGAAGCCGCGGCGCTGCCACCAGCCGCCCTTCTTGGGCTTGTTCGGCTCGTTGTCCCCTTGGGGTGCAGTCGTCGGCTCGGAGCTCTTCACCACCGGTGCGGCGGAGGAGGAGATGGTGGAGGCGCGGTTGGCGCGGACCTTCGTATCCTCGGCTTCGACCGCTTCCGGCGCTTCGGCTGCAGCCGGCGTTTCTGCCGGTGCCTCCGCCACGGTTTCGACCGGGGATTCGGGTGCCTCTGGTGCCGTTACGGCTTCAGGGGCGGCTTCGGAGCTTGCCTCAGGTTCAGCAGGCGCTTCCACCACGTCGTCGGCCACTGCTTCCGATGCGGCTTCGTCGCCAGTTGCGGCTGCGGTCTTGCCACGGCGCGGACGGCGCGGACGCCGACCCTTTTCAACCGGTGCGTCCTCGGTCTCGACCGGGGCAGCTGCGGCTTCCGCTGCAGGTTCACCTGCCGCGTCGTCTGCTACCGTCTCGGTTTCGCCCGTGTCGTCACCCTCGCTGGCGTCGTCGCCATCACTGGCAACCACATCATCCGATGCCTGGACCGGCTGGCCGTCTTCCTGGCCGCGGCGACCGCCACGCTTGCCCCGACGACGGCGCTTGCGCTGACCGTTGTCTTCGCCGTCAGCCTCTGCGGCCGGCGTTGCGATGGTCGCGGCTTCATCGTCGCCGTCCTCGCTGTCGTCATCGCCTTCAGAGCGATCTTCGCCGTCGGCACCCGAAGCCTGGGCTTCGCCGGTGCGCTCGCCGTTGCGGTTGCGACGACGACGACGACGCTTGCGCTTGCGCCCATTCTGGTCATCGCCCTGTTCCTGGCGTTCGCCAGACGCGGCGGCTGCTGCCGGTGCAGGAGCCGCGATGATTTCCTCATCGCCCTCTTCCTCATCGATCTCGATGATCTCGTCATCCTCGTCTTCCTCGACGGGGATGGCGGTGAAGGCCATCAGGGTCTCGATGCGGACCGGGTTTTCGACCGGCTCGCCACGATCGATGGCGAAGTGGTTCGACCCGATGGTGACATCCGATTCGATGAAGATCGCGACGCCGAAGCGGTTCTCGTAATCCATCACCGTCTGGCGCTTGTGGTTCAGAAGGTAGAGGGCGATGTCCGGCGTGGTGCGGACAGTGATGTCATGCGTGGTGTTCTTGAGGAGATATTCCTCAATGCCGCGCAGGACATGCAGCGCCACCGACGACTGCGACCGGACGTGGCCGGTACCGCCGCAATGGGAGCAGATCTGCGTCGTCGATTCCAGCACGGAAGCGCGGATGCGCTGGCGCGACATCTCGAGCAGGCCGAAGTGGGAGATACGGCCGACCTGGATGCGGGCGCGGTCGTTCTTCAGGCAATCCTTCAGCCGCTTCTCGACAGCGCGGTTGTTGCGCTTTTCTTCCATGTCGATGAAGTCGATGACGATCAGGCCGGCAAGGTCGCGCAGGCGCAGCTGGCGGGCCACTTCCTCAGCGGCTTCCAGGTTGGTCTGAAGCGCGGTTTCCTCGATCGAATGCTCGCGCGTCGAACGGCCGGAGTTGACGTCGACCGCGACCAGAGCTTCCGTCTGGTTCATGATCAGGTAGCCGCCCGATTTCAGGGTCACCTGCGGCTGCAGCATGCGGTCCAGCTGGGCCTCGATGCCGGAGCGCGAGAAGATCGGGTGGATGTCGCGGTAAGGCTGAACCACCTTGGCGTGGCTCGGCATCAGCATCTTCATGAAGTCTTTCGCTTCACGATAGCCTTCTTCGCCCGAGACGATGATCTCGGAGATGTCCTTGTTATACAGGTCGCGGATCGAGCGCTTGATGAGCGAGCCTTCCTCGTACACGAGGCAGGGCGCCATTGAGCTCAGCGTCAGCGTGCGGACGTTCTCCCACAGGCGCATCAGGTATTCGAAGTCGCGCTTGATCTCGACGCGGGTCCGGTTGGCACCGGCGGTGCGCAGGATCACGCCCATGCCCTGCGGCACTTCGAGTTCGCGAGCGATCTCCTTGAGGCGCTTGCGGTCGGTCGGCTGGGTGATCTTGCGGGAAATCCCGCCGCCACGCGCCGTGTTCGGCATCAGTACCGAATAGCGGCCGGCGAGCGAGAGATAGGTGGTGAGCGCTGCGCCCTTGTTGCCGCGTTCTTCCTTGGCAACCTGAACCAAGAGGATCTGGCGGCGCTTGATGACTTCCTGAATGCGGTACTGCTTGCGCGGCTTGCGCATCACCCGCTCGGGAACCTCTTCCATAGCGTCTTCGGCGCCAACGGATTCGATCTCTTCCTTTTCGTGATGGTCGTCGTCATCGTCGTCGTCGTCATCACGACGGCGGCCCACGTCGACATCCTCGGAGATCGAGTCCGTGTCCACCATGGCGGCCATGCCGCTCGGGGTGGAGCCTTCGTCCTCGTCGGTCGGCTTGGCAGGGGTTGCCTCGGCGTCGTCGGAAGCGGCTGCCTCCTGCGGCGCTTCTGCCGAGGTGGCGTCGGCTGCATCGTCGGAGACTGCGGTCTCTTCGGCTGCCGGTTCGGCAACCTTCTTGCGGGACCGGCTGCGGCGTGGCTTCGGCTTGACGGCTGCTTCCTCGGCAAGAACCGGGATTTCGCCCGGGCTCACTTCGGCTGCTTCGGCGCCTGCCTCGCTGGCAGGGGCTTCCTCGACGCTGACGGCCGCCGGCTCAACAGTGCGGGGTGCCGGGGTGCGGGGGGCCGGCTGTTCGTCGTGGGCGTTGTCATACGCCGGATCGGCGCCTTCTGCCTCGGCGATCTTGCGCTGGTCTTCCGCTTCCTGCTGCATCAGAGCCTGACGGTCTGCCAGCGGGATCTGGTAGTAATCCGGATGGATTTCGGCAAACGCCAGGAAGCCGTGGCGATTGCCGCCGTAATCAACGAAGGCCGCCTGAAGCGAAGGTTCTACACGCGTGACTTTCGCGAGATAGATATTGCCGCGTATCTGTTTCTTGTGCTGCGATTCGAAATCGAATTCCTCGATACGATTGCCGCGAACAACGACTACGCGCGTCTCCTCTTCGTGAGACGCATCGATAAGCATTTTATCTGCCATTGAAATTCTGCTCCTCGGCGTCGCGCGGATGCAGAAAAGCCTGCCACGGGGGTCGCCCCCAGGACAGGCCATTCATACCATACAGTCGCTGCGCCGGACAATGATGTTCCCGTCGGGTGCGGTTGTGGCGGCAACCGCAAAGATAGTGAAGCTCTGGGCCTCCCTGATCTCTGCCGGTTCTGAAAATTGTGCCGCGACATCAAAAACCAAACGAAAATGACGTAACCTAAGACCGTGAGGTCCGATGAAAGTGCTCCACTGAGCTAGGTGGCTAGCCACCCGGTACTGCTCCGGCCACCGCCGGACGGATCGCGTTTCAGGCAGAAAGTGTAGCGACGGCGGATGACTGTTTGGTCCTCGGCGCCAGGTCCTGAAGAGGTTGGCCAGCCCACCGGCAGACTATCCCGTCAACACTTTAACCCTCGTTCGCGTTGTATGGTTTATCTGTCACAATAGCAAGGGAAAAGCCGGTGGCGCCTTATTGTGGATCAATTCCATCCTCTTAACGGCGGAACGGACGGGAACGTGATTCGCAAGGTAATGCGGCAAAAACAATTGCATTGCAGGCGTTTCGAGCGGTCCCCTTGCGGAGCCGCGATCGGTGGGGTCCAAGATGCAGATCAAGAGCGGGGCTTACGGCACGATGGAAATTGCGCGGCTGACGGGGATGATGACGCGAATCGCTTGCGGCGCACTGTGTCTGGCGGGCGTTCTGGCGGGCGAACTCGCGGGCCTTGGGATGAGTGGTTTTCCCACCGCCATGGCCGCTTCGGCAACGAAGCCGCTGCTTGCCTTTTCTGCCCGCATCGCCGGCGACAGGGACCGCACCCGAATCGTTCTCGACTTCGAGGAGAAGCCGGAGTTTTCCATTCATTATATTGCGGCACCGGACCGGGTCGTCATCGACCTGCCGGCGACGGCCTTCGGCTTCCCGCCCGAGCAGCTTGCGCCACGCGGCCTGTTCCGGGATATCCGCTACGGCACGATGGGCGAGGGGAGTGCCCGGATCGTTCTGACGGCAATCAAGCCGGTGAAGCTGGCGCTGGCGGAGACCCAGCCCAATGAGAATGGCGGCTTCCGCCTGGTTCTCGATGCGGAGACGACCACGAGCAGCGATTTTGCCAATCTTGTGCGCAGCCAGAGCTGGGCTGCCGACACGGTCGATCCGTCTGCGCCGGTTGCGCTGGAAGACGGTGCCCGCGACAGCGTCTTTACCGTCGCCGTCGATGCCGGCCACGGCGGTATCGATGCGGGCGCCACGGCGACCGTTAGCAAGACACCGGAAAAGGTCATTACATTAGGGTTCGCGCACCTGCTGGCGGACAAGCTGAACAAGCTTCCGGGCGTAAAGGCCTTCCTCACCCGCGAGGACGATACCTTCCTGTCGCTCTCCGAGCGGGTGTCGGTGGCGCGCCAGCACCATGCGGACCTGTTCATTTCGCTGCATGCCGACACGCTGTCTCAGAAGGATATCCGCGGGGCCACCGTCTATACACTGTCGGACAAGGCATCCGACCGGATGGCGGAAAACCTCGCAGCGCGTGAAAACCTGTCCGACGAGCTTGCCGGTTTCACCATCCAGAGCGGCCCGCCCGAGGTCGCCGATATCCTCCTGGATCTTGCCCGACGCGAGACCCAGGCGTTCTCCATCGCACTGGCGGACACGGTGGTGAAATCCTTCGACGGCCAGGTGGGGCTGATCAACAACCCGCACCGGCAGGCGGGCTTCCAGGTACTGCGGGCGCCGGATATTCCCTCCGTGCTTCTGGAGCTCGGCTTCCTCTCCAATCCGGAGGACGAGAAGCTTTTGCTCGACGAGACCTGGCGCAACCGGATCGCGGACCTGTTGACCAGCGCGGTGGACCGTTACCGGGCACGGTCGCTCGCCAACGGAGGCTAAGCGGCCTTCAGCCTAAAGTCCCTGCAGCAGGGCGTGGCGAAGCAGCCACAAGGGCAGGGCTTCATCAGTCAAGTGCCCGGCCAAGCACCGAAAAAGCCGGCTAGGGCCCTATTTTACTCACATTCAAAGGGTTACTCCGAGCATACCCTGCGCAGGCGATACTGGTGAATGATCCGCGGTGTGCCTTGCGCTGCCGCCACCACCATGCAAAACGCCTGAAACTGTGCGATGGTGTGCCTTGCACACCGATGGAAAGCTGAACGGTAGCTCCGACATGATCAGACTGATTGGATATTTCTTTGGTATGGCCTGCGTCCTGTTTCTGGGCGTCGCGGCAGCCGCAGCCATCTATCTGAGTATCATGACGAAGGACCTGCCGAACTACGAGGTGCTGGCGTCCTACGAGCCGCCGGTGGCGACCCGCGTGCATGCCGGCGACGGCGGGCTGATGGCGGAATATGCCCGCGAACGGCGGCTGTTCCTGCCGATCCAGGCGGTTCCCGACCGGGTCAAGGCGGCTTTCCTGTCGGCCGAAGACAAGAACTTCTACAACCATCCGGGCGTCGATGTGACCGGTCTCGGTCGCGCGGTGATGCTGCTTGCGACCGGCGGCCCGATGCAGGGCGGTTCGACCATCACCCAGCAGGTGGCGAAGAACTTCCTTCTGACCAACGAACGGTCGTTCGAGCGCAAGATCAAGGAAGCCATTCTCTCCTTCCGCATCGAGCAGGCCTATTCGAAGGACAAGATCCTCGAACTGTATCTCAACGAGATCTTCTTCGGCCTCAACGCCTATGGCATCGCCGGCGCTGCGCTCACCTATTTCGACAAGTCGGTGACAGAGCTCACCACGGCGGAAGCTGCCTATCTCGCGTCGCTGCCGAAGGGGCCGGCCAACTACAATCCCTATCGCCACCCGGAGGCTGCTCTCGAGCGTCGCAACTGGGTTGTCGATCGGATGGCCGAAAACGGCTACATCACCCAGAGCGACGCGGACGACGCCAAGCAGCAGCCTCTCGGCGTCAAGCAGCGCCGCAGCGGCGGGCAGGTGTTTGCCTCCGACTTCTTCTCCGAAGAGGTCCGGCGCCAGCTGATCGACCGCTACGGCGACAAGGCTCTTTATGAAGGCGGCCTGTCGGTGCGCACTTCGCTCGATCCGCAGCTGCAGATCATGGCCCGCCGCGCCCTGCAGAATGGCCTGGTGGATTACGACGAGCGCCGCGGCTTCCATGGTGCGCTTGCATCCGCCGATATTTCTGGCGACTGGGGTCCAGCCCTGGTCAAGGCGATCAGCGATGGCAAGTTCGTCGACCTGCGCGACGTGCCCGAGTGGAAGCTCGCCGTCGTGCTCAGCGTTTCTGCGAAATCGGTCGAGGTCGGGCTGCGCCCCGGCATGGACGGCACCAACAAGGTCGAGGCGGCGCGCGTGACGGGCACGATTGCCGCGGACGACATGAAGTGGGCCTACCGGGATTCCGCCGGCACCCGGAAGACTGCCAAGTCGCCGGAAGGCGTGCTGAAGCCGGGCGACGTAATCTATGTGGAGCCGACCGCTGCGGGCTCGAGCAGCTACCGGCTGCGCCAGCCGCCGAAGGTGCAGGGCGGCTTCGTAGCCATGGATCCGACCACCGGGCGCGTGCTCGCCATGGTCGGCGGCTTTTCCTACGCCCAGTCCGAATTCAACCGCGCGACGCAGGCGATGCGCCAGCCGGGTTCCTCCTTCAAGCCCTTCGTCTATTCCGCAGCACTCGACAACGGATATACGCCCGCCTCCGTGATCCTGGATGCGCCGATCGAAATCGTCAGCGGCGGCCAGGTGTGGAAGCCGGAAAACTACGGCGGCGAGGCCGGCGGCCCCTCGACGCTGCGCACCGGCATCGAAAAATCGCGCAACCAGATGACCGTGCGCCTGGCGCAGGACATGGGCATGGAACTGGTTGCGGAATATGCGGAGCGCTTCGGCATCTATGACAAGATGCTGCCGGTGCTTGCCATGTCGCTCGGCTCTGGCGAAACCACCGTGATGCGCATGGTTTCGGCCTATGCCGTGATCGCCAACGGCGGCAAGCAGATCAAGCCAACCGTGATCGACCGTATCCAGGACCGCTACGGCAAGACGATCTTCCGCCACGAGGAGCGGGCCTGTGACGGCTGCAACGCCAACGAATGGGCCAACCAGGACGAGCCGGTGCTGGTGGACAACCGCGAGCAGGTGCTCGACCCGATGACCGCCTACCAGATCACCTCGATGATGCAGGGCGTGGTTCTGCGCGGCACCGCGGCCGGCAAGATCCCGGTCAAGGACCGCGACGTGGCCGGCAAGACCGGCACCACCAACGACGAGAAGGATGCCTGGTTCGTCGGCTTTACGCCCAACCTGGTTGCCGGCCTCTACATTGGCTTCGATACGCCTTCGCCGCTTGGCCGGGCTGGTACGGGCGGCGGCCTCGCTGCGCCGATCTTCGGCCAGTTCTTGGCGGAAGCTGCCAAGGTGACGCCGGCCGAGCGCTTCCACGTGCCGGAAGGCATGCAGCTGGTTGCCGTCGACCGCAAGACCGGCATGCAGGCGCAGGAGGGTGACCCCAACACGATCGTTGAGGCGTTCAAGCCCGGCACCGGACCGGCCGACGTCTTCCGCGTGATCGGCGAGGGGGACTATATGAGCCAGGACCAGATCCTGGAATCGTCGCCGCAGGCGCAGCAGGCCATCACGTCGGGTGCATCCGGCCTGTTCTGATCCTTCGGACGCCGCCGATCCGGACCCGTGTCCGGCTGGCCTTGCGGCGGGCCCCCGGGTCTTTACATCCTCGACCGTCGCAACTATGTCGGCGGCAGTTGGATTTTCAAAGCACACAAGAGAGAAGACGAAACGCCATGCGTGCGGAAATGATCAATGTAGTCGACGAAATCAAGCAGGCCGTAAGCCTGCTGAGGAGGCATCTTTGACTGGGATCAGGCGGTAAGACGACTGGACTGGTTGAACAACAAGGCTGAAGATCCGAACCTCTGGAACGACGCCACGGAAGCGCAGAAGCTGATGCGCGAGCGGCAGAACCTCGATGATTCCATCGCAGGCGTGCGCAAGCTCGAGCAGCAGGTCGATGACAACATCGAGATGATTGCGCTTGGCGAAGAAGAGGGCGATGCGAGCATCGTCACGGAAGCCGAAGAGGCGCTGAAGGCGCTGCGCAACGAGGCATCCCGACGCCAGGTGGAAGCCATGCTGTCCGGCGAGGCCGACGGCAACGACACTTATGTGGAAGTGCATTCCGGAGCCGGCGGCACGGAAAGCCAGGACTGGGCGAACATGCTTTTGCGCATGTACACCCGCTGGGCCGAGCGCCAGCGCTTCAAGGTGGAGCTTCTCGAAGTGCATGACGGCGAAGAAGCGGGCATCAAGTCGGCGACACTGCTGGTCAAGGGCCACAATGCCTATGGCTGGCTGAAGACCGAGTCGGGCGTGCACCGGCTGGTGCGTATCTCGCCCTACGACAGCAATGCTCGCCGTCACACGTCGTTCTCCTCGATCTGGGTCTATCCCGTGGTCGACGATTCGATCCAGATCGACATCAACGAAGGCGACTGCCGCATCGATACCTACCGGTCATCCGGTGCGGGCGGACAGCACGTTAACACGACTGATTCGGCCGTGCGCATCACCCATATGCCTTCGGGCATCGTGGTGGCCTGCCAGCAGGAAAGGTCACAGCACAAGAACCGGGCCACGGCCTGGGAAATGCTGCGTGCCCGCCTCTACGAGGCCGAGCTGAAGAAGCGCGAGGATGCGGCAAACGCCGAAGCGGCGTCTAAGTCCGAAATCGGCTGGGGCCACCAGATCCGCTCCTACGTGCTGCAGCCCTACCAGCAGGTCAAGGATCTGCGCACGGGCGTGGTGAGCACGGCACCGGACGATGTGCTGGACGGCGACCTCAACCCCTTCATGGAGGCAGCGCTCGCCCACCGCATCAGTGGCAAGCCGGACCTTGCCGAGGCCGACGCCGAGTAACACCGGCTCCTCGATATATTCGAATACAAGAATGGCCGGATCAGCAGATCCGGCCATTCTTGTATGTGGGGCAGGCCGCCCGATACGTCTTCGGCGTCCGCTTGACTGCCCAGGCTCAGGTATTGAACTGTTCGGCGAGGATACGGTCCGACCAGGAGTGATCCGGATCGGACAGGATGCGGGCCCTGAGTTCAGGCATCTGGGCGATGCGGACATGCAGCACAGACTTCACCTCGGTATTGTCGGCGACGGCATTCACCGGCCGCTTTTCCGGTTCCAGAATTGTTAGATCGACGCAGACATGGTTGGGCAGCAACGCGCCCCGCCAACGGCGCGGCCGGAAGGCGGAGACCGGGGTCATGGCGAGCAGCGGTGCTTCCAGCGGCAGGATCGGTCCGTGGGCGGAGAGGTTATAGGCGGTGGAGCCGGCGGGCGTGGCGATCATCAGGCCGTCGCAGATCAGTTCTTCCAGCCGCACGTGACCATCGATCTCCACCTTCAGCTTGGCCGCCTGGTAGGATTGCCGGAACAGGTAGACCTCGTTGATGGCAAGCGCCACGTCCTCTGTGCCGTCGGCATTGGTGGTGGTCATGCGCAGCGGGTGGAACTCGTTTTCCACGGCGGCGGTGACGCGGGCGTGCAGCTTGTCCGCGCGGTAGTCGTTCATCAGGAAGCCGACGGACCCGCAGTTCATGCCATAGACGCGCTTGCCGTTGTGGATCGTCTCGTGAAGGGTCTGCAGCATGAAGCCATCACCCCCGAGCGCGACGACGATATCGGCCTCATCGATGGGAATGTTGCCGTAGAGGCCGACCAGTTCCGTGAGGGCTGCCTGGGACTCGGGCGCCGCTGACGCAAGGACGTGGAGCTTGGGTGGGCTTGACGACATGAATGGGCCTTTCGACGGAGCCGCCGCCCAAGGGCGTGCACGGACAGCGGGTGACCGGACGCGGCGAGGGGGGAGGATGTCCGGCCTTGGCTGGTAGGTATAGAAAATACGGCGCGAGACACAAGCGCTTTGCGCGCGCCCGCCACTGCGCCCGCCGCATCCTCTCCGTCTCGCCGGAGCCTGTAGCGCCACATGGGACCTGACGCGCGGGCCTGAGCGGCAGTTTTCTCTTTACAGCCCGCACGAATCTGATAATTCCCACGGCCAGTGCCCTTGTAGCTCAGTTGGTAGAGCACCTGATTTGTAATCAGGGGGTCCCGGGTTCGAACCCTGGCGGGGGCACCATAAACACAATCAATACAGTCATTTAGCGTTACACATTTTTCGACCATTTTACAGGCCAGCGCGCATTTTACCGTTTATGCTCGGTTCGTTCCCCTCCCAATAGCGTCGATGATGTCCTGCCCGGCAAGGTAATGGCGGCGGATAATGGCCTCTGCTTCGTCGCGTGCGTGCCCGGAAATCTCGGCGATCAGCTGGATCTTCTCCTCATGTGGCCGGTCAAGGTTAGCATAGGCGTAGGTGATCGCGGTCCCGCGCAGGTCATGGAACGTCACGCCGCTGATCCCCAGCCGGGACATCTCTTTCCGCCATGATGACTTGAAGCCGCTCGAGGTCCAGTTCTGACCGAACGAGTTCACCAGGACCCTCTGGCGTCCGCTGGCTTTTGCTTCAGCCAGGATGGGCGCGATTGCTGGAGCTGCGCTGATCCGCACGCGGGCGCCGGTCTTGTGTTGCTTGATCGAGACGCGTTCGCCGTCGAAGGCGATCATCGGCATGGTCAGAAGGTCGGCTTGGCGCTGCATTGTCCAGAGAGCCATGCAGGCCACGTTGCGGATATGCGGGGCGGCGCGCGTGAGGATCGTGTTGATTTGATCGATCGTCCACACGGTATCGCGGCGGCTGCCCTCATGGAGGCGCTCGACCCGTTCAAGCGGATTGCGCAGGATGATCTCGTTATCCTTCGCCCATGCGAACACGCGCGCCAGCAAGCCAAGGTGCATGTCTGCCGATCGAGGCGAGTCCTTCATGGTGTCGCGCCAGTCGAGAAACAGCCGGCGGCTTCCACGGGCTTCCACGGCTGAAATTGGGAACGTCTCGAACTCCGCGCGGATGGCGCCGAACATGCGCTCGTAATCTTTGCGGGTGGTGGGCGAGAGCGTCTTATATTTCGCAGTCTTGCGGAAGTCATCGATGAGAGCCGGGATGGCGCCCGAGATCACCCGTTCCGGCCGATCGCGCGTCAGGCGCACGAACTCTTGGGTGAATGCTTTCGTCCCGGGCTTTGACATGATGCGCGGAGCACCCTTGCCACGCCACGCATAGTAGTAGGTCTCGACCGACCCATCAGCCAACTTTACGTTGACCTTATGCACGCCCACGAGCTTGCCTTCCATTCTTCCAGTCCCTCAAAGCCCGTTCTGCAGGGTCGTCTTCACGATCAACCGCGACAAAGCTCTTGGGGGCGAATTCGATCTCGCCTGATGGGTGCATGACCACCCTAACGTTGTGCATAGCCGCGGCAGCCGCAGCATCTGCTATTTCGGACTTGGTGTAAGTGCGAGCCCTACTCATCGGTCTTTGTCCACAGGCTATCCACAGCTTGGCGGAACGCGGCGCGGGTCATGTCTCGCTCCCTTCGTCTGCGGGGTGGGGCTGAACCTTCTCGGCAGCTAAGGAGATTGCCTCATCTTCTGCCATCCACTCAAGTTGAAGCTGCAAAAACGTAATCATGTTTTTGATTTCGCGAGCTCCAATGTTCCCCTCAACGGTAAGAGAAAACCGTGCTCCCTTTGAAAGAGGACCGGCCATAAGGATGCGTCTTTCAGGCGGTATGCAGGGCATCTCGCTCATTCTGCAGAGCCCTCCGATGCGAGGGCGGCTTCTACGGCGCGAATGCCGCGCGAACAATCGTTCTCGCCGTCTACATTCTCCATCACTTCCAGCGCGATTTTCATCGCCTCCCGCAGTCTCGCGATCTCCGCCGCCTGGCTCTGCTCTACCGTGGGCGCTTCGGTCGGAACGCCGACAGCGAAATAACCTCGGCCGTGAATGGCAGCCTCACGAATTACAGTCGCCTCGTCGTAGTCTTTGGCGCTCAGAAACAGCCCGTCGCCTTTTCTGTTGACCACCCAGCCCACCGGCTGCGGTGCCTGCTCTACCGGGGGAGAGAAGGCTGCATAGAGCGGAGTAAACTCGGTTTTCGATGTGCTGCGAATGACTGGCTTCGTAAAGCTCAATTCGGTATCGAGCAAAACACCAGAAAGGTCATATCGCTTCACAAGGTAGGCTGTCGGAACCTGCGCTGCGCTCGCCTTGAGGGCGTCTCCTGTGGGGTTGGTCATTGCTGTGCCTTCCGCTGGCTAGGGATCGCGACGATGTTCGTGAGGTCTGGATCCGGGCGCTGCCCATCGCCACCAAACTTGGCGCAGTAGCTGCCGATCGCGCGCTTCAGGACGTTCTCTGGAGATGCGTCCATGCGCTCCGCCGTCCTCATGATGAGTTCGATCTGTGCGCTGGACAGCGTCAGGGGCGGCGCTGGCATCTTATCGAGCGCTGCGTTGATGGCCTCTACGAAGGCAGGCCCGGGGCCAAGCTTGCCGCCGTGCCGTGAGTGCCAGGCCTGCCACGCGGCTGCGATCATCTCTGGAGTGGCGCGGGTCATCTGCTCACAACCTCTCCTGTGCGGGTATCGATCACCTCGCCGTTCATCTTCTTGCGATAGCGATCGCTGAACCCGCTCGACTTCTTTTTCCCGAGAATGCGCTTGATCTGGTTGCGGTTGACCTTGGCCCGGACTGTCGCTTCAGTTTTCGTCTTCGCCGCATGAACCTTGGCGGTTACGGCCTGAAGGTTGCTTTCTCTGTTCTCGCCTCCGAGCCAAAGGGGCGTGATATGGTCAAACTCGGCTTTCACACCATCGCGGAACTCGACGCTTGAGACAGCGCATACCCATCCTTGGCGGGCAAGTATCCGGCGCTTACAGGCGTCTGAGGGCATGCTGTCATCGGTCTTGCCGATCCACTCCGGAACGCTGCGGGTCATTCGCCCAGCTCCCTTGCCAGAGCCTTGCCGGCGCTCGTGAGCTTCAGCAGAGGCCCGCCGTCCATGCGGTAGGCGAGATCACGGTCGAGGATGTAACGCTCGACATCCGTGTTCGCTGTGCCGGCCGGGTTGCGCTTCTGGTAGATCCGCTTGACGAGCTTCTCCGCCTCGAGCTGGATGTTGAGACGCCCGACAGCGCGGGTCTGTGCCATGGTGGCTTCGTAGCGGCTCATGCTGCGGCCCTCGCGATCTGGTCGATGTTGCCGTGCTGGACGGTGAAGGTGTAGGCGACCACCCACGGGTTCGCGTCCCATGCGCCAGCGCCATTGATGCTGTCCCAAAGCCGGTGATACCAGGCAACCGGTGAGAGGTAGGTGCCAGGCGCAACCTTGACCATTGGCCCCGTCATCGTTTGCTCGCTGGTGATATCTGCGCCCTCGGCAATAGCGTCAGATCCGCTGATGTCCTTCAGGCGCTCTACCCGCACGTCGGTCACCGTGAGCGTCAGGCGGGAAGCCCAGCGTGGCATGTGAATCGATGGACGCCAGCCGCCCGTGACGCGCAGAGGTCGCTTGTCTGCGACAGGGTACTGCTCGCACATGGCGGTGTAGCCGTCGCCGGCGCTGGCGGCGTAGAAGATGGTCGCGACATCTGTCGCCCATCCATTGCAGCGCCATGCCTCGCGCACCCAGAGGTGGTCACCAACTTGGATGCGGACATAGTCTGGCGCGTGTTTCGGAACGTCTTCTTCAGACACTCCGACCATGCCGCCGAATATGTGGAAAGAGCCGTTTTCCATCTGCTCGATGCCATTGAACATCCGCCGTGTCTGCGTCTTTCTGCCGGCGAGCAGTGCGCGCACCATCGGCGCTGAGAAGAGTATGGGTCTGTCGGTCATGCTGCATACCCCGAATTTCCGAGACGGTAGCTGAGTTCTTCCCGCGTCGTCGTGAAGTCTCGGTGCAAGATCCCGGTCCCGCCTTCGTCGTCCCATGCCTTGATGTTGCGCTCGAAGTCATCAATCAGGATGTCCCCCGGGGCATGCATGAACAGCGGCTTGTTGCGGCCGCCCATGACCGGGAGAATGATGCAGTTCTCCGACAGATGCTCCCGCACCCATGCCCGCTTTTGGCGGGCCACGTGGGCGTAGTTGGACTTCGGGCATGCCGTCAGGATGATCGGGTCGATCCACGAGACGCTGTCGAAGAACTTCTTCGCTCCATCGCATACCGGCATGTCCCGGAAATAGCTGTCGTGCGAGTTGATGAGCGACCACATGTCGTCATCAGCCTGGTCGCGGTGATCAAGACCGAAAGTCGCGGGAAAGTGGGCGTCAAAGTCAGCCATGACGCCATCGAGGTCGAGGTAGAGGCGGGGGAAGTTCATGCTGCACCTCCCTTGCTCTGCCAGATGGACAGGCGCTCCTCGATGCCATGCACAAGACCTTCGTTTAGCATCGCAGCGGCAAGACGCGCATTCCCGCCGCACGCAGCGAGGAGAACCACGGCGAACGTATGTTCCGCCGTCACTAGGATATCGGAACTGTGCCGCGCTGGGTCGCGACCATCAACGATGGCCTTGCATGCCGAGAGCGCGCGCTGGGTATCTTTCTTGTGATCGTCATTGGTCATGCGTTCAGCTCCTCAACGGTGCAATCCAGCACCTCGGCAAAGTGGGCTAGGGCGCTCGCGCGTAGGTTCGGGTAGACGGATGGATCGGCTTTGATCTGAGCGTCGGCGGATACGAAGAACGCCTTGATGTGATCGTGGAGGGGAGGCTTCAAAGCTTCCTTCCACGTGTCTTTGGCATCAGCCAGGATGCCGCGCTTTGCCTGCGCCTCGATTTCCTTCATCGCAGGGATCGACAGAAGCTTGCGGCCGCACTCAACGACGGCTGCTCGCTCGACTTCGGAAAGGGTGGCAGCGGAGGACGCTGGAGGGGGAGCATCCTCCGCTGCGGCCGGTAACGACGGGGAATCGCCACCAGCATCCGGCGCGGACGGGGATGCGCCGGGATCGGGGGCCTTCGGTTCCTTGAACACAACGCCACGCTCGGCGCCGAAGGCATAGATCAGTTCGATCAGGTTGCTCATCTCCTCGATCGTCAATGTCGAGGTGTGCATGCCAAGCGGGACGTAGGTACCTTTGTCGATGCCTGGCACCACGCGCGCATGGCGAAGCGAGGCGGTAAACATGTCCTTCCAGTCGTCCAAGTCGAGAAACTGCCCGTGCCACTCGACCTGCTTTGCCACCTCGCCGAGCATCGCATGCAGCTTCGAATTCTGCTCCGTGGAGCGGCTTTTCTTCCGGAAGGTGACGACAGTCCCCATCTCGACATTGCGCGCCCACACGGCGATCTTCTGTCGGTCGTCAGGCCCGTTGATCGTGACAGTCTCGCGGGTGCTCATGCTGCCTGCCGCTCGTAGATGCCCAGCAGAGCTGAGACCTTTGCATCGACCTCAGTCTCCAGGAAAAGCCGAACAGCGTCTTCCAGGTCGGTGATCATGTCCTCGTTGCGAGCCACGCGCTTGACGAAGAGTTGCATGCTTTCCGGAAGGCGAGGATCGTAGGAGACGAAGTCGCACCACTGGCGGCCGGTGCAGGCCATCTGCCACATCATCTGCGTGACATACTTGGTCGGGATCTCCTGCTTGATCAGGGTGTCGATATGCGTTGCCGTGTTCGGGCATTTGATTTCGACGAGCCCTGTTTCCTCCACCAAGCCGTCAGGAGAGGCGCCGGCATCCGCGATGGATGGATGAACCACAAACGCTACTTGCTCGACTGTGGCGTCCTGCATGAACTCGTAGGCGACACGCGCATTCGCCTCCTGGTCGGTCCCCCACTGCATCGTAGCGTTGGTGAACCCTTCGGCAGCAACGCCAGTCAGGCGCTCGGCGATCAGCTCTGCCGCATAGTTGGCGCGCGACGCACCCCAACCTGATTTCGTCTTGGCGATGACGTCGGACACGCGGGACGCAGTAACCTTGCCGCAGCGCAGCGCATGCCACTCCGGGCTACCCTGAATGATCTCATCCATTTGCTGCGACCTTCCGCTTCTTGGCTTCAAGCATGCCGACAGCGCGCCGGAACTTGACGGCGGGCATCTCCTTGACGCTCCCGATCTGCAGAGTTGCGCAGAACTTGGCGATGTCGGATTCCGTCTCGTCGATCATGGAGAGGATGATCTCGCATTCGGCCTCCGTGATCACGCCAGTGGTATCGTCTGCCTTTGCTCCGTCGTCGTCTGCGGCAGCCGCCAAACCCAATGCAGCCTTCAGCGTGTAGCGCTGCAGGTAAGTGACGGTGGAGCCGATCTGCTGGATGCTGTTCTTGTTGCCGCTGTCGTCCCTGCCGGCCATGAGAGTGTTCTCCTCATGGTGGCCATCGGCATGCTCGATGATGCAGGTGACAGAGATCGGCTGGTTCGGCTCAGCAAGCGTCCGGTAGCGTACCGAAAGCCCATGGCGCGACAGGACAGGGGACACCTGGTCCATGATCCCCGCCAAATCCTCATACTGGTAGTTGGTCCGGCCCTTGGCGCTTGTGAAGTCAACCTTGCGGGTCTTCACGATCCGCGGCAGATCAGCTTTCACGGCCGACATGGCCGCAGCGAATGCCTTTCGAGCCTGGTTGGCTTCCCACCGCTCCTGCAGGTCCATCAGCTTGGACAGAGTCTCAACCGATGCGTTCTGCGAGACTGCTCGATCAAGCATCTCCATCGGCGTCATGACGGCGGCTGCGGTGTGCTCCCCGGGCCGCTGGATCTCTACTGCATTTCCCATCTGTCTTGCCTCCATGGCTGTTTTGGCTTTTGCGACGACGCCTAGCGCTAAGCCGCCGATGTGCTGTTCATTGCCAGGCCGGTCGATTACCTCCGCCATGCGTTGGTCTCCTGCTCGATGCGGTCCTGTTTGCCGTAGTGTTCGTTGAGGTGGATCGTCCCACCGATGATGACGGCCATGCTGGTGATGAAGGCGAAGACCGCGATGAAGTCGCGGAACGTCGGGGTGAAGACCGGCGGCCGGTCGAGGATCTTGATGATCGGCAGCGTCGCGCTCTGGCAGGTGTTGGTGCAGGAGCAGCCGTCGAAGGCGTGGGTGGAGCAATCACGCATGGGAGCCTCCAGCATCCATCGCGGCCAACTCAGCCGCCAGCTTCGCCTTGCGCTGCTCAACAAGAGCTGCGTCGTTCGCGGCCTTCATGGCCTTGATGTCGTCGGGGATGGTGAGAGCCGGGTGCGTCTCCACCCATTTCAGCAATGTGCCGTAGTGCAGCGTCGTCGTGGAGGTGTATGACGTGGTGTCAAAGTTCGGGCGCTCGCGGAATTTCTCGCAGGTTATGTCAAACTCGGATCGGATCACGGCCGCGCGTTCTTCCTCGGTATCGAAGAACTGGAAGGGCGATCCGTAGCTGTCTGAGCCGTACTGCTTGCAGACCCATTTCTTGCCGTCCTCGAAGTTTCCTGAGGTCAGCGCCAGATAGGCGGCATGTCTCATGCCCGGGATGCGGGGGATGTCGCGAGCGTGGTGGTAGTGATTTTCGCTGACGCCCAGCGGGTAGAGAACCTTGCCGTCGAGCAGCTTGCCAAGATCCATGATGACGCGATGCGTCTGCATCCACTGGTCCAGCTGCCGCTTGGCATCCAGAAGCCCACGTTCGGCGACAGAGCGTTGCGAGTTGATGTCGCGTACGGTCTTCTTGGCCTCTGCCGTCAGCGCGTCCAGCTCGGTTCGCTTGGCAGAGACTTCGGCTTCCACAACCTCTAGCGGCGGCGCATAGAACAGGTCAGCCTCATCCCGAGCCACCAGGTAGGCTGCAGGTTCGTAGTCCTGCTCCTCATGATAGTCGTCGCCATAGCTCGACTGCATGATGACTTTGACCAGCGGTCGAACGTAGAGCGTTCCGTTGATTTCATGGTCGAAGCTGAATGCCGCGCCGGTCTTGTCGTAGAGCGTTGCTTGTTTGGTCGCGTTCATCGTGCGGCCTCCCCTGCATGAGCAGAGACCGGGCCTGCATCGACGTAGGCGAGGACACGGCTGCGATTGCGCATGTTGTTGTGCTGCGTCCAGCGGGCGTCGGAGACCATCTGCTCGGTGATGTCGTCGATCTGCTCGTCGGTGAGCCAAGGGGCTTCTTTGCGGCGGAGCATGGAGGCGACAGCCTCCTGCAGAGCGAACTGGCCGAAGCTGCGGATGTATTCGAGCTTCTTCTCACGGGTGGCGTTCATAGCGGGCCTCACTGTGCTGCCTGGAGGAAGTCATTGGACGGGAGAGCCATCAGCGCCTCGAAGGCGGTGGCCGGGCGGTGGAACTCGCAGACCTCGCCGCCGACCCGATCAGCGCGCCTCTGCGCCCTGTCGAAGCTGGAGAACTCGACCGCGTCCATGTCGTCACGGGTCCAGTCATCCTGGCCGGCGAAGATGGTGTAGAATTCGGTCTGGTTGGTGTCGGTCAGGCGCTGGACTTGGAAGCGGCGGGTGAAGGGCATTTGCTCGTCCTCGGATTGGCTGAGCGAGAGATCTGCCGGGGCGTCTTCGTCTCGCTGTCTGAGGATGAATGTAACAGTTTATGCTACACTGTCAACCGGTGTGTAGCATAAACTGATGCAAATTGTTTGACACTGCTCGGGGGATGTAGCAAAAGAAAAGCCCCGGCGGGATGATCCGACCGGGGCTCAATGGCTCGCTGTGATGATTTCTGCTTAACACATCACGATAATTGATGGAAGCGGAATGGCTGCCTTGAGGTGCTGAAAGCGCAATATCTTGGGTCCGCTCGGAGGTTCCCGCCAAGATAAGGCGTCTGGAGGTGCAAAGGCAGCGGTCTACGGGCTTGCCCCGCGCCGCCGATCAATCCGGCAAATCAATCCCAAGCGGTGACGCCTCCCAGGCTGAGACGGAAATCACGGCGGGTCTAATCTTCAACCGTCCGAATGCTGACATGAGCTGAGGAATAACCAGAGCAGACAAACCCTCATCGATTTGGTTGGCCGACCTTAAGGCTGGGGCAGCGATTGATCCACGTTACGGATATTCTGGCTATACCGTGATTGAAAATGTCCTGCCCAAGCGCGACCCAGTGATGGGGGCAGTAAGCGAAGGGGGGACCTATGCCTACTTTAGAAGATGAAGGACGAGGAGGCCAACGATGGCTGTGCCGAAGCCCCACACCAGCCTGCGCAAGCGCCGAACCTCCTTCTTTGTGTTGTTGGACGAATAGTAGGCCATCGCTGCATCTTGGCGAGCATGCGCGATCAGACGGTCCCTCGTAGCGGTATCTAAGTCGTAGACCGTCTGCCAGCCTTCAAACTCTCCGAGATCGTCCTTCAGGCCGAACCGGGCCATTGTAGCTTCGATCTGCTCTTGGCTTACTTTCCCGACCGCCTTTTGGATCTCCAGATCAAGTCGGACCGCTTCCGCATAGGTCTGCTTGTTTGCGGCAGGTACGGCCCCGCTGACATCCGACAAAAATCTGCGAGGAGGCTCGGTCACTTAGCTGGTCCTAATGAAAAACGAATCAGTTGAGACTCGACTCTGGCGCTGACTCCTGCTTCTCTGCCGCGAACGAAAAGAGAACGACGGGAGATCGAAGATGGCCAAAAAGCCAGAGATCCAGTTAAGCGTACTGCCGTCTGCCAAAGAAGAGTGGGTGCTGGACGGAGGGGTAGCCGTGTCACGGCGTTTCGACTTCCAGTCCATCGAGCGCCGTGCTTCCAAGCTACTTCCTCGCGATGTGTCCGCAGATCCGGCCAATGATCGTAAGCCGCTCTAGGTCGACGGTGAACCGCTCCAGGTTGGCATTGTCGGATATGATGATGACCTGCGGCGGGTCGCTGAACGGAATGCGCTGCAGACGCTTGATCTGGGGCTCTGTGTAGCCATCGCTGATGGCATAGACGGTATCGGTGTTCATCGCGTTCTGCGCGAGATCGACCATTACCCTGTCGCCTGGCTGATAAGTCGGAACCATCGAATCCCCGATCACTTCCATGACCAGAGTTTGCCGAGGCGAAGCCTTTGCTTCGTTGCGGAGGTACTCCTCAGGGATCAGCCACTCAGCAATGACCGGGTGCGCGCTTATCGCGCCTGCCCCAACGGCAAGGTTGATCGTATCCCCAACCACACCCATGCCAGCGCCGAGCTTAACGTCGATCTCAGGCAGGGCGCCATCGACTGACGGTTGCCAGTGCTCACGGCTGTAAGACATCTGTTCGTCGGAGAAGTCTCGTTCCGGCTCATCTGGGTCGAACGAGGCGATCAGCGGCGGCTTCTTGGGCGGCCGGTTCAACATCAGATCTTCCGCGGTCACCCCGAGGAGCGGAGCCATCTCCTCTGCGCGGTCCAGCTTCAGCTTGCTGTGATCGTTCGCAAGCCGATTGACGGTTGCCCGCGAGACATCCAGCTCATCGGCCAGTGCCTCCTGAGACGCAATTTTTGATGCTTTAATGAAGGGTTCGAGCCAGTTTTTCGCCATGCGGAAGTTATCGGCCATGCCGTCTGCATCTTCTATGCCATAATATGTTACAGTGCTCTTGACGAAGGGAGCATAATGTAGCATTTATTGCGACATGACCCTTGAAGATTACATTCACGAGAACACCACTGTAACAGCTTTTGCTGCTTTGCTGGGCAAGAGCCGGGCACAAGTGCACCGGTACATGCGTGGTGAAAATCTGAGCAAGAGCATCATCGAAGAGATCTGCCGCGCCACGAGCGGGGCAGTCCAGCCGAACTCATTTTTCCAGCAGACGGGGCATAATGACTGCCGCCTCTGTTCTCCGAGAAGCCCGTCAGCTCATCACCCCGAAAGGGAAGTGGACGCAGGAAGCTGTAGCGCGAGATGCGCGCGGCGGGGAGGTCAAGCCAGCCGATGATCGCGCCAAGGCATTCGACATGATCGGCGCCGTCCAGCGGATACCCGCCACGCCCGACGAATATGGCGCGGCCATCCGCATCCTGCGGGAGCAGTGCGGCAACCAGTCGATCTTCGCGTTTAACGATGCTCATGGGCAGAAGGCAGTCCTGAAGCTCATGGACAAGGCGGCGCAGGCCGCAGAGCAGAGGGCAGCATGAGCGAGTTCAAAGGCTATCCGGAAATTCACGTCTCTCGTCCCTCGGGGAGTGGACCGTTCAGCATCCAGACGAAGAAGGGCGACGTGATCGCGACGTCTTCCGATGAAGACCATGCAGCCCGCCTCGTTGACTGCTGGAACGCCTGCCGCAAGATCTTCGCACCGGCTGTCCATATCGAGGCGACCGACGAGCAGGCCATTCGGCTGGAGAAGCTCCGCAAGGAAGCTTGGGCGAGGGTGCAGGAGTTGGAGGCGGAACGCGGTGACGGAGTTCTGTCGAACTTCGATGCCTTCAATGGCCGGCTCGGTTCGGCCCCGGCCTGGAACTACGACATGTCCTCCGCGCCTCTCGGGCAAGAGGTCACCGTCACCCGCAAGGTGACGATCGACGGCGTTAAGCACGACAAGGATTACCGGGAGCACCACATCGCGCCTCTGTGGCTCGCTGGAGCCGACGGCAAGGTCTACCGCTCGTACTGGATCCCGGCGAACAATACCTCCGCTGGCCGCTGGTCTGGCTTCTCTGTTGGCAGCCAGTTGCCGATCGCTTGGATGGCATTCGAGGTTCCGGTTCATCCTGGCGTCATTGCGCATGAGGTGGCGGCATGACCCGCGAACCCGTCGGGCACGAATGGCTCCAAGGCTTCGGCGATCGCTTCGATCAGGAGTTCGCCGAGCCTGCATCTTCCACACCCATCATCAATCACACGCAAGACGGCACCGTGATCGTCTCGGACTCCGCCGGGAATTCTGTTTCAGGCCGCACGCTTGAAGAGGCGCAGGCCAATTTCGAGAGGGCAAGGGCATGAACATCATCGCGTTGTGCGCAGCCGCCATGGTCGCCGCTGTCGCCGTTCTCGTGGCTCTGGCCTTCGGCCCGGTCATCGTCGGCAAAGTCTCCGCCTTGAGGGCAAACGCCATCGATGAAAACGCCCAGGTCGAGGAGATCGTAGCATGACCGATTTCCAGACTGGCATTGTCGTCGGCTGCGTCGTCGCCTTCGTTTGGATGACGGCGGCCTGCCTGGCCGCAGCCTCGTATCATTTCATGCGCGTCAGGAACGATCGTCTGTTCGACGCGCAGTTCAATAGGGTCCCTCATCGCGAGGGCAACGTCGTCGCCTTTCGGCGTCGGTAGCAGAGGCTGGCGCGCCTTCCGGCAAGTTGATCGCGCCGCTCTCTTCAACATTCGGGTCCGGTTTAGGCCGGGCTCCTTTCCACCGCTCCAAGCCTCGCCAGCAGCCTGCTGACACCCAGGAAGCTAACCCAAGGCGGCAAGGAGCGCATTCACGGTGTCAAAGGATCTGGTTCAAGCGGCAACCAACAAGAAGCAGGAAGAACAGGGGCAAAAGTCCATGAGTACGGCAATCGCGGCAGAGTACGTGAGGAAGATGGTGGAGCGTGAGACAGCCGGGAACGGCGACGTCGAGAACGCGATCAGACGCCTCGCGCGCCGGCACAACCTTTCATTCTGGCAGATCATGCACCTGCGGGCGGGCAGGGCAAAGGCGATCACTATCGACGCCTTCACGTCGATCCGCCGGGCATACATCGAACACTGCGAAGCTGAGGTCCAGGCGCTGCAGGAAGAGATCATCAAGGACCGGGAACGCTACGAGGAGAGCCATGATCTTCGAGATCTGGAAATTGAAGCTCAAGCGCTGGCTGCAAGGATTCAGCTGGCAAAGAAAAGGATCGGATGATGACCGCAACGGCCGGCAGTAACACGAAGCTCACGGATGCAGAACGGCAGAAGCTGTTCGCCTACCACTTTCGCAAGGAACTCTCGGCTGAAACCAAGCGGCGCGAGGCGGCGGCTGAGAAGACGGCAAACCGGAAGGTCGCCAAGGCTTCGGACCCGTCATTCTCCGGCCAGAAGTTCGATCACTACCTCAAGGCGCACTTCGGTGAAGATGATCAGAAGCCGGTCGATAGGCTCAAGTCTGATCGCGAAAACCTCGAATGGCTCGGCCTGATCCCGGCGACCACCGGCGGCGACCTGCTGGCCCAGATCGACCGGGTCGACAAGGAGCAGCTCATCCAGGCCAAGGGCTACAAGGCGGGCCTGCTCGGGCTCGACCGCGTCTCCGGCTACGATGCTGGCTCCTCCGACGACAAGCTGTTCTTAGCCTCCTATGACGCCGGCAAGGCCGAATACGACACCGAGATTCCCGATATCATGGCGAGGATCGAAGCGGCCGCTTCCAAGGAAGAGCCACCGTCGACTGAAGATCCCTTCCAGCAAGCGGCGGAGTGACGGTCATGCCATTCGAACGCGCAAAGATTATCATCAAGCAGGCCTCGATCGGCACAGGCGTCAAGGTCACCCTCGCAAAGGTGCGCGGCGCTCAGGCGAAGATGAAGTTCACCGTCAACGAGACGGTGGCCAAGTCCTTCGGCTGGTCCGGCGGTGACAAGCTCGAGGTGCTGATCGGAAACGGCCCCGACCATGGGCTTCTCCGGCTCCGCAAGAACAACAGCCTGTCCGATGCTGCCGAGGTCGTCCACCGCAAGGCGAACAAGGGCGACTATTTCCAGGTTTCGCTCGGTCACCAGCCGATGTTCGTCGACCGCGTCGAAGCGGCCCGCTGGTGCCAGTTCGAAAAGGTCGAAGACGGCTATGTCGAGATCGTCCTGCCCCGCTGGGCCGATGAGACCGCCCCGGCGAAGAAGCCTGCGCTTCTGCCGATTGTCAGCCAGCAACCGCCTAAGCGCGGCGGCACAGTCACGGCCGATCTGATGGGCGACCCACCGCCCGGCCGGCGCGAGATGCTGGCGAAGGTCGGCGGCATGGCTGTCGAATAGTTCCTCCCGGCGGCTCGTTCCCTCCCGACTTGAGCCGCCCACCTGCCGCGCGAATGCGGCGTCTTCTTTCCCCGGTGAAGCAATGAACGCAGTCCCCAAAATTCAGAGTTTCAGTTGCCCATGCTGTGGCGGCTTCATCGGCGAGGCCGCGCCGATCGATCAGGTCCGGCAGTTCGTCACCGCGCCGGGCCGCCGGCTCATCCTGGACATGCTCTCCCGTAGCCCAGGCTCGCCCGTCCATCGGGATCTCATCATCGGCCGCATGTACGCAGGTCGGTCAGACGGCGGGCCGGATAGTGGGGCCCAGGTGGTGGCGGTCACGGTTAGCCAACTGCGCCGTCAGATCGAGCCATTCGGCTGGACGGTATCGAACTCCAAGGGCGGCGGGGGCGAGCTCGCGCAGTGGCGCCTTATCCCGCGGGAGGCCGGCCAATGACCCTCATAATCGGTTTCGACCCCAGCAAATACACCGGCTGGTGCCTCTATGACCCAGATCGCCGCAAGACGGACGGCAACTTCTCTCACGTCAAATGCGGTGTGCTGGAGATGCCTGAAAAGGCCGACATGTATTACACCGCCGACCAGATCGGCCTCAAGATCACCGCTCTCCTCCGCGGCATAAAGCAGGATTTCGGCGCCTATCCAGCGTTCGCCGTGCTCGAGCAGCAGATCGAGGCTCAGGTCTCCATGCAGGGCCGTGGACAGAGCTTCGCCGGTTCGATCTCCCCATGGGTCGCCACCTCCGCAATCGTCGCCACGCTGGCTAATTTCGGCGTTGCCTATGGAACGCTGATGCCGGCCGCCTGGCGCAAGTCCTTCTTCGGGGCTGGCTTCAAGCCTCCTGTAGACGGCAAAGGCAAGAAGGACTGGAAGCTGGCCTGCGTCGATGAATGCGAGCGCCTTGGAATCCAACTACCCAAGAAGAAGACTCTATCCCACAACGCGGCAGAAGCCTGCGCATTGGCGATCTGCTGGGGCGTGAGGGACATGAAACTCCATGCCGGCAGATATCACGAGCCGTGGCTGAAGCTCGTCCAGCAGCGCAATGAGCGCCCGCAGGTGGCTGCATGAGGCTCTTCCCGGAGATGTGGCCGTTCGGCGACCTACAGCCGCACAGCTTCGACTTCATCATGGCGGACCCGGCTTGGACCTATCGGATGTATTCCGAGGCTGGTGAGGCGAAGTCACCGCAGGCGCAATACCGGACGATGTCGATCGACGATATCAAGCGCATGCCAGTGCTAGACCTTGCTGCCACCGACGCGCTGCTCTGGCTCTGGGCAGTCAACCCGATGCTCCCGCAGGCGATCGACGTGCTGCGAGCATGGGGCTTCGAGTTCAAGACCGCCGGCACATGGCTGAAGACCACGAAGCACGGGAAGATCAATTTCGGGACTGGCTACATCCTTCGCGGATCGAATGAGCCTTTCCTGATTGGAACGCGGGGCAGCCCGCGCACCGCCAAGACCGTCCGCTCGGGTTTTACCGGTCTGGTGCGGGAGCATTCGCGCAAGCCGGAAGAGGCCTACGCAGCGGCTGAACGCCTCATGCCAAATGCTCGCCGACTAGACCTATTTTCCCGCACCGATCGCGCTGGCTGGACGGCTTGGGGTGATGAGGCCGGAAAGTTCGGAGAAGCAGCATGAACGCTCACGTTCGCGACACCTTCGACCGCATTACGGAGCAGGACGTCTTTGTAGCTTCAGAGATCGTCCTCGCGTGCCTCCTGTCGAATGCCACAACACTTTCCGATGCGGGTCTTGAGGAGGAAGATTTCGAGTTCGCTCTCCACCAGACCATCTTCCGCGAGTCAATGGAACTCATCCAGCGCACCACGAAGGTGAACTGGATTTCTCTAAAGCCGCACCTTCCCAAGTATGCCGACGGCCTCGATGTTTCCCCGGCCGAATATGCCCAGCAGCTTTCAGTCAAAGGGACGGATACGGTGGTCCGCCTCCGCCTCGACTCCTCGATTGATGTCGTAAAAGGCGCCGCTCTTGGTCGGCAGCTGGCCAAGGAGGCTGAGATAGCCGCGGAGCTGGCAAAGGAAGGGCACACGCTTCTCACCTTGGACGACGAGATCGAGCAGCTTGAACAGCGCCTCAAGGAACGTCGCCAGCGTCTTTCAGCTCTCAAGTCTGGGGTATCGCCCGGCAGCTCATACCTCGCGAAATTCGAGGCCTCTGCGCGGCGTAACGGCGTCATCGGGGTCCCGATCGCCCTCCCGGAAATCGCGCGGGTCCTGTCAGAGCCGGCATTCGAAGCGGGGAACCTCTACGGGCTGCTGTCCTCGTCGGGCGAAGGCAAGTCCAGCTTGACCATGCAACTCATCAACCATGCCGTTGAGCAGGGCCATCCGGTTCTGTTCCTCTCCTACGATCAGTCATCGGACCAGTGCATCGCGCAGATGATCGCCCAGGTACATGGCATCTCCATGAAGAAGCAGCGCGAGCCGACAAGGCTCATGACTGACCGGGAGCGCGACACCTGCGTGATGTTCGCGACCCAGATCAACAGCAAGCCGCTCGACATCATCCGGTGCCAGCGGGAAGGGGTGGAAAAGCTGGTCGTCTATGCCCGCCGCTTCATCAAGAAGCAGGCCAACGGGCGGACGCCATTCATCGTGATCGACCATATTGGCAAGGTGAAGCCGCGGGACTCGAAGCTGTCGCCGGACAGGATCTCCGGAGAGGTCACAGTCGAGCTGAAGTCCCTGGCCTACGAGACGCAGTCGGCAGTGCTCATCCTCAACCAGAGGAACGGGCTGGGCGCGCGGCGCGACAACCCCCGCCCGATAGCGGCCGACCTTTACGGAGGCGAGGGCGCCCGGGCCGATTACGACGCGGTCATGACCCTCTACCGGCCGGAGAAGTACAAGCGGGAGCGCGAGAAGATCGCGGCCACGGCAGCCGATTGGAAGACGATCAACAGCGTCTTCGCGACCGACGTCGAAGGAGTGGCAGAGCTTGCGGCCATCAAGGTCAGATTTGGCGATCCCGACATCCGGGAGTTCGTGACCTTCGAAGCCGAATTCACTCGGTACATCTCCCAGAAGCCAAAGCGCAACCAGCAGGATCTCGGCCTATGAACCAGCTTGTCACCCAGCGCACGGTCCTTGATCTCGTCGAGGAATACGAGGGCAAAAATGCCGCCATGGAGCAGGCAGTGGAGGATTTCGAAGCTGCTTTCAAAAAGCTCGAGCTTTCCGCCAGTGTCCAAGGGAAATTCGTGGAGCCGGTCACGCGCCATCGCCCTTACGTCAGCGCCCGCGATCTGCGCGGCAACCTTCTGAAGTCCGGTTGGAAAGCCATCTACGATCGCTTGCAGATCGATCGCATTGCCAGCGCTAAGGACAAGAAGCTTTTCGAGCGGACGCTTCAGCAGCCGCCAGAGCTGACCTTCGACAATGCCAAGGCGACTTTCGGCGACTACCTGATGCGGCCGCGCTTCCACATCCTGCGCGGGCTCGCTGAGGTGTTCGCTGATCTGGACCCTGCTTTCAAATCTCATTCGAAGGTCAAGATCGGAGTGAAGGGACTTCCTAAGCGCGTCATCGTCTACTGGGGCGAGTATAGCGGTCACGGCCGTGACAAGTTCACCGACATCGCTAACGCTCTCGCTGCCTACCAGGGAAAGCCGGCGATTGAGTATGCCGAACTAGCCGAAGTTGATGCCTGCCGCCGTGCCGGTAAGGACTGCGTATTCGACGGACGTCTGATTGCAAAGGTTCAGAGTGGGGCGAAGGAGGAATATGTACCGCCGCATCGCGGCCTCACCGTGCGAGCCTTCGCCAATGGCAACGCTCACGTCTTCTTTGACAAGATCGCCCTGACAGACATCAACAAGGCCCTGGCGGAGTTCTACGGCGATGTCCTTCCGGATGTCGAAGAGGAAGACGTGCAGAAGCGGCCGGGCACTGCTGTTTCGAAAGACCTGCAATTTTACTGGTCGCCTAAGGAAGTCATCGATCGAGCGTTGGAAGCCGCGTCGATCTACAACCGTGACCGGTATTCGACAAGTGATGCGCCTGGCCATCGGGTTCTAGAGCCTTCGTGCGGGGATGGTCGGATCATGGACGAGCTTCGGGCTCGCGGTTGCCGTCCGTTCGGTATCGAGTATCACGCCGGCCGCGCTGCGGAGTGCCGCGCAAAGGGCCATTCGGTGTTGACCGGGAATTTCCTGGAGCAGCCCGCGCGGGAAGACTTCGACTTCGTCGTGATGAACCCGCCCTTCTATGGCCGGCATTACGTCAAGCACGTCAGGCACGCCCTGAAGTTCCTGAAGCCCGGTGGCACGCTCGTCGCCATTCTCCCAGCTACTGCCCACTACGACCACCAGGAGCTTGAAGGCCAGTGGACTGACCTGCCGGTTGGAAGCTTCTCCGAGGTCGGGACCAACGTCCCCACAGGGATCCTGAAAATTCGAAAGGCAGCAGCATGAATGAGATCCAAGCATGTTCGGCGATCGGATGGCCCGGCGCCTTTGCTTTTACGGCATTCCTCGTGGCTGTCTGCTACTTCATCGACACCTTCGCTAGGAGGGGCAAGTGAACCACTTCGCAGCCTATTCCATCCCAGTGCCCGGTGGCTTTTGGGGCATGTGCTGGTTCGCACAGAACGCCCAGCCATGGCCGATAATGCAAGGGGATCGCCCGCGGGTGTTCACGGTCCAGTCTGCAGCCATCATTGCAGCCCAGGACGCAGTCATCAAGCACATCAACGGCACCATGCGCCGAGACGGCGACACGATCGCCGCCGGCCGGGCAGACGCGGCATTCCCTACTCTCAAGCCCTTCACCCGGGCAAAGGGAAGCGGACGTCTCACGCTGGTCGAGAAGCGGAAGGAAGCGAGGGTATGAGTGAGAACCTGAAGATCATTGATTTGGCACCTGAGCATTGGGCAAGGGCGGCTAAATGCGCCGCTAAAATGCTGGCGCAGGGGCAGCAAGCCCAGACGTTCCCGCCGAAGTATTGGCGCGACCCATCTATTCGCGTCACCAACTGGGAAGGCGACGTGATAGCGCGAGCTTGGGAGACAGCTCCATGAGCATCGACATTCAAGCCGCCACATACGCCTCCAGTGCAGAGATGCAGGCCGCCCACAGAGCCCGCCAGCAGCGTTTCGCAGCAGCAGCAAGGCGAGTGCTGCAAGAGCCGGAGATCGCGCCCAGGAAGCCCTGTGAGGTCATCGAGTTCGTGCCGGCACCACCGCGGATCGTGCAGCAGGACGCGCATGTCCGCACATGGCAGCTATGGCGCTTCGAGCAGGTTGCCTTGTGCCAGACCTACATCAGGCGCCGGTGCGAAGAACTGGGCGTAGATCATGACGAGCTGATGAGCCCGTCCCGGTCCCGAGCAATCGTGCCGATCCGCGACAAGCTGGCATACGAGATCAAGACTTCCGTGAAGCCGGACATCACTTGGCACGAGCTTGGCCGGCACTTTGGCCGGGAGCACACGGCAATCCTCACTGCATTCAACCGCGGGGCGGCCGCAGCCGGCAATCAGGAACGGATCGCTTGGATCGAGCGCCGGAAAGCCTTCGCCAAGGAACGTTACGAGAGGGCGAGGGCGCATGAAGCATCCTGAGGCCGAAGCGATCCTGGACGAGTTCGGCATAGGCATCGTGCCGGCGAACGTTGTTCCCGGACCAAAGCAGACGCGCGCCGTCGCCACGCTCGGCAGGATCATCAAACGGCATGGCGCCGATCACGCCCGGCTTGTGGTCATGACCCTTGCGGAGACCGGCAACAACGCGGCTCACGTCGACGAGACGGTGTTCTGGAGCTGCTCGGACATCATCCTCGCGTTCCGGAAGAACCACGCGGCGATCATGGACAACGACATCAGCCAGTTCCTGGAGTTCTTCGACAGCATACCGATCGGTCGGCTGCAGCTGTGGCTGATTGGCCTGGACGGCATCACCAACAAGCGCGCGGCGCTGGTCGGTCTTATATGGGAAAGGGCTTGCCGCGTGTTTGGTGAGCGTCAGGGCGACCTACTCGACGATCGGAGGATGACGGCATGAAGGTCATTACACCGGGTGGACATCGCCCGCAGGTGACGTTCTATCAGGCACGGAAGCTTCTCAGGTGCGACGCTGCAGCCGGGAAGCTATATTGGAAGCGCCGGCCGGTCTTTATGTTCACGGATGGAGGAGCATATGAGGTCTGGAACAACAGGTTCGCAGGCAAAGAGGCTTTCATCCATGAGGACGAAAACGGCTACATGTGCGGCGGAATTCTGAACAAGCGCTATCGAGCCCACCGGGTGATCTGGCTGCTGCACTACAAGACGTGGCCCATAGGTGATGTTCGGCACCGGAATGACATCTGGTCGGATAACCGGATCTCAAATCTATTCGATACCAAGGCGGGGCACATATTCCCGACCAACAGACTTCTGTACCAGCAGCAAAGGAGCATTCCATGATCACGGGCAGAGAGATTAGCGAGCGCTTTATCCGAGCAGTCCAGATCATGGAAGGGCTCTATCATGTCGGGCCTGCCGGCGGCGGAGCATCATGGATCGCGGTCCCGTACACCCAGGCAGACAAGAACGGGTGGGGATCTGAGCGCTTGGCTGCGGAGCGTGAAGCCTTCTGGAACTCCATAAACAACGCGCCGCGGCCGTGGGAGGTGACGGAAGCCGAGCAAACGATCGGATGGCTCTCCATCGTGAGCGATGAGCAGGAGCGACTGGCGCTCACATCGTGGGCTCGGTGCATGGCTAAAGGGGGCATCTTCAAGGACTGGTGCAAGAAGGTTGGCATTCATCCAGAGACCGGTCGACGGAGAAAAGAGCGGGCCATCGTACGTATTTTGTTAAGTTTCACCCGCAACCCATTGCAGCATAACGAAAACAGCATAAACGAGATGTTGCCTGACACCCCTGTTTTGGGCGATAACTGTGTCAACATCGGAGAAGAAGGGCAGCGAGTTTGGCGCGCTGATGACGCGGTGCCTCTCCACTTCGACGAAAGTCTCCGCGACTTCTCCTGGGCAGTCGCGCAAAACGAGCGGCGCCGACAGCGGGAAGCCAAGCGGAAGGCAGCAGCTTAGAGACTCCCGTACCGGGTGTAGCCAGAGAGAGGCTAGAGGAAGTTGTTACCCCTTGATGCCTCTCTCACAAATTCACAGAGTGCGGCCATAGAGAAGCGGGCAGATCGAAGCCCTCTGATGGCCGGTCCCTTCGTTAGGACGCGAGAGCCGAGCAAGGGATGAATTTAGCCGAGGGACCCGTAGGGGCTCGGTCGGGGCGCGCGAATGCACCTCACTAATCGACGACAGTGCGGACGGACGCACCTAATCAAAAGGCCGCTGGCCAGAGCGCTCTGAACGCCAGCGGAGCAGGTATCAAGCCCTGTTCGTCGTGACAGCGGTGAAGCGCTTTATTCTTCACAGTCGGGTAACGGGTCTGGGAAAGTCCTCGTAGACAGACGCCGCGCAAGCGGGCCGACTAGGGCAACATTACCTGCGCCAGTACCCTCCCTGGCCGCGACCAAATCCCGTTTCCGGTTGAACGGTTTGGATGGCGATACCTGAAACCGGCAGGCAAGGTGCTCCTACAGGAGGCTAGAAGCCTGATAGCGAGGCGCGGAACGGGTCAACAGACCGGTCTACGGCGTGGAGTGGGGAAGCCCCAGCCTCGAATTTTCGCCGCCATAGCTCAGACGGTAGAGCGGCTGCCTTGTAAGCAGCGGGTCCGGGGTTCGATTCCTCGTGTCGGCACCATCAAGCACCGGGAGCGCTATACCCGGAGAGACGTGGAAGCCGTCTCCAGCCCCGTCAGCAATGGCGGGGTTTTCTCGTTTCAGGAGACTGCGATGCTTACCGAGGACGAGCTTGAAAATATCGTTAACCGGTCGAAGCGTGTGCAGGCTGTGAGGCGTGAAGCGATTGACAGCACGCTCCGATGCCTAGTTTTGGCGCTGGCCCTTGTTGGTGCCATGGCCGTTATATCCGGCGCGGTCCAGCATTTATCATGATTAACTGGTCGCAGGTAACCGATGATGAACTCATCGAGCAGGCGAACATTCGCACAGCGCAGGGCCATTGGTCGCCAGACCGTTTCATGACGCAGTTCCAGAGCGACGACAGGGCAAAGCTCGGCGCCCTCCGCAGCGCCGTCATCGAGACGTGGTTGCAGGACACGAAGCATCCGGGCTTGGCCGCGCTTCACCTGTTCTGCGACAAGCTCGACGGGATCCACGGCAACCCCATTCAGCCGCCGGCATTCGCCGTCAACACGACGCTGCCCGGGCGAGAAGACAGGTACCAGACACACCAAGGGGAAATGCGATGAGGAAGACCGGCTTCATCATCATCGCCTCTGCACTGGTCGCAGCCTCTCTCGCTTCATGCGCCTCCCGTGAGTGGTCCGACATGGGGATGATCGTGGACAAGACGCAGCCGAAGAAACCTTCGGCATGAAGCTGTCTGCGCGTCCATACCCGCCGATCACCATGATGGAAGTCGGCGGTAAGCCATTCGAGCCCGCGCCTGATGTTGCCGCATGGGTAGAGGCGACCTTCCTCGACGACGCATCGCCGGTGGCCAACCCTGATCACGCCCACCTGGCGAATGCTCACATCGGTTTCCTCTGGACGGCGATCGAGAACAACAGCAAGGGCCGTCGGGTGATTGGTCAATGCGAGACAGGATCACCACAGGGCGCGATGGGCAAATGGTCCCGCGCCCGTGCAGTCCAACAGATCGAAGAGTGGTTCGGCTCTGTGCCCGACTTCATCATCACGCTCGATGCTGCCTATTGCGCGCAGTGTGGTGATGCGGAGTTCATGGCTCTGGTAGAGCACGAGCTTTACCACGCTGCGCAAGACGTCGATGCCTTTGGAGCTCCGAAGTTCAGCAAGAGCACAGGGGAGCCGGTCTTCGTAATCCGAGGCCATGACGTCGAGCAGTTCGTCGGTGTCGTCCGTCGCTACGGTGCAGACGCATCCGGTGTGCGGGAGATGGTCGACGCTGCCAACCGCCCCCCGGAGATCGCCCGCGCCCGGATCGAACATGCATGCGGAACGTGCCAGCTGCGCGTTGCCTGAAACCTTGATGGCGTCTTGATAGATCGATGGCAAAAGCGAAACTCACACGCGAGCAGCAAACCTATGTGGTTCAAGCGCTGGCTTGCTTCGACACGCCGTCGGTTGTGGTCGCCTCAGTCAAAAAGGATTTCAGCGTCGTTCTGAGCCCCCAGCTGGTAGAGACCTACGACCCGACCAAGAAGGCAGGGCGCAATCTCGCCGCCCGTTGGAAGGCGCTGTTCGAAGAGACTCGCAAGACGTTCCTAGACGACACAGCCTCCATTGCCATCAGCCATCGCGCCGTTCGTCTCCGCGCTCTCCAGCGCATGGCAGACAAGGCGGAGGGGCAGGGCAACATGGTGCTGGCATCTTCCCTGCTGGAGCAGGCGGCAAAAGAGGTGGGTGACAGTTACACCAATCGTCGTGAACTGACGGGGAAGAACGGCGGCGCGGTCGAACTCGTCCACGTGGTGGAAAGAAGGATCGTCCGTGCGAACACTGGAGATACCAACCGCTGAGGTGTTCGAGAAGCTTCTAGCGCCGTCCCGCTACAAAGGTGCTCATGGCGGCCGAGGCTCAGGAAAGTCGCACTTCTTCGGCGGCCTGATGATCGAGGACCATCTGGCAGAGAAGGGAATGCTCTCGGTCTGCATTCGCGAAGTTCAGAAGACCCTAGCGGACTCCTCGAAGCGTTTGCTTGAAGGCAAGCTATCGGATTTCCGGCTGGGAGAGGCCGATGGCTTCAAGGTGTTCCGAGACGTGATCCAGACCCCGGGCGACGGGGCGATCATCTTTCAGGGGATGCAGGACCACACAGCCGAGTCAATCAAGTCGTTGGAAGGTTTCCGGCGGGCATGGTGGGAAGAAGCGCAGACGGCTTCCGTTCGCTCGCTGAACCTGCTCCGTCCGACAATCCGCGCACCTGGCTCGGAGCTGTGGTTCTCCTGGAACGCCCGACTGAAGCAGGATCCTGTCGATGTCATGCTCCGCGGGCCCGAGAAGCCGACAGGCTCGGTGGTCGTCGAAGCGAACTGGCGCGACAATCCCTGGTTCACCGCTGAGCTTGAGCAAGAGCGGTTGGACTGCTTGCGGATTCAATCCGACCAATACGACCACATCTGGGAGGGCGGTTATCTCACGGTCGCCTCTGGCGCCTACTTCGCTCGGCACCTTGCTGAGGCCAAGGCTGAAGGGCGCATAGGCCGGGTTGCTGCTGATCCTCTGATGACGCTGATGGCCTTCGTGGACATTGGCGGGACAGGGGCACGGGCGGACGCCTTCACGATCTGGATTGCCCAGTTCATCGGTCGTGAGATCCGGGTGCTCGACTATTACGAGGCAGTCGGGCAGCCGGCCGAAGCGCACCTGAATTGGCTTCGCGGCCGCGGCTACACCTCGGACCGGTGCCAGATCTGGCTGCCGCATGATGGCAAGACGCAGGACAAGGTACACGATGCTTCCTACGAGGGGTTCTTCCGGCAGGCTGGCTACAAGGTCACCGTCGTGAAGAACCAGGGCAGGGGCGCTGCATCCATGCGTATCGAGGCCGCTCGCCGGCTGTTCCCGTCCATGTGGTTCAACGAGGCCAAGACGGAAGGCGGACGTGCTGCCCTCGGATGGTACCATGAGAAGCGCGACGAAGCGCGAGGCATCGGTCTCGGTCCTGATCACGACTGGTCATCGCACGCGGCCGACAGTTTCGGCCTGATGTGCGTGGCCTACGAAGAACCCAAGAAGCCCTCGGCTGAGTGGGACAAGTTCAAACCGCAGAAGGTGGCGTGATGATCAGCAAGCAAAAGGCTCAGTTGAGCCTGGCCCAATACATCTTCTTGCGCGCTCGCCCTGCCGGTGTCGGCACTGTGCCGCTCGTCCAGTACGCCAAGGCCTGCATCAAAGCGGCCAACGACGCGCGCGCGGCGAAGGCGAAGAGCCCGGAGGTTTTCTACTGGTCGGGCCGCACTATCCGTTATGCCATGACGCGCCGCAATGTTCTCCTCGGACTGAGCTTTGCTCCAGGCGATGAATTCTACCGATGGGACGGGGTGGCTCAATAAATGGCTGACACTACGCCGACCAGCCTGACGTCGATCGTCTCGTCGCTTGTGAAAGACGCGGAATCGTATCGCAACGAGCTGGGCACCGATCGCGACAAGGCGATGGAATACCACGACGGCGAGATGTCCGATGTGCCGTCCGGTGTCGGGCGTTCCAGCGTCGTCTCCAAGGACGTTAGGGCGAACATCAAGAAGGCCAAGCCGTCTCTCATCCGCACCATCCTCGGCAACGACAAGATCGTCGAATACGAGCCGGTTGCGGAAGGTGAGGAAGAGCAGGCAGACCAGGCAACCGAATACGTCAACTATGTCATCCTGCCGGAGAGCAAGGGCTACGAGGCGATCGAGGACGCGCTGACCGACGCGATGAAGCTGCGTAACGGCATCATCCGCTGGTACTTCGACAAGAAGATCACGATCTCGGTATCCGAGCATACCGGGCTCGACGAGAACGCAATCACCCAGCTGGTCGCCGATGATGCGGTCGAGGTGCTGGAAGCCAGCCAGACGGTTCAGTCGATCCAGCAGCCGGACGGTCAGATGGCTCTGGTCCCGGTCTACGACCTGAAGATCCGCAAGCGCTCCGAAAAGGGCCGGTGGGTCGTCGAGGCCGTCCCGCCAGAGCAGTTCCTCGTTCACCCGGACACGCTCGACCTGGACGAAAGCCCGCTGGTCGGCATCAACATGCGCCTGCGCCGGTCAGACCTGATCGCGATGGGTTACGACCGGAAGAAGATCGAAGCCATTCCGGTAGGCGGAGACGGCGACGACAAGGACGACGAGGAAGACACCCGTCGCGACATCTACAGCCGCACGGACGATATGCCCAAGGCTCTCGAGGAGCTGGAATACTACGAGCTCTATGTCCGGATCGACGAGGACAAGGACGGGATCGCCGAACTGCGCCGCATCATCTATGCCGGCAGCATCAAGGCGGAGAACCTGCTGGAGAACAAGGAATGGGACGAGGTCCCGTTCGCCGACATCGTCATCGAGCGCAAGCCGCACCAACGCGAAGGCGTCTCGATCGCTGACGACACGATGGAAGACCAGAAGGTCAAGACGGTCCTGCTGCGCGAAACGCTGGACAATCTCTACTGGCAGAACAAGCCTCAGCCGATCGTCGAGGAAGAATCCATCCTCAACCCGGATGCAGTGCTGAACCCCGCATTTGGAAAGCCAATCCGGGTAGCGGCTGGCAGAGACGTTCGTGCCGCGCTTGGCTTCACTCAGGTGCCCTTCGTTGCGCAGCAGTCCTTCGGCATGATGGACTACTTCGACAAGCGCATGAGAGATGCCACGGGGATCTCTGACGCTTCTGGCGGCCTTGCCCCAGATGCGCTGCAGAACGTCACAGCGACCGCGTCAGCGCTGATCGAGCAATCCGGCATCGGTCAGACCGAGTTGATGGTCAGAACCGCTGCACGGGGCCTGAAGCGGGTTTTCCGCGGGCTTCTGAAGCTCATCATCAAGCACCAGGACCAGCCGCGCACGATCCGGCTGCGCGGACGCTGGGTTACCTTCGACCCGCGGCAGTGGAACGCCGACATGGACGCCACGGTCAATGTCGGTCTCGGAGCTGGTACCAGAGAGCGGGATATGATGGCGATGCAGGCCATTCTCGGTCTGCAGGAAAAGCTCCTTTCGAGCATCGGGACCGAGGATAACCCCTACGTGACGCCGACCAACCTATCGAACGCGATCGGCAAGTTCGTGGAAGCCGTCGGCTTGCCGTCCAACGACATGTTCTTCTCGAAGCCCACGGCGGAACAACTGGCCAAGCTTGCAGCGCCTAAACCACCTGCGCCGGATCCAGCGATGGAGAAGATGAAGATGGAGATGCAGGCCCGGCAGCAAAAGCAGCAGATGGACTTCCAGCTTGAGCAGCAGAAGCTTGCGCAGGACGCGCAGTTGGAGCGGGAGCGCATCGCCCAGAACGGCGAGCTCCGGCGCTTCCAGATCGAACAAGAGCTTCAGCTGAAGCGGCAGCAGAACGTCGCTCAGGCGCTCACCTCGGCACCGCTGGCGCCTGTCCATGTGGGCGGAATGCCTGGCTGAACTCGGAAGGCGGAAATGACCGATAGTCTTCGCGACAAGCTGATCGCTTACATGCTCAACGACAGCATCCCTGCTGACATAGCAAAGTCGGCCTGGTCCGGCCTTACCTATCCAGGAGATGTGCTAGCCGGCAAAGCCCCTCCCGACGACGTGGGCCGCGCCCTCGACTTTGGCGGGCTTGCCGGGAGTGGGGCGTTGGTGTCACCCAGGACCGCAAGCAAGGGTCTTCTTGCTGCGCAACGGGAAATGGAGCATGATCCGCCGCAGATGCCGCAGCGACCGTTCGAAGCGGATTATCCGGCCGGAGTTCAGACTGATGAAACAGGACGCATCCTCTTCGACATCGAGGGACGCCCGCTTACCGCTCGCTACATCGCCGGGCGCGTACAAGCGGGACATCCTGATCAAGGCATCCTTCCCCCCGAACTGGAAAACATTGTCCAAAGAGCAACAGGACGAGTTCCTGACCGAAGTCCTCGCGAAGCGCTCGATGGAGCAAGCGGCGGCACGTTCATCGACCTGAATACTGGGGAACCGACCGCTGTTTTTCTGGCTGATGATCTTCACCCTAACGACGTGAGCCGTGTGCTTGGGCACGAGACAGGCCACGTGATTGATCAGACTGCAGGCAACATTCCAGTCAACGGTGTTGAGCAGTCGCTTCGTCAAAACTACGACACCCTGATCCGAGGCAGTCGAGCCGGTAAAAACCTCATTGGCCCGGAGGATGTTGGATATCCGCCTGATCATGCCGCGCCCGAACTTCTCGCAGAGGGCATGAGGGCGTACCTCCAAGATCCGAACTACTTCAAGACGGTCGCTCCTGACGCGGCAGCTCGTATCCGCGCGCATGTGAACGACCATCCTCTCCTCAAAGATATTATCCAGTTCAATGGTGTCGGAGCCGCGGGTGTGGTGGCCAACGGCCTGCGCGACTGGGCAAAACCAGAACTAGACGATCAGCGCTTCGGTGACTTGTACCGAGCCGGGAGGGGAACATGAGGCCCGAAGAGAAAGTCGCCTGCGCCCGCGCCATGCAGGACAATCCGCTGTTCTCCGCCCTCATGGACGAGATGGAGAAGCTTGCAGTTGACCAGTGCGTCAACGCCAAGCCAATCGATCACGACACCCGCGCCGCAATGGCCGCCGAGGTTCGAGCGATTCGCCGGTTCAGGCAGAAGATCCGCGGCCTCATCGAAGATGCTAGCGCACCAAGCCCGGTAGCCCCGGCCTAACGACCAGACATCAGTTTTAGAACTTCGTAGCCGGGAGCGTTCATCGCCAACCCGGCTCTTAGGCGTTCCCGCATTAGCCGGAACGTAGACCACTCCGACAAGGGAACCCACATGCCAATCGATGCAACCACCAACTCCGGCAAGCCGGAGAGTGATAGTGCTCGCTCGAACGATCTATCGACCGACATGGATGATCCTGCGAACCTCGATTTCTCCGAGCCCACCGAGGCTAACGGCGAAGCAGAGGCAGATCAGGGATCGCAGGGCGAGACGGATGAGGCCGCACAGGATGCGGACCAAGAGGCCGATGCGACCGCAGAAACCGAAGATCAAGACGGTGAAGACGGCGACGAGGCAGACAAGCCCGCCGCCAAGGAAGCCGACGACGACGTTGTCGTCACGATCAAGGGAGGCGACAAGGTTCCTCTCAAGGAACTGAAGCTCGGCTACATGCGGGAGCGCGATTATCGCGTCAAAACCTCCGAGGTGGCGAACAGAAGCCGCTCCCTGGAAGATCTCTCCAACCGTGTGGCGGCAACGGCCTCCACAATCGCAGAATTCCTGATCAGTCAGATGCCGCCGGAGCCGAACCCGTCTCTCGCGATGCAGGATCCCGGCCGGTATGTCCAGGAGAGGGCGGTCTATGAAGCCGCCGCTATCCGGGTCAACCAGCTCCTCGCCCAGGCCAATGAGCCGAAGCAGGTCGTGCAGCAGCTGACACAGCAGCAACAGAACGAAAAGCTCGCTCGCGAAGACGCCGAATTGCGGAGATATTTCCCCGAGACGGCGACACCCGATGGCCGCGAAAAGTTCTTTGAGGCAGCGTTCGAAACCGGCAGACAGCTCGGCTTCTCCGATGAGGAGATGCAGAGTGAAACGGACCACCGCACACTGCGGACCATCCACTACGCTAAGCTCGGTCTCGCGGCCGAACAGGCGAAGAAGAAGGCCATGCAGAAGGTGACCAGCGCGCCGGCGCCGACTACGCCGAAGCCGAAGGCCCAAGGACCGAACGTCCAGCAGGCCCGGAAAAATCAGGATGCGATGCAGCGGTTGGGCAAAACCGGGTCGATGAAGGACGCTCTTTCCATCGACTTCGAATAACCCCCTGTTATCGAGGATCAGCAAATGGCTGTCATTTCCAATACCGTCCGCACGTCCGGTGCGGTCGGCAACCGCGAAGAACTCTCCGATGTGGTCTCTCGCATCACGCCGGAGGATACCCCGATCTACTCCATGATCGAGAAGGGCAAGTGCGTCTCCGTCAACCCGACCTGGGAAACGGACGAACTGGCCGCTCCTGGCGACAACGCCCGCGAAGAAGGTGAAGAATATACCTTCGGCGCTGTCACGGCGCCGGAAAAGCTCGGCGATTACACCCAGATTCTGCGCAAGGACTGGATCATCTCCGGCACCCAGGAAGTTGTCGACGAGGCCGGCAAGGTCCAGAAGCGCAAGTACCAGAAGCTCAAGAAGGGCGTCGAGATCCGCAAGGACGTCGAATACGCGATCGTGAGCAACCAGGGCTCGCAGGGCGGCAACGTCCGCCGTCTGGGCGGTCTTCCCTCGTGGATCAAGACCAACGTCTCCCGCGGTGCTGGTGGCGCCAACGGCGGCTACAACGGCAACGTGACGGTGGCTGCCACGAACGGCACCCAGCGCGCATTCACGAAGACCCTTCTGGATAACGTGATGCAGCAGGGCTACACGAGCGGCGCCAACTTCAAGCACGTCATGGGCTCGTCCTATGTGAAGTCCGTCTTCGTGACCTTCATGTCCGACGCCAACGTCGCGCCGTTCCGCTATTCGGTCTCCGCCGGCGGCGAACGCAAGACGATCGTCGCTTCCGCCGACTACTACGAAGGCCCCTTCGGCACCGTCATGGTTCACCCGAACCGTGTCATGTCGACCAGCCCGACCATCGCCCGGAACGTCATGTTCCTCGATCCCGACTTCCTCGAATTCCTCTGGCTTCGCAAGATCCAGGAAGACAAGGACGTCGCGAAGAGCGGTGACGCCGACAAGGGCGTGATCATCGGGGAAGGAACCCTGAAAGTGGGCAACGAACGTGGCCTGGGTGTCGTCGCCGACGTGTTCGGCATGACGGCCGGCAGCTGAGGAGAAACGACCATGTCTGCATATTCCTACTACCCCTTCGTTGCCGACACCGCCACGCTGGCGCTGAGCGGCAGCACCCACGGTGGCGGCGTTGCCGTCGTCGCCTCGCGCGCGGCCGGGATCACCATGACCCTGCCCAAGGCTATCGGGCACGGAACCGAGTTCGACATCTTCGTGGGCACCACGATCACCTCGAACAACCTGACCATCCAGGTTGCGGACTCGGTGGACGTCATGTCGGGCGTTTGCCTCACAGCCCAGGATGCCGGCGACACGGTTGTCGGTTTCGAAACTGCCCCCGACACCGACACGATCACCATGAACGGCTCTACCAAGGGCGGTATCCGTGGCGACCGGATCAAGTTCAAGTCGGTGCAGGCGGGCGTCTGGGCAGTTCAGATGATCGCGACCGGCACCGGCACGGAAGTCACGCCGTTCTCGGCTGCTGTCTGATCCGAGTAACATCATGAACATCTGAAGGCGCTCCTCGTGGGCGCCTTTTTCATTTCTCACGGAGAAACATCATGACCAAGGAACAGCTTACCAAAAAGGCCGAATCCCTCGGCATCGACGTGGACGGCCGCTGGAACAACGAGCGCATCCAGCAGGAGATTGACAAGAAGGAAGCCTGGAGCGCAGCGCAGGCTGCTCCCGCTCCTGTTGCGACCCCTCAGGCCCCGGCACCGGTATCGCCCACCCAGCCGACCGGCACGGACTCGGGCAACGGCCTGCCGCTGTCGCGCTTCGCGCCCGTTGACGATGCACCCCCGCCGGAGATTGTCGGGATCACTCCTGGCGAGACGCCTCGGCCCATCCCGGCAACTATCGAGCCCGACAACAGCGAGAAGACGATCCGGGTCGTTCTGAAGGCTGACTATTGGCCGGAGGAAGGCGAACGGGAGCTTGCCGGCACCGCGCTCGATATCCCGCTGTCGAAGGCCAAAGAGCTGATGCGCGACGACAAGGCCTTTATCCCGATCTCGGCCGACGACGAGTAATACCGTCCACCAAGTGATCGGATCAAACAGCAAGCCCGCCACCACCGGCGGGCTTTTCCTATTGGGGCGAGACATGACGATCAGAGACGGCGACTGGCAATTGATGGACTGGGACCCGATGACGGGCAGGACCGTCTGGAGCAAGTTCAACGGCGAAGAGACGATTTTCCGCGTCGATACCCCCGTCGACAACCTCGTTCGCGAGAACGAATTCACCCGCAACGCGACCGCTGGCAACCGGATGGGCGAATGGGTGAAGGTCGCATCGGTCCCGCTCAATCACGCATACGAGCAGAACCTCGTCAGGGCCCACACAGAGGGCGACGACAAGTTTGTGAAGCGCTGGCTCAATGACAGCGACAACCGCGCCTGGCGGTCCTTTGAGGCGGCCCTATGACGACGATCGCCTACCGCGACGGGATCATGGCTGCGGACTCTCGCGCCTATTCCGGCGACAAGAACCCCTTTGGCTCGAAGACCAAGATCCACCGGCTTCCGGACGGGTCACTCTTCGGCGCCAGTTCTTCCAAGGTCGGAGTTGTCGATAAGCTCCGCCGACTGACCGTCGAGCACGGCGTCAGTGCTACATTCCCTACGGTCGTCGAGGGGCAGGCGCTTCTGGTGAAGCCCAACGGTGACGTCTTTCTTTTCAATGAGCAGGATGGCTTTTCGGGCCCGATCCGCACCACATTCTGCGCCATCGGCTCGGGCGAGCAGTATGCTATGGGAGCCTTCCATATGGGCGCCGACGCCGCACGGGCAGTCTCGATCGCCTGCGAATGCGACGTGTGGACCGGCGGAGAAATCACCGTTCTTGCCCTGCAACAGGAAGATGTCTGATGTCCGCAATCGCTGACTATGCCTCTCTCCTGGTCGATGCCGGGGAATATGCCGGCGCCAACGACATCGCGCATGTGTTTCAGCGCCTCGTCGGCCTGGCCGAATCCAAGTTCAACCGGGTCCTTCGGGTGGGTGAGATGGAAACGGCCGGCACGATTGTGCTGACAGACGGCAACGGGACGCTCCCGTCTGACTTCCTGGAGGCGCGTCTGGTGCGATCGCCCGACGGGACCGGTCTCAGCGCCTGGTCACTCTTGGAGCTTGATCGGCGCTACGCCTCACGCGGCGGCATCCCCGCCGGCTATTCGGTAGTCGGCGGCGTGATCCGGGTTCGCCCGACAGCCAGCGGCAGCATCACCCTCGACTACTACGCGAAGATCCCACCCCTGACCCCGACGAACCCCACGAACTGGCTGCTGGAGAAGGCACCGGATGTCTACCTCTACGCGCTCGTCGAAGAAATCTGCATCTGGAAGAAGGATGCGGAAGGCAGCTCAATGGCCCGGGGAATGAAGGAACTTGCGATGCGCGGCCTTGCGCTGCAGGACGAGCGCGCACGCTGGGGCAACGCTCAGGTCGTGGTTCAAGGATTGACGCCATGAGTCTGATAACAGCCGTAAATGACGCTTGCGACGTTGTGAATATCGATCGCTTTGGCGCCGTCTATGGCAACACAGATCCGGGCGCGCAGACCATGCTAGAGCTTGCGCAGCAGGCTGGCGCCGAGATCGCGCGGCGGGCGGATTGGAAAGCGCTGCTAGCTCAGTCCGTGCTCGCCACCTCGCCTGCAAATCTCCCGGATGATTTTCAGCGGTTCGCGCCGGGCGGGGCTCTGTTCACTGCTGGGTTCCTGCCGGTGCGGCCGGTCACCAACAGCGGGCAATGGGTGGTCGTGTCGACGCTCCCGTCCGCGCAGCCCTACTACTTCCTGTCCGGCACCACGCTGCAGACTTCGCCCCCGTCGGCGGCCATCGGCGCCACGATCTACTACCTGTCGAAAAACTGGATCAGCAGCACCGGTGGGATGGCTGCCGAATACCAGGCGGACGACGATGCCTCGGTCTTCCCGGAGCGCCTCCTGACCAAGAACATCATCTGGCGCTGGCTGCGCAAGGGCGGTCTTGCCTACAACGACGAGCTGGCAGAATTCGAAGCCGACCTCGTCCAAGAAATCAACGCCGATCGCGGAGCAATCTCTTGATGAGGGTTCAGCCCGGGCGGGTGCAGCAGAACAACCGAGGCGGAACGAGCGTCGGCGCTCAGCAGGCATCGGCGCCCGTGACGTTCCCGGCACCCATGAACGGCTTGATCACGACCTCCGATATTGCATCCCAGACACCGGCAAGTGCCAGCATGCTGACCAACTGGTTCCCCACACTCACCGGTGCCCGGGTACGCGGCGGATCGGCGAAGCAGGGTATTGCGGCGGATGGCCTCGATTTCCTGTCGGCCTTCAAATACGTGAAGGGGTCGACCGAGCGCATGTTCATGGCGACTGCCAGCGCGATCTACGACATGTCGTCGCCGGCCGCGCCGCCGGCAACGACTGCCGCGGTGGTCACGGGGCTCACCAGCGGCGATTGGTGCGCCTTCCAGCATACCAACGCCGGCACGAGCTATCTCGTCTGCTTCAATGGATCGGATTCCCGGAGACTGTTCGACGGGACGACCTGGTCGACCACGCCGGCGATCACCTTCTCGGACGCCACCACGATGGCGAACCTTGCCTATGGCTGGCTGTTCAAGAAGCGCGAGTTCCTGATCAAGTCCGGCTCGCTGGACGCCTACTACCTGTCGGCGCTGGATACCGTCGGCGGTGCGGCCGGAGTCTTCCCGATGGCCGGCATCTTCAAGAAGGGTGGCTCGCTGCTTTCCGGCTTCTCCTGGTCGATCGAGAGCGGCAACGGCCCGAACGAATATTGCGTGTTCCTGACCACTGAGGGCGAGGTCGCTGTCTACTCCGGATCGGACCCGAGCAACGCCGCGGACTTCGCGCTGGTCGGCGTCTATCAGATCGGCAAGCCGCTCGGAAAGAACGCGTGGATCAAGTTCGGCGGGGACGTGCTTATTGCGACTGTGGACGGGCTTATCCCCTTGTCGCAGGCATTCAACCGGTCATCGGAAGAGATTGCGCTGGTGGCCGCCTCCAAGGCGATAGACGCCGAATGGCGAGCTGCCGCGGTAGCAACTGGCTCCGGCTGGACGCTGACCCTGTGGCCGGAGGAAAATCTGGTCTTCGTGGCGTTCCCGGATAACCCGGCCGTGCCCGACACGGTCTTTGTGTTTCATTCGCAGACCCGGAAATGGTCGTTCGTTAGCAACTGGCGCGCACGCTGCTTTGCGTCTTTCCAGAAGAGCTTGTTCTTCGGGTCATCTGCCGGATCGGTATGGCGCGGCGATTTCACCGGGACCGATGATGGGCTGCCGTTCCAGGCGACATACCTGTCGGCATTCAACCCTGTCGGCGGGTTTGGGCAGAGGAAAAGCGCCTCCAAGGCCAAGATGTTCATCAAGGGCTCCGACAAGCCGGCGGTGCAGTTGTTCGCCCGGTCGGACATGGACATATCGGCGCCATCGTTCGGCGTCGTGTCGGAGAACAAGTCCGGCGGGTCCGTCTGGGACGTTGGGCTTTGGGACCAGGCGGTATGGGACGGCGCAGGGATCGGGCGCAATCAGTACCAGTTCCGGCAAAACGTCCGGGCCGAAGGCGAGATGCTCGCGCTCGGCTGCGTCGTCATTTCTGGCGGCCTGGTGAAACTCAATGTGGAGCTCGATCTCGGGACTCTGCAGGTCACCAGCGGAATGGCTGACGCCTGATGATCGAGATCCAGGATGAACTGATGCGTCTCTGCGGAGGCGATCGGGACGCGTTGGCGCTCATCAACGGCTTCTGGTCCCAATGCGAGACCTGGGACGATCTGGTCGACAAGGACGTCGATACCAGCGCGGTCGCCGTCAACCAGATGATGACCTGGGCAATGTTCGAGCTTCCAGCAAACCCTGTCTATCGCGCGCACCCGGCGCTTGCGCTGGTGCTCCGGCTGACCGTTGCCAACTGGTTCGCCGCCAATGCGCTCGAGAAGACGAAAAGTCGGGAAGACGTAGTGACGGCCTACACGTTGCGCTGCTCACCTTTCGACTTCTTCGTCGCGGTCGTGATGTGCGTCTCCGGCCCGGCTGCGGCCGACGAAGCGGCCCTCTTGTTGCGGACAAGCCGCGGTGAAGACCGCCTTGACGCTTACCTTTCAGAACACGGAGTTTAGACATGGGATGGTTCGGCGGAAGTGCACCGAAGGCTCCGGATCCGAAGGAAACGGCTGCCGCTCAGACCGGGACCAACGTCACGACGGCGATTGCTAACGGGTATCTGGGCAACATCAACCAGAACACGCCCGACGGCTCGCTGAACTATTCCTACGGCGGCTTCAAAGAGGTGAAGGACCCGACCACCGGAGCGGTCTATCAGGTCCCGACCACGACGGTGACGCAGACCCTGTCTCCTGAACAGCAGGCCATCAAGGCACAGCAGGACGCCGCCCAGCTGAACTTCGGCAAGCTCGCCAATGGGCAGTCTAACCGGCTTCTCGGCATCCTCAGCGATCCATTCTCGACGAAGGGCGCCCCGGCGGCCGGTGACCCGTCGAAGCTTCAGGCGCCGACGTATCAGCAGTTCGGGTCCGGCCCAAAGCTGCAGACGTCGATTGGGAATCAGGGCAACATCCAGAACACAATCGCGGGTGCGGGCAAGATCCAGACCGCTCTCGGGGCTGCTGGCGACATCACAAAATCCTACGGCACGGAATACGGAGCGAACGTCCAGCAGGTGCAGGACGCGCTGATGGCGCGCTTGCAACCTTCTCTTGATCAAAGCCGTGCCGCGCTGGAGCAGAAGCTCTCAAACCAAGGCTTGGAGCCCGGTTCGGAGGCCTACGATCGCGCGCTCAAAACAGCCACCTCGCAGGAGAACGATGCGCGCTACGGCGCCATCCTGAATGCCGGTCAGGAACAGTCCCGACTTGCCGGCCTTGCCCAGAACCAGGCGGCTTTCCAGAACTCTGCTCAGCAGCAGGCCTATAACCAGCAGCTCGGCAGCGGCCAGTTCGCGAACTCGGCTCAGGCTCAGCAGTATGGCCAGAACGCCAACAACGCCGCCTTCGGCAACAGCGCTCAGCAGCAGTCCTACACCCAGGCGCTGAACAATGCTCAGTTCGGGAACACTGCCAATCAGCAGATGTACCAGAACCAGAACACGGCCACCGGCGCCAACAACGCGCTGAAGGACCAGGGCTTCAATGCGCAGCAGGCGCTGATCGACGCTCAGAACAAGGCACGCGCCAACTACATCAACGAGCAGTACGCGCAGCGGAATCAGAACGTCAACGAGGTGCTCGGTCTGGCCAACGGGACGCAGGTCAGCTCTCCGAACTTCGTTCCGACGCAGGGCCAGCAGATCGCCAACGTCGATTACGCCGGTCTGGTCGGGCAAAACTACCAAAATCAGCTGGCCGCCTACCAGCAGGACCAGGCTGGCATCGGCTCGCTGCTCGGCGGTGTGGGAAGTCTGTTCGCACTGTCCGACAAGGACACGAAGAAGGACATCCGGAAGGTCGGCGGGTTGTACGAATATCGCTACAAAACCGATCCCAAGGGCTCGCCGAAGCGGATCGGCGTGATGGCGCAGGAAGTCGAGAAGATCAGGCCTGACGCTGTTGCCAAGGGATCCGACGGCTACCGTCGCGTCAATTACGGCGCCCTCTTCAATGTCGGAGAAGCACGATGAACGGATATCCTCCTCAGTCTCCCTGGCCAGGCCTGCAGGGCGGCCCCAACGCGGCCCCATATGGCCAGTATGGCTACATGCAGCAGGGTCAGCAGGGCCAGCAGCAGCCGACCGCCGATCAGCGCGCGAGCCAGCTTGCTCAGCAGATCATGGGACAGCCGGCAACCAACCCGATGGCCGGGATGACGCAGATGATCACGGGCGCCGGTATGGGGCTGCGCAACTTCCAGAAGCCTGAAAACCAGTTCCCAGCGGCGCCAGCTCCGGCTGTCCCCGGTCGGCAGACGCCAGGCTTGAGTTCGATGCTGCAGAACCTCTTTTCTGGAAACCACACTGGAGGCCTTATCTGATGGCTGGGTTCATCTTCGGCGGCAATACGGGGCTGACTTATGAGCAGCTCCAGGACCGCCGTGCGGCTGCCGATGCGCTCGCAAAGCAGATCATGGGCAAGCAGCCGAAGAACGCCATGGAAGGTATCGGCTCTCTCCTAACAGGCGCCGCAGCTGGCATCGGCCGGTATCGGGCTGAGAAGGGGCTGCAGGAAGGCCGTGGGGCTGCCACGTCGCAATTCAACGACATCCTCTCCAGGATCACCGGGCAGCCTGCTGATGCAAGCGCGCCGACGGCGGCCGGATCGATGATGCCGAAGGTCAATGCCGACGGCTCGATCCCGGTTACCTCGTCGACCCCGGACGTGTCCGCCAACGGCTCCGTCTTCGCGCCGTTCATCGATACGGTGAAGCAGGCTGGGCTGACGAACCCCTATGGCTTGGCCGCAGTCGCCGCCACCGGCAAGGCCGAAAGCGGTTGGTCGCCGGAGAATGCCGCGCGCTCTTGGTCTGATCCGAGCGAAAGCGGCAAGCCGGGAACAGCCGGCGGTGCCATGTCGTGGCGTGGGCCTCGGCTCGCCGCTCTCCAGCAGTTTGCAGCAGCGAAGGGCGAGCAGGGCAATGGCTCGCCGGAAACTCAGGCGCAATTTTTTGCGCAGGAAGACCCGCAGCTGATCGCAAAGCTGAATAATGCCAAGTCGCCCGAAGAAGCGCAGTCGATGATGAACTCGGCTTGGAAGTTCCGCGGCTATAATCGCCCGGGCGGCGAGGCAGGGCGCCGCATCAGCATGGCCAACGCTTTCGCCCCACAGTTTCAGGGCGGCAATGCCGACGGTGCGCCCCAGCCCGCTCCCGCTCCAATGAGTGCTTCCGCCGCGATCGAAGCGCAAGCGCCGGGCTCTGGCTATGTCGACCCGACTGTTTCGGCGCCCAACTATCAGCCGCCCGCTCCGCAGCAGCAGGCTCCGGCACCACAGCGCCAGCCCATGCAGCCGCCGGCACCCGTGCCCGGCCAATTCGACGACGGGCGCTTCGGAGATCCCATAAAGTTGGCAGAAATGCCGGCTGCTCAGGCGGATCTTCAGGGCAATCTTGCTGCACAGGCGAGCGCCTATGCGCCTCAGCCGCCACAGGGGCCCGCCAACGCGCTTCCGCCGCTTCCGAGCAGCGATGTAGCGCCGTCGCCTCCTGTCGCCTCTGTGCCTTCCGTGCAGCCTCAGCAGGTCGCGCAGAATGCCACGGCCATCCAGCCGGCGCCCGCCCAGCCGAAGCCGTACCAGATCGACCCGAAGATCCTGCAGTTCCTGGCGAACCCATTTGCGGACGAAGGCCAGAAAGCCGCGGTGCGCATGCAGGTTCAGCAGCAGATGCAGCAGGCTCAGCAGGCGCAGGAAGAAGCAACGTGGCGGTCCCGGCAGGATTATACGCGACAGGCGCAGAACTCTGACCCTGACACGATGCTTGATCGCGACGTCAAGCGCGCGCAGCTCGGCGCACTGAAGAACCCGTCTCGCCCGATCACGGCAGATGAGCGCCGGCAGTGGGGAATCCCTGAGGCCGACGGTCGCCCGTATGCAATGACCGCGGAAGGCCCGAAGCTCATTGGCAGCGCCGGCCAGACCATCAACGTCGGCGGGCAGGTCGAGGAGCGGATGAAGGCAGCCGAAGCGCTCGGGCTGACGAAGGACGACCCGCGCTACATGGGCTATGTCCTCGGCGGCGATATGCCGAAGGAAAGCCAGCAGAACCTCACCGCGATCGACAAGAAAGCTGTGCTGGACGCACTCGATCAGGTGCAGGCCTCGAAGTCGGCAACTGAGCAGCTCCAGAGCGTCATTACGCCCGGCGAAAACGGTCAGTCTCTGAACGACCGTGCTGGATCCGGAGCGCTGGCCGACTGGCAGGCGTGGGCCGCACGGAATGACCCGACTGGTCTCTTCGATGACGCCAAGGGGCAGGCCACGACCGAGCTGAACAACACGGTGCTCAACCAGGCGCTCGGTTCGCTCAAGTCGATCTTCGGCGCGGCTCCGACGGAAGGCGAACGTCAGATCCTGCTCGACATGCAGGCCAGCGTGGACAAGACGCCGGCGGAACGGAAGATCATCATCGACAAGGCGATCTCCCTTGCTCAGCGGCGCCAGCAGTTCAACCAGGAACGCGCCGACGAGATCCGCGGCAACACCTTCTACAAGAAGCCGTCTGACCCGAATGTGCAGACCAATGCTCCGCAGTCGCCGGCCGAAGCAACCGGCATGCCCCGGCGCCCGGCCGCATCCGGCCCGCAGCCCGGTGTCGTCGAAGATGGTTATCGCTTCAAGGGCGGTGATCCGTCAGACCCGAACAATTGGGAACAGGTGCGCTAATGCCTCCATGGGACAAATACCAGAGCGGACTGATGAACATGGTCGGTGCACCTGGTGGACTGGTGGCGCCCGGGAACATCGATCTTTCCGCTCGACCAGTGGTAAAGAACGAAGACGGGTCGATCAGCACCGTGCGGTCGATGTCCTTCAATGAGGACGGCAAAGAAATCTTGGTGCCTACTGTGTCGCCGGATGGCCGCATCTTGTCGAATGATGAGGCAATCGACCTCTACCACAAAACGGGCCAGAAGCTCGGCGTCTTCGATACCCCTGACGCAGCCACAAACTATGCTCAGGCCCTGCACGGGCAGCAGGAGCAGATGTACGCGCAACCGCCGGCGAAAACAGCGCCATGGGCGAAGTATGCTGGGGGCAACCCCGGAGCACCGTCCAAGCCGGAGTTCGCCGGTGGTATGGCGGGCGCCGCGGCGCTTGGTGCGGGCGACACCATGTCCTTCGGGCTTGGCGACGAGTTGGGTGCCGGTCTGGGCGCAACGTCCGAATATCTCGCGTCGTTCATCAATGGGAAGAAGCCGCGCTCCTACAGCGAAATCCTCGGCAGGATTCGCGATCAGGAGACCCGCGCGAAGGAGACCAACCCCGGATCGTTCCTGAGTGGGCAGATCGCTGGCGGTCTCGCTGGTGGTGCTGGGCTCGCTCGAGGTGGGCTTTCCATGACTGCAAACGCCATCGGGAGGGGCGCCAACCTTGCGCGCGTAGCAGGCGCCGGTGCGGCAGAGGGTGCTCTTCTCGGTGGAGTGCAGGGATTCGGAAGCGGTGAAGGGATCGACGGCCGTCTGAAAAGCGCAGGCGTGGGGGCGGGTACTGGCCTTGTCATGGGCGGAGCTATGCCTCTCGCAGCCGCCGGCGTGCAGGAAGTGGCCGGGATGGCTGCTGCGCCAATCGCAGCGCGGGTATTCCCGCAGCGCTATGCCGAGCGTGCCCTTGGCGAGACCCTTCGCCGATCTGGCATGTCGGCAGATGAGGTCGCGAACGCTTTGACCGCGGCGCGCGCCGACGGGCAGGACATGTTCAACGTGGCGGACGCCATGGGGAATGCCGGGCAGCGGATGCTCTCGACTGCCGCCCGCACGCCGCACAACGAGCGTCAGGCAGTCATTGAGGGCCTTCAGGGCCGTCAGGTGGGGCAAGGAGAGCGTCTGGCAAGCTATCTGGCCGAAGGATTCGACGCGCCGGACACGGCTGCCCAGCGAGCCGCCCGGTTGACCAATGAGCGCGCGACGACCGCCAATGCCAATTACGGCGCCGCTCGCAATAGCGCGGGCGTCGTGGACCCGACCAACGCAATCGCAGCGGCGGACGATTTCCTCAGCCCCGGCGCAACCCGGCTCATGAACCCGGGCAATAACATCGCCGACGACAGCATCGAGGCGGCGGTGCGGAAGGCGAGGGGATATCTGACCGACGGCAATTCGGTGCTCACCGACTTCAACGCTTCGCTGCGGGCAAAGCAGGAACTGGACGGCCTGATCGAGGGCGCTCGGCCGGCTGCCCAACGCCAGTTGATCCCGGTCCGGAATGCACTGGACAATGCGCTGGAGCAGGCTTCCCCGGAATATGGGGCAGCCCGCAATGCCTTTCGCCAGCAGAGCCGCGCGATCGATGCGGTTGATACCGGGATGAGCGCTGCCTCGCCGCGTGTTCGGTCTTCTGACAGCATCCCGGCATTCCAGGGGATGAACCCAGACGAGCAGTCCGCCTTCCGTGCCGGCTATGTCGATCCCTACATCGCGCGGATCGAATCCACATCGATGTCGCCTACCACGAATAAGGCGCGGGGGCTGATCACGCCAAAGACGGGTGAAGAGTTCCCGGCATTTGCGGCGCCCGGCCGCGGGGACCAGATGGGCAACCGCATCGCGCGCGAGCAGCGCATGTTCGAGACCTCAAACGCTGCCTTGGGTGGTTCGAAGACTGCCGACAACCTGGCTGATGCTGCTGAGCTAAACCGGTTCGACCCGGGCGTGATGTCTTCGCTGATGCGGCTGGATGTCCCGGGCGCGATCATGAGTGGTGCGCGCCGGGTGATGAGCGAGGGGGCCGGAACGCCCCCACGTGTCGTCGAGCAGCTTGCAAGAGCACTGATGGAAAGCGACCCGGCGGCGGCACGGGCAGTTCTTCAGGGCGGCCAAAACCGGATCACAAACTCAGATCAGCTTCGGGCTCGGATTATCGCGTCCCTGATGGGATCAGCGACGGCTGGTGCCGGCCGAATTGCGGCGCCATGACGCTGGGGTCTTGTTGCCGGTGACGTCGATGATCCAAGCGGTGAAGACAATCCCAGCGCCGGCGCCACACGCGAAGGAAAGCCAGTCGAGGCCGTTCGAATAGGCATTGAGGCCAACTGTCACAAGGACGATTGGAACGGCCCAGCGCCATGGGCCTGGCGTGCGGTCTACCGGTGGTTCGTTCTGGTCGTGATCAATCTGCATCGAAGAAAGATAGGAGAAGACGATGAACGAAGCAACCAGCGCTAGTGCACGTCTCGCGTCAAGAACCCCCTTAGGTCTTCAAGCACGGCCAGGAGCGCGGGTGCTTGTTCTTTCGGAAACATCAAGTTCAGTTTCAGTTCGCTCGCAAGGGTCAACTGCAGACCAACAGAGCCATCAGCGCTCATTGCCACTGACATCCCCCTGGCATCCATTGCCTGAGATTGAAGATCCCCACGGATGGCGGCTAGTTCATTTAGATGACCAGTCGCCGCTAATATGGTCGCGGGAATGACGGCCGGATCGAATTCGATTGCGTAACTCTGGCCATCCGCTCCGTCAAACAGCAGGTCTACCGAGTTTGTCTCGTGGTTTGCAAGGCTGCCCTTGATGGCAACAAATCGAGCGGCTTTTCGTACCTGCATCATCCCCTCCGTTTTGCACATAGTGGCCATGACGCCGCGCCGCTGTCGAATCCGAAAATACAACATCGTTAAAGCAGCCTCGCATTTGCGGGGCTTTTTCTTTTAGGAGAATGCCATGCCAAGAACCGGAGGCGTGTACGCGCCACCAGCGGGCACCAAGGGCACGCCGAACACGACGATCCAGTCGAGCAAATATAATGCGCTCGTCGACGATCTGACGCTTGACGCCAATGCCGCGCGCCCGGTCACCGCCGGCGGCACCGGTGCGACGAACGCCACGGCTGCGCGCACTGCGCTTGGTCTCGAGGTCGGGACGAACGTTCAGGCCTATGACGATCTGCTCCAAGCAATCGCTGCGCTCACGACCTCGGCCGACAAGCTGATCTATACGACGGGCGTCGGCACTGTCGCGCTGACCTCGTTCACCGCCTTTGGCCGGTCTCTTGTGGATGATGCGGATGCAACTGCGGCGAGGACGACGCTGGGCGTGGCTATCGGGACCAACGTCCAGGCATATGACGCACTTCTGCAGGCGATTGCCGGCCTTACCACGTCTGCCAACAACGTCATCATGACGACTGGGACGGACACTGTCGCCCTGAAGGCAATCGGCACGTCGGGCGATGCACTCCCGCTGCTGAACGGTGCCAACACCTGGTCTAGTCTTCAAACATTCTCCGGTGGGATCAACATTCCAGGCGGCACAGGTATCCAGCTCGGCGGCGATGATTTCATCAAGTACTACGACACCCAGAACACCTACGAATTCACGTCTGACGGATCGATCCCCGGCACCATCCTCAGCGCGGGCAAACTTCGCCTGACCGATACAAACGATGCCGGCCTGGCTTCGACAGCTCATGCGATCCAAATTGGCCCCGATAGTGGTCAGAATTTCATCATTGATAATAACGAGATCCAGTCACGCAATAATGGTGCTGGTGGTGATCTCAATATCAACCTTGATGGTGGGGATGTTCACATTGGCTCTGGCTCCACCAACCTAATCGAACTGCGCGGAGTCATTACAACAACCGGCAAGGTCACCGTCTCTGGCAACGTAGACGCGACAGGCGGTCTTATCTCGCGCGGCAGCGGCCCGTACCTCCAGTTGATCGACACCACCTCCGGGGAGCTATCCGGCCGCGTCCGGGTAAATGCGAACAATGTCTATTTCGATGCCTCATCCGACGACGTGAACTTCTCCGAGGTGTTCCGCTTCGAGCTGGATACCAAGATCGGGTACGTCAACAACAGGCGAATCCGAACTGAAGGCGACGGCCGCACCATCTCAGTTGCCGACGGTGGCACGGGGTCAACGTCAGCGTCCGGCGCCCGGAGCAACCTTGGCCTCGGCGGGCTGGCGACCTTGGACCTATCTGACCTCGTTTACAGCGGCTCGTCGAGTGGCGTCGTCACATACCCGATCGGGTCGACGCTTCTAGTCCGGGTGAATTCAGCCTATGTCAGGAACGACAACGCTACGATTTACATCTGGAGTGGGGTGAGCTCATCATTCACGACAGTCTCTGGTAGCAGTGGCGGGACCATCCCAGGCACGTGGCGCGCGCGCGGATTCATATCCACGAATGACGGCGATTCCAATCTCTTCCAGCGCGTTTCCTGAGGTGAATGATGTTCTACGTTATTGAAAATGTCCACTCGATCACGCGTACCAATCCGGCGGTCGATGCTGATGGAACGTTCATCGTTACCTTGGACTGGCATGCAGAGTCCGAAGAAAATGTCGCGGGTGAAACGCATCAGAACGACAGCTATGCGCTTCTGCCAGACGACCCCTACGGGCTTGCGCCGGCTCTTCGCCAATGGATGGTCGACCACTCGGGCGAATACACGATCCTGCCGTATGTCCCGCCGGCCGACCCCGGCCCGCAGCCCTACCGGATTGCCAAGTCCACGCCCTGGCTGCGCATGACGGACGAAGAGGCCGAACTGATCACCGGCGCCATGCAGCAGGCTCCATCGAGGCAGAAGGGCATCTACGACGCTGCGACCTATCTCAGCTCCGACGACCCGCTCTGGGCTGCCCTGCACGACATGATCGCCACGACGCTTAACTCCTCCACCCGCGCCGATGAGCTTCTTGCACCGGAGACCTAAGCATGCCGCCGAAGATCCCCCCAGCCGGTCAGCTGTCCGGCGCCGAGACCGCAATCGTCATCCAGGATGGGAAACCCGTCCGGACCACGACCCAGGACATTGCCAACAGGGCGCCGACGGTCGTCGGGCCGAAGGGAGCCAAAGGTGATACGGGCGCTGCAGGTGCGACGGGTCCGCAAGGGACGCAGGGACAAAAGGGAGATGCTGGATCTGCTGGACTGCAAGGCGCAGCAGGACCAACGGGACCGACAGGCGCAAAAGGAGACACAGGTGCGGCTGGGGCTCCTGGGACAGTGGGAGCGACAGGTAGCCAGGGACCGAAAGGCGATACTGGTTCAGCTGGTTCTCAAGGCCTGAAAGGCGATACCGGAGCGGCCGGCACGCCAAAGCGCGTAGAACGCTTCACCGCCTCCACCAATGGCAGCGGAGTGGCAACGATCACCTTCTCCCCGGCCTTCTCCGCAACCCCGGACATCGATGTGATCGAAGCTTGGAGCGGAGACCAGATGATCACCGGCGCTGTTGTTGCTGGGTCTGCATCCCCAAACGGCTGCCAAGTGCAGGTCATGCTTTCCCGGGCAACTCTGCTTCTCAGCACCGGCCCATTCCAGAAAGCCGGCTCCGGCATCTCCGTGACCGTTCGCGCGATCGGCAATTGAACCACCCCACCATAGAATCCAAAATGGAAGGATACTGTCATGGCTCTTTCGGGTCTTCATGTCGTATGCGGTTTTGCTGGCGTGCCCAGCGCAAACCGGAGCGTTCAGCCTGTCCTCAACAACATCCAGTGGTCGGAAGCTCCCGCTTCGGCCACGCCGACAACGAGGACCGCGCCAGGCAGCGAGTCTGGCACCCCCGTCTTCCGCATCCGCACCTCCGCAGACGCATGGGTCGCCGTAGGCAATAGCCCGGTGGCAACCACAAATCCTCGCGTGTTCGTCGCGGCCGGCGCGGATTACGATCTCGGCGTCTCTCCCGGCGACAAGCTTGCCTGGGTGGCTGCGTAATGACCGGCCTCTCCACTAGTATGCAGGGGCTGGCAACGCGGTCTAAACTTGCAATGGGCGCGAGTGTCGGAGGGGTGGGCGGCGTGAGCTCAGGCCCGGAGTATCTGGTTATCTTCTCCCTCCACCAGTCGAACATGACTGGTGGGCAGTCGAATGCGCTGGGCGCGACCCTCCTCTCCCCCGATGACGACGCTGCGACCGACATCTTCGAATGGTCGCCAAACGGCGGTGGCGGTTATCAGGTCGGCGGTGCAGACCCCACGCCTTCGTTCGCTCGTATGCTGAACGCCGCGGCTACCGCGCAGCTTCGCTACCCCCAAGGGACCGCTGGTACGGCGTACCCGCGGACAGAGCGGGCTGTCGGCCCAGCCTGGAGCCTGGCAAAAGCAGCCAAGGCTGCAAATCCGGACAAGAAGATCGTTATCATTCCAGGCGGCGTAGGTGGAACGGACACGGCTGAATATTTTCCCGGTTCGGGCGTGTCGACGAACTGGCCGGCTAACCGTTACAACGTCATCAAGACGGCTTACGACACGTTCAAGGCGGCCTATCCGAACTCAATCATTCATGCTTTCGCGGCCTCTATCCTGGAGAACGAGATTGCCAACAACAGAGCCGGTGTAGGCGCTAGCCAGTCGGTGGTAGACGCGTATCTCTTCCCCGTGCTCGATACTTGGTACGACGGCTGGAGAGCATTGGTGGGCGCGGGCGCTTCCGATGCTCCGTTCATCCTGTCCAGCCCTCTGCCTGAGTGGCTTGGCTACGGCAATACTCAAGGCCGGAAATACCTGCTGGCTGGAGCAAAATGGGCTGCCGGGAAACCCGGCGTCGGCTTCTTAAGGCGCGCTGCAGGTTACGCGACCGGGGGCGACAACGTCCATATGACGAATGCAGGGAACCGGCTGCACGGCCCTGAGATGTACGCTCACCGGGCGGTAACGCAGGCGCTTCAGACTGCGCCTGCAGCCGTCCCAGCCGTTGCGTTGACTGGCGAGACGCTGACGATAACCAGCGTCGGGACACCTTACTATGAAGTCTGGACCCGCGCGCCGGCGGGGAGCGGGTCATACACCAAGTTCGACTTCGTCACCCGCGAGGCCAGCAAGGTCGGGTCTGCAATGAAGCTGACGCTGCCGCTGCAAGGCAGCCGCGACGCAGTCGTAATCGCGAAGAACGGGATCGGCGGGGATAGCCAAGCCGCACCGACTTCTGGAACAACGCCGCACGTTACCTATGCGGTACCGGCAGTGACGCCTCCTACACCTGTGGTCAGCCTCGACTTCGACAATGCGTCCTTGGATGGTTCGCTGAATATGATTTCCGTACCATCAAGCGGCAGCGACACGGCGGCCTGGACGCCAACGTCCGCGGCTGGTCAGGGTGCCACAGCAGCTATCAAACGCGTGCTTGTCGGCTCGAAATATGGAATTCTTTTGGACGACGCCAGCAAAAGCCTTTGGCGCGGGAGCGCTTACGTTTTCCCCGCCGGCGACATCAGCGCCGTCTTTGCGATGCAGTACAATACTACTACAAATACCGGGGCGTTTATCGGATCTGGCCAGTCTGGCGCAACGGTGGATATGTACTTCACCATGGCAAACTCCGGGGATAATCTCCGGGGTGGGTTCAATAGCACGGGCGTTCAGGTAATCACGACCACTAGCCCGCTCGCCAGCCAGCTGACGACGACGTGCTACCGTCTTATCGCTTTCCTCTACAGCCGCACGAGCAATGTCCTGGATATCTATATTGACGACGAACTCGTCAGGTCCGGTACACCTACACAGCGATCTGCTTCACCGGCCAACTCAGGCGGCACGAGGTTCTTCAACAACGGCCTTGATACTGCAACAAGCGGCCATTCTGGCTCTACGATTATGCTGCCGCCTAAAGTCTACAACGCTCGCCTGACGGACAACGAGTTGCAGAAGATCAAAAACGACTACCGCGTTGCTCATGGGGTGACGTTCGGAGTCTCGCCCCCGTAAAGCCCTTACCTTCGGCTGATCACCATGCCTGCCTATCGAGATCGTCACGTATCTCATCGTCGGTGGGATCGCGAAACGCGAACTCCCCGTCGGGCAACTGGCGGCGCATCTTGTCGCCGTGCCAATGCCATTCTGAGGGCGTGAGCGGGGTCTGCAGAACCAGGGAAACCACTTTTCCCCACAACGTATGAGATGACTTCCCAGAATTCTCAACTCGCATGGTCTAACTCATCAGCGCCAGTAGTGGGGACAGAAAGCATAGCATGATGAGTTAGATATTCAATGTAACCAGCCAGGCCGTTAGTTCACCTTCTTACCGGCGACATGCAGCACTGAGGTGAAGACCTTCGAGACGTCCGGCGGCTGGTTCCAATCGCTGTCAGGCGCGCATCGAGGGCAGGGCATAGCCGCGGCGCCGCATTGGCAGCCATGCATGCCCAGGCCCGGCTTGTCCGGGTGATTTTCGCATACCCACTTCGTATCGCGGCATGATCTGCATATCAGCATAGCCAACAATACCACGAGAGCCGCCCTTTGAGGCGGCTTTTTCGTGCTGTCTTCTCACCTCAACATCGGAGAACACCATGACACCTGGTGAAGCCGCGCCGGTCACGGCCGCGGTAAAGCGGAGCTTTGTCTCCTCGCTGGATGTGTTCGGCCTGCAGCCGGTCGAGCACTTCGGACGCATCTTCAAGCGAGCCTGGTCGATCCGGCTCATCCTCGCGGCGGGGCTCTTCTCTGGTCTCGAGATGGCGCTCCCGATCCTCGACCAGTGGATAGAGATCCCGCGCAGCCTCTTTGCCGGTCTGTCCGGCTTCACGTCGATGGCCGCTCTCGTCTCCCGCCTCGTCGCTCAGCAGTCGGTTTCGGCGCCCTCAAAGGAAAACCCAGATGCCAGTCAATAAGATCACCTCGAGCAAGCGGGGCAAGGCGGCGATCGCTGCTGCGCTCATTGCGGCTGCCACAGGCGGGTGGGGCGCGTACAAGGCTGCGCAGCCACCGACGGCGGTCGTGCTCGCCGTCGACACCCTGATCAAGCCGTGGGAGGGCCTTGTGCTCTCATCCCACTGGGACCAGTACGCGAAGATCTACGACATCTGCTACGGCGAAACCCGCATCAATGGCAAACCGGTCGGCCCGGGCATGACGCGCACCGCTGCGCAGTGCCAGGACATGCTGGTGACCCGCGTCCAGCGCGACTATTACGCGCCGCTGACGAAGTGCATCGCCGAGTTCGAGAAGAAGCCGATCAGCGTCCAGGCGTCGGCGATTTCGGGTGCCTACAACTTCGGCGTCAACGGCATGTGCAACTCGACCGCCGCCCGCTACATCCGGGTCGGGAAGTATCGCCAAGCATGCGAAGCACAAACGGCCTGGAACCGCGCGGGAGGGCAGATCGTCGGCGGCTTGGTCAAACGCCGCGAGATGGGTGATGCGCAGCGGATCGGGGAAGCCGAACTCTGCGTGAGCGGCATCTGATGTTCACGAACCTATCCGACATCATCAAGATCCCGCTGGCAATCCTCGCCGGCCTCGCGCTCGGCATCCTGGTCTACGAGGGCCTTAAGCTCCCATGGATCGGGCAGATCGTGCCGGGAATCGTCTGGTACCGGGTCGACGCCGCAACATCGAAGATGGTCACCACCTTTGAGCGCGATGTCCTCCAAGCCCAGCTCGATCAGGAACGCCGGTACCGGGCGATAGCTGAAGCCGCCAGCGCGCGGGCGCAGGAACGGGCAGCCGCTACCGAGATCGCACGGCAGAACGCAGAGGCCCGCATCAAAGAGCTGGATGATCAGGCAAAGACGGATGGCCTCGAAGGCTGGAGCAAAGAGGAGCTCGAATGGAACGCCAAACATTGATCATCCTGCCTCTCCTGCTCCTGCTGATGAGCGCCAAGGGCTGCCAGACGATAGAGGAGCGGGCTGGCGCTACTGCGGTGGCGCAAGGCCAGTTGCAGGCGCAGAAGCCATTCCCTGACCTGCCTGAGGCCTGCACGGCCAAGACAGGACGCGTGAAACCTCAACCAGACGAAGCCCGCGTTGTGACCCTTAAACGGTGGGAGATCACCGCCGACAACCGCGATCGCCTTGCCGATGACTGCGGAGCCTGGGGCGCCGACATGAAACGCAACTGGCGATAGTCAGCAACAAGTAAAATCAATCGTGGTAACCACACCGCAACGTTAGCGCCGCGTGGCGAGCTACATCGGCTCGGGCGTCGCTGATCCCATCGGCTGGACTAAGACCGCTCCGGGCGGCTCGCCGCCCGCCGCTTACCAAGCCGCTTAATCTCTCTACTGGGGGACGCGGATGCACTGGGGTCTACGGCCTAATCCTACCGCCCGATCATCCACTTCGGGCGCGGGCATCGGTTCCCGTCGCTGCTTCCGGGGACGCATTAACTCAGGTAATAGGAATCTAAAGATCCCAGTTGCTTGTCTTCCAATGGCGTTCTAGAAAAACTTGCGTTTTAAGGTGCACTGAATTTGCTGGTGCACTAAGAAGAACACTCACCTCTTCTCCGGCGAATCCAATGACTTCATTAGCGCCTGTAAAATTATTATTAGTTGTGCCAGCTTATTTTCCGGATAGTTATGGGGGAGCAGAGCGGCAAGCGCTTATACTTTCGGAGGCGCTTGGCGCCACAGGTGTGGACGTCACCCTCGTTGCGCCCACAACTTCAAAAACTGCCCCTCTATTAGAGGTTACAAGTTTTGGCCGCATAGAGCGTTGCCGGGTGAAGGCGTATCCGAATTTAGGGGGAAGGCATTTTCTCGACTTTCTAAAATGGACCCTGTGGTTCTACTGGCGCTACTCTGGCCAATCTCACCGGGGAAGTTCGATTTATATCTTCCACAGCCGCTTGCATGCATTTGGTCCGGTGCTCGCTGGGATGCGTCGAAATTCCCGTATTCTAGTGAAGCTCGGCGGTGGTGGAGGGGCTTCGGAATTTGACGCATTACGTTCAAAAAAATACTTTTACGGCAAGTGGATTGAGAAACTACTCCTCAAACGTGTCAATAAGTTCGTTTCTAATAGTCGCCAAATCACCGATGAACTTTTGCTCTTAGGTGTCCCGGACGCCCGCATTGCGCAATTCCACAATGGCGTCGTAGTGCCAGACGACAAGATCATCGATGCGAGTCTTCATCTCCGAACTGGAGCGAGTTTCATATACGCCGGGCGGCTGAGGGAAGATAAGAGGCCGCAGGTTCTGTATGATGCTGCACTGGCTCTTCTTAAGGCAGGTAAATTCAATCCTACACTGGTTCTACTGGGCGATGGCCCAGAGGCTGAACGACTCGCTAATTTAGAAACGACAAAAAAATACCTTAATAACTTCGAGTTTCCAGGTTTCAAAGGCGACGTCTATCCGAACCTGTTGCGGTGCGATTTTTTTCTCTCCGCCTCCATGCGAGAAGGGCAGTCAAACGCTCTTCTAGAGGCTATGTCTGCCGGCTTGATCCCAGTGGTTTACGCCGCAAGCGGTGTAAAGGATGTAATAACTCATGGAGTGAATGGCTTCATCGTTCCTCAATCGTCGCCGTCTGCATTCATCGAGGCCATGACAGTAGCGATGTGCTTAGACCGGAATGAGCGAGTCCGAATGGCCACGAAAGCCCGGGAATTCGCGAAATCACACATCAGTATTGATCGCATTGCAAGCCTGACGCTTGATCTGCTGCAGCACGACGGACAAGGGCAGAGCTGATGTCAATTTCGGTGATCATTACGTGCTTCAACGAAGGCGATTTCATAGAGAGCGCCGTCCGAAGTGTCTTGAACCAATCGCGGCAGGATCTCATTGTCGATATCATAATCCATGATGATGGTTCCAACGAACACACGCTTGGAGCCCTCAGAGCCGTATCGCTCCTCGACGATCGGATAAAAGTCATTTTCGGCAACAGAAACGGAGTTTCCAAAGGCAGGAACTTGGCAGTCAAATCCGCTAGGGCAGACTGGCTGGCCTTCTTAGATGGAGATGACCTTTGGGCGAAAAATAAGCTCGAACAGCAATGGGCGATGCACCTAAAGCATCCTACTGCTGGCTTCGTTTATGCCGGCCTTGAGTATTTTGAAAATGACAACATCGACGATCGCCGTGTCGCTAAAGTGTATGATTTGACGTCTTCGCGGGATACCGCAACCGACTATTTCCTAAAGGATGGGCCGATTACATCGACCATCCTTTGTCGGAAAGCACTCTTCAATAATATCGGTGGGTATGACGAAACGCTTAGTGTGTTCGAAGACACTGAGTTTTATGCCCGTGTTGCAATGAAGAGCGCGATGATTTGTGTCCTTGAGCCGCTTGTACAAAAGCGCAATCACGGTAGTTCCGTGACAGGAAGCCGGAAAGATCTTATGGCGCATCACGCCAAAGTTGCTTACCTGATTGCAGCACAAAATCCGCGGCTTTATCCTCTGATACCTTCCCGTTTGGCTGACCGTGCGAGAAAGCTGGGAAACGTGGCGATCGCTGCAGGTCGAAAAAAGGAAGCTCTGAGCTTTTATCGCATTTCAATCTCGTTCAACCCGACCTCACCAAAAGCGGCAGTTCCATATCTTCTTGTACGGCTAGGATTGCCAGTTGCAAAAATGCGATCGTTCGCGATCTCCCTCCGGCGACGTTAAACACAGTATCCGATGGCTAAAGCAGCAGCGAAGATAACTGGATAGACAAACAGGAAATGGCAGCCAGCAGCCATCTATTCGATCTGACACGCTTGTTGGGGCTTGGCTCAACCTCTGGGTCTGGTCACCCGCGCTCCATCATCGTCTGGGGCTCAGAAACAAGAAAGGCCCGCATCAGGACGCGGACCTTTCTCGGCTCTCAACAGCCAGGAGACTGAGTACAGGGTAAGGACGCCAGCTCCTAATCTAACAACCGCTCTATCGCCGCTATGTTCCTCCGGGCGCGCTGTCTTTGGCTCAATGGTTTAAGCTTCTCGTTAGTGTGCCAAGCCACCTTTTAACGAGCTTTCCCCAAGTCGCAGCAATGTCAGGCTTTTCCAGGTAACCTCTTCCTCTGCGGGTAATGGAGATAACTCCTCCGCTTGTCCATTCGCTGCCAAAATCAACACGAACGAGCCTTAGGTCGTTCGCGTATCGCAGGAACTGTTCTTCCTCCAAAGCAGCAATGTCCTCATAGGTTACAGTGAGGGACCCGCCAGATTTGTCTATCCTCCGCAGCAGGTAAATAGTTCCGGTATCGATTGCAACTGAGTTATTAAAACGAGTCGGCATGGTATCTCCTTGATACGAGGAGGCTTTCCAAACTGACAAAGTTTTTCAAGTAGACTGCGATGTTTTCAGACGAAAAACTTCAATTGAAGACGACGAAGATCAACCATCTCGGCGTAAGCAAGCTAGGTCTCGATTACTCGTGGGAAGACAGACTTGCCGTTAATGCTGTAGAGGCCCGCCGCCAGAACTGCTCGTACTAGAGCCATGCGAGGGCGATCGTGGACAAGGTCAAACACTTGCAGCGCGTGTTCAGCCTCCTGCTGCGTCATGCGGGCGTGGAGTAAAACTTCACCTGTCATGTCGTCGTGGATGGTGAGATCAAAGATGTCTTCGCCATCAATGCACCTTCTTGCCGGCGACGTGCAGCGTCGACTTCATCACCTTGGAGACATCAGGCGCGCGACTTGGGACTGCGTTCCAGTCTGCGTCGGGGCTGCACAGAGGGCAGGGCATTCCTGCCGCTCCGCATCGACAAGCCGACGGTCCAGTCCATGACTTATGCGGGGGCCTCTCGCAGACCCATCCCGTTTCCCTGCAGCGTCGGCACCCGATCATGTCAGCCTCCGTGGAGCTGAAGAACATGGAGTCTCGTGCCTGCCGGTCAACGAGACCGAAACGAGAACATAAACATCAAATAATGGAATGACGCATTGGAAGGGCATGAAGACTGATGGCGAACGGGAATAACGACATGCCCAACGGTTTCGACCCCATGGCACAATACGCCCGCCTGTCCGAGCGAGTGGAGAACCAGGGCAAGGACATAGTCGACCTCAGGTCGAACATGAACACCGGCTTCCAGAGCGTCAATGCCAGCCTGACGACCTTGTCGAACGAGCTGCGCAGCAACAGCAAGACACAATGGCCGGTAATATGGGCGGCCGCCGGAGTCTGCTTCACGGTCCTCGCGACCGGTGGCGCCTTCTTCTACAGCAGCCTCAGCAAGGGGCAGGATCGACTTGACGCAGCAGTGATGAAGAATGCCGAGATCCAGCAGGCGGCGGTCAGCAAGATTGCAGAGACGACGCAGATGAGCATCACCATGCTCGCCGACAAGGTTGTGACCCAGAAGGAGCTGGAATGGCGTACTGCACGTGGTCAGGAGGATCGCGCGCGGATGGAGGCCAATGTCGCTGATATCCGATCCGGGCTTGTCCCGCGTGCGGAGCACGAGCGGGTCTGGCAGAATTACACGAACAAAGATCAGGATCTGCAGCGTCAGGTAGATGAACTGAAGCAAGCGCAGGGCAGCGTTTACGGTGCGCGAGACGTCATCCTCGATTTGCGGGAGCGCTTAGACCGAGTCGAGCGTCAGAGGCTCGCCGGGCAGCCTTGAAATAACAAAAAGCCCGGCGATTGACCGGGCCTTCTTCCTTCGGATTTTGCTTTGTATAATCACGCCGCTTCAGGAAGCGGAATATCCACGCTAATTGGCACGTCAATAGCCTTGAAAGCTGCCTCGATTTGATCGAGCTGCGATTTGTGATCAATGCGAAACAGACGATCAACTTGTTCACGATGCCAGCCGAGGCGGCGTTGCAACTCAGCGCGCGAAATATCATTCGCACGGCACAACATGTAGAGCGCGCATTTAAAATAGCTCATTAACGGCAGCTCAACGCCCCACTGCATTTCATCCTTATCAAGAGGGTGCGGGATATCGTCGCCGTTGGCAATGCGCGCAGAAATGGCCTCTTCGATTGCTCTGCCGCCCTGATTAAAAGCCTGGCTCTTGTCGTCGCCAAAAGTGGTGATTTCCGGGAAAGCGGGCACGGTGACGAGCCAAGACGTAGAACCATCTTCAGCCGTATCCATATCGAATTTCAGTTCGTAAAATCTGCCCATCATTTTATCCCTAGATCCTTGAGGATTTTATTCACGAGACCTGTACCTAGCTCTTTGCTGCTACCATGTAAGGGGATAACGCTTGTGCGTTCTCCACGTTTCACGGTTTGATGCCCACTGCCGCCACGGTGCGTCTCGAATTTGCATCCATTTTTTGCCAATAGCTTTTTTAATTCGGCGGCATTCATAAGATAGGGCTTTCAACACAACTGTGGAAGTCAACAGCTCTGTTGATGGTAAATTAACCGTTTGTCAATTGCTTTAGTTCCCGAATGATTGCAGCTGCGATCCTTGCGTCGATTATGTTTCCAGACGTGCGTCAGGGCGTCCCGTGTTTTAGCAGGCCACGGTAGATGTCCGGCTGATGCTCGCGGCAGAACCACTTCACGCTCTGCCGGTCCTGCTCGAAGCCATAGCAGCCCCAGCGCTTGCAGTTCGGGTGCTCGCAGTAGTGATCTTCGTGGATGCCCGCGCCAGCCTCTGCCGTCCTGCCCTCGTCAGCCATCCTGCTTCCCCCGCATGCGCGCCAGCAGCGCCTTGCGATCCTCGTCCGTCCCGTGGACCCGGTTCATGATCCGGCTTCCCTGGCGGATTCGCAAGATGTCCCTCTCGCCATAGTACCGCGGCAGGGTCTCGAAAGCTGCCTGCGCAGCATCGACGTTGTTGGCGCCGGCCAGCTGCTCAACGATCGAATCGTCTTCCCTCACCAGCTCCACCGTAAAAGTGAAGTGGTCTCCCGATTTAAGTCTGTCCCAATGCTTTGGAATGCCCATGCGCTTACGTCCCTCGTGTTCTAACGAGACCGTGCCGCACCGGTCTTTGGTGATCCTGCCCGCCCGCAGGTGAGGGAGAGATCGTCGAGAATCAGGGAGGGGTCAAGAGGCTGTCCACAGAAGACGTTTTCTGTGGATTTCATTTTACAGTTTGCGCTTGACGTTTCTAGAAACGTTGAGCGAATCCCGGCTGCATTTTACAGCCGATGGGTAGCCATGAACTTGATATCTCTTGCGATGCGATGGGATTTGTAATCAGGGGGTCCCGGGTTCGAACCCTGGCGGGGGCACCACTTAGTTTCCGATGAGCAAAAGCAGACCTCTGGTCTGGACGGCCTGGTTCGGATGAAAACTCCTCCATCCGGTCACAGCGTCGCCGGCGGCAGCCACCTTACCAATCAATCACTGGCCTGAACGCAGGGGCCCGGCGTAAAGCACCGGCTCACACCTTGTCCCGTTTTTCGCGGCGGCAGCGCTCCGAGCAATATCTGACATCGGCCCAGTTTGCCTGCCACTTTCGCCGCCAGGTGAAAGGCAGTTTGCACGACGGACAGATTTTCGTCGGCAGGTCGGCCTTCTTGATCGTTTTCGGCATGTTTCCAGTCCTTGTCCAAGCGACATACCCGGTCAGAGACATCGTGAAGAAACAGGCTTGGGTCAAGTGTCGAGGTGGGGAAGTGAGGGTACCTCATGCCCGGCGCAACAAGGCCCGGCTGGCGGAAGGTGGGAACAGGTGCGTGCTCTTTGCGAACGGGACGGCCCTTGCGATGGGACGCCAAGGCGGTCCGAAGGGGCCAGCCATCTCAAGATGAACCGCGTATGACTTGTGGTTTCACAACCGGTTCAGCGCACGTCGCCTAGACGAGATGGCATGTCAACCATCTTACGATTAGCGGTTGCCCTACCTGCCGTGGATTGGGCCATGGCCCCGCCTCACGCCCGCTGGTGGGCTGTTGAAGAAGACGGCGCGGCCTTCTGGTACTGCGCGCCACAGCTCGCCCCGCTCACCGGCTTCTGGTTCTGTGATCAGCTGCCGGCGCCGAGTTTCGACTTCGCGGGCGACTGGCGCTCGAGCCTGACCGAGCGGCCCCTGTCGGGCGAGCGTTAGCGGACGTGGACGTCCGACCCGCAACCCTTTGAAACTATCCTGCCGATCACGGGCAAGGAGGGCTAAAAGCCCTGTCCGCATGGGTATCTGCTGTTTCTCGCGCTAGAAGCCGGCGCCGCCGCGTAATTCCCCGTAGAGCGTGCCCAGGATAATGCGCAAATCGAGCCAGATCGAGTAATTGTTGATATAATAGAGGTCGCAGGCGATGCGGGCCCTTGCCTTCGACGGGCGGTCGGTCGGTCCGCGCAGGCCGCGCATCTGCGCAAGCCCTGTTATGCCGGGGCGCATGGCGTGCCGGTCGTGGTAGTCGGGCACGAGATCCTCATAGGGCTTGCCCGCCGCCAGCATGCCCATGGCGTGGCAGCGGGGGCCAACCAGCGACATGTCGCCCGAAAGCACGTTCAGCAGTTGCGGGAGTTCATCGACGTTGATGCGGCGAATGATCCGGCCAAGGCGCGTCACCCGCGGGTCGTTCGGGGTGGTCTGCGCAACGCCTGAGTGATCGCAGGTCTCCTGGTACATGGAGCGGAACTTGAAGATCCGGATCGCCCGGCCGTTCCTGCCCCAGCGGATCTGCCGGAAGAGGATCGGGCCCGGACTTTCCACGCGAATGGCGGCTGCGATCGTCAACAGAAACGGGAGAAGGATAATCAGCGCCAGGAGCGCCAGGGTCACGTCCATGATCCGCTTTACCGCAAGCTCCCAAGCAGGGATCACGCGCCTCGCGCTCCGCGTGGTGCCGGGTGCTGCGGCCACAGGCGCCGACGATACCTTGCCGGCGGCCTTGCTCGAACTCTCGAAAGTCGAGAACTGATTACTGTCGTCCAGCTGCAGCATACTCAACGGAACGTTCCACTATAACAAGAGGAATACTACTTGGCATTGTCCCATACTAGGTCAGTATTTTGCCTGTGTCTTCAAAAAAATTAACCTATCTTAGTAATCCTCAGTAAGTCATTCGCCGGGCGATGTTTGTGTCATTCAACTTTCTATAAATTCAAGTAAATAGCGGATTTTTAGACGGTTATGGCGTCATTGCATTTAATGAATTTTTCATATTATAAATTACCTATTTATGATCCATATCTGCATGCATCTCTCCACAATTAGAAATTGACGAATAGTAAATTTTTACTGAAAATAGACTTGGAGAACGCGCTTCTTTGCGGTAGCTTTGATGTCACAGGCGGTCCGAAAAAAGCCTTTGGGTACCCATACTTATCTGTTTTGCTGTTTCCGGGCGCCAGCCGTTTAAGGGCTCGGGAAATCTATCTTCGCGCAGTTCGGCCTAAGGCAGTGGAGGGGGAGTCCGCTGCCAACGGCTAGTTGCGGCTGGTCACCGGTTGGCATTGCTGAAGACGGGGCTGGCGCCTGTCGTGGGGCGTCGGATGGACGGTCTACGCCGGAGCGCGAGGCTGCGCGAAGACTTTTGACTGTGCCGGAATGGCATTTCGCACCGCGACGGTATGACTGCGTCGGAATGCCGAATGAGCTCACATCGCTGCATACCCTGACATCGCTGCATACCCTGACGTCCGATTATTGTGATGCGCCTGCCTCTGCTTTTGGTTCTTTAGTATTTTCGAGGGGGACGTGATGAATGGCAAGCCAAGGAGCAATGGCAAGGTTGCCCTGGTCACAGGCGTGACCGGACAGGACGGCGCCTATCTCTGCGAGCTTCTGCTCGACAAGGGATACACCGTCCACGGACTGAAGCGGCGGTCCTCCGGTTTCAACACGAACCGGATCGAGCATCTCTACGAAGATCCGCAGGTGGAGGATCCGCGCTTCATCCTCCACTACGGGGACATGACCGACAGCACCAATCTGATCCGGGTCGTGCAGGAAAGCCAGCCCGACGAGATCTACAATCTGGCCGCACAGAGCCATGTGCAGGTGTCCTTCGAGACTCCGGAATACACGGCCAATGCGGACGGTACGGGCACGCTGCGGTTGCTGGAAGCGATCCGCCTGCTGGGGCTGACCCGCAAGACGCGCTTCTACCAAGCGTCCACCTCGGAACTGTTCGGCAAGGTCCAGGAGGTGCCGCAGAGCGAGACGACGCCCTTCTATCCACGCTCGCCCTATGCGGCGGCCAAGCTCTACGCCTACTGGATCGTGGTGAACTACCGCGAGGCCTACGGGATGCATGCCTCGAACGGCATCCTGTTCAATCACGAGAGCCCGATCCGCGGGGAGACCTTCGTGACGCGCAAGATCACCCGGGCGGCCGCGGCCATTCACCTTGGCCTGCAGGAGCAGCTGTTTCTCGGCAATCTGGAATCCCGCCGCGACTGGGGCCATGCCCGTGAATACGTTCGGGGGATGTGGATGATGCTGCAGCAGGACGAGGCGGACGATTACGTGCTGGCGACGGGGGAGGCCTATTCGGTGCGGTCCTTCGTGGAGAAGTCCTTTGCCAAAGTGGGCATGCCGCTGGTGTGGCGCGGCGAGGGGGTCGAGGAAAAGGGCTATGACGCGGGCTCGGGGCTCTGCGTGGTGGCGATCGATCCACGCTATTTCCGCCCGACGGAGGTCGACCTGCTTGTCGGCAATCCGGCCAAGGCACATGCCAAGCTCGGCTGGAGGCACGAGACCCATATCGACCAGCTGGTGACGGAAATGGTCCGCGAGGACCTGAAGATCATGGCGCGCAATGTGCCGCGTCCGAACATCCGCAAGAGTTTCGCCCATGCCTGAGGTGATCTATCCGCTTTCCGGCAGACGGGTCTATGTGGCCGGCCACGGCGGCATGGTGGGATCGGCGATCGTGCGGCGGCTGGGCGCCGAGGGCTGCACGGTGCTGACGGCATCGCGAACGCAGCTGGACCTTACCCGGCAGCAGCCGGTGGAGGCGTTTATGGCGGCGAACCGTCCGGACACGGTTTTCGTCGCGGCGGCCCGGGTGGGCGGCATTCTTGCCAACGACAGCTATCCGGCAGATTTTCTCTACGACAATCTGATGATCGAGGCGAACCTCATCCATGCGGCCTACCGGACCGGGGTGGAGAAGCTCATCTTCCTCGGCTCCTCCTGCATCTATCCAAGGCTTGCAGAGCAGCCGATCGTCGAGGAGGCGTTGATGACCGGCCCGCTGGAACCCACCAACGCCTGGTATGCGGTGGCCAAGATCGCCGGCATCAGGCTGTGCCAGGCCTATCGCCGCCAGCACGGACGCGATTTCATCTGCGCCATGCCCACCAATCTCTATGGGCCTGGCGACAATTACGACCTCAGGTCGAGCCATGTGATGCCGGCGCTGATCCGCAAGGCGCATGAGGCCAAGGTGAACCGGCAGCCGGAGATCACGCTGTGGGGCACGGGCACGCCGCGGCGCGAATTCCTGCATGTGGATGATTGCGCCGATGCCTGTGTCCACCTGACCAAGACCTATTCCGGCGAAAGCCCCGTCAATGTGGGTTCGGGCGAGGACCTCAGCATCCTTGCGCTGGCAGAGATGGTGTGCCGGGTGGTCGGCTACCACGGCCGGATCGTCAACGACCTGTCGAAGCCGGATGGCACGCCGCGCAAGCTGATGAGTGCGGCACGGCTGAGAGGGCTCGGCTGGGCGCCCCGCATTGGCCTCGAAGAGGGCGTTGCGCAGGCCTACCGGGCGTTTTGCGACAGTGCCGCCCTGACACTCCGGCAGGGGGATGCGGCCTGATGGCGGCGGTGTTGCCGGCCCTGGGTCTGGGGGCGCGTGAGGCCGCGGACACGGTGGCCGCACCGGTCGTCCCGGCGCGGGCGCGGGTCATTGTCTACGGTATGAACTTCTCTCCGGAGATCGCCGGTGCCGGCAGGTATACGGGCGAGATCGCGCAGCAGCTTGCCGAGGATGGCGCGGATGTGACCGTGGTCACTACACCGCCGCACTATCCGGGCTGGCGGGTGCAGCCGGGCTATGGCAACCGCTATTCCTCCGCCCGGCACGAGGGCATGCGGGTGATGCGCGTGCCGCTCATCCTGCACCGGGAGATGAAGGGCCTGTGGCGGCTGATCGCGCCCCTGTCGTTTGCGGTCACGTCGGCGCCGGTGATCGTCTGGCAGATCCTGCGACGGCGGCCGGGGATCGTGTTCTGTGTCGAGCCCACGCTGTTTGCGGCGCCGGTTGCCCAGCTCGCGGCAAAGCTGGTCGGGGCAGAGATGGTTCTCCACGTCCAGGACCTGGAGGTGGATGCGGCCTTCGCGGTGGGCCATCTGCGCTCCCGGGCCTGGCTGCAGGCGCTTGGTCTCGCATTCGAGCGGCTTGTGCTGCGCGGCTTCGGCCGGGTCATCACCATCTCGGACCGGATGGCAGACAAGCTGCGCGACAAGGGGCTTGCGGCGAAACGGGTCTCGGTGGTGCGCAACTGGGTGGACCTGGCGCATATCTTCCCGCTGCGCGAGGCAAGCTCCTACCGGGCGGAACTCGGCTTCCGCGACGGGGATTTCGTGGTGCTCTATTCCGGCAATATCGGCGCCAAGCAGGGGCTGGGCGTGCTGCTAGAGGCTGCAGAGCAACTGGCACCGGCGGGCCACATTCAGGTGGTCGTAGCGGGCGAGGGGCCGGCCAAGGCCGAGCTGCAGGCCCGCTTCGGGCACCTGCCGAACCTGCGTTTCCTGCCGTTCCAGCCCTATGCCCGCCTCAACGCCTTCCTGAACATGCCCGACCTGCACGTGCTGCCGCAGGAAAGGAGCACTGCCGACCTGGTGCTGCCCTCCAAGCTTGGCGGCATGCTGGCCAGCGGCAAGCCCATCCTGGTAACCGCAGAGCCGGAGACCGAGCTTGCCCGTATGCTGGGCGATGCGGTGGCCTATGCGAGACCCGGCTGCGCCCGGAGCCTTGCGGAGGCGATACGGTCGCTCTCCGAAAGGCCCGCAGCACCTCGCGAGCCGCGGATCGCGATTGCCCGCACGCTTGCCAAGGAGACCGCGCTGCGCGGGATCAGCCTTGCGCTGTTTGCCGCCGCTTCCAGGGAGCGGGTGCGATGATGCGGATGCGGTTGCCTGCTGTTCCCGGTCCCGCTCGTCATGGCGTTTTGTCGCGCCTCCGGATGCACCGGAGTTTTCGATGGGACTAAGAGCATGCCTACGGACGGTCAGCCTTACCCCCCATGACATTTCCACCTCTCAGGGCAGGGCTCTGGAGCGGCGGCGGAAGATCGTTCTGACCAGTGTGGTTTCCGTCGGTGCACGCGTCGTTTCCGTCGGAGCAGGGCTCATTTCTGTCCCCTTGACGTTCAGATACCTGAGCCTTGAAAATTTCGGTATGTGGGTGGTCATTTCCTCCCTCATGGGTGTCCTGCAGTTTGCAGATCTCGGCCTTGGCAACGGCGTGAAATCTTCGATTGCCAAGGCCAGCGCAGTCGATGATGCGGCAGAGGTCCGGACGATCGTTTCCAACGGCTACGGCCTGCTGACAGGCGTTTCCATTCTCCTGATCGCAGTTTTCCTGCTGGCCTATCCCCTGGTCGGATGGGCCGCCCTGTTGAATGTCAGCAGCCCCGACGCCGCAGCCGAGGCGGGGTCGGCGGTTCGCGCCTTCGTCCTGTGTCTACTGGCCGGACTACCGCTCGCGGCGGTCGCAAACATCCAGATCGGCCTGCAGCAAGGCTATCAGGCCGCCCTCTGGAAAGGTGCCGAAAGCCTTTGCTCGCTGGCCGCTATCGCCGTGGCCATCCTGTTCCACGCAAGCATTACCGAGCTTGTCATCTGCTACTTCGGCGCGCCGCTGGTGCCCTGCGCGCTAAATACGGTGATCTTTTTCTACAGGAACAAAGCCATCATGCCGAAGGCTTCGGATCTCGCGCCGTCGGTGGCTGCAGGTCTTCTGTCGACAGGTCTGCTGTTCCTGATCCTGCAGGTCGCCGTCGCGGTGACCTTCTCCCTCGATGCGCTTCTGATTTCGCATGCGCTTGGCCCGACCGCCGTTGCCCAGTACGCGATACCCGACAAGATGCTCAGCGTGATCCCTGCCGTTGTGTCGATCGCGCTTTCCCCTCTTTGGCCGGCCTACAGTGAAGCCATTGCGCGGAACGACACGGACTGGGTCAGGAGCGCATTCAACGCTTCCCTGTTTTTTGCTGCCCTGGTCAGTGTGGGTCTGGGCGCAGTCCTCTTGGTGCTTCATCCCGCGATCCTTTCGATCTGGGTGCCGAGCTATTCCGGCGCCTCGTACCTGCTCATCATGCTCATTGCGGCCTGGCGGTGCGTCGAAGCGATCGGCTATGCGCTCTCGATGTATTTGAACGGGGTTCAGGTCTTTACCCTGCAGGCCTCCGTCGCGGTGATCACCTCAGTGGTTGCCGTCGGCCTGAAATACGTGTTGCTGACGCGGATCGGCCTTCCGGGTTTGCCCATCGGAATGATCGGCTCTTATGCCGGTCTCACGCTCTTGCCCTGCGGCATCTGGGTGCTGTTGCGCCTGAGCGGCAGGAACGCGCTTTCCCCGGGTCTGAGGGCCGTGCCTTGAAGGTCCTTGCCGTCAATTTTCACGATGAGCATGGTGGCGCTGCGAGGGCGGCGCTCCGGTTGTCCACGGGCATCCGAGCTGCGGGTATTCACCTCGACATGCTGGTCAGGTCCAAGGTTTCCGACCGGTTCTGGCAGTTTCGGGTCCCTGGAAAAATTGCGAAATTCACCTCGGTGTTTGGCGCGATGATCGATCGGTTTCCGAACCTCGCCTATGGTGGCTTGCCGGACGCCAGTTGGAGCAACAACTGGCTTCCCACCAGCGGGGTCCGGAAGTCGCTCCGTCGCGGCTATGATCTGGCGCACCTTCATTGGATCGGGAGTGGTCTGGCGTCATCGGCCGAGCTGAAGCGGCTCGACAAGCCGATCGTGTGGACTTTGCACGATACCATGGCCCTTGCGGGTGGCTGTCACTACGTCGGAGACTGCGAAAACTTCACGATCGGCTGCGGCTGCTGTCCACAGCTTGGAAGCAGGCGGACGTCGGACCTCAGTCGTATCAATGCCTCTGCCAGGACGCGGGCTGTCCGTCGGACCCGCATGCATGTGGTCTCTCCGTCACGCTGGCTTGCGGATCTCGCCCGCCGCAGCTCGGTTTTCCAAAACGCAGCCATATCGGTCATTCCGAACGGCATCGACCTTGCCACCTACCGCCCTGTCGACCGGTCGATCGCGCGCGACATTCTCGGTCTTCCGCAAGACAGGAAGCTGGTGGGTTTTGGCGCAATGGGGGCGCTGACCGACAAGCGGAAGGGCGGCGATCTTCTGTTTGCCGGGCTGTCGAAGCTACCGGTCCCTCCAAGTCTGCCTCTTGGCCAGGTGATCTTCGGAGCGAATGCGCCGGAGACGGCATCAGAACAGACGGGGCCCACCTTCCATTTGGGCCAGATCAAAGACGATGCAACCCTGAGGCTGGTTTACTCGGCGTTGGATGTGGTCGTCGTTCCGTCCCGCGAGGAAAATCTTTCCAATGTCATCATGGAGGCGATGGCCTGCGGAACGCCCGTCTGTGCCTTCGACATCGGTGGCAACGGAGAGATGATCGAGCATCGCGTGACGGGATATCTCGCCCGCCCGGAGGATGTGAGCGACCTCGCTTGCGGCATTCTCTTTGCCCTCGAAACTCCCGGTCTCGGCGCTGCGGCGCGCCGGACGTGCGAGCAGAGCTTCGACCTCGCCGAGGTCGCGAGACGATACATCGATCTTTATGAAACCCTGATCGGAACGGATCACTAGCATGATCGCCATTCTCCTTACATGCTTCAATCGGCGCGAGACGACGCTCGCCTGCCTGGCCTCGATCGAGGCAGCTGTGGGAGGCAGCGCGCCCTACAGAATCGTCATCGTCGACGACGGTTCGTCCGACGGCACGGCGGAGGCGATCAGAGAGGCTTTTCCGGAGGCCAAGCTGGTGATCGGGACTGGCCATCTCTACTGGAACGGCGGCATGCGCCGCGCCTGGCAGGTGTCGCTCAGCCTCGGGGCCGATTTCTACGTCTGGCTGAACGACGACACCATCCTGCGGCCCGATGCGATCCGGGATCTCCTCAACCTCTACCACGGCCAAAATTTCGCAAAGACGATCGTGACCGGCCGCACGGTGGATCCGGTCACCAAACGCGTCACCTATGGCGGCTACCGGAAGGCGCGCGGCCTGTCGCAACTGCGCTTCCGGCGGCTCGAGTGGAACGAAATCCACTGCGATTCGATGAACGGCAATTGCGTGCTGATCCCCAAGAGCGCCGTGGCCGATATCGGCCTCAACTCGCGCATGTACCGCCATGCCTTCGGCGACAATGACTACGGGCTGCGGGCGACGCGGCTGGGCTACCATATCGTCGAGCTGAAGAAGCCGGTGGCGGAGCAGGCGGCGAACCTCGACGACATCCGCACGACGTCCACGCTCAGCTTTGCCAACTGGCGCAGGATATTGCTGCATCCCAAGGGCGTGCCCATCGCCGAGTGGTGGTGGTTCTGCCGCCAGCACGGCGGCGCCTTGTGGCCGGTCAACTTCTTCTGGCGATACCTCAAGATGCTGCGCTTGCGGGCAGGATAGGCAGTCGGCGCCATGGAGGGGGAGCAAGCGGCAAGGACGGTAGTTGCGGCCCTCACACGGCCGTCGGGAGGGCGACGATGTTTATTCCGCTGATGCTGCTCGGGATTTTTCCGTTCCTGCAGTTGGGCGTTTCCTATTACGCTTCGTTCGGCATGCTCGGGGCGATGATCCTGCTGTGGTACCAGCGCCGGCAGTTGCACGGTTTGCTCCGGCACCTGCTTATTGCCCGGCTTGCGGTCTTTGCCCTGATGGTGATCGTCACCTGGGGTTATCCGGGATCGGGCGCCGACGTGCTGCGCGCCGCCCGGGAAGGCGTCTTCTATTTCCTGCTCACCGGATGCGCCGGCTGGCGTCTGCAAACCCAGGCCACACGGGGTGTAGCCCAGGCCACGCGGGGCGTGGCCCAGGCTGCGACCGCTGCGGGGTTGCTCTGCGCCGGACTGCTGGTCCTGGTGCTGGCGCAAACGCTGTTCTTGAGCCGGGGCATCTATTTCGGCATTCCAAAGGCCTGGTTCAGCCAGAATGCGGCGACGATCGCCGGGGAGCTCGACCTCTACTATTCGGACGTCCGGCCAAACGGCCCCTATGGTGAGCCGTCCTATCTGGGCGGCGTGTGTCTCTGTGTCCTCTTTGCGTTCGGGCCGCTGCTGATCAGGAGCCGTGTCGTCCGAGGCGGTGCGGTCCTGGCGATGCTGGCTGTCATCCTGTCGCGGTCGTTCTCAGGGATCGTCTTCTGCCTGCTGATGATGTCTGCGAGCCTGTGGCGGCTGGTTCAGAGCCTGCCGACACGGCTGGCGCTGGGCGCGGCCATCCTGTCCGTCTGCACAATAGTGGCGACCACCGACAACACGATCACCGCCCGGCTCGACCGGCTGAATGCGGGCGAGGACAGATCCTCCATGGCGCGCATCGTACAGCCGCTGGTCATTCTTCCGGACATCTTGATCCGCAAGCCTACCGGCATCCCGATGAGCGATTTTATAGCGCTGGGCTATCTCCCTGTCGTCGGCGTCTATGCGGAAGAGCTTTCGCACAACGCCCTGATCAACCTTATCCTGAACTATGGCTGGGTCGGCCTGCTCGCCATCGGGGTATGGCTGGGCACGCTTCCCGATGCCAACAGCCGGCTGTTTGCCTGTCTGCTCGCCATGCAGAACGGCGCTCTGCTGACGCCCGATAAATTCGTGCTAATGGCGCTCTCGCTGATGATCTATAATAGCTGCCGGGCACAGGCGAAGCTGCCGATAGCGGCACATGCCGTGCCCCGACATAATGCGGCAGGGAGAGCGGCGACGCGCCCGCGGACGGCCAGGTGGCAGCACCCGCAGGACGGCAGCTATCGCCCGATCCGGGAGGTGGAGCCATGGCCTTGAATGCCTTTCTGCCGGGCGTTGCCCGTAAAAGAGGATCGCCGGCATGAGGATCCTGCACGTCATTGCGCATGTCGATCCCAGGGCGGGCGGGCCGGTGGAGGGGCTGCGGCTGAGCGCGCATGCGCTTTCCGGCATGGGCCACGAGACGGAGGTGGCGAGCCTCGACGATCCGCAGGCGGCCTATCTGGGCCATTTGCCGTTTGCCGTGCAGGGCTGCGGCCCGGGATTTGGCCGCTATGGCTACACACCGGCTCTCGCGCGCTGGATTGCGGCGAACGGGCATCGTTTCGATGCGGCTGTGGTGCACGGGCTGTGGAACCATGCCTCGATCGGCGGATGGCAGGGGTTGCGCCGCGCGAGGCTTCCCTATCTCGCTTTCGTCCATGGCATGATGGATCCCTGGTTCAGCCGGGATAACCCGGCCAAGCACTGGGCCAAGCAGGCGTTCTGGCTTCTCTGTCAGGGCAGGGTGCTGCGGGACGCGCAGGCGGTGCTGTTCACCTCAGAGGAAGAGCAGCGTCTCGCCCGCGGCGCCTTCTGGGGCTACGACTATGCGGAGAGGGTGATCGCCTATGGGACTGCCGGTCCGTCGGAGGATGCGGAGGGGGAAAGGGCGGCGTTTCGGGCGTTGGTGCCGAAGGTCGACGGCCGGCGCTTCCTGCTGTTCCTCGGGCGGATCCATCCTAAGAAGGGATGCGACCTGCTGGTTCATGCGTTCGTCGGGCTGGCCGAGCAGCATCCGGACGTCGATCTGGTGATGGCAGGGCCGGACCAGACGGGCATGCAGGCGGGGCTTATGGCGCTTGCGCAATGGGCAGGGATCAGCCACCGCATCCACTGGACGGGCATGCTGTCGGGTCCGGTCAAATGGGGCGCCTTCCGGTCGGCGGAAGCCTTCGTGCTGCCCTCCCACCAGGAGAACTTCGGGATCGCGGTGGCGGAGGCGATGGCCTGCGCAACGCCGGTTCTGATCACCGACAAGGTCAACATCTGGCGCGAGGTGGAAGCGAGCGGCGGCGGGATCGTGCGCCCCGATACGCTGGCCGGCGTGACCAGCCTATTGTCTGCCTGGCTAGCGCTTCCCGAGCACAGCCGCTGGGCCATGCGGGACGCGGCGCGTGCCGGCTTCGAGCGCCACTTCCAGGCGGATGCGGCGGCGCGCGAAATGGCCGAGGCCTTGCGCTTTGCTGCCGGACAGGAGCCTGCATGACGCCACTCGATGCCCGTTTGTACCGGTCGCTGCAGGGAGGCCCGAGCTTCAGCCTGCGTCACCGGGCTCTAAGGTTCGCATGGAGCCTTGCCTGGATGCTTCTGGCGCGGTGGACGCCGGTGCCGCTGCATGGCTGGCGCGGATTTCTGCTGCGATGCTTCGGTGCCGATATCCATCCGACCGCCCGGATTTATCCGAGTGCCCGGATCTGGTACCCGCCGAACCTCAAGATGGGGGAGCAGGCGTGCCTCGGGCCGCAGGTGAACTGCTATTGCATGGACCGGATCGAGCTTGCGGGCTTTGCGATCGTGTCGCAGGGGACCATGCTGTGTGGCGGCAGCCATGCCGTCGACGACCCGTTTTTCCAGCTGGTCACCCGGCCGATCCTGATCGGCCGCCATGCCTGGATTGCTGCCGAGGCCTTTGTCGGGCCGGGCGTGGCAATTGGAGACTGGGCCGTGCTCGGTGCCCGTGCCGTGACCGTCCGCGATCTCGCCCCCTCCACCATCTATGCCGGAAACCCGGCCAGAGCCCTGCGGACCCGAAAGCACGACGGAGCTGCAGCAAGCCCGGCCTGAAGGAAACCTCCGGCGGCGGCAGACAGGCGCGCAGCGTGCCGAGACCGTTTCGTCTCGCGTTCCACACCTCGCTTAAGACCTCCCGGCCGCTCCCTTTACCCCCAGCCCAACGCCGTCATCTTGGCGCCGATGGTTGCCGCGTCGACCGCATAGCCGGCGTCGTTGTGATGGATGGCATCCGACAGATAGGCCGGGTTGGGATAGCCGCCTGCTGCCGTGCAGATCGGCGTATAGAGATCGCAGATCAGCGACCCCCACTGCGAAGCAGCGAGCTGAGCGTTCACGTACTGGGCCGCCGCGACATAAGGGGCGGACCAAGCCGTCGATGTCACGTTGTTGCAGATGATCGTCCTTGAGCCGGACTTGCGGATGGCCATGACCTGCGCCAGGCGCGATAGAACCGCCGCCGCCCAGGTCGGCCCGTCGGCGCCGGCGTCGTTCTCCGGACCCCAGATGATCATGTCGCAACTCTTTGCCCTCGGGTCGGCAAGGATCCGGTCGACGAAGGAGTAGTTGCCCACGCCGTACGCCTGGCCGCCAAGGCCGAGGTTGCAGATCGCACGGCCGGGCTTCAGGCCGCGCAGCTGGGACACCACGTCGTTTCCGGTGGTGGCGCCCGAGCCTTCGACCAGGCTGTGACCGAAAAAGAGCGTTGCCTTTGGCGCGAGGGAATGGACCGGATCGGATCCGGGCGACAGGAGCTCCACATAGCCCTGGTTCATTGCCACCGTATCGGCCGGGACGGCCGCCAGGTAGAAGCGGATCTCGCAGGCCTGGTCGAAGTCGATCAGCCGGGTCTCCTGCGTCGGGGATGCGCTGTAGGTGACGAAGGCCACGGCCGTCGAGCGCACACGCGCGTTCATGCTCGCCAGGCCGGACAACTTGGCTGCATAGTTGGAGTAGCTACCCTCCAAAATGACACCCGTGAGGCTGTTGAAGGTATTGATCGAGTCCATGAAGCCGAACTTGCGGTCAGCGCTGAAGGTCAGTTCCGACCGCCAGTTGAAGAACTGCAGCGAGGCACCGACGAAGGCTTGTGCGATGACCACTTCGGTCGCGCCTTGGGCGACGGTGACCTTGAGGTTGTGTCCGCCGGTGCTTGTTCCAAACTTGTTGAGGTGCCCGCCGATCCGCAGCACGGCGTTCGGCGTGATGCCGCCGGCCGGCACCGGGCAGACGAAGGCGGGGTAGAAAACCGATACGCCACCGCCGCGCATGGGGCCGCTCTCGGTTGCCACCATCAGCGATTTGACGCGTGCGCCGCGGGCATCGGTGAAGAGGCGCGTTTCCGTTGCTCCGGGCATCACAGGGCCTCCAGCAGGTAGGCACCATCAAGGTCGGTCAGAAGGGCGCCGTCTGCATCGGCAAGGAAGGCGAAGCCTGGAGGCGGGACGAGAGCGTAGCCGCCCGCGATGATCCGGCACCAGAGCGAGAGGTTGAAGCCGATCATGCCGTTTCTCCTTCGCCGTACATGTCTGCGCGGGCAGGGCGGCAGCGCCTGTCGCACGCCGTACCGGGGGCGTCGCCCCGGACATGGGCCGTGACATCCCTTGCCCGGTCCGCTTCGCCCGATCCTTCCTGCCTGCGCATGCGCCGTACCTGATCACTGGTCATCCGCGTCTCCTTTGCGTCCTGGCATGGGGGCCGGCGGCCTCGTCATGCGAAACCCAAGTCTAGGCGCGCCGCGGCGGGCGGGGACGCGCGGGGACGATATTTTTGCGCCGGGCGCCATCCTCCGGCACGGTTGAATCCTGCTAGAAAGGCGGGTGCCAATCGTCTAGGACAAGTTGCGGCCTCCCGTTGCTGCCGGTGAGTGCCACGCATGATTTTCCGCGGCAATGGAAGATGGATCCGACATGCGAGTCCTGGTTCTGTTTGCGCATCCGGCGCAGCGGAAAACGAGCATCAACCTTGCCATGGCCGACGCGGCGCGCCGGATGGACGGGGTGACTTTCGTCGATCTTTATGCGGACTATCCGCGCTTCTCGATCGACATCGACCGGGAGCAGGAAAGACTGCTCGCGCATGACCTGATCGTCTTTCAGTTCCCGGTGTTCTGGTACGCGACGCCGGCGCTCTTGAAGCAGTGGCAGGACCTGGTTCTCGAATACGGATTTGCCTATGGACCCGGGAGCAAGAAGCTGGCCGGCAAACGGCTTCTGGCCAGCATCACCACGGGCGGCAGCGAAAGGGACTATGCGGTGGGTGGCGGAAACAACCACCCGATCGAGCAGTTTCTGCTGCCGCTGCGGCAGACCGCGTTTCTCTGCGGCATGGAATTCCTGCCGCCCTTCGTGCTCCATTCGGCAAACCATATCGAAACCGCCGCGTCGCAGGCACACATCGAAGCCTATGCGAACCTGCTCGCGGCCCTGCGCGACGACGTGTTCGACCTCGATAGTGCGCAGCAGTCGTCCATGCTGACCCGGGACGATGTCGCCCGGCTGACAAGGAGATAGGCCGTGGACGGATTGGCTTTCTATGCATTCGCCTATCTCGCAGCCGCGGTTCTTGCGGTCATCGTGTCGCAGCGCCTGGGGCTCGGCTCCGTCGTCGGTTATATCGCCGCAGGCGTGCTGATCGGGCCGGTACTGCAGATTTCGGGCGCGGCGGGCTCCGGCTATCTGGAGCAGTTTTCCGAGTTCGGCATCGTCATGATGCTCTTCCTGATCGGGCTCGAGATCGACCCCCAGATGGTGTGGCGGCTGCGGGCAAAGCTGGTCGGGCTCGGGGGGCTGCAGGTCGTCCTCACCGTCGGACTGGTGACGGCGATCGGGATTTTCCTCGGGTTCGCCTGGCAGCAGAGCCTGCTGTTCGGGTTTGTCGGAGCGCTGTCGTCGACGGCAATCGTGCTGCAGACGCTTGAGGAAAAGGGGCTGCTGGAATCGGACGGCGGGCGGGCTTCGTTTGCGGTTCTGCTGTTCCAGGATCTCGCGGTCATCCCCATGCTGGCGCTCATCCCGCTGATCGCCGGCGGTGCCGAGGGGGCAGCGGCCGGCGGACACGGTGCTGCCCACGGCGCCGGCCTCCTGCAGGGACTGCCGGGCTGGGCCTCGGCCATCCTCACGCTTGCGGCGGTCGGTGTCGTGGTGGCGGGCGGGCATTTCCTGTCGCGGCCGATCTTCCGGATGATCGCGCTGATGGGGCTGCGGGAGGTGTTTACCGCGGCCGCGCTGCTGGTGGTCGTGGCGATCGCCCTGCTGATGTCGGCGGTCGGCCTGTCTCCTGCGCTCGGTGCCTTCCTCGCCGGCGTCGTGCTTGCCAACAGCGAGTTCAAGCACGAGCTGCAAAACGACATCGAACCCTTCAAAGGGCTGCTTCTCGGCCTGTTCTTCATGACCATCGGCGCCAAGATCGACCCGGCGATCCTGCGAGACAACTGGCTGATCGTTCTCGCCGCCACCCTTGCGCTCGTGGTGCTGAAGGCCGCGGTGCTTGTGCCGCTCGCCTGGATCTTCAAGGTGCGGGCAACGGCCGGCTGGCTATTTGCGCTCGGGCTGGCGCAGGCGGGCGAGTTCGGCTTCGTGCTTTTGTCGATCGGCCGCGACAGGGCGCTGCTGAGCGACGGCACGGTCTCCGTCGCCATCCTCGTGATCACTGCCGGGATGATCCTCACGCCCGCACTCTTTGCCCTCTACGACCGCATTGCGGTGCTGATCGACAGCCGCGGGCAGACACGTGCCGATGCGGATGAGCCTGAGGAAGGCACGATCATCATTGCCGGGGTCGGCCGGTTCGGACAGATCGTCAACCGCATGCTGCTTGCCAACGGGCACAGGCCCGTGATCCTCGATTACCGGGCGGATGTGGTCGACGATGTGCGCAAATTCGGCGTCACATCCTTCTTCGGCGACGCCAGCCGGCCGGATCTGCTTGCGTCAGCAGGGCTTGCCAAGGCGCATCTTCTGGTGGTCGCCATCGACGACCGCGACCGCGCGGCCGAGATCGTCGCCCATGCGCGCCGCAGCAATCCCGACATCCGGATCATCGCCCGGGCCTATGACCGCCTTCACTATTACGCTCTCGTCGAAGCGGGAGCGGACCATGTGGTGCGGGAATTGTTCGGAAGCTCGGTGGAGGTGGGCGGGCTAGCCCTTCGGGCTCTCGGCATGCACCCTTACGAGGTGGAGAAGCGCAAGACGGTGTTTACCGACGAGGACGTGGCGGGGCTTGCCCGCCTGGCGCCGTTGATCGACCGCGAGATACGGGCGCCGAACAACGCCCAGTATGTCGCCGGCTTCCGGGAAATCTCGAAGGTCATCGAAGATGCCATGCGCGGCGAGCGCGGCGCCTATGACGACCGCGTGCGGCGCGGTTGGAGCCCGCCCTCGTCTGGCGAAAGCCATGTCCCGCACAAGACAGATAGCTAACCGGCGGTTCGAGAGACGGGTGCGGTGCCCAATAGGCTATCCGTGGTGCTGCACCAGGGCAATGTGAGCCGGCGCTTCGCTTACCGCCCCGCCAAGGGCAACGCCGTTCTGGACCAGATGCTCCTTGACCCGCCGATGGATCCAGTCGGCTTCGCCACCGTTTTTCACGTCGCAGGCATAGATCGTCCGGTAGGCATACCAGAATCGGCGCAGATGCTCCGCCGACAGGCGCGTCCTGCCGGGGATGAAGGTGCGCAAGAAGTCGCCCTTGTTCTCGCAGACGTGGCAGGCGCTCATGTAATCGGCCCGACCGAACACATAGACCGGCTTTTCATAGGTGAGCGCTTCGGCGCCAACGCCGGAATTGATGACGCAGACGGCAGCCGAAGCCGGGATGATGTCGTGGATATTGCCATCGGTGACGATGATGTCGTCGGCATGATCGCTGAGGTATTTGGAGATCTCCGGCGACCGGCAGGCCGGGTGGCGTTTGACGACCACGGAAAGGCCCTCCCGCTTGCCGACCGCGATGATGTCGTCGAGCATATCGAAGGGCGTCGTGAAGGCGAGGCTCTGGACCGCATCGCCGACCACCTGCAGGGGCGCGAAGATGAACCGCTCCGGCAGCGCTTCGGAAAGCTCCTTCTGCAGATATTTGGATTGCCGGCTGCTGACGAGGAATGCGCGGTCCTCTTCGAAGAACCGGTTGGCGGTCTCCTGGTCGACAGCTGCAATCTGCGGATCGTCCGGGCTCATCCTGGAAAAGCGTGACCATCCCGCGTAGCCGTGATCGTCGAAGCTGAACAGCGAGCGGCGGTCCGTTTCCTTGAACTGCAGACCGCGGCCGCTATCGGAAATGGTGTGGTAGGAGAAGAACGGCAGGTCGAAATCCAGCGTGCCGTGGGTGCGGATGCGGGCCTTGACGAGATAGGGGACGTCCTCTGCCTCCAGCGCGGCCACAATCTCCTTGACGCAGCGGCGGATGTCGGCCCGGAAGCCGGGGTAATCGATCGTGTTGGAGCGAAGCGCTGCGGCCGGCACGACCACGATTGCCTTGCCCTCGCGGGCAAAAGCTTTTTGCCTTCCGCAGCGGACCAGGACGTCGCGTCGCGCCTCGTCGATCACGTGGAGGATCGGCTGCAGATCCTTGATCAGCGCATGGAGATCCTGCAGGATCTCGGCCGCCGGCAGACGCATCGCGTGGGCCCGCTGGGCGATCCGCAGGGCGCCGTCGAGATCGAAGACGGAGACGGAGCCTTCCACGGCATCTTTCCAGAAGCCCCGGAAGAGGGACCGACCGGCCACGATCCTCCCGATATCATCCAGAATGCGCGATGCGGCGGCGGCAAACAGGTCATCCCGGTGGGCGGCCTCTGCCGAAGCGGCAGCGGCGACATTGTGCTTGATCAGAACCCGGGTGGGCTCCGACTGGCTGAACGTCACCAGGGTCGTCGCGATCATCCCGTGATCCTGCCTCTGGTGGTAGAGTTGCCTCAGAGCATTCGTCACATCGAGCTTGAAGTCGTAGTTCTTCGGCTTCAGGGCGGAAAACTCGGCGATGGCCTCGTCGATCTTGCCGTCGGCCCGCAGCATCCACCCGCGGATCGCGGTGCGGAATTCCGCCTTGATGGATGGGGTTTCCAGAAGAGCTTCGGACTCGGCGAACTGGCCGGAGGCGACGTAGGCCTTGACCGAAGGCCAGGTCACCTTGTGCTTGTCGGCAAACCGCAACAGAAGCCTCTCGCGCCGTTCGCTGTCGTTGTCCCGATCGGCAGATAGCATCATCCCTTCCAGGACGAGCCGCTGCAGCTTGCGATTGCGGATGACGCGGCCGGCAAGATAGCCGCTGTTCAGCAGGAGGGAGGTCAACAGAGGGTGACGACCATCATTGATCAGGCCCTCGACAAACGAAACAAAAGAAGTAGCCACTGCAAGCCCATTGCCAAGAATGAATGTCCCGGGTCGAAACGACGCCGGGTGTCGCACACGCGCGCCGGCTGCCGCCACGCAGGTATCTCTCAAATATGCGGCGGATCTTTGCCCGGCGCGCTGTTCAGAATATCGCAAAACGACCGATCCGGCCATAGCCGGCGGCGGGCGCTGCACAAGGCTGCTTTTCCAGGTCGGCCGTCGGGTACCCAGCGATTATCGCAAAAAGCCGTCGCGATCAAAGTCTTCCCAGCCACGAAGCTCGGTGCTCTCCTCGTCGAGACTGTGGCCCGATGTTTCCGCGGCTTTCGGCTTTTTCTTCAGGGCGCGCGTCAGTTTCGCCTGGTAGGCGGATTTCAGCCGCTTTTCGGCTTTCGCTTCGGCATCCTCTACGCGCCATTCGTCAACCGCACCCCGGTCAAGCAGGTCTTCAACCACCTTGGGATCGAAGACGTGAAAGGTGATCTGCCGGGCACGGCCGTTCAGCCTGACGGTCCGCGTGCCGGCACTCGGAAGGCGCCCATCGGCAAGCCACCGGTGCCGCTCGGTCACCTTGATGGTGAGGATATCCTGGATCTCGCGCGGAATGACCGGCAGAGCGTGGGCCTCCGACACGGTCTTCGTGATGACGGCCACGGCCGCATTGAACGCCGCCTTGTCGGTTGCCGGCATGGCCAAGGTGATGTCGTTGCCGTCAAGCGCGACCGACTTCTTCAACGTGGCCGGAAGCCGGGCCTGCATTTCCTGCAGGATGCCCTTTGCGCGGACCGAAGACCCCAACGTCACCGAGCTCGACAGCGTCCATGTCTTCAAGAGTTCGATGTCTGACTTTGGGCTTTTCGGCATGTGCCCTAAATGGGGCGCATCCGCTGCCGCGTCAACGCTATTGCAAGGGACGTGGGCCTTGCCCCGCAAGCATCAGCTTTGAACCGAATACCGCATTCTGGCGCTCTCTCATGGCGATGCTATGCTGTCTCCCATGACAGACGTGCTTCACATCTATGCCGACGGTTCCTTCGATGCGGCCTCAAGCTCCGGAGGCTGGGCCTTCGTGGTCATGCACGGCGACAGCCAGATCCATGGTGCCGCGGGTGCCACGACTGGATCCTCGAACAACACGTTCGAAGTCCTGTCGGTTCTCCAGGCGCTATCCTGGCTCGAGCGCGAAGCTCCGACGGCCGCCGCAATCCTCTGGACGGACTCCGCCCATGTCGTCGAAGGCTGCAGTCGATGGCGGCATATCTGGCGAAACAACGGCTGGAAGCGGGTGAGGGCGAATTCGCACGAGCGGCGCCGGACGATCCCGGACGCTGAGATGTGGCGGCAACTCGATGCGCTGCTGGAGCGAAATCCTGAGATCAGGATCCAGCTGTGCAAGGGGCACGCCGGCGTGGCGGGGAACGAACTGGCTAACACGGCGGCGAGGGCGGCTTTGGAGAGGATGTGATGGATTCAGGCGAAGTAAGTGGGCAATAGATTTGGAGACCAAATTTACTCCGGCCTTAAAAGGCTCGGCGCCCGATTTGTACTAAATGATTAGTTGCGCATAAGTTCCCGTACACTTGCAGAGTTAGGCCGCTACGATAAGCTTCTTTCGGGTGAGGGGATATGATGGCAAAGCAACCTAATCTTGCAGGCGTTGCAAAAGCGGAAGATGCCAACAACGCTGTGGAGGAAGCTTTGGTCGCCTCCACCGACAAAGGCAAGCCAAGAGAGATCAAAGGGGGCGTTCCCTATACGACGTCTCCTGGGGTGCTGAAACGCGCCCTAGAAGGGATTATAGCTGCAGAGCGCCCTGACAAGTTTAGCCCCGACTTCATGGAGACGATCCTCCACCTGACGGGGGGCGGTGCCAGAGCGGTTCCTCCGATGTTGAAGAAGATGCAGTTTCTCAGTCCTGACGGCTCGCCCACGACTTTATACTCGAAGTTCAAAACTGATGGCGGTCGGAGCCAGGCTGCCTACGAAGGATTGAGGAACGCGTTCGGCGAGTTGTTCAAGCGGAAGGAATTCGTTCATCGCGCTGACGAGAACGCCGTCAAGGATGTCCTCGTCGAGATTACCGGGCTGAAGAAAGCCGATTCAATCATTCGTCTGATGTACGCCTCCTTCGAAGCGGTTCGCGTGTTCATAACGGCGGACGTGGCGAAGGACTCGGATGCACACCGCGAGACCGATGTTGGGAATGCTTTTGAAAGGATGCCGCAGGATCCACCGGTCGGTGGCGTGAAGCTCGGGCTGTCGTATCAGATAAACATCGTTCTACCGGAAACCGAAAACATTGCGGTATTCAATGCGATCTTCAAAAGTCTGCGAGATAATCTCCTCAGATGAGTAAAGAAGATCACATCGAGCTTTTCGTCCTTAAGAATGCGGTGATTACTCGCGATCTTCGAACCGCATTCAATGTTAATAGGATCGGTAACACGAGAGGCGTGCTTGAAGCTCAAGCTGACTCGCTCGTAGCTGACTACTTGCGGCAGGTGGCCATCGAAACGCTAGCCGCCGCCGAGCGGATGAGCGAGTTTTATAAACTTTTCTATGCGCTCGAAAACGACATCAGAGACCTGATTGAGGCGACGATGATCGAGAGCAATGGAAACGACTGGTGGAAGACTTGTGTCCCTCAGTTCGTAAGAGAGAACGTTCAAAAGAACTACGATCGCGAAGCGGCAGAAGGACTGCCTCCTCGTTCGGACCGCCTGATTGACTACACGACCTTCGGTGAACTCGGTGAGGTCGTGAAGGAAAATTGGGATGTCTTCTCTGGTATGTTCTCTAATGCTACGCGAAACCGGGTTCTTCGCGTCATCAACCGCTTGAACCTCGTCCGAGGGCCAATCGCCCATTGCAATTTCCTGCCGGAGGAAGAGGCTATTCGGCTGAAGCTGGCTGTACGAGACTGGTACAAGCTCATGGAGTAAAGCTCAGCTCGAAGAGCAGATGAAAAAATGGCGCACCCGACAGGATTCGAACCTGTGACCTTTGGAATCGGAATCCAACACTCTATCCAGCTGAGCTACGGGTGCTAACCTGTGGAGCGCGATGACTCGCGCTCATCCGATGGAGGGTTCTTAGCCGACCCGGTGCCGCTCTTCAACGTAAAATTTGCCGTGTCCGCCTGTTCTTTCTTCGGGCCTTCTGGTGCTATGCCGGTCGCATCCGCTCACAGGGGTCGCATGGCAGAGGTCCGCAGTCTTATTCTCATCCTGGGCGACCAGCTTTCGCCTTGGCTTAGCAGCCTTGACGGTGCCGATCCGGCCCGCGACCGCATCCTGATCTGCGAGGTCATGGAGGAGGCAAGCTATGTGCGCCACCACAAGCGCAAGCTCGCCTTCATCTTTTCCGCCATGCGGCATTTTGCCGAGGAACTGCGGGAGCGGGGGTTTCAGGTGCGCTATACGCGGCTTGAGGATCCGGACAACAGCGGTTCCCTTTCCGGCGAGCTTGCCCGGGCGGTGGCTGTGTTTCGGCCGCAGCGTATCCGCATCACCGAGGCCGGCGAATGGCGGGTGATGGAGATGATCCGGGCGTGGGAGGGCGTGCTTCGCTGTCCGGTCGAGATCCTGCCTGACGACCGGTTCCTGTGCTCGCATGCGCAGTTCGAAACCTGGGCGGGCAGCCGCGACAGCCTGCGGATGGAGTATTTTTACCGGGAAATGCGGGTGCGGACCGGCCTCCTGATGCGCGACGGAGTGCCGGAGGGGCGCCGCTGGAATTTCGACCAGGAGAACCGAAAGCCGGCGGAGGTCGACCTCTTCCAGCCGAGCCATGCGCGCTTTCCACCGGACGCGGTAACCGACGAGGTTCTGGCCCTGGTCGCGGCTCGGTTTCCCGACAATATCGGCAGCCTCGAGGGGTTCGATCTTGCGGTGACGCGGGCCGATGCGAACCGGGCGGCGCGGCTGTTCATTGATGAGTTCCTGCCGGATTTCGGGGTGAAACAGGATGCCATGCTGTCGGTCGATCCCTTCCTCAACCACTCGCTCCTGTCGTTCTACGTCAACATCGGCTTTCTCAATCCGCTTGATCTTTGCCGGGCGGCCGAGCGCGCCTATCACGAGGGCAAGGCGCCGCTCAACTCGGTGGAAGGGTTTGTCCGCCAGATCATCGGCTGGCGGGAGTTCGTGCGCGGCGTCTACTGGCTGAAGATGCCGGCGTATGCGCAGGTGAATTTCTTCGACGCCCGGCGGCCGCTGCCGGATTTCTACTGGACCGGGCAGACGCAGATGAACTGCCTGTTGATCACCGTCACCGATACCATCCGGCATGCCTATGCCCATCATATCCAGCGGCTGATGGTGACGGGCAATTTCGCGCTTTTGGCCGGCGTGCTGCCGTCTGCGGTGCATGAATGGTATCTGGAGGTCTATGCGGATGCCTATGAATGGGTGGAGCTTCCGAACGTGCTCGGGATGAGCCAGTTTGCCGATGGCGGGCTTCTGGCGAGCAAGCCCTATGTGGCAAGCGGCGCCTATATCGACGGGATGTCGGATTACTGCGGCAGCTGCCGCTACGACGTGAAGAAGAAGGCCGGGCCTGACGCCTGTCCGTTCAACATTCTCTACTGGGATTTCATCGGGCGGAATGCGCAGAAGCTGCAGGGGCTTGCCCGGCTGGCGCCAGTGCTGAAAGCCTGGGCTGCCATGCCAACGGATCGGCAGGAAGGCTATCGCCGCGATGCCGCCGCCTTCCTCGAGAGCCTCTGCGCCTCACTCGCCGGATCGTGACCCGGCACGCGGTTCATTCGGCGCGTGTGCCTTGCTTTTTGCCGAGAGGGCAGGGATATGCTGAAGCCCCAAGCCGCGGGAACACGCGGCGCGATGGCGGAGCCTTTTTGATGATCGATCCCAATCACCCTTTCTACGAGCCATACTGGCGTCGCATCGCCATCCCGGCGGTCTGCTTCGTCTGGGCCGGCATCGAGCTTTATTCGGGCTCGGTGATGTGGGCGGTGATTACGGGCGGTCTCGGCGCCTTTGCGGCCTACAAGCTTCTGGTCGAGCGACGTCCGACGCCAACGGCCGCCACGCCGTCTGAGACAGAAGCTGCGCCTGTCGTGGACGAGCCGAAGGACTGAGGTTTCCGGCTTCGTGTCAGCGAAAGGCGAGCCGCTTGATGGCAAGGTCGATCAGCAGATTGGCCGTCTGCATGCGCAGGTTGGCCTTGTCCCGGTGTTGCGGTGGGACCCGGTCCGGATGGTTCTGCTTGGCAAACCGCCGCCGCTTGTCGGCCAGCGTCGCCTCGGTATCCTGAGCCGTGATCGCCAGATCTTCGGCAATCTCTTCGCGGGTCAGCCGCAGCAAATGTCCGGGCACCGGTGGTGGCGCGGGCTTTGCCTCAGGGATTGGTTCCGGTCGGGGAGGCGGAGCCGCCGCAAAGGTCGGCTTTACCGGTTTTGCCGATCTTGGCGGTTCCGGCGGTTGTCTGAATTCCCGCTTCTCGGCAGCAGGGACGGGTTCGGCGCCGTCATGCATGAAGGCGAAATAGGCTTCCGTGCCGGTTCCCATCGTGGCGGCCTCGTCGGCCGTGGAGGCCACGAAGCCCGCGCCGAGGCCCAGGATGCGAAAACTTTCGGCACCCGTATCTTCGGGCTCCTCCTCGTTCTCGTTCTTCAGCCGCGTCAGCACGGATTGGAAGACCGACTGCCCAAACACCATGCCTTACCTCGTTTCCAGTGACCGCAGACAAAAGCATGCCGAAGTGGTGCCGGGCTTGCGGGCTCGCTTTACCCCATCATCTGCCTGCCTTCTCATCCCTGGCTCTGGCTCTGGCCTTGGCTTTGGGTCTGGCCGTTCTGGGTCTGGCTCTGGCCCTGGTTTTCACTCGGCTTGACCGAAAGCGAGACAGTGAGATCCTCGTTGGCGGGGCCAAGCCGCAGGCCGGAGACCGGCGCGCAATCCGTATAGGAGAGGCCGGACGCGATCCGGACGTAACGGGCGTCGGGGCAGGTGTCGTTTGCGGCATCAAAGCCAACCCAGCCGAGACCGCCCAAATGGGCTTCCGCCCAGGCATGGGTGGCCGTCTGTTCCTCCTGGCCTTCCATCAAAAGGTAACCGGAGACATAGCGGGCCGGGATGCCCATCAGGCGGGCGGCCGAAATGAACACATGCGCATGGTCCTGGCAGACGCCGGTTTTGGAGGCCAGCACGTCTTCCACATTGCTTTCCGTCGTCGTGGTGCCGGGGATATAGGCGACGGTCGCGTGGATGGCGTCCATCAGCGCATGCATGCGGGCAAGGTCATTGTCGGCTTCCAGCGTTTCCACCAACCCGGTGACCAGGGGGCCGGCGGTGGTCAGCGGCGTGTCGCGCAGAAACAGCCAGAGGGGGCAGAAGCCGAGGTGCGGACCGAAAACGCCGGCCTTATCCTGGGTTTCCACTTCGCCTGCCGCGACGATGCGGATCGACTTCTGCGTCGCCTCGGCGGAGACCAGCTCCACGTGGTTGCCATACTGGTCCGCATAGCCCGCCTCGACCTTGGCGCCGTCGACGCTGACGGCCCAGCTCAGGACCTTTTGGGTTGGCCCGTCGGTCGGCGTCAGCCGCAGCCGTTGCAGCGAGTAGGGCACCGGCTCGTCATATTCGTATACGGTCGTGTGCGAAATCTTGAGCCGCATGGGGAATGTTATCCTGTTGCCGTCTGGCCTTACTGGTAGAATCGATAGCCGTCGGAGATATCGGCGCTGAGCTGGTTGTTGCGGTAGATGAAATCCTGCAGGAACTCATGCAGCCCGTGGTCCATGATGTCGGTGATCGAGCCGCGCTTGAGCATGCCCTTGATCGCCGCCGCCGTGTCGTGCGCCCGGTGGTGTTCCCCGTAGTCCGCCTCCAGGTAGGAGAGGTTGCTGACGATCTTCTCGTAGCAGTAGGCGAGCGAACGGGGCATCTGAACCTTGAGGATCAGGAAGTCGGCGATGTTGGCGGCGAGATACTCGCTGTCATAGACCCAGCCGTAGGAGCGCTGTGCCGAGACCGAGCGCAGAATCGATTCCCAGTGGAAATTGTCGAGCGCCGAGCCGACCTGGCTGATCGAGGGCAGCAGCACGTAGTATTTCACGTCGAGGATGCGGCTGGTGTTGTCGGCACGCTCGATGAAGGTGCCGATGCGGGAGAAGTTGTAGATCTCGTTGCGCAGCATCGAGCCGTGGAATGCCCCGCGGATGAGGCCGCAGCGCCGCTTGATGACGTCGATCAGCTCCGGCAGTTCGGGTGCCCGCAGCGGCCGCGCGAGATGCGCCTTGAGGTCGATCCAGGCTTCGTTGGTGGCTTCCCAGGTTTCGCGCGTCAGGGCCGTGCGCACCATGCGGGCGTTGTTGCGCCCGTATTCGATGCAGGACATGACGCTCGAGGGGTTGGTCTGGTCGCGCAGCAGGTAGTCCACGGCGTTGGCCGCCGTGAGCTCGTCGTGTACTTCGGAATAGGTGTCGCGGACGCCGGCGCTTTCCAGCACGCCGTGCCAGTCCTCGTCGGAGGAGCCGGCCCGGGTCAGCGAGACGCGCAGGCCCGCATCCACCAGGCGGGCGATGTTTTCCGCCCGCTCGATATAGCGGAACATCCAGTAAAGGCCGTTTGCGGTTCTTCCCAACATTCGCGTCAGTCCTCCAGAACCCAGGTGTCCTTGGTGCCGCCGCCCTGGCTCGAATTCACCACCAGGGAGCCCTGCTTCAGCGCCACGCGCGTCAGTCCGCCGGGGATGATCTTCACCTTGTCGGAAACGAGCACATAGGGGCGCAGATCGACGTGGCGGGGGGCAACGCCCTTGTTCACGAAGATCGGCACGGTGGAGAGGGCAAGCGTCGGCTGGGCGATGTAGTTGTGCGGCCGGGCGGCAAGCTTCAGCGAGAAATCCTCGCATTCCTGCTTGGTTGCCGTCGGTCCAACCAGCATTCCGTAACCGCCGGAGCCGTGGACTTCCTTGACCACGAGCTCATGGATGTGTTCGAGCACATATTTCAGGCTGTCGGGCTCGGAGCAGCGCCAGGTCGGCACGTTGTCCAGCAGCGCCTTGCGGCCCGTGTAGAACTCGACGATCTCGGGCATGTAGGAGTAGATCGCCTTGTCGTCGGCAATGCCGGTGCCGGGGGCGTTGGCGATTGTGATGTTGCCGGCGCGGTAGACGTCCATGATGCCGGGGATGCCGAGTGCGGAATCCGGCCGGAAGGTAAGGGGGTCGAGATAGTCGTCATCGACGCGGCGGTACAGCACGTCGATCGCCTCGTAGCCCTTGGTGGTGCGCATTTTCACGCGCCCGTCGATGACGCGCAGGTCTGAGCCTTCGACCAGTTCCACGCCCATCTGGTCGGCGAGGAAGGAATGCTCGTAATAGGCGGAGTTGTAGCTGCCGGGGGTGAGCACCGCGACACGCGGACGTCCCTTGCAACCGGGCGGTGCCACGCAGGCCAGCGACTGGCGCAGCAGGCGCGGGTAGTCCTCGACGCGCTGGACCTTGTTGAGCGTAAACAGCTCGGGGAACATCTGCATCATCGTCTCGCGGTTCTCCAGCATGTAGGAGACGCCGGACGGCGTGCGGGCATTGTCCTCCAGCACGTAGAACTGGTCCTCGCCGGTGCGCACGATATCGGTGCCGACGATGTGGGTATAGACGCCGCCGGGCGGCTTGAAGCCGATCATTTCGGGCATGAAAGTGACGTTGCGCTCTATCAGTTCGCGCGGAATGCGGCCGGCCCGAATGATTTCCTGCTTGTGGTAGATGTCGTCGAGAAAGGCATTGAGCGCCAGGACCCGCTGTTCGATCCCTTGCGCGAGCTTGCGCCATTCGCGGGCGGAAATGATTCTCGGGATGATGTCGAAGGGGATGAGCTTTTCGGCGCTGTCGGCGTGGCCGTAAACCGCGAAGGTGATGCCGGTCTTGCGAAAGATGTTTTCCGCATCCTGGGTCTTGCGGATCAGGTGGGCCGCATCCTGATTGGCATACCATTCTTGATAGGTCTGGTAGGGCGGGCGCGGAAGATTTTCCGCGGTCAACATTTCATCAAATGCCAAAGGCGCTTTCCCCTATTTTTTCCCATAAGAATACAATGAAAGGGGCAATGCAAGAACCGTGCTGGTTTGCCCTTCGTTTATTCCAACACCTGCCGGGAAAGGCCAGGCGTCGCCTCCCGCGGTCCGGACCCGCGGGAGGCGTGGCGTGAAAAACGGCAGGTGCCTAAGCCTTGCGCAGCGGGTCAAACGGCGTTCACTGCAGCGATCAGTTTTTCTGCTTTGACGCTGGCGTGCGGGCACCCTAACAGTCGGCACCCATCAAGGATGCCGGGACAAAGCCCATGCTCGATCGTCTGGCTCCGGCCCTCTTCGTCTTTCTCTGGTCGACCGGATGGATCGTCGCAAAATATGCGGTGGCGCATGCGGATCCGATCACCTTTCTCGCCGTGCGGCATGCGTTTGCGGCACTTGCCGTGTTCATCGTCTGCCTGATCGTCGGCGCCCGCTGGCCAACCTCCTGGCAGAAGGCAGGGCAGGCGGTGCTGTCGGGGGTGTTCCTGCACGGGCTCTATCTGGCGGGCGTGTGGTATGCGATCGGCCACGGCGTGCCGGCAGGCCTGTCTGGCATCATCGCCGGATTGCAGCCGCTGCTGACCGGGTTTGCGGCGGCGCTGGTTCTCAAGGAGAGGCTGGGGCCGATCCAGAAGCTCGGCCTCCTCCTCGGTTTTGCCGGCATCGCCATCGCCATTTCGCCGCAGCTTTTCGATCTTGCCAATCACGGGCTGCAGGGGCTCGCCTTCCCGGTGCTGGTCAATCTGGTCGCCATGGGATCGGCCACCTACGGCACGCTCTACCAGAAGCGGCACCTGCAGCAGGGCGACCTGTTGTCGATCGCCACGCTGCAATATGTCGGGGCGCTCACGGTCACCGTTCCGCTGGCGCTCGGCCTTGAAACCCTGCGCTTCGATTTCACCTTGCCGGCCATTCTTGCCATGGCCTGGTCGGTGATCGGCATCTCCATGGGTGCGGTCGGCCTGCTTCTCTACCTCATCCGGCGCGGGCAGGTTTCGCGCGCCGCATCGCTGATCTACCTGATGCCGCCGGTGGTGGCGATCGAGGCCGCCTTCCTGTTCGGCGAGCCGCTGACACTGCCGATGATCGTCGGCACGGTGATCGTCGTTGGCGGCGTCTATCTGGTCAACCGCAAGCCTGCCGAACAGAAAACATGAAATTAATCTTCATGTTTTCAACGGGCTAGTCGTCTCGCAAAATACATAGCAAACTTATTATCAGGCTTGCTAACATTCTCTAGCAGGACTAGCTTTGGAGGTGAACCGCTCGGTTCGATAGCCTCGGCGCACGTCAATTTTCGACGCGTCACCGACCTTTTCTCTTGGGGGAGGTCTTTCCATGGAAAGCCACAGTCTCAAGCGCCCGACCCGGCGCGTATTCCTTTCATCCGTCGCGATGACGCTGGTTGCCGCTGGTGCAGGCCCGGCTCTTGCCCGCAGCTTTTCCGGCCTGCTGCCGTGGCAGGAGGGCGTCGCCAATCCACCCCTGCAGGTGCGTCCGGGCGGCTGGCTGTTCCTGACGCCCGAAGAGGTGGCGACGATGGAAGCGGTGGTCGACCGTCTGGTGCCGGCGGACGATCTGTCGATCGGCGGCAAGGAGGCGGGCTGCGTCGTCTATCTCGACCGCCAGCTGGCGGGCACCTACGGCACGTCCGGCCGGCTCTACACCAGCGGACCGTTTCTGCCGGGATTGCCCACGCAGGGCTACCAGGCTGCGGCGACGCCGAGCCAGAGGTACCGCGCCGGCATTGCCGCGCTCAACGCCTTTACCCGCGACGCCAAGGGCGGCAAGCGGTTCGCCGAACTGTCGCCCGAGGATCAGGACGCGCTCCTGAAAGAGATGGAAGCCGGCAAGGTCGCGCTGCCCAACAAGGTCGATGCCAAGGGCTTTTTCAACCTGATGCTGAGCAATGCCATGGAAGGCTTCTTCGCCGATCCGATCTACGGCGGCAACAAGGACATGGCCTCCTGGAAGATGCTCGGCTTCCCCGGCGCGCGATACGACTACCGCGACCATGTTTCCAAGCACAATCAACCCTATCCGCTGCCTCCGGTCTCGATCGCTGGCTCGACGGACTGGATGGCGAAGTAGGGACACTTCTCATGACAACCATTCTTCCCCGCAAAGACGTGGTGATCGTCGGCCTTGGCTGGACCGGCGCCATTCTCGCCCAGGAACTGACCGACGAAGGTCTCGACGTGCTGGCGATCGAACGCGGCCCCTGGCGCGACACATCCACCGATTTCAACATCGGCTATGCGCAGGATGAGCTGCGCTACGCGATCCGCCGCGATCTCTTCCTGCAGCCGGCCACCGAAGCCATGACCATGCGCAACAACCTGTCGCAGACGGCCCTGCCGATGCGCGAATACGGGTCGTTCCTTCCCGGCAGCGGCGTCGGCGGCGCGGGCGTGCACTGGAACGGCCATACCTGGCGGTTCTTCAATACCGACTTCAAGATCGCCGACAATCTGACCCAGCGCTATGGCGCGGACCGGGTGTCGGAACTGCAGTTGCAAAACTGGGGCGTCGAGTCGGCCGAACTGGAAAAGCACTACGACAAGTTCGAGTATCTGGCTGGCATTTCCGGCAAGGCGGGCAATATCAACGGCCAGATCCAGCCGGGCGGCAATCCGTTCGAGGATCCGCGGTCGCGCGAGTATCCGCTGCCGCCGCTCGACATGACCTATGCGCCGACGCTGTTTGCGGAAGCGACGCGGTCGCTCGGGCTGCATCCTTTCCCGACGCCGGCGGCGAATGTGTCGCGCGATTACATCAACCCGCTTGGCATCGCCATGGGACAGTGCACCATGTGCGGCTTCTGCGAGCGGTTCGGCTGCGCCAACTATTCCAAGTCGTCGGCGCAGACCACCATTCTGCCGGTGCTGATGAAGAAGAAGAATTTCGAGGTCCGCACGGATTCCGAAGTGCTGCGCATCGAGCTCGACGCATCGGGGAAGAATGCGCGCGGCGTGACCTATGTGAACACCTCCGGCGAGGAGTTCTTCCAGCCCGCCGACATGGTTCTGCTCTGTGCTTACGGGCTTCACAACGTCCGGCTGATGCTGTTGTCGGGTATCGGGCAGCCCTATGATCCCAACACCGGCGAGGGCACGGTCGGCCGCAATTACTGCTACCAGACCAATGCCGGCGCGCAGGTGTTCTTCGACGACAAGAACTTCAACCCCTTCGTCGCGGCCGGCGCGCTCGGGCAGACGCTCGACGACTACAACGGCGATGCCTTCGATCACGGGGGGCTGGATTTCGTCGGCGGGGCCGGGATCAACTGTATTCCCACCAACGGGCGCCCGATCCAGACGCGGCCGACGCCTCCGGGCACGCCCCGCTGGGGCAAGGACTGGAAGCAGGCGACCGTCAACGCCTACAAGAGCACGCTGTCCTTCTCCGCGCAGGGCTCGAGCTATCCGACCCGCGGCAACTATCTCGACCTCGACCCGACCTACAAGGACCGGTTCGGCCGACCTTTGCTGCGCGTCACTTTCGACTTCCCCGACAACGACATCCGCATGTCCAACTGGGTGTCCGACCGGATGGAAGAGATCGCCAAGTCGTTCGGCGCCAAGCAGTATGTCAACACGCGCCGCAAGAAGGGCTGGGATTCGGTTCCCTACCAGAGCACCCACAACACCGGCGGCGCCGTGATGGGCGAGGACAGCAAGACGAGCTCCGTCAACAAGTACCTGCAGAGCTGGGACGTCTCGAACCTCTTCGTCATCGGGGCGTCCGCCTTTGCCCACAATGCCGGCAAGAACCCCACCGGCACGGTCGGCGCGCTCGCCTACCACACGGCGGACGCCATTCGTCAGCAGTATCTGCGCAACCCCGGTCAGCCTCTGGTGTCGGCATGAAACAGCTCTTCCTCTCGCTCACCCTTGCTGCCGCCACGCTGTCGGGCGGCCATGCCTTCGCCCAGGCGCCGGACCAGGCGGACGAAATCATCCGCGGGCATTATCAGGCGCTGCTCACCGACTGTGCGGCCTGTCACACCAAGGCAGGCGCCAAGCCGCTCTCCGGCGGGGCGCCGCTGCATACGCCGTTCGGCGACCTGATCCCGCCGAACATCACGCCGGACCGGGAAACCGGGATCGGCAAATGGACGAAGGAAGAATTCCGCAGCGCGCTCAAGCAGGGCGTCGGCCATGACGGCAAGCGGCTCTATCCGGCCATGCCCTATCCCGCCTACACGAAGATGAGCGACCAGGACGTGGACGACCTGTGGAGCTACATCCAGACGGTCGAACCCGTGTCCAATGCTGTCGAAGCCAACCAGCTGCCGTTCCCGTTCAACATCCGCCTGTCGATGCTGGGCTGGAACATGCTCAACTTCACGCCGGGCGAGTTCAAGCCTGACCCCGCGAAGTCTCCCGAGTGGAACCGCGGCGCCTATATCGTGGAAGGGGCCGGGCATTGCGGCACCTGCCATACGCCGAAAAACCTGACCGGCGCCGACAAGGATGGCGTTACCCTTCAGGGCGCGTCCCTGCAGGGCTGGTACGCGCCCAACATCACCGGCAACACCCATATCGGCGTTGGCTCCTGGAGCGACGAGGAGATCGTCCAGTACCTGAAGACCGGGCAGAACAGCCATTCGATCGCATCCGGCCCGATGCGCGAGGCGGTGCAGGAATCCACCTCGATGCTGAGCGACGCCGACCTGAAGGCGATTGCGGTCTACATCAAAAGCGTGGATGGCGGCCCTTCCGACAAGCCGAAGGCGGTTGCGGCTGACGATCCACACATGAAGGCGGGCGGCATGATCTACCACGACACCTGCTCGGCCTGCCATGGGCTCGAAGGCAAGGGCGCGAAGCAGCTGTTCCCGGCGCTTGCCGGCAGCCCGCTGGTGCAGCAGCCGAGTGCCGAAACGCTGACGCATCTGGTGCTCTACGGCAGCCAGGGTGCGACGACGGCCGCCGCGCCGACAACGCCCTCCATGCCGGCGCTCGGCTGGCGGCTGAATGACCAGCAGGTTGCCGACGTGCTCACCTATATCCGCAACAGCTGGGGCAATGCCGCCGCCGCGGTTGCGCCGGCAGATGTGAAAGACAAGCGTTAGAGACTACCGATCGCTGCGAGACAGGGTCGCTCCGCCATGCGCGGGGCGGCTTTTTTGTGCTCTCTCCTGCAAGTCCAACGGATGGTGCCGCCGGCCGGATATTGCGATGACAGTGCCGGACGGTATATCAAGAGACAGCAGTTGAGCCTGGAGGAGGCGCGGCATGGAACGTTTCACCGGCGGTTGCCTCTGCGGCAAGGTCCGGCTTGTGGCTCAGGGAGCGCCCTACCGGGTCGGCATCTGTCACTGCCTTGATTGCCGCAAGCACCATGGTGCGCTGTTTCATGCGTCGGCGATCTTTCCCTCCGACGCAGTGACGATCGAGGGCGAAACGCAGGACTACAAGGGGCGGTTCTTTTGCCCCCGCTGCGGCTCCACCGTGTTTGGTCGCAGCGGCGACGAGGTCGAGGTCAACCTTGGGTCCCTCGATGCCACCGACCAGATTACCCCGACCTATGAACTGTGGACCATTCGCCGCGAAGCCTGGCTTCCCCCGTTTCCGTCAATGAAACGATACGACCACAACCGCGATGGCGCGGGTCGCACCGAAGACGGCGCGGACCGCAGCGAAGACTAGCCCCGGTCCCAACTGCCGATCCCTCCGCAGTCTATCAGGCACAAAAAAAGCCTCCCGCAACGGATGTCACGGGAGGCTTCGGATCACATCGCCAGGTTGGCGTCAGGCTTTATGCCGGGCGACGGGTGCGGCCCTGCGAGCCGCCATTGTCGTTGCCGAACTTGACCGGGCCGCGGTTGTCGCCGGCCTTCTGGACCGGACGAGCCGGGGCAGGGCGGGCATTGCGGTCGCGGGCAGGTTCATGCGCGCCATGGGCTGCATGTCCGGCGTTGGCCGGCTTGCGCTGGTCCTGGCGAGCCGGACGCGAGTCGGTCTTGGCGGCTGCCGGCTTCTTGGGGGCGCGGAAATCGGACGTCGAGACGGCCAGATCGTTGTCGACCTGGGCGCGCGGGGCATCCTCGCCACGGCGCTGGCCGCGGAAGTCGTCGTTGCGCGGACGCTGCTGGCGACCGGCGGCCGGACGGGCCGGACGATCACCGCCTTCTGCGCCTTCGGCTGCGAAGAACGGCTTGCGGGCCGGACGATCGCGGCGTTCTGGACGGCCTTCGCCGCGACCTTCACCGGAGGGACGGCCACGACCCTGGCCGGCACCATCGCCACCACGGCCACGGGGACCGGCAGCGCCACGGTTGTTGTTGCCGCCGCGTGCCGGGCGGCTCATGCCTTCCGGACGGGTGCCGGAGATCGTGGCGATCTCCATGCCCATCAGCTTTTCGATGTCGCGCAGCAGGCCGGCTTCGTCGGTCGCGCAAAACGCGATGGCGATGCCGTCCTTGCCGGCACGGGCGGTGCGGCCGATGCGGTGGACATAGGCGTCCGGAACTTCCGGCAGATCGTAGTTGAAGACGTGCGTGACGCCGGGGATGTCGATGCCGCGGGCAGCCACGTCGGTTGCGACCAGAACGCGGATTTCGCCGTCACGGAAGGACTTCAGGGCGCGCTCGCGCTGGCCCTGGCTTTTGTTGCCGTGGATGGACGCGACCTTGAAGCCAACCTGCTCGAGATGCTTGGAAAGCTTTTCGGCGGTGTGCTTGGTGCGCAGGAAGACCATGGCGCGGCCGTCCGGGTTGTCGGTCAGCGACTTCTTCAAGAGATCGGTCTTGTCGTTCTTGCCGGCAACGAAGTGCACATACTGCTCGACCTTGTCGGCAGCCTTGCCCGGAGGCGTAACGGACACCTGGACCGGATCCTTCAGGAAGTCGGCGGCGAGATCGGCGATGGTCTTCGGCATGGTGGCCGAGAACAGCAGGGTCTGGCGCTTGGCCGGAACCATCTTCGAAATCTTGCGCAGGTCGTGGATGAAGCCCAGGTCCAGCATCTGGTCGGCTTCGTCGAGCACGAGGTAGCGCACGGTGGTCAGGCCGATGGCGCGGCGGGAGATCAGGTCAAGCAGGCGGCCAGGGGTGGCGACGAGGATGTCGGTGCCCTTTTCGAGCTGCATCTGCTGCTTGTTGATGGAGGCGCCGCCAACCACTGCATTGATCTTCAGCGGTGTGTTGCGGATGTAGCCCTTGAGGCTGACGGCGATCTGGTTGACCAGTTCGCGGGTCGGGGCCAGGATCAGCGCGCGGGTGGTGCGGTTGTCAGGACGCTTGGGGTCCTTCAGAAGCATTTCAATCAGCGGAAGGCCGAAAGCGGCTGTCTTGCCGGTGCCGGTCTGGGCGAGGCCGACCATGTCGCGGCCTTCGAGAAGCTGGGGAATCGCCTTTTCCTGGATAGGGGTCGGCGTTTCGTAACCCAGTGCAAACAAAGCGGCTACGAGCTGCTTGGACAGGCCAAGCTCTTGGAAATTCGTCAAGTCGAATACCTTTTCGGGGCGCCATAAGCGTACCGCCGAACCAGCACCATGCCGTTCGGACTGCCTTTGGCGTCAAGAACCCCGCGTGAAGTGGGAACTTGCAAGTTGGAAAAAACTTTCCAGCGCTTAAACCCTGAATGCCAGGGCGATCTATCTGTGCGCCTTAATCCTTCTTCGCGGTCATTATCTGAGGCGAGGCCAACTCACGCGGCGGCCGGAAGGTGAAAGCTGACGTGCATTTGGTCTTTTTACCGGGAAAAGTCAAGGGCCCGTTTGCATGGCTGCGCCGGCGTATGTGCCGTGCCCGGCGTCAAAAATCGCCTGTTCGAACAGGAGAATCAGGCCCAACGGCAAAGGCCCGCCGCTGTGTGCGACGGGCCTTCAAGGATGCAGTTCGGGAGGTCAGGATCAGTAGCAGACGCGACCGCGATAGGCTTCGCCGTACTCGTTTTCGACCCACTCGAAGTGGCAACGGGGTGCCGGCGGGGCGACGTAATAGGCGCGGCGGTAGGCCACCGGCGGGGGCGGAGGCGGCGGAGCGTAGTCGTATTCGGGCTCCACGTAGACCGGACGCTGGGCGCCGGCGATGATGGCGCCACCGATGATGCCACCGGCAAGGCCTGCCGCAACACCGGGCCAGACGTTGTTGTGATGACGGTAGTAGTCGCGCGCCTCGGCAGCGGGGGCGGTGGCGGCAAGCGCTCCGGCCAGGGTTGCCAGTACGAGACCGCTGGTGATTGTCTTTTTCAGGATCGACATGACGATGTTCCTTTCCCTTCCTTATCAAGGGGGCAGGGTGATCTTGCTCAGCAATCCCGGCGCTTTCAAGGAAGCATGAGTCCAATAGTCTGAATGCCCGTTCAGACCGTTTCTGCCAATGGTTGATCTCGCCGCTACCGGGACAACCGGTACCGTATATCGTGGCGAAAATCCGGCAGAGACAAGGCGCTTTTATGAGCGCGCCATTGCGCGCAACTCATGATCTATGCTCATCCGGAGGGCCGATAGTCGTCCGTAGGAGCAAGTTCAATCGCAGCTTCTGCAAGCGATACGGGTAAACACGTAGTCTGACGGGAACGTGAAACCTTTTGATGGATCGTCCGTTGTTGGGCGATGACAGACGATACCATCGACATCGACTCCCACCGGGCAAAAAAGCCTCGTGAAATCAAGCGCATAGAGGAAGAGAGCGATCCACCGCCGAATGCCATAGAGCCTGATGCGGGCATGACGCCGGAAGAGGCGGAAGAGGCGCGCAGGGCCTATCTGCTGGAACGGTTCTGGATCAGTGCACGGGGTTTCTGGGGACGACGTGGCGGTCCACTTGCCTGGGTCTGCTCCATAGCGCTGCTCGCGCTGATCGGTGTCAATGTCGGTTTCCAGTACGGACTGAACATCTGGAACCGCGAACTGTTCGACGCGATCGAGCAGCGCAATGCCTCGACCGTCTATTATCTTGCCGCACTGTTTCCGCCGCTGGTGATCGGTACGGTTGGCGTTGTCACCACGCAGGTCTTCGTGCGGATGATGATCCAGCGGCGCTGGCGTGCCTGGCTGACGTCGGCGCTGACCAAGCGCTGGCTTGCCAACGGCCGCTATTACCAGCTCAACCTCATCGGCGGCGATCACCAGAACCCGGAGGCCCGCATCTCCGAGGACCTGCGGATTGCAACGGAATCTCCGGTGGACTTCGTCGCCGGCGTGATTGCGGCTTTCGTGTCGGCCTCGACCTTTATCGTCGTTTTGTGGACGATCGGCGGTGCGCTGACCCTTCCGATGTTCGGGACCTACATTACCATCCCGGGCTTCCTCGTGGTTACGGCCGTCATCTATGCAGTGATCACGACCGGATCGATGGCCTATATCGGGCGGCACTTCGTCAAGATCTCCGAGTCCAAGAACCAGGTGGAAGCGGAATTTCGCTACACGCTGACGCGCGTTCGCGAAAACGGCGAGAGCATCGCGCTTCTGGGCGGCGAGGATGAGGAGCGCGCCGATCTCGACCGTCGCTTCCTCAACGTGCGCCGGCAGTGGCGCCTCCTGTCGCACCAGTACATGCGCACCACGATAGTCTCGCATGGGTCGATGCTGATCGCCCCCGTCGTGCCTGTGCTTCTCTGCGCACCGAAGTTCCTGGATGGCAGCATGAGCCTTGGGCAGGTGATGCAGGCGGCCTCGGCCTTTACCATCGTCCAGAGCGCGTTCGGCTGGCTGGTCGACAACTATCCGCGGCTGGCCGACTGGAATGCCTGTGCGCGCCGCGTCGCTTCGCTGATGATGTCGCTCGACGGGCTGGAGCGTGCCGAGCAGAGCAATTCGCTTGGCCGTATCAAGCGTGGCGAGACGCAAGGGGAGGCGATGCTGACCCTCAACGACCTGTCGGTGTCACTTGGCGACGGCACGGCGGTGGTGAAGGAAACCGAGGTCGAGATCGGCCGCGGCGAACGGGTTCTGGTGTCGGGCGAATCCGGGACCGGCAAGAGCACGCTGGTGCGGGCGATCGCCGGGCTTTGGCCCTGGGGCGAAGGCAGCGTCAATTTCCAGCCCGACAGCCACATGTTCATGTTGCCGCAGCGTCCCTATATTCCGGCCGGCACGCTTGCCCGCGCGGTTGCCTACCCGCGGGGTGCGGACACCTGGACCGTCGAGGAGATGGCGGCCGCGCTTGACAAGGTCGGGCTCTCCCAGCTCAAGGACCGGCTCGAGGACGATGCGCCCTGGGATCACACGTTGTCCGGCGGCGAGAAGCAGCGTCTGGCCTTCGCGCGGCTTCTGCTGCACGACCCGGACATCATCGTCATGGACGAGTCCACCTCGGCGCTCGACGAGCGAAGCCAGGATGCGATCATGGAGATGCTTGCCGAGGAACTGCCGGATGTCACCATCATCAGCGTCGGCCACCGCGTCGAGCTGGAACGGTTCCACAGCCGCAAGATCACGCTTGAACGGCGCGACGGGGGTGCGAGGCTGGTCAGCGACGTCGATCTTCTCCCGCACAAGCGCAAGAAGACCGTCATCTCACGGCTGATCGCCGGCCAGATGCCGCCACGCTCCACTCCCACGCCATAGGTGAAAGTCGCCGCCGGCTAGAAGTCGGTGGCGACGCCGCCTTCTGCCTTGCGCTTGGCCACGAAGGCATCCAGCTCCTCCTCGATCGCCGGATCGACGGCGGGTTGCTGGTAGGCGCTGAGCGCCTCCTTGAAGACGCGGTTGGCGTGGTCGTAGGTGGTCGGGCGCCCGGCCTCGTCCCAGGTCTCGAAGTTTCGCCAGTCCGACAGGATCGGCGAATAGAAGGCGTTCTCGTAGCGTGCCAGCGTATGGGCGGTGCCGAAATAATGGCCGCCGGGGCCGACCTCCCGCACGGCGTCCAGCGCCAGCGCGTCGGGGCTCACATCCAGCGGGGTCAGGAACTCCGCCACCATCTGCAGCATATCCACGTCGAGGATGAATTTTTCGAAGGAGGCGGTTAGCCCGCCTTCGCTCCAGCCTGCGGAATGCAGGACGAAGTTGCCGCCCCCTTGCGTCAGCGCCCAGAGCGACATGGCGCTTTCATAGGCTGCCTGCGCATCGAGCGTGTTGGCGGCATTGGTGTTGGAGGTGCGGTAGGGAATGCCGTAGCGACGGGCGAGCTGTCCGCCAGATATCACCGCCTTCATATATTCCGGCGTGCCGAAGGCCGGCGCCCCGGTCTTCATGTCGACGTTGGAGGTAAAGCCGCCATACATCACCGGCGCGCCCCGGCGCACCATCTGGGTAAACGCGATGCCGCACAGGGCCTCGGCGTTCTGCTGCACCAGCGCGCCGGCGATGGTGACGGGCGCCATGGCACCGGCCAGCGTAAACGGCGTCATGATGACGACCTGGTTGCGCGACGACATTTCGATGATCCCCTGCAGCATGGGGCCGTCGAGGCGCAGCGGCGAGGAAGAGTTGATGACGGTAAAGAGTGACGGCTCCTGCTCCATCTGCTCGGCCGAGATGCCGCGGCCGATGCGGGCGATCTCCAGGCCGTCGAGATTGCGCTCGCGCCCCAGCGAATAGCAGTGGAACACCTTGTCGGTCAGCTTCACCAGATCCGACAGGCATTCGAGATGGCGCACCGAGGCGTGGATGTCGACCGGCTCGACCGGATAGCCGCCGGTCGTGTGGATGATGTCGTAATGCTGGGCAAGCTTGACCAGCTTGCGGAAGTCCGCCTGGTTGCCGGCCCGCCTGCCGCCGTCGCGGTCGGCCACAAACGGTGCGGAGGCCACCTGCGCAAAGACGAGGTTGTTGCCGCCGATCGTGACATTGCGGGCCGGGTTGCGCGCATGCATGGTGAAGGTCGAGGGTGCGGACGCGATCATCTCGAGGATCAGGCCGCGGTCGAAGCGGACGCGGTTGCTGCCCTCCGTCACCTGCGCTCCGGCGGCTTTCATCCTCGCCCGGGCTTCGGGCAGGATGACGTCCATGCCGATCTCTTCCAGGACCGTCAGCGAGGCCTCGTGGATATCGTCCAGCGCCTCCGGCGGGAGCAGGTCGGTTTTCGCCAGCGTGTTGACGAGCCGCTGATACTTGCCGGTGCCGGTCGTGCGGTGCCGCTCGCCGCCGCGCCCTCCGGTGCGACGCCGGCGTTCGGGCACGGCAGCGGCAGCTGCGTTTTCCGGAGAAAGAGGTGTCGTAATCTCGCTCATGGATGTCCCGTCCGCGTCATTGTTCTCGCACTCTGTCAGAAGAGATGCGGCGATGCCGCGGTCATTTGCGACCAGATGCTGCCTCAACTGGAACATCGCCATTACCACTGTCCGGCGATGCGCCGGCGAATAGTCCACGGCGCCCAAGCAAAACGGCGTTTGTGTCACAATGTGACAACACGTTGTTAACACTCGGCATGGTGTTATCCTGCCATTACAGTAAAACGAATCGATTCCGCTTGAGCGGAAAAGCGGGGGACAGTGGCAAGCGAGCTGCTAAGAAGAGCCTGTGCGCGGATCCAGGATCTTGCGGAACCGGCCTTCATCAAGGACAGCACCCTCAGCTACGTGGCTGTGAACAAGGCCTATGCGCAGCTGTTCGGATTGCGCCCGCAGGACCTGGTCGGCCAGACAAGCAGCAGTCTCGGGGGCATTGGCGATGATGCGGAGCGCCGGGAGCGGGAATGCCGCGCGATCGTCTTCGGCAGCGAGGAGACGGCCCTGTGCTTTGACCGCTCCGGCGTGCTGCTCCACGAGATCGCCATCGAGCGCTTCCTCACCGAAAACGACCACGCCTATCTGTTCGGCAGCTTTGCGCCATTGGTGCCGTTCGAGCAGCCTTCGCCACCTTCTTCTGCCGTTGCTGCTCATAGGGCCCGGCCGGGCAAGGCCAACAGCTCGGTGTTTGAAGACGATCTGGTGGACGATGCGCTCGACATGCTTGAGATGGGCATCGGCATCTACGACCGGAACAATGTGCTGATCTACTGCAACTCGCAGCTTGCCCATCACTTCGATTCCATGGGGGTCGAGATCAAGCCGGGCACGCGGCTTGAGGAGATCGTCGGCTATGCCTTCGACAGGCGCCTGGAGGCGGCCGAAAACGGGGAGGACCTGTCCGGCTGGCAGGCGTCCGAGCGGGAGAGCTGGGTTGCCGAGCGGATGAAGCCGCTTTCGCTTCCCTACCACGAATGCGTCGACCAACTGCCGGACGGACGCTGGGTACGGCACGTCAACAAGCGGCTCGAAAACGGCGTGCTGATCGCCGTGCGCTACGACGTCACGGAGTTCAAGGACCAGGAGATGATGCTCCGCAGCCAGGTCGGCGAGACGGCGCTGTTCCGGGCGATCCTCGAGGACCTGCCGGCACCGGTGTTCGTGCGCAACTCCGATTACCAGCTGTCCTATGCCAACCACGCCTATGAGACGATGCTCGGCGGCGACCGCGACCAGTTTCTCGGCAAGACCGAAATGGAGATGTTTCCCTCCGCGGCAGACCGGTTCCGCGCCGAGAATACCCGCGTCATGGACGGCGAGGCGATCGACAAGAACGAAGAGGTCAAGTTTCCGGACGGTTCGGTTGTCCCGGTCCTCACCCGGCTTCGCCGCATCGATACGGAAGAGGGCCAGCGCTATCTGGTCGGCTCGCGCACGGATGTGTCGCTGATCCGGGAGGCGCAGGCCAAGGCTGAAAAGATCAGCGAGGACCTGCAGAACATTCTTTCGGCGCTGCCGGTCGGTATCGCCATCCTCACCGAGGACTTCGTGTTCGAATATGCGAACCCCTCGCTCTACGAGTTCTGGGATGCGGACGACCGCTTCGATCTGGTCGGCCGGTCCTATCGCGATTATCTGCGGGCCAATTTCGACAAGGGCTCCTATGCGGGGCGGGACCTGAGCTTCGAGGAAATCTACAAGGAGCGCATCGAGGCGCTGCTTGATCCGCACGACCGTCCGCCGATCGAGATCCGGACCCTGCACGGCATGGTCATGGTGGTTGCGGCGACGCGGCTGTCGGGCGGCAAGATGCTGCTCACCTACATGGACATCACCGGCGTGCGAAGGCGCGACGACGAGATCCAGGCGGCGCATGCGGCGCTCGACCGCCAGGGCGCGCTGATGCGCAATGCCACCAGCGCCATGTCGCAAGGGCTGCTCATCCTGCACGACGGCGCGGTGGTGTTTTCCAATGATGCGGTCGCCTCCATGCTGGAGCTGCCGCCGCGCCTCACCGGGGTCGGCGTGCAGTGGGGAGACCTTTACCGCTTCTGCGTCGGCCGCGGCGATCTGGGCACCCCCGCCGAAGCGGTGCACACGTTGCGGGTTTTCGAACAGGGCTCGGCCAGCGGCCGTCCGGTGCATGCCTCCTTCCGCATCGAAGGGCGCAAATGGATCCAGGTCGAGGGCAAGCTGACCGGCGACGACCACTGGCTTGCGGTGTTCACCGATGTCACCGACGTGAAGAGCCGCGAGGAGGATCTGACGCGACTGCTGCAGCGGGCGGAAGCCGCCGACCGGGCCAAGTCCGAGTTCCTCGCCAACATGAGCCACGAGATCCGCACGCCGATGAACGGGGTGCTCGGCATGGCGGAGCTGCTCGCCAAATCTAACCTCGACACCCGCCAGAAGACTTTCATCGACATCATCGTCAAGTCCGGCAATGCGCTTTTGACGATCATCAACGACATCCTCGACTTCTCCAAGATCGATGCAGGCCAGATGACTCTGCGCAAGGCGCCGTTCGATCCAGTGGAGGCGATCGAGGACGTTGCAACGCTCTTGTCATCCTCTGCTGCCGAGAAAGATATCGAGCTGATCGTGCGCGGCGACGTATCCGTGCGCGACACGGTGCTCGGCGATGCCGGCCGCTTCCGCCAGATCGTCACCAACCTGGTCGGCAATGCGGTCAAGTTCACCGAGCGGGGACATGTCTTTATCGAGCTGAAATCCGAGCCGCGCGGCGCGGGCGAGCTGATGCTGTCGATCCGCATCGAGGACACGGGTCTCGGCATTCCGGCGGAAAAGCTCGCCTCGGTGTTCGAAAAGTTCAGCCAGGTGGATACGTCATCGACCCGTAGGCACGAGGGAACCGGGCTCGGGCTTGCGATCACCTCGGGCCTCGTTGAGCTGTTCGGCGGCGCGATCGAGGTGGAAAGCGAAGTCGGGCGCGGGTCGGCGTTTACCGTGCGGCTGCCGTTTCCGATCGTCAGCGAGCGCAAGGCGGACGCCACGCTGCCTATCAATACCGCCGGCGCCAAGGTGCTGGTAATCGACGACAACCCGGTCAACCGGCGCATCCTCACCGAGCAGCTCGGCATGTGGGGCTTTGACTGCGTGGCCGCCGAGGGCGGCGCGGAGGGGCTTGCGATCCTTGGCGCTGCGGCCGATATCGGCGTCACGGTGGATGCGATCGTGCTTGATTTCCACATGCCGCAGATGAACGGGCTGGATTTTGCCCGGCTGATGCGCGCCGACCGCCGCTTCGACGGCACGGGGATCATCTTCCTCACCTCGATGGACATGGGCAGCGACGACAGCGTCTTCGCGGAGCTGAATATAGAGGCCCACCTGATGAAGCCGGCGCGCGCCAACCTCCTGCGCGGCACGATCATCGACGTGGTGCGCTCTGTGCGCACCCGCAGGCGCCAGTCGGTTCAATTCGCCCAGTCCGCCCTGCAGCTTTCGACATCGCAACTGGCCCGGGTCGATGGGGCAAAACCTGCCGGATCGTCGACGCCGCCGATCACGGCGACGCCCTGCCTCGACGTGCTGGTGGCGGAGGACAACGAGGTCAACCAGATCGTCTTTACCCAGATCCTGCAGACCACCGGCTGGCAGTTCCAGATCGTCCGGAACGGCGAGGAGGCGGTGGAGGCCTGGCGGACGCACAATCCGGCGGTGATCGTGATGGATGTTTCCATGCCGGTCATGAACGGCCATCAGGCGACCCAGACGATCCGGGAGCTGGAAAAACTGACAGGCGGCCATACGCCGATCATCGGGGTTACCGCGCATGCGCTGGAAAGCGACCGGGAGCTTTGCTTCCAGGTGGGCATGGACGACTATCTGTCGAAGCCAATCAGTCCGGAAGCGCTGGAGGACAAGATCCGCAACTGGATCGGCGGCGCCAGCCGCGCCTCGCAGTCCCGCTGAGGCTGCGCATTTCTTCCAATGGGAGCGGCCGGTGCCGCCCCCATCTTTTTCGGCATGAGTTACGCCTGGCGGGCGGCCTTGAGGGCGGAGGCCCATCTGGCCAGAGCATCCAGCGCGCCGTTGAGGCCATTGATCGTCGGCTCGGTCGGCGCGAAGACCTGATCGTCATTGATGAACTTCCCGAAGGAGGGTACCGCCACCGTCTGCGGGATCGCCATCATGTCGAGGTTGCCGATCAGCTGGCGCAGTTCCTGGGCCGCGCGCAGGCCGCCCGAAATGCCGCCGTAGCTCAGAACGCAGGCCGCCTTGAACGACCATTCCCGCGACAGGACCTGAAGGGCATTCACCAGGGCGGCATTGGGGAAATAGTCGTATTCCGGCGTGACGAAGAGATAGGCATCGGCGGCAGCGACGCTGGCGCTCCAGTTCTTGGTGTGCTCGTGCTGGTACTGCTGCGCCCGCGGATGCGAGGGCTCGTCGAGCAGCGGCAGGTTGAAGTCCGCAAGATCGACCAGTTCCACCTCGAACTTGCCGTGGGTGCCGGCCTGTTCAGCCGCCCATTTGGCGACGGCGGGTCCGGCGCGGCCCGGGCGGGTGCTGCCGATGATGACGTTCAGCTTCAATGACATGGTTTCGCGTTCCCGTTTGCGTGTGGAAGGGCTGCCCGGCGGGCTGCCATGGCTCTGATCAATGTGTGAACCTGCCATGCCATGAGTTCAAGACGGCGTCTTGTCTTTTCGTTCACCGGCGACGTCAGGGGGCGGTTACCAAGGGCCTGATGCCGCAGAGCATTTCCCGCTTGCCGGCAAAGCCCGGCCGGCGCTCCACCGCAAAGCCCGCGGCGGCCAGATTGCGCCGCACGAAGCCGGCCGCGGCATAGGTGCCGAAGCTGCCGCCGGGCTTAGTCCTGTCATGGACGGCCTGCATCAGTTCCACCGACCACATGTCCGGATTGCGGGACGGCGCGAAACCGTCGAGGAACCAGGCGTCGAAGGCGGGTTCCTGCGCCCTGACGTTATCCAGCGCCGGTCCGCAATGCACGATCAGCGTGGTCTGGTCGTCGACGTCGATCTCGATCGTCCCTGAGGGCGCGTTCGGCCACTGTGAGACCAGCGCCTGCCGTTCGGCTGCGATCTCCGGCCAGCGGGCCAGCGCTCGGTCGATCTCGTCATCCCGCATGGGGTAGAGTTCGAAGGAGGTGAAGACGAGCCGGGTGCCTGGCTTGCGGTAAAGCTTCCACTGCCGCCAGGTCTCGCAAAAATTGAGGCCGGTGCCGAAGCCGAGCTCGCCGATACGAAAGTCTCCGCCCGGTGACGAAAGGTTTTCCCAGCGCTCCGGCAGGCCGTTGCCGGACAGGAAGACATGGCCGCATTCCAGCCGGCCATCCTCGCGGCAATAAAAGTGATCGCCAAATTCCCGGGAGTAGGGCATATCGCCCTCGTGCCAGTCCAGCGTCTGGGCTGCCGGATTTTCGCCTTGCAGCGGACGGTTTTCGGGGCTGCGGCTATCGGTGTGTGGAGTGTCTGGGGCGGTCATGGGACAAGCGGATAAAGCGGCAGAGCCCGCGGGTCAATCGCGCAGCCAGCCCGCTCAGGCGCTGCCGGCCACAAGCGATCTCGTCATTCTCGGTGGCGGCATCATGGGGCTCTGGGCCGCCGTCCTGGCGGAGCGGGCCGGCATCGACACTGTGCTGGTCGACCGCGGCCATCTCGGGCAGGGCGCCAGCGGCGGGCCTCTCGGCGCGCTCATGCCGCATACGCCGGATCGCTGGAGCGACAAGAAGCAGTTCCAGTTCGATGCCCTCATCTCGCTCGAAGTGGAGGTCGCCGCGATCGAGGCCGCGACCGGTCTTTCCTGTGGCTACCGGCGGAGCGGCCGGCTCATCCCGCTGCCCAAGCCGCATCTGCGCGAGATCGCGCTTCGCCACACCGAGGAGGCAGGCCGCAACTGGAAGCAGCCGGGTTCACCGGGTGGTGCGGCCTTCCGCTGGGATCTCATGGACACGCCGCCGGTCGAGGGCTGGGTCAATCCGGCTTTCGCGGACGCCGGCGTGGTGCATGATACGCTGGCTGGCCGGGTTTCGCCGCGGCTGCTCGTTGCTGCCCTCATCGAGTTCCTCCGAAGAGGCCGGCATGTGCGTGTTATCGAGGGTCTGGAGGCAGGCCTGATTGATCCGCAGGCGGGGCGGGTGGTCCTCGCCGACGGCCAGGCGCTGTCCTTCGGGCACTGCATCATTGCGGCCGGCCACCAGTCGTTTCCGCTGATCGAGGCGCTGTCGGCACCGCTGCCGCGTCCCGTCGGCCAGCCGGTCAAGGGGCAGGCGGCGCTGCTTTCCGCCCATGCGGACCCTTCGCTGCCGCTGATCTACCTCAACGGCCTCTATGTCATTGCCCATGAGGACGGGAATGTGGCGATAGGCAGCACCAGCGAGGAAGAGTTTTCCGATGCGCAGGGCACCGATGAAAAGCTGGAGGACCTGATTGCGCGCGCCCGGGGCCTGGTGCCGCTTCTGGCGCAAGCGCCCGTGGTGGAGCGCTGGGCGGGCCTTCGTCCGAAGGCGGTCGGTCGCGACCCGATGGTCGGAGCCCATCCGGATCACAACCGCGTCGTGGCGCTGACAGGCGGCTTCAAGGTCAGCTTCGGGCTTGCGCATGCGCTCGCCGCGGGAGCGCTTTCGGCCGTCGCGGGCCGCCCGCTGGATCTTCCGGTATCCTTTACGCTCGAAAGCCACCTTTCCGTCGCCTCGCGCTGAACGCGAAACCGCCCCGTCTTCGTCGTCAAGCTGTCACGCAAATCACCTACCCCCAGAGACCAAGGGTTTGGGCGTTGCGTGAACAGCAGTCGAGGGACGCTAGGGAAAAAGGTGACGCATGCGCTACGCCATATGTTTTACGCCACCGGCCCATGACGCCCTCTCAATGGCGGCCGGCCAGTGGCTTGGCCGAAATGCGTTCTCGGGCGAGGCTGTCGATCCCCCGCCGATCCGCGGCATGAATATTACGGACATCGCCTACCATACGGCCCTGCCGCGCCGCTACGGCTTCCACGCCCTGTTGAAAGCACCATTCCGGCTGCCGGCCGATGTTCCCGAAGGCATGCTGCTGCGCCACCTGATGCGGTTTGCCGGGACCTGCGCACCCTTCGATCTTCCGGCGCTCGAGATCAGCCGCCTCGGCGACTTTTGTGGCCTTGCCCCCGTCATCCCGTGCGAAACCATGCGCCTGCTTGCGGCAGCCGTGCTGCAGGAATTCGACGGTTTCCGCGCACCGCTCAGCGAAGCGGAACTGGAGCGCAGCGATCCGGGCGATCTGTCGGCGGCCCAGTTCGCCAATCTCTATCGCTGGGGCCACCCTTACGTGATGGACGAGTTCCGCTTCCACATGGCGCTGACCGGGCCGCTCTCGCCCCGCGACGTGCCGCGCTTCGAACTGGCGCTTCGGGAATTCTTTGCGCCTTATCTGCGCCGGCAGGTGGAGGTCGCCAACCTCGCGCTTTTCGTCGAGGAGGAGCAGGGTGCGCCGTTCCAGGTGCATTCGCTGCATCCGATGGGCCGCGTGTCCGCCCGCAAGATCGCCTGATCGGCTTCAGTCTACGGTTCTGATGGAACTCTAAGGCTGTCAAAGTGTTAGGGGTGCAACTGCCGCGTTTCCCTGCAGGCAGACAATCCCATTCGCATGACATTGGAATTCATCATGAGCAATCGAACCAAGATCCTCGCCGGCGCGCTGGCGCTTGCCTGTCTCACCCTTACGGGCTGTGTCAGCGAGGGCGGAAGCTACTCCCGCGGCCCCGTCGGCTACAACCCGGTTTATGAGCGCAGCGATCGTGGACCGCACCGCAACTGGAATAACAACCGCCGCGACCACGACCGCGGCTCGCGTAACGACCGCGATCGCAACGATCGTGGACGTCCGGGCTACAACCGTGCAGCCGACGCCCGCGACAAGCCCAACGCACCCTGGGCCAACAACAATATCTCGCGCGACCGCGACCGGAACAACCGCCCGGATCGCAACACCCGCCCGGACCGCAACAACGACGGTCGTCCAGGCGATAGCAACATCATCATCCGCACCCGCTAAGGCGCGTCCAGGCCCCGCCTGAGACTTATCCGGTGGCCCGCTTCGGCGGGCCATTTCCGTTTGTGCCAAGCGTCACCGCCGGCGCTCCTTGAGGTGGCGGTCACTTTTGTTCAAGAGCCGCTGCCGGTCTTCTGCTATCGATAGCCGATGGACAGCATCTCACAGGAACAGGCCGCTGATCACATGCCACTCGCGCCGGCCGAAACGGCGCGCTTTTGACGTGACCCAGGCTTTGGCGGGATGGAGTGCCTGTCAGCCACGTTTGTCACCCACGAGTTCGCGCTGCATGCCCATGACACGTTTAGCATCGGCGCCATCGACCGGGGCGTGCAGATCGCCACGATCCGCGGGGCAAGGGAGGCCTGTGGGCCCGGCGATCTCTATCTCATCAATCCGGGCGAAATCCATGACGGCGCGCCGCAACCAGGCGGCTATCGCTACCGGATGATCTATCCGGACGTGGACCTGTTTCGCGAGATCCTGGAGGACGTCACGGGCAAGCCTTTCCGCGGCATGCCGGCCTTTAGTCGCCAGATTCTCAGCGATGCCACGCTTGCGGCCGCCTTTTATCAGGCGCACCGCATCCTGGAGGATGGGGCGGGCGCGCTGGAGACGGGCGAGCCGATGTTCAGGGTGCTGGAGGCCATGTTCCGGCGCCATGGCAATGCGATCGTCGTGCCGGCGGAGAGCCGTGAAAAAACTGCCGTGGAGCGGGCCCGCGATTATCTGGTCGCAAATTTCGCCGATGATGTCCGGCTCGACGAACTGGCCGCCGTTGCCGGGCTCAGCCGGGCTCACCTGATCCGTGCCTTCCGGCGCCAGTTCCACATCACGCCGCATTCCTTTCTCACCGATATGCGCATCCGGATGGCGCGCAAGCAGCTGCGTCAGGGCGGCTCGCCGGCGCAGGTCGCGATCGATATCGGCTTTGCGGATCAGGCGCATTTCACCCGGCACTTCAAAGCCCGCACCGGACTGACCCCGGGGCAATACCGGGCCCGCTGACACCATGCCACCGGGCGGTGATATTCACTTTCCTTCCGGCGCCCCGGTCACTTTCCTTCAAGACGATACGGCCAGCCCTTGTCTACGATCACGTCGAAAGGGGAGGACCTTCGACGTGAACACGCATTCTATCCGACAAGAGTTTCTCGGCGGTGCCCTGGCGATCGCACCGCTGATCGCAGCCGTGCTGCCGATCGGCCTGGTTTTCGGCGCGCTTGCCGTGACCAAGGGCCTGTCGCCTGCAGAGGCCACGTTGATGAGTGCGCTGGTCTTTGCCGGCGGTTCGCAATTCGTGGCGATGGACATCTGGACGCATCCCGCGGCCTGGATGGGCGTCGGCTTCGCGACGCTGCTGGTCAATATCCGGCATGTGTTGATGAGTGCCTCGCTTGCGACCGGAATGCAGGCCTTCACGCCGCGCCAGAAGCTGTTTGCCATGCTCTTTCTGGCTGACGAGATCTGGGCCATGGCGGAATTCCGGGTCAGGGCGGCGCAACTCACACCGGCCTGGTTCGCAGGTCTTGCGGTGCCTTTCTATCTCGCATGGGTGGCGTCAGCGCTGGCGGGCGCATCGCTTGGTGCGCTTCTCGGTGATCCGGTGCTGCTGGGACTCGACTTTGCCTTCCCGGCCGTCTTCATTGTGCTGATCATGGGGTTCTGGAAGGGTCGCCGAACCGGTGCGGTCCTGATCGCAAGCGGCACGGCGGCTGTGGTGACCCAGCATGTTCTGCCCGGCGTCTGGTATATCGCAGCGGGTGCCGTCTGCGGCCTGATCGTCGCGCTTGTGCTTGATCGCCAGGAGACGTCAGGTGTTGCGCCATGAGCGTTACGGCTCCGACAGTTTTCGCCATCCTTGCCATGGCGGCTGCAACCGTGCTCACCCGGGTCGGCGGCCTGGTTCTCGTCCGCTACGTCTCGCTGTCTCCAGGTCGTCGCCGGGCGATCGAAACCATCCCGCCGGCGGTGCTGATGGCTGTCGTCGCGCCGACCGCCTTCGTCACAGGCCCGGCAGAAACCCTTGCCTGCGCCGTGACCGCGATTGCGGCACTACGACTGCCCATGCTTGTTTCCGTGATCCTCGGGGTCGGATGCGTCGCGGCTTTGCGGGCAGCCGGGTTTTGAGGTGCGTTTTCAACTCGACAGGCGCGGAAAGCATGGGCTACCGTCGCGACAAATGTTCGAGGTGGTTTGATGCAGGCAAGTGATTATCCGCGCGATCTCATCGGCTACGGCCGCACCCCGCCGGACCCGAAATGGCCGGGTGGTGCGCATGTGGCGGTGCAATTCGTCATCAACTACGAGGAGGGCGGCGAAAGCTCGATCCTCGACGGCGATCCAGCCTCCGAATCGCTGCTGTCGGAAATTGTCGGCGCCGCGCCCTGGCCCGGCCAGCGCAATCTCAACATGGAATCGATCTACGAATACGGGTCGCGCGCCGGCTTCTGGCGGCTGTGGCGGCTGTTTACCGAGCTCAAGGTGCAGACGACCGTCTACGGGGTGACGCTTGCCATGGCGCGCAACCCGGAGGCCGTCGCCGCCATCAAGGAAGCGGGCTGGGAGATTGCCAGCCACGGCTATCGCTGGCTGGAGTACAAGGACTTTCCGGAGGCGAAGGAGCGCGAGCATATTCTTGAGGCGGTGCGCCTGCATACCGAACTCACCGGCGAGCGGCCCTACGGCATGTACCAGGGCAAGCCTTCAGGCAACACGCTGAAGCTGGTGATGGAGGAGGGCGGTTTCCTCTATTCCTCCGACAGCTATGCGGACGATCTGCCCTCCTGGGTGCCGGGGATCGGGGGCAAGCCCTTCCTGATCATCCCCTATACGCTCGATACCAACGACATGCGGTTTGCGACGCCGCAGGGTTTCAATTCCGGCGACCAGTTCTTCGCCTATCTCAAGGATGCGTTCGACGTGCTTTACCGTGAGGGCCAGGAGGGGGCGCCGAAGATGCTCTCGGTCGGGCTTCATTGCCGCCTCGTCGGGCGGCCGGGACGGATCGCCGCGCTGCGACGCTTCATGGAATACGTGCTCAGCCATGACAAGGTGTGGATCCCGCAGCGGATCGAGATTGCCCGCCACTGGCATGCGCATCACCAGCCGTCCGCCACCCAGGCGGCTTCGCTTTGACGGCGCGCGGGGACTTCATCGAGCGCTTCGGCGGCGTGTTCGAGCATTCACCTTTTATCGCCGAACGGGTCTATGACGAGGGCTTGATCTTCGTGCCGATGACCGCACGGGGCCTGCACGACGCCATGGTCTCGGTGTTTCGCAGGGCAAACCCGGCGGAGCGGCTTTCCGTGCTGCGGGCGCATCCGGATCTGGCGGGCCGGCTGGCAATCGCCGGCGGACTGACCGCGGACAGTGCCAGTGAGCAGGCGGGGGCAGGGCTCGATCGGCTGAGCCCGCAGGAGCATGCCCGCTTCACCGAACTCAACACCGCCTATACGGAGAAATTCGGCTTTCCCTTTATCATCGCCGTGAAGGGGCTGACCAAGAACGACATTCTTTCCGCCTTCGAGACGCGCGTCCACAACGGTCTCGACCAGGAATTTCAAACGGCCACTGCCGAGGTGGAGAAGATCGCGCGCCTGCGCCTTGTAGCATTGCTTCCGGAGAGTTCGACGTAAACGACGCGCAAAGGCTGGCGCTTTCCTCGCCGCTGGTGTCGTTCTATAGTGGTTGCATCAGGAGACCAGACGATGCGACCTTCGGAGGTGCTGGAGAAGAACCGGGACGCGATCAGGGCGATCGTTGCCCGTCGACGCGTTTCAAACCCTCGGGTCTATGGTTCGGTTCTTCATGGGCTCGACGGGGAGGACAGCGACCTCGATCTCATCGTCGATCCTTCTTCCGATACGTCGCTGTTTACCCTGGGCGGCCTTCAGTGGGAGTTGTAGGACGCGCTTGGCGTTCCGGTCGATGTCAAAGTACCCGGTGATTTCCCGCCGGAAACACGGGAGCAAATCCTTTCCGAAGCCCTTCCCGTATGACGTCATCAGGCAGCTCGATGCCATCGTCGACTGGCGCGCAGAAGGCGAGTGATCGCGAGGCTTCGCACCCCTGATTGACCGTGTCCGAAGCGGCACTATAGTGGTCGTATCAGGAGATCAGACGATGCGACCCTCTGAGGTGCTGGAGAAGAACCGGGAAGCGATCAGGGCGATCGTTGCCCGTCGACGCGTTTCAAACCCTCGGGTCTATGGTTCGGTTCTTCATGGGCTCGACAGGGAGGACAGCGACCTCGATCTCATCGTCGATCCTTCTTCCGATACGTCGCTGTTTACCCTGGGCGGCCTTCAGTGGGAGTTGGAGGATGCGCTCGGCGTTCCGGTCGATGTCAAGGTACCCGGTGATTTCCCGCCGGAAACACGGGAGAAAATCCTTTCCGAAGCTCTTCCCGTATGACGGAAGACCGCTTGAGATTTTATGTTGAGCGGATGGAAAGCTCTGCCAGACGGGCCGTTTCCTATGTCGAAGGCATGGAGCAGCAGGCATTCGAAGCGGATCAAAGAACGCAGGATGCCGTCATTGCCAATATTGCTGCAGTTGGCGAATGTGCCATAAAGATCATGGACCGTTATCCGGCCTTTGTTTCGGACCATCCCGACATCGCGTGGATGGACATTCGGGCCATGCGGAACCGGATCGCTCATCAATACTTCAGGATCGATCGTAACACGATCTGGATCACGGTCCGACAGGACCTGCCTGACCTCATCAGGCAGCTCGATGCCATCATCGATTGGCGCGCACAAGGCGAGTGATCGCGAGGCTTCGCACCCTGATTGACCGCGTCCGACACGGCTTTATAGTGGTCGCATCAGGAGATCAGACGATGCGACCCTCGGAGGTGCTGGAGAAGAACCGGGAAGCGATCCGCGAGGTTACGGCGCGCTTCAATGCGGCGAATCCCCGCGTGTTCGGCTCCGTCGCCCGTGGTGAAGATGGACCCAACAGCGACATCGACATCCTGGTGGATGTGCCTGCTGGAACGACGCTTTTGATGCTTGGCGGGCTGCAGGATGCGCTGGAGCAGATCATGCTTGGCACATCCATTCATCTCCTCACCCCCGGCGACTTTCCCGATAGCGTGAGACACCGTGTTCTGGCCGAAGCAAAACCCATATGACATCGACGGATCGAACGCGGTTCCTCCTGACACGCATGCGGCAAGCAGCTGCCGACGCAAATCACCTGATCAAGGGTGTGCAAAAGCAGGATTTCCTTAACAATATCATGCTGAACCGGGCGGTCGGGATGAGCTTGCTCATGGCATCGGAAACGGCGACCCAATTGATGCGGGTGGATCCGGACTTCGTTGCCGACCATCCGCAATTTCCCTGGAACGCGATGCGCGGCATGCGCAATCGCATTGCTCACGATTACTTCGATATCCAACTCGAGCGCGTCTGGGACACCGCCAAGGATGAGGTCCCCGATCTTGTCGCGGCGCTGGACGCCATCATCGAGTGGCGCGCGGAAGGCGAGTGATCGCAAGGGTTCGCACCCTGATTGACCGTGTGCGAAGCGGCACTATAGTGGTCGTATCAGGAGATCAGACGATGCGACCCTCGGAGGTGCTGGAGAAGAACCGGGAAGCGATCCGCGAAGCGACGAAACGCTTTAACGCGGCCAATCCGCGCGTGTTCGGCTCCGTCGCCCGTGGTGAAGATGGACCCAACAGCGACATCGACATCCTGGTCGACGCACTGCCCGGCACGACGCTTTTTGATCTTGGCGGCCTGCTCGAAGAGCTGAAGGAAATGATGTCAGGCACCGATATCGACCTTCTCACTCCGGGTGATCTTCCCGAACGCCTGCGCGAACGGATCCTGCGGGAAGCCAAGCCGGTATGACTATCGAGCGGCTTCAGACCTACATCGATGAGATGCAGGAGATCGGGGAGGAGATCCGCACGTTTGTGGCGGGCATGAGCTATGATGACTTCGCCGGCAATCTTCTCGCCCAGCGTGGCATCGGGATGAACCTGCTGATGATCGGCGAAGCCTCCATGCAGCTTGCCAAGGAGTTTCCCGAATTCGTGGCCGACCATCCGGATATCCCGTGGATCAAGATCCGCGGGATGAGAAACCGCATCGCGCACGGCTATCGCAGCATCAGTATGGAAACCCTGTGGGATACGGTGCAGACATCCATTCCGGACCTTCTCGACAAGCTCCACTCTCTGCGCAACTGGCGTGCACAAGGCGAATGAATTGACTGCATTTCTTCCCATCCATCCGCTGACCAAACAGGGTTTTGCACCCTATGGCGAGGTGATCGAAGCGGATCCATCGACCATGCGGCTGATCAATGGCGGCACTACGGAGCGCTACCACGGCGTTGCCGCACCGGTCGTTTCGGGCGAGCCCGGTCGGCTGATCTTCAGCATTTTTCGCGGGCAGCCGCGGACCTTTCCCTATGCCGTCGGCATGATGGAGCGGCATCCGCATGCCAGCCAGAGTTTTATGCCGCTGTCGGGCCGTCCCTTCCTGGTCGCGGTCTCGGACGATGTGGACGGGCGCCCGGGGCAGCCAAAGGTCTTCCTCGTCCAGGCGAACCAGGGGGTCAACTATTTCCCGAATACCTGGCATCATCCGCTGATGGCGCTCGACGACATCTGCGACTTCCTGGTGGTGGACCGCGACAATACCTCCGAGAACCTCGAGGAACGCATGTTCGAGACGCCCTATCTGATCGAGGAGCCCCAGCTTTGACCGGCCTTACCACCCACGTGCTCGACACCGCCTCCGGCCTGCCGGCTGCAGGCCTTGTCATCGACCTCTTCCGGATTTCCGGTGGCAGCCGGGAGGCGCTGAAAACCGTCATCACCAACAGCGACGGGCGGGTCGACGGCGGTCCGATCCTTTCGGGCGACAGCTTTCTGGCGGGCGAATACGAGCTGGTCTTCCACGCAGGTGATTACCTAAGGCGCCTGGGCGTCGCGCTGCCGGAACCGGCGTTTCTCGACCTCATCCCGATCCGCTTCGGGATCGCCGATACGGCGGCGCATTACCATGTGCCGCTGCTTCTTTCGCCTTACGGCTACTCCACCTATCGGGGCAGCTGATGCGGTTTGCCGCGATTGCCGACATTCATGGAAACCACGCGGCGCTGAAGGCCGTGCTCGACGACGTGACGTCGCTCGGCATCCGCAATGTGGTCAACCTTGGCGACTGCTTCAGCGGTCCGCTGGAGGCGGGCAAGACCGCCGACCTTTTGCTGCTGCTGGACCCCGAGGGGACGGCGACGGTGCGGGGCAACCACGACCGCTACCTGCTCGAGGCGCCAGGCGCTGCAAAGCTCGGGCCGTGGGAGGGCGATGCGCTTGCCCAGCTGGCGTCGCGGCACCTGCAGTGGCTTTCGCGGCTCCTGCCATCCCGCGTCTACCGCGACGAAGTGTTTCTCTGCCATGCGACGCCTCAAGCCGACGAGGTCTACTGGCTGGAAAAGGTGTCCGAGGACGGCCATGTGGGCTTGCGACCGCTGGAGGAGATCGAGGCCATGGCGGCGGGCGTCTCGCAGGGGCTCATTCTGTGCGGTCACAGCCATGTGCCGCGCATCGTGCAGCTGTCCGACGGGCGGCTGATCGTCAATCCCGGCAGCGTCGGCTGCCCGGCCTATGACGATGACCATCCGGTGTTTCACCGAATCGAGAACGGCCACACGCTTGCCTCCTATGCGGTGCTCGAGAAGGTCGGGACGGTCTGGTCGGTGCAGCTGCGCAACATCCCTTACGACCACATGTCGATGTCGCGGCTCGCAGCAAAGCGGGGCAAGGATGACTGGGCGCTGGCGCTCGCCACCGGCCGGGTCTGATCCGTCGTGCGAAACTGGCCGAAATCGGTCATGCCGAAGCGGGTGATATTGCTGTCGTAGTCGATAGTCTGGAATTTCAGGCGGATCTTGTCCTGGAAAAGATCCCAGCGACCGGTGTCGAGAAATGTCCGGCTGCCCGACCAGGCCAATGCCGCCGACAACCAAACGAGATCGACGAGCCCCGCATCGAGAAGCGCTTGCGCTACCGTGCCACAGCCGTAAACGCCAATCCGATAGGGTGTTGCGGCCTGGGCAAATTCCGCCCGAACAGCTCTGAAGTAATCCAGCACGACCTGAAGATCCGCTGGCTTTGCAAGGTCCATGTCGACGGCAAAGTAGATGGCGCTGCCTGCCGGCTGCCCGGCGGCTGTCGCATCGGACAAAGCCTGCAGCGCGTCATTCCTGCCGTTCACCGCGCCGAAATCGTCGGGTTCGCTGTTACGTTGCTGAAAGACGACGGCAACGCTGATGCCGTTCGCAGACAGGGCGTCCGCTTCCGCGGCGGTCAGCTTCTTGTTCGGAAAGCGCGTGGTGTTCTGGCGGTTGTAATAACGGATCACGCATTGCACCCCGGCGGAGGAAAGGGCCGGCGCCAGACCGGTGGTTCTGTGCGGCGTGTCGATGATTGTGTGTTCCATCAGCCGTATCCCTTTTCAGGTCCGCCAAAGCCAAAGTTGTGCCAGTGCTGCCCTGCAATCTGGAAGGGCTAGCTGCTCTGGCATCCGTATAAGTTGTGTGGGAAGTAGCGTCTTGGAAACCATTCAGCAATGCTTGGCCTCGATACTCCGCTACGATTCTCGAGGAGACGACTGATGGCCCAGGCGCGCGGAAAAACGGCAACCAGACGCAAGACTGCAAAGCGACCCAGCTCCTCCGGCGGAAGCTCGATGCTGCCCTGGATGGCGGCACTTGCGGTGCTGGGCGGCGGCATCCTGCTCTACGACAACGTCAAGCCGGTGCGGCAGGCAATCACCAGCCTGACGTCGGAGCGGCCTGTGCGGACGGCCGAGACGCCTGCCGCTTCGCCTGTGGCCCGCCCGCAGCCACCCCGCGCCGTGGTCGCGGCTCCAGCTCTTCCGCCGCATCCGGTCACGCCGTCGCCAGCACTTCGGCCGCTCGATCACGGGATGACAGCTGCGATCGTGCCGCCGGCGCCGATCGGCAAGCCTGACCAGCCGTCGTCCACGCCGGCTCCAGCCATGCCCGCGGTGCTGCGGCCGGGCGAAGCGCTGGCCGGTTCCTACCAGGCGAAGTTCTTCCTCTGCGGTACCGCCAAGCAGGACGACTGCGTGCTGTCGGCCGATCGATTCGTCTTCCACGGCCAGAAGATCCGCCTCGTCGGCATCGAGGTGCCGGACATCAAGAAGCCGCGTTGCGAGGCCGAGCGGATCAAGGCGAGCGATGCGGAACTGCGGGTGCGGGCCTTTCTGGACTCCGGCCCCTTCGATCTGGTCAGCTGGCAGGGCAATGGTGACGAAGTGGATGGCCACAAGCTGCGCGTCGTCAGTCGCAACGGACGGTCGCTCTCCGATATCCTCGTCAAGGAGGGCCTTGCCAAGCGGCCCGGCGGTTCCGGCGGTTGGTGCTGAAGCTTTCCTGATGCAGGAGGACGATGCCTACGACGCCGCCGCGTTTGATGAGGCGCTCGATCGCATCCCGACCGGCTACAGCACCGGCCAATTTTCTGGTCGGCGCTGGGGCGCGACGCTGAAGCGCGATCCGGACGGGCGCCGGATCTGGCTGTTTGCCGAGGATCTTGCGGGCACCGACATCATCAGCTTCAACCTCTACCGGCTCTCATCCGGCCAGCCGTCGCTCAAGCCCTGCGAGATGTCGACCGGCACGGTGGTTGCCTTCGTGCTCGGCTACCGGCCGGAGGTTTGAGCCCCCAGCTGCCCGGTGATCAGCCGAGCGGGGTGGCGAGGATGCTGCGGTCGATGTGCTGGATGTCGCGCTTGCCGCAGAGCGCCATGGTGATGTCCATTTCCTTACGGATGATTTCCAGCGCCGTGGTCACGCCTTCCTTGCCCATGGCGCCGAGGCCATAGAGGAAGGGGCGACCGATATAGGTGCCGCGCGCTCCCAGCGCCACCGCCTTCAGCACGTCCTGGCCGGAGCGGATGCCGCCATCGACATGGACCTCGATGCGGTCGCCGACCGCGTCGACGATCTTTGGCAGCATGCTGATCGAGGAGGGGGCGCCATCGAGCTGCCGTCCGCCATGGTTGGAGACGATGATCGCATCGGCCCCGGTATCGGCAGCGGCGCGGGCGTCTTCTTCGTCGAGGATGCCCTTGATGATCAGCTTTCCGCCCCAGAGATTCTTGATCCAGCGGATGTCGTCCCAGGAGAGGCGCGGGTCGAACTGCTCGGCCGTCCAGGCGCCGAGCGACGATAGGTCCGAGACGTTGCTCGCATGGCCGACGATATTGCCGAAGGCGCGGCGCTTGGTGCGCAGCATGTCCAGGCACCACTGCGGCCGGGTGGCGAGCTGGAAGGCGCTGTTCAGCGTCCATTTCGGCGGCGCGGAGAGGCCGTTGCGGATGTCCTTGTGGCGCTGGCCCAGAATCTGCAGGTCGGCCGTCACCACCAGCGCCGAGCAGTTGGCGGCCTTGGCGCGGCCGATCAGCCGCTCCACGAAGCCGCGATCCTTCAACACATAGAGCTGGAACCAGAAGGGTTTCGTCGTCACCGAAGCGACGTCTTCGATCGAGCAGATGCTCATGGTGGAGAGGGTGAAGGGAACGCCGAATTCTTCCGCCGCCTTGGCGGCCAGCATCTCGCCATCGGCATGCTGCATGCCGGTCATGCCGGTCGGCGCCAGCGCTACGGGCATGGAGGCGCGCTCGCCGACCATGGTGGTCTCGAGCGAGCGGTTGGTCATGTCCACCAGAACCCGTTGGCGTAGCTTGATCTTTGCGAAGTCGTCCTCGTTGGCGCGGTAGGTCCCTTCCGTCCAGGCGCCGGAATCGGCGTAGTCGAAGAACATCTTGGGGACGCGGCGGCGGGCGAGGGTTTTCAGATCGGCAATGGTCAGCGGCTTGGGCATGGGGTGGGTCTTCCTCCTGAAGAGGAACGAGAACTAGCATATCCCGCAGCCGTCGCCAGCCCAAAATCCGCCACCGGACGAAGCGGCCTGCTTAGCCCCGCTGCAACTGAAACGGGCGGCCGAAGCCGCCCGTTCAGTGGTGTTCAGACCGGTTTTAAGAGGTCAAAACTCTTCCCAGTTGTCCCTGGAGACTGCGGCGCCGGCTGCTGCCGACTGGCCGCCGAAGGCGCTGGCGATCTTGCGGCCAAGCGCGCGGGCCGGGGAGGCCGCAGGCCGCGAGACGGCGGAGGCAACGGCCGGGGCCGCGTTCGAGCGGGTCGGGGCGGCAGCGGCTTGAGCGCCGCCCTGGCCGAGGTTGAAGCGCGACAGCAGCTGGTTCAGGGCTGCGGCTTCGCGGGCCAGGCTGTGGCTTGCCGCGGTCGATTCTTCCACCATGGCGGCATTCTGCTGAGTGCCCTGGTCCATGGTGTTGACGGCCGTGTTGATCTCCTGCAGGCCGACCGACTGTTCGCGCGACGATTCCACGATCGCGCCGACATGCCGGTTGATCTCCTGGACTTCGGACACGATGACCTCGAGAGCGCGGCCGGTTTCACCGACCAGGCTGACGCCGGAGCGAACATGCTCGCCGGAGGTGTTGATCAGCGCCTTGATCTCCTTGGCAGCCTTGGCAGACCGCTGGGCGAGCTCGCGCACTTCCTGGGCAACGACGGCAAAACCCTTGCCCGCTTCGCCTGCACGGGCGGCCTCGACGCCGGCGTTGAGGGCCAGCAGGTTGGTCTGGAAGGCAATCTCGTCGATGACGCCGATGATGTTGGTGATCTCGGTGGACGAGCGCTCGATCTCGTTCATCGCCGTGACTGCATTGCCAACCACGCGGCCCGATTGCTCGGCGCCATCACGGGCCTTGGTCACCAGCTTGCCGACTTCTTCGGCCCGGCGGCTGGCATCCTTGACGGTGGTGGTGATCTGCTCGAGTGCTGCCGCGGTTTCCTCGACGGAGGCCGCCTGCTGTTCGGTGCGCTTGGACAGGTCGTCGGCGGCCGAACGGATCTCGTTGGCGCCGGCGTCGATGGCGCGGGCGTTGTTCCCGACAGCCCGCAGGGCATCCTGCAGGTTGGCGACCGAGCTGTTGAAGTTGGTGCGCAGGCCATCCAGGTTGGCCACGAAAGCGCTGTCGATGCGGTAGGCAACATCGCCCTCGGCCAGCTTGTCGAGTGCGGTGGCGAGGTGATCGACGGCAAACTGCGTGTCCGCCGCTTCCTTGGCCTTCTGCGCTTCGCGCTCGATGCGTTCGCGCTCGGACAGGCTGCGGTTGGCGTCGGCGTCACGCTCCAGGCGGGCCCGCTCGATGGCGTTGTCGCGGAAGACGGCAACGGCTGCCGCCATCTGGCCGACTTCGTCCTTGCGATCCTGCCCATCGACCGGTGCCTCGGTCTGCCCGGCGGCCAGCGATGCCATGCGCTCACGCAGTCTTGCGATCGGCGCCGTGATGCCCTTGGTAGCAATCATGAGAGATGAGAGGATGCCGAGGCCGAAAACGATGACGAGCGTGGCCAGCGTCTTCAGGATGACGGCATCGGTGGTTTCGCTCATCGTCGCGCTGGTCTTGGCAATGCCCTTGGTGAACTGATCCAGCGTGGCAGCCATGTCCTTGGCGAGCGGGAGGATCAGAAGGTCGGCCTTGGCCAGAAGCGCGCGTGCCTCTTCGTCACGGTCGGCCGAGCCGGCCTCAACGGCCTTGTCGGTCAGCGCAACGACTTCCTTTGCGCGGGTGATGATGCCGTTGACCTGAGGCATTGTAGACGCCATGCCGGACAGGACCGACTCGAGCCGCAGCTTCAGGTTGTCAGTGCTTTCCTTGTAGAAAGCCGTTGCGGTTGCAAGGCCCTCGGAGCCTTTCGGATAGGTCATAACCTGGTAGGCGGCGTAGCCGGAGGCTGCCAGGTTGCGGTTGGCGCGGGCCATTTCCACTGCCGTCACATTGTCGGTCGTGATGAAGTTGGTGTAGGCGCCATCAGTCTCGTCGAACTGGGCCGCCAGGAAGCCCGTGGCACCAAGGCCGACGACGCAGAGCGGGATGATAACCGCCAGAATTTTCGTACGAATATTTGCGTTTTTGAGAAATGACATTCTGCCCTCGGCTCGTTGAACTGGCCCGAAGCCCACGGCTCTGCACACGCCAGCCTGGGAGGAGCGGCGTCGGTTGCTAAGGATCGCAGAGGAGAGTGGGGGACCGCGGATAGGGATGACGACAATGTCAGGCCGTCATGGCCACCGTAAATTCGTCCGGGCGATATTTAGCGGTAGTTAGTTTAGATATCATGAAGGAAGGGCAGGGAGCTGATCTAACGCAAGCCATGATCGCCTGTCCTAAACTGCTGCGACGGGTCGGAATTGCCTCTACACCAGAGGTTGAGGCTTGATCGCCGCTCCCGCCACATAGGTTTCGATACGGAGCATCGGCTTTGCCCGTTCGTCAGTTCACGCGGCTTCGTCGATAATCCTGGAATAGGACACGCTCTTCTGCAGGTTCTTGATCGCGTCGATGGCGTCGGATTTGGTTTTGAATGGCGGAGAATTCAAGACGATCTCGCCGGTCCCGGCAACAAGGCGGAAGACGAAGCCATGTTCTCCATCCCTGAACAACTGGAAAGCAGGCTGTCCGGCAAGCACGGTCGCGAGGACTTCGCGCTCGTCCCTTTCGAAGGTTTCAATTGCTCCCGGACCAGGCTCGTCTATCGGGTGATGCTCGCTCTCGTAAGCGTCTATCAGGGTCGCGAGCACATCCAGCTGGTCGCCCCCTCCGGTGTCCCGGAAGGTGATCCCCAAAGCTGTTCAAGCCATTTAATTGCCTGGGCATAGTCCGCTTCCGAGCGGATGGGTCTGATCTCAATCATACTCCACCTTTGCTGCATCTACGCGATCGTAGTCTCTGTGGCAGAGATGATCCTCATGGCGCATCATCGCGCTTATCGGCCGCCTTGCAACAGCGCCGAAGTTCCTCTCGCTTTTTTACTTCGGCTTCATCGCCGCTCCCGCCACATAGGTTTCGATGATGGCGCGGTCGTCGCCCATGGTCTGCAAGAGGAAGAGTTCTTCCGGCAGGGTGCGGATGGTTTCCATGCGCAGTTTCATGGCCGGCGTCGGGGCGGCGTCGAGCACAACCACGTCGGCGGTCGAGCCGACCTCCAGCGTGCCGATATCGGCCTGCATCCCAAGCGCCTCGGCATTGCCTCTCGTCATCAGGTAAAAGCTTTCGAGCGGGTTGAGGCGCTCGCCGAGCAGCTGCTGGATCTTGTAGGCCTCGTCCAGGGTGCGCAGCATGGAGTAGCTGGAGCCGCCGCCGATATCGGTCGCCACCGCTACGCGCACCGGCTTTTCGCGGCGCATCAGCGCCTTCAGCGGAAACAGGCCGGAGCCGAGGAAGAGGTTGGACGTGGGGCAATGGACGGCAACGGCGCCCGCTTCCGACAGGGCATCCGCCTCGCGTTCCGACAGGTGGATGGCGTGGCCGAGCAGGGTCTTTTGCCCGAGCAGGCCGTAGCGGGCGTAGATATCGGTGTAGTCCGTCGCCTCTGGATAGAGCTCGCAGGTGTAGCGGATCTCTTCCTGGTTTTCCGACAGATGGGTCTGGATGAAGAGGTCGGGAAACTCGCGTGCCAGGGCCTGCGCCGCACTCATCTGTTCCGGCGTCGAGGTGATCGCAAAGCGCGGCGTGATGGCCACGTGGTTGCGACCCTTGCCATGCCATTCCTTGATGACGGCACGGGTCTCGTCATAGCCCATCTGCGGCGTATCGAGCAGGCCCTGGGGGGCGTTGCGGTCCATCATCACCTTGCCGCCCACCATGCACATGCCGCGCTTCAGCGCCTCGGCGAAGAAGGCGTCGGCGGAGGTCTTGTGGACGGAGCAATAGGCGACCGCTGTCGTCGTGCCGTGGCGCAGCAGTTCGTCGTAGAAATGGGTGGCGATACGGGCTGCGTGGTCGCTTTCGACGAAACGGCATTCCTCCGGGAAGGTGTAGGTGTTCAGCCATTCCAGCAGATCGGCGGCATAGGAGGCGATCACCTGCATCTGCGGGAAGTGCATGTGGCAATCGATGAAGCCGGGCAGGATGAGATGCGGCCGGTGGTCGATCTCCGGCGTCCCCTCCGGCGCCACCTGCCTCACCGCGGCATAATCGCCAGCTGCTGCAATCCTGCCGTCCGACACCAGCAGGGCGCCATCGTGCTCATAGGTGTAGCTGTCACTATCGGCCAGCGACAGGGGCGCCCGCTTGAAGGAGAGCAGGCGGCCGCGGATCAGCTTTGTTTCGGTCATTCGGAGAGGGTGCTTTCGTACCAGGCCACCAGCAGCTTGCGCTCCTGGGGCGAGATGGAGGTGACATTGCCGGGCGGCATGGCGTGGCTGCGGCCGGCCTGGATGTAGATCTCCCGGGCGTGACTGGCAATCTGCGCGTCGGTTTCCAGCATCACGTTCTTCGGCGTGAAATGTATGCCCTCATAGACCGGTTCGGCCGCATGGCACATGGAACAGCGGCCCTGGACGATGTCGCGAGCGGCGCCGAAATGGCTGTTGGCGGCAAACCGCTGGCTCATCGCGGTGGTCGGGGGGCCGAGCGCCGCATCCGTTTCGCCGGTCAGCATCTTCGGCGCGGTCGACAGCCAGATGATGACGATGAACAGGATGACCGTGACCAGCCAGGTCCAGGTGGGCTTACCCTTCCTGGCATGCGTAGTGTTGAACCAGTGGCGGATGGTGACACCCATCAGGAAGACGAGCGCCGCGATCACCCAGTTGAAGGTGGTGGCAAAGGCCAGTGGATAGTGGTTCGACAGCATGAAGAAGATGACCGGCAGGGTCAGGTAGTTGTTGTGCAGCGAGCGCTGCTTGGCGATGACGCCGTATTTCGGATCCGGCTTGCGGCCGGCGATCAGGTCCGCCACGACGATCTTCTGGTTGGGAATGATGATCATGAAGACATTGGCCGACATGATGGTGGCCGTAAACGCACCCAGATGCAGGAAGGCGGCGCGGCCGGTAAACACCTGCGTATAGCCCCAGGCCATGGCGACCAGCACGATGTAGAGCACCGCCATCAGGCCCCAGGTGTTGCGGCCGATCGGCGATTTGCAGAGCTGGTCGTAGACGAGCCATCCGAAGGCGAGCGAGCCGAGCGAGATCAGGATCGCCTGCCAGGGCGCCAGGTCCATCACCGAGCGGTCGACCAGGAAGAGGTCGGCGCCGCCGTAATAGACGATGCAGAGCATCAGGAAGCCGGACAGCCAGGTGAAATAGCTTTCGTATTTGAACCAGGTGAGGTGCTGAGGCATCTGGGACGGGGCGACCAGGTATTTCTGGATGTGGTAGAAGCCGCCGCCGTGCACCTGCCATTCCTCGCCCGAGGCGCCGGCCGGCAGGTGGGGACGCTTCACCAGGCCAAGATCAAGCGCGATGAAATAGAAGGACGAGCCGATCCAGGCCACGGCGGTGATGACGTGGAACCAGCGGGCGGCGAAGCTCAGCCACTCCCAGGCGACGGCGTATTCATACATTCAGTGTCCCCCTGATCGTGTCACGCGGCACTGTGCGAAAAAAAGCGTGATGTGCCAAGACACCTTCCGCGCCCGCAATTTTGTTCCCACAGGGGAACACACACCGGGATGGGAAGTTAACGCTGTCGCAGGACATCCCGCGCCAAAGCATCCAAATTGTGCGCGCTTAAAAAATAGGCTCAGCTCGCGAACGCGACTCACCTATCATTTCCCTTGCAAGATGCCCGGCGAAGCCCGGTTTTGCGTCGTAGCTCGCCGGTGATGATCATCATCAACGGAGAAATAGCCAATGCGTGGTATTCGGACATGCGTTCTCATGGCATATGTATCCTGCATCCCCGTTAAACCCGCTGCAGCCCACGAGGCGATCAGCGGTTTCAAGTATGACGGCTTCTGTTGCAACGGCGACAACCACACCGGCGATTGCCAGATGATTTCGACCCGCAACGTGCGGGTGGTCCAGGGCGGCTATGAGATCATCATTGGGCCGGGCGATCACCGGCTGATCACCCGCCGCCATGATTTTGTGGTGGGTCAGAGCGAAGCGCGCCGCTCGGAGGACAGCGAGTATCACCTCTGTCTTTATCCCAACGAGGATACGCTGCGCTGTTTCTACGCGCCCGACATGAGCTACTGAGAGCCAGAGCCAGGACCTTATCGCGACGTCTGCCAGGGCCTGGCCATGGCGGCGACCAGCCAGCTGCGAAAGGCCCTGATCTTGGGCACGTTGCGGCGGCTTTCGGGATAGACCAGCCAGTAGTCGCTGCCGTCGTCGGCAACGACGTCGAAGGGCTGCACGAGGCGACCGAGCGCCACGTCGTCGGTGTAGAACTCTGGCATGAGGATGGCGACGCCCTGGCCTGCCACGGCTGCGGCCGCCTCGAAGGCCTGCGCGCCGAAACGGCTGCTCTGGCGGCCGCTGAGGTCCACGTCCGGCACTCCGGCTGCCGCAAACCAGATCAGCCACCAGGGATCTGCCGGATCGATCAGCCGCAGCTTCAGCAGGTCGGCGGGCTGGTTTATGCCGCCGACGGTGTCGGCAAGGTCCGGGCTCAGCATGGGCGTGAAATGGTTCTTCACCAGCAGGTCTGCGGTGAGCCCCGGCCATTTGCCCTTGCCGCTGCGGATCGCCACATCCGCCTCGATGCGGGAAAAATCGACGACCTCCTGCGAGGTTTCGAGCCTGACCGCAATGCCTGGGTTCTCCAGCTGGAAGGTTCCGATATGGCGGGCAAGCCAGCGCGCGGCGAAGGTTGCCGTCGAATGGATCACCAGCGTGCCATCGGCTGTGTCCTTGAGGCTGGCGATCGCGTCGCCCATCAGCGCGAAGGCCTCGCTGAGCCTTGGCGCCAGGCGTTCGCCGGCAGGCGTCAAAGTGACCTGTCGCGGGCGGCGCAGGAAAAGCGGTTCCCCCAGCGTGTCCTCCAGCAGCTTCACCTGATAGCTGACCGCCGTCTGGGTGAGCCCAAGCTCCTCGCCGGCCTTTGTGAAACTCATCAGCCTTGCGGCCGCCTCGAATACGCGAAGCGCATTCAGTGGAAACTGTCGCGACATCTTCATGCATCAGCTCTCTTGATCTATCGCCCTTGCGTTTCGATTGGATCACGCGGTGCAACGAGCGCAGGATAGCGCCAGATCATCACAAGGCATACTGCCTTATCGTTCTGGAGTTGCACAATGTTTACGACCCTGCGCCAACCGGCTTTCAGGTTGCTTCCGGCTGTCCCGCTGTTGAACTGGCTTCGTCTCAAGCGCCCGACCCATCAAAACAGACTGGATCCGCAAGAGATGAGCGAGTCGCTGAAGCGCGACCTCGGGCTGATCGACGGACGGAGCAGACGCGGGGCGCCGAACGATGATGGGGCGCGCGCGGTGATGCGCCTCATCCGGTCTCAGCCCGGTCTCTGACCGAGGCGTGGCTCGTTTCCCTCGCCGCGAAGGTGACCAGGAGTTCGGAGGCGACCATCGCGGCAATGACCTCCGGTCGCTTGTCGCGCACCTGCGTGCCGCCGACCGGAAGCACGAGTCGCTTCATCAGCGTCTCCGCTTCGCCCGGGGCATCCTCCTGACGGGCCAGCCAATGGGAAAAGGTGGCGCGCTTGGTGGCCGAGCCGATCATGCCGACATAGGCGAGGTCGGTGCGGGCCAGGGCTTTTTCGGCAATCAGGAAATCCAGCGCGTGATCATGGGTGAGGATGAGGACTGCACCGCCCGGCGGGATCGTCTCCACTTCGCGTTCCGGCATGGGTGTGAGCCTCGTCGTGAGCTCGGGCGGCAGGTCCTCGAGCGCCTCGGCCCGGGTTTCCACCAGCGTCACGGCAAAGGGCAGGGGTGCTAAGGCCCGCGCCAGTGCATGGCCCACATGGCCGGCGCCAAACAGCACGACGGACGGTCGCGCCGCGTCCGCCTGCCGCATCCGCTCCTCCAGCCCCGCGGCCAAGGCCGGGGTCATGGGGTGGAAGGAGAGCGAAGTGCGGCCGCCGCAGCACTGGCCGATTTCGGGGCCGAGCGGAATATCCATCGTGGCCTTGCCGCCGGAGCCATCCAGCAGCGCGCGGGCATTGTCGATCGCCATGTACTCGAGCTGGCCGCCGCCGATGGTGCCCCAGAGAGCATTTTGGGCCACCAGCATGACCGTGCCCGCCTCGCGCGGCGTCGAGCCCCGGGCTTCGACGATCTCCACCATCACGCAGGCCGGATGGGCAGCCAGGAAGGCGCTCAGCCGCATGGCTGCACCTGGGGCAGCGTGTCCCGCTCTCTCTCACTATCCATCTGCACGTGTTCGGCTCTCCCGCAGGTCAAGGCGTCGACCAAGATGGACGAAGTGGCGAGACGGGGCAAGCATGGGGGGTGGGGG